>NZ_JBQVSQ010000001.1:952672-1526031 GCF_052952715.1 Burkholderia sp. YIM B11467
GTTGCCGGCCGAGCCGGCAACACGTCCAACCCTCATCGAAAGGTTCGCGCACATGAACGCTACCGACGCCGGCCTGACCGTACGCGCGGTCCGGGAAGACGATTACGACAACTGGCTGCCGCTGTGGGACGGTTATAACCGCTTCTACGGCCGCTTCGACGATACCGCGCTGCCGCTGCAAGTGACAAAGCTCACGTGGTCGCGCTTCTTCGACGGCTACGAACCCGTGCATGCTTTCGTCGCAGAACGTGAAAGCAGGCTCGTCGGGCTCGTGCATTTCCTGTATCACCGCAGCACGACGCATGCCGGGCCGACCTGCTATCTGCAGGATCTGTTCACGCTCGACAGCGAGCGCGGCAAGGGCGTCGGCCGCGCGCTGATCGAGGCCGTGTACGACGCCGCACGCCGGCATCGCGCCGAACGCGTGTACTGGCAGACGCACGAGACGAATCACACGGCGATGCGGCTGTACGACACCGTCGCGGGAAAAACGGGGGGCGTGGTTTACAGGAAGGAGCTGACGCGGTGAGCGCGGTGAGTGGTCGACTGAGCGGCCGCGATCAATCCGCGAAATTCTCTCGAAGCGGATTAATGGGTGTAAATGGGTATCGAAATGGCGACCGGTCTTGCGCCAACATGACTGGCGTCGGCGGGCCCTGGTAGCCCGAGGGATACAAAATCTTCCTTTTCATCGGTTTTTGTATCCCTGAGGCTACAACTTCAACGCGTCAATGTGTATTGGCTTCCAGCCCCCGTGTACAACACGCCAGTTGGAGCAGCCCCAGTGCTAACCCACCGGCCGCGCCTTGATCCACAGAAACAGCGGCACGCGCGCCCACTGCTTCAACTGGTCCGTATCGGCATGGTCCGGCGGCGGTTCGCGCAGGGACACGATCGCGAACCCGGCCGCTTCCAGCGCCTCCATGTACGCCTGCAGCGGCAGCGACCAGCCCGCAAAGTGCATCGACAACCCGTCGCGCGTCTCCACGCCATCGAAGTGCTCACGCCCGTAATAGCTGCCCTTCAGCACGAACGGCGCATCGGGTTGCGGCCCCGCGAAGCCACCGCGATCGCGGAACGGGTGCACGACCGAAATGAACAGCAGCCCGCCCGGCTTCAGCACGCGGCGTGCCTCGTTCAACGCGCATTGCATATCGTCGAGGTCCATCAGCACGTTGTACGCCATCACGAGATCGAAGCTGGCCGCGTCGAACGGCAGCGACGCCGCGTCGGCCAGTTCGTAGCGATGCGCGGAATCCGCGTGGCGCGCGGCGTCGAGCATCGCGGGCACCGCGTCGCTCGCGGTCACGTCGTAACCGAGCGTCTTCAGTTCGCGGCTCACGCGGCCTTCGCCGCAGCCGATCTCCAGCGCGCGGCCGGTGTCGCGGCCGATGTAGGCCGCAAGGCCCACGCGGTATTTCCAGAACGCATCGTGGCCGGGCGTGCCGGCCCAGTCGATCCATTGGGCGGCCACCTGCGTCCAGTGGGCGATGATCGGTTTCGTGTCGGTCATGGGCGCTCCTGATCGGGGTTCGTCATCCGTGGCTCGGGTTGCGCATGGTAAGCCGACGCGGCGGAACGCGTGAGCGGGTTCCGTTTCCCGAAGCGACGGCATACAGTAATACGAGTTGGCACAAGCGCCGCGGCGAGCCGTCTTCGTTCGACAGCGCACGCCCGATCCCGAGGAACCGTCATGCCGCCCGTCCCCATCGTTTCGCCCGATCTGCCCCCGAGCCCCGTCGCGGCGGAAACGCGCATGGTGCACGACGTCGCGACGCTGAAGCCGTCCGACTATCGCTCGGCCGACGGCCAGTCGTGGGTCATCGCCGATATCACGCCCGCCAAGGACAGCGGCGCAGCCGTGACGGGTACGTCGTATTTCGACACCGCGAAAGGGAAGACCGTCCCGGTGCCCGATGCGCGCCGGCGCTATGCGAACCGCGGCACGTGGCAGGTCGTCGCGAGTTCGAGCCCGTCGGTGCCCGCGACGGGACACTACGACTGGTTGACGCTTGCATGGCTGCCGATCAACCGGCGGCCGCTGCCGCAAACGCCCGAGCATCTGTATTCGCCGTTCATTCGCGGCGGGACGATCGTCTATCGATGGAATCCGGCGGCGGAAGGCGGTGAGCAGTTCGGCAACGTGCGGATGATCTTTCCGGAATGGAAGCAGCAAGTAGCCGACGCGTTGAGATCCGCTTCGCCGTCGTTGCCGGACGGCGCGTCCGCAACACTGCCCGCGCTCGATCGCCTGAAAGCAGACAGGAATCCGATGACCGCCGTGCTCGACTTCGGCGATGCGCTGCGTGACGAGCCGGTGGAGCGAATCGTCGCGCGATTGCCGGGCCTGCTGCAGGGGAACGATCTGCATGAACTGTCGGCAATCGTGTTCCTGTGCCTGTCCGGGTCGCGCACCGAAGACCGGCCGCGCTTCGCCGAAGCGATCAACGAATCGATCGCCGCGACCGACGACGGCGCACGCCTGCTCGCCATCGCGTATGGCGCGTTCGCGGCGGGAAGATCCCGGCCTTATCCGTTCAACGACGCTGGGCAGACGGCTCGCATCAACGACGTGTTCGGTGCGTTGAAGCGACGGACATCGGCGCTCGATGTGCCGGTTGCGGAGGGCTCGCCGTGGTACGAATTCTTCACGGCCTACCGGCTCGGCAGTGCGGCGGCCGGCAAGGGCTAGTGATCGCACGCCCATAGTCAGCGAAGCGGATGCCGATCTCCAGCGCCTGCACCGCTGCTTCTCGTCGTTCGGATTCACTGCCCATCGGGCGGCAACCGCCGCGCTCACCCACCGGCTACGACGCAGGTTGCGAGCGCAATAACCTTCATCGGGCCGCTGCACGTTCGAGCATACCCTTCAGCCACAAGCACGCGCCGCCGCCCACCGCGCTGGCGCCCGCGACATAGCCGAAATAAAGCTGATAACCGTACATGCCGGGATACGCGGTCGTCAGCCAGCCGTTCAACAGCGGCAGGAACACGTCGCGCGAATAGCCCAGCAGCGAGATGATCCCGATCGCGAGCCCCGTGATACGCGCCGGCACATCGCAGCGTTCGAGCACGCTCCAGTACAGGCCCGCGCACCGCGTAGGTCGGCAAGCCGATCACGATCACCACGCACGCGAGCAGCGCAAGCGGGTTGAACGACGGAAACACGATCAACGCAACGAATGTGAGCGCCGCGCAGAACAGCGCCGCACCGAGCACGTTCAGCGTGCCGAAGCGATCGCCGACGAAGCCGCCGCCGATCGGGTGCATCCACAGCTTCAGCGACACGGTCGCGAGCAACGCTTCGATCAACCCGCGGCCGACGCGACCGTTTCGCCGCGCATGGCGGCGTCGATCGCTGCGTCCTGATTCGACATGAACTCCTCCGTGTCGTTGTTGTATCGGCGGTCGCTCGTCACCAGCGTTGCCGCCGGGTTGAACGAGCAAAAAAACGGCCGCGTTGAAGCGGCCGTAAAGGAGAGGTCTTCCGTGCAAACGGAGACGCCGTCCGGCTACCACACCGTCCGGTAGACCTATTGTTGACGAGCACGTCGCATCTGGGAATTGGACGGGTCTGAATTACGTGCGGTTGCATGCGGCTCCTGCATCATCGTGTTGCCGACCGGTATCATGAGTGCCGAACTCGTCGCGTCCGCGCTCGAACTCGGACGTGCGCAGCCGCGCCGCATCCGGCAACGCGGGTACGACGGTCTGTCCGCGTTGCGGCACATGCGCATCGAAACGCGATGATGCCGTCGCGTCGGGAACGCTTCGCGCGCCCGGGCGTCAATCATCAACGCATTCCTCATCCGATTAATGACAATGAACGCTTTCTCATGCTGAGCATCGGCCCCTTTTCCGTCAGGGTCGTAGCCGTCGCCATCGCCGCGCTGATCGCGTGGATCGTCGCGCGCTTCGCGCAGCGCAACCGTCCCGAGGGCCAGCACCGGACCTCGGCCAGCCTGCTGCTCGACGCGCTGCTGATCGGGCTGATCGCCGCGCGCGTCGGTTATATCGCACGCTGGTGGCCCGACTACTTCGCCGCGCCGAAATCCATCGTCGCGCTCGGCGACGGCGGCTTTACCTGGTGGATCGGCTTGCCGGTCGCGCTCGCGTATATCGGCTGGCGCTCGCGCCGCCTGCCGGGGCTGGCCCGGCCCGCGCTCGCCGGCATCGCTGCCGGCATGCTCGCATGGGGTGCGGCGCAGGGCGTGCTCGCGACGTTCGACCGCGCGGCGGCGCCGTTGTCCGCGCTGCGCGTGGAAACGCTCGATGCGACGCCCGTCGTACCGGACAGCTATGTTGGCAAGCCGGTCGTCGTGAACCTGTGGGCAACCTGGTGTCCGCCGTGCCAGCGCGAAATGCCGATCCTGGCGCAGGCGCAGCACGATTACCCGGACATCAATTTCCTGATGATCAACCAGGGCGAGGACGCGCAGACCGTGCGCGCGTTTCTCGAAAGCAAAGGACTGCGCTTCGACCACGTGCTGCTCGACCGCCCGCTCGGCGCGATGCGGACCTACGGATCGCGCGGGCTGCCGACGACGCTGTTCTTCGATGCAAAGGGCAAGCTGGTCGAGTCGCACATGGGCGAGATCACCGCAGCGCGGCTCAAGGACGCGGTCAATACGCAGTTCGGCCGCTGAGGGCATCGCGTGCGACGCGCTGATCGCCCGGTCGTGATCAGGTGCTCGCCTGTCGGCGGCGGCGCTGCTTGATGCGGAAACTCAAAGGAACAACAACGCCGCGCTCGCAACGAGCGTCGGCACCAGCGCAGCGGCGAGCAGCCCGCCAACACTCACCGATTCGTCATGAAAGCCCTTGCGCACGATCGCGAGCCCGGCCGGGTTCGGCGCGTTGGCGATCACGGTCAGACCGCCACCCGCGACCGCCCCCGCGACGAGCATGTACTTCGCTTCGTCCGGAATGCCGGCGATCAGCGAGCCGAGATAGGTGATCGCTGCGTTGTCCATGATCGCGGTGAGGCCGAGTGCGCCCGCATACAGCGCATACGCATCCATCGATTCGACGATCGGCTGCAACCACCATTGCTGCAGCCCGCCGAGCACGACGAGGCCGCCAAGAAAGAACGCGACCAGCAGGCTCTCGCGCAGCATCAGCGGCGACTGGTAACGCTCGTATGCATGCGTGAAGCCGAGGAAGAACAGCAGCAAGCCGACGAAGATCACCGGATGATGCGCGGTCAGCACGACGCCGACCAGGAAGCCGACATGAATCAACGTGACGCCGACCGGCACACGCACGGCGTCCGGTTGCGCAGCCGGCGCGGGCGCGGCGGCAAGCTCGCCGCGCATCAGCGCGGTCAGCACGGTCGCATTGATCAGCACCGCGACGAGCGCTTTCCAGCCGAACTGCGCGGCCATGAACGCGCTGTCCCAGCCCCACGCGGACGCGACCATCAGCACGGGCGGCGCCGCATACGCGGTGAGCGTGCCGCCGACCGACACGTTGACGAACAGCACGCCGAGCGCGAGGTACTTCCAATGCTCCTTGATCGGCGCACCGAACAGCCGGTCGCGCAGGATCAGCGCGGCGAGCGTCATCGCGGCCGGCTCGGTGATGAACGAGCCGAGCAGCGGAATCAGCGCGAGCGACAACCACACGACCGCCACCTCGGTGTTGACCGGCAGCACGCGCGCGATACGCAGCACGATGCCCGTGACCGCGTCAAGGATCGGCTTGCTCGCGGCGATCACCATGATCGTGAACACGAACATCGGTTCGGTGAACACGCGCGATTCGGCGTAGTCGAGCGCGACCTTCGGGCCCGCGAGCGCCGTCATCGCGACGAGCAGCACGAGCGTCCAGAAGCCGAACACGACCTCGACCTCGCCGAGAAAGTGGAACAGGCCCGCGTGGCGCGGATGACGATGCGCGAGCACTTCGAAGCGCTTCGCGAGAAAGGTGTGCAGCAGCGCGAGACCGAAGATGATCGCGCCGGCGAGTTCGACGGTGTGGGGCATGTCGGTATCCAGTGCAGTGACGATCCGGCACGCGATGGCTCGCGGCTGGCGCCGAGTGAAACACGATGGGCTGCGCGACGATGATCTCGGCAACGAGACCGCATTGTCGCGAACGCGAATGGCAGACGGGTGAAAGACGGGCCGCCCGTTCTGATCAGGCGACCGAAGGGTATCGCGATCGCCGGGTCGCGTCCAATCGGACCAGTCTTATAAACGAAGCAGACGGGTGACTGTGCAACACAGCGGATCGCTTGCGCCGGGTCACGCGCGCGATCATCCTAATGAAAATATCGAGACAAGCCAAGCGCGCGGGCATGCGACTTCGTGGCGCACCCCCATGAACTGCGCCGCGCAGCGACGCGTCAACGAGCGCCGGCCATCAATGCTGGAGCTTGCGAACACCCATAATCAGACTGGTCCGATTGGTCATCGCGGCACCCGCCGATACGCTGTCGTCAGTTGCCCGAATCGCAGTATCGGCGCATCACGCTGACGCTGATCGCGCGGCGTCGAACGACTCGGCGCCGACGCCGCTTCGTCCCGCGCTAGTCTTGCGCGTGCGCCGGCGTCAGCCGATCGGCCGAATCGCGCCCGGCCACCAGCGGATAGATGACCCCGGCAATCGCCGCGCCGATGATCGGCGCGACCCAGAACAGCCACAGCTGGCCAATCGCTTCGCCGCCGACGAACAGCGCGGGGCCGGTCGAGCGGGCCGGGTTCACCGACGTGTTGGTGACCGGAATCGAGATCAGGTGAATCAGCGTCAGACACAGGCCGATCGCGATCGGTGCGAAGCCGGCCGGCGCGCGCTTGTCGGTCGCGCCGAGGATCACGAACAGGAAGAAGGCCGTCATCACGACTTCGCAGATGAACGCAGAGCCGAGCGCGTAGTGGCCGGGTGAGCGTTCGCCGAAGCCGTTCGTCGCGAAGCCGCTGGCGACGACGTCGAAGCCGGGCTTGCCGACTGCGATCAGGTACAGCACGCCCGCGCCGATTACGCCACCGATCACCTGCGCGACGATGTACGGCCCGAGATCGCGTGCCGGGAAGCGGCCGGCAACCGTCAGGCCGACGCTCACCGCCGGATTCAGGTGGCAGCCCGAAATGTGCCCGATCGCGAATGCCATCGTCAGCACGGTGAGGCCGAACGCGAGCGCGACACCGACAAAGCCGATGCCGAGACCCGGAAAGGCGGCGGCCAGCACGGCGCCGCCGCACCCGCCGAGCACCAGCCAGAACGTGCCGAACATTTCCGCTGCCAGTCGATGAGATAGATTCATTGCGTGGACTCCTGATCGAATGAGAAGAAGACGCAGACACGGCCGCCGGAATCGGGCCTTTACCCATATTAGGCGGGATTATTGAAAGCGAACTATTTTTTTGAGACCGGATCAGGAATGTCGGCGCAGCCGGTTCGATCGGGGATTTCATCGATGAATTCATCCCGCATTCGCGGAAATTCAGGCCGAAAGCCCGATGAAATCCAGCATGTTTTGCGTGCGTCGATTCCTGCGTTGCGACGCAACATGCGTGCGAGGCAAGCGGCTTTCGTGCCGTCCTGAAAGCTGCCGCGACGCAGCACATACGCATCCGGATCAACAGTCACCCGCCGTGATCCAAAGCGGAAACAATCGCACCGGTTGCCTGTCGTCATTTGAATTCGTTTTTCAGAACAACTTCAATGCGCTATTCCCATCCGCATGCGTTCGAGGATAATGCGTTCACACCAGCGAAAGGATCTGCTCCATGCAAATCGACACCTTCGGCACACTCGTCGCGGCATCGCTCGTTCTGCTGCTCGGTCAGCTTCTGGTTTCCCGCATCGGCGTGCTGCGCGCGTACACGATCCCCGAGCCTGTCGCGGGCGGCCTCGTCGTCGCGCTGGCGCTCACCGCGCTGCGCGGTTTCGCAGGCACCGAGATCCGCTTCGACACGTCGATGCAGGCGCCGCTGATGCTCGCGTTCTTCGCATCGATCGGCCTGAACGCGAAGCTGTCGAGCCTGAAGGCCGGCGGCCCGATGCTCGTGCGTTTCCTGCTCGTCGTGCTCGGCCTGCTGATCCTGCAGGATGCGATCGGCATCGGTCTCGCGAAAGCGATCGGCCTCGATCCGCTGCTCGGCCTGCTGGCCGGGTCGATCACGCTGTCGGGCGGACACGGCACGGGCGCCGCATGGAGCAAGGTGTTCGCGGAGCGTCACGGGCTCGAATCGGCGACCGAAGCCGCGATCGCGTGCGCAACCTTCGGGCTGGTGCTCGGCGGGTTGCTCGGCGGCCCGATCGCGCGCTTCCTGACCCGCAACATCAAGACACCCGGCCTCGCCGAACCGCATGCGCCGCAGGGCATCGCCGGCGACACGAACGGCTTCGAACATCCGAAGGAACAGCAACCGCTGACGCCGTCGGCGTTCATCAACACGCTCGCGCTGTTCGCGATCGCGCTGTCGGGCGGCACGGCGATCGAATCGCTGATCCGCGGCACCGCGTTCGAGTTGCCGACCTTCGTGTGCGTGCTGTTCGTCGGTGTGGTGGTCAGCAACGGGCTGTCGCTGTTCGGCTGGCGACCGTCCGAGCATGCGGTATCGCTGCTCGGCAACGTGAGCCTGTCGCTGTTCCTCGCGATGGCGCTGATGACGCTGCGCCTGTGGGATCTCGCATCGCTCGCGCTGCCGATCCTCGTGCTGCTCGTCGCGCAGACGGCGCTGATGGTCGGCTACGCGGTGTTCGTCACGTACCGGCTGATGGGCCGCAACTACGACGCGGCCGTGCTCGCCGCCGGCCATTGCGGCTTCGGGCTCGGCGCGACGCCGACGGCGATCGCGAACATGCAGGCCGTTACCGCACGCTTCGGCCCGTCGCATATGGCGTTCCTGATCGTGCCGATGGTCAGCGCGTTCTTCATCGACATCGCGAACGCACTCGTGATCAAGCTGTTTCTGGCGCTGCCGATCTACGAGTGACGGGCAATCGCGCGCGGGCGGTCACACGGCGCGCCGCCAGCCTCCGCTGCGTCGTTCAGATACTCCGCTGATTCACCCGCTTCGACAATTCCTCCGCGCTCTCCTTCCGCTCGCTATACCGATCGACCAGATAAGGCCCGACGTCCCGCGTCAGCAACGTGAACTTGACCAGTTCTTCCAGTACATCGACCACGCGATCGAAATAGGCCGACGGCTTCATCCGCCCGGCCTCGTCGAATTCCGCGAACGCCTTCGCCACCGACGACTGGTTCGGGATGGTCAGCATGCGCATCCAGCGCCCGAGCACGCGCATCTGGTTCACCGCATTGAACGATTGCGAGCCGCCGCTGACCTGCATGACGGCAAGCGTCTTGCCCTGCGTCGGCCGAACGGCACCCATCGACAGCGGAATCCAGTCGATCTGCGCTTTCATGATCCCGGTCATCGCGCCATGCCGTTCCGGCGAGCACCACACCATGCCTTCCGACCACGTCACCAGATCGCGAAGCTCGACGACCTTCGGGTGACTCTCGGGTGCATCGTCCGGCAGCGGCAGGCCGCTCGGATTGAACACGCGCACGTCGGCGCCCATCGCCGTGAGCAGGCGCGCGGCTTCCCCGACCAGCAGCCGGCTGAACGAACGCTCGCGCAGCGAGCCGTACAGCAGCAGGAGCCGGGGCGGATGCATCGACGGCGACGCCGGCCGCAACTGGCCCGCATCCGGCACGCGGAAAGAATCGATGTCGAGTTGCGGCAGTTCGTCCAGATGGTCAGACATGCTTACCCTCCGCGCAATCGCAGTGAATCGTGACGTAATTCATGCAGATGGATTCCTCTGTTTGCTCAAGCGCGTTCGTACCAGCCCTTCGACCGGTTGACGATGCGCACCACCAGCAGCATGACCGGCACTTCGATCAGCACGCCCACGACGGTAGCCAGCGCCGCGCCCGAATGAAAACCGAACAGGCTGATTGCGGCCGCAACGGCCAGCTCGAAGAAGTTGGACGCGCCGATCAGCGCCGACGGGCACGCGATGTTGTGCTTCTCGCCCACGGCGCGATTGAGCCAGTACGCGAGCGCCGAGTTGAAAAACACCTGGATCAGGATCGGCACCGCGAGCAGCGCGATCACCAGTGGCTGCTTCAGGATCGCCGCTCCCTGGAACGCGAACAGCAACACGAGCGTGGCCAGCAATGCCGCGATCGACCACGGGCCGATCTTCGCCATCGCGGCATCGAACGCCGCCTGTCCGTTCGCGAGCAGCCGCTTGCGCCAGAGCTGCGCGAGAATCACCGGGATGACGATATAGAGCACCACCGATGTGAGCAGCGTCGCCCACGGCACGGAAATCGCGGACATCCCCAGCAACAGGCCGACCAGCGGCGCGAACGCAATCACCATGATGCTGTCGTTCAGCGCGACCTGCGACAGCGTGAACAGCGGATCGCCGCCCGTCAGCCGGCTCCATACGAACACCATCGCCGTGCACGGCGCGGCGGCCAGCAGGATCAGGCCGGCAATGTAGCTGTCGAGTTGTTCCGCCGGCAGCATCGGTGCGAACAGATGGCGGATGAACAACCAGCCGAGGAACGCCATCGAGAACGGCTTGACGAGCCAGTTCACGACGAGCGTGACGCCGATGCCCTTCACGTGCTGACGCACTTCGTGCAGCGCGCCGAAGTCGACCTTGACGAGCATCGGGATGATCATCACCCAGATGAGAAGGCCGACCGGCAGATTGACCTGCGCGTATTCCATCCGGCCAATCTGCTGGAACAGGCCGGGCAGCATCTGACCGAGCCCGATGCCGGCGACGATGCACAGCGCGACCCAGACCGTCAGATAGCGTTCGAAGAAGTTGATGGACGGCCTGGCAACAGCCTTGCGAGACGGGATGACGTTGGACGTGTTCATGGGACGGGGCCGGTCTTGCAGACGCAGGCGGCACCCTCACTCGGGCTCGCCGCCGTGCGACTGCTCAGTTTCGTGAAATGTCGGTCAAGGCCGTCTGGAGTTCGGCGTTGCTCATCCGATCGAGCGGCAGCGCCAGCAACTGCAGCATCCGATAGCCGATGGCCTCGCGTGTGAGTTCGAACGCGACGCGCTTGCCGTCGTCGCCACCCAACGCATTCGACGGATCTGCGTAGCCCCAATGCACTTTGACGGGGCTGCCGGGCCAGTACGGACACGTCTCGGCGGCCGCGGTGTCGCACACGGTGATGACGACGCGCATTTCCGGCGCACCGTCGCCGACGAACGCGTCCCAGCTCTTGCTGCGATATCCGCCGACGTCGACACCGGCGCCCGTCAGCGCTTCCAGCGCAAACGGATTCAACCGGCCGCTCGGCGCACTGCCGGCGCTGTACGCGCGCACATCCTTGCCGAACTTCGCGGCCCAATGATTGAGCATGCCTTCGGCCAGCACGCTGCGCGCGGAATTGTGGGTGCAGAGGATCAGGACGTTCGTGGTCATGGGCGAGTGACGCGGATGCGCTTCAGGATTGACATGTACCGGACGGCAAACACGCGGCTGCCGGCGAACAAGGATTACCGCCGCAGCAGTTCTCCGTGAGATAGGCCAGCAGCCCGTTCATCGTCGCGAAGTTCGCGCAATAGATGACGAAGCGGCCTTCCTGCCGGCTCGTGACGAGCTGTGCATGGGCCAGTTCCTTCAGATGAAAGGACAGCGATGAAGGGGGCACATCGAGCAGCGTGGCGATCTGCCCGGCCGGCAGACCCTGCGGCCCCGCCTGCACCAGCGCGCGGAAGACGGCGAGCCGGGATTCGTGCGCGAGTGCCGCAAGCGCGGCGATGGTTTCGTTCGTTTCCATATTTCGATAATAGTCGAAATATGGAAGAATGAGAAGCCTCCTTGGCGCGGGAACGTCAGGACGGTCATTACACACGCCTCGCTCAAGATCTTGTGAATGGTCGCGAGGGGCAGTTCTCATTGCTCGTGCCGTCGCAGTTCATGCGGGATTCGCCGCACGCCTGTGTGTGCGATACGCAATCGAAGGATCGTTGCCCGGTCAGCCTCGAAGACCTTCCGGTTCGAGCTGTGGAGTGGATGTCGGCTTTGGGACTGGAGACCTGCTTCACCGGTCTCCTGACAGCAACGCAGCGATTTGCGAAGTGTTGGTCGGGATATGTCGCACCTCGCACACACGGGGTCGGCGTTGTCGGTCTCGTGGTACGCGTACCCGTCGTATTCGTGTGAGGATCTCCCGATCCATCGACACATTTCAGTTGAAACGATGCCTATGGATCACACACAAAAGGCGACGCATAAGCGCGCGCCCTCAGCCCCGTGGAAGGCAGCCCGCAAGTCTTCTGCGGTCGATCAGAATGTGTCGAGTGCGGAGCGGGTAAATCGCTCGATGAACTGCATCAATCCTTGAACTGCGGCAGTTGCCCGTTTGCCGTCACCCGCGGCAATCGCCTTTAGCACGTTGGAATGCAACTGCGCGCCTTCGACGTATGCACGGTTCTGCACGATATGGTGATACCAGAAGCGCCGTGACTGCGCATGAATCGGCAGCATGCTTGTGATCAGCATGCTGTTGTGCGTGGCGTAAACTTCGGCGTGATGTATCTCTCCACCGATCCTGATCCAGGATTTCGTGTCTCCGCGTTCGGCTGCCGTCATCATCTCTTTCGCGAGTTTGAGCAAATGCGTTCGCTCTTCGGGGGTCGCGCGTACCCCGGCTACTTGTGCCACCAATTCCTCAAGCGGGCGCCTGACCTCGAGCAGTTCCAGTTGCTGGCGAATATCGACGCCTGCAACGAGCGTGCCGCGGCGTGGCAATGTTTCCACGAAGCCGATCTGCCGTAGCCGCTGAAGCGCTTCGCGTACCGGCGTGCGTCCCATTTCCATTTCGACGGCAAGCTGGCTTTCAGAGATCATCGAACCGGGCGGTAGCTTGCGCGTAATGATCATTTCCTCGATCTGCGCAAACGCCACGTCGGCCAGCAGTTGATCGGGCGGGCTCGATGGTTTGTGTCGGGAGACGTTTTTGGCGGGGCCTGTTTTCTTCATGGAGGAGAGCGGAACAATGACCTCGAGGATTATGCCCCGATGAGGGTCGCATTGGCGTACTTTCGCCTGCGAACGCGTTCGGGAGCCTGCTAGTCTCGCTACGGAAACGAGGCACTGCATGCAGTCGCGGCCGCACTGAACATCGATCTCGCAAGGCTCTTGGGTGGAAAACTGCAGCGGAACATTGTATGCGATGTCTAAATCGAGCTTCTAGCCGCATGTTGCGACGACCGGCTGAATGCGCGTTGGCTGCCGCAATTGGAGTACAGCGGCAATATACAACCAGCCCTCACAGGTCCTCATGAAGATGAGGTCGCTCACCTGGGTTCATTGGGCCTCCAGCCGTCGAAACGCCGATCCAATGGATTCGGCGCCACCCGCAAGGGGTGAGCCGATTCCGTTGTCACGCTATTGGGACGCTTGTAGACCGGACGCCGCCCCTGACTGACGACGCAGAGAAGCGCGGGCGACGCTCCTCAGTTTTATTGATGAATACCGCAGCCCGCACTGAACGTTATTATCGACAAGTCGACCGGCATCACCAAAGCTACCATTACCGAACTTCTGCGCCATTTGTCGGCATTTCAACATCCACACGCGGTGCACTCACAAATACCGCCACTGCGACTGCTCCTGCCAGTGCCACGCCCCCGCTCAACAGAAACGCGCTCTTGAATACATGCGTCCATTGCACGAGGAGGCCCGTGAGGATCGGTGCGAGAATCCCCGCCGTGTTTGCGAGCAGATGCATGAAACCACCGACGCCGCCCATCCGTGCGGGTTCGACCGTATCAAGAATGATCGCCCAGTACACGCTGAGGGTAAGGTTCATGAAGAACACCGTCGTGCCCATCAGTGCAACGGCCGAGACAACGGTGGTTGCCGTGCCGGCGAGTGCAACGCAGACTGCCGCAACCAGCAGGCCGCCGACGATCACGATCTTGCGAGATTTCAACGCATTGCCAGTCCAGCGGAAAATCAGATCGGACGTGAGCCCGCCGAGTGCGATCCCCGCGAAGCCGAGCAACCACGGAATGACGTTGACAATACTCATCGACGACAGACTCAAATGCCGCTCCATCATCAGATAGCTCGGGAACCAGGACAGGAAAAAGTACAGGATGTACGCGTAACCGAAGTAGGCGAGAGACGTGGCCCAGATCGTCGGGCTCTTCAGATAGTGGACCAGCGACATATTCGGAATCGATCCGGATTCCGGACGATCGGCTGCAGCCCGTGCCAACGGTGAGATTGCACCGCGCACCCAACGGTTATGCTCGGGCCGATCTGTCGAAAAGATCGACCACATCAGCACCCACAGAATACCCACAATACCGATCACGATAAACGGAATGCGCCAGCCCCAATGCAGCGCCATCAGCCCGACAATGGGCCCGGCGAGCGCTGCGCCCAGTTGCAGGCCCGAATTCGCGAAACCGACGGCGGTGGTCTGCTCCTTGCGCTCGAACCAGTTGCTGATGATTTTGTTCGTGCACGTCGCCAGCGGTCCTTCCCCCGCGCCGAATATCACACGAATCACGAGCAGGGCCACTAGCGTCGATGCCGCTGCGGTCAGTCCACAGAAAATCGACCAGAGGCCGATCGCGACGATCAGCACCCGCTTCGCGCCGAAGCGGTCCGCCGCATAGCCGCCGACAAAGCAGAATATCGCGTAGCCGACAAAGAACGCGCTGAAGACGATGCCGAGATGTGCGGCATCGAGCTGGAGATCCTTGGCGATGAGCGGCGCGGCAACCGAGAGTGCGGCTCGGTCGAGATAGCTGATTGCGCACGCGAGAAACAACATGAAAACGATGAACCAGCGGTACTTCATGATCGTCTCCTCCAGATCTCAATTGATGATCGGGATGGTTTGGCTGTAATCGGCACCGCATCAATACGCAGTGCTATGTAACTGCATTGTCGGAACCGACACGGCGTCTGGTCGATGGCAACTGCCAGAGGTAACCAGAGTGGCCGCGTCATCGCTGTTCGTATTAGCTATCAACTACAGCATCGGCCTGGTGGCCGACGCTGTCGGTGAACAGCGATTCAGGCATAAGCGGCAACGGGTCGAGAATATGAGCGGGCCGAAATGCCATCAGATCGAGCACGTCCCGGCGCACGTCCACGCCTGGCGCAACCTCGGTCAGTACGAGACCACTTGGGGTCTGTTCGAACACTGCGCGTTCGGTCACGATCAGTGCGCTCTGCCCGGCCGCCACGCCATCCGCGACCGGATAGGTTCGGCTCTGCACCGTATCGACGAACTTGCTGACCTTGCCCTCTTTCACGATCCGCATGCGGCCCGCGTCGTAGGCGATATCAAGCCCGCCAGTCGTGAACGACCCCGTAAACACAAGCCGCTGCGCATTCATCGCTATGTCAATGAAACCACCCGCTCCAGGGTTGACCTTGCCGAACTTGCTGACGTTGACCGTACCATGTGAATCGTACTCGGCGAAAGCAAGCGCTGCGAATCGGCACAACCCTCCGTCGATCACGTCGAACTGTGTGACGCCGTCGAGCAGGGCCTGCGGCCGCAGATTCGCCGAAAACTGCCAGCCGTTCATCACGATACCGCCATAGGAACCGTGTTCCGTCGTGAACCAGTAGTCGTTCGGGCGATTCTCCAGATCAATGAGACCCTGCTCCGCCATGACGAGCGGCACGTCAGCCGCCGCACCGAAGCCAAAAATCGACAACTCATGCTTTCTTACTTCAAGCGCCGCACGACGCGCGATCACCTTGTCGGGACCAAACGGAATTGCGGGTAAACGCGCATCCACGGCGGACGGCCGCAGATAAGCCTCGTCGTATGGTGTATCGGTGCTCATCATCATGTGCGGATCGACCACGAGCGAGTCGACAAACATGCCCGGCAGGCGCACCGACGTCGCCGCGCGCTCACCGCCGGGTACGATACGGCGAACCTGCGCGATCACACGCCCGCCGCTGGCCTTCGCCGCCAGCGCGAGCGCGAGGCTTGCGGAAACCAGCGGCTCGTCTTCGAATGAAAGGTTGCCGAACTCGTCAGCACTGCTGGCGCGGATAATGGCGACATCGATCGGCCAGCTTGGATAAAACAGCAAGTCTTCGCCGTTCAGACGGATTTTCTGAATGAGATCATCGTCGCAGCGGCTCGTGAACTTGCCACCACCGTGCTGCGGGTCTGCATACGTGCCGACGCCGACGCGCGTCATATAGCCCGGGCTCCTGCGCGCGACCTCGCGCAACCAGTGCATCGACGCACCAATCGGCCACGAGTATGCTTCAATCCGGTTCTCCTGGATGAGCCGCATCAGCGCGGGACGTTCTCCGGTGTGCGGATTGACCGGGTTGATGTAGGAGCCGGAGACGATGCGCTTCATCAGCCCCTCCTGCGCAACATGATCCATCCCGCGAATGCCGACCGCGTCACCCGTCCCGCATGGGAAGTAGAACGTGAGATTGCGCGGCGCACCCGTTTCGCTGAAACGCTTGCCGATCGCCGCGAGTGTGGCATCGGGTACGGTCCAGCCGATAACGCCTACGGATGCGACCGTTTGCCCATCCTGAATCGAAGCGACAGCCTGTGCCGCGGACATGATTTTCGTCATGACTTCACCTTGAACTTCGAAAAAATTGCCTTGGCTGCTCCCCCTTCGCAATTGCTCGCGAAATGCCGGGAAGCCAGATTGTCGAGCCGTTCGCCGTCAAGCGAAACGAAAGGCTCGAAGAAGCGCTTCGTGGAAGTGACCGCGGCGGGCGGCAGCGCGGCAAGCCGTTTAGCGAGTGCGAGCGCTTGCTGGTCGGCAGCACCCGGTTCGCTCAAATAGTCCGCAATGCCAAGACGGTGCGCTTCGACGCCATCCATCACGTCCGCGGCCCACGTCAGCAACCGAGCACGCACCGGACCCACTCGCGTGAGCAGTGCCTGCAGCCCCCACGGCGGCAGCCAGCCATTTGGCACCTCGGGAAGATGCCAGCGCACATTCGATGCGCTCACAACGATGTCGCACGAGATCGCCAGGACGAAGCCGCCGCCCAGCGCGAAGCCTTCCACCGCGGCAATGACCGGCTTCGACAGACTCGCGATGGAGCGAGCGACGCGCGCCGTGTCCGACTCGGAATCGCACATCTCCTGAATCGACATCGTCGCGAGCTCCTTCAGGTCGCTACCCGAACAGAATGCAGGTGGAGCCCCAGAGATCACGATCGCACGCACCTCCGGGTCGCGGTCGGCTTGCCGCAATGCCCGCGCCAGATCCGCTATCGATTCGCCGTCGAGCGCATTGCGTCGTTCGGGCCGGTTCAACGTCAAGTGACAGATATCACCCATGTTCACGCTAATCACTTGCACACCCTCCAAGTAGACCTTCTCAATACCAATCTCACCGTTACAGATGAGCACCGTCTCGCCCAAGCGCAATACGTATCGCCTGCGAATCGACCTTGCGCGGCTCAACGCCCTGACGCACGGCCAAGGCAGCGGCATGGCCAATCGCATGGCCGTATGAAAAGCACTGCGCCGTGACACGGGCAGACGCTACCGCCTCGTGCTCCGCGGAAAGACACCGTCCCGCTACCAGCAGCCCCTCGCCGCGCGACGGCACGAAGCAGCCATAGGGCACTTCGTAATAGTCGTCGAGCACCCACTCCACCTTCGGCTTCGAGCCCGAGTGCAATTCAATCGGCCAAGGCGAACGTGCAATACCGTCGGAAAACTTCCTCGCGCCGACCACATCGGCGTTCATCAGCTTTGTCACGCCTTCGACCTGGCGAGTCTGGCGCACACCCACCTGAACACCCGTATCGTTGACGTAAGCGCTTTCGCATCCAACTACGTAGTCCTTAAGGAATCGCGCATAAGAATGAACCTGCTTTCTACCGTTCAGCTCGCCTTCCGTGAAATCATCGTAGAGAAGCGGGTTGAGCTCTCGGCCGTCGGAGCCCGTAATTCGCGTGCAGTTGCATAGCAGTTCGCCGGGACGCGTGGTCGGGAAGAGCCATATTTTCGAGCGCGGCAGGTTATCGCCGGCGAGTTGCCGTTCGCGCAACAGCGCGGAAATGGCCTCGCCCATGATCGTGTCATCGCCGTAAGCGTCGGTAAACCGTTCGACGTCGACACCCTGCAGCCTGAAGATCATCGTCGGGTTCTGCACACGCGTGCCGTCACCCATGAAACTGTCGAAGCCGGCCATCGCGACGAGATCGGCGTCGCCGCTGGCGTCGACGGTGACACGCGAGCGAATTGTCAACGGCCCCTGCTTGGTCCATGCCGTCACGCCCTCAACGCGCTCGTTGCCGTCCAACAGCACGCCGGTCGCAACCGTGTGATAAATCACCTTGACGCCCGCTTCTTCCAGCAGGCTGTCGGCCGTATCACGCCACACCAGCGGATCGTGAACGCGCGTCCAGGTTTTCCCATAGCGTACTGGTGCGGCAAGACCGCCGCGCTGCTCCAGTGCGTCGCAAAACTCCTGCGCGAAGCCGGTGACGATCGCTTCCGGTTTCGCCCCGGTGCGGTCAGTCGCAAGGTACAAGCCACACACCGTACCCGACAGCCCTGCAACCGCCCCACCACCGCAAAAGCCATAGCGCTCCAGGAGGATCACCTTGAGCCCTTGCCGACTCGCGGTGATGGCGGTCGCGACTCCAGCGGCACCTCCGCCTGTTACAAGGACGTCGCATTGAAGATCGGCAACGGACCGGACATCGACTCCAGCTTTTTTCATCTTCCACATCCTTCGTGTCGTCATCTGATATATCAGCTGACGACATTTGTACCGAGGCGAAATTGGCCTGTCAACAGCGAAAGTAAAAAGCGAGGGGCGCCTGGGGTGCGGTAGATGACTTGATTCGTAGATGGGACAGGGATTTGCTGGCGAAATGAGCTGCGTAGCTAACGTTTTCCCTAGCTCGAGCTACTCGCGCAAAAGGCGACGATCTTTCCCTGCTCGGGAGCGTTCCGCGTTCGTCATGGCTCGCGACGTCAAACCCGGTGACGCAGCGCATCAGTACGCATCTGGTCAGGTGGCTGCGAGGACCGCCTTGCCGCAGCGACCCGGTAGCGCGCACCGCGTCGGGTCATGTGTCGGCCGAGGCGATCGAGGACGAGTCAAAAAGCCTGTAGCTCGCGAGCGCCATTGCGACAGGTCAGGCGCGAGCGACGTTGGCCGACTTTCGCCGTTATCTCTCCGGTGCCCGCAGGCCAAAGCGATGTCGATGCGGCGCAAGGCGTTGGCGATCAGCAGTGGGGAGAGATCGACCAGATCGACACCACGTCGATCTACGCAACGGCGGAGCTCGGTCGGCAGTACTGCGGAGCCGATACCTTTCTGCGGCTGCCGATGCCGGCCAGCGCACCGCCCACCGCATCAGGGCGGGACTAACCGAAAAGCGTGATCGAAAACTCGTCCCGCCGATTCGAATCCAGCGGGTACGGTCCCAGTTCACGTCACGTTCCATATCGCGCCGAAGCGGGCAGGGGGCGGGGATATGGACGGGGACGGGCACGCATTTCGCGCACGAAAATCCGCGAAGAACCAAAAAAAACCGCGCCCGAGGAGGCGTCGGGCGCGGCAACAGGCTTCAAGACCACACAATCCGGTGAGACCCGAGGGAGTCCCTATCGCTTGCGTGGCAAACGATAGCCCGGACTGCAAAGCAATGTTATAGCCGGGCGAGCGGGGCATTGTGAACATATGTGATGCCATCGCACTTCGGCTGACATGAGGTCCTCGCCCGCGGTCTCAGGCGTCGCGACTCAGCCGCGCGTGATATTTCGCTGCCTCACGACGCATCCGCGCTTCCTCCGGCGGCACCTGAATCGACATCGTGCCGAGCGACGCGTGCCTCAGCGTACGATGACGCACTGGCTGCTCGCATGTACACAACAATCCGTAGGTCGAAACACTAGCCGCGCCCCTCGAGCGCGGTGTATATGCTTAGTGGCGGTCCGCCGCGTGATGGTGGTGATGACGATGGTGATGATGCAAATTTGCCGCACTCGCAGCGCCGGCAAATGCGAAGGCCACAGCAGCAATGACGGTCATTTTCAGCAGTTTCATGGCAAAACTCTCCCGCGGGGTTGATCGATTAGACACGAACGTGCGTCTGATCAATCAACGATTCGTCGCCAACGGTCGTTGACGCAAAACATCCGCGTGACAAATGTTGTCAATGCACACTGGTACGGCAGTCTCGACGTGTGCGCATGCTGCTTATCGGTGGGCGCTCTTCCCGATCGTACGCGCGATATCCCTGACAGTCGTGACAAGAAGCATCCCCATGGCACGGCTCAGGAGCTTTCTCGGACAATCAGTTCAAAACCAGTATCGACTATCGGCTCAACCACCCGTTCTCCCCGAATCATCGCAAGTAGCATGAGTGCAGCACGACGGCCTATTTCGGCGCGAGGTGTGCGAATCGTGGTGAGGCGCGGGACCGTATACGCGGATCCCGGCAGATCGTTGAAACCGACCATCGCGACTTTCTGTGGCACCGGCACGCCGCGACGCAATGCTTCGAGAAGCGCGCCATGCGCCAAATCGTCGTTGCCGAAAAAGATGCCGTCGACATCAGGGTGTCGCTCCATGATCTGCGCAAACATCTCGCAGCCAAGGCCGATCGACGAGGGAGTCGGCGACAGGAATTCCAGCTTGGCGTCATACATGCCAGCTTTTTGCAGCGCGCGACGAAAACCTTCGCCTCGCTGCATGATCCGTGGATCGAGCTGAGCAGCCACGAACGCGTTTCGACGACGGCCACGTCCAATCAGATGCTCTGCCGCAATCTGGCCAGCACCCGTCTGTGCAAAACCGACGCAATGTACGCCGGGACCGTGCGAGATTTCCATCATGTGAACATACGGCACGCCGCTCGTGTCGATCAGGCGTCTAGCGACTTCCGTGCGCTCCGAACCGGTCAAGATCATTCCGCTCGGGGCAGAGGCGAGGTAGCGCCTGATCAAATCTTCCTCGGCATCGCACGCATAGTGCGTGTTGCCGATCAGGATCTCGAAGCCTTCGGGCCTGAGTATCGTATGGATCGACTCCAGTACGTCGACGAACACAAGATTGGACAAGGATGGAACAAGCACCGCGACGGCCTCGCTACGCGCGGAAGCGAGTGCCCGGGCGGCAGTATTGGTCGCATAGCCGAGTTCCTTCGCTGCGTCACGGACGCGCTGCGCCAGGTCCAACCCGACGGTCTTGACGTCGCGAAGTGCGCGGGACGCAGTGATCGTGCTTACACCGGCTCGGCGCGCCACCTCCTCCAGCGTCGGACGGCCGGTGCCTCGTGTTTTCCGGTCGGTCATATTTTCAGAAATATCTCGTATTCCGTCCGTGCGTCACTGATCTTGATTCGCTGAAGTCGGTCGGATTCAGTGGATGCAAGCGCGTTAGGCCAGGATCGAGGCGCTGCCGAGAGGCAGCCGCGACAGGTACATCAGTTTGCCGCTGGTTATCGAACGTTTCGATTTACTCGTCGATGGCGCGCTTGGCCTCGCATGTGTTGTAGCGCGGTAACGATGATAGATCAGTTCACTCTTGAGTCAACCCCAAATTGATCGATCGGCTCGCTATCGCCACAGTTGCCGCGGCGGCAGCCGAACTCGCTGTAGAGCTTCTGATACATGTTCAGAAAAAGCTGGCCGCCCTGCACCAGGGCGGCCAGATGATCCGGATGTTTCCCGAATCTCAAGTGCGAGGAAGCATGCGACTCAGATACCCATGTTCAAGAAGCAAGGCTACGAGCGTTCAACTTGATGGAGCGGATCAACTTCGAGTCGCCGGCGGACGTACCTACGTAAATCGAGTACGTGCCCTCCGGGATACGCCACATATGGCTCTGATTGTCGAACTTCGCAAGCAAACGCGGATCGACATCGATTGAAATCTTCGTCGTTTCCCCGGCCTTCAGATCGACCTTCTTGAATCCGCCGAGTCGCCTGGGTTCGTTCGCGGCGGAAGGCAGTCCGATATAAACCTGGGCCACTTCCTTTCCGTTACGGCTACCCGTGTTTGCCAGATCGAAGGTTACGGTCAGTCCGGTGGTGTTTTCTCGCACGTTCGCGTTCGAATACGCGAATGTCGTATAAGACAAACCAAAACCAAACGGGAAGAGCGGTACCTGACGAGTCTTCTCATACCACTTGTAGCCAATCGAAGCGCCTTCGATGTTGTAATCGACCGCAGCATCCGGTGCGATTTTCGGTCGAGGCAATTGCGCAACGCTGGCAGGGAAGGTTATCGGCAAGCGGCCGGACGGGTTGACGTCTCCATACAATACGTTCGCAATCGCTTCGCCACCTCTCGCGCCGGGATACCACGCCTCGAGCACGGCACTTACCTTCGACAGCCATGGCATAAGAACCGGGTTGCCGGTCTCCAGCACAACAATCGTGTGGTGATTTGCGGCCGCCACCTGCTCGATCAATTCATTCTGGGCGTCGGGCAGAAGAAGATCACTTGCGTTATCGATGGATTCGGCACTCCACTGGTGTGCAAATACGATCGCGACGTCGGCATGCTTCGCGAGTTCCGCCGCCTTTGCGGGATCAGCGCCGTCGTCGTAGGTCACGCGGCCCTCGCCCTGCACTTTTGCGTGGATCGCCTTGAGCGGTGACGAAGGATCATAGATCACTGGATTCGGAAAGCTGAAGCCGCCCAGTGCCGCGGCCGGGCCTCCGACCGGCCACACCTGCGAGGACCCGCCCCCCGAAAGCACGCCGGCATCTGCATGTGAACCGATTACCGCGATCGACTGACTGCCGGCTAGCGGCAGCTGCTTTGCGGTATTTTTCAGCAGAACGATACCCTCCTCCGCATCAGCCTGTGCGATCGCTGCATCGGCCGCCACGTCGAGCGGGCGCAGAACCGGCGGATTTTCCATCACCCCCTTTGCGAACATCGTGCGCAAGATTCGATGGACCATGTCCTTCAGTCGGCTTTCCGGCACGATGCCTGCGCTCAGCGCCTGCTTCAGCGTTTCACCAAAAAACGGACCACCGTTGTCCTTGTCGAACGATTCACCCGATTCCTGATCGAGCCCGCTCACCGCATCCTTGACGTCGTGCACTGCTCCCCAGTCCGACATCACGTAACCCTTGAAGTGCCAGTCGCCTTTCAGGATCCCGTTCAGCAACATGTCGCTTGAACACGCCCAGACGGTATTGATCTTGTTATACGAGCACATCACGGAACCCGGGTCGCCCTTTTCAACGGCAAGCTGGAACGCGAGCAGATCCGATTCGCGCGCGGCCGCCCAGTCGATGTTCGAGCTTACCTTGAACCGATTGGCTTCCTGGTCGTTCAGCGCGAAATGTTTGACCGTCGCGATCACGTGCCGACTCTGGGTGCCGGCAATCGCCGCACCGGATATCGTACCGGCCAGCAGCGGGTCTTCGCCTGCATATTCGAAATTGCGGCCATTGCGCGGATCGCGCGCGAGATTCGTCCCGCCGCCAAGCAATACGTTCGAACCCACCCGGTGCGCTTCCTCGCCAATCATCGCCCCGCCATCGAACGCACGTTGCGGATTCCACGTCGCCGCCGTCGTCAGCCCCGAAGGCATCGGCGTCGCCGCGCCCGTGTCGACACCACGGACCGGTAGCCCGGTAGTCTTGTCGAGCAACGACCGGATGCCGAGGCCTGCATCGGACTCGACCTGATCCGGAATCCCGAGGTGCGGGATCCCTGCGATGATGCCGGACGGCAGTAGCGGGCTCTTTGCGAAGCGCCCATAGAGCCCGTGCACCAGTTGAATCATATCGTCCCGCGACATCTTCGCGATCAACGCATCGGCCCGCTGATCGGGAGTTGCGCCGGTATCGACGCTCGCAGACGACGAAGCATGAGCCACGGATGCACAAAAAGCGAAAGCGAGAACGGCAATCGCCCTAGGCTTGAATGGATTTCCTTTTGGTACGGTTCGTTCATTTTTCACGCTGGATGTCTCCTTGAATATCGACGACGGGTGCATTAGAACTTGTGCAAGATGCCCGCGATCGCGGTGGTCTGAACGCCCGTCGAAGAAGGATTCGACAAACCATTGATCCATGCCGCCCCGCCGCTACCGTGCATGTAGATAACGTTCAGATACAGATCCGTGCGCTTGGAGAGGTAGTAGCTCACATTACCGCCAATCTGATGATATTTCGCATTGCCGCCGACCGACTGGTGCACGGTCGTGAAGTCGTAACCCACGCCAAGCTGCCAGACCGGCGTCGCCCAGTATTGCGCGCTCGCCTCGTAGTTCGAGAAGTCCAGACTGTTGCCAACGAGCGAGAAATTCGATTGCGTGTGCAACAATGCGACGCTCAAGGCACCGACCGTGTAGGCACCGCCGACGCCCCAGATCTGCTGGCGCTGCACGTTCGAAACAACCGAAGTCGGGAAGTAATTGTCGGACGGGATCGCCCCAGTCGTGTTCAGCGCGGGCTTGTTGAGCAGTGCATAGGCTGCGTCAATGCGCAACGGACCATTCAGATATTGCGCACCGACGCTCCAGCTGCGGTTGTCCGCCGCGCCGGGGCTGTTCGAAAAGGCGTACAGGGCTTCGGCTTGCAACCCATTGATGCGCGGTGAAGTGTATTTGATCGAATTGTCGGATCGGAACGTGTTGTTCAGGTCGTCGTTGTCGTAGAGGATGTTTCCGTACTGGGTGTACGCACCGACCCCGTCGTTGGACAAATAGTCTTGAACCGGATTGAATTGACGCCCCGCCGTGACACTGCCCCATCTGTCGCTGTTGAGACCGACCCATGCACCGCGCCCAAACAGTCTGCCACCCTGCTTCAAGGCTCCGCTATCCGTGTCGAAGCCATTCTCCAGGCGGAAAATGGCGCTCAGGCCGCCACCGAGGTCTTCGGTTCCCTTGAATCCCAAACGCGACCCCTGCTGATTTCCCGCAGTGGCCTGCACGAGACTTTTTCCGCCCTGATTGCTCGTGTAGGTAAAACCGCTATCGACGATCCCATAAATCGTGACGCTGCTCTGAGCCTGCGCGACGTTGACTCCGGCACTTGCCAGCACGAAGAGCGACGCCCCAGCTGCGCGGCCAGCCCATTGCAAGGGCGAAAGCTTGCCGGCGGCATCCGATGTTTTCATGCGACCATTGAAATTATTTCGCATACCGAATGATTTAGCTTTCATTTTATCTCCTCTCATTGGATTTCCTCCGATTTGATTCACTGCTACCGATGGACTGGAACTGCGTTCACGCCCCTCAAGAGAAGGGCGGAATAGGTTATACAAGCGTTGAGAGGACCATAACGAGAACGATCGCAACAACCGAGACGATGGTCTCCATCACCGTCCAGGTCTTGAAGGTCTCGACAACGCTCATATTGAAGTACTGCTTGACAAGCCAGAATCCCGCGTCGTTCACGTGCGACAGGATCAGCGAACCGGCACCGGTCGCCAGCACCAGAAGTTCACGATTCACACCGGGGACCATTGCAACAACGGGCGCGACAATACCAGCGCCAGTGATCGTCGCCACCGTCGCGGACCCCGTCGCAATTCGAATCATGGCCGCAACAAACCATGCGAGCAGAATGGGAGACATATGTGCCTGCACCGCCATCTGGCCAATCGCGTCGCCGACGCCGCTTGCGACAAGCATTTGTTTGAATCCGCCGCCAGCGCCGATGATCAGAATGATGGCCGCCACGGGCCCGAGACTGGAGTCGACGAACTTCAGAATCTGCCTGGAATCGAAGCCACGTGCGATGCCGAACGTGTACAGAGATACCAGCAATGCCAGCAGCAACGCAGTAATCGGATGGCCGATCATGTCCATCCAGGCACGCAAACCGCTATCTGCATGGAGGCTGATATCTGCGAATGTCTTGATCAGCATCAGCAATACCGGCAGCAATGCGGTGAAGATCGTCACCGCAAACCCAGGCAGGTTTTTCGATTCGGATTCCTTAGCAAGTTGCTCAAGCAATTCTCGAGACGCCGAGCCCTGAACGTATCTCGCGACGAACGAACCGTAAAGCGGACCCGCTATGATTGCCGTCGGCAAGCCGACGATCAGCCCGTAAAAGATGGTCTTGCCGATGTCGGCGCCGAACAGGCCGATCGCAAGCAGGGGACCGGGGTGAGGCGGCACGAGGCCGTGGACGACCGACAGACCTGCGAGCAGCGGGATGCCGACCTTGATCAGCGGCACGCCGGTGCGTCGCGCAACGATGAAAACGAGCGGAATCAGCAGGACGAACCCAATCTCGAAAAAGAGCGGGATGCCGACTAGAAACGCGGCACACATCATGGCCCACTGCACCCGCTCCTTGCCGAACGCATTGATCAGGGTACGGGCGATGCGATCTGCTCCGCCTGATTCGGCCATCATCTTGCCGAGCATGGTGCCGAGTCCGAGAACGATGCCCACGAAGCCCAGCACGCCCCCAAAGCCATCCTGGAAGGACTGCACGATCTTTGCGACCGGCATCCCGGAAATCAGGCCAAGGAATCCGGACGCGAGTGTCAGCGCGACGAACGGGTGAATCCTGAAGCGGGTGATCAATAGAATCAGTCCGACGATCGCGATCAGCGCGTCGATCAGCAGATGAGCGCTGCCTGCTACGTTATGCATAGTGTCTCCATTGTTGTAGTGCCCGCTGTCCCTCTGAGTGGATGCGGTGATAAGACTGCAGAGATACCTGCTATCTCATGCGACCAAGCGAATGTCGCCAGGGGCGAGATCGTCCAACCACTTCGCCCCCTAGACGGGTGATGTCGGAACGCGGCGATGCCGCGTTGGCAGCGAACGTCCGGGATTCGGCGGCGGTCGGCAAATTCCGCGGCAACACCCACAACTACCCCAGATACCGTTTCGTTCACGGAAGCCGTCACCGTTGAAAGATAGCGCTATCTCAAGAACACAAATTTAAGCGCATCTCGCAGTCGCGATCCGCACCTCCTGTCACGATAAATGTCATCGCCGCAAGTCACATCGCTCATACGATCCAACAAATTAGTAGTAATCCTAATTTACTGAATGAATGAAATTGCCCGCTGATTACCACCCATCGCCCGTCTGCTGGCGATCAAGCACAACATCTCAGCGTCACACCACCGATGATATCGAGTTCCGTGCGATCTAATGTCACAGTTTGTGAACTATTGGTTGATAAGCTGCGCTTGGCGTTTCATGAAGGTCGGGATGTGTGCCGGTGGATATGCGTGTTGCATGACAAGGACACGCATGCGCTTCCAGAATACTCGGTCGTGGCCGAGGGTGGCCGCCGCATTTCCACGCGCGACGGCCGTTCACGCTGATCGCTATCGATCTGAACGCCTCGGCTGACAATGTCCTTCAAGCGATTGCGCTAGCGCCTGATCGTCTATTTGACAATTGTTCAGCCCGCTTGATACCACTGCGTACACTTTCCGAATAGCATTGGAGGGGTGAGGGCCAATCCCGCTCACGCGCACCTAGCCCGGCAACAGCACCGACTTCCGCACCTGTTGCGCCGCTTGCTGATGCCGATGTCTGGGCAGTCATGGATGATGACGGCGAGTCCGCCGGCTCACCGTTCATCCGCTCCGGTCTTTCCACGCCAATGCGGTTGCGTCTGGCGCCATCTGATATCGATTCCACCTCTACGCATCAACTCATGATTTTTAATTTTCGCTATCCTAATCTTTTACTGATCATATACATCGCCACAGCCACGCTGTCAGGTTGTCATTGTGTCCCGGTAGATCAGCACTCCATTACATCCCCATTATCCAAAACTCAATCGAGCGAGAATCAACCCGAGATTGTTGGTTCGAGTCCGAGCGCGTCGGAGCCGCAACCGGTTAAATCGACAGTGTCCCCGGCATTCCATCAACAGGGAATTACGTCGCAGTACGAAAAGATATCCGACGGACGTCGCCCTTCAGACGGTGAACAAGGTAAGCCCACGGCGTCGACTGCCCTCCATCAGCAGGGGATTGCGTCATGGTATGGAAAGGCATTCATCGGGCATCGCACTGCAAGCGGTGAGCGGCTCAACATGAAGGCCATGACGGCAGCACATAGAACGTTGCCTCTGGGTTCGTATGTCCGCGTCACACTGGCCAGCACCGGAAAATCCGTCATCGTCCGTATTAACGATCGTGGCCCGTTCAACTTTCATCGAATCATCGACCTGTCGTACGCCGCCGCATCAGCGCTCGGTATCCAGAGAACAGGTACTGCCCGCGTGGAGATCACGCAGCTGTGACCTGCTGCCGATCCAATCGGGCATCGCCTCGACGGACATCGTCAGGACCATCACTTCGACCCATCCGTGCATTTTTGGACAGGCGCGTGGGTCTGCAGCCGAGCCGATAGCAGATGAGAGGAGGTACTGCGATGCTGAAGATTGACGAAACGCTTCCGGTGGGAGCGCGCATTATTACCCTGATGTCGGACGGGGGTGAGTGGACTGTCAAGAAACTGAGACAACCGCTCGGCCTGACGACCATTCAAGTGCGCCGAGCAATACGCACGTTGGCCATCAATGGAATCGTCAGCGTTACTCGCTGCCTTATTGCGTCCCGCGAGAACGTCTACAAGCTCGCTGGCATCGAAACGACCGGCGATGCGGCTGCGCTTGCGGAGATGGCCCGGCCGGTCGTCACCACCGAGTAGCGCGACGGACTCCGCAAGGTTTCGCGGGATCTGCTGATACGGGCGCCGGTCTCGTTTGGCCAGCGTGTGGAGATCGTGGTGCGGCCTGCGAGTGGCTCGCGCCCGGCAGGCATCATGGTGGCCTGCTGACGGCCCGCGAAGCGGACAGAAAGGAAGGTGTGGCGGCAACAGGCGAAGCGGCTTCGGCGCCACACCCGTTCAATCTGACCTGGCCGAGCGGGGAAAGCCTGACACACGGCTCAAGGCCGCGACAACACCATCACGCGCCCCGACACGCGCTGAAGCTTGATCCAGCCCGGATCCGCCGTGAACCGGAGTTGCTGCACCGGAAAATCGAAACCCGACTTCTGTGCGGCACTGTCCACCGCATCGGCGATCCAGCGGATCGGTTCTTTCCCCTCGTCGGGGCACAGCGACTACGCCGGGCGACGCCGGCGTAGTCATCACCGCCCTGCTTACGCGACGGCCTTCACCGCCGGCTGCGCGGCAAAGAACGTCGCCTGCGCCGCTTCGTCCGCGCGCACATACGCGCGGTTGATGCCGCTGATCACCGCGCGGATCGACGCGGTCGTCAGGTTCGCGTCGATGCCCACGCCGAACGCGCTGCCGCGCACGCCCGAACCGGCCAGCTCCGCGATCGCGATTGCCTTCGCATCGGCGCCCTGCGACAACGCGCGCTCCTCGTAGTGCTGGATCCGCAGCGGCGTGCGCAGCGCATGCATCAGCGCATCGAGCGGGCCGTTGCCTTCGCCGCGCAGCACGCGGCGCTCGCCATGCACGTCGGCGGTCAGCACGATCGTCTCGCGGCCGTCGCGTTCCGACAGCTCATGGCCGACATAGTGCAGCGGTGCGTCGCCCTCGACGTATTCCTGCTGGAACAGCGACCAGATCTGCGCGCTCGTCACCTCGTGCCCGCTGTCGTCGGTCAGGCGCTGCACGGCCGCACTGAAGTCGACCTGCAGGCGACGCGGCAGCGCGACGCCATAACCCTGTTCGAGCAGGTACGCGATGCCGCCCTTGCCCGACTGACTGTTCACGCGAATGATCGAATCGTACGTGCGGCCGAGGTCGCTCGGATCGATCGGCAGATACGGCATTTCCCACACGGCGTCGGGTTTCTGTACCGCGAAGCCCTTCTTGATCGCGTCCTGGTGCGAGCCGGAGAACGCGGTGAACACGAGGTCGCCGACGTACGGATGACGCGGATGGATCGGCAACTGCGTGCACTCCTCGGACGTGCGCGCGACCTCGTTGATCTGCGAGAAATCGAGGCCCGGATCGACGCCCTGCGTGTACAGGTTCAGCGCGAGCGTGACGAGATCGACGTTGCCGGTACGCTCACCGTTGCCGAACAGGCAGCCCTCGATGCGGTCGGCGCCGGCCATCACCGCCAGCTCGGCTGCCGCGACCGCGGTGCCGCGGTCGTTGTGCGGATGCACGGACAGGATCAGTGCATCGCGGCGAGCGAGGTTGCGGTGCATCCATTCGATCTGGTCTGCGTAGAAGTTCGGCGTGCCGACTTCGACGGTGGCCGGCAGGTTCACGATCGCCTTGCGCTCGGGCGTCGGCTGCCATACGTCGAAGACGGCATCGCAGACTTCCTTCGCGAAGTCGAGCTCGGTGGCCGTGAAGGTTTCGGGGCTGTATTGCAGCGTGAACTGCGTGTCGGTCGCGGCATCGGCACAGCGCTTGATCGTGCGCGCGGCGTTCACCGCGAGCTGCTTCACGCCGTCACGGTCGAGCCCGAACACGATCTTGCGGAATTCCGGCGCGGTCGCGTTGTACAGGTGCACGATCGCGCGCTTCGCGCCGCGCAGCGATTCGAAGGTGCGCTCGATCAGGTCGTCGCGCGCCTGCGTCAGCACCTCGATCGTCACGTCGTCGGGGATGTGGCCGCCTTCGATCAGTTCGCGCACGAAGTTGAAGTCGGTTTCGGACGCCGACGGGAATGCCACCTCGATTTCCTTGAAACCGATCGCGACCAGCGTCTTGAACATCCGCATCTTGCGCGTCGCGTCCATCGGCTCGAACAGCGCCTGGTTGCCGTCGCGCAGGTCGGTGCTCATCCAGATCGGCGCGTGCGTGATGGTGCGCGTCGGCCACGTGCGGTTCGGCAGGTTGACGGGCGTAAACGGTCGGTACTTCGTCGCGGGGTTCTTCAGCATCATGATGTTCGGTCCTCGGTCGGTTTGTCGGGAAACCGCGGCGCGGCGGCCATCGGCCATGGAGGCCGGCTGCGCGCGCAGCGTTGAAACGGCAAAAAGCGGCACAACGGCAAAGCGGTACGGCGAACGACAGCCTTGACGGTTGAGCGACCGGGACGGAGCGGAGCGATGCGGAAAAAAGACGAACTCAGGCGCCGGTCGACAACCGGGGCCAGGTCGGTGATACGGGGGAAATCTGGCGCTTCAGGAAAGAAGCAGATGGAAAGCGCGCAGCCGCAGACCCAGCCCGGAGAAACGGGCTAGTAGTCGTAGCGAGAAGAGGGGCTGGGCGGCTTGCATGGCCGGAATCAAATCACAGGGTGGCCGGGGCTGTCAACGGGTTGCTCGTCGGACGGGGGCCCATCGCACGGCGGTGGTGCCTGCAGAATCAGTCCAGTCCGATTGGCGGCGGCCTGCCCCGTCGATATGCTTCACGGGTGCGGCGCCGGTGAAGTCCTATTCATGTTCGGAGTGAGTCGGTCAACAATCTTCGCCGGTCGCCGCACGCCCTCCCTTTGCGATCGGGCTTCGGCGTGGGCGTTCGGTGGTGGCCGGTGGGCGCGGCCATGACAGAGATGCTGATGTTGAAACAACACGCTGCCATATGCGAACACCGAGCGCTCGCTCCGAAGCCCGATTGCCCCTGCCTCTCCCGATCCTCCTGCGCAACCACGCATCGTTCATCAAACCGATACACGAATCGATATAGTTTCGCGAATATATCGAAATACCACCCATTAACCACATTTCATTAAATCGATTAACGTTGATTTTCTGTTTACTGAACAATAACCATTACCAAGAGAATATTTTTTTATTTATTTTTCGACATGCTTGTCGAACCGCGTTTCAAACAAAAATCGTTTGCGCAACGCGGCGAGACGCCCTACCACTGTTCTTCAGGAGGAAGCATGGCTGATTCTCAAACGTCATCCAATCGCGCCGGTGAATTCTCGATTCCGCCGAATACCGATTTCCGCGCGATTTTCTTCGCGAATGCCGCCGAACAACAGCACATCAAGCTGTTTGTCGGCGACAGCAAGGAACCCGCCGCGTATTACAAGCTGACGACGCGCGACGGCACCCGCGAAGCCACGCTGAATTCCGGCAACGGCAAGATCCGTTTCGAAGTCACGGTGAACGGCAAGCCGTCGGCCACCGACGCGCGCCTCGCGCCGATCAACGGCAAGAAGTCGGACGGCTCGCCGTACACGGTCAATTTCGGGATCGTCGTGTCGGAAGATGGTCACGACAGCGACTACAACGACGGCATCGTCGTGCTTCAGTGGCCGATCGGCTAAGTCACCGCGTCATCGATTGACTGACGACCGCCGGGCAGCCGCCAGCAAGGCCGCCCGGCGGTTCCGCATCACATCGCGAAGCATCCCAATCGAAACCCGTTTCGCCTTCAGGAGACCACGATGCCCATCCTTTCGGCTTCGATCACCAGTGCGCCCGTCGTGACGTCCGAGACTTACGTCGACATCCCCGGCCTGTATCTCGACCTCGCGAAAGAAAACATTCGCGACGGCAAGCTGCTGGTCACGCTCAACGTACCGACGCCGTACGCCACCGGCAACAATTTCCCCGGCATCTACTTCGTCATTACGACCAACAAGGGGATCGTCGCGGACGGCGCGTTCTCCTACTTCTCCAAGGTGCCGGAGAATCCCAGCCGCATCCCGTTCACGCTCGTCGTCGCGATCGACGTCGCCGACGGCCACACGTTCGTGAAAGGCCAGTGGAAAAGCGTGCGCGGCAGCACGATGCATATCGATTCGTTCGCGAGCCTTTCCGCGATCGGTGACACGGCCGCGCAATCGTCGTCGCAGGGCGGCGGTAATCAGGGCGCAGAAACCGGCAGCGGCGGCAGCACCGGAGCCGGCGGCGCCGGCAACATCGGCGGTGGCGGCGGCGAGCGCGACGGCACGTTCAACCTCCCGGCCAACATCAAGTTCGGCGTCACCGCGCTCGCGAACGCGGCGAACGAGCAGACGATCGACATCTACATCGACGACAACCCGAAACCAGCCGCCACGTTCAAGGGCGCCGGCTCGCACGACGAGAACCTCGGCACGAAGGTGCTCGACTCGGGCAAGGGACGCGTGCGCGTGATCGTGACGGTGAACGGCAAGCCGTCGCGGCTCGGCTCGCGTCAGGTCGACATCTTCAAGAAGTCGTACTTCGGGATCGTCGGATCGGAAGACGGCACGGACGACGACTACAACGACGGCATCGTGTTCCTGAACTGGCCGCTGGGCTGAGCCGCGGCAGACGCCAGCACAGCGTCACGGCGCGGCATGCATTGCGCGCCGTTATCGATACCGCAATGGCGACGGGCCGACCACCCATTGCGATTCGTTCGGGCAGTCACGGCTGCCCCACGCTTTGCTCCGCGCGCGGCACGGCGAATCCGATTCACCGGCCGCGTCACGCGAGACATCCCATTACGACGAGGACGACATGACACAACCCTTTACCCATGACGATCTGTACGCGCTTCTGCAACTCGCCGGCAACGACGCGCTCGTCGTGCAGGCCGGCGGCGACCAGGCCGTGCTCGACCGGATGCGCCAGTTCATGACCGCGCAACTCGTGGAAAAACTGCCGCAATACGACGTGTTCGTGCATCTCTCGACGGTGCCGTACAGCTTCGACATCAGCAGCTGGATGAACAAGGTCAAGACCGATGCAACAGGGAAGGTCGACGCCTGCACGGTGACCTGGGCCGGCGCGCCCGGCGTGCTGCCCGGCGCCGCCGCGAAGTTCGGCATCGGCGCCGTAGTCACGTACTTCGCCAAGGCGACGGCGCAGCCGCAACCCGCGCAGCCCGACCCTGCGACAAGCGGCGGCGGCGAACGCGACGGCCTCTTCAACCTGCCGCCGAACATCGCGTTCGGCGTGACGGCGCTCGTCAACTCGTCCGCGCAACAGACGATCGAGGTCTTCGTCGACGACAATCCGAAACCGGCCGCGACGTTCCAGGGCGCCGGCACGCAGGACGCAAACCTGAACACGCAGATCGTGAACTCCGGCAAGGGGAAGGTGCGCGTGGTCGTGACGGCGAACGGCAAGCCGTCGAAGATCGGCTCGCGTCAGGTCGACATCTTCAAGAAGACCTACTTCGGGCTGGTCGGGTCTGAAGATGGCGCGGACGGCGACTACAACGACGGCATCGCGATCCTGAACTGGCCGCTCGGCTAAGCAGCACAATCCCGCCACCTCTCGCCACGCCGCCCGGCGTGGCGATTTGCTTCAGCGCCCCCGTTGCGCCACATCACGCACCGCAAGAACGATCAAATGCCCCAGCCGCCGATACCATATAGTCCGCCCGACACTCTCATTGGCACGCTATGGATCCGGTTGGAAAAGCACTCTGGTTCATCGAAACCGAACTGGACAGGGAACTGACACTCGACAGGATTTCGGCCGATTGCGACATGACGCGCTTCGGCTTTTCACGCCTGTTCTCGATGAATACCGGTTGGCCGGTGATGCGCTATGTCCGGTCGAGACGGCTGACGCGTGCTGCGCGAACCTTGGCGCAAGGCACGCCGGACATCCTTCCCGTGGCACTCGATGCCGGATATGGCTCCCATGAGGCGTTTACGCGCGCCTTCCGCGATCTCTTCGGCATCACGCCGGAAGCGGTGCGGGCACGGCGCACTCTCGACGGGTTGTCTCTTGTGGAGCCGTTTCGCATGAAAGAACTGAAAATCATCGCCGTGACACCATCACGCTTCGAAGTCACCGAAAAGCAGCTGATCGCAGGCATGAGCAGCCGCTATACCTTCGAAACCAACGAAGGGATTCCGGCGCTCTGGCAAGCCTTTATCCCGTACATCGACCACATCCCCGGGCAGGTCGGCGGCGAAACGTATGGCGTGTGCTGCAACCCGGATGCGGATGGCAGCTTCGAATACATCGCCGGCGTGGAGGTCAAGCATCGCGACCGGTTGCCCGCGCCGTTTCGCTGCGTCGAGCTCGAACCGCAACGTTATGCGGTCTTCGAACACAGCGGGCACATCTCGACGCTACACCAGACCTTCTACAGCATCTGGAACGGCTGGCTGCCGACGTCGGGATTCAAGGCGGTGGACGCGCCCGAGTTCGAACGCTACAGCGAGGACTACGATCCGGTGACGGGTACCGGCGTGCTTGAAATCTGGTTGCCTGTCGAACAATCCGCGTGAGCACGTGAGCACGTGAGCGCATGACCAGCGCCGATCGGCCGCGACGTCGCTCGCCACGGCCGATCGATCAATGCATCGCTCTCATCGAAATCACCACGCCCAGCGCACGCCCGCATTCCCGGTAATCGTGCGCTGATGCTCACCGCCGAGATTCGTCAGGTAGCTGACCGTTGCATACACGCTGCCGCGCTTCGTCAGCTGCGCAACGAGCCCCGCGCCGACCTGCCCGGCCGTCTGCCCGACCTGCGTGCCGATCGTCGTCGCGCCGCCGAACGTCGTCTTGTCGTCGGTACCGAACGAGCGCAGCACGTTCACGCGCAGGTACGGCTTCCAGCTCACGCCGTTCGCATCGAACGCGTATTGCAGCCGCGCGCCGATCCGGCCGAGGAAGGTATTGCCGTTGTTCCATGCGATGCTCGACACGCCGTCGTTGAAACGATCGAGCGACAGCCATTGCCACACGAGCTGCGCCTGCGGTTCGAGCGTCAGCCCGTAGCCGAGCGCGATCGGCAACCCCGCCTCGACCGAACCCGTGAACGCGTTGCCGTTCGTCGAGCCGTTCACGTTGTCGTTCGAATGCGTGCGCACGGTCAGCGCGCTGCCCATCAGCACGGCGTCCGTGTACCAGCCGCCCGGGCCGATATGCGTCCAGTAGCCGCCGAGGTTGTACGCATTGACCTGCAACGTGCCGACACCCAGATCGGGCTGCGCGAGCGCGAAGCCGTTCACGTCGCCGACCGCGCGCGAGAAACCGAGGAAGAAGCCGTAGTGGTTGCGATGGCCGCTCGGGCTGTTGTCGGCATAAAGATCCTGACCGACCTGCATCCCCCACACGGTGCCGTCGAACGACGGCGTCACGTCGCCCTTCTGCTTGATGTTGCTGTTGCCGCCCCACACGCGCGCCCACGACGCGGGCATCGGGCCGTTCTCGCTCAGCAGCCCCTGTTCGCCCTGCCGGTCGTGGAACGTGTCGATCTGCAGCAACCCGAGCTGGCGCGCGACGGCCGGTGCTTCGGCGTACAGCGGCACTTCGGGGCGGTAGATCGGTTCCGGATTGCCGCCGGTGCCTGCATCGGTGACGGCTTCGACGATCGATTCGGGCGTGCCTTCGGCCGGCGTGACCGGCGTCACGGGCGGCGGTGTCGGCTGTCCCGGTTCGACGACCGGCGGCTCCGGCTTCGGCGGCACCATATTGCGCAGGTACCAGCTATCGCCCGTGCCGGTCGCCGCGCCGCCTTTCGCGAGGAAGTACGAATACGCGCCGGCGCTGACCGTGCCGCCCGACAGCGTGAACGCGCCCGCGCTCGACGTCGCGCCGTTGGTCGCCTGCACGACCTGGATGCCGTCGCCGGTCGTCTGCGCGCCCGCACCGCCGACGTTCGTCACCTTCAGCGTACTCGAGCCGCTCGCCGTGCCGCCGCTGACGATCAGCTTGTCCGACGGCGCGCCGTCGCCGGCGAGCGTCGTGTTCAATGCGATCGTCGCGTTCTGGCCGACGTAGTGGCCGGCCACCGTCAGCGTGTTGCCCACGCCGCTGCCGCCGAGCTGCACGAGCCCCGCGTTCGTCAGGTTGCCGTTGATCTGGAAATTGCCGGTCGCGCCGCTCGCGAGGCTCGCCAGCGCGTTCGCGACCGAGAGCGTGCCGTTGTTGGTTACGTTGCCCGTGACGCTGCCGTAGCCGCCGAGCGTCGCGCCCGATGCCACCGTCACCGGCCCGCCGCCGCCCAGCGCCGCCGACGCGCTCGTGCCGTCGCCGACGATCACGGTGCCCGCATTGACGTTCGTACCGCCCGCATAACTGCTCGCGCCGTTCAACGTCAGCGTGCCGCTGCCGAGCTTCGTCAGCGAGCCGGCACCCGTGATGCCCTGCGTCAACGTCGAGTTGAAGCCCTGCGTATCGATCGTGCCGTTGTTCGACGTGATCGACACCGCGCGGCCCGACGCGAGATTGAATGCGCTGCCGAGCTGCAGCGTGCCGCCGTTGAAGGTCAGGCTTCCTGACGATGCGCCGAGCGCGTTGTCGGCCGCGACCGACAGCGTGCCCTGCGTGATCGTCGTGCCGCCCGAATACGTGTTGCCGCCGGCGGCAGAAGGCGCGACCGTCAGCGTGCCTGCGCCGGTTTTCTCCACCGCGCCCGCGCCGCCGATCGTGCCCGTGTACGTGCCGGCACTGTCCTGCTGGAAACGCACGAGGCCGTTGTCGGTGACGGACAGCGGCAGGTTCGACGCATTCGCCTGCAGCGTCGCGCCCGCGTTGACGGTCGCGACGACGGACGCCGTCGTCGTGCCGAGCGTGCCGGTGAGATTCAGCGTGCCGCTCTGCACCAGCGCGGTCGAGAACGTGCCGGTGCCGGCCCATGTCCAGTTCGTGCCGGCCATCGTCAGGCTCTGGAAGTTCGTGAACGCGTTCGACGCGGTGCCCGTGCCCTGCAGCGTCACGGTATTGGTGCCCGCGCCGCCGTTCGCGGTGCCGACGATCTGCGAGCCCGTCTGCAGGATCAGCGTCACGTTGCCGTTGCCGCCCTGGATCGCGGTGCCGCCACCGCCCTGGATCAGCCCCGCGTTGGTGATCGTCGTCGCGCCGTTGGTCGAGCGCACGCCGATGCCGTTGTTGCTGATGATCCTGCCGCCGGCCTGGTTCGTGATCGTCGCGGTAAACGAACTGCCGAGCGTGTTCGACACGACCGCGTCGACGCTGCCGCCGCTCGTCGCCGTGCCCGTGGTCTGGATCGTGCCGCTGTTGACGAGCGTGTCGTTGTTGCCCTGCATGTAGACGGCCGGCGCATCGCGGCCGTTCGACGTCAGCGTGCCGCTGTTGGTGATCGTGCCGTTGCCGCCGAGCAGCGACGCCGCGCGCGCGTTGTTGCCGGACGTCGTCACGGTGCCGGTATTGACGATCTGGTTGCCCGCCGCGCCGGGATTGCTCTGCCCCCACGCGGCCGTCATCCCGTACGAGTTGTTGCCGGTGGTCGTGATCGTGCCGTTGTTGACCAGCGTGTTGTTGTTGCCGTTCGCGGCCATCCCGTCGTTGTACTGGCCCGACGTCGAAATCACGCCGGTTGCGGCATTGGTGAGCGTATTGCCGTTGTTCACACCGAGCAGCACCGCGCCGCGGTTCGCGACGCCCGTGCCGTTGCCGGACATCGACAGGTTGCCGTTGTTGGTAATCGCACTCGACGTATCGACGGAAAACGGCGTCGGCGTGGACGCCAGCACATAGCTGCCCGTGACGGTCGAATCGAGGTTGATCGTCACGTTGGTACTGCCGGCCGCGGCCACGACCGACGGCGCATTGGCGCCGGAACACGTGACCGTCGTGCCGCTGCCCGGCGCAGTGGCCGAACATGCCGCATAAGCACCCACCGGCATCGCGCCGGTCAGGATCGCCATCCCACCCAAACCCAGGTTCCGCGCCTTTCTTTTCATTTTTCGGCTCGCCTTTATTGGTGACGTTATTGCTGCAAATCGGTGCGTGAACCGGGTTATATCACCTGCCTTGAAATAATCGCAAGATCCGATCGCGTGATATTGGAAATCAGCGCGGGATTAATTTCGCATTCGGAAATAACGGGAATGGCCGCGCTGTTGCGTTGCGGCAAATCATGCGTGACAGGCGTGGCGGGAATGCCGGGCAGAAACCGGTTGAATTTGCCGGTTTTTAAGAAAGACTCAAAAGCGTTGAAGAATGCGAATCGGGCAAGCCGGAAAATCTGACGTCATTCGACGATCAATTGATCATGCATGGGCTGCCGGCCATTCTGTCATGCTGCTGCGCACGATATCCGGCCACCGAAGCGGCCGGCGGGCGCGTTGATGCGCGCCTGCGACGATGCCGGCCGTGGTGGCCGGCATTCGGTCAGCCGGCGGGCGATGCTGCCGGCGCCGACATCGCGACCGGCGTCGACCACGCAGCCGACGCCAGGCGCGTGCGCGCGTCGAAGGCCACACGGTTGAACGCGACCCGCCGCTCGCCCTTCAGCGTCGCCGCTTTGGCGGCCTGCACGAGTTCGACCGGATCGACGAGACGCTCATGGCGCCGGACCTCGAAGTGCAGATGCGGGCCGGTCGCGGTCCCCGTACTGCCGACGGCACCGACACGCTGGCCGCGCTCGACACGCGCGCCGGTCCGCAGCGTCGGTTCGAACGCCGACAGGTGCGCGTAGTACGACGCATAACCGCCGTCATGACGAATCACCACATACTTGCCGTAGCCGCTCGGCTCGGTGCCGATGAACGTCACGGTGCCGCGCTCCGATGCATGGACCGCACGGCCCGCCGGCGCAGCCAGATCGACGCCGGTATGCACGTGACGCGCGCCGGTCACCGGATGCACACGCGCGCCAAAATGCGAGCTGATCCGCGTCGCGGCGACCGGCATTGCGAATCGCGTACCGGCAAGCGGCATGCCGTCGAGGTCGTAGTACGCGCCCGGCGCACCTGCATCGGGTGCGAACCATACGCCCGAGACGTGCTGGCCGCGAAAGCGGATATCGAGCGCCGTCACACGCACGCCGTGCGGCAGCGTCGCGCTGTCGTCCGGTTCGTATGCGACGCGGAAGGTATCGCCGATCGTGCCGCGCTGCTTCGGATCGATACGCCCGGCGAGCATGCGTGTGATCTGCGCCGCGACACCGGCCGGCAATTCGGCGCGCGCCAGCGACGCTTGCAGGGTGCCGGTAATTGCGACGGCGCGTGTGCCGCGATCCGGCTCCGCGAGCATGAACGGTTCGGCGGAAGCCAGATCGACCGCACGCGGCTCGAATGCCGCTTGCGTACCCATCTCAGGCAACGGCGAAGAAAGACCGTAATCGAACCGCGACGCATATCCGCGTTCGACCGCGTCGCGCGCCGCGTCGCACAGCACGCGATAGGCCACGCATGCGCCGAAGCGCGCAACGGGGTCATTGCGATCGGTACCCGTCGTCGGGTTCGACGCATGCGATGCGTATATGACATCGAGCGACGCGGCCGCCGATGCACGCAAGCCGCCCCACGTCGTCCGCTCGGGACTGAAAAAAGGCACGTCGACAAGGTCGGTCGTTTCCGCCGCCGCGTAAGCGAAGGGCACAGCATCGTGTGCAGCTTGCGCTGCCGCACCGTGTGCGCCGGCCACGCCGCCCGTCGCGATGGCAGCGCACAGCAGCGCGCGGCGAATCGGCAAGCACGTGACGCCGCGTCGGGCGGTTTGACCTTGTTCGCGTGCGAGACGGAAACGCAGGTCTAACCGCATGACGTCGTCACTCGCTATCTATCAATGAAAAATCGGGAACGGACCGGGTATCGCGGAGGAACGAGCATCGCGATCCGGCAACTTGAAAGCGAGTGTATCGGTGTGCCTGAAACGGCTAAATAGGACCAATCTTATTTTTCTGAGCCCGCGCTTAGTACTCGAACGAAATGCGGATCGCGCCGTTCGACAGCATGGCACTCCGACCCCATGCATGCATTCGCGCGAACCATCGCATGACGTTTGCAGTCGAACGCTCCCTGCGCGCGAACCCGTGCCTGCCCGAATGCGGCGGGACCCTCGTGTATCGCGCAACGTGTCACTCAACCGGAATCCCGCATGTTTCTCGATCAACTTCATCCGGAACGCTGGACGTTCCTGTGGAACGCGCTGTCCACCCTTTCCATCAGGCTGTGCGCGGGCCTGGCGCTGCTCGTCGCGGGCTGGTGGCTGTCCAAACGCATCGGCAACTGGCTGAACCGGCTGCTCTCGAACAAGGAGCGTGTCGACGACACGCTGCGGCCGATTCTCTGCGACGTCGCCGTATGGGGCATCCGCATCGTCGCGAGCGTCGGCGCGCTGTCGCAGCTCGGCATCGAAACGGCGAGCATCGTCGCGGTGCTCGGCGCGGCCGGCCTCGCGATCGGGTTCGCGCTGCAGGGCACGATGCAGAACATCGCGGCCGGCATCATGCTCCTGCTGCTGCGGCCGTTCAAGGTCGGTGACTATATCGACGGCGGCACCGGCGTCGCGGGCACCGTCGACGAAGTCGGCCTGTTCATGACACGGCTGACGAAGCCGGACGGTATCTGCGAGTACGTGCCGAACAGCGCGCTGTGGGGCAGTTCGATCCGCAACTACACGCGCAATCCGACGCGCCGTCTCGATCTCGAAGTGGAAGTGTCCGTGCACGACGACATCGATCGCGCGCTCGGTGCGCTGCGTGCGCTGGCCATCGCCGATCCCGACGTGCTGCAGGATCCGGCGCCGGACGTGATGGTGATGCGCTTCGACGACAGCACGTTGGTTGCGAACATGCGCGTCTGGACGCATACCGACAAGTTCTGGGCGATGCGCTGGCGCCTCGCGCGTCAGGTGCGCAAGACGCTCGCCGATGCGAACTGCGCACTGCCGATCCGCACGCGCGAGCTGCACATCGTGCACGACACTGCGCGCGGCGCGGACAGCGCACGCACACGGGCGCTGTAACGGCCGTATGCATCGACCGGGCCGCCAGCCCGGTCCCGCGACGGAACCAAAGCACGCGCGGGCGGGCAAACGCCTGCTGCCAGGCCCGCTCCAGCATCACATCTTCACGATATCCAGCAGCGCCTTTTTGCCGCTCTTGTACGTGAACACCGAGATCGCGCCGTGCTTCAGGTCGCCCTGCGGCGTGAAGCTGGTTTCGCCGATCACGCCGCGATAGTCGGTGGCCGGCATCGCGGCCAGCACCTTCGCCGGGTCCGTCGAGTTCGCGCGCTTCATCGCGTCGACGATGATGTACACGGCGTCGTACGAGAACGGCGCATACACCTGCATCGGCTGGTGGTAACGCGCTTCGTAGCGCTTCGCGAACGCCGCGCCGCCCGGCATCTTCTCGAGCGCGATGCCGGCTTCGGAACACACGACGTTGTCCGACGCCGGGCCCGCGAGCTTCGGCAGGTCGGTCGAGCACACGCCGTCGCCGGCGAGGATCTTCGCGCGCATGCCGAGCTGCCGCGCCTGCTTCGCGAGCGGGCCGCCCGTCGCATCCATCCCGCCGTACATGATCGCGTCCGGGTTCTCGCCCTTGATCTTCGTGAGGATCGCGCGGAAGTCGATCGCCTTGTCGTTGGTCGCGTCGCGCGACACGACCTTCATCCCGGCCGATTTCGCCGCCTTCTCGAACTCGGTCGCGAGGCCCTGCCCGTACGCGGTCGAATCGTCGACCACGGCGACCGTCTTGATACCCATGTTCTTCGCCGCATACATCGCGAGCGCCGGCCCCTGCTGCGCGTCGGTCGCGACGACGCGATAGGTCGTCTTGAAACCCTGCTGCGTGTACGTCGGGTTGGTCGCGGCCTGCGAGATCTGCACGACGCCGCCGTCGCGATAAACGCGCGACGCCGGGATCGACGTGCCCGAGTTGTGATGGCCGACCACACCGACGACCTTGTCGTCGACGAGCCGCTGCGCAACCTGCGTCGCGGTGCGCGGATCGCCCGCGTCGTCCTGCGCGTCGAGCTGCAGCGTGATCTTCTTGCCGCCGATCACGAGCCCCTTCGCGTTGATTTCTTCAACAGCGAGCCGCGCGCCGTTCTCGCTGTCCTTGCCGAGATGCGCGATCGCGCCGGTCAGCGGCGCGACGTGACCGATGCGCACGACTTCGTCCGCGTGCACGGGGAACGTGGACAGTGCGCAGGTCAGCGCGGCCGCGGCGGCGAGTGCCGTCTTGTGATGTCGATTCATGCTTGTCTCCTTCGTTGTCGCTCTTCGTTCGGGTTCGGATACGTCGTTCGTTGAAGGCCGTGCCACGCGCTTATGCGCGCCCTTCGAATCCCAGCAGCACGTTCACCGCGTTGATGCCGATCTCCTCGACCATGTAGCCGCCTTCCATCACGAACAGCGTCGGCAGGTTCAGGCGCGCGAGCGCCTCGCCGATGCGCAGGTAGTCGGGCGAGCGCAGCCGGAAATGGCTGATCGGGTCGTGCTCGAACGTGTCGACGCCGAGCGACACGACGAGCAGGTCGGGTGCATGCGCAACGATCGCGGCCGCCGCATGGCCGAGCGCGGTTGCATAGGTGTCCCACTGCGTGCCCTTCGGCAGCGGCAGGTTCAGGTTGAAGCCTTCGCCCGCGCCCGTGCCGCGTTCGTCCACATAACCGGAGAAGTACGGATACGACACGGCCGGCTCGCCGTGAATCGACGCGAACAACACGTCCGGGCGCTCGTAGAAGATGTCCTGCGTACCGTTGCCGTGATGGAAATCGACGTCGAGCACCGCGACGCGCGCGGCACCGCTCGCGATGCCGTGCTGCGCCGCGATCGCCGCGTTGTTCAGATAGCAGTAACCGCCCATGTACTCGCGGCCGGCATGGTGGCCGGGCGGGCGGCACAGCGCGAAGGCCGCGCGCGCGCCGCCGTTCGACAGCAGGTCAGCGCCGGTCAGCGCCGAGTTCGCACTCGCGCTCACCGCGTCCCAGGTGCCCGCGTTGATCGGCGCGCCGGCGTCCATCGCGAAGAAGCCGAGCTTGCCGTCGATGAAGCCGGGCAGCGTCGCGGCCGCCGGCATCGCGCGCACCGGCCATACGAGCGGCAGCGCCTGGCAGGTGCGGCCGGTCGCGGTCCATTCGTCCCATGCGCCGGCGAGGAAATCGACGTAGCGCGCGCTGTGCGCGCCGGCATAGCTCGCGCGGTCGAACGCGCGCGGCGCGATCACGTCGCCGAGGCCGGCCGCGCGGACCTGCGCGAGCACCGTTTCGGCGCGAAGGGGGTTTTCGAACGACTCGGTGATCGCGCCGTCCTTCAGTTCGACGCCGCGATGCAGGTGGTGATCGCTGCTGTAGACCGTGAGCATGGTTGACCGTTGCTGTGATGGCAGTGAGGGGGTGGCAACAGTCTATTGACGCCGACCGGCAATAACTTTGCTTTTCGCTTCTTCGTTTCGTACAATTTTGAGAAAACTGTCTACGGAATCACGGATATGAGCAAAAATCGCGCTTCGGTTGAACTGGACGGCGTCGACCGCGCGATGCTCCGCCTGCTGCAGGAAGACGGCGCGCTGTCGAACGCGACGCTCGGCGAAAAGCTGTCGTTGAGCGTCACGCCGTGCTGGCGCCGCCGCAAGCGGCTCGAGGACGAACACGTGATCACCGGCTACCAGGCGAACCTCGACCGGCGCGCGCTCGGGATGAACGTGTTCGCGTTCGTGCAGGTGACGTTCAACATGCACTCGGGCCAGGATTCGGATCATTTCGAGGACGTGATGCGGCGCCACGACGAGGTGCTGTCGTGCCACAAGATCACCGGTGCGGCCGACTACATCCTGCAGGTCGTCGCGGCCGATCTCGACGCATATGCGGATTTCGTCGAGCGCGTGCTGAGGAAGCAGGCCGGCGTGTCGTCGATCCAGTCGAGCCTCGCGTTGCGCGAGGTGAAGTTCTCGTCGCGCGTGCCGATGCCGGACGCGTGAGCGGCAGGATGAACGGGCCAGCCCGTCATTCCGTTCCCAATCCTTATCCCATGGAGCACTACCTGATGAAGCGAATCACTTCCTCCGCCTCGCTTGTCGCCGCGCTGGCTTGCGCGTTCGCGTTGAGCGCCTGTGCGGCGCCATCGTCCGCGCCGGCCGATTCGTCGGCGCCGGCCGCACCGCCGATGGTCGGCGGCGACCGCGATGCGCACGGCTGCATCGGCTCGGCCGGCTACGCATGGTGCGAACAGACGCAGCAATGCGAACGCCCGTGGGAACTCGCCAAGCAAAAGGGCTTCGCGAATTCGGCGCAGGCGTACGAGCAGTTCTGCCGGAACGCAGCGGCGAAGTAAGCGAATCGCGGCGCGATGCCGCGACGCAATGACATGCCGGCGCGACGCGTTGCGCGATCGCTCGCGCATCGCATCGGCGCATCGCGCGATGCGACATTCCGACCTTTCCCCTCGGCACGCGGCGCGTCCGTCGCGCGCGCCGCATCGTCGAATTCCCGCCGGATTTCCGGCGCGGCGCACCCCGATTCCGGAAACCCGGACACGAGAAAAACCCCACAAAAACAAGGACATTTTTCGCGTGCGACACGTTAACCGAGTTCGGTTATATTACGCGCCCCTTGCCACCCCGCCCCCGCCGACAACGTCGCGTGCGGCCCCTTTCGACGCAGCCTGAAACCCCAACCGCTCAGGCTTGCCGCGAGGGCCTCGGCGCAAAACGCGCCCCGTGACGCCGGCCATTGCGCGCCGGTCGCGAGCCGATCCGAAGGTCTCCTTCGCAACGGTTTTGCGTGCGCAAATGCAACGGCGAGCAGCGTCGATCCGGAATTCCGGATTCGCGATCCGGATCTCCGGATCCGCGTATCGGCCGCGATCGCAACGCTCGACGGGCGGCATGGCAAACCGATGCATCCAAGTTGAAAAAGGGATCTGCTGTGATCAAAACGTTACGGGTAATACTGTCGGCGCTCGCGCTGTGCGTCGCCGCGTCGTCCGCGCATGCCGCCGATACGAAGAAGGTCGATGTCCTGCTGGTGGGCGGCGGCATCATGAGCTCTACGCTCGGCGTCTGGCTGCACGAGCTTCAGCCTGACTGGTCGATGACGATGGTCGAGCGCCTCGACGGCGTCGCGCTGGAAAGCTCGAACGGCTGGAACAACGCGGGCACCGGCCACTCGGCGCTCGCCGAACTGAACTACACGCCGGAGAAGGCGGACGGCAAGATCGACATCTCGAAGGCCATCGAGATCAACGAGTCGTTCCAGATCTCGCGCCAGTTCTGGGCGTGGCAGGTCAAGCAGGGGGTGCTGAAGAACCCGCATTCGTTCATCAACTCGACGCCGCACATGAGCTTCGTGTGGGGCGACGACAACGTCCGCTTCCTGAAGAAGCGCTACGAAGCGCTGCAGGCGAGCCCGCTGTTCCGCGGCATGCAGTATTCGGAAGACTACGACCAGATCAAGCAGTGGGTGCCGCTGATGATGGAAGGCCGCGACCGCAAGCAGAAGGTCGCCGCCACCTGGACGCCGATCGGCACCGACGTGAACTTCGGCGAGATCACGCGCCAGTTCGTCGGCTACCTGAAGACCCAGCCGAACTTCACGCTGTCGCTGTCGAGCGAAGTGCGCGAGATCACGCGCAACGCCGACGGCACGTGGCACGTGTCGTGGGTCAAGCTGCATTCGGATGAACCGCCGCAATCGGTCGACGCGAAGTTCGTGTTCATCGGCGCGGGCGGCGGCGCGCTGCACCTGCTGCAGGCGTCGGGCATCCCCGAGGCGAAGGACTACGGCGCGTTCCCGGTCGGCGGCTCGTTCCTCGTGACCGACAACCCCGACGTCGTGAAGCAGCACCTCGCGAAGGCATACGGCAAGGCGTCGGTCGGCTCGCCGCCGATGTCGGTGCCGCACCTCGACACGCGGATCATCGACGGCAAGAAGATCATCCTGTTCGGACCGTTCGCGACGTTCTCGACCAAGTTCCTGAAGAACGGCTCGTATTTCGACCTGCTCAAGAGCACCAACACGCACAACGTCGCACCGATGATGCGCGTGGGCGTCGACGAATTCCCGCTGGTCCAGTACCTCGCCGGCCAGCTGATGCTGTCTGACGACGACCGCTTCAACGCGCTGAAGGAATACTTCCCGAACGCGAAGAAGGAAGACTGGCGCCTGTGGCAGGCTGGCCAGCGCGTGCAGATCATCAAGCGCGACCCGGTGAAGGGCGGCGTGCTGAAGCTCGGCACCGAGATCGTCAGCTCGCAGGACGGCAGCATCGCGGGCCTGCTCGGCGCGTCGCCGGGCGCATCGACGGCCGCGCCGATCATGCTGAACCTGATGAAGAAGGTATTCAAGGACAAGGTCGCGACGCCCGAGTGGCAGCAGAAGATCCGCCAGATCGTGCCGAGCTACGGCACGAAGCTGAACGACAGCCCGGCGAAGGTCGTCGAGGAATGGACCTACACCAGCGACGTGCTGCAGCTCTCGCCGCCGCCGAAGATCGACGTCAGCGTGCCGTCGCAGGCGACCGGCACCGCGCCGGCCCGCCCGGCGAAGGCATCGGCCGACATGGCGCTGTAAGCATCGCAGCAACCGCGCCGCACGACACGGCCGCCCTCCGGGGCGGCCGTTTTTCATGATGCGGACGGGCGGGTTGCCCGGCCGGTCGCCCAGCCGGTCGCCCGCTTCCGCTAGAATTGCGGCACGCGCGACCCCGTGTCGCCGCCCGATCCACCATCCGCACCGACGCACGGTGCGGCCCGCGCCCGAGCCGCGCGAGCGCCGCACACCGTTGCCGCGCCCGCCCGGGCGCGCCACCAACCGAATTCAGCTGGAGAAAGACCGTGTTTACCTGCAGAAACCAAAGCTGCGGCACGCAGTGGGAAACGTCCGACGTCGTCATCAAGGACGAGGGCCAGGGGCTGCTGTTCCGCTGCCCGCTGTGCGGCGCGCGCAACTATCTCGAACGCTTCGAGGGCGACGACGGCACCGTCGTCTACGAACAGATGGAAGGCAAGCCTTACCTCGGAGACCTCGAATGACCCAACCGACCGCCACGCCCTTCAGCGCGCTGCCGCTGACGCCCGCGACGCTCGCCAACCTCGCGCAGCTCGGTTACGTCGACATGACGCCGATCCAGGCTGCGAGCCTGCCGATCGCGCTGGCCGGCCAGGACCTGATCGCGCAGGCGAAGACGGGCAGCGGCAAGACCGCAGCATTCTCGCTCGCGCTGCTGTCGCGCCTCGACGCGCGCAGCTTCGACGTGCAGGCGATGATCCTGTGCCCGACGCGCGAACTCGCCGACCAGGTCGCGCAGGAAGTGCGCCGCCTCGCGCGCGCCGAGGAGAACGTGAAGGTGTTGACGCTGTGCGGCGGCACACCGATGCGCCCGCAGGCGCAGAGCCTCGAGCACGGCGCGCACATCGTCGTCGGCACGCCGGGCCGCATCATGGATCACCTCGATCGCGGCAACCTGAAGCTCGACGCGCTGAACACGCTGGTGCTCGACGAAGCCGACCGGATGCTCGACATGGGCTTCTTCGACGACATCGCGAAGGTCGCGCGGATGTGCCCGACGACGCGCCAGACGCTGCTGTTTTCCGCGACCTATCCGGACGGCATCGTGAAGCTGAGCCAGCAGTTCCTGCGCAACCCGAAGGAAGTGAAGCTCGAAGAGCGTCACGACAACAGCAAGATCCGCCAGCGCTTCTATGAAGTGACCGAGAACGAGCGGCTGCATGCGGTCGGCCAGTTGCTGAACCACTACCGGCCGGTCAGCACGATCGCGTTCTGCAACACCAAGCAGCAGTGCCGCGACCTGCTCGACGTGCTGCATGCGCAGGGATTCCACGCGCTCGCGCTGCACGGCGAGCTCGACCAGCGCGAACGCGACCAGGTGCTGATCCAGTTCGCGAACCGCAGCTGCTCGGTGCTGGTGGCGACCGACGTCGCCGCGCGCGGGCTCGACATCGCGCAACTCGAAGCGGTGATCAACGTCGACGTGACGCCGGACCCGGAAGTGCACGTGCACCGCATCGGCCGCACGGGCCGCGCCGATCAGGACGGCTGGGCGCTGAGCCTCGCGAGCATGGACGAGATGGGCCGCGTCGGCGCGATCGAGCATGCGCAGAAGCGCGACGTCGAATGGCATCCGCTCGCCGAGCTGAAGCCGGCCGGCGACGACACGCTGCTGCCGCCGATGGAAACGCTGCAGATCCTCGGCGGACGCAAGGACAAGATCCGTCCGGGCGACGTGCTCGGCGCGCTGACCGGCGATGCAGGGTTCGACGGCAAGCAGATCGGCAAGATCAACGTGACCGAGTTCTCGACCTATGTCGCGATCGAGCGCGGCGTCGCGCACGACGCGCTGCGCAAGCTCAATGCGGGGAAGATCAAGGGCAAGCGGGTCAAGGTCCGGTTGATGGACGAAGAGTAAAACGACTCGGGCGGCGCGACGCCGGGCCACCGGCACGCCGCCCGCCTATCAGGCCAGCGCCGGATACCCGTGCGCGGCCGCATCCCGCGCGAATCGTTCGATCGCGTCATAGGCATCGGGCGCGAGCCGCTCGAATCCCTTCAGCCGCAGCACGCGCGCACGCTCCGCATCCACCGACACCGCGCGATCGAGCGCGTCCCGCAACGCGGCCACCTGCGGTTCCTCCAGCGCACGCGACGCGATCAACGGTAACCCCGGCGCGGATGCCGTCATTCCGATGATCCGGATATCGTGCAGCAGCTCGGGCAACGCGTCCTTCACATACGCGAACGTCACGCAGTCGATCGCCGCGCAATCGGCATCGCCGGCAGCCAGCGCACGCAGCACGTTCAGGTGCGAGCCGAACGCCGTGACCGATCCGAAGAAACGGCCGTCGTGCGCATGCGGCGCGACCGCATGCCGTAACGCGTTCATCCCGCTGTGCGAATCCTCGCCGTTGAATGCGGCCCGCAGCCCGCGACAGGCGGCAAGCGTCGTCGCACCACCCGCATGCACGCGCGCCGACACGACCAGCACGCTGCTGTAGCGCGCGCCGTGGCAGCCGTCCGCGTTGAAAACCGGTGTCGCGATCAATCGCACGGTATCGCGCAGGCCGAGCATCCGGTACGGATAACCGCACGTCTGCGACAGCAGCAGATCGTCGCGCCGCCACAGCGCGTGCAGGTCGCCGAACGGTTCGTCGAGCAGTTCGACGCCGGCCGGCCCGCCCGCGTTCGCGAACGTGTCGAGCGCGTCGCGCAGCAGCGCATGCCACAGCGCGGCGTGGCGCGGCGTCACGTTGTACATCGGCAGTCCGGCGATCCATGAGCTCATGCGCGCATTCTACGGTCTGGGCTCAGAACAGGTGGCGAATGCCGGCACGACCGACTGCCTGCTTCTGGTTGCTCGACGGATTGAAACCCGCGATCTGCGCGACCGGCGCATCGCCCGCCGCCTTCTGGAACGCGCCCATCACATACACGCTCGTGCGCTTGGACAGCGCATATTCGACGCTCAGGTTGAACTGGTGATACTTCGGCTCCGCGTTCGTCGCGTGGTCGCGGCCCGTCGTGTACGTGTAGCCCGCGCCGACCGTCACCGCCGGCGTCGGCGTGATGAGCGTCGACAGCTCGTAGTTCTGGAACGTCGCGTCGTGCCCCGCGCTGCCCTGCTGGAAGTTCGTGTTCGTGAAATCGGCCAGCAGCTTCAGCCACTGCACGACCTGGTACGACGCGCCGACGCCGAACACTTTCTGCGCGCGCGCCGCATCGAGGTAGTTGCCGTAGATCGCGTTCGTGAAGCCCGGATAGTTTTGATAACCCTGCGTCGACACGCCCGGGTTGTTGATCCGCAGATAACCGATGCCGACGCCGATCGGCCCCGCCGCGTAGTTCGCACCGACGCTGAACGTCGCGTTGTCGGAGAAGCGCCCCGGCTGCCCGCCGAACGCATAGAGGCCGCCGAACGTGAAGCCTGCGATCGTCGGGCTGCGGTACTTGACCGCGTTCGAGATCGGGAAGCCGTTGTCGGTGTTGTCCATGTCGTTCGGGTGCGCGAAGTAGTAACCGCCGATGTTGCCGTTCAGCGTGAACGGCTCGACGTAGTCGACGATCGAATCCCACTGGCGGCCGAGCGTGAGCGTGCCGAGCTTCGTGTCGTTCAGGCCGACGTAGGCATTGCGCGAAAACGCGAGCCCGCTGCCGAGGCGGCCGGAGTTGATGTCGAAGCCGCTTTCGAGCCGGAAGATCGCGCTCAGGCCCCCGCCGAGATCCTCGGTGCCGCGCACGCCCCAGCGGCTGCCGGCGGTGACGCCCGATGCGAGCTGCACGAGATGCTTGCCTTGCACGTTCGATACGTAGTCGACGCCATCCTCGACGATGCCGTACAGCGTGACGCTGCTTTGCGCGTGGGCGGTAGCGGCCGCGGCGAGCGGCAGCGCGAACAGGAGTTTCTTCATCGGGATGTTCCGTTTTATTTGTTCAGACATGCGAACCGTCTGCGGGGAATGCGGGACTATATCGACGCGACCGGCGCGCGCCAACGAACGAATCGAGAATTCGATTCCAGAATTTTCCGGGTCACGCCCCGTCAGACACCGCCCGGCGGGCTTGTGAGCCATCGCGATAAGCAAATGCGAATCGATTGATTGGCCGTCCGGCATCGGCTCGGTACAGTTCGCTTTCCTTCCGAATCGTCGCGAGCCGCCTGCGGTTCGCCCGCACGTCGCAAAACGGCCGGCACACCGGGTCGGCCGTTTCGCAGGTTGCATCCGTCGCGTCACCCACGCGACGGGCGCCCGAAGCCCGCGCGCACGACACGCCACGCGACGCGGCATTCGGCAAGCCTCGACAACACGCTGGAGCCCCGGTCCCCCATGACATTCATCCGCTCGATCCGCCGCCTCGGCATCGCCGCCGTCGCCGCCACCGCTTCCGCCGCCGTCTGCGCCGCGCCGTCGATCACGGTCTCGTCGAAGATCGACACCGAAGGCAACCTGCTCGGCAACCTGATTTCCCAGGTGCTGAAGTCGCACGGCATCGCCGTCACCGACAAGATCGGGCTCGGCACCACGCCGATCGTGCGCAAGGCGCTGACGACCGGCGAGATCGACATCTATCCGGAATACACGGGCAACGCCGCATTCTTCTTCAACAAGGCCGACGATCCGGTGTGGAAGGACGCGGCAAAAGGCTATGACACCGCGAAGCAGCTCGACTACGCGGCGAACCATCTCGTCTGGCTCACGCCCGCGCCGGCCAACAACACGTGGGGCGTCGCCGTGCTCGGCACCGTCGCGAAGGCGAACGGGCTGAAGACCTTCGACGACTTCGGCAAATGGGCCGGCAACGGCGGCAAGGTGAAGCTCGCGGCGTCGGCCGAGTTCGTGAACAGCGCGTCCGCGCTGCCGTCGTTCGAGAAGGCGTACGGCTTCAAGCTGAAGCAGGATCAGCTGCTCGTGCTGTCCGGCGGCGACACGGCCGCGACGATCAAGGCCGCGGCGAACCAGACCGATGGCGTGAACGCCGCGATGGTCTACGGCACCGACGGCGGCATCGCCTCGTCCGGCCTCGTCGTGCTCGACGACGCGAAGCACGTACAGCCCGTCTATGCGCCGGCGCCGGTGATCCGCGAAGCGGTGCTGAAAGCGCATCCGCAGATCGCCGACTACCTGAAGCCGGTGTTTGCGAGCCTCGACCTGAAGACGCTGCAGACGCTCAACAGCCGTATTCAGCTGAACGGCGAACCCGCGTCGGCCGTCGCCGCCGGTTATCTGAAGTCGAAGGGTTTCGTCAAATGATCGCCGGCGCGCACGCAGCGGCCCCCGGTCGTGCGCAAGCCGGTTCGACCGCCGATGCCGCCCGCGTGCGCACGGCGCGCGTCGACCGCGTCGGCGTGCTGATCGCCGGCACGATCGCGGCGGCGCTCGCGTTCGCGCCGTTCGTCACGTTCCGCGCGAACCGGATCGTCGCCGGACACGATCTCGCGCTCGCGGAGATCTTCCCGCACTGGCAAGCCGTGACGCTGTACGCGGCCGGCGCGGCAAGCGCGCTGTTCGCGCTGCTGCGCAGTCGCCCGGCACCGCGTTTCGCGGCGGGCGCGGTGCTGCTGCTCGGCCTCGGCGCGCTCGTCGGCCATGTGCCGGCCCATCTCGTCACCGACGACAATCCGCTCGCGCGCGTGTCGCCGGCCACCGGCGCATGGCTGCTGTTCTTCGCGTACGCCGCGCTGGTGGTCGATGCGTCCGCGCGGCTCGCGCTCGGTCCGGTCAGACGCCTCGCCGCGCTGGCCGCCGCATGCACCGTGCTCGCCGCGCTGCTGCACGCCGGCTGGTGGGACGGTCTCTCCGTCATGCAGGAATACACGGCGCGCGCCGACACGTTCTGGCAGGAGGCCAGTCGACACACGGCGCTGGTCGGCGGCTCGGTTGCCGCGGCGATCGCGGCCGGCGTGCCGCTCGGCGTCGCATGCGCGCGCTCGGCCGCGCTGCGCGGCGTGCTGCTGCCTGCGCTCAATATCGTGCAGACGATTCCGAGCATCGCGATGTACGGGCTGCTGATGGTGCCGCTCGGGCTGCTCGCCGCGCACGTGCCGCTCGCGGCCGCGCTCGGCATCCGCGGCATCGGCGCCGCGCCCGCCGCGCTCGCGCTGTTCCTGTATTCGCTGCTGCCGATCGCGTCGAGCGTCGTGGTCGGACTGCGGCAGATTCCGCCGCATGCGGTCGAGGCCGCCGCCGCGATGGGCATGACGCGCGCGCAGCGGCTGCTCCAGATCGAGCTGCCGCTGGCGCTGCCGGTGATCCTGAGCGGCGTGCGCATCGTGCTCGTGCAGAACATCGGCCTCGCCGCGGTCGCCGCGCTGATCGGCGGCGGCGGCTTCGGCACCTTCATCTTCCAGGGCATCGGACAGTCGGCGACCGACCTCGTGCTGCTCGGCGCGATCCCGACGATCGCGCTGGCGCTCGCCGCCGCCGTCGTGTTCGACGCCGCCACCGCACTCGCGAAAGGACGCCGGGCATGATCGAGATCGAACACGTGAGCCGCCGCTTCGGCGAACAGATTGCCGTCGACAACGTCACGCTGTCGATTCGCCGCGGCACGATCGCCGCGCTCGTCGGCGCGTCGGGCAGCGGCAAGTCGACGCTGCTGCGGATGATCAACCGGTTGATCGCGCCGACGAGCGGCACGATCCGCGTCGACGGCGTCGATACCGCAACCGTCGCGCCCGAGCAGTTTCGCCGCGGCATCGGCTATGCGATCCAGGGGCACGGGCTGTTTCCGCACTGGAGCGTCGCCCGCAACATCTCGACCGTGCCGCGCCTGCTCGGCTGGCCCGCCGATCGGATCGACGCGCGCGTGCGCGAGCTGCTCGCGCTGTTCGAACTCGATCCGGCCGTGCACGCGGACAAGCTGCCGCACGAACTGTCGGGCGGCCAGCAGCAGCGCGTCGGCGTCGCGCGCGCGCTCGCGGCCGAGCCCCGCATCCTGCTGATGGACGAGCCGTTCGGTGCGCTCGACCCGATCATCCGGAGCAAGGCGCAGGACGACCTGCTCGCGCTGCAGCGCCGCCTCGGCATCACGGTCGTGATCGTCACGCACGACATGGAGGAGGCGTTGAAGCTCGGTGACACGATCGTCGTGATGGATCGCGGACGCGTGCTGCAGGCCGCGCCGCCCGCCGATATCCTGGCGCGGCCCGCGCCCGGCTTCGTCGAACAGCTCGTCGCCGGCGACGACCGGCCGCTCAGGCTGCTTGCGCTGACCCGCGTCGACGAAGCGGTCGAACCCGGTAAGGCCGACGGCACGCCGCTGCCCGGTTCCGCGTCGCTGCGCGACGCGATCGCCGAGCTGCTGTGGCGCGGCGTCGATGCGCTGCCGGTTGCCGGCGCGGACGGCCGCGTGCACGGCCGGATCTCGCTGCCCGCGATCGTCGCGCGTGCGAGGCAGCCGCGATGAGGCCCGCCGCATTCGCTTCCGGCGCCGCACGCGCCGCCGTACTGGCCGCGCTGATCGTGCTGCTGTTCCGCGGCGCATGGCTTGCGCCGCTGTTCGCGCCGTTCGCCGACAACGGCGCGCCGGCGCTTTACGACCGTGCGAGCCTGCTCGACCTGACGCTGGCGCATCTCGCGATCGTCGCGGTTTCCAGTGCGGTCGGTGCGCTCGTGGCACTGGCGGCCGGCGTGTTCGTCACGCGGCCGGCAGGCGCCGACTTCCTGCCGATCGCGCGCAGCATCGTCAACATCGGCCAGACCTTCCCGCCCGTCGCGGTGCTCGCGCTCGCGGTGCCGGCCGTCGGCTTCGGCGTGAAGCCCGTGCTGATCGCGCTCGTGCTGTACGGGCTGCTGCCCGTGTTCGAGAGCACCATCGCGGGGCTGCGCGACATTCCCGCCGCGACGCTCGACGCCGCACGCGGGATGGGCATGAGCGCGCGCCAGCAACTGTTCGCGGTCGAGCTGCCGCTCGCGTTCCCGGTGATCCTGAACGGCATCCGGCTCGCGGTCGTGATCAATCTCGGCACCGCGACGATCGGTTCGACGGTCGCCGCGAAAGGGCTCGGCGACGTGATCATCGCGGGCCTGCAGACGTCGAATACCGCGTTCGTGCTGCAGGGCGGGATCGTCGTCGCGTTGCTCGCGGTCGCGGTCTACGACGTGCTCGGCCAGGCCGGGCGCGCATTCGCGCCGGCCGCCGCGCGGCCCGCGCCCGACTGACCGGCGCTCGCCGCCGTTTTCCGTTTTCGCTCGTTGTTGTCCCGGCCGGCGCACCGCGTCCGGCCCGCTCTTCCGTCACCGCACCATGGCCGAATACTTCGACGTCGACCACGCGCACGCGATTGCCGCGCTCGACGCCCGCTTCACCGCCCGCACCGAATGGCCGACCTGGCTGCTGATCGTCGCGATCTACGGCGGCTGGCTCGCCGTGCTGCTGCTCGTGCGCGCCGAGTGCCTGTCGCTGATGACCGCAACGCCGCTGCTGATCCTGCTCGGCGCGTGGCACCTGTCGCTGCAGCACGAGTTGCTGCACGGCCATCCGACGCGCTCCGCGTTCGTGAACAAGCTGCTCGGTTATCCGCCGCTGACGGTCTGGTATCCGTACGCGCTGTATCGCGACACCCATCTCGACCATCATCGCGACGAAGACCTGACCGTGCCGGGCGTCGATCCCGAAACGAACTACGTATCGCGCGAACGCTGGGCGCGGCTGCCGCGCTGGCGCCGCGTGGCGACCGTGGCGCGCAAGACCTTTGCCGGACGGATCGTCGTCGGGCCGCCGCTCGCCATCGCCGCGATGTTCGCCGACGCGTTCGCCGCGTTCCGGCGCGGCGACTTCCGTTATGTGCCGATGTGGGCGACGCACGTGACATGCGTGGTCGCGCTGCTCACGTGGCTGCAATGGGCGATCGGCGTGCCATGGTGGTACTACCTGCTGGCGGTCACGTGGCCCGCGCTGTCGCTCGCGATGATCCGCTCGCTGTACGAGCACCGCGCCGCGCGGCGCCCGAAAGCGCGCATCGCGATCAACGAAGCCGGTTTCGCGATGCGGCTGCTGTACCTGAACAACAACTACCACCTCGTCCATCACGACCTGCCGAAGCTGCCGTGGTACGACCTGCCGCGCGCGTACCGGATGCGGCGCGACGCGTATGCCGAAAAAAACGGCGGCTTCGTGATCCGCGGCGGCTATCGCGAACTGCTGACGCGCCATGCGTGGACGCCGACCGATACGCCCGTGCATCCGTTCGACCAGGGCACGGCGTCGCTGTCGACGGGGAGCGGGGTGAAAGTGGCGGTGGTCGACCAGGTGCTGCAGATCAGCACGTAGCGTTCGACAGGCTCGCGCTTCGTCGTCGACCTGCCCGTCTTGTCGTCGATTTCTTACGAAAAGCCGACATCGCCGGAGAATTGCCAATTGCGCCGGCAATGTCCAGAATGGCGGCTCATCCGGGGCTTCCAACAATCATTCGCCCCGGCTCTGCCTCCCGGCCGCGCGCCGCATTCCCCGACGACGATGCAACCGAACACCCCGCCCGGCGCGATCCGCGCGATCGGCAACGACTGGTCCGTTTCCGCGATCACCGCGGGTTTTCTCGCGGTATTGATTTCCTACGCGGGCCCGCTCGCGATCTTCTTCCAGGCCGCGCAGGCGGCTCACGCGTCCAACGCGATGGTGTCGTCGTGGGTCTGGGCGATCTCGATCGGCGCGGGCGTGTCGGGCCTGTTCGCGAGCTGGAAGCTGAAGGTGCCGGTGATCACCGCGTGGTCGGCGCCCGGCACCGCGCTGCTCGTCGGCCTGTTTCCGCAACTGACGCTCAACCAGGCCGTCGGCACGTACATCACGGCCGCGCTGATCATCCTGCTGATCGGCGTCACCGGTTATTTCGACCGACTCGTGCGCCACATTCCGCGCGGCATCGCGTGCGGGATGATGGCCGGCATCCTGCTGCCGTTCGGCACGCATGCGTTCGCCGCCGCGTCCGAGCAGCCCGCGCTCGCGTTCGGGATGATCGCGGCCTACGTGATCTTCAAGCGCCTGCTGCCGCGCTACAGCATCGTGCTCGTGCTGCTGACGGGCGCCGCGCTCGCGACGCTGCTCGGGATGACGCATCTCGGCAACGTATCGCCGAGCATCGCGCGGCCGATCTTCATCGCGCCCGAATGGACCCTCGGCACGACGCTCAGCCTCGCGCTGCCGCTCGTCGTCGTCAGCCTCACCGGCCAGTTCCTGCCGGGGATGACGATCCTGCGCGTGTCCGGTTATCACACGAATGCGCGGCCCATCATCACGGCGACCAGCGTGATGTCGCTCGTCGTCGCGTGCTTCGGCGGAATCACGATCGTCGTCGCGGCGATCACCGCGGCGTTGTGCACGGGCAAGGATGCGCACGAGGATCCGGACCGGCGTTATGTCGCGGGGCTCGCGAACGGCGCGATCTACCTGATCGGCGGCCTCTTCGCGGGCACGATCGTCACGGTGTTCTTCGCGCTGCCGAAAGCGTTCGTCGCGATCCTTGCGGGGCTCGCGCTGATCGGCGCGATCGGCGCGAACGTGCACGGCATCTTCGAGGATGAGAACCACCGCGAAGCGTCGCTGATCACGTTCCTCGCGACCGCGTCGGGGATGACGTGGCTCGGCCTCGGCTCCGCGTTCTGGGGAATCGTGATCGGGTCGCTGTCGTATGCGGTGCTGAACAAGGTGCGGCGGCCGGCGTAATGCACGTGGTGCCTATCGTACGCATGGCGCGCCGCCGCTTCGATCACCGCGCGTGCTGGCGCACCAGTTGCGCGAGCGCGTCCATCAGCGTCGTCGTGCCGTAAAGCCGCTCGGACACACCGGCTTCGACGTCGATCTGCCCCGCGTTGTGCACGTCGTAGAGATCGACGATCAGCTGCGCATGGCGTTCGCTGAGGCCCGCGCGCAGCAGCGTCGCCGCCCATGTGTCGCGCGGCAGCTCGTGCGCGACGATCGCGCGGCCGGCTGCCGCGCCGAGCGTGTCCGCGATCGCCGTCACGCTCACCCGCCGCGGCCCCTCGATGCTGACGATGCGCGGCCCGTTGCCGCCTGCGGACGCATCGAGCAGCAGCCGCGCCGCGACGACACCCACATCGGGCGCCCAGACCGTCGGAAATAGCTTGCCGACCGGATGATGAAAGCTCGGCAGCACGCCGGTCCCGAGCGCGACCGGCAGGATCCGCGTCCAGTTCTGCAGATGCTCGGCCGAACGCAGCAGCGTCAGTTGCGTCGGGATCGTTTTCAGCCGCTGTTCGAGGAGATGGAACAGGCGGGTGACGCCCGTATTGCCGTCGTGCTCCGCGCCGTAGTCCGACAGCGCGAGCAGCGCCGGCGGCGGGTTCGCGGCGAGCGCGGCGGTCGCGACGTCGATCGTCCGCGCCATCGTCGCGGCCGGATCGGGGTCGGCGACGGGCACCGGGCACAGCATCTGCACGGCCTGCGCGCCGTCGATCGCCGACGCGATCGCGCGCTCGTCCGTCAGCGCCGCGATGGCCACGTCGCAGCCGAGTTGCTCGAAACGTTCACGATGGCGTGCGTCGCGCAGCACCGCGCGCACGGGATGGCCGGCATTGCGCAAGGTTGTGACGGTCGACAGGCCGACATTGCCGGATGCACCGAAGATCACGAACACGATCCGCTCCTGGGGGGATGAAGGTGAGGTGATTGTCGGCACGCGCGGGCCGGGCGGCGCGCAGGGAGGGATGAATCGAGCAGGAAAGGATGACGGGATGCGGGGTCGCGCATCGATCGCGCGGCCCGCATGGCTGCCGGGAGGCTATTGACGTGAAGGTTTCGCGCCGTCTTCGCCGTCATACGCGAGCCGCAGCCCCCCTCGCGCCCCCGACCGCACGATCTCCGTCGGCGTCGCGCCGAGCACGCGGTTCATCCAGTTCGCCATGTGGCTCTGGTGCGCGAACCCGGCTTCCAGCGCGATCTGGCTGATGCTGAGCCGGCCTTCGAGCAGCAGCGCCTTCGCGCGCTCGACACGACGCCGCACGACGTACTGGTGCACGGGCATCCCGACCGTTTCGCGGAACAGCACCTTGAAGTGCGGCACGCTGATCGATACGAGCGCCGCGAGTTCGGCCAGCGTCATGCGCCGGTCAAGATTCGCCTCGACATAGTCGATCACGCGCGCCGCCGCCTTCGGCGCGAGCGTGCGCCGGCGCTCGCGGAATGCCGGCTGGCTGTCGACCAGCCGCGCGACGAGCGCCGTGCACAGGCTTTCCGCGTAGAGCGGGTCCGATGCGTCGTCGGCTTCGAGTTCGGCGGCCATCGCCCACGCGATGTGCTGCAGGCGCGGATCGCGCACCTGCAGCCGGCGACGGATCTGCGCCTGCGACGGCTTCAGTTCCAGGTGTTCGAAGGTGCGCCGCACGAACGTGTCGCTGAGCATGATGTGCAGGATCCGGCAGTCGGCGCTGTCGGTCCACTGGCCGGGCAGGCCGGCCGGAATCACGTCGACGTCGCCATGCGCCTGGATGCGCGACACGCGCTCGCCGTCGCACACGCAGTCCGCGCGAACGGGCCCGCCGATATGCACGCCAATGCGGTGATGGTCGGCCGCCGGGATCCGGTACGTGCCGGCGCGAATGTCGAGCAGCGCCGCGCCGAAGCCCCGCCAGCCGAGCCCGCGGCTGGAACGCAGGCTGACCGGCACGCCGTTGTCCGGCGGCGCGGCGAGAATCGGATCGCTCATGGCTTGGCTCCACCAGATGGTGTGTCGAACGCGCATTGTGACGCGTTTTCGGCCGGCGTGCCGGGCCTGCGGGGGCCGGATCCTGCCCGGCGGAAAAAGATCATCCGTTTCTGCTCAAACCGATCCTAACGTGAGCGCCGGCGGGCATCGTGCCCCCTACGATCGCCCCATCCGACACCTACGGAGACCGTCATGCCCCATTACTGCCCGCTGCGCGCGTCGTTCATCGCGCCATCGCCGTCCGGCGCCACCCGCCCTTCCTCGACCCCTCGCTCCCGCAACGGCCGCGCCGCCATCGTCGCGTGGTGCCTGCGCATCATCGGCTGGTATCGGCTCGAACGGCTGCTCGCGTCGATTCCCGACAGCAACGACGACTTCGGGCTCGTCTGACCGGCCGGCGCGGGCGGCATCCGCCGGCTTGCGCCTACTTGCGCCGCCGCTCGTGCAGCGCCACCGTCGCGCCGTCGATCACCGGCCCGCCCTGCTTGATCAGGAAGTCGCGGAACAGCCCCGTCACCTGCGAGATGCGCCGGTCGGCAAGCGTGACCACATACCATTCGCGCTCGATCGGGTTGCCGGGGAACGGCAGTTGCCCCAGCAGCCCGGTGCGCAGTTCGAGTGCACACGCGTGCAACGACAGGAACGCGATGCCGAGCCCCGCTTCGGCCATCTGCTTGATGGCCTCGTTGCTCGACAATTCGGAGCCCACATGGAAGCGGTATCCGGCCGTCTTGAACAGGGTCTCGACGGTCGAGCGCGTGCCCGCGCCGCGTTCGCGCACGAGCAGGTGCGCGGATTCGAGATCCTTCAGCGCGACGCGCTTGCGCTGCATCAGCGGATGACCGGGCGCCGCGACGAACACCATCGGATGCTTCGCGAACTCGACCGCATGCGTGCGCAGCTCCTTCGGCGCGCTGCCCATCACCGCGAGATCGATTTCATGCGTCGCGAGCATGCGGATGATGTCGTCGCGGTTGCCGACCTTGAAATACGTCTTCACATGCGGACGCGTCGCGGTGAATTTGACCAGTAGCGGCGGGATCAGGTACTCGGCCGTCGTGATCGCACCGATCCGCAGCGTGCCGCCGAGATCGCCGGTCAGCGCGGCCACTTCGTCGCCGGCCTCGCTCCACAGATGCAGGATCTCGCGCGCATAGCGCGACACGATCTCGCCGGCCGCGGTCAGCTGCACACCGCGCCCCACCCGCTGCAGCAACGCGGCACCCACCGCCTCCTCGAGCAGGCGAACCTGCAGCGACACGGCCGGCTGCGTCAGGTTCAGTTCCTCGGCCGCCCGCGACACGCTGCCGAGCCGCGCAATCATGTCCAGCGCCTTCAGCTGCCGGAACGTCGCGGTCTTTCCTATAAGTGAATACATATGAGTCGCTTATAAACATTAAATTGTTCGAGTGGGTTCCAAACTATATCGTCGGTTCTTGAGCAATGTCATCCGAATCGTCATCAGCGGGAGCCCAACATGGACAACATCACGCCCAACCTTGCAACGGACCGCGCGCCGCGCATGCCGCGCATCGTGATCGTCGGCGGCGGCGCCGGCGGCCTGCAGCTCGCCACGCGTCTCGGCGATACGGTCGGACGCCGCGGGCAAGCCGAGGTCGTGCTCGTCGACCGCTACCCGACGCACTTCTGGAAGCCGCTGCTGCACGAAGCCGCATCGGGCCATCGCGACCCGGCTTCCCACACGATCGAATACGCGGCGCAGGCCAAGCGCCACGGTTTCCGCTTCGTGCAGGGCGCGCTGCAGCAGGTCGACCGCGTCGCACGCACGGCGACCATCGCCGCCGTGCAGGACGCGGACGGCACGGAAATCCTGCCGCAACGCGAGCTCGGTTACGACGATCTCGTGCTGGCGGTCGGCAGCGTGACGAACTTCTTCAACGTGCCGGGCGCGGCACGCCATGCGCTGCCGCTCGAGAATCTCGACCAGGCAGAGGATTTCCGCCGGAAGTTCCTCGCGGCCTGCACGAAGGCGAATCACCTGGCCGAGCAGCAGCCTGCGCGGCGCGCGGCGCCGATCTGCATCAACGTGATCGGCGCGGGCGCGACGGGCGTCGAGTTGGCCGCCGCGCTGCGGGACGCGATCCAGCAACTGACGACGTATCGCTTCAAGGCGCTGGTGTCGGCGCGCGACGTGCACATCCGGCTGATCGAAGGCGGCCCGCGCATCCTGCCGGCGCTCGACGAACGGCTGTCCGCGAAGATGCACGCGCGGTTGCGCGCGCTGAACGTCGATGTGCTGACCGATACCCGCGTGGCGGAAGTCGGCGCGGATGCCGTGACGACCGCGACGGGCGAGCGGCTCGCGAGCGACATCACGATCTGGGCGGCCGGCGTTGCGGGGCCCGCGCTCCTGCGGCAGATCGGCGACATCGCGCTCAACCGGTCGAACCAGGTGATCGTGACCGACACGCTGCAAACGCCGGACGACCCGCACGTGTATGCGTTCGGCGACTGCGCCGCATGCCCGTCGGCCGGTGCGAGCGGCTTCCTGCCGCCGCGCGCGCAGGTCGCGCACCAGCAGGCCGTGTATCTGGTCCAGGCGTTCGCGCGGCGCGTCGCCGGCAAGCCGGTGGCCGGCTTCACGTTCCGCGATGCGGGCACCGTCGTATCGCTCGGGCACGCCGGCGCCGTGTATCAGGCCGACCTCGGCGTGCGTTCGCGCTCGCTGATCGTCGACGGGCTCGCCGCGATCGGCCTGTACAAGTTCCTGTACCGCAAGCACCTGTTCAGCGTGTATGGCGTGAAGCGCGCGCTGTTCCAGTCACTGAGCCACTGGCTGCAAAGCCGCAACCAGCCGTCGATCAAGCTGCACTGACGACCGTTCACACGCGGCATCGCAAGACGGCGTATCGGGCGCGCATCGCCCGATACGCCGTTTTTTTCATATGCATATGACCGATGCATGCGCAACGTGCGCGAGTTTGGTGCATCACATTGAAGGCCGTCGATACGATGCATTTCGCGCGGAGCATGTCGCGCGACACGCATCCCGCGCCCACGCTGGCTCGCAACCCGATTCATAAGCTGAATCGTATGAGTTGGATAAGAATATTAATTGGTCGCGTTTTCCGGATCGACGCTAAGGTGTGTGGCATTCCCGTCGGCGAACGGATCATCACGTCTCTGAAGAGGAATCACCGTGGTTATCGAAGCCATCGTCACCCGTCTCGACGCAGCATTCGCGCAGATCGAAGCAACACCGGATTCGCACGAATCGCGCCATCAACGCGACGCGATCATCCAGTGGCTCGACCGGGCATCGGAAGAAGGATACCGACTCGGTCTCGTCACGACGCTGCCGGCCGCACGGCTCAGCGACATGTTCGAAGGCCAGTTCGGCCGCGCGAACCTCGACCGCTTCTCGGTCGTCGTCACGGACGCCAGTCAGCAGGACTCCGGATCAAACCAGCATCCTTTCGATGTCGCGCTTCAAGCGCTCGGCGTGCCGCCCGAACGCGCGGTGGGCATTGCGAGCAGCGAACCGGAACGCCGTGAAGCCGAGCATTTCGGCCTGTCGCGTTGCGTGAACATCACCGACACGGTGCGCTCGATCGCATCGGCTGGCCTGCACTGAATCGACGGTTGCCGTGTCGCAACCGGTAGTGTGACGGCTATCGGTGACGCGCAGCGGCGCGCCGTCAGTCCACCGGATAGTTGAGATCGTGCCAGCGCTTGGCGGATTTCCCCCCGGAGCCGAGGTGGCCGCCGGGGAAGCGCATCACGGCAATCGCGTGAAGCGCTTTCTCGTCGAGAGCGGGATCGCCGCAACTGCGTCTGACCTTGAGATCGCGGACACGCCCCTGTTCGTCGAGCCACACACGCACGATCACTTGCCTTCGCGATGACGCGTTCTGCACTCCGCGTGACAACAGGCGATCCATCAGCGACACGATATTCTCCGTAACCGTCGAATGCTGAGATTATGGCCGAGCGCGGCGACACTTCAACGCGCGTCGTGGATTCAATGCCTCAAGGCTGCACCGCCGCGCCCGTGCGTACCACCCGTGCTCGCGGCGGATTCGCGACGGTTTTCCGCTTCGGGTCGGCGCTCCCCGCGTCTTGAAGCTTCCGGGCCTTGGCGGGAACCGGTTGCGACTTTGCCGCAGGCTTCGCGTCGGCATGCGCGACGACCGCACCGGTCGCACCTGATCGAACGGATGGCCGAACCGGCTTCGCGGCCGTCGAACTGCTCGCCGCGGCGGCCGGATGCTTGACCTGCCGCGCTTGTTCCTTCACGTCACGGTCGCTCATCCACGCCTCCGTATAGGCGGCTGAAGCAGGATGCGCGAGATTGAGATAGGCGAGCGATGCCACGAGAAATGCACGAACATGCGTGCGACGAGTCGATGCGGTAATGACGGGTGCTCCTTTCGATCTGGCTTGGCGCCCGGTGTCGGCGCTGTCGTGGCGGCACAATAAATGAGCGCATTCCGCGTCGCAAGCGTCCGACCGGTGATCCAAACGATTGTTAACGTTTGGATCACCCCGCCAGCCCGAACTCTACCCGCCTTCCTCCTCTCCCTTGCGCTCGACACTCCACGTATGGATCGGCCGGTGCCCCGGCCGCTCCCACTCGGGCGGCATCCACAGGTGCTTCAGCCGCTGCATGACCGGCCCGGGCGCGAACACGTCGCGCCACATGTCGACGAACTCGTGCAGGTTCAGCACAAGAAAGTTATACGAACGAATCTGCTGCGTGATTCCATAGTCGACCGGCTCCGTCTCCTCGACGTAGGTGCCGAACATCCGGTCGAAGATGATCAGCACGCCGCCATAATTCTTGTCGATGTAACGCGGATTACGGCCGTGATGCGCGCGATGGTTCGACGGCGTATCGAACACATACTCGAACCAGCGCGGCAGGCGCCCGATCGACTCGGTATGCACGAAGTACTGATACGCGAGATCGACCGCGAGCAGGAACAACACGACGGCGGGCGGAATGCCGAACCAGACCGGCGGCAGGTAGAACACGAACACGCCGACGAACGCGTTCAGCAGCGACTGTCGCATCGCCGTCGTGAAGTTCATCACTTCGCCGCTGTGATGCGGCACGTGCGCAGCCCAGAACCAGCGCACGCGGTGCGACGTGCGGTGAAACCAGTAGTAGCAGAACTCGACTAAAACGAAGATCGGCACGATCGTGAAGCCGTTTACCGGCACATCGAATAGCCGGTGCCGATAGACCCAAGCGAAGATCGCGCCTGTGAACAGGAGCCCCATCACGGTCTCGGCCACCTGATAACCGGCGCCGAGCGACAGGTTTGCGACGATCTCCTTCCAGCGAAACGGTGCGCGGCGGCCGCGCTTGGTCGCCACCGCGTATTCGATCGCGAACGCGATCAGGAAGACCGGCGTCATGCCGATCAGCAGCACCTGCTTCCAGTCCACGTCGTTACCCAGGAACGCATGGAGCCACGTCATCAACTCGGTCGGCATGTGGCGGCCTCGATCGGAAACTGACGGGCAGTATCGTCGCGTGCAGGTCGGCGCGCGTTGACACTTGCAGACGATTACTTGACACTTTCGGCCATGCCTGCCGCCTCCCCGCTATCGACTCAGCGCATCTACTACTCGAGCACCTACGTGCGGCTGCTGTTCGACTATCTGTCCGAACAGGGCAAGGACGCGGCACGCGTGCTCGGCGAGGCGCGGCCGCCCGAGGACGATCGCGGGCTGACGCTGTACGCGAGCGCGCATTGGCGGCGCCTGCTCGAATGCGCGGTCCGTGCACTCGACGATCCGCTGCTCGGCCTGCACGTCGGCCAGCGGATCACGCCCGCGCATCTCGGTGCGCTCGGTTACGCATTGCATGCGTGCCGCGACGCCGGCGCCGCGCTCGCGCGCTGGCAACAATACGAGCACCTGATCGCGAACGTCGCGCGCATGGAAGTGCGGGTCGAGGCGACGTCGGTCGCGATCGAATGGCACGATGCGCCCGAACCGCTCGGCCCGCTCGTCGACGAAGTGGCGCTGACCGCGATCGTCCAGTTCGCGCGCAACATCACCGGCACGCGCAACGGGCCCGACGAAGTCTGCTTCGTGCATCCGTCGCCCGGCGACGACCAGCCGTACGTCGACTATTTCGGCTGTCCGGTCCGGTTCGGCCAGCCGGTGAACCGGCTCGCGTTCCCGTTGCGCCTGCTCACGCAGCCGCTGCGCCAGCCGGACGACGCGCTGCTGCAGATGATGGAACGCCAGGCGAGCGCGCTGCTCGCCGAGTTGCGGCAGACGGACGATCTCGAACAGTCGGTGCGCGAAGCCGTCGCGCGCTTGCTGACGCAAGGCGACGCGAGCATCGAGCAGATCGCGTCGGACCTGCATGTGTCGTCGCGCACGCTGCATCGCCGGCTTGCCGAACTCGGGCTCAACTTCCGGACCCTGCGCGAGGACACGCGGCGGCGGCTCGCGATCGACCATCTGAACGATCCGCGTCTGACGCTCGCGGAAGTGGCCTGGCTGCTCGGTTATTCGGAACACAGCGCGTTTACGCGCGCCTTTCGGCGCTGGACCGGCGAATCGCCGCAGCAGTGGCGCAGCCGGCAGCCGGCGCGGGCAGCAAGCGTCGCGCGCGGATGAACGGGTAAGCGAGTGACGCAGCCGCGCCGCCGCCGAACTCGCGCCGGCCCGCGCGGTCGAATCAGCATCGCCGGAGACTCCCATGAAACGCGTTGCCACTGTCGCTGTACTGACCCTGCTTGCCGCCGTCAGCTTGCCGGCAGCCGCCGGCGCCCCATCCGGCGACGCCGCGCCGGTTCCAGCGTATGCGAAGAATTGCGTCCCGTCCCGGGGCGCCGCGCCAGACGCCCGCACGCCGTCCAAGGCACCGCCGATCCGCGTATGCGTCGGCGATTCCGATACGCAGCTGAACCTGCCGTGGTTCCTGACCGATGTGCTCACCGCGGTCGACACGCACCAATCGCCCGGCGACCTGCTGCACAAGATGCGCAACGATTTCTGAATCGCGGCTGGTGCGACGCGCCGGCACGGCATCGTTCGTTCAACGTCAGACCGCCTCGGCACCGGCATGAATATGTCGGCGATTCCTGTCGTTCTCCTTTCGACCGTGGTCCGCGTGCTCCGGTGACGGCGTCACGGCGCGGCGGCAAACCGCCGAAAACGGCGTCTCACGAAAATATTTCTTGTCGAGATGCAATCACAAAACTGCACCAATTGTTAAATAACAATATTTCGTAATCGCGCGTCACATCTTATACTTGCCGCGCACCATCCTCGTGCCAAGAGACGGTGTCTTTTCATCCCGGCCGCACGACCCTGCGGCCGGGGTTTTTTTCGGTGTGCTACGTCAATATATATGCGCAGTCTACGCATGTTATAGCGCGAAGCCTCCGGAATGAATGGCCGATCGCGACGGTGCTGGCAGCCATGCCCATCGCGACCGTTGAATCGATTAGCATCGCGATACCGGCGCGCGAGGGGCATCGTCCGGATCAGGCATGACGCATGCGCGCGGTTTGCGCATCAACCGGTTCGGCTTGCCACTCCATGCGCACAACACCAAAGGCAACCGCGGGAATGTCGGCGCTCACGCCAGGCTCGAAGCCAGTTTTCCAGCGCAGCGGCGCATGGCCGCGGGTTGTCTTGTTCATCGCCGTAATCGTTTGCGTGCTCGTGCCCGTATTCGCGATCGTGCTTGCCGATCGCTGCGCGCGCGAGGCCGTCACCACGCATGAACGCGCCGTCGCGAACGACAGCGTGGCCTCGGTGGACCGCATCCTGGACGGCGTTCGCCTGCGGCATGCGGACGAGCTGACCGCGCTCGTCGGGCGGCCATGCGCGACGGTATTCCGGACGCTGGCCGAAATCGGCACCCGTCTGCGCTACCTGCGTGCCGTCGGGCTGGTGAAGGACGGCCGCGTCATGTGCTCGTCGGCGCTCGGCGCGATCGACGTGCCGCTCGACGCCTACACGCGCGAGCCGGAACCGGGATCGATGATCGTCACGTTGCTGCGCCAGACGCCGTTTCAGCACGGCATCCCGGTGCTGTCCGTGTTTCGCGCCACCACGCGCGGCGCGGGTGTCCTGTACCTGATCGAGGGCGACTATGTGGCCGACGCGCTCGCACGCAGCACCCGCGACAGTACCGGAACCGCCACGCTGTCGATCGCGGGTTCGGGCCGTCTCGACCAGCATGGGAAGTTCATGCCGGAAGCGGGCGCGGGCCCCGCGGGCGGCAGCGCGATCACGTCGCACCGCTGGCCGTTCACGGTGTCGGTTGCCGCATCGGCGCACTACGCGTCGCAGGTCCGGCGCCACGATCGGCTGATCGGCATCACGATCGCGCTGCTGGCGGATGGCCTCGTGATCGCTGCCTACCTGCTGGCGATGGCGCCGCGGCGGCTGTTGCTGAAGGCCGTTCGCCAGGCGCTCAGGCGCAACGAGTTCCATGTCGTCTACCAGCCGATCGTCGACGTCCAGACGCGCAGGATGGTCGGCGTCGAGGCACTGCTGCGCTGGCAGCATCCGAAGTGGGGGGCCATCAGCCCGGCCCTGTTCATCCCGCAGGTGGAATCGAGCGCGGTACTGCCCAAGGTGACCGAGTTCGTGCTGCGCACGACCGTGTCCGAACTGGCCGCGCTGACGCCGTCCGCGCCGCTGCGCATCGCCGTGAACATCGCGCCGAAGGATCTCGAGCGCGCGCGGTTCGTGTCCGTCGTCGAGGACGCGATCCGCGCGCTGCCGCCCGGTTTTACGCTGGTGCTCGAAGTCACCGAGCGCATCCTGCTCGAACAGAACGCGCGGACCACCGCGATCTTCCAGGCGCTCAGGTCGAAAGGCGCGAAGTTCGCGATCGACGATTTCGGCACGCATCACAGCAATCTCGACATGCTGTCGCGCTTCCCGTTCGACTACGTGAAGATCGATCGCCAGTTCGTTGCGCAACTGAACGGCGGCGGCGCAGGGCTGATCGAGGGGATCGCGGCCGTCGCGCATCACTACGACCTGAAGATCATCGCGGAAGGCGTGGAGACGGAAGCGCAGCATCGCGCGCTGCATGCGGTCGGGATTCAGTATGCGCAGGGGTATCTGTATCAGCGGCCGCAGCGGGTGGAGAAACTGAAGCGCGATGTGGCGCGGGCGCCGGTATAGGGGCACGGCGAACGCCGCGCGATCAGTCCGGCGCAGCCGCCTTGTTTTCAGGACCGCTCATGCGATGGCTCCTCGCACGCGAAAGACCGGCTGCCTTCATCATTCGCGCCGTGGCCTCATTGCACCGACGGTTCGGGCGCACGCTCTCCGCTTTCACGCAACGCGACGCGTGTCAGCCGGATCCCGAGCGTTCGATTGTCGTTGGGGTTCTCGCCCACGTCACTCGGCCGCAAGGCCCCTTGTATATCGAAGGCAACGATCAGCAACCGGTTCCTGACAGCCTCGGCGTCGAGCCGGACGACCCATTCGATACTGCCGTCCTGAGCGTGGGTAAACCGACATGCGTGGCCATTGACCACGATGCGTACGGTCGGCGGAGTCGCCGCGCCAGGCGCATACACGTGGCCATGCACCGAGAATTCAAAGTCCCCGCCTGACGGCACCGGATCGGGCAAGCTCAGCGGGACGACCAGCCATGCGTGCGCTCCGGCACTCCAGACACCCCAATTCTCGGGCCAGTGCCAGCCGTATCCGAAGAAAGTCCATGCGGCGCCCGGCGTATCCAGGGCCACGCTCAGCGATTGTCCAGGCGCAAGCGTCGGCAATTCCGGCAGGCCGCTCGCAGTTGGATCCAGGCCCCAGCGGTAGCCGAAAATCTGGTTGAGCATGTCTTCGGGAAACGCCTGCGGCGGGCTGGCCGAACGTCGAGGCAGCGGCCAATGCCACGAGCGCTGTCGTGCACGTGCGAAAGCCTCGAGCGAGCGAACGCTGGCCACCTCGAGCCTGACGGGTATCCACGGCGAGCAGGTTGCCGGCAGAAGACCGATCGTATTGCGGTCATCGGTAAGCAATCGTCGAACATCGTTGCACCCGAGATAGCTCGCCTCGTTAAGCACACCGGAGGATATTGCGCTGACGAACGCCAGATTTTCCGCGCAGAGCAGACTGTAGGTATTGCCGCTCACGAGCACTGCGTTGGGCACGTTCTCCAGTAACGCGTGCAGGTGACTCACATCGGCCTGTGCAGGATGCGGACGAACGGCCAGCAGATCGACCTGCTTAGCCCATTCGCTGACCTGCGAAACGAAATCGACGGGCAGCGTCAGGCGGCCGCCGCGCACCACGGCCAGGTCGACGGTCATCTGCCCGACAAACAATCCGACGCTCTGATCGGGCCGCACGATGGAAGACTCTCCGCGCCGCGCGAAGTGGGCACGCAGGCCGGCGGCCGCGGACCAGAACATCTCGTCATCGATGCGCAGCCGCTCCAGTTCACGCTGAATCCCGGGATCGTTGGTGCGCATTGCCAGGTGCAGATCACGGGTAAAGCGGATCGAGTGGATCTCCACGTCGATGAATGCCGCTCCGTGGCTGTCTGCATACTTCATGATCGACGGGGGCAAGCCCCAGCCGATCACGAGGGTGGCAGGCGTCAGAGCCAACGTGTGCAGATGCTCGGCGGCCTGACTCAAGTCGGCGGTACACGCGGCGGCCCATCCTTCCGCGCTTTGCGGCAAGCCCAGCGTCTCCATGACCTTGCGCACGGGAATGCTGCCGCCCTGCGACCCGGGGCTGATTTCCCTGATGCGCCAACCCAGTCTCGCGGCTGCCGTCCCGAAGAAGGCGCGCAAGAACTTGCGGTTGCCACGCGACGCCGGCGGCAATCCGTTTTCGCGCGTCCGAAAAAAATCGTCAGCGAAGACCACCTCTTCGATCTGCTGTCGTCGTTTCAATCCCAGCATGAACCCATCACTGTTTATTGCAGGTTACTGAATGTGTTGTACGTGCGTCGATGACGGAGACAGGCCGCGTCAAGCGACCGGCTCGCGAGAAAACACAAACATCGGACTGGTGTGGTGATGCGTCTCGCCCGGTTCGGCGTCGACGTCCGCGAACTCCAGTGCGTAGTCGTGCTTGCGCAAAAATGCGCGATAGCCGTACGGGTGCGTGCCGCTCAACCGGTTCCGGAATTCATGACGCAGATCGCCGAAAAGCTCGGCGATGATGGTTCGCGGCGGACAGCGCCCCAGCGTTTCCATGCCGCCCGATAGCGCATCGACTTCCGCGCCCTCGATATCCAGTTTCCAGATGTCGAACGCGCCATGCTCGCGCTGCAGCGCATCGATGGTCGTGGTCTGCACGGAAATCCTGCGGTGCGTGTCACCGAAAATATACGGAAACAGCGCAAGCACTTCGTCCTTCAGGCTCGATCCTTGATTGTGAGCCAGCGAAACGGTCATGGTCGCGTGCCCCGCATCGGAGGAGATAGCACGATCCACGGGCACGATACGGTCCGTCGCCAACGCCGCGAGCCTGGCATGGAGCTCGGGAATCGGCTCGGCGGCGATGACGCGACGCGCGCCAACCTCGAGCAGTTCGAGTGCCGTCACGCCGATATTCGCGCCGGCATCGAGCACCTGATCGCCCGCGCTGACGAATCGGCGGAACAGCGCCCGGTCTATATCACCTTGCGGATATCGAATATCCAGGATCAGCGAAGCCGCGTAGTACCTTTCGTGCCGGTGAGACAAATCGAACGTGATGGGTATCGCGCCGATTTCGAAAGTGACTTTTCCGCTGTCGCGGATGCTGCCTTCGATTTCCGTATAAAGCATCTCCCTCGTCGACATTACGCTCTCTTTTGTTAATGGGGGCATATGTGCCGTCCGCTCCGGCGCCTATCGTACTCGTGCACCGGGCAGGCTTCATACTACTTTCAATTACATTCCATTACCCTTTATTACAACACATTGCCACGCCCGATCATTTGACGCACCGTTGGCGATCCGGCATCCGAGGTCATCGATGCACGCCTTCGCGTATGCGCCGGATGCGAGTCATTCGCCCGAACCCGCTTCCTGCCGCGACATGCGGGTTGCGGCAGCCTGACGACACGGCGCGCGCACGATGTGGTGCATTACCCGACGCGCATCGACGGCTCAAGTCGTGCGGAGACGCCAATAGTGTCTGTCAGCATGCCGGGGGATGATCGGGATCGGACAGGCATGTGTCTCGATAGGCTTCGTCGACAGCACGCAGGAACGCCTCGCGTCCGTTTTCCAATGCCGTTGCCGTTTCCTCTTCGGGCGGTACGGGCATCACGCGACCATCGGGCGACATCGAATAGCCGAGATCGACGAATGCATCGTCCGGCGCGCGCTTCGTTCCGATCCAGTAGCCAATGGAAACTGAACTGGCAACCCCGGTCGCGCCGTTGTAACCGACTTCGAATCGTCCGGCTTTGAAGACGCGCGGCCGCATTTTTTCCGCATAGGCCAGAACTTCGGAAACCGTCGCGCCATCTTTTGTCCGATGCCGTTTGACCGTCTGTATCCAATTGGCTTCCGTGGCGGCAGGCAATACCTTTATCTTCGGAGATGCGAATATCGCATTCCCGTTTCCACACAGACAGGCGGCGACAACGGCGTGAACGGCAACGCGTGTGAAACGATCGATCGTGATTTTCATTAAACGGGGCTTGATGGGTTGAATCGATTTCGAATCTTACGATCATTGGCCAGGATACCGCGACGCCATCCCGCACCCCATCCCGGCACAGCCCCCGCCCAAGCGCTAAAATCCGCCGCCTGGGCATCCACGACGAGCAAGCGTTTTGACGGAGTTCGAGCAGGGTTTCATCCTCACCCGCCACTGGCGGGACATCGCGACCGGCATCGAGATCGAGTTCTGGCTGGCAACCGAACACGGTCCGCGCCGCGTGCGGTTGCGCCCGCAGGAAGCCGTCGCGTTCATTCCGGCCGAACAGCAGGCGCTCGCCGAACGCACGCTGGCCGGCGAGCGCGATGCCGAGTTGCGCCCGCTCGCGCTGCGCGACTTCCGGCAGCGCCCGGTCGTCGGCCTCTATTGCCGGCGCTACCGCCATCTGTCCGGGCTCCAGAAGCGCCTCGCCGCGGCCGGCGTCGACGTGTACGAAGCCGACGTGCAGCCGCCCGACCGCTACGCGATGGAGCGCTTCATCACCGCATGCGTGCAGTTTCGCGGCCAGCCCGGCAGCGACGGCACGCTGAGCGCCGCCGAACTGAAAACCGCGACCGGCTATCGCCCCGCGCTGCGCTGCGTGTCGCTCGACATCGAAACCAGCGTCCACGGCGAGCTGTATTCGATCGCGCTCGAAGGCTGCGGGCAACGGCAGGTCTACATGCTCGGGCCGCCGAACGGCGATGCCGATACCAGCGCCATCGACTTCCGCCTCGACTACTGCGACAGCCGGCCCGCGATGCTCGCGCGGCTCAACGACTGGTTCGACGAACACGATCCCGATGCGGTGATCGGCTGGAATCTCGTGCAGTTCGACCTGCGCATCCTGCACGCGCACGCGGAGCAATACGGCGTGCCGCTGAAGCTCGGGCGCGGCGGCAGCGTGCTCGACTGGCGCGCGCACGGTCAGCAGCCCGACCACTTCTTCGCGGGTGCGGCCGGCCGGCTGATCCTCGACGGCATCGACATGCTGAAATCCGCGACGTGGACGTTCCCGTCGTTCAGCCTCGAGTACGTGTCGCAGTCGCTGCTCGGCGAAGGCAAGTCGATCGACAACCCGTACCAGCGGATGGACGAGATCCAGCGCCGCTTCGATCACGACAAGCCCGCGCTCGCGCACTACAACCTGAAGGACTGCGAGCTCGTCACGCGGATCTTCGACAAGGCCGACCTGCTGTCCTTCGCGCTCGAACGCGCGAGCGTGACGGGGCTCGCGGCCGATCGCACCGGCGGGTCGGTCGCGGCGTTCACGCACCTGTACCTGCCGCGCATGCACCGGCTCGGTTATGTCGCGCCGAACCTCGGCGACGTGACGGGACAGAACAGCCCCGGCGGCTTCGTGATGGATTCGCGCCCGGGGCTCTACGACTCGGTGCTCGTGTTCGACTACAAGAGCCTCTATCCGTCGATCATCCGCACGTTCCTGATCGATCCGGTCGGCTTGATCGAAGGGCTCGCGAACCCCGGCGACGCCGCGTCGGTGCCCGGCTTTCTCGGCGCGCGTTTCTCGCGCGCCGCGCATTGCCTGCCCGATATCGTGCGCCGCGTGTGGGAAGGCCGCGACGACGCGAAGCGGCAGCGCAACGCGCCGCTGTCGCAGGCGCTGAAGATCATCATGAATTCGTTTTACGGCGTGCTCGGCTCGACGGGCTGCCGGTTCTTCGACCCGCGCCTCGCATCGTCGATCACGATGCGCGGCCACGAGATCATGCACCGCACACGCGAGCTGATCGAAGCTCAGGGTTACGAAGTGATTTACGGCGATACCGATTCGACGTTCGTGTGGCTCGGTCAAGCGCACGACGACGACGAAGCCGAACGCAAGGGCCGCGCGGTCGTCGAGCACGTGAACCGCTGGTGGCAGGCGCACCTGCGCGATCAGTTCGGACTCGAAAGCGCGCTGGAGCTGCAGTACGAGCGGCACTACCGACGGTTCCTGATGCCGACCGTGCGCGGCGCGGAAGAAGGGAGCAAGAAGCGCTACGCGGGCCTCGCGGCGGCGGCCGACGGCGGCGAAGACCTCGTCTTCAAGGGGCTCGAAACGGTGCGTACCGACTGGACGCCGCTCGCGCAGCAGTTTCAGCGCGAGCTGTACCGGCGCGTGTTCAGGCGCGAGCCGTACCAGGATTTCATCCGCGACTACGTGCAGCGCACGCTGGCCGGCGAATTCGACGACCAGCTCGTCTACCGCAAGCGCGTGCGCCGGCCGCTGCGCGAGTACGAGCGCAACGTGCCGCCGCACGTGCGCGCGGCGCGGATCGCCGACGAGTTCAACCACGCGCAGGGCCGGCCGCAGCAGTATCAGCGCGGCGGCTGGATCAGCTACGTGATGACGACGGCCGGCCCCGAGCCGCTCGAGACGATGCGCTCGCCGATCGACTACGGGTTCTACCTGAGCCGCCAGCTTCAGCCGGTCGCCGATGCGATCCTGCCGTTCCTGCGCGACGATTTCGAACGCGTCATCTCCGGGCAGGGGCAGCTGTTCGGCGACTGACGGCACGCTGGCGTGTCCGTCACTCTTGATCATTCTGGAAAACAGCTCGCCACGAATCGCCATTTATCCGGCCGGTCCGGGTTCCTAAACTTGTCTCGTCGGTTCAGCCAGGCGAATTCGCGCCGAACCGCAACGAAAACGTCTGAGGAAACCGTGAAATCCATCATCGTCACCATCGCCACTGTTGCCGCTACCGCCACCGCCCTTCTCGCCGCACCGGCCGCGTCTTACGCGCAGTCGTCGCACTCGACGCTCACGCGCGCACAAGTACGTCAGGAGCTGTTCGACCTCGAATCGGTCGGCTACGAGCCGGTCGCCGGCAACGGCGACAACTATCCGGGCGACATCGTCGCCGCGCAGGAACGCCTGGCAGCCAAGCGCCTCGCCGAACGCAAGAGCGCCGAAGCGGCGTACGGGTCGAACGGCGCACCGGGCATGGATTCGGGCGCGCCGGTAGCTGCGGCGGCGAAGCCGTAACGCGTTGCCGGTCGTTGCGGGGGGAGAATGCCGTTCCGGCTAAAATACCGGCCTGCCGCGCATCCTGCCGCGGCCGGAGAACCCCTATCATGACCGCACGTCGCGGAGCCGCGGTCGCCATCGCGCCCCACCACGAGACAGCCAGCCTGTCGAAAGCCCAGAAGACGTTCAATACGCTCGTCAAGCAGATCGAACAACGGCGCGAACGTCTCGGTGCATGGGACGCCGTTTTGCCGGTCTTCCAGAAAAAATTCGTCGACGGGCTGTTGCCGCTCGAACAGGCGTCGACGGCGTTGCGGATCGGCATGCTCCATCGGCTCGACGACGCTTTCCTGCAGAAAGGGTTGAGCAAGGCAGAACAACGCACCCTGTCCGAGCTGATCGTCGATATGGCGCGCAACCTGCTCGACGTCAGCGACGACGCGCAGTTGAAAGTCATCTACAACCGGCACAGCGCATCTGGCGATGACCGCACCACCGCTGTCGATCGCCAGCCGACGAAGCCGGCACCGGCGCCGACACCCGCCGCTGAACCGGCAGACGATCTCGACGCGCTATCGCCCGACGAACTCGCCGAGCGCATGCAAGTCGAACTGGACGAACAGTTCAAGCGGGACATGGCCCAGCACGAGGCCCGCGAAGCACAGCGCGCCAAGCGCAAGAAATCGCCCAAGCAATCGGCCGCGCAGGCCAAACGCGAAGCCGAGCAGGCCGAATCGAGCAAGTCGATCCGCGAGGTCTATCGCAAGCTGGCCAGCGCGCTGCACCCCGATCGCGAATCCGATCCTCGCGAACAGGAACGCAAGACCGTGCTGATGCAGCGGGTCAACCACGCTTATGCGAAAGGCAATCTCCTGCAGCTGCTGGAACTGCAGCTGGAGATCGAACAGATCGACCGGCGCGCGATCAACGGCCTCGGTGAAGACCGGTTGACGCGCTACAACGGCATCCTGGAGGAACAGATCCGCGAGCTGGATCAGGAGATCCAGCACGTGGAGGCCGATTTCCGGCGAACCTACGGCATCGCGCCGACCGTCAAGGTGGCGCCCGATACCGTCGTCCGCATGCTCACGCGCGACATTGCAGGCATGCAGCGCAGCAACCACGACCTGAGCATCGCGCTGCGCGAGTTCGACGATCCGGAAAAGGTCAGGGACTGGCTGAAGAACATGAAGCGCCGGCACGCATCGTCCCGCTTCGACGACGATTCGTTCTAAGCGCGCGGAACGGCGGCACGCTGCGCCGCCGCCCCTTCAAACGATCCGCCTTACGCCTTGTGCCCCGAAATCGGCCCCGCTTCGCCGGTCAGGTTGAGCACGCTGTCGATCCACGCGAGAAACGTCGAGAACGTGAAATCCGACCACTGCTGCGTGCGGAACGCCTTCATCACCGGCGTATCGGCCGGGTCCTGCTGGTTCAGCAGGTTGTCGACGAACGTGCCGATGTCCGCGTCAATGCCGTTCTCGTGGATCCCCGACCCGGTGAAGCTGACCGCCGTCACCTGGTGGTTGTCGATAAAGTCGTTGCGCGCCCACGGCATGAAATAACCAAAGTTCGGCAGCGGGTTCAGCGTCTGCTTCAGCCCGTCCAGTTCCTGCGCGAACATCGCGAGCGACAGCGAATCCTTCGTCGCGTCATCCGGCGCCGCGATCACGGCCGGCACGAACGCACGATAGTGATACGCGGCGATGATCTTGTCGCGCTGGTAGCTCGAAAAGCCGAAACGGTCATGCGGATAAGTCGCCGACAGCGCCGCGTACGCGCTCCCCATGTTGCCGGGATCGAAGTGGCTGGTCAGCCGGCTGTTCACGGTGATCATCCCGTCGGGCCCCGTCATCCCCCACTCGGTGCGCACCTTGTCGTACAGGCCGACCGACGGATGCGCGGCCGCATCCGCATCGAACGGCGTATTGAATACCGTGCCGGCATCGTCGAGCAGCGCGCTGTGCGCCTGCGGCTGCAGCGTGTTGCGCAGCGTCGCGTAGTTCGCGAGCGTGCCGTAGCCGCCCGCGCTCATCCCGTACACGAGCAGCCGGTTCGGCTTGCCCAGCCCGTGCGACACGAGCCACTGCGCGACGGCCTGGATGTTCTTCAGCCCGCTGTAGTGCTGCAGGCGCCAGTCGCCGGTCGGCGACGTGTAGTTGCGCACCGCGCTGCCCATGTGGATATCTCCGGTGCAATAGGGCACGAAAACCTGTGTCCACTGCTGCGTCTCGACCTTCGGTTCGCCGACGAGGATATGCGCGAGATCCATGCGCGTCAGCAGCGGCGACAGGAACGACGACAGCAGGCTCTCGTTCGCGGTGCCGTTCATGTAGTTGTGCGGGATGCCGTCCGGGTTGAAGCCGCCGAGGCCGGCCTCGGCACCGGTGGACGTCTGCGTGCAGGTGCCGTAGTCCCAACACGCGCCGCCCGGCTCCATCATGTACAGCAGGTTGTCCGACTGCGCGCGATTGACGTAGAAGCGCATCGGCGTGCCGTTGCCGCATGACGCGCCGCTGCTTTCCGGCAACGTCACTTCGTACCACGAATAATACGGAATCGACGGATCCGGCATCGTCGTATCGGCCGCGTGGCCGTTCAGTGCCGCGCAACCGAGCAGCGTCGCAACGGCGGCGCGCAGCAGGCATCGTGCTGATGACATCTCCCCTCCTTGTCGATGGACATGACGCGGCCGCCGGGCAGGGTCCCGGCGTCGCGGATTCGGCGCTCAGTGCGCGCCGGACGGTGAAGCGCCGTCGAACAGCTGGACACGCAGCGCCTGCAGGCGCTGCGCGATGACGGTCTGTTGCTGGTCGGGATCGGGAATGCTCGCCTGAACCTGCCGGACGACATCGCGGCTCTGCTGTTCGTATGCGAGATAACGCGGGTCCTGCGCCGGCGACGGGCCGACCGTCTGCTGCGCATACGCATCCCATTGCGCGCGCATCGAACGGAGCGCCGCGCCGCGTGTCGCGGGATCGGCTTCGGTATCCGTCAGCAGCGCCGCGCTGAGCGCTTCGGCCTGCACGGGCACGATCTCGTTGCGCGCGACATGGTCGGGCAGCTCGTCGAGAATCCGGTGCGCGAGCGCGGCGCGCTCGGCTTGCGGCAGGCTGTTGCGGCGATCGCCGTAGGCGGCAACTTCGTCGCGGAACCGCGCGAACGCGACGATGCGCTTCACTTCGGCGTCCGCGTCGGGCCGGCTCGCAAGGCTGCGGCGCAGCGCGTCGACGTCGAGCCGCCGTTCTTCGGGCCCCGGTGTCGCGGCCCCGGTGCCGAATGCATCGGCCGCGACGGACTGCACGCTCGCCGTCGTGCCCGGTGCGCCGGATGACGCAGCCTCGGCCGGTGTCGCCGCTTCGTATCGCCAGATCGCGACGGCCGCCACGCCGATCGCCACGATCGCGCCCGTACGCCGCCAGAGTGCCCTGTTCTTCTTCACGTCGCCTCCTCGTCACGTCATGCCGTTCTTCGCCGGTGCATCCGCGAGTAGGTTCTAGGTCGAATCCGGCACGCAGTCAAAAGCGGCGCTAGAACGCAGGCACTAAACCCGCGTGCAACGGACTTAGCTGGAAAAACGTTTGAAACGCTTTTCGTGGCCGCTCACGCGAACGCGCAACCTCGCGCGCCACGCCCGTCCGGCGGCGCTTCGGGCCGACACGTACCGCGCGCGTCGCGACACCAAGCAAGCCGCGGTCCAGCCGCGCGGCACACGTCGGCCGCGCCTCCGCGTGGCCGATACGGATGGCCGGATCGGACCCGTCGAACGACCCGCTGAGCGCTTGGTCGGCATTTTGGCCAGCCCTATGCTGATTTCCAACACGCGCCGAACGGTCGGCGCGCCGCCCCCTGAACCAGCCGAGCCCGTTCAATGAGCCGTGCAGACCTCCCGCATCGCGCACCCGCCGCCGTCCACGACTATCCCACCTATCGCAACGCGCTCGCGGGCCACCGGCTCCCCGCCGCGTTCGTCGATCTCGATTGCCTCGACGCGAACCTCGCCGACCTGAAGCGCCGTGCACGCGGCTTACCGATCCGGCTCGCGACGAAGTCGGTGCGCTCGCGTGAAGTAATCGGCGCGGTGCTGGCCGCCGGCCCGTTCATGCAGGGGCTGCTGTGCTATTCGGCCGCGGAAGCCGCGTGGCTAGCGGACGGCGGCTTCGACGACATCGTCGTCGCGTATCCGACCGTCGAGCCCGACGACCTGCGCGCGGTGGCCGCGCAACTCAGGCAGGGCCGCTCGATCACGCTGATGGTCGACGACAACGCGCAGGTCGACGCAATCGACCGGATTGCACACGAGGAACGCGTGACGATCCCGCTCGCGATCGATCTCGACATGTCGTCGGCATACCCGGGCCTGTACTTCGGCATGTACCGCTCGCCGGTGCGCGACGCCGCAAGCGCACTCGCGCTCGCGAACCGCATCGGCCAGCGGCAACACGTCCGGCTCGACGGATTGATGGGCTACGAAGGACAGATCGCCGGCGTCGCAGATACCGAGCCGGGCGGCGGCATGCGCAACGCGCTGGTGCGCTACCTGAAGCGCCGTTCGGCGCGCGAGATCAACGCGCGCCGCCACGCGGCCGTGCAGGCGCTCGCGGCCGCCGGCCACACGCTGCGCTTCGTGAACGGCGGCGGCACCGGCAGCTTCGAGAGCACGCTCGGCGACGCGTCGGTCACCGAGCTCGCGGCCGGCTCCGGCCTCTACGCGCCGGCGCTGTTCGATCACTACGCGGCGTTCCATGCGCAACCGGCCGCCGGCTTCGCGCTGCCGGTCGTGCGGATGCCGCAGGCGGGCATCGTGACCTGCTCGGGCGGCGGGTATATCGCATCCGGCCCGGCCGGCAAGAGCCGCCTGCCGCGGCCGTGGCTGCCGGCCGGCTGCACGCTGATCGGCAACGAGGGCGCGGGCGAGGTGCAGACGCCCGTGCGCGTGCCGCACGGTGTCGCGCCGGCGATCGGCGAGCCGATCCTGTTCCGCCACGCGAAGGCCGGCGAACTGTGCGAGCGCTTCAACACGCTGCTGCTGATCCGCGGCGGCCGTGTGGTCGGCGAGGCGCCCACCTATCGCGGCGAAGGCAAGAGCTTTTTCTAGCGGGCCGCACGACCCGTCATTCAAACCTTTCGACCCATTCGAACGACAACCACGGAGACAACGCCATGTGGCGCAACTGGTCGGGATATGTCTGCAGTCCTGATGCAACCGTATCGACGCCTGCGTCGCGCGCCGGGCTCGCGGCCGTGCTGCGCGACGCCGCGGCTGCCGGCGCCACCGTGCGCGCGGCCGGTGCCGGTCATTCGTTCTCGCCGCTCGTGCAGACCGACGACGTGATCCTGTCGCTCGACGCGATGCAGGGCGTGATCGACGTCGACCGCGACCGGCGCGTCGCGCGCGTACATGCCGGCACGCGGCTGTGGGCGCTGGGCCCCGCGCTCGCCGCGCACGGCCTTGCGATGGAGAACCTCGGCGACATCAACGTGCAGTCGATCGCCGGCGCGACCAGCACCGGCACGCACGGCACCGGCATCACGCTCGGCAACCTGTCGACGCAGATCGACAGCCTGACGTTCATGTGCGCGGACGGCAGCGAGATCCGCGCAACGGCCGACACGCATCCCGAGCTGTTCGCGGGCGGCCGGATCGGGCTCGGCGCGCTCGGCGTGCTGACCGAGATCGGCCTGCGCCTCGTGCCCGCGTTCCGGCTGCGCCTCGAACGCGGCGGCATGCGGCTCGACGACTGCCTCGCGCAAACGGACACGCTGATCGCGAAACACCGCTCGTTCGAGTTCTACTGGTTCCCGCATACGGACACCGTGCTGACCAAGGCATGGGACATGACCGACGAGCCGGCCGACGCCGTGCACTGGGCAAGCCGCGCATCCGAGTCGTTCCTCGAGAACACCGTCTTCGGCGCGCTGTGCGGGCTCGGCAAGCGCGTGCCGTCGCTGTGCCCGTCGCTGAGCCGGCTGTGTGCGTCGACCGTGTCGGCCGGCCGGCACGTGGATGCGAGTTACGCGATGCTGTCGACGGTGCGCCGCGTGCGCTTCAACGAAATGGAATGGTCGGTGCCGGCCGAGCGCGGCGCCGATGCGCTGCGGGAAATCCGCGCGTTCATCGCGCGCCGCAGCTTCCCACTGATGTTCCCGATCGAATACCGCTGGGTGCGCGGCGACGACATCTGGCTGAGCCCCGACTACGGGCGCGACAGCGTGCGCATCTCGGTGCACCAGTATCGCGGGATGCCGTTCGACGCGTACTTCTCGGGCGTGCAGGCGATCTGCCGCAATCACGGCGGGCGGCCGCACTGGGGCAAGGTACATGCGCTGAAAGCCGCCGAGCTCGCGGCGTGCTACCCGCATTGGGACGATTTCCTCGCGCTGCGTGAACGGATGGACCCGCACGGCCGCTTCCTGACGCCGTACCTGCGCACGCTGTTCGGCCTGCGGCAGCGCGCAACCGCCGCCGCCGCGCCGGCCGGCCGAGGGACACACCCGATGCCCGAAACGGCCCGCGTCGAGCAAGATCGGCCGCGATCCAACCAGGAGGCCTCATGACCACAGCCACCCTGCGCATGACCGCGCAGTCGCGCCCCGATCCGTCGACCGGCGCCGTCGTCCGCCTCGCGCTCGCGTTCGCGGCGGCCACCAACGGCCTGATCCTGTCGCCGTTCCTCGTCGCGGCCGTGATGACGCGCTTCCGGCTCGACGAAGGCACCGCGACCGCGCTCGTCAGCGCCGAGATCCTCGGCATCGCGATCAGCTGCGCGCTGCTGTCGCACCGGATCGCACGCGCCGCGCGGCCGTTCACGCTGGCCGGCGTGGCCGGCACGATCGCGGGCCAGGTGCTCAGCGCGATCGCGCCCGGCCTCGTGTCGGCAGCCGCCGCGCGCGGGATGACAGGGCTGTTCGAAGGGATGCTGTTCGTGGTCGTCGCATCCGGCGTGTCGCAGCGTGCGTCGACCGACCGCCTGTGGGGGCAAATCAACCTGCTCGCGGGCGGCATCAACGGCGGCATCCTCGTGCTGATCTCCGCGCTGCCGGCCGCGTGGCTCGGGCGCTGGGTGTTCGCGCTGCTGGCGGCCGTCGTCGCCGTGCTGGCGCCCGCGATCCGCGGCATCGATGCGTTCGCGAGCGCGCAGTCGCAGGCCCGCTCGCGCGGCCATGCGCTGCCGTGGCGGCCGGTCATTGCGATCTGGGTCGTGACCGCGCTCGTCTACGGCGTGCAGGCGTCGCAGTGGGCGATCGCCGGCTTCGTCGGCGAGCGGGCCGGGTTGTCGCCGACGACGATCGGCGTGCTGCTGTCGGTATCGTCGCTGCTCGGCTTCGTCGGCGCGGCGATTCCGTCGCACCCGGCCAGCCACAAGCACCGCCTCGCGCTGATCTGGGCCGCGCAGCTCGCGATGATCGCGTCGATCGAATGGTTCTTCGGCGCGCGCGGCGGCCATGCGTACTTCCTGAGCCAGTTCGTGCTGAACAGCGCGTTCTTCGTGATCGTGCCGTTCCTCACCGGGATGCTGTCCGACGTCGACCCGGACGGCTCGCTGGTGGCGCGCACGCTCGTCGTCACGTTCTTCGCGGCCGGCATCGGCACCGCGCTGTCCGGCGCGCTGCTCGACCGCTTCGGCGGCACCCACGTCGCGCACGTGCTGTGCGTGGCCGTGCTGGCCGCGGCGCCGTTCGTGCGGCTCGCGCTGCGCCGCGCGGCGCCCGGCACCGTGGCCCGCGCGTCGCCCTGACCGCACTGCGTCATGCGCTGGCCGCGACGCACCACGAGATTGGCCGCCGCGGCCTTGGCCCGCAAAAATTTGGCTTTCTACAGTCGTTTCCGGCGGTGCAATGCCGCCCGCCCCCTGTTCCATCCGGAGTCCCGAATGAATCGTCCCGATAGCGTTCGCGTGGCATGCTGCGCGATGATGGTCCTGGCCGGTACCGGCGCGCACGCGCAAAGCAACGTGACGCTCTACGGCGTGATCGACGCGGGCATCCGCTACGAAACGCATGGCGTGTCCTACGGCGCCGACGGCACGCCGGTATCGACCGGCCGCAAGATCTCGATGGCCGACGGCGGCGGCCTGACCGAAAGCTACTGGGGCCTCAAAGGCAACGAAGACCTGGGCGGCGGGCTGTCCGCGCAGTTCAACATCGAGAGCCACTTCGGCCCGAACAGCGGCAGCATCGTGCCGGCCGGCTCGCCGAACTTCTTCCAGGTCGCGTACGTGGGGCTGACGTCGACGTCGCTCGGCCAGCTCTCGCTCGGCCGTCAGTACAACGTGCCGTTCGAGATGGTATCGCTGACCTACGGCTCGAACCTGTGGGCCGGCCCGCAGGACCCGTACTTCAACCTGTTCAAGCCCGAACAGACGATGCTCGCGGCCGCGCGCACCAGCAACATGATCCAGTACGGCGCGCAGCTCGGCAGCCTGTACCTGCTCGCGCAGTACGCGCCGGGCGGCCATGCGGGCGGTGGCGTGCTCGGCAGCCAGCTCGGCGGGGCTGTCGCATACGCGCCGGACAAGGGGCCGTTCACGGTCGGCGCATCGTTCATGCGCAGCTGGGACGACGTCACGCACGGGAAGTTCGACGTCTATGGCGGCGGCGGCTCGGTGACGCTCGGCAACGCGACCGTCAACGCCGGTTATATCGAGAACGCGCGCGACAACGACTTCACGTCGTTCGAGAACGGCCCGTTCAGCCCGACCGACCTCGCGGGGCTCGGCATCATCTCGCCCGCGCAGGTGGTCGACCCGACGGTGCCCGGCGGCTTCCGCCGCCGCAAGATGGCGCTCGCGGGGCTCACGTACCGCTTCACGCCGGCGTTCACGGCGGCCGTCAACGCGTGGTGGACCACGCAGTCCGGCTATACGTCGGACTTCGACGGCCGCGCGCGCCAGTTTCAGGTGATCGCCGGCTACAACCTGTCGAAGCGCAGCATGCTTTACGCGGAAGTCGACTACGCGATCTACCGCGGCGGGCTGATCGGCGCACAGCTCGTCGGCGTGAACGGGCAATCGCCGAGCACCAGCACCACGCAGCTCGGCGCGACGGTCGGGCTGCGCCACTACTTCTGAAGCGGGGTCGTATGGCATGTGGCCGATAACGGCCGGGGCGGCACCCCGGCCGGGCGGGACGAGTACAATCCGTGGAAAAAAACACGGAGCATCCATGGACGATACCGCCCGTTATACGACGGCGAATCTGCCGGTCCATTTACTGCGGTGCCTCGCGGAGACAAGCAAGGAACTGGGCATCGATCCCGTGCGGCTGTGCCTCGGGCTCGGCTTCGACGTCGCCGACCTGTCGAATCCGTCGTGCCGGATTTCGTTGCGTCAGGCGAGCACGATGATCCGGCGCGCGCTCGAGATGGCGCCGGGGCGGGCGCTCGGCCTCGAACTCGGCACGAGCGAGACGATCGCATCGATCGGGCTGGTCGGTTACGCGATGCTGACGAGTCCCACGCTGAAGGACGCGATCACGGTCGGCCTCGAACTGCAGCGCCACACGGGGCCGCTGATGCGCTTCGACCTGGTGTCGGACGCGCGCTCGCTGTCGATCCGCGCGACCAACGTCTTCCTCGAACCGGACATCGAGGCGTTCCTCGTCGAGGAAGCGTTCGGCAGCTTCATGAAGATCGGGCGCTCGCTCGCGGGCCCCGCGTTCCAGCCGAAGGTCATCGATCTCAGCTACCCGCCGCCGGCTTACGCGGACCAGTACGCGCGCGTTTTTCCGTGCCCGGTGCGCTTCGAGCAGGAGCAGAACCTGCTGACGTGCGACGCGGCGCTCGGCCATCGCGCGATCGCGACGCACGATCCGCTCGCGCATCGCCAGGTGCTCGAATTCCTGCAGGACGCGCTGCCGCCCGAACCCGAGGGCACCGAGTTTCTCGAATCGATCGAACGGATCATGCGGCGCGACCTGCGCCATACGCCGTCGCTCGCCGCGATCGCCGCGCAGCTGTGCATGAGCGAGCGCACGCTGCGGCGGCGGTTGGCCGACCAGGGCGTGTCGTACCAGACGGTGATCGACACGATCCGCCGCAAGCGCGCGTTCACGTTGCTGAGCAACCCGCGGCTGTCGATCGAGGATGTCGCGCACGAAGTCGGGTTCAGCGACGCGCACAACTTCCGGCGCGCGTTCAAGCGCTGGACCGGGCACGGGCCGCGCGAAGGGCAGCGCACGCCGTTGTAACGGCGCCGCGCGCGGCGGCCGTTACGCCGCGCCCGCCAGCGAACGATCGAGCGCGACGAGCGTCTGGTACAGCACGCGCGTGCCGTCGAGCAGCTGCTGCGGCTCGATCCACTCCTCCGGGCAATGGCTGCGGCCGCCCAGGCACGGAATGAAGATCATCCCGATCGGCCCCGTCGGCGCGACGTACACGGCATCGTGCCCCGCGCCGCTCGGCAGGCGCATGCTCGGATAACCGAGCTGCGTGGCCGCCTGCTCGACCGCGTCCATCACGAGCGGCTGGCAGTCGGTCGGCCGCGCGCGGCTCACGTGCTCCGCGTGCGCGCTCAACCGCAACGCGTCGAGCCGCGCGGCCGCACCGGCCAGCAGCGCCTCGGGGAACGCGTCGAGCACCGCGTCGCTGTCGCTGCGCACTTCCAGCATCAGCTCGACCTGGCCCGGCACCGCGTTCGGCACGTTCGGCGTCATCGCGATCCGCCCGATCGTCGCCACGACGTAGTGCGGGTTGCCCGACAGCGCCGATGCACGCGCATGCGCGGCCTCGATCAGGTGCGCGGCGCCGACGAGCGCGTCGCGGCGGATATCCATCGGCGTGGTGCCCGCGTGGTCGGGCTGCCCGGTCACCGTGATCAGCACGCGCCGGATGCCGACGATGTTGGTCACGACGCCGATCGGCAAGCCGCGCGTTTCCAGCACGGGCCCCTGCTCGATATGCAGCTCGACGAACGCGGCCGTGCTGCCCGGCGCACGCAGCGGTTCGCGCAGCGCGTCCGGGTTGCCGCCGATACGTCGCAACGCTTCGGCGAGCGTTTCGCCTTCGGCGTTGGTCGCGCGCAGCATGCCGGCATCGAGGACGCCCGACAGCGCGCGGCTGCCGACGCACGAGATGCCGTAGTCGCTCGGTTCCTCGGACAGGAAGTCGATCACCTCGAACGGATGGTCGAGCACGATCCTCTGCTCGTTCAGCGTATGCGCGACCTCGATGCCGGCCAGCACGCCGATGATGCCGTCGAAGCGGCCGCCGCCGACGACCGTGTCGCAATGCGACCCCGTGACGAGCGGCTTGGTGCGGCGGCCACTGCCTTCGCGACGGCCGATCAGGTTGCCGCCCGCGTCCATCGATACCGCGAGTCCGGCTTCGGCGAACTGCGCGGCGAGCCACGCGCGCGCCTCGGTGAACAGCGGCGAGAACGCGCGGCGCGTCCACGGGACGTCGGGCCGCGTGAAGCGCGCGAGTTGCTCGACGCGCGCGTTCAGGCGCTCGGCGTTCAGGGGCGGAAAGACCGTCGGATTCATGCGTGCTCCGTTTGCGTGGCGATCGGCCGGCTGCCGTGCGGCTTCAGGAAGCGGCCCGAGCCTGCCGGATTGACGATGCGTGCGCCGTCGTACACGAGCGCGCCGCGACAGTAGGTGGCGGCGATGCGCACCGTGAATTCCATGCCCTCGAACGCGCTCCACTGCACGGCCGACAGGCTGTGCGACGGATCGAACGCGTAACGCTCGGGCGTGAGGATCACGAAATCCGCGTCGGCGCCGACGTCGAGCGACCCCTTGCGATCGTCGAGCAGGAAGTGCCGCGCCGGGTTCGTCGCCAGTAGCTCGGCCACGCGCGTCGGCGCGACACCGTGCTGCTCGCAGCCGGTCCAGAACGCCGGCAGCAGCGTTTCGAGCCCCGGGCCGCCCGACGCGTTACGGAACACGTTGGCGTCGCCCTTGCGTTCGAGCCCCCAGCTCACGTGATCCGACGACACGAACGTGCACTCGCCGCGCGCGATATGCGTCCACAGCAGTTCCTGCTCGGCGCGCGGGCGAATCGGCGGGTAGTGCTTCGTCTTCGCGCCGAAGCGCTTCGTATGCGTTTCGTGATCGAGCATCAGGTACTGCACGCAGGTCTCGATGCTCGCGCGATGGCCGCCCTGCCGGAACATGTTGCACAGCTCGAAGCCGCGCGACGTCGACACGTGCACCGCGTGCGCACGGGCGCCGGTCTCCGCGCCGATCTCGTAGATCAGTGCGGTCGCGAGGTTCTCGATCAGCGGCGGATGCGCGCGCAGGAACGCGTCCCAGCCCGTGTCGCCGGCCTCGATCATCCGCGTGATGTTCTTGCGCGTCAGGTCCTGCATCTGGTTGTGCACACCGCACGCGAGGCCCGACGGCGCGATCAGCCGGAACGCGTCGTACAGCACGTCCTCCTCGACCCGCGGGAACCGGCCGGGTGTCGCCTCGAACGTCGAGAACTTGAACGCGCAGACGCCGCCGTCGATCAGCCCGGCCGCCGCTTCGAGGCCGTGCTTCGCGTTGAGCGTGCCGTACAGCGCGACGTCGACGTGGCAATCGCGCTCGGCCTCCGCGATCTTGCGGTCGAGCTGCGCGCGCGACGCAACCGGTTCCGGATCGTCGTACGGCATGTCGACCATCACCGTCACGCCGCCCGCGGCCGCCGCGCGCGACGCATGGCCCAGCCCTTCCTGGTTCGCCTGGCTGGCCGCATGCACCTGCCCGTCGACGACGCCCGGCAGCACCCACTGCCCGCGCGCATCGATCGTGTCGCGCGCCGCCGGCGGCACGCCCGCGCCGCGCGCGGCGATCCGCCCACCCCGGATCGCAAGCCAGCCGTCGTCGACCACCTCGCGTGCGTCGACCAACCGGCCGCGCACCACCTGCTCGAATTCGCTCATCTGCGCCTCCTGCTTTTTTGATCACGAGCAGTTTAGGCAGCGCTCTGCCAGAATGTCTCATGCCGATTTATCGCCCCCACATAACATGGAGTTAAGGCTGTGCGTCTGAACCTGCGCCAGATCGAAGTGTTTCGCGCCATCATGCTGACCGGCTCGATCAGCGGCGCCGCGAAGCTGCTGCACGTGTCGCAGCCGGCGGTGTCCCGGCTCATTTCGTATGCGGAGCAGCGGCTCGGTCTCGCGCTGTTCGAGCGCATCAAGGGGCGGCTCTATCCGACGCCGGAAGCGCAGCGGCTGTTCGTCGAAGTCAACGCGGTGTACCAGGGCGTGCAGCGCGTCAACGAAATCGCCGAGGACCTGATCGAGAACCGGATGGGCCACCTGCGCATCGCGTGCAGCCCCAATCTCGGGCAATCGCTGCTGCCGCGCGCGATCGCGGCGTTCTACGAGCGCTTTCCCGACGTGCGCATCATTCTGCACACGATGATCCCGAGCGTGCTGCTGCAGGCGGTGCTCACGCAGCAGGTCGAGCTTGGCATCGCGTTCCTGCAGGACACGCACCCGAACGTCGAGAGCCGGCACCTCTATGAAAACCGGATGGTCGCGGCCGTGCCCGCGTCGCACCCGTTCGCGCGGCGCAAGACGCTGGCCGTGCGCGATCTCGCGAACCAGCCGCTGATCGGCTATGGCAGCGACATTCCGCTCGGGCAACTGGTGCGGCGGCTGTTCAGCGACGAAGGCCTGGTGCCGCAGGTCAAGATCGAAGTGCAGCAGGCGCACGTCGCGTGCGCGCTCGCGCAGGCCGGCACCGGCATCGCGCTGATCGACGAACTGACGGTCGCGGGGCCGGTGTGGCCGCAGATCGTCGTGAAGCCGATCGTGCCGACCATCGCCGCGCCGGTCAGCGTGCTGCACCCCGTGCTCGCCCCGCTGTCGCGCCTCGCGCACGAGTTCATCGACACGCTGCACGCGCTTTCCGCAGACGCATGAATTGCGGCGTTAACACGCCATCACGGGATTACCCTAGCCTTAACATCGCGTTATGAAGTCTCCATAAAATAGCAATAACGCTCAATATTCGGCGTCCCTAGAATCGTTTGGACAGTACCGCCACACAAGGCTTTCCGCCTGGCGCGTACGGCCTTTTTCCCCTCTCAGGACAAACGACACATGGGACGCATTCTGTCTTCGAAGGACGTCGAAGCCGCCGTCAAGGGCGGCTCGGTTTTCGCATGCGGCGGCGGCGGCTGGGCCGACCACGGCCGTGAACTCGGCACGCTCGCGGTCACGATCGGCCGCCCCGAACTGGTGACCATCGACGAATTGCCGGACGACGCGTGGATCGCCACGGCCGCCGCGATCGGCGCGCCGGGCGGCCTCACCGACTGGCAAATGCTCGGCGCCGATTACGTGAAGGCCGCGCAGCTCGTGCAGGAAGCACTCGGTGCGCCGCTCGCGGGGCTCATCATCGGGCAGAACGGGATGTCGAGCACGCTGAACGCGTGGCTTCCGTCCGCGCTGCTCGGCACCAAGGTGGTCGACGCGGTGGGCGACATCCGCGCGCATCCGACCGGCGACATGGGTTCGCTTGGCCTCGCGTCGAGCACCGCGCCGATGATCCAGGCGGCAGCCGGCGGCAACCGCGCGCAGCATGCGTACATGGAAGTGGTCGTGCGCGGCGCGACCGCGAGAGTGTCGCCGGTACTGCGCAAAGCGGCCGACATGGCCGGCGGCTTCATCGCGAGCTGCCGCAACCCGATTCGCGCGTCGTACGTGCGTCAGCATGCGGCGCTCGGCGGCATCAGCCGCGCGCTCGCGCTCGGCGAGGCGATCATCGACGCCGAGCGGCGCGGCGGCAGCGCGGTGATCGATGCGATCTGCGCGGCCACGCACGGCGAGATCATCGCGAGCGGCAAGGTCGAGCGCAACACGCTCGAATACACGCGCGAGGCGTTCGACGTCGGCCTCGTCTATCTCGGCAGCGGCGCGCAGCGCGCGGTCATTCATGTGATGAACGAGCACATGGCGGTGGACGACGCGCACGGCGAGCGGATCGCGACCTACCCCGACGTGATCACGACGCTCGACAGCGAAGGCCGCCCCGTCAGCGCCGGGCAGCTGAAGGAAGGGATGGAGATCCACGTGCTGCGGGTGGCGAAAGCGCATATTCCGCTGTCGTCGTCGGTGTTCGATCCGGCGGTCTATCCGCCGGTCGAAGCGGCGCTCGGCATCTCGATCGCCAACTACGCGCTCGCGCGCTGAACGGAGGGCGACACCATGACCCGCACCTTCGAAGTCACGTCCGGCAACACGCTGCGCTGCAAGGGCTGGCGCCAGGAAGCGCTGCTGCGCCTGCTCGAGAACGTGCTCGCCGTCGGCGAGGACCCCGAACAATTGATCGTCTACGCGGCGCTCGGCCGCGCGGCGCGCGACTGGCCGTCGCACGACGCGATCGTGCACACGCTGAAGACGATGGACGAGGACCACACGCTCGTCGTCCAGTCCGGCAAGCCCGTCGCGCTGCTGCGCACGCATGCGAGCGCGCCGCTCGTCGTGATGGCGAACTGCAACCTGATCGGCCAGTGGGCGAAAGCCGAGCACTTCTACGAACTGGAACGGCGCAACCTGATCTGCTGGGGCGGGCTGACGGCCGGCGACTGGCAGTACATCGGCTCGCAGGGCGTGATCCAGGGCACCTACGAGATCTTCTCGCGAATCGCCGAGCGCCATTTCGACAACGACCTGCGCGGGCGCTTCATCCTGACCGCCGGCCTCGGCGGGATGGGCGGCGCGCAACCGCTCGCGGGCCGCATGGCGAACGCGGCGACGCTCGTCGTCGAGATCGACCAGACGCGCATCGACAAGCGGCTGCAGATCGGCTTTCTCGAACGCCAGGCGCGCGATCTCGACGAGGCGCTTGCGCTGATCCGCGACGCGCAGGCGCGGCGCGAGCCGATCTCGGTCGGCCTGCTCGGCAACGCGGCCGACGTATTCCCGGCGATCCTCGCGCGCGGCGTCGTGCCCGACATCGTCACCGACCAGACGGCCGCGCACGATCTCGTGTACGGCTACGTGCCGTCCGGCTTCACGCTCGACGAAGTGCGCGCGCTGCGCGACAGCGACCGCACGCGGCTGATGGACGCGAGCCGCGCGTCGATCGTGCGTCACGTCGAGGCCATGCTCGGCTTCAAGGATCGCGGCGCGATCGTGTTCGACAACGGCAACCTGATCCGCACGCATGCGAAGGACGGCGGCGTGGCGCGCGCGTTCGAGATCCCGGTGTTCACCGAGGCGTTCCTGCGCCCGCTGTTCTGCCGCGCGATCGGCCCGTTCCGCTGGATCGCGCTGTCGAACGACCCGAACGACATCCGCGTCATCGACGACTACCTGCTCGCGCACTTCCCGGACAACCGGATCGTCACGAACTGGATCCAGCGCGCGCGCGAATGCGTGCCGTTCGAAGGCTTGCCGGCGCGGATCGCGTGGCTCGGCCACGGCGAGCGCACGCGGCTCGCGCTCGCGGTCAACGCGATGGTGCGCGACGGCGTGCTGGCCGGGCCGGTCGCGTTCACGCGCGACCATCTCGACGCCGGTGCAATGGCGCACCCGAACATCATGACCGAGAACCTGCGCGACGGCTCCGATGCGGTGGCCGACTGGCCGCTGCTGAACGCGATGATGAGCTGTTCGTCGATGGCCGATCTCGTCGCGATCCATTCGGGCGGCGGCGGCTACAGCGGCTACATGACGAGCGCGGGCATCACCGTGGTCGCCGACGGCAGCGCGGCGGCGAACGAGCGGCTGACGCTGTCGATGACCAACGACACCGCGCTCGGGGTGATCCGCTACGCGGACGCCGGCTACGAAGAAGCGCTCGATGAAGCGGAACGCAAGCAGATTCCGCATATCCGGCTGTAATTCCGTCCCGCACGACGACAGGAGATCGAAGTGAAGCAAACCGCGGTTCCCCTCGACACGGCCACGGCCGTGTCGCCCCCTGCCACAAGTGCCGGGCGAGCAATCGCCGCGGCCTCGATCGGCAACGCGCTGGAGTGGTACGACTTTTCCGTCTACGCGTTCTTTGCCGTGTACATCGCACAGAACTTCTTCCATCGCGGCGACACGGGCACCGAGCTGGTCGAGGCGTTCATGGCGTTCGGGATCGGCTTCATCGCGCGGCCGCTCGGTGCGCTCGCGATCGGCGTGTACGGCGATCGTGCGGGCCGCAAGGCCGCGCTCACGCTGACCATCCTCGTGATGGCGGCCGGCACGGCCATCATCGCGTTCGCGCCGCCGTTCACCGCGATCGGCGTCGGCGCGCCGCTGCTGATCCTGTGCGGCCGCCTGCTGCAGGGTTTCTCGGCCGGCGGCGAAGTCGGCGGCGCGGCGGCGTTCCTGATCGAGCACGCGCCGGCGGACCGCAAGGGTCGTTACGCGTCGTGGCTGCAGGCCAGCATGGCCGCGTCGAACATCCTCGGCGCGCTGGTCGCCACCGGCGTGACGCTCACGCTGTCGCGCGAACAGATCGGCGACTGGGGCTGGCGGATTCCGTTCATCCTCGGTCTCGCGATCGCGCCGGTCGGCCTGTGGCTGCGCAAGACGCTCGACGAAACGCCGCATTTCCGCGCGGAGATGGCGCGTGCCGCGCGCGCACCGGCCGAGCGCAAGACGCCGCTGCTGCAGGTCGTGCGCGACTATCCGCGTGCGCTCGTGGTCGGTACCGGGTTCTCGGTATTGTGGGCCGTCTGCGTGTATGCGCTGGTGATCTACATGCCGACCCACGTGCAGCGCGCGCTGCACTTCGACGGGCGCGACGCGTTCATCGCGTCGCTGGTCGGCAACTGCCTGATGGCCGTCACCTGCGTGTGCGCGGGCAGCTGGTCGGATCGCTTCGGCCGGCGCAAGGTGCTCACGGCCGGCGCGCTGCTGATGCTCGTGTCGGTGTATCCGCTGCTGCGCTGGCTCGCCGACGTGCACACGCTCGCCGCGCTGATCACGGTGCAGAGCGCGTTCTGCGTGATGGTCGCGATCTTCACGGGCGTCGCGCCGGCCGCGTTGTCGGAGCTGTTCCCGACCCGCGTGCGCGCGACCGGCATGTCCCTGTCCTACAACATCGCCACGACGATCTTCGGCGGCTTCGCGCCCGCGATCCTCGCGTGGCTCACGCAACGGTCCGGCAACCCGTTCGCGCCTGCCTGGTATGTGATGGTCGCGAGCGTCATCGCGCTCGCGTCGATCGCCGCGCTGTCTTCCACGTCACGTCACGCCTGAAATCGGAGAACTGCTTCATGCAACGCTTCCTCATGCGGAGCGCGATCGCGCTCGCGCTTTTCGCCGCCGTCCCGGCCTTCGCGGACGTCACGCTCGACGGCCGGTCCGTCACGCCCGAATCGATCGCGCGCATCGCCGACGGCGAAGCCGTGTCGATTGCGCCCGCCGCCCGCCAGCGGGTCGTCGCCGCGCACGACGTGCTGCTGAAGGCCGCCGCGGCCGGCCAGCAGATCTACGGGCTGACGGTCGGCGTCGGCCTCAATAAAGACCGCGAGATGGTCGATGCGCACGGCAAGCTGTCGCAGGAGGTCATCGACGCGTCGACGCGCTTCAACATCGGGCTGATCCATGCGCATTCGGGCAGCGTCGGGCCCGACATGAGCGTGCGTGTGGCCCGCGCCGCGATGGCCGCGCGCCTGAACGCGATGCTCGACGGCGGCGCCGGCGTGCAACCGGCGATCGTCGACGCGTACGCGCAGTTCCTCAATCGCGGCGTCACGCCGGCAATGCCGGCGGACGGCTCGATCGGCGAAGCCGACATCACGATCCTGAGCCATGTCGGCCTCGCGATGCTCGGCGAAGGCGACGTGTATTACCAGGGCCGCAAGCTCGCGGCCGCCGACGCGCTGAAGTCGGCCGGCATCGCGACGATCCATCCGTACGGCAAGGACGCGCTCGCGATCCTCAGTTCCAACGCGTATTCGGCCGGCATGGCGGCGCTGGCGCTCACCGACATGGCGCGCCTCGCGCAGGTGTCGAAGCTCGTGTTCGCGCTGAGCCTGCAAGGGCTGAACGGTAATGTGTCGCCGTTCCGCGAGGACACGCTGGCGCTGCGGCCGTTCCCGGCCACGCTGCGCGCCGGCGCGGCGCTGCGTACGCTGCTCGCGGGCAGCAGCCTGTGGAACAAGGACGCGGACCGGCCGCTGCAGGATCCGCTCAGCTTCCGTTCCGGCGTCTACCTGCTCGGCGAAGAGGATCGCACCTACGACGAAGCACGCGCGTTGCTGCAGGTCCAGCTCAATTCGAGCGACGACAATCCGGGCGTCGCGGTCGGCGTCACGCCGAAGTCGAACCGCGCGCAGGATGCGGCCGGTTATGTCGACGGCGGCGGCGCGGTGCTGCCGAGCGCGAACTTCGAGCCGCTGCCGTGGGTGCTCGCGTTCGAACAGCTCGGGCTCGCGCTCGGCCACAACGCACTCGCGTCCGCGCAACGCATCGTCAAGCTGAACGACCCGCACCTCACCGGCCTCTCGCGCTTCCTCGGCACCGAGGAAACCGTGCATGCGTTCGGTGCGATGGAGAAGCCGCCGACCGCGCTCGCGATGACGGTGAAGTCGCTCGCGATGCCCGTGTCGCTCGACTACCTGCCGGTGGCCGGCGGCATCGAGGACATCGCGACGAACGCGCCCGATGTCGTGCAGCGCGTGCAGAAGCAGATCGACGCGAGCTACACGCTGCTCGGCCTCGAACTCATCGAAGCCGCGCAAGCGATCGACCTGCGCCAGCGCAAGCAGCCGTCGTTCACGCTCGCGCCGGCCACGCAGCCGCTGTACCGCGCGCTGCGCACGAAGGTCGCGTTCCTCGAGCGCGACCGCCCGCTCACGCCCGACTTCCGGGCCGCCGATACGCTGCTGCGCGCGTATCGCGACTGAGCGACAGCGGCACAACACACCCCCTTCGTTTCACCGTTTTCCCGCCGCTGCGATCGTCGCTCGATCGCGGCGCGGGGGACGCACGTCCGCATGCAACCGGATCGACCCACCGTTCGCCGTCTTTCACCCACACCGCACCGGAACACCACCATGAAAAAATTCCTGTTCGCGCTGCCGCTCGCCGCGGCCGCTACCGCCCACGCGCAAAGCAGCGTCACGCTGTACGGCATCGTCGAGGATGGCGTCGACTACGTATCGAACGTGCAAGGCAAGCATCTCGTGCAGCTCGCATCGGGCGTGACGGCCGGCAGCCGCTGGGGCGTGCGCGGCACCGAGGATCTCGGCGGGGGCCTGAGCGCGATCTTCCGGCTCGAAAGCGGCTTCGACATCAACTCCGGCCGCCTCGGCAGCGGGCTCGCGTTCTCGCGCAATGCCTACGTCGGCCTGAACGACACGAAGCTCGGCACGCTCACGCTCGGCCGCCAGTGGGATTCGATCGTCGACTACGTCGAGCCGTTCACGCTGAACGGCAACATCGGCGGCTACTACTTCGCGCACCCGAACGACATGGACAACACCGACAACGGCTTCCCGATCTCGAACGCGGTCAAGTACCGCAGCCCGACGATCGCGGGCTTCACGTTCGGCGGCCTCTATGCGTTCGGCGGGCAGCCGGGGCGCTTCTCCGACAACGCGACGTTCAGCGTCGGTGCGAACTACGCGGCGGGGCCGATCGGCGTCGGTATCGGTTATCTGCGCGTCAACAACCCGGGCGTGTCGACGCAGGGTTATCAAAACTATCCGGGCTTCACGAACGCGATCTACGGCAACTATCTCGATGCGGCGCGTGCGCAGAAGGTGTTCGGCGTCGGCGCGTCGTACCAGGTCGTGCAGTGGCTCAAGCTGCTGGCCGACTTCACGAACACGAACTTCCAGCAGGGCAGCGCGGGGCACGACGCGACGTTCCAGAACTACGAGCTGTCGACGCTCATCACGCCGACACCCGCTGTGACGGTCGGCGCAGGCTACACATACACGACGGGCCGCGACCACGCGACGAACGCGGAGCCGAAGTATCACCAGTTCAACCTGAGCGTCGAATACGCGCTGTCCAAGCGCACGAGCGTCTATGTGATGGGCGCGTTCCAGAAGGCGGCGGGCGATGCGCCGGTCGCGCAGATCGCGGGTTTCAATCCGTCGAGCAATCAGAAGCAGGCAGTCGGGCGTGCCGGCATTCGCCACGTGTTCTGACGTTCCCGGCGGCTGACGGCCGGGCGTGGCGCCCGCCGTCGGCTGTTCCGTTCGCCATCGCTTCCTCTACACGATTCGATCAGTATGCCTATTCATTCAATCCGGAATGCCAGCGGCCGGCGACGCCTCCTGTCGACCATCGGCGCATCGCTGATCGCGTGCACGATCGCCGACGACGTCGCGGCGCAGTCGTCCGTATCGCTGTACGGGCTGACCGACGTTTATATCGGCACGCAAAAGAGTCTCGGCAAGCCGCGCGCGGTTGCGATGAATTCGGGCGGCTTCACGACGAGCTTCTGGGGGATCGGCGGCCGCGAGGATCTCGGCGGCGGTTATGCGCTGCAGTTCGCGCTCGAGGCGTTCATGCGCCCGTCGAACGGCGGCGCCGGCCGCTTCAGCGGCGATACGTTCTTCGGGCGCAACGCGTATGTCGGCGTTTCCACACCGTACGGCGTGCTGCGCGCGGGACGCAACACGACGCCGTATTACATCTCCGTCGTGCGCTTCAACCCGTTCTCGACGTCGTTCGGTTTTTCGCCGACGCTGAACCAGATGTACAAGGGCGTCGCGGGGCAAGGCCTCGTCGGCGACAACGGCTGGAGCAATTCGGTGCTGGTTACGACGCCGGGCGAGCATGCGCTGCAGGCAAGCCTGATCTATGCGACGGGCAACGAGCCCGGCCACACCGGCGCGAACCAGTGGGGCGGCAGCGTCACCTACGACCGGCAACGCGCATTCAGCGCGACACTCGCGTTCCAGCAGGCGCGCTACGACCGCGCGCCGGGCGACCTGACCGCATCGATCGCCGGCTTCACGCAGCAGGACGCCGTGCTGGCCGGCGTCGGCTACGACCTGAAGTTCGTGAAGCTCACCGCGTTCTACCAGTACGTGCACGACGCGATCGACGGCGGCGGGCTCGGCACGCATAGCGGCCAGGTGGGTGCGGCCGTGCCGCTCGGCTTCGGCACGCTGCTCGCGTCGGTCATGGCCGCGAAAAGCCACGGGCGCGACCGCCCGTCGAGAACGACCTGGGCGCTCGGTTACGACTACCGGCTGTCGAAACGGACCGACGTCTACGTCGCGTTCATGCGCGATCGCGCGAGCGGAGTCGGGAATGGCGATTCGGCGGGGCTCGGCCTGCGCACCGCATTCTGAGTTCGCGCGCGGTGCGCGCTCAAGCGTCGACTTCGGCGTGCAGCAGCAACACCGCGTCGCGCTTCTCCAGCAGATGGCGCCGCAGGATCGCCGCGAGCGCCTTGCCGTCGCGCGCCTCCAACGCCTTGATCATCTCCTCGTGATCGTGCACCGCGCGATCCCACTTCTCGACGTGCTGGTTCGAGCGGAACCGCATCGACATGATCCGGCGGTTGATCGACTGGTACGTGCCGCGCAGCGCCGAGTTGCGCGCGGCCTCGTTGATGCGGTCGTGGATTTCCTGGTTGCGGCTGTAGTAGCCGGGCAGGTCGTTCTGCATCCGGCACGCGAGCATCGAGTAGTGCAGCGCCTTGATCTCCGCGAGTTCGGCCGGCGTGATGCGCTCGCAGGCCAGCTCGCCTGAGAACGCCTCCAGCCCCGACATCAGCTCGAACGTCTCGCGGATCTCCGATTCGCTCATCCGGTACACGCTCGCGCCGCGGTTCGGCGACAGCACCAGCAGCCCCTCGGCCGCCAGCACCTTGAACGCCTCGCGCAGCGGCGTGCGCGAGATGCCGAGCGTCTCGCACAGCTCGCGCTCGTTCAGCCGCATGCCCGGCGTGAGCACGCCTTCCACGATGAATTTGCGCAGGTGCTCGACCACCGTGTCGTGCAGCCGCTGCCGCTCCAGTTTCGGCAATGCCGGCGCGCCGCCGACATGCTCCAGATCATTCAAATCTTGCATGCAAAGTCCTTCCTTCTTGCCTCACGCGATTCTACTGCAACTCGCCCGACCCGAATATCACCCCGCCAATGTCGGGTAAACACCGGCATTTTCGGCGAAATCAACACTTGGTTTTGTCGTGATCGCTCTGCTAAAGTATTTTGCATGCAAAATTCAAAATGCAACCAAGGAGACAGAACGACCATGCTGCACCTCGACTTTCATCCGTCCGGCCGCCACTTCCTGCAGATTCCGGGGCCGAGCCCGGTGCCCGACCGCATCCTGCGGGCGATGAGCTATCCGACCATCGACCACCGTGGCCCCGAATTCGGCGCGCTCGGCCTCAAGGTGCTCGCCGGCATCAAGAAGATCTTCAAGACCACGCAGCCGGTGATCATCTATCCGGCGTCGGGCACCGGCGCGTGGGAAGCCGCGCTGACCAACACGCTGAGCGCCGGCGACACCGTGCTGATGTTCGAGACGGGCCACTTCGCGACGCTGTGGAAGAAGATGGCCGAGGCGCTCGGCCTGAAGCCCGAATTCCTCGGCCTGCCCGGCATCGAAGGCTGGCGCCGTGGCGTGCAGCCCGACATGATCGAAGCGCGCCTGCGCGCCGACACCGCGCACGACATCAAGGCCGTGTGCGTGGTGCACAACGAGACGTCCACCGGCGTCACGTCCGATATCGCCGCGGTGCGCCGCGCGATCGACGCGGCCGGGCACCCGGCGCTGCTGATGGTCGACACGATCTCGGGGCTCGCGTCCGCCGACTACCGCCACGACGAATGGGGCGTCGACGTGACGGTGTCGGGCTCGCAGAAGGGGCTGATGCTGCCGCCGGGCATCAGCTTCAACGCGGTGTCGCCGAAGGCGCTCGCGGCGAGCGAGCACGCGAAGCTGCCGCGCGCGTTCTGGGGCTGGCACGAGATCATCGAAGCGAACAAGACCGGCTACTGGCCGTACACGCCGAACACCAACCTGCTGTACGGGCTGGCCGAAGCGCTCGACATGATCCTCGGCGAAGGGCTCGACGCCGTGTTCGCGCGCCACCAGCGGCTCGCGGAAGCGACGCGCCGCGCGGTGCGCGCATGGGGCCTCGAGATCCAGTGCGCGGACCCGGCCGTCTACAGCCCCGTGCTGACCGGCGTGATGATGCCCGACGGCGTCGACGCGGACGCCGTGCGCAAGCTCATCTACGAACGCTTCGACATGTCGCTCGGGCAGGCGCTCGGCAAGCTGCGCGGCAAGATGTTCCGGATCGGCCATCTCGGCGACTGCAACGACCTCACGCTGATGGCCACGCTCGCCGGCTGCGAGATGGGGCTGAAGCTCGCCGGCGTGCCGGTCGCCGCGAGCGGAGTCGTCGCGGCGATGGACTACCTCGCATCGAACACGCACACGCCCGCGCTGCGCGCGGCGGCCTGATCACATGGCCCGGCGGCACGCCGCCGGTCTCTCGCCCGTACCCCCTGCGGCCTGCGCACGACGCGCGGCCGCGCTGCATCGGCACGAAGCCGGACCCAGAACCGGCGCGGCTGCAAGCCAGACAACATCCAGGAGACACAACATGAAGCTGTTCCGAGCGACCGGCATCGTGCTGGTGATGCTGTGCGTGATGTACTTCATCACGTACCTCGATCGTGTGAACGTGAGCACGGCCGCCGCCGGGTTCGGCAAGGAATTCGGGCTGAACAAGACGGAGATCGGTCTCGTGTTCTCCGCGTTCGCGTATCCGTACCTCGTATTCCAGATCATCGGCGGCTGGGTCAGCGACCGCTTCGGCGCGCGCCGCACGCTGCTCGCGTGCGGGCTGCTGTGGGCCGTCGCGACGCTGCTCACCGGGATGGCCGGCGGCCTCGCGTCGCTGCTCGCCGCGCGCCTGCTGCTCGGGCTCGGCGAAGGCGCGACGTTCCCGGCGGCCACGTCGGCGATGTCGCGCTGGGTGCCGCGCGAGAAACGCGGCTTCGCGCAGGGCATCACGCACGCGTTCTCGCGCGTCGGCAACGCAGTCGCGCCGGCCGCCGTCGTCGCGGTGATGGCCGTGTACGGCTGGCGCGAATCGTTCTACATCTGCGGCGTGATCAGCATCGTGTGGGTCGTGGTCTGGGCGCTCGTCTATACCGAACACCCGAAGGACCACCCGCGCATCACGCAGGCCGAACTCGACGCGCTGCCGCCCCCGAAGCAGAAGCCCGCGACCGTGCCGTGGGGCCCGCTGTTCCGCCGGATGATGCCCGTCACGATCGTGTACTTCTGCTACGGCTGGACGCTGTGGCTGTTCCTGAGCTGGATTCCGCAGTACTTCCTGCACAGCTACGACCTCGACCTGAAGAAGTCCGCCGTGTTCGCGTCCGCGGTGTTCTTCGCGGGCGTGATCGGCGACACGCTCGGCGGCCTCGTCACCGACCGCATCTACGCACGCACCGGCAGCCTCAAGCGCGCGCGCAGCTGGATGGTGTCGATCTGCATGCTGTTCACGCTGCTGTCGCTGTTGCCGCTGCTGTTCACGCACCACCTGTACGTGTCGATGGCGTGCCTCGCGGCCGGCTTCTTCTTCGCCGAGATGACGATCGGCCCGATGTGGGCCGTGCCGATGGACATCGCGCCGGAATACTCGGGCACCGCGAGCGGGATGATGAATTCCGGCTCCGCGCTCGCGGCGATCCTGTCGCCCGTGATCTCCGGCTACGTGATCGACCGCTTCGGCAGCTGGGAGCTGCCGTTCATCGGCAGCATGGTGCTGATGGGCGTAGGCGTGCTGCTCGCGTTCCGCATGCAGCCGGAAAGCCGCTTCGCCGACACGCCCGCCGAACAGCGCGCCGCCAATCGCTCGCCGGCCTGATGCCCACGGGGCGCTGTCGCCGCCCCGCTTTTTTCTCGACTCGTCACCATGACCCAAGCTACCCATGACCTCGCCGCCCGGCTCGCCGCCGGCTGGCAACACGGCATCGCGTTCGCCGCGCTGCCGCCCGAACTCGTTCCCGCCAGCGCCGACGCCGCGTATGCGGTGCAGGCGCAAGTGCTCGCCGAACGCAGCGCCGCGATCGGCGCGTGGAAGGTCGGCGCGAAACAGCCCGACGGGCCGATCCAGGGCGCGCCGCTGCCCGACGACTGCCGGCACGCGAGCGGCATCACGCTGCCGCGCGGCGCGTTCCGGCCGCTCGGCCTCGAACTGGAGATCGCGTTCCGCTTCGGCCGTGACTTCGCGCCTCGCGCCGACGCGTATGCCGACGACGAAGTGTTCGACGGCATCGCGCAGATGGGCGCCGCGATCGAGATCGTCGCGAGCCGTTTCCGCGAATGGCCGGACGTCGCGCCCGCCGCACAGCTCGCCGACCTGCAGAACCACGGCGCGCTCGTGCTCGGCGAGATGACCGGTTATCGCGCCGATTTCCCGTTCGTCGCGCCCGCCCCCGCGTTCGCGTTCGACGGGCAGGACATCGCAAGCGCCACGCCCGGTACCAACCCCGCCGGCGACCCGCGCCGCCTGCTGCCGTGGCTCGTCAATCACGCCTCGCGGCGCGGCATCGCGCTGCCGGCCGGCACCGTCGTCACGACCGGCTCGTACACGGGCATGTATTTCCCGCAGGCTGCGGGCACGGCCATCGGCCGCATGCCGGGGCTGCCGCCCGTCAGCGTCACGCTCGCCTGATCCGTTCGTCTTCTCTCGCTACCGACCGCCGCCATGAAATCCGCCGTCTCGCCTTCGCTGGTCCGCCCCGTCCATCTCGTGCCGTCGCAAGGCGCCGCGCTGTCGCCGCTGTTCGAGCGGCTGCGCACGGAAATGCGCGGCGACGTCCATGCCGACCGCGCGAGCCGCGGCCGCTACGCGACCGATGCGTCGATCTACCAGATCATGCCGCTCGGTGTCGTCGTGCCGCGCGACCAGGACGACCTGCGGATCGCGCTCGACATCGCGCGCGACCGCAAGATCCCCGTGCTCGCGCGCGGCGCCGGCACGAGCCAGTGCGGGCAGACGGTCGGCGAGGCGCTCGTCGTCGACAACAGCAAATGGCTGAACCGGATCGTCGAATTCGATGCACAGGCGCGCACCGTCACCGTCGAGCCCGGCATCGTGCTCGATCACCTGAACGCGTGGCTGAAGCCGCACGGGCTGTGGTTCCCGGTCGACGTGTCGACCGGCGCGCAATGCACGATCGGCGGGATGGCCGGCAACAACTCGTGCGGGTCACGCTCGATCGAGTACGGCAACATGGTGCACAACGTGCTCGCGATCGACGCGATCCTCGCCGACGGCAGCGAATGCCGGTTCGGCTCGCTCGCGCAGCCGGTCACCGACCGCCGCACGCTCGACCTGCTGCACGGGGTCGAACGGATCGCGCAGCGCGAGCGCGACGAGATCGTCGAACGCGTGCCGAAGGTGCTGCGCCGTGTGGCCGGCTACAACCTCGACCTGTTCGACTGCCAGAACCCGCGCGCATACACCGACGACGGCCACGCGAATCTCGCGCACCTGCTCGTCGGTTCGGAAGGCACGCTGGCCCATAGCCGGCAGATCACGCTGAAGCTCGCGCCGCTGCCCGCGCACAAGGCGCTCGGCGTCGTGAACTTCCCGACCTTCTATCAGGCGATGGATACCGCGCAGCACATCGTGAAGCTGAAGCCGGTGGCCGTCGAGCTCGTCGATCGCACGATGATCGACCTGTCGAGGGAGAACCCGGCGTTCCGGCCCGTGATCGAACAGGCGCTGGTCGGACAGCCGCAGGCGATCCTGCTCGTCGAGTTCGCCGGCGAATCGCGCGATGCGCAGCTGACGCAGCTCGACCGGCTCACCGAACTGATGGCCGATCTCGGCCTGCCCGACAGCGTCGTGAAGATGACCGATGCCGGCGCGCAGAAGGCGCTGTGGGACGTGCGCAAGGCCGGGCTGAACATCATGATGAGCATGAAGGGCGACGGCAAGCCGGTGTCGTTCATCGAGGATTGCGCGGTGCCGCTCGAACATCTGGCCGAATACACGCGCCGCCTGACCGACGTGTTCCACAAGCACGAAACCGAAGGCACGTGGTACGCGCACGCAAGCGTCGGCACGCTGCACGTGCGGCCGATCCTCGACATGCGGCGCGACGGCGCGGCGCGCATGCGCGAGATCGCCGACGAAGCCGCGGCGCTCGTGCGCGAATACAAGGGCGCGTATTCGGGCGAACACGGCGACGGCCTGTGCCGCGGCGAATGGGTTGCGTGGCAGTACGGCCCGCGTCTCAATGCGGCGTTCGCGGAGATCAAGACGCTGTTCGATCCCGACAACCGCTTCAACCCCGACAAGATCGTCAATCCGCCGCGCATGGATGCGCGCGAAAATTTCCGTTTCGCGCCCGGTTATGCGGCGCTGCCGCTGCGGCCCGCACTCGACTGGTCGGCCTGGAACGTCACGCGCAACCCGCTGACCGGCGCAGAAACCGAACCCGGCACGGGCACCGACATCACGCACGGGCTCGCGTCGGCCGTCGAGATGTGCAACAACAACGGCCACTGCCGCAAGTTCGACGCGGGCACGATGTGCCCGAGTTACCGCGTGACGCGCGACGAGCAGCATGTGACGCGCGGCCGCGCGAACACGCTGCGGCTCGCGGTAACCGGCCAGCTCGGCACGGACGGCCTCGCCGGCGACGATGTGAAGGCCGCGCTCGACCTGTGCGTGTCGTGCAAGGGCTGCAAGCGCGATTGCCCCACGGGGGTCGACATGGCGCGTTTCAAGATCGAGGCGCGGCACGCGTGGAACCGCAAGCACGGCACGACGCTGCGCGAACGGCTCGTCGCGTATCTGCCGCGTTATGCGCCGTGGGCGGCACGGATGCGCGGCGCGATCGCGTTCGCGAACGGCGTGCCGGTCGTCGCGTCGTTGGTGAAGCGCTGGATCGGCCTTGCGCCGCAGCGTGCGCTGCCCGCGTTTGCGCGGCCGTTTCTGGGAGATGCGGATTCGGGTGCCGGTGCAACGTCGGCCGGCTCGACAACCCGCGACGTGCTGCTCTTCGTCGATACGTTCAGCAACTACCAGGAACCGGACAACGCACGCGCCGCGCAAGCCGTCCTCGAAGCCGCCGGCTATACCGTGCACTTCAACGTGCGCGCCGGCGAGCGGCCGCTGTGCTGCGGCCGCACGTTCCTCGCGGCCGGCCTCGTCGACGAGGCGAAGGCCGAAGCGAAGCGCACGCTCGACACGCTGCGGCCCTACCTCGAGCGCGGTGTCGCGATCGTCGGGCTGGAGCCGTCCTGCCTGCTGTCGATGCGCGACGAGTTTCTCGCGTATGGCTATGGTGAAGAAGCGGCACGGCTTGCTCGTCACGCGTTCCTGTTCGAGGAATTCCTGGTCCGCGAACAGGCAGCCGGCCGGCTGTCGCTGCCGCTCGATGCGATCGACGCGGCCGAAGCGCTGGTGCACGGCCACTGCCATCAGAAGGCCTTCGGCGCGTTCACGCCGGTACAGACCGTGCTGCGCTGGATTCCGGGGTTGAAGGTGTCGCCGGTCGAATCGTCGTGCTGCGGAATGGCCGGCAGCTTCGGCTATGAAGCCGAACACTACGATGCGTCGCAGGCGATGGCCGAGCTGTCGCTGCTGCCAGCCGTGCGTGCGCGGGCCGCAGGCACGATCGTCGTCGCGGACGGCACGAGCTGCCGGCATCAGATCCACGACGGCGCGCAGACGCAGGCCGTGCACGTGGCGAAAGTACTGGAGCAGGCGTTGCGCGGTCGATGACGATGCGGGGAACACGTGACCCAGGCGCGGCCCGCCTCGGTTACTGTGGCTCGCCCATTCCACCCATCAGCGTCATCAGCTGTTCGCGCAACCATTGACTACCCTGGTCCTGATCGGCGCTGCGATGCCAGTAGCAGAAGTAGTCGAGCCCCGGCATCTCGAACGGCAGTTCGAGGATGCGCGCCGGATAGCGCTGCAGCAGCCGCAGCGGCGCCGTCAGCGCGAGATCGCCGCGCATCGCGATCAGCGGCGCGACCATGTAGTGCTGCACGCGCATCTGGATGTTGCGGCGCAGCCCGAGGCGCGTCAGTTCCGCGTCGACGTGCCCGCTGCCCTTGCGGCGGCTCGACACATGGATATGCCCCATCGACAGGTAGTCGTCCATGGTCAGCGTATTGCCCTTGAACGGGTGATCGTCGCGGATCATGCACGCGTAACGATCGCGCACGAGCAGCGCCTGGTGCAGATGCGGATCGCCGATCAGCGGCGCGTCGATCGCGATGTCGACCGAGCCGTTCGCGAGCGCCGTGGCCACTTCACGGCGGTCCATCGTGTAGCTGCGCACGTGCATGCCGGGCGCATGCGTCTGCAGCAGTTCGCCGAGCGCGGGCAGCAGCAGCGCCTCGGTCAGGTCGCTCATGCTGAGCCGGAACACGCGCTCGGAAGAAGCCGGATCGAACACGTCGCCTTCGTGCGCGCTCGAATCGAGCAGCTGCAGCGCCTCGCGCACGCGGCCGACGATGTTCTCGGCCATCGGCGTCGGCATCATCCCGGCCGGCGTGCTGACGAACAGCGGATCGTTCAGCGTCTTGCGCAGCCGCGCCAGCGCATTGCTGACGGCCGGTTGCGTGAGGTTCAGCACCTCGGCCGCGCGCGTCAGGTTGCGCTTGTTGTAGATCGCCTCGAATACGACGAACAGGTTCAGATCAATCTTCGAAAGGCGCATCGCCGGATCTCCTTGCCGGCATCTTACGGCGCGCGCCTCTCGTTCGTCCATGCCGGCCCTGCGCGCCGCTCAACCGCGCGGCGGCGGCGTCAGGTAGGCCGCCGTCGAACCCGGCACGCCGTCCTTGATCTCCATCCGCGCGATCGCCTGCAGGTGCACCTCGTCCGGGCCGTCGGCGAAGCGCAGCGCGCGGCCCCAGGTCCACAGATCGGCGAGCGGCGTATCGGGGCTCAACCCCGCCGCGCCGAACACCTGCATCGCGCGGTCGCAAACGTCCGTATAGACGGTCGGCACCAGCGCCTTGATCATCGAGATTTCCTTGCGCGCGGCCTTCGCGCCGACCTTGTCGATCATCCACGCGGCCTTCAGCACCAGCAGGCGCGCCTGATCGATCTCGATGCGCGAGCGTGCGATCCATTCGCCGATCGTGCCGTGCCGGTTCAGCGGCTTGCCGAACGCCTCGCGCGACTGCGCGCGGTCGACCATCAGCTCCAGCGCAAGCTCGGCCGCACCGATCGAACGCATGCAGTGATGGATGCGGCCCGGCCCGAGGCGGGCCTGCGCGAGCGCGAAGCCGCTGCCTTCCTCGCCGAGCAGGTTGCGCGCCGGCACGCGCACGTTGTCGAACGTGATCTCGCAGTGCCCTTCCGGCGCGTGGTGATTGACCACCGTGATGTTGCGCACGATCGTCACGCCCGGCGTGTCGCGCGGCACGAGAATCATGCTCTGCTGCTGGTGCGACGCGGCCTCGGGATCAGTCTTGCCCATCACGATGAAGATCTTGCAGTTCGGATGCGCGGCGTTCGTGATGAACCACTTGCGACCGTTGATCACGTACTCGTCGCCCACGCGCTCGATGCGCGTCGTGATGTTCGTCGCATCCGACGACGCCACGTCGGGCTCCGTCATCGCGAACGCCGAGCGGATCTCGCCGCGCAGCAGCGGCAGCAGCCACTGTTCGCGCTGTTCGGGCGTCGCGAACATGTGCAACAGCTCCATGTTGCCCGTGTCCGGCGCGTTGCAGTTGAACACCTCCGACGCCCAGCTCACGCGCCCCATGATCTCGGCGAGCGGCGCGTATTCGAGGTTCGTCAGGCCCATGCCGGGCTCGTCGTCCTTCAGGTGCGGCAGGAACAGGTTCCACAGCCCTTCCGCCTTCGCGCGTTCCTTCAGCTCTTCCATGAACGACACGGGATACTGGCCCGCATGCACTTCATCGTTCCACTGGCGGATGCGCGGCACGATGTGCGCATCCATGAACGCCCGCACGCGCTCGCGCAGTTCTTCCACTTTCGGGGTGTAGCCAAAGTCCATGATCGACTCCTCGGGATTTTCGTGTTCCGTTCGTTCAGAAGGCCGAGACGCCGCCGTCGACGGCGACGGTCTGCCCGGTCAGATAAGTGTTTTCCTTCGCGCACAGCATCAGCATCGTCGCGACGATTTCGTCGGGCCGGCCGAGCCGCTTCATCGGCGAGCCCTGCGCGAGAAAGTCCTGGCGGTCGCTGATATCGCCGTCGGTGACCATCGGCGTCGTGCTGTAGAACGGGCACACCGCGTTCACGCGGATGCCGTGGCGCGCGTATTCGAGCGCGGCCGTCCTCGTGAGCCCGACCACCGCATGCTTCGACGCCGCGTACGCGGCCAGCTTCGGCGCGCCGCCGAGCCCGGCCATCGACGCGACGTTCAGGATCACGCCCTCGTGCTGCGCGAGCATCTGGCGGATCTGGTGCTTCATCCCGAAGAACACGCCCTTCGCGTTCACCGCGAAGCTCAGGTCGAGATCGGCTTCGTCGGTGTCGATCAGCGCCTTCATCGGCGGTGCGATGCCCGCGTTGTTGATGCCGACGTCGAGCCGCCCGAAGCGCGCGGCGGCCGCGTGCACCAGCGACGCGACGTCGGCCTCAATGCGCACGTCGCAGTGCTGCGCGATCACGTCGGCGCCGGCCGCGCGCAACGGTGCGGCCACGCGTTCGAGCGCCGCGTCGTTCAGGTCGCCGAGCGCGAGCCGCGCGCCCATCGCGGCCAGTTCGCTCGCGAGCAACGCGCCGAAGCCGCTCGCGGCGCCGGTGATCATCACGGCCTGTCCGGCGTAGCTGTCGAGTTTCATCACGCGCTCAGATCGTCAGGCCGCCGTCGACGACGATGCATTCGCCGTTCGTGTAGCTCGCCGCGTCCGACACGAGATACAGCACGGTGCCGGCCATTTCGCGCGGCTCCGCGTGGCGGCGCAGCGGGATCTTCGCCATCCAGTTCTCGTAGATGTCCTTGTCGGCGAACAGCGCGCCCGCGAACTTCGTCTTGGTCAGCCCCGGCAGCAGCGCATTCACGCGGATGCCCAGCGGCCCGCATTCCTTCGCGAACGCCTTCGTCATGTTGACGACGGCCGCCTTCGTGATCGAGTAGATGCCCTGCCGGTCGCCCGGCTGCAGCGCGTTCACCGACGCCGTGTTGACGATCGCACCGCCGCCGTGCGCCTTCATCAGCTTGCCGGCCTCGACCGACATGAAGAAGTAGCCGCGGATGTTCACGTCGACGGTCTTTTCGTACGCGGCGAGATCCGTATCGAGGATGTGCCCGAAATACGGGTTCGCGGCCGCGTTGTTCACGAGGATGTCGAGCCGCCCGTGCTTGCCGCGGATATGCTCGAACGTCGCGGCGATATCTTCCAGCCGCCCGACGTGGCAGGCCAGCGCCTCGGCGCGACCGCCCGCCGCGACGATCGCGTCGGCCACGGCCTGGCAGTCGTCGAGCTTGCGGCTCGACACGATCACGTGCGCGCCCTGCTCCGCGAGCAGTTTCGCGATTTCCTCGCCGATGCCGCGGCTCGCGCCCGTCACCAGCGCGATCTTGCCGGTCAGGTCGAACAGATTCGTTGCCATGTTGTCTCGCTCCTCCATTGATGGGTGTGTCGTTGTCGTGTCGACGCGTGACGATCGCGGCGTGTTCAGCGATGCGCGTCGATCACGCTCACGGCCAGTTCGGCCAGCCGCCCGGCCATCGCGCCGACGCGCAGCGCCTGCTCGCTCGACGCGTTGCCCTGCAGCGCGCGCGCCTTCACGCCCTGCGCGATCGACGCGAGCCGGAAGAAACTGAACGCGAGATAAAAGTGCCAGTCGCGGATCGGCTCGATCCCGCGCAGTTCGCAATAACGCGCGACGATCGCCGCTTCGTCCGGGATGCCGAGTTCGGCGCGATCCTGGCCCGCGAGCCCGCGCACCTGCCCGCCGGACGGCAGCCGCAGGCACATGCAGAAATACGCGAGATCGGCGAGCGGGTTGCCGAGCGTCGACAGTTCCCAGTCGAGCACGGCCTGCACGCGATAACCGTCGCGCGCGAACATCAGGTTGTCGATCCGGAAATCGCCGTGCACCAGCGCCGGCCGGCCCGTGTCCTCGGGGCACGCTTTCGGCAGCCAGTCGATCAGCGTCTCCATCGCGTCGAGGCGCTCGGTTTCGGCCGCGCGATACTGCTTCGTCCACACGCCGATCTGGCGCTCGAAGTAGTTGCCGGGGCGGCCGTAGTCGGCCAGGCCCACCGCGTCGACATCGACGTCGTGCAGCGCGGCCATCGTCTGCAGCAGCGCGTCGTAGCACGTCGCGCGATCGGCCTTCGGCAGTTCCGGCAGCGCGGGATCCCAGAAGATCCGGCCATCCTCGAAACTCATCACGTAGAACAGGCTGCCGATCACGTCGCGGTCTTCGCAGAGGTGATACGGCCGCGCGACCGGCACCGCGGTGCCCGACAGCGCGGTCAGCACGCGGAATTCGCGGTCGACCGCATGCGCGGATTTCAGCAGTTCGCCCGGCGGCTGGCGGCGCAGCACGTAGCGGCCGCTCTTCGCGTGCAGCAGGAAAGTCGGATTCGACTGGCCGCCGGCAAACTTCTCCAGGTCGACCGGGCCTTCGAAGCCCGGCACGTGCGCTTCCAGATAGGGGGTGAGGCGGGCTACGTCGAGTTGCTGGGAAGGGTTCGTCATCGTCGCGATCGTTCGTGGGTCAGCCGTAGGTTCGCAGCGCGTGTCGTTCGGGATCCTCCAGATGCGGGATGCCGTTGAACGACGCGAGGTGGAATGCATCGGCGTTGAAGAAAAACTGCGAAAGACTGCTGTTGCGGATCTGCAGGTTCAGCGCGATCGCGCTCGACGGCGGTGCGGCGAGCACCTGCTGCACGGTGACCGCGATCGGGCCGCCGGAGCTCACCGCGAGCACGCGCTGGCCGCCGCCGTGGCGGATCGCGGCGCGCGCGTCGGCGACACGCTGCTGGAAGTGCGCCCAGGTCTCGGGCGCCGCGTCGCCGAGCTGGTCCTCGGACCACAGCTGCAGCACCTGCCGGAGCGCGCGGAAATGCTCCTTCATCGATCCGGCCGCGAGCCGCGCGATCTCCGGATAGTCGCCGGCCGCCGCCGCGAACAGCCCGTGGAAGTCGTATTCGTTCAGGCCCGGATGGCGGTCGACCGGCGCGCCTTCGCGGCCCATCCCGCGCAGGATCGCGTCGACCGTCTGCGCATGCCGGTTCAGCGTGCCGCAGATCACGCGGTCGAACGTCAGGCCCTGCCGCGCGAAGTAATCGCCCAGCCAGATGCCCTGCTGTTCGCCGGCCGCGGAAAGCCGGTCGTAGTCGTCCGTGCCGAACGACGCCTGCCCGTGCCGTACCAGAAAGAGTTCAGCCATCGCATGCCCGCCGGATCAGAAGGATTCAGCATAGCCAGCGGGTGTACATTTTTAAACTTTATTTCTTGAATCTTCGGGTATTCACCCTGTGAATTCCCTCCCCGGGCGCTTGCGCCCGGGGATATGGCAAGCGCTGGCCGTTACCGGCCGGTCACGCGGAATGCGTGGCGCTTCCGTCGACGGCCACCTGCAGCGATCGTTCCGCCGCAGGCGTCACCAGTACGATCTTGCCGATGTGGCGGCCCGAATCCATCAGCTCGTGTGCGCTGCGCGCGTCGCGAAAATCGAACAGCCGGTAAACCTGCGGCTTGACGGCCCCTTGCCGGATCAACGGCCACACGGCCTCTTCGAGTTCGCGAATGATCTGCGCCTTCTCCGCGTAGGTGCGCGAGCGCAGCGTCGAGCCGATGTGCGTGAGCCGCTTCGTCAGCATCGGAAACAGATCGAGCTCCTTCGCGGGGCCCTTGATCACGCCGATCTGCACGATGCGGCCGTTGATCGCGGCCGCCGCGAAATTGCGCGCGACGTAGTCGCCGGCAATGATGTCGACGATCACGTCGACGCCCTTGCCGCCCGTGAAGCGCGCGACCTCCTCGACGAAATCCTCGCTGCGGTAGTCGATCGCGAGATCCGCGCCGAGCCGCATGCTCGCGTCGCGCTGCGCGTCCGAGCCGACGGTGGTGATGATCGTCGACGCGCCGAACGCCTTCGCCAGCATCGTCGCCGTCGTGCCGATCCCCGACGCGCCGCCGTGGATCAGCACGCTTTCGCCAGCTTTGAACCCACCGCGCTGGAACAGGTTCAGCCAGACCGTCATGAAGGTTTCCGGCAACGCCGCCGCTTCGGCCATGCCGAGGCCGTCGGGAATCGCGAGTGTGTTGCTTTCGTTCGCCACCGCGTATTCTGCGTAGCCGCCGCCCGGAATCAGCGCGCATACCCGATCGCCGACAACGAACCGCGTGACGTCGCGCCCGACCGCGACGACGTCGCCAGCGATCTCGAGGCCGGGAATGTCGGACGCGCCGGGCGGCGGATCGTACAGCCCCTTGCGCTGGAATACGTCGGGGCCGTTTACGCCGGCCGCGTGAATCCGGATCAGCACTTCGCCGGGGCCCGGCGACGGCACGGCGCGCGTGGCCGGTACGAGCACTTCGGGGCCGCCGGGACGCACGATCTCGATCGCGGTCATGTCGGCGGGGAGGGTTTGGGCATCGTCACTCACGATATGATCCTCAACGTTCGTCGATGCACTGTCGATTCGTGGGCCATCCCCGAATCGCCGCATCGCAATGTGTGTGAGGCCAGTCTATGGGCGATGCCGCTCGCGGGCACGCAGCGAATTGCCGATCGGGGAATGCAAAAATGCATCAGTCGGGACAAACGATGAATTGGGACGACGCGCGCGTATTCCTCGCGATTCATCGCGAACGCACGCTGCGCCGCGCGGCACAGACGCTCGGCGTCGATCAGGCAACGGTCGGGCGACGGCTCGCGACGCTCGAGCACATGCTCGGCGCGACGCTGTTCCTGCGCTCGTCGAAAGGCTATCTGCCCACGCCGGTCGGCGAACTGGCGCTGCGTGCCGCCGAGGCGATGGAGCAGCATGCGCACGAGCTGGTCCGGCTGACGCAGGGTGTCGACCGGCGGCTCGCCGGCGAGGTAAAGATCACGACGACCGATGCGCTCGCGATCGAGTTCGTGATGCCGTCGATCGCGCGGCTGCATGCGAAGCATCCCGACGTCTCCTTCGCGCTGAACACGTCGTCGCAAATCCTGAATCTCGCGAAGCGCGAAGCCGACATCGCGATCCGCACGGTGCGGCCCGACAACCCCGATCTGGTCGCGCGCCGCCTCGCGCACTGGGACATGGGCCTGTTCGCGTCGCACGACTATCTGCACCGGCACGGCGAGCCCGAGCGCGGCCACGCATTCGCGGGCCACGACCTCGTTGTCTACCAGCCGTACATCGACGCCAGCCGCAAGCCGACCCTCGCCGGCGAACCGATCGACGGCGGGCGCATCGTCGCGCGCATGAACTCGAACCTGATGGCGCGCGCCGCGGTGCGCTCGGGCCTCGGCATCGGCGAGATTCCCGTCTACATGGGCGAGCGCGACGGGCTCGTCCGCCTGTGGCCGGAGCGTGTGAGGCAGGCGCCTTACGAGGTCTGGCTCGTCACGCACCGCGACCTGCGCCACACCGCGCGCATCCGCGCGGCGATCGACGAGATCGTGGCGTCGTTTGCCGCGCCACGATGATGCGGGTCAAGCGCGAGCGCCTGCCAGCGCCGCCCGCCGCCGGTCATGCGTCGTCGCCGCGTCGCACCTGTGACGGATCGAGTGCCAACCCGTCACGTACCGCCTGCCCGCAGATCCAGGCGGCCATCCGTCTGCGTTCGATGGCGCGGCCCGTGCGGTAGTATGGCGACTCGATGGAACCCCGATGGATCTGAACGCGTGGCCATGCCCGAACTTTCTTCCTCTTCCGGCGCCGGCCAGGGCGCCCAGGCGCTTGTCCTCATCGCCGAGGACGAACCCGAGATCGCCGAGATCCTGATCGCCTATTTCGCGCGCAGCGGCCTGCGCACCGTGCACGCCGCCGACGGCCGCCGCGCGCTGGAGCTGCACCTGTCGCTCAAGCCCGACCTCGTGCTGCTCGACGTGCAGATGCCGCACGTCGACGGCTGGAAGGTGCTCGCCGAGATCCGCCATCGCGGCGACACGCCCGTGATCATGCTGACCGCGCTCGACCAGGACATCGACAAGCTGACCGGGCTGCGCATCGGCGCCGACGACTACGTGGTCAAGCCATTCAACCCCGCCGAAGTCGTTGCGCGCGCACAGGCCGTGCTGCGCCGCTCGATGGCAGGTTCCCGCCAGGAAGAACAACGCGTGCTGCGCGCCGCGCCGTTCGAGATCGATCCCGAACGCCACGAAGCGACGGTCGAGGTCGGCAGCACCCGGCACACGCTCGCGCTGACGCTCACCGAATTCAAGCTGCTCGCGCAGCTCGCGCGCGCGCCGCGCCGCGTGTTCAGCCGCGGCGAGCTGATGGCCACCTGTTTGCCGGAAGGCGATGCGCTGGAGCGCACGGTCGACAGCCACGTCAGCAAGCTGCGCAAGAAACTCGACGATCTCGGCGTCGCGGGCGTGCCGGTCAGCGTCCGCGGGGTCGGCTACAAGCTGTGGGGCGGCGAATGAAGCTCGACGGGCTGAGCCGCCAGATCGCGCTGACAATGGGCGCGATGGTGTTTGCCGTGACGCTGCTGATCGTCGTGACGGCCTACACGTTCTACTACTTCGCATTCAAGTACTGGCCCACGGAATTCAACCAGTCCGAGTGGCTGCCGACCGGGCCGGAATGGGTGTGGCTGATCTCGACCACGCTGGTCGGCCTCGCGCTCGCGGTGTTCGTCGCGATCCACCTGTCGCGCCGCATCCTCGTCCCGCTCAACTCGGTGACGGACAGCATCCGCCGCGTCGCGCGCGGCGATCTCGGCGCACGCGCCGTCGCCGGCGACCGTTCGCTGCACGAGGCCGCGCTGCTCGCCGACAACTTCAACGCGCTCGCGAGCGAACTGCAGCGCGTGACCGACGAACAGACGTTCTGGAACGCGGCGATCGCGCACGAACTGCGCACGCCCGTCACGGTGCTGCGCGGGCGGCTGCAGGGGCTCGCCGAAGGCGTGTTCACGCCCAGCGAGGCGCTGTATCGCAGCCTGCTCGCGCAGGTCGAAGGCTTGACGCGGCTGATCGAGGACCTGCGCGTGGTCAGCCTCGCCGATAGCGGCCACCTGAGCATCGAGATCCGCGACACCGATCTCGCCGCCGACGTGCGCGCCGTGGTCGACCTGTTCGCGCACGCGCTGCAGGCCGCCGGCCAGCATCCGGTGCTCGATCTCGACGCGCGGCCCATGCGCTGCGACCCGGTCCGTATCCGCCAGGCGTTGCTGGCGCTGCTGGAGAATGCGCGCCGCCATGCGGTGCCGGGTGCGATCCGGATCCAGACGCGCATCGAAGACGGGATGTGCCGGCTGCGTGTCGAGGACGACGGCCCCGGCATCCCGGCCGATTTCGCGCCGCATGTGTTCCAGGCGTTCAGGCGCGTCGACGAGTCGCGGCCCGGCGGCAGCGGCCTCGGGCTCGCCGTCGTCGCGGCGATCGCGCATGCGCACCACGGCGAAGCCGTCTGCGTGCCGACGGGCGCCGGCGGAACACGGTTCGAGGTGCAGTGGCCCGATCACCTCGTGCCGGCGCGAGAGGACGAGCGCTTCCCGGCCTGAACCGCCGCCGTCACGACTTCACGCGTGCGGCTCGCGCCCGACCTGTTCGAGCGGCGGGCTGAACCCGAGCACCGTGTATTGCGTCACGGACACCGTCCCTTTCCCCGCCGCGCCCCGCACGACGACCGCACGCACGGCGCCGGCCCGGTCGAACTTCAGGTTCGTGCCGACGGTCGCGTTGCGCAGCGCCTCGAGTTCCTCGATCCGCGCGATCGCCAGCTTGCGCACCGCGCCGGACACGTACACCGGCAGGAACACCAGCGCGATGAAAATCGACACCGCGTCCTTCGACACGCTGTCCAGCATCGGCTGGCCCGACATCACGAGCGACAGCGACGTCGCGGCGACGAAGATCGCCAGCACGGTCGCGCCCACGCCGAGCGACGAGAACCGCTCGGACGCCTTCTTCATGCGTGCCTTCACCAGCGCACGCGTGGTCGCGGACGTCACCAGCCATTCGCGCTGCGCGCCGTAATACCCGGCGATGCCGAGGAACAGCGTCGCGACCGCGCTGACGATGATGCCGCTGTACAGCGCATCGAACATCACGCAGACGAATTCGAGCACGCACACGACGACCAGCGGCACCAGCAGCAGACGGAACGAATAACCGTCGCGCCCGTGCCCCTGGATCCACCATTTCACCAGCGACAGCTGCCAGAAGCGGCTGTCCCGATGGAGCGAAAGTTCTTCGAAGTCCGTCAATTTCCCACCCGTGGAATCCCGTTGCGCCACCCGCGCCGCGTTGCCCGCGCCCGCCCGAAATGAAAATGAATACCTCAGGTTATCGATTGATCCCAAAGATTCATTAGACAGTGTCTCCGCCGCCGCGCGATGCTGGCCCCGCCACTGAACGCGGTGTCATTGCAACGCCGCACACGAGACCGGAGTGAGACACATGCCTGACGACCACCGTCAACGGCGCCGCACGTTATGGCTGCTGTGCGCGCTTTCGTTCATCCTCTACATCGATCGCGTCAACCTCGCGACCGCGGCCGGCGCGATCAAGGCCGAGCTCGGCCTGTCGAACACCGAGCTCGGCGTCGCATTCTCCGCGTTCGCGTATTCGTATGCAATCTGCCAGATCGGCGGCGGCTGGATCGCCGACCGGTTCGGCGCCCGCATCACGCTGATCGGCTGCGGACTGATCTGGGTCGTCTCGACCTTCGCGACGGGGCTCGTGCACAGTCTCACGCTGCTGTTCGCCGCGCGCCTGCTGCTCGGCATCGGCGAAGGCGCGACGCTGCCCGCCCAGTCCCGCGCGATCACGCACTGGTTCCCGCGCGAGCGGCGCGGCGTCGTGCAGGGCTTCACGCATTCGTTCTCGCGGCTCGGCAACGCGGTCGCGCCGCCGATCGTCGCCGCCTTGATGACCTGGCTGTCGTGGCGCGCCGCGTTCTTCGTGATCGGCGCGGTGACGCTGGTGTGGCTCGCCTGGTGGATCGTCGGTTTCCGCGAGCACCCGCTCGGCGACGAAGACGGCCGCAGCACGCGCGCCGCGCGCCCCGCACCGCCGTCCGGCCCGACGCCGTGGGGACCGCTGTTCCGCCGGATGGCGCCGACGATCTTCGTCTACTTCTGCTACGGCTGGACCGCGTGGCTGTTCTTCACGTGGCTGCCGACGTTCTTCCTGAACGGCCAGGGCCTGAACCTGAAGTCGACCGCGCTGTTCGCGTCCGGCGTGTTCTTCGCGGGCGTGGTCGGCGACACGCTCGGCGGCTGGCTCTGCGACCGGATCTACCGGAAGACCGGCAACCTCGCACTGTCGCGCCAGAGCGTGATCGTCACGAGCTTCGCCGGCGCACTCCTCTGCCTGCTGCCGCTCGCGTTCGTGCACTCGACGGCCGGCGTCGCGCTGTGCCTGTCAGGGTCGTTCCTGTGCCTGGAGCTGACGATCGGGCCGATCTGGGCCGTGCCGAGCGACATCGCGCCGACGCACGCCGGCATCGCGAGCGGGATGATGAATGCCGGTTCCGCGATCTCGGGGATCCTGTCGCCGATCCTGTTCGGTTATCTCGTCGACCGCACCGGCAGCTGGACGGTGCCGTTCATCGGCTCGGTCGCGCTGCTGCTGATCGGGATCGTCGCCGCGCTGCGGATTCGCCCGGACCGCACGCTGTGGGAAGCGATGCCGGTGCTCGTCGAGGCCCCCGTCGCGCCGTCGGCACGCTGACTTGGCTCGCCGCGCCTTCATCCGCGCCACCCGTGCCGGCATCACGCCTCACCGCGTTCCGCGACGCGTGATCGGCCCGGCCGGCGCACCGCGCCGTCAGGCGCCGCCCTCCTCCTCGACACCCTCGCGGTGAAACAGCGCGAGAAACTGCTGCGCGGGGATGCTCAGCGGCCGGTCGCGCCGCACGATGCTGCCGTACGACGGCAGCTTCTGTTCGAGCGCGTAATCGATGATCGAGACGAGCCCGTGCTCCGCGTTGCGCTGCGCGACCGTCAGCGGAATCACGCCGAGCATCGTCGAACGGTCGACGAGGTTCATCGTGGTCAGGATCGACCCCGTTTCGACCAGCCCGCGCGGCATCGGCTGGTGACGCGCATGAAACTCGCGCTCGACGACCTCGCGCGCCGGGCTGCCGGCCGGCTGCAGGATCCACGCGTAATCGAGCAGCGCGTCGAACCCGACCGGCCCGGCGCCCGCGAGCGGATGGTCGCGGCCCGCGATGATCGCGAGCGCCTCGTCGTCGACCACGCGAAAGTCGCAATCGGCCCCGACGTTGCGCCCGATCACCACTTCGAGCACGCCTTCGCGAAGCTGCGGCATCAGCCGGTCGCTCGTGTCCACCGCGATATCGATCGCGAGCAGCGGATAACGCGCCTTCAGCTGCACCAGCGCCTCGGTGAGCCGCCCCGGCGACGCCGCCATGATGCTGCCGATCGCCAGCCGCCCCGCGCTGCCGAGCTGCAGTTCGCCGAGCTCGCGGTTCAGCGCCTCCATGCTGCCGCGGATCCCGCGGAAATAGCCGAGCACGCGCTCGCCGGCCGGATTCAGCACCAGCCCGCGCCCGACGCGATCGAACAGCCGCTGGCCGAGCGCGCTCTCCAGTTCGGCCAGCATTTTCGTCGCCGCCGGCTGCGTGAGGCCCATCTGCTCGGCCGCCGCGCGCAGCGTCAGGCATTCGTCGACAGCAAGCAACAGCGCGATCTGCCGCATGCGCAGCCGGTTCAGCAGCTGCGGGGTCGAGTCTCGTCGGTCGATCGAGCCCATCTTTGATTACTCCAGGTTATCGATTCATCAAGAGTTTTCAATTTACCGACTCATTCCGTCTACCTAGCATCAACCCCATACACGAACGGCCATGCGCCGCCACCGGAGACACAGCATGCACACACCATCGACCGCCGCCCCCCTGCCCGTCGTCGCCCTGACGCTCGGCGACCCCGCCGGCATCGGCGCCGAACTGATCGCGAAACTGCTCGCGCGGCCCGACGCGACGGCTCACGCGAATCTCGTGCTGATCGGCGATCGCTGGCTGTGGGAAGCCGGCCAGCGCGTCGCCGGCGTGCAGGTCGACGTCGAACCCGTCGCGTCGCTCGCCGCGGCACGCGGCCGGCCGTCGACCGCGCGCGCCGCGTTCGTCGACGTCGAGACGGTCGATCCCACGCAGGTCACGGTCGGCCAGGCCGGCGCGCCCGGCGGCCACTCGACGCTCGCCGTGCTCGACCAGTGCCTCGACGCCGCGCTCGCCGGCGAGATCGACGCGATCTGCTTCGCGCCGCTGAACAAGTACGCGATGAAGCTCGGCGGGCTCCGCCACGACGACGAACTGCACCACTTCGCCGAAGCGCTCGGCGTGACCGACTATTTCTGCGAATTCAACACGCTCGGCGAACTGTGGACGGCGCGCATCTCGTCGCATATTCCGCTGAAGGATGCGGCGGGCTGCCTGAGCATCGAGCGGATCGAACAGGCATCCGAACTGATCTACCGGTCGCTGCTCGCGAACGGCGTCGCCGCGCCGAAGGTCGCGATCGCCGCGTTCAACCCGCACGGCGGCGACGGCGGCAGTTGCGGCCGCGAGGAAGTCGACATCATCGAGCCCGCGGTGCGCCGGCTGCAGTCGCGCGACTGGCCGACCGACGCGCCGTTCCACGGCCCGTTCCCCGCCGACACGATCTTCCTGAAGGCGCTGGCCGGCGACTACCAGGCGATCGTCACGATGTACCACGACCAGGGGCAGATCGCGATCAAGCTGCTCGGCTTCTCGCGCGGCGTGACCGTGCAGGGCGGGCTGCCCGTGCCGATCACGACGCCCGCGCACGGCACCGCGTACGACATCGCGGGCCGCGGCACCGCCGACGTCGGCGCCACCTGGCAGGCGCTGCAGATCGCGTGCCGGATGGGCGCCGCGCGCCGCACCCCCGCAGTTTCGGCGTGACGGCCAAGCCGGCCGCCCGCCTTTCACACACGACAACATCGATTCTCGGAGACACCACCATGAAAATCCGGTCCGTGCGCGCTCGCGTATTCCAGTGGAAAGGAAAGACCGTCCCGCCGCAGGGCAACTTCTGCTCGAACGCGATGGATTTGCTGTATGCGCCGCAGGAAACGATGAGCACGTTCCGCTTCCATGCGTGGACGGTCGTCGAAGTCGAGACCGACGACGGCATCGTCGGCCTCGGCAACGTCGCGCTCGCGCCGCATGTCGCGAAGGTCATCATCGACCAGTACCTCGCGCCGCTCGTGATCGGCCAGGACCCGTGGGACTACGAATACCTGAACCAGCGGATGTATCGCGCCACCCACGCGTGGGGCCGCAAGGGCGTCGGCATGGCCGCGATCTCGGCGGTCGACATCGCGATCTGGGACATCCTCGGCAAGAGCGTCGGCAAGCCGGTGTTCAAGCTGCTTGGCGGCCGCACCAAGGAAAAGATCCCCTGCTACTACTCGAAGCTCTACCGCACCGACCTGAAGGCGATGCAGGACGAGGCGCAGCAGTATCTGAAGGAAGGCTTCCGCGCGTTCAAGATGCGCTTCGGCTACGGGCCCGCGCACGGGCAGCAGGGGGTGGTCGAGAACCTGAAGTCGGTCGCGGCGATCCGCGAGGTGATCGGCTACGACAACGACCTGATGCTCGAGTGCTACATGGGCTGGAACCTCGAATACGCGAAGCGCATCCTGCCGAAGCTCGAGAAATACCAGCCGCGCTGGCTCGAGGAGCCGGTGATCGCCGATGACATCGACGGTTACGCGGAGCTGAACCAGCTGACCCGCATTCCGATCTCCGGCGGCGAGCACGAATTCTCGCTGTACGGCTTCAAGCAGCTGCTCGACCGCAAGGCCGTGTCGGTCGTGCAGTACGACACGAACCGCGTCGGCGGGATCACGATGGCGCACAAGATCAACGCGCTGTGCGAAGCGTACAGCGTGCCGGTGATTCCGCATGCGGGCCAGATGCACAACTATCACCTGACGATGAGCACGCTCGCGTCGCCGATGAGCGAATACTTCCCGATGTTCGACGTCGAGGTCGGCAACGAGCTGTTCTATTACATCTTCGACGGCGAGCCGGTGGCCGAAAACGGCTTCGTGCAACTGCGCGACGACGTGCCGGGCCTCGGTCTCACGCTGAAGACCGAATTCCTCGACCAGTTCGACATCGTCGAGTGAGGCCGGCCATGAACGCACGCTACCAGGGCGTCTTTCCGGTCGCGCCGACGATCTTCGACGCGCACGGCGCGCTCGATCTCGACGGTCAGCGCCGCTGCCTCGACTTCATGATCGACGCCGGTTCGCAGGGCCTCTGCATCCACGCGAACTACTCCGAGCAATTCGCGCTCGGCGACGACGAACGCGACCTGATCACGCGCACCACGCTCGAGCATGTCGCGGGCCGCGTGCCGGTGATCGTCACGACGTCGCACTTCAGCGCGCGGATCTGCGCGGAACGCAACCGGCACGCGCAGGCGCTCGGCGCGGCGATGGTGATGGTGATGCCGCCGTACCACGGCGCGACGTTCCGCGTGCCCGAAGCGCAGGTTCGCGCGTTCTTCGCCGAAGCGGTCGACGGGCTCCGCATTCCGCTGATGATCCAGGACGCGCCCGCGAGCGGCGTCGCGCTGTCCGCGTCGTTGCTCGCGACGCTCGCGCGCGAGATCGATGCCGTGTCGTACTTCAAGATCGAGACGGCCGGCGCCGCGTCGAAGCTGCGCGAGCTGATCGCGCTCGGCGGCGACGCGATCGAGGGGCCATGGGACGGCGAGGAAGGCATCACGCTGCTCGCCGATCTCGATGCGGGCGCAACCGGCGCGATGACGGGCGGCGGTTATCCGGACGGGATTCGCCGGATCACCGATGCGTATTTCGCCGGGCGCCGCGATGAAGCGTGCGAGCAGTACGCGCGCTGGCTGCCGCTGATCAACTACGAGAACCGTCAGTCGGGCTTCCTGACCGCGAAGGCACTGATGCGCGAAGGCGGCGTGATCGCGTGCGACCAGCCGCGCGCGCCGTGGCCCGAGCTGCATCCGCAGGTGCGCGCGGGGCTGCTCGATACGGCGCGGCGGCTCGACCCGCTCGTGCTGCGCTGGGGACGCTAGAGATCGAAAGCACGCGCGACGCACACGCGTTGCGCATCGGCGGCCGGCACCTGCCGGCCCGCCACGGCGAGACAGCGGCCCGTCCGAAGGCCGCCGCAGCCGACTACTCGAACGATGGAGACACCATGACCCTGTTGACCCCGGCCACCCCGGCCTACGAAGCCGGCGACGCCGTTCCGCGCCGCCGCTGGCTGCGCGTGATTCCGCCGCTGCTGCTCGCCTGCATCATTTCCTACATGGACCGCGTGAACATCGCGTTCGCGATGCCCGGCGGGATGAACGCCGAGCTCGGCATGGACGCGACGATGGCCGGTCTCGCCGGCGGCATCTTCTTCTTCGGCTACCTGTTCCTGCAGATTCCCGGCGGCCGGCGCGCGGCGCTCGGCAGCGGCAAGACATTCATCGCGTGGTCGCTCGTGAGCTGGGCCGTGCTGTCGGTGCTGACCGGGCTCGTCACGCATACGTGGCAGTTGCTGACGCTGCGCTTCCTGCTCGGGGTGGCCGAGGGCGGCATGCTGCCCGTCGTGCTCACGATGGTCAGCCGCTGGTTCCCCGACCGCGAGCGCGGCCGCGCGAATGCGATGGTCATCATGTTCGTGCCGCTCGCCGGCATGATCACCGCGCCGCTGTCCGGCTTCATCCTCGCCGCGTACGACTGGCGTCACCTGTTCTTCAGCGCGGGCGCGCTGTCGCTGCTGTGCCTGGTCGCGTGGATGATGTTCGCCGACGACGGCCCGGAAACCGCGCGCTGGGTGTCGCCGCGCGAAAAAGCCTACATCCTCGACGCGCTGCGCGACGAGCAGGAACGCAAGCGCGCGGCCGGCGCGCCGGCTGCCGCGTCGTTCGGCGAGCTGCTGCGCAACCCGACGATCTGGCTGCTCATCGCCATCAACTTCTGCTATCAGGTCGGCATCTACGGCTATACGATGTGGTTGCCCACACTGCTGAAAAACCTCACGCACAGCGGGATGGGCAAGGTCGGCCTGCTCGCGATGCTGCCGTATGTCGCGATGGTGATCGGGATGTTCGTCACGTCGTATTTGTCTGACCGAACCGGCAAGCGCCGCCTGTTCGTGCTGCTGCCGCTCGTCGGTTTCGCCGCGTGCCTCGCGCTGTCGGTGCTCACGCACGCGTCGATGGCCGTGTCGTTCACGTTCCTGATCGGCTGCGGCTTCTTCCTGCAGGCGGCCGCCGGCGTGTTCTGGGCGATTCCGCCGAAGCTCTGCAGCGTCGAGACGGCCGGCAGCGCGCGCGGCCTGATCAATGCGCTCGGCAATCTCGGCGGCTTCTGCGGCCCGTATGCGGTCGGCGTGCTGACCCAGCACGTGAGCGCGGCGGCCGGCGTGCTGAGCCTCGCGGTCACGCTCGCGGTGGCCGGCCTGCTCGCGCTGACGCTGCCGAAGCGCTGCGAGGACTGATACCCGATAACAACGGAGACACACCATGAACGACATCCTGCTGCTGGTGCAGAAATGCGCCCATACCTTCAGTTTCTACGACCTCGACACGAAAACCGCGCTCAAGCACGTCGTGCTGCCGAACTACCCGCACGAGTTCACCGTCGACGTGAATCACCGCTACGCGTACGTCGGCATCTTCGGGATCGAGACCGCGTGGTCGCGCGGCCATGAAGGCGACCACCGGATCGCCGAGATCGACCTCGTCGAACGCACGCACACGCGCATGCTCGACCTGTGGCCGTACTACCGGCCGCACGGCATGGCGAGCGACCGCGACGGCCGGTTGTACGCGATGAGCGAGGCGCACGACATGCTGCTCGTGTTCGACGAGCCGACCCGGCAGCCCGTGCCGAACATGGCCGTGCCGTCCGGCGGCGTGAAGACGCACCTCGTGACGCTCACGCGCGACGCGAGCCGCGCATACGGCGTGCACCTGCTGTCGAACACGGTCACGCAGTTCCATCCGCGCGACGCGACGGTCGTGCCGCGCGCGGTGATGCCCGGCCCGCGCCCCGAAGGCAATGCGCTGTCGGCCGACGAGCGCACGCTGTTCGTCGCGAATCGCGGCGACGACACGCTGGTCGAGATCGACACGGAAACGATGACCTGCGGCCGCCGCGTGAAGACGCGCAGCGATCCGAACCGCATCTACCGGACCAGCACGCCGGACGACCGCGACCTGCTGCTGCTGACCAATTCGGGCGAACGGTCGATCTCCGTGTTCGATGCACGCCAGCTCGAGGAGATCGAACGTATCGCACTGCCCGCGAACCCGACCGCGCTGTCGTTCCATCCGTCGCGGCGCGTCGCCTACGTATCGTTCCAGGACGACTACGTGCGCGAACTCGATCTCGATACCTGGCGTTTCGTCGGCGCGCTGGCGACGCTGCGCGAACCCGATGCGTCTTTCGTGCTCGCGGGAGCACGCTGACATGCGCGACGGAGCGCTGCCCGACGAATCACCGCCCGACGGCCTGCCGGACGCGCTCGTCGATGCGCATCACCACCTGTGGCGGCTCGATGCGGGCGCGCACTATCCGTGGCTGCAGACGCAATACGATCCGGCGCGCTTCATGTTCGGCGATTACGCGACGCTGTGCCGCGATTTCGGCGTCGACGAATTCCGGCACGCGGCGCAACGCGCGCCGATCGTCGCCAGCGTACACGTCGAGGCCGAACGCGCGCGCGACGAAGCAGTGGCGGAAACGCGCTGGCTGCACGAGGTCGCGGCGGCGCACGGGCTGCCGTCGGCGGTCGTCGCGTGGGTCGACCTGCTGGCCGGCGATGCGGACGAGCGGCTCGCCGAACAGGCCGCGTGGCCGCGCGTGCGCGGCGTGCGCTTCAAGCCGCGCACCGCTTCGTCGCCGGATGCGCCCGTCGACGGGCCCGGCACGCTGCGCGATCCGCGCTGGCCGGCCGCGCTGCAACGCGTCGCCGCGCACGGTCTGTGCTGGGATCTGCGCGTGCCGTTCTGGCATCTCGGCGACGCGGCCGCGCTGCTCACCGATGCACCTGATGTCGACGTCGTGCTTGAACACGCCGGACTGCCGTGGGATCGCTCGGACGCCGGGCTCGCGCGCTGGCGCCGCGGCATGGAAGCACTCGCGGCATCACCGCGCGTGGCCGTGAAGATTTCCGAACTCGGCTTGCGCGACGCCGTGTGGAACGACGCGGACAACGCACGGATCATCCGCGACACGATCGCGATCTTCGGCTGGGAACGCTGCCTGTTCGCGAGCAACTTCCCGGTGGCCGGCCTGCGCGTGTCCTATCCCGCGCTGCTGCGCACGTTCGCCCGCGCGATGGCGGACCTCGACGACGCGGCACGCCGCGCGATCTGGCATGACAACGCGATCCGCGTTTACCGGATTGCGCTCGACACGCCGCCCCGGCCGGCTCGCGGATAACCCGCGTTTACACACCTTCCGCCCCGTTCGGCCGGGCAGCGCGCGCCGCCCGACCGACACATTTTGTGCATCGCACGACTCATCCTGAGCAAAAAGTATCGGTTCGCGTTTTCTTTTGATGTGGTGTCCGCATCGCCCCCGTCACACCATTGTTCCTGCCGTCATCGACGGCATTCGAACAAGCAGAATCAAGGAGACACGGGTGAACAAGATGCGAATCGTCGCAGCCGGCCTGCTGCTCGGCGCCTGTCTGCCGGGCGTCGCGGCCGCGCAGGTCTGCAAGGTGCCGACCCTTCGGGTGCTCGCGCAGAAGAGTCTCGGCCTGTCGGTGATGGAGAAATCGCTGGCCGACTACGAAAAGAAGAGCGGCACCAAGGTCGAGATCAGCTACTTCGGCGAAAACGACCGCCGCGCGAAATCGCGGCTCGACGCGTCGACCGGCGCCGGCTCGTACCAGATCTACTACGTCGACGAGGCGAACGTCGCCGAATTCGCGTCGGCCAACTGGATCGTGCCGCTGCTCAAGTACTACCCGAAGGAATACGACTACGACGACTTCCTGCCCGGCCGCCGCGCGGTCGCGAGCTACAACGGCGTCGCGTACTTCGCGCCGCTGATCGGCGGCGGCGACTTCCTGTTCTACCGCCGCGACCTCCTCGACGCCGCGCACATCCCGGTACCGAAGACGCTCGACCAGCTCGTCGCCGCGATCAAGAAACTCAACGCGCCGCCGAAGCTGTACGGCTGGGTCGCGCGCGGCCAGCGCGGCTCGGGGATGAACGTGTGGCGCTGGTCGCCGTTCATGCTCGGGATGGGTGGCGCATGGACCGACAAGGGCGGCGCGCCGGCATTCAACTCACCGGCCGCCGTGAAGGCCACGCAGCTCTACAGCGACCTGTTCAAGTACGCGCCGCCGGGCGCCGCGACCTACGACTGGAGCAACGCGCTCGAAGCCTTCCGCTCGGGCAAGGTCGCCTTCATGATCGAATCGACGCCGTTCGCGGACTGGATGGAGGATGCGAGCAAGTCGAGCGTGGCCGGCAAGGTCGGCTACACGCGTCCGCCCGCACCGCTGCCGTCGGCCGCGTACGGCCACGGCTTCGCGATCTCGGCAGTCGGCGCGAAGGACGACTGCACGCGGATGGCCGCCGGCCGCTTCATCGCGTGGGCGACCAGCAAGGACCAGGAACAGGCGCGGCTGCGCAACGGCGTGTTCAGCGACTACAACCGCGCCAGCACGATCGGCAGCCCGTACTTCAAGCAGCACGTCGCGCCGCAGATCCAGGCCGGGCTGAACGACACCAACCCGGTCACGCAGGTGACGATCTGGCGCACGCCGCAGTGGCCGGATATCGGCGACAACCTCGGCATCGCGCTCGAACAGGTGTTCACCGGCACGCAGACGGACGCGCGCGGCACGCTCGACGACGCGGCCCAGTACGCGAAGGATGCGCTCGAACATGGCGCTCGCAAATGACGGTGCCGGCGGACGCGCGCTCGGCGTCCGCCCGGCCCTTCCCGCCCGGCGCGGCCGCGCGCGCCGCGACCGCACGAGCCTGCCGTGGGTGTTCCTCGCGCCGACGCTCGCGCTGCTCGCGGTCCTGAGCCTCGTCCCGACGGTCGCCGCGATCAACCTCGCGCTGCGCAACCGCGTGCTGCGCTACCCCGACAGCGAATACGTCGGCCTGCGCAACTTCGTGCGGCTCGCGTCGGACCGGCGCTTCCTGAACGCGATCGAGGTGTCGGTGCTGTGGGAAATCGTCACGGTCGCCGGCGCGGTGATCGTCGGGATCGCGCTCGCCGTGTTCCTGTTCGAGCGCGTGCACGGCCGCTGGCGCCGCTTCGCGTCGCTGGTGCTGATCATGCCGGTGCTGCTGCCGCGCGTGTCGGCCGCGTTCATCTGGAAGTTCATGTACGCGCCGCTCACCGGCATCCTGAGCTGGCTGCTCGGCGCGCTCGGCGTCGAGAACACCGCGTTCCTCGCCGATCCGCATCTCGCGCTGTACGCGGTCGCACTGGTCGACGTGTGGCAATGGGGGCTGTTCTTCGCGGTCGTGATCCTGAAGCTGCTGGAGACGCTGCCGCCCGAGCCGCTCGAAGCCGCGCGGCTCGACTACGCGACGACGTGGCAGGTGCACGCGTACATCGCGCTGCCGATGCTGAAGGCGCCGCTCGTGAGCCTGGTGTTCATCAAGATGGTCGAGTCGCTGCGCTCGTTCGACCTGATCTACGTGATGACCAAGGGCGGCCCCGGCATCGCGACCGAGACGCTCGATCTGTACGCGTACCAGCAGGGCATCGGCCTCGCCGGCAAGGTGTCGTACGCGTCGAGCATGGCCGTGCTGATGATGGTCGCGACCACGCTCGTCTTCACGCTCATCTGGAAGAGGGTCAACAAATGGGACGACTGATGGCCCGCCGCGGCACTGCCGCCACCGTTTCCACCGTCGCGATCGCCGGCGCGATCCTGCTCGTCGCCGCGTTCCCGCTGTTCTGGGCCGTGCTCAATTCGCTCAAGCACCTGCTCGACATCGTCACGCCGACGCCGCGCTTCTTCTTCACGCCGACGCTCGCGAACTACGAGCAGGTGCTGTCGAGCCCGGAAGTGATGATCGGGCTCGGCAACAGCATCGCGATCGTCGGCGCGGCCGTCGTGCTCGGCGCGCTGCTCGGCGTGCCGGCCGCGTATGCGATCGCGCGCTACCCGGTGCGCGGCAAGCGCGACATCCAGTTCTTCCTGTTGTCGCTGCGCTTCCTGCCGCCGGTCGCGGTCGCGCTGCCGCTGATCGCGATCTGGGTCGATCTCGGGCTGTACGACACGAAGCTGTCGATGATCGTCACGTACCTGCTCGTCACGCTGTCGACCATCACGTGGCTGTCGATCCCCGTGTTTCGCCGGCTGCCGCGCGAGATCGAGGAAGCCGCCGCGCTCGACGGCTACGGCCCGTACGCAGTGTTCTGGCATATCGCGCTGCCGGTGTGCGCGAGCACGCTGCTCGGCGGCATCGTGTTCAGCTTCGTGCTGGTCTGGAACGAACTGATGATCGCGCTCGCGCTCACGTCGTCGCGCAGCGCGACGCTGCCGGTGGTCGCGTCCGCGTTCACGTCGCTCGGCCAGGAGGTGCCGTGGGGCGTGATCAACGCGTCGACCGTGCTGCTCGCGCTGCCGCCGCTCGTGTTCGTCGGCATGCTGAGCCGCCTGCTCAATTCGATGGTCAAGGGAAAATAAGGAGGATGTGTTGAAAGCGCTCGTACTCGAACGCACGCGCGAGCTCGCGCTGCGCGACATCGACCTGCCGCAAGAGGTCGGCCCCGGCGACGTCCGGATCAAGGTTCATACGGTCGGCGTCTGCGGCAGCGACGTGCATTACTACGTGCATGGCGGGATCGGCCCGTTCCGCGTCGACGCGCCGATGGTGCTCGGCCACGAGGCGTCCGGCACCGTCGTCGAAACCGGCGCCGGCGTCACGCACCTGCGCGTCGGCGACCGCGTCTGCATGGAGCCCGGCGTGCCGCGTCTCGATTCGCCCGCGACGCTGCGCGGCCTCTACAACCTCGACCCCGACGTGCGCTTCTGGGCAACGCCGCCCGTGCACGGCTGCCTGACGCCGTTCGTCGTGCATCCGGCCGCGTTCACGTACCGGCTGCCCGACAACGTGTCGTTCGCGGAAGGCGCGATCGTCGAGCCGCTGTCGATCGGCCTGCAGGCCGCGAAGAAGGCCGCGATGAAACCCGGCGACATCGCGGTCGTGATCGGCGCCGGCACGATCGGCGCGATGACCGCGCTCGCCGCGCTCGCGGGCGGCGCCGCACGGGTGATCCTCGCCGACGTCGTGCCGGACAAGCTCGCGCTGTTCGCCGGCAACCCGGCGGTCACGACCGTCGACGTGCGCGCGCGGCCGCTCGCCGACGCGGTGGCCGACGTCACCGGCGGCTGGGGCGCGGACGTCGTGTTCGAGGCGAGCGGCAGCGCGCAAGCGTATGCGGGCCTCGTCGACCTGATGTGTCCGGGCGGCTGCGCGGTGCTGATCGGCATGCCGGTCGACCCGGTACCGCTCGACGTGGTTGCGCTGCAGGCGAAGGAAGGCCGCATCGAATCGGTGTTCCGCTACGCGAACATCTTTCCGCGCGCGCTCGCGCTGATCGCATCCGGCGCGATCGACGTGAAGCCGTTCATCTCGCGCACGTTCCCGTTTTCCGAAGGCGTGCGCGCGTTCGAGGAAGCGGCGAGCGGCCAGCCGCGCGACGTCAAGATTCAGATCGAAATGGATTAGGGCGTGTTCACGCTAATAACGGGCTTGCGAACGTGCCTTTCCGCCCGCAGTGCAAGGAGTAAGGAGCGCCGTTTGGCCGTGCCAAACAAGCGACGCACGACGCCGCAATGTGGGCGGAAAGGCACGTTCCCCTGTTTGGAAAAATTCATGCGTGGGGCTGGCCCCCAGAAGGGCCGATCGCCGCGTCATGCTCCTCGCGAATACGTCGAGTATTCGCTTCGTCGCAATCCTCGCGCTCGGCCCTTCTGGGGGCCAGCGCAAGCCCGTTATTAGCGTGGACACGCCCTAAACCATGGCCCAGATCACCTGCAAGGCTTTGTCGAAACACTACGACGGCGGCCCCGCCGTGCTGCACCCGCTCGACCTCGAGATCGCCGACGGCGAATTCATCGTGCTGCTCGGCCCGTCCGGCTGCGGCAAGTCGACGATGCTGCGGATGATCGCGGGCCTGGAAGCGATCACCGGCGGCGAGCTCGTGATCGGCGACATGGTCGTGAACGACCTGCCGTCGCGCGAGCGCAATGTCGCGATGGTGTTCCAGAACTATGCGCTGTACCCGCACATGACGGTGTACGACAACATTGCGTTCGGCCTGCGGCGCCTGAAAGTGCCGGCCGACGAGATCGACCGCCGCGTGCGCGACGTCGCGCGCATCCTGAGCCTCGACGCGCTGCTCGACCGCCGGCCGCGCGCGATGTCGGGCGGCCAGCAGCAGCGCGCGGCGATCGCGCGCGCGATGATCAAGACACCCGCCGTGTTCCTGTTCGACGAGCCGCTGTCGAATCTCGACGCGAAGCTGCGCACGCAGTTGCGCGGTGACATCAAGCGGCTGCACCGGCGGCTGAAGACGACGACGCTGTACGTCACGCACGACCAGCTCGAGGCGATGACGCTCGCGGACCGCGTCGTGCTGATGCGCGGCGGTCACATCGAGCAGATCGGCACGCCGGCCGAGCTGTACGGCCAGCCGCACACCGTGTTCGCCGCCGGGTTCGTCGGCACGCCCGCGATGAACTTCGCTGACAGCACCGTCGAACGCATCGGCGCGAACGTGCTGCTCGACTGCAACGGCGCGCGCTGGCCGCTCGCGTCGCCGCGCTTCGCACGGCTGCAGGACGGCCAGCACGTGAAGGCCGCGATCCGCCCGAACCACCTGCGGCTCGTCGCCGAAACCGATCCGACCCCGGGATCGCTCACGCTGACCGGCACCGTCGAGCTCGTCGAGCTGCTCGGCGCCGAGGCGCTCGTCACGCTGGACTGGCGCGGCATGCCGTGCGCGGCCCTCGTGCCGGCCCCGATGGCCCCTGTGCCGGGCGCCGTGGTAGCGTTCCGCTTCGACGAAGAAGCCCTGCATCTGTTCGACGCCGGCACCGAGCGCAACGTCGCGCTGCCGGATGCGAACCCGATCGCGCACGCGGCGGCGCCGGCGGCCGCGACGCGCGCCACGCCGCCTGCCGCGACGGGCTGGTCGATGTCCCGTTCGTAGCACGCCGGCACGCCCCGACGGAGCACACGATGAACCCGGATCTCGAGATCGTTCCCACCCACCGCGACGAATCGTTCCGCGCGTGGATCCACGACTATCCGCATTCGGTCGCGAAGTGGCACTTCCATCCCGAGTACGAGATTCATCTGATCCAGGCGTCGCACGGCAAGGTGTTCGTCGGCGACCACATCGGCGATTTCGGCCCCGGCAACCTGATCGTCACCGGGCCGAACCTGCCGCACAACTGGGTCAGCGAACTCGCCGACGGCGAACGCGTGCCGTCGCGCGACGTCGTGCTGCAGTTCTCGCGCGACGCGATCGAGAAGATGGTCGGCGCGTTCAGCGAACTGCAGCCGGTGATCGACCTGATCGACGACGCGGCGCGCGGCGTGCAGTTTCCCGACCGGGTCGGCGTCGAGGTCGCGCCGCTGATGCTCGAACTCGCGAACGCGCACGGCTGCCGGCGCGTCGAGATCCTGATGTCGCTGTTCGACCGGCTGTCGTCGTGCCGCGAACGGCGCGTGCTCGCGGGCCCCGGCTACCGCAGCGATGCGCAGCACTACATGTCGTCGACCATCAACCAGGTGCTGTCGTACCTGCAGCAAAACCTGCCCGGCATGCTGCGCGAGACCGACGTCGCCGCGTTCGCCGGCATGAGCGTCAGCACCTTCACGCGCTTTTTCCGCCGTCATACCGGCTCGTCGTTCGTGCGCTACCTGAACCGGCTGCGCATCAACGAGGCATGCGAGCTGCTGATGTTTTCCGACCTGACGGTGACCGACATCTGCTACCGGGTTGGCTTCAACAACCTGTCGAACTTCAACCGTCAGTTTCTCGCGATGAAGCAGGTGCCGCCGTCGAGGTTCCGCGCGCTGCACCGGCTCAACGAACCGCACAGCCGCGACGACGCGCCGCCCCTGCGGCGCGCGCCGCCGCGCGCCCCAGACAGGATGCTTCATACGTGACATTTCTCGGCATCGATCTTGGCACGTCCGAGGTCAAGGTTCTCCTCACCGATTCCCGTTCGGTCCCCCTTGCAACCGGCTCGGCCACGCTGTCGATCAGCCGGCCGCATCCGCACTGGTCCGAACAAAGCCCGCAGGCGTGGTGGCACGCGATGCTCGACGCAATCGCGTCGGTGCGCGCCGCGCATCCGGCCGGCTTCGCCGCGCTGCGCGGCATCGCATTGTCCGGGCAGATGCACGGCGCGACGCTGATCGATCGCGCGGACCAGGTGCTGCGCCCCGCGATCCTGTGGAACGACACGCGTGCCGGCACCGAATGCGTCGAGCTCGAAGCGCTGGTGCCGGAATCGCGCGCGATCACCGGCAACATGGCGATGCCGGGCTTTACCGCGCCGAAGCTGCTGTGGCTCGCGAAATACGAGCCCGCCGTGTTCCGCGCGGTGCACAAGGTGCTGCTGCCGAAGGACTACCTGATCTGGCGCCTGTCCGGCGAGTTCGTGTCCGACCTGTCCGACGCGTCGGGCACGCTGTGGCTCGACTGCGCGCGCCGCGACTGGTCCGACCGGATGCTCGCCGCGACCGAGCTGTCGCGCGCGCAGATGCCGCGCCTCGTCGAAGGCAACGCGGCCGCCGCGCAGCTGCGCGACACGCTGCGGCGCGAATGGGGCATCGCGGGGCCCGTGACGATCGCCGGCGGTGCCGGCGACAACGCGGCGTCCGCGATCGGCATGGGCGTCACGGGCGCCGGCAGCGGCTTCCTGTCGCTCGGCACGTCCGGCGTGCTGTTCGCCGGCAACGACCGCTTCGCGCCGAACCCGGACGCTGCCGTGCATGCGTTCTGCCACTGCGTCGAAGGGCGCTGGCACCAGATGAGCGTGATCCTGTCCGCCGCCGCGAGCCTCGACTGGCTTGCACGCGCGCACGGCACGACCGCCGGCGTGCTGGCCGCGCGCGCCGAGCGTGCCGATCCGGCCCGCGCGCCGCTGTTCCTGCCGTATCTCGGCGGCGAGCGCACGCCGCACAACGACGCACATGCGCGCGGCGTGTTCTTCGGGCTGTCCAACGAGCACGATGCGTACGACCTCGCGTACGCGGTGATGGAGGGCGTCGCGTTCGCGATGGCCGACGGCTACGACGCGCTGCGCGCGGCCGGCACGACGCTCGACGCGGTGTCGTTCATCGGCGGCGGCTCGAAAAGCGCGTTCTGGGCACGGCTGTGCGCGAACGCGACCGGGCTCGCGATGCGGCGCCATGCGGACGGTGCAGTCGGCGCCGCACTTGGCGCCGCGCGTCTCGCGCGCCTCGCTGCAACCAATGACACGCTCGCGGAAGTCTGCGTCGCGCCGCCCGTCACCGAAACCGTCACGCCCGATTCCGCCGCGGTCGATCTGCTGGCCGGGCGGCTCGTGCGGTATCGGCGGCTGTACCGTGCGTTGCGAGACGAGTTCGCTTACGGCGACTGAGCCGTAGCACATGCGCGCGTGATCGTGCTTGACCCGGCCCTTGGGATCGCCTTTATGCTGAGCGCAACCCATCGACAGCAGAGAGAGGTGACGGATGCGCACATCCACGCCCCGTTTGAACGCATCGGCGGCCGCCGCGCGGCTCGGCGTATCGATCAAGGCGCTGCGGCTGTATGAACAGCATGGCCTCGTCACGCCGGAACGAACGCCGGCCGGATACCGCGCGTATGGCCCGGACGCCCTCGCACGCGCGGCCGACATCGCGGCGCTGCGTGCGCTCGGCCTGAGCCTCGCGCAGGTGGCGAGCGTGCTGGACGGCGACGCGCGCAGCCTCGACGACGCGCTGGCGGCGCACGAAGCCACGCTCGACCACGGCATCCGGGATCTCGTGCGCAAGGTCGACCGGGTGCGCGCGATCCGCGCGGGCCTGGCGCGCGGCCGGATGCCGGCCGACGGCGAACTGACGCGGCTGCTCGACGATACCGGCACCTGCGTTGCGTTCAGCCTGCCGTGGCCGTGGGGCGGCGAGTGGTTCGAGTGTCGCGATATCCGGCCGTTGAACTACATCATCGGCTCGCTGGGAAGCGGCAAGACGCGGCTGGCGCTTCGGCTGGCCGACGCGCTGCCCGGCGCCGTGTTCGTGGACCTCGATCGGCTGGACAACGATGGCGCTGCCGCATGCGATGCGTTGCGCACCGATCCGGGACTGAAGTCGCGCGTCGACCTCGCATCGGCCGCGCTGGTCGGCAACGGCGCGACGCCGTCGGCGGCGTTGAACGCGCTGCTCGTCCGTCTTGAAGCGGAAGGCCCGCGCGCGCTGGTTGTCGACATGATCGAACAGGATCTCGACCGGCCCACGCAACAGGCGTTGATCGCCCACCTGCGCGAACGCGCAACCGGCGGCATGCGGCCGCTGTTCCTGCTGACACGCTCGTCGGCCATCCTCGATCTGTCGGCGGTCGGCCCCGACGAAACCATCATCCTGTGCCCGGCCAATCACAGCCCGCCGTCGCGCGTGGCGCCTTACCCGGGCGCGCCCGGTTACGAAGCCGTCGCCACGTGCCTGGCATCGCCGGAGATCCGCGAGCGGCTCGCCCGCCGGCCGGCGGCAGCGTAATCCGGCGTCAGGATTCCGGCCGCCCCATCCTGCGCGCCATCGCCGGGCTCACCGCATGCGCCGGATCGAAGCCGAAGAATTCCAGCACGTGCCGCGCGACGTCGTCGCGATCGTTGTCCGCGCAGATCATGTGGTAGCTGTTCTCCAGCACGATCCCGTGCGCGTCGGGCATCTTCTCCAGCAGGAAATCGGCCGAGCGCAGGCTCGTCAGTTCGTCCTCGCGCGCATGCAGCACGAGCGTGCGGCAATGCGTGCCGGCCGCGGCGTCCAGTGCCCAGTCGCGCATCCGGTCCACCTGCCGCACGCAGGCGAGCGGCACCCACGCATAGTGGAAACGGTCCTGCCGCTCGAACTTCTTCTTCACGATCGCGCGGATCGTCGCGTTCTTGATGCCAAACGGATCGCCCTCCTCGACGCGCATCCGTTCGGCGACACCCGGCACGCGGTACAGCAGGTGCCGCAGCGACCGGTACCACGGCGTCGACCAGCCGTCGATGAACACCGGCGTGGCCAGCAACGCGAGCCGGCCGCGCGCATGCTGCACGCGGTGGCACAGCAGCAGCGCGACCAGCGCGCCCATGCACATGCCCGCCACATGCAGCGTGTCGTACTCGCGTTCCAGCGCGCGATACTGTTCGGTCACCGCGTCGAGCCACGCCTCCGCGCGCACGCCGACCAGATCCTCGGGGCGCGTGCCGTGCCCCGGCAGCGTGATCATGTGCGTCTCGCCGCCCGCGCGCCGCATCGCCTTGTGCAGCGAACCGAGATCGTATTGCGTGCCGCCGAGCCCGTGGATCAGCATGACGCCCGTGCGACCCGTCATGATGCGGACCCGCTCATTCGTCCGCCGGCCACACGCGCTCGATCTGCCAGACGCCCGCGACCACCGTCACGTCGACGTTCGAATCGAGCAGCGGCGCGCCATGGTCGGTGATCGTCTGCGTGCCGCCGTCGCGCTGCACAATGCGCAGCGACATCGACGCGCGATCCTCGCCGGCGATTTCCGCATTCCAGTAGTCGTTCAGCGCATCGCGGTCGCCCGGCTGCACGCGTTCGAGCACGAGCGGCACGCTCGCGATCTGCGCGGCATCGACGCCGACGCCGAACACGCGCTCGACGTCGCCGCTCCACTCGATCCGGCCCGACTCCGGATCGAGCACGTACGCGATCTGGCCGGCGCTCGCCAGCGCGAGCTCCATGTTGTTCTGCAGCACCGCCGCATGCTCGTGCACGCGCTCACGCGTCGTTTTCAGCGTGCTCACCGTCAGCACCAGCAGCGACGCGACCGCCAGATAAAGCTGCGCCTCGAGCAGCGCGCTGCCGTAGTGTTCGTGAAACGACGCGAACGGGCCATCGCCCTGCGCGGTCTGCTCGATCACGATCAACGCGAGCACCAGCACCGACGACGAGCCCGCGCGGCCGCCGAGCAGCAGCGTCACCGCGACGGTCAGGAACAGCGGGATGTAGGTCAGCGCGAAGCCGGCGCCCGTGCCGAATTTCTGCGACGTGTCGCCGTCGAAGATCACGAGCGCGGCGATCGCGAGCAGCACGAACGCGACGACGCCGAGCATCAGGTCGAAGCGCTCGTGATCGCCCGAACGGTGCGCGCGAAAGCGCGACCACGACGCGAGCACCGGCGTGACCAGCAGCACGCCGACGAAATCGGATGCGGCCCACACGGACCACACGTCGAAGAACGGCGCGCCCTTGACCACCGTGTACCACGCCGCGCCGCCGATCGCGCCGACCACGCCCGCGATCAGCCCGGCGAGGATCACCGAGCGCAGGAAATACAGCCCTTCGAGCGAGAAGCGCACGCGCTGCACGAGCCATACCGCGAGCGCGGCCGCGCCGACCTCGTCGACCGTGAACAGCACCGCGTTGACCAGGCTGCCGTGTTCGATGCCGGTCAGCGCGAGCTGCGCGACCAGGAATGCACCGGCCAGCGTCAGCCATTCGCGCGGCGGCCGCAGCATGAACGCGCCGACCGTCACGCCGGCCGGCAGCCAGATATAACCCGTCAGCCGGACGGGGCCGTTGAATTGGTGCGAGATGTAGCCGGTCGCCAGATACAGCGCGGCCCAGAGCAGCGCGGCGACGAGTCCCGGGCGGGAACGTTTGGTGTCCATCGAGAATTCCTGTGTGCCGCGCCTGCGGCCTGCGGGTGCGCGATGTCGAATGATATGCGGACGCGGCGGGCGGGGGAATACCGACGGGAGCGGTGCCGGCCGCGCTCGCGGCCGTTTGCGACAGGCTTCGGGTCTCCGTCCGTCTCAGTCGACGCGCCGCCACACCGAAATCGGTATGTCGCCGTTGGGCCGCGGCGGAACGCGATAGCTCAGTTCGCCGTCTTTCAATTGATAGCTGCGCGTTTGCGTTTGCCCGACCCAATTCGGATAGGACGCGTTGATGATATGAAACGCCAGCGTGTGCTCCGCGGGATCGATGGTCAGCGTGCCGTAATGCGTGCTGGATCCGAGCACGGCTGCACGGAATTCATCCGGCGTGCCGGTCGCCTTGTCGTTCGACGCGAACTTCAGGCGTTCGGACTTGAAGATCTGCAGCGAGTAGTTCCCGTGCATGTCGATCAGCAGGAGGCCTTTCGGATCGGCACCGTAGTCGCGGCCGATCGTGCCGTCGGGGTGCTGAACGTCCGCCGCGACCAGGGTCCATGTCCCCGCGAGCGACGGTGCGGCCGATGCGCCGCCGGGAACCATCGATGCGGCCAGCAGCATGCCGGGGAAGCCTTGACGGAATATCGAGCCGATTTTCATTCGTAGTCCTTGTCAGAAAGAAGGGAAGAACCGTCACGGGAATCCGCAGTCGCATACGCGGGCATCCCCGTGAACCGCAATGAGCGGTTCGCTTGATGGTAGCGGGGAGAATGTGCAATAAATACGATAATTTGAAACCGACTTATAAGAAAAACCGAATCATGACGCTCCCGAATCTCGACATGGATGCGCTGCGCACGCTGATCGCCGCGGATCGGCTCGGCAGCCTCAACCGCGCCGCCGACAGGATCGGCCGCTCGCAGTCGGCGGTCAGCCAGCAGATGCGCAAGCTCGAAACACAGATCGGCCAGCCGCTGTTTCGCCGGCAGGGGCGCGGTCTCGTGCCGACCGACGCCGGCGAACTGATGCTGTCCTATGCGCGCCGTATCCTCGAACTGAACGACGAGGCGGTGAGTGCCATCCGTGGCTCGGCAATCGAGGGCGCCGTGCGATTCGGCTTGCCGGGCGACTTCGCCGAATCATGGCTGCCGGTCGCGCTCGGCCAGTTCAAGCGCTCGCATCCGGGCGTGCGCGTCGACATCGTCGTCGACGGCAACGGCGCGCTGCTGGAGCAACTCGACGGCGGCGAGCTCGACCTCGTTCTCGCGATCGGTCGGGGACATCGCGCCGACGCCGAACGCCTCGTCACGCTGCCGATGGCGTGGATCGCGCCGTCCGGTTTCGACATGCGTAAACGCGCCGGCGCCCCGCTCGATCTCGCGTTGTACAAGGCACCCTGCCTGTTCCGCAAGGCCGGGACTGATGCGCTCGACAAGGCCGGCATCCCGTGGCGGGTCGCTTACACGACCGGCAGCCTGCAAAGCCTGTGGGCCGGCGTCGCGGGCGGGCTGGGGATTACGCCGAGAATGATGGTCGGCGTGCCGCCGACGCTGCGACGGCTTGGCGAGCGCGATGGTCTCCCGCCGTTACCGTCCGTCGAGGTATGCCTCCATGGGGCCAGCGGCAATGCGCCATCCGCACTCGCCAGCCTGAAACGTGTCGTGATCGACAACCTGACTGCCAATCTTGACGACGCATAATCGACATCCGGCCCGCACATCGCGCAGGACGATCAGGCATGCGCCGCAGATTCAGTGGGCCGGCCTTTGACCGCTTTCCCGCAATCGGGAATCATGCGCGGCGGGGTACGCCCTTCCCGCCCCCCGTCCCGAATGAACGAGTCCGCACCATGACACACGCGATCAGCCTGCGTACCGCATCTGCCACCGACCTGCCGTTCCTGCTGACGCTCCGTCAACTGACGATGACCGAGCACCTGCAGCGGGTCGGCGCGCCGACCGACGATGAAGCGCACGACCGGCGCATCCGCGCGCACTTCGAAGACGCGATGATCGTCTGCGAAGGTACCGATGCAATCGGATTGCTGAAGGTGACGCGCGCCGCCAGCGAATGGCACGTCCATCAGATCCAGATCCTCCCTGCGTGGCAGGGCCGGGGCATCGGCGAGGCCGTGCTGCGCGCATTGCTGAGCGACGCGGCTCGCGAGAGCGCGTGCGTGTCGCTCAGCGTGCTGCACGGCAACCCGGCGCGGCGGCTCTATGAACGGCTCGGCTTCCGGGTCGCGTCGGAAACGGAAACGAGCGCGAGCATGATCTGGCGCGCGTGACGCGCGCCGTTGCGACGCCGTCGCATGACGATTACTGCGTGATCTTCGCGTCCTTCAGCAAATTGCCGATCATCTGCGCACTCGCCTTTTCGACCGCGATCGCCTGCAACTGCTGCTGAAGCCCCGGCTTGGCGGTCTCGAAGCCCGGCACCTGCGTCGGCCGCTTCGCATCCAGCTTCACGATGGCCCGCACGCCGTCGACCGGAATCGAATCCTTCGTCGCCGCACCGACCGTCAGTTTCTCGAGCGCCTGCGCGATCGGCAACGGCAGTCCGGCCGTCTTGCCTTCCGCCGCCGGCGTGTTGAAACTCACCCACGGCAGCTCGCCGCCGGTATCGCGGCTCGGCGCCATGCTGTACTGGCGCGCCAGCCCGTCGAACGACTTGCCCGACTTCAGCTCGCTCAGCACGGTCGCGGCCGTCGCCGGATCCTTGACGACGATCAGGCGCGGCTTGTACTCGTTCTTGCCGAGCGCCGCGACCAGTTCGTCGTAACGCGCCTTGACCTGCGCGTCGGTCACCGGCTCGGGTTTCAGGTTGTCGCGCACGTACAGTTGCACCTCGGCACTCGCCTTCGCCTGCTGCATCGCCGCCTTGACCTCGGGTTTGTCTGCGTAATTCGCCTTCTCGGCGGCCTGCTGAATCAGCACGCGCGTGATCAGTTGCTGCTTGATCGCGTCGCGGATCTGCGGCGAGTCGGGCTGCCCGGACGCGCGCAGCATCGCATCGACGTCGGCCTGCGTGATCGGCGCGCCGTTGACCGTCGCGACGGTTGCCGCCGTCTGTGCGTGAGCAGCACCGCTCAGCGCGCCGGCCAGTGCGGCAATCAGCAACAGGCGGCTCGGTGTCGTTTTCGTCTTCATCGTAGTGTCGCTTCGGGCTCAAAAAACGCGGCATGAACTGCCGCGCAGGTTCGCCGGCGCTGTAACGCGCCGGCGCAACCGTTCAATCATTCCGGTTCATCATCACCGGCACCGGCAGCGTCTACCGGTGCCGCTGTCATTGTGCACGGAACCGCGTTTGTGCGTCGGGAGGTTGGGGAAGGCCGCCCAAGGCGGCGAGGCGCGCACCGCTCGTCACGCGCCCGGGCACGCTTGCGACGCGTGGACATCCCGCGACGTGCTTCGAGTATCGCGATGGCGACGCGGGCGCGGCCGCCTGTCGAAGCGGCCGCGTCGTCATCAGGGCGTCCAGCGATACACGGTGATGCTGTTGCCCTTCACGTTGTTCTTCATCACCACATACTCGCCGGTCGACCGGCGGTACGCGCGGATGCTGTACATCGCGTCGATCGCGCTGCTGGTGTCCACGGTCGCGGGGCTCGTGTTGACCAGCGTCGTGTCGAGAGTGCCGGTGGTGAGGTTGAACGCGTCGACGTTCGGCCACAGCGGCCCGTTGCTGCTGAACCAGTAACCGACGAACAGATGGTTGCCGACCGCGTCGATCGATTTCGCGCCGCTGTGCGGCAGTGTGATCACCGGGTCCGGCTTCGTCGTGTTGCCCGCGCTCCAGCCGTGATACACCTCGATGCGCGTGCCGATCGACGTCCAGTCGTTGCTCCCGAGCGCGCCCTGCGCAAGCACCATCGTGTCGCTGTCCGCGAGGTAGACGATGCGCGTCAGCGGCTGGATGCTGGCGGGCACGCGGGTCGCAACGCCCGGCCCCCACGACGGCTTGCCGCTCGCGTCGAAGCCGGTCAGCGGGTAGTGCGTAATCGCGCCGGTCTTGTCGAGGCCGGCCCACACGCCGCCCTTGCTGTCGATGCTGAAGCCGCTCGTCACGCGCTGCGTCGTGTTGAACGCGGGGCCCGGGATCGATCCGTCCGGAATCGCGATGTAGCCGTTCGCCGCGTTGAAATGGAAGAAGTAGAAGACCGGCGGGTTCTGGCCGGCCGCGACGAGGATCCGGTTCGCGCCGACGGACGTGAGCAGCCCGAAGTGCTCGTCGCGCTGCGGGTCGCTCATGTTGATGCGCGGATCCGACGGGTACGTGAACGGGTCGACGGTGTTCGCGACGAAGGTACCGCCCGCGCTGCCGCCGTACACGTGCGTGCCGCCATAGAACAGCGCGCCGTCCGTGACCGGGTCCGGCGCGGCGATGCCTTCGAAGTTCAGCGACTGCAGCGTCCAGCGCAGGCTCCCGGTGCTGCTGTACGCATGAATGTCGGTGGCGCCGTTGCGGCCGAGATCCCAGCTGCCGCCCCACGGGTTGTTGAGCACATAGAGGTTGCCGCCGGTGTCCTTGCCGATGCCGGCGATGCGCGTGAAGCGCTGCGCGCCGACCTGCCCCTTGATGCCCGTCGTCGTGTCGAGATAACCGCCGCGCACGCCGAACGTGCCGGTCAGCGCCGGCCGGCCCGACACCGTATAGCGCTTGATGTTCTGGTCGGGGCCTTCATCGCCCGCCAGGAGCTGTCCGGCCGCCGCATCGAAATAGAGCGCCGACGGCTGCGACCCGGCCGGCATCCGGATCGTGTTCAGCAGCGCGCCGGCCGGGCTGAAGCCGACGATCGAGCCCGCGCGCTTCTGCGCGACCCACACGTTGCCCGCGCCATCCACCGCGAGCGCGCCCGGGCCCGACACGCTGAGGTCCCGCTGCCACACGCCGTCGGTGGTGAACACGCGCACGCGATTGCCGTAGAAGTCGCTCGCATAGAGCAGCGAGCCGGCCGTGGCGAGCCCGGTGACGACGTCGATGCGCGGCTGGTTGGTCGCCGCGCTGACCTGGATGAGCCGGTCGCGATACCGGGTGGCACGGTTGTACCGCCCGACCGCGCCGCTGCCGTAGGTCTTGCCGGGTTGCAGCGCGACGAACAGCGACGTCGCGTTGCCCGTGATCGCGCTGCCCTGGAATTCGGAATGCGTGCCGATCGAGCCGACGCTCTTGCCGTTCTGGTAGATCGCGACACCGCCTTCATCTTCGTCCCACATCGACGCCGTGTAGATCACGCCTTCGGGCGCGACCCACATCGAACGCGCGACGTTGCCGACGTGGGCCGCGAGCGTGCCGTACGTGTTCGCGAGCCAGTCGGTGGTGTTGCCGGCTTGAGCGGCCGGTGCCATCGCGGCGATCGCCGCGGCAAGCAGCACAGCGTGTAGACGTTTTCCAGCGACCATGACGGATGCGCTCCTGAACGGTGCGAACATTCACATGAGGGGGCAGCCGGCCAGATGGTTTGAAATCCGCGATGCGTAAATTCTTCCGCTGAATCATCCGGCGCAATCGGTATTACATGCGGCCTGCCTTCGATAATGAGCAGCGCGAGAATAGCGTTATATAAATCGAAAAAAATTGCGGACCGCTCGCGATAACCACGCGCCCCGACGGCGGGCGCGACTGCGCGACAGTGAATGTTCACTCACGCGCCGGATCGGGAATGGGGAGAATCAGGCTTTCGCCTGCGGGAATATCGCCGCTTTTCAACGACGACATATTGAAACCGCGAACGCCTGTTCCGGGATTCGGAAAAGGCCGCCGCATGCCATGCGGTGTGATTGCATCAAACAAATCGCCGGCCTGAATCCGTTGCGAATCCAGGCCGGCGATGGTCATTTACCGCGGCGCATCAGATGCGCCGCCGCGTTACCACGTGTCATGCCGATGCCGAGGTTTCCGGCACCTTCACCTGCGTGACGCGCCCTGCGTCCGAATCGTCGTCGCGCGGCTCGTCGAGCTGCCCTTCCCACTTCGCGACCACGGCGGCCGCGATCGAGTTGCCGACCGCGTTGGTGGCCGAGCGCCCCATGTCGAGGAACATGTCGACACCCATGATCAGCAGTAACCCCGCCTCGGGCATGTTGAACTGGTTGAGCGTCGCCGCGATCACGACCAGCGACGCGCGCGGCACGCCCGCCATCCCCTTCGACGTCACCATCAGCAGCAGCAGCATCGTGATCTGCGTACCCAGCGGCAGATGGATGCCGTACACCTGCGCGATGAACAGCACCGCGAACGTGCAGTACATCATCGAGCCGTCGAGGTTGAACGAATACCCGATGGGCAGCACGAAGCTCGAAATCTTGCGGTTCACGCCGAAACGGTCGAGCGCATCCAGCAGCTTCGGATACGCGGCCTCGGAACTCGCCGTCGCGAACGACAGCAGGAACGGCTCGCGGATCAGCCGGAGCAACGTGAACGCGCGCTTGCCGAGGAACGTCACGCCGGCGAGCGTCAACACGCCCCACAGCAGCGCCAGCGCCAGATAGAAGCTCGCCATGAACTTCGCGAACGTGAGCAGGATGCCGAGCCCTTCGGTCGTGATCGTCGACGCCAGCGCCGCGAACACCGCGACCGGCGCGAACCACATCACCGCGCCCGTCACCTTCAGCATCACCTGCGCGAGATCCTCGATCACGCCGGTCAGGCGCTTGCCCGATTCGCCAAGCGCGGACAGCGCGGTGCCGAAGAAGATCGAGAACACGACGATCTGCAGGATTTCGTTGTTCGCCATCGCCTCGGCGATCGACTTCGGCACCAGGTGAATCACGAAATCCTTCAGCGTGAATGCGCCCGTCTTCAGGTTGAGCGCCGCATCGGCGGGCGGCAGCGGCAGGCTCAGGTGGCTGCCCGGCTGCAGGATCGTCGCGGTCAGCAGGCCGAGCAGCAACGACGTGAACGATGCGATGAAGAACCAGCCGAACGCCTTGACGCCCACGCGGCCCACCGCGCTGCCGTCGCCCATCTGCGCGATGCCGACGGTCAGCGTCGCGAATACCAGCGGCGCGATGATCATCTTGATCAGGCGCAGGAACACGTCGGACAGCAACGACACGTAGCCGGCGACTTCCTTGGCCATCTTCGGGTCGGGAAACGCGCTGTGGCACGCGTAACCAACGGCGATACCAAGAATCATCGCGATGACGATGTACTTCGTGATGTTGTGTCTCTTCTTCATTAGCAATCCAAATTACAAAGCGTGTGCTTCTAACGGCGGGAACATCATTCGCGTCCGGCTGCGAATCGGAACTCACGTCGCAAGGCATGCGACAGGCCCGCTTCCGGCGGTCGCCAGGGCGGACAGGGGGGGCATTCTAACGCAAATGGCGCGCGGGCTTTCAAATCTGAAAGCCGCGTCGGTTGATCCGCGTCCAATCAGCGCCGGAAAGGCGGGTTTTGTCGCGATCCGGCCGAGCGGCGCGAGCGGCCATCCGGCGCCGCGATCTCGACCGACGGGCCGCCCGTGCCCGCCGACGGCGACCGGCAACCGGCAACCGGCGACGACATAGAAAGACGATCGCGACACAACCTCACAAAGATGCTCACACCTCGACACACCCGCGCGTAACCGGTATGTAATATTTCGAAATATTTCGATTGCCGCAATGCCCAACGTCATTGCGCAATCGCGCGTCGGAAACGCGGAACCGCGGTCGAGTCATTGCTCCGGACAACGCGAGTCGTTCGCTTCATCAGCAGTCCTCGCAATGAATGAACGGGAAGGATCGGCATCGTGATGAACATTCTGTACACCAACTTCCATGGCGACTACGGCGGCGGTCAGGATACTTACGTCCGCGATCTCGCCGCCGCGATGAGCCGGCATCACCGCGTGACCGTCGCGTCGCCGCAGGGAAGCCGCCTGTCGCGGCTGTTGAAGGACAGCCCCGACGTGACCATCTTCGACATGGAATTCAAGCCGCGCTGGAACCGGCTGTGCCAGGAGCTTGTCCGGCTGCGCCAGCTGATCGTCTCCGAGCGCTTCGACATCATTCACGTCAACGGGTCCGCCGATCACCGCCAGGTGATGCTGGCCCTGCTCGGGTGCCGGTACCGGCCCGCGGTCGTGCTGACCAAGCACAACACGTATCGCGCCGACAGCTTCGGCAACCTGCTGCGCGCACGGCTTGCGACCGACCACACCATCGCGGTCAGCGACTATGTGGCGAGCATGCTCGCGCTCCGGTCGCCGTACGGCGAAGTCACGGTCGTCAAGCACGGCGTGCGCCGAACGGCCGCGGAGCGACTCGCGGGCGACGAGATCCGCCGCCGCAAGATCGCGCTGTTCGGATCGTCCGGCGCGGACGCGATCGTGCTGGGCAGCAGCGCCGGCACCGCGCCGGAAAAAGGCTGGATGGACCTGATCGCGGCGCTGGGCCGCCTGCCCGAACGCGAGCGCGAGCGGTTTCGCGTGCTGCTGGTCGGCGCGGAGCCGTCCGGCGAGCAGCGCGAGCAGATCGCGCGGCACGGGATGGCGTCGCGCACCGCGTTCACCGGACGGCTCGACGACGTCAGGGCGCCGTTCTCGATCATCGACGTGTCGTTCGTCCTGTCGTACCACGAGAGCCTGTCGTACGCGTGCCGCGAAGCGATGTCGCTGGGCTGCCCCGCGATCGTGACGCGCGTGGGCGGGCTGCCCGAGAACGTCGAACCGGGCGTGGACGGATGGGTCGTCCCGCCGCGCGAGCCCAGAGCGATCGAAGAGATCCTGCGCGCGATCGTGCGCGAGCCCGGCTGCGTCCGCGCGATGGGGCGCAGCGCGCAGTTGAAAGGCAAGCGCGAATTCTCGTTCGACAAATTCGTCGATGCGACCTTGTCCGTGTATCAGAAATCGATTCGACACAACCCCTATCGTTGGGGGACACCCTTGAGATCCCTGTAATGCCGATGAATATCTGGAAGAAGTATTGGGACCTGCGGACACAGGAATGTCCGTGCGACGTGCATTTCATCGAATGGCTGGAATCCGTTCGCCTCAAGGGCATCCGCATCTATCACTTCGGCACCGGCGGCCATCACCATGTCGGGGTCGAATGCGCGCGCCCGCACCTGAACAACACCGTCTTCGGCGTGACGGCCTCGCCGAAGGAATACAAGTCGTATGTCGAGCTCGTCACGCGGCAACCGGAGATCAGCAAGACCTATCTCGCGTATTTCGGCGACATCTATACGAGCAACTCGTACCTGCTGCCGTCGTTCGACGTCGTTACGCTGTTCCATCTGTGCGAGTTCCGCGACGAGGCGAACAGCCGTTACGGCGCGATGACCGACGAGGAGGTGCTCGACCTGTTCGCGGCTCATACCGCTCGCGACGGGCACCTGCTGTTCTACAAGGGCTCGTCCGCCTACCGGAAGGCCGAGCCGATCATCGCGCGATGGGCCGCACATGCCGATTTCGTCGAGGTCGGCGACTTCAAGACCCTGCGGATTTTCCGCAAGGACGCGTAATCCTCCGCTTTCGCGATCCGCCGATGCTGCTGTCCGCCACCCGCTATCCGATCCTGATGTATCACCAGATACGCCCGCTTCCGCCGGTGTCCGATCGGCTGCGCGGCCTGAGCGTCGCGCCCGACGCGTTCCGCCGCCAGATGACGCTGTTCCGGCGGCTCGGCTACCGCGGCGTGAGCGTGCGCGAACTGCAGCCGTATCTTCGCGGCGAGCGCAGCGGGAAAGTGTTCGGCATTTCGTTCGACGACGGTTTCGTCAACGTGCTCACGCATGCGATGCCCGTGCTGGACGAACTCGGGTTCACCGCGACCTGCTACTTCGTCGCCGGCCGGTTCGGCGGCGAGAACGATTGGGATGCGGGCGCCGATACCGCGCGCTCGCCGCTCATGACGTGCGACGACATGCTCGCGTGGCGCGATCACGGTCATGAAATCGGCTCGCATACGCTCGATCACATCGCGCTGCCGCACGTGCCGACCTACGTGTCGGACTTTCAGCTGACCGAATCGAAGCGGCAGCTCGAGGTGTTGAGCGGCCAGCGCGTCGAATCGTTCTGCTATCCGTACGGCAATCAGGACGCGCGCGTCCGCGACCAGGTCGTCGCCGCCGGCTACGGCAATGCGACGACGACCCGGCGCGGTTGCGCCGATGCGTCCAACGATCCGTTTCTGCTGCCACGGATTCCGGTGGCGGGCGGTGTCGGTGCGCTGCGGTTGTTGTTCAAATGTGCGCGGTGGCAGGTTCGGGGGCGCGGGTAGGGTCGGGAATGGCGCCGCCGGGATCGCGGCGCGTGCGTGATCGATCAGTCCGACGTTTCCCGAGCCAGTTTCGCCTGCCGGCGGGCCCGGTCGTTCACGACCTGATGACGGCGATGATCCGTCATCTTCTTCCACCCACGCGCTTCGTCCCGCGTGCGCAGGCACGCCACACAGTAGCCCGTCCTGCCGTCGAACGAGCATACGTCGATGCAAGGCGATTTGACCGCCATGCTTATTGCCCCCGCGCCGTCGGCACGACTTCGACGGTCACGTGCGACAGATCCTTGAAACGCTGAAGCAGGCCGTGATAGAAGCGCGAATCCCGTTTCGGGTTGTCCGTCGTTACCGACACGACCGCGCTCATGTGGCCCGGCCCGAGACGCCAGACGTGCAGGTCGTTGATCGTGTCGCCACTGCCTTCGATTGCGTTGCGCACGTTGTCCGTCAGCCGGCGATCCGAACGCATGTCGAGCAGGATCCCGCCGGTGTCGCGCATCAATCCGTATGACCAGTTCGCGATCACGAGCGCACCGATGATGCCGGCCAGCGGGTCCATCCAGAGCCAGCCGAACGCGCGTGCGAGCAGCAGCCCGACGATCGTCAGCACGGAGACCGCTGCATCGGCAATTACGTGGATGTAAGTAGAGCGGATGTTGTGATCGCGCGCCGCCGCCGCGGACACGCCATGGTCGTGCTCCTCGAACGCCAGCTCGTGCTCGCGCCCGTTCAACCGGACAATGGCCTTGAATTCGTGCGGCTCGGGAATGTTCTCGACCGACTCCAGGCACGCGCCGCGCATGCTCAGCGCGAACGCCTGCCGCGTGCCGTCCGGGCGAATCGTCGTGATCGATGCCGTCGTGACGTCGCCGAGCGTCGCACCGGCAAGCGCCGGCGCGATCCGGAACACCGGCGGCACGCCGTCTTCGAAGATCGATACGGCGAACGCACCGCTTTGATCGAAGACCTTGTGCACCTCCTCCTCATGACCATGGTCATGATCGTCATGCCCGTGCCCGTGGTGATGCCCGTGACTGTGCCCGTGATGGTCGCCGCTCAGCAACCAGACGCTCGCGATGTTGACGAGCAGGCCGGCAACCGCAATCGGAATCGCCTCGCCGAAATGGATCGGAACGGGCGCGAGCAAACGCGTGACCGCTTCATAGCCGATCAGCAGCGCGATCATCGCGAGCACAATGGCGCTCGTGAAGCCTGCCAGGTCGCCGAGCTTGCCCGTGCCGAACACGAATCGCGGGTCGCTCGCATGCCGGCGCGCGTAGGTGTACGCGAGCGCGGCGATCAGCATCGCGCCCGCGTGCGTCGACATGTGCAGCCCGTCCGCGATCAGCGCCAGCGAGCCGAAAATCGATCCGCCGACGATCTCGGCCACCATCATTGCCGCGCACAGCCCGATGACCATCCAGGTCCTGCGCTCGTTCTGTTCGTGTGCGGCACCGAGAAAGATGTGGTCGTGCCCTGCGCCGAAGGCGTCGTTTCTGAAGTCGCTCATCCCTATCCCCGATTATTTGAAGTAGCTGTGAACGACTTCGATCAGCTGCTCGGTCGCGCTGCCCTCGTCCTCGTGCCCTTCGGCATCGACGAGATGGCTGCGGATGTGATCCTCGAGCACGACCGCGAGCAGGCCGTTCATCGCGCCGCGGCCGCTCGTGATGAGCTGGAGAATTTCGTTGCAACCGCGCTCTTCTTCCAGCGCGCGTTCGATGGCTTCGACCTGCCCCTTGATTCGGCGGACACGGTTCAGCAGCTTCTGCTTTTCCTTGACGGTGTGGCTCATGGCGATCCTTTCCTATACCCGGGGGGAGTATATCGGGAAAGGATCATCCATATAGGGGGTAGGGGTATGTTCAGCGAGATGAAAGGTAGGGCTTGAATGGCGAACCACCGGTGCTCGACCGCCGCTGCACGTGCTCATGACGCAGCGCCACGCTGCTTGCGCATGGCGGTTCGATCCCGGTGGCGAACACGTCGGACGAAGTGCCCCTCGTCTTCAACCAAATTGGGCGGTCAGCCATCCTTCCGCCCACTGTTTCGCGTATGCCACCGCGTCATCACGCGCATCGAAGCCGGCCAGATCGCCGCTGGCGTGGACTTCTCGTTCTCCTCCATCCAGAAGGGTCGTGGTGATCCTCACATGTGCGATGAACTCTCCATCAGCCCTGCGTGGTGTCGGATCGATTCGGAATCGTGTCGAATTGAAGAGCATGTTCTCCTCCCCGTTTGGTTGCCGCGAACCGGGCTGTCGCGGGAGCAGCATAAGAACGTGTCGGACTTGAAGACGTGCCATCACGTGGCCGGCTTCCTGACTGGATTCAGCCCTCGCCACCCCGCCCTGGCGCGACGGCGCACAAGGCGATACGAATCTCGGGAAAGCGTCGGCATCGACTTCGCAGCGATGGTCACGGATGGACCCGCGAGCGAAATGCTGCCCCTGGGTAGAGATGGAAGCCCGTTGCTCCGGCCTATCGGCGGAACCGCTCCCAAGACGGTGGGACAAGAGAGGAGTGTCGAACACTATTCGCGGGTGCCCGCGCGATCAGTCGCCTTTCACCAGACACGATGAAAGGCCCGGTCGCATCAAGAGGTGCACGCCGAGCGATGCGTTGGAACCGGTCAGCGGTCATCCAACGATTCGATGGTACGCCGATCCATAAATTTGCATAGCGAAATTTCCTGCGAGCACCCGCCGCCAAAGCATGCCGTCGCACGACGGCGCGGCCCGAATCACGGCGGCTGCGCGTATAGTGGAGCCAGCCTTCCTCGACATTTCCCGGCTCGTGCCAGCCGGGGATATCAACAGGTGGATTCGCGCGACGTCGTGCGAATCGGGCAGCGTCGACGCATGAACGAGAAGCACGTCACCGACGGTCTTCCGCATTCACGTCGAACGCGCTGCCCGAGGAACTGCAATGACACGAGTTGGACCGGCTAACGTAAGTCCCCCGGGAACAGACAGCGCCACCCATGAACATCGACCGCAGTTCCATTCCCCACTACCTCGTCCTTCGTGACGGCTGGCCACCTTATGTGTTGAATGCAGACCGGCTGGTGCTCCGCCGCGAAGCGAGCCCGCTGCTGCGCGCGTTCGCGCGAGCGCGCGGAAAGTTCGCCCATGTCGATGACGTCGCATGGAACATCTTCTCCGACGCCGAAGGCCTTTCCGTGACCGAGCGTCGGGAAACCTGGTCCTTTGCGTTGATCACCGGAACCGAGACCGAGCATCAGTTGCGTTTGCTGACGACGCTGTGACGTTGCCGCGGGGCCAGCATGAAGGTCAGCGGATTTCAGTCGACCTTCGCAAGCGTGGCCTCATCCTCTCGAACGCTGAAGCTCCACCCAACACGGCGCGGTTCAATCAGATCCGCGATCGGCGACGACCGAACGACGATCGCTTGTTCTGCCCCTCGGCCGAAAGCGCTTGACACACCTCTTGACGAGGCGTACTGTCGGTCGCTGAAGTATTCAAGAAGCGCGATTGCTGCCCATCATTGACCGCGGCCTGCGGTATTCGTTGTCCTCTCCCTCCTTGATTATTTTTCCCCCGCGTCCATTCGTGGCGCATATGCACGTCCATTTTCAGGAGATCTAACATGGATACCGGTACCGTCAAGTGGTTCAACGACAGCAAGGGCTTCGGCTTCATCACGCCGGACGCTGGTGGCGACGATCTGTTCGCGCACTTCTCCGAGATTCGCGGTGATGGCTTCAAGACCCTCGCCGAAGGCCAGAAGGTCAGCTACGAAACGAAGAGCGGCCCCAAGGGCCTGCAGGCGTCGAACATCACCCCCGTTTAAGCGCCCAAAGCCGTCAGCCCTGTTCATGGAGCGGCATGTAACTGCCGCTTCCTGAACATGTGCATCGCTATTGCGGACGCTACACGCCTCGATGCAGGCCCGACCGGGCCATCCGTATCGCATCGAGGCGCCGAACCTGCGCGCAGGCAGATGCTCCATTACCCCTCGCAGCGCGCGTGTCCAGCCGCGCGTGCGTGATCGAACGGGCTCCGCTCATCCGATCGCGCAAGCGGCGCAGCAGGAGAACCCGCATGACCAGCAGTCCATCTCGCAGTAACAAGGTTCCGCCGCGCGCCAAGCCTGCCGTGACGCTGCCGAAGTTCGGCACGGCATTGAACTGGGTGCCGCCCAAAGCTCCCACCGTCACGAAATCGCGCCCGAAAAAGCGCCCGCTTGCTCCGTAATAGCGAATCGAGCCAACCACTGCGTTTCGAACAGACAGCCACCGCTGTCGTGCAATACGCCGAAGCCAGCATGGTCCGGTAGTCACAACGGCCTTGCCTCCGAATGCAGGCAATCGCCTTGATGGGAGAACTGGCTTGGCAAAAGAAGCGCTATTGGAACTGGACGGCGTCGTCGACGAAGTCCTGCCGGACAGCAGGTTCCGCGTGACACTGGAAAACGGTGCGATCGTTGCCGCGTACGCCTCTGGGCGCATGCGCCGCCACCGTATCAGAATCCTCGCGGGCGACCGGGTAAGGCTGGAGTTGTCGGTCTACGATCTCACCAAGGGCCGCATCAATTTCCGGCACAAGGACGAGCACGTATCGACCGCTTCGCCGGCAAGGCGATTCGTGCGACGCTAGCTGGATCGCGGGCATCGTCGCGCAGAGCAAAGCGACGGTGCCGCCGCCCAACCCGACACAACCCGATACCGTGTGTCCGTGGGCCGCAGCCGTGTGCGTTGTGGCGCGCAATCCGGAATAAGTCGGGCGTCCAACAAGCGATGCGCGTATGATGGGTTAATCCGAGTGATCACCAGCCCTCCGAGCGCTCGCCCTCCATCTACCCTCTTGCTGCATCGCCCCGCCTCCGCGCTGCAACGTTGTTCCTTTCACCCCACCGGCACGCCCTGCAACGGCGATTCGGGCCGGATGTGTTCGCCCATGCAATTCGCCGTGGCCGAACGCCAGGAGTTTGCCATGAGCATGCACGTCTACCGTGGATTCGAGATTTATCCACTGATCTACCCTCACACACAGGCACCGAACGGCAGTCCGCATAACTACGACGCCGGTTTCGACGCGGCAGTCAAGATTTGCCTTCGCGGCACCACCGACACGCTGACGCAGAGCCAGACTTTCAGATTGCGCGACAACTCACCGTTCGACAACGCCGGTGACGCACGTCGTGCTTCGCTGCTCTATGCAGAGAACATCATCGACGACAACCGCGACAAACAGGGCTTCTTTTCCAACGGGCTCTGACGCGACTCGTCAACGCAGCGCAATGTGTCGGCATTCTGGAGGACGAAATGATCATCGACGAACTACTCGGTCTGGTCACGCGGCGCGAGGTCACCTGGACCGACGCCGACTTGCCCGCCGGAACGGCCGACTCGGCGCAGTGCCATCAACAAGAATTGCAGATGTTCGCGGCGGTACGCGCGCTTTCGATCGGCGCCGGATATTCGGAGTTCGAGTCCGACGAGATCGCGAGTGCCGTCATGACACGACTCGGCTAATTTTCCGTTCCAACGCTCCCAAACAGGATCTACATGACAACAGTCACACTCAAGGTCAACGAACCGATCGACGTCGCACTGCGGCGATTCCGGCGCAGCATCGAGAAAACCGGGCTGATCCGGGAGCTGCGCAGTCGCACCGGCTATGAGAAACCCACGACGGAACGCAAGCGGAAGAAGGCCAGCGCCGTTGCCCGGCAACGCCTGCGCGCGAAGCGCATGTTGCCGCCTCGCAAAATGTACTAGGAGCGCATCGTGTACAACATGCCGGGCGAAGCGCCGCCGTTTTTCCCGCTGACGAAATGCGAAGTCGATTTCGATCATCAGAAAGACATGGTGACACTGTTGCCGAGCTTCTACGCCTTCGGATGTGAGTACACCAGCCGCGGTTTTCTGATCGGGCGGGACGATGCGTTCAAACTGATTGCCGCGATCGAGAAGGCGCTCAGCATTCAGGGATGATGCCCACGCCGGCACACTCGCGAGCATCGACAACCAGAAGATGGACTATGCGCGTCCCGACCAAGTACGTAGATTTGCTTTGTTTTCTCGTTGTCCTGCAACTCGCCACCGAAAGGAAGACGCGCGAGTGGCTGTCGCCGTTTCAGCTCGTCGAATCGCTGCAAGCATGGCTTATCGTCCATCGCGCCAAATGTGAGTGGCGCGATCGTGTCTGGATAGGCCATGCGTCCCTTCAGATAGCGAAGTCAGTCCGCCCGGTCGACGACGCTGCATTCCCGGAACCGCTCCCTGATGTGGCAAAAGACCCGACGCTTCCTTCACGAGACGCGCTCGCGGATCGGCTGAGTCTGCGGAGGAAGTGCGTCCGCTACCTTCGCGAGCAGGTCTGATCAAGGCGGCGCTCGCACGATTCGCATCGAATGCCGCGAGCCATACACGCCGTCTGCGTGGCTATGCCGCTGTCTTCAGCGTCGGCGGCGCTGTCGACTCCGTCACGTCATGTCCGGCCATGACCAACGCCAGAACCGGGTTCAGGCTGTCCACCATCGAGCTCGGAATCAGGATCGTGGCCCCGCGCTCCTTCGTCGTTTCATAGATGATGTTCATTGCCCGCAATTGCAGTGCGGCCGGGTGATTTTCATAGACTCTCGACGCTTCGACGAATTTCGCCGCGACCTCGGCCTCTGCGGAACCGAGTATCACGCGCGCCTGCTTCTCGCGTTCCGCTTGCGCCTGCCGTGACATCGAATCCTGCAGCGCGACGGGGATCGCTACGTCGCGGGTTTCGACGGACCGCACCGTGATACCCCAATCCGCGGTTTTTCTGCCGATCTCCTCTGCCAGGTGTGCATCGGCCGCTTTTCGATCGGAAAGCAGTGTGGCCAGCATCGATGAACCGATCATCTCCCGCAGCGAGGTTTGCGCGACGCGATCGATGGCCTGCCGGTAATCAGTGATGGCGAGCGCCGCTTTCTGAGCGTCGTGTACGTGCCAGAAAATGATGGCGTCGACGTTGACCGGCACGGTATCCCTGGTCAGCGCCTCCTGTGCGTTGAACGCAGTCGTTTGAATACGCTCGTCGATCACTGCGACAACGTTGTCCAGTATCGGGATGATCATAAAAAAACCGGCACCCTTGACGCTCTGCAGTTTCCCGACGCGCAGGATCACAAACTTCTCCCAGACATTCGCCACTTTCACGGAGAGTGCAATCAGAACCGCGACGACGAAGAGGGGTAACGCTAGATACGGATTGACCAACGCGCCGACGGCCAGCGCGGCAAACAAAAAGGCGGCGGAAAGAAATAGTGTGACGGGGTTCATGGTGGCGCTCCATTCGGTGATGCCGACTTCCGGCAAGCGTTACGAAGCACGACACCGATTCGCCCGGTTGCCCTCTGGCGCCCTGGCATCAGCGGTTGGGGCGCTCGTCCTGAACGTGCGCCGGATTGCGATGCAAATCTGTACGGTGACGTACCCCGACGGGGCGACGGAGCAGCCGCGGTTGTGGGTGACGTGCAAAACCGGCGGTATCGAATCCCGACGGGAGGCGCTCTCGCGCTCTTCGCGCCGAATTCGAGCACGCCGGGATGCGGACCCTGCCTGCATCAGAGCGAATTCCGGCAGATCGTTCTCTAGCGTACCGACACGCGCGGCCCCGGGACAAACAATGATCGATGTCACACAGGCATCCCGGAGCTGATCGTGGAATACCCCGTTTTCATCACCCGGCAGGAAGGCTCAGGCTATCGCGGATGGCTGCCGGATTTTCCTGGCGTGCACGTGGAGGGCGACTCGTACAGCGAGTTGGCAAACGCGGCAAACGATCGGGTCGATGCGCTGTATGACCAATGCGCGCGCCTCATCCCCAGCCCGACAACGGACATGGCGGCATTGCAGGCGTCGTGTATCGACGACGGCGAGGGCATCTGGAGGTTCATCGATATTGCCCGGCCGACGTCGTGTTCGGTGCTGGTCTTGTTATGCCTCCCCAAGGCGCTCGTAGAAAAAATCGATGCCGTGGCGAAAGCGCGCCACATAAGCCGCGAAACGTTGGTGGCCGAGTGTACGAACGGAATAGGCGTACACGCATCGCAGTCCTCGTGCCACGAACTGGTCTTGGCTTAGTTAACGAACGCGACTCGGCGGATTCATCTGCCCGGCTTGCATCGCTTCACCGATGCGGAAGCGCCTTGCAGGTGCCGCTCGACGTAACGAGCGACGTGCCAAAGTAAAAAGCCGGCGTTTTGCCGGCTTCGAGTTCCGCCTTGCTGGGGCGGCTCCACGTTCTGTATGAGATCGCGGAGTTTTGCTACGTGTACGTTACTGGTTCGACAGAAAACCCATGCCCAGACGTTTCCTTGCATCGGAAATACGTTTCCTGGCTGTGACGGCTTTCCACGTAAGGGGGTGGCCTCTTCGCTGCTCCGGATGGACAACGGGCATACCATCGTCGGTTGCGCGTGCCTCCGCCTGTTCTTGTTGTCCGTCCTGCGAATTCTTCTCTCGTTTCGGGTGATCGTTCATCAACAGGCTCCGTCAAGAAACCGCGTTTCGTCATGGATTGGCTTGCGCCGCCCGAGTCGGGATAAAACCGCGCAAGCGATACGGATCGCAACGGCCCCTTCGATCACGGCGTACTCATCTCCATGAAGCCTGCGGCCGATCTGCAGTCTGTGCGTCATGCACCACCATGCGCCCGCGGGCGTCGTCAGTCGGTACGCTGCCGTACGGACCGGGTAACATGGACAGGCGCCTGACCTCGGCGCCGGCTCTACAGGTGTTTCAAATCCGGGAGCAGGCGGTCGAACTCTCGCCTGACCACGCTGTAGCATTCACACACACGCTTTTCGAGCCCGGTGCGATCCAGTACCTCGATGTGCCCATAGTTGTAGCGGATCAACCCGGCATCCTGAAGTTTCAGCGCAGCTTCCGTCACGCCCGATCGTCGGACACCGAGCATGTTCGCAATCAACTCCTGCGTCATTTTCAGTTCGCTCGATGGCAGGCGATCGAGGCTGAGCAGAAGCCATCGACAGAGTTGCTGATCGATCGAGTGATGTCGATTGCATACGGCTGTTTGCGCCATCTGCGTGATGAGCGCCTGGGTGTAGCGCAGCAACAGCCGCTGCATCGCACCGCCTCGACGGAACTCGCCTTTCAGGATGCGTGCATCGAGCCGGTACGCGTGCCCCGCGCTTTGCACGATCGCACGGCTCGGGGTTGTTTCGCCCCCCATGAACAGCGCGATGCCGATCACGCCGTCGTTGCCGACGATGGCAATCTCGGCTGACGATCCGTCCTCCATCACGTACAACAGGGAGACGATGGCTGTCGTCGGGAAATAGACGTGACTGAGCGCACCACCCGACTCGTACAGCACCTTTCCCAACGGCATGTCGACCAACACGAGCTGCGGAGAAATATGCGTCAGATCTTCTGCCGATAAAGCGGCGAGCAGATGGTTTTCAATCGGAGAGGGCTGCCCCGACATAGGTCACTCCTGCAGTGGTTGCGGCCTCCACCGAAGTCGACTCGACGCCAAGAAGCGTCATCGGCTCAGGACGCGAACTCGCGAAGCAGACGTTGCGCGAGGATCGTGGCGTCTTCGAGCGCGAGATCGTACTGCTCCCGATCGGATTCGGTCTGGTATGGGGGATCCTCATTCGGCCCCTCATCGGTGCGGCGCAGATACACATAACCTCGGTACAAACCACGCGCGGATTCCATCACACGAATGCGTGCGAAGTGTGTTTTGGTACTGAATGTGAAATCGTCCATGATGACGTTCTGCGTGTGTTCAATCATCCTAGCACTCTGGTTGAAATCGAACGGATGCGGTCGAATCCGGACAGGTCACCGGGAAGCCGGCACGGACGACCCTGCGGATACCCCCGCGCCAGCATCAACGCACGGGCTTTTGCGTCAAGGCTGAATCTCGTACGGCGGAAATGACGACAGACGTGGATCGTCCACCGCGCCACCGACGGTGAAGTGATACAGGGATTGCCAGACATGATCCTTCGCGCCGAGCAATGCGTGCATTTCATCATCGAAAAAGCAGCCGATCCCCGTCGCGCGCACGCCGGCGGCTTCTGCTTCGAGGTAGAGCGCTTGGCCAAGCATCCCGCATTCCCAGAACAGATGGCGATAACGCCATGGTTGCTTCAACGCGATTTCGAATCTCGCGATCATCCCGACCGCAAAGCAGGAATCGGCGCCGATATCCTGGTGGCAGCAAATCAACCTTGCCGCCGTGCGCAAATCATAAGGAAGCAGAAGATAGAGCGGCAGATGGTCCGGCCCGGTTTTTTGCCACAACCATTCCGGACGCAGGGATCGCTTGAGATCCGGCAGTGCGCCCGGGGTTCTGACGAGCATATAGAGGCCAGGCTCCAGACCGTCGACGCGGTGCACCAATAGCGCCGCATGCACGGCGACAGGAGACATCAGCGCATCCCACGGCGGCGTGCCGGGATGTGTCAGCAGGCACGTCAGCATGCCGAAAAAAGCCGCGTCGCCGATGCGCGTCGTGCCATCGAAATTCACGGCGCTGCGACGCTGTCGGGCGATTCGTGCAAAGCTGAGATCGAGGGCTGGCGTCGCCGGCGCTGGACACTGCTCCGGATTCTGCGACGGTGGTTCGTGAGTACGGGGCTTGTGTGTGACGCGATGAATCGAATCGATGTCCGGCCACGACACATGTCCCGAACTCAGCTGATTGGCGCGTCCGTGCCACCGTGCGCTGTCCAAAGCGAGCCGCATGCTGTCGAGATCGGGTCGCGTCTCGGGGTTACCGATCCAGAGCAAAAGATCCGGCGCCTCCGGTTCGGCTTCCATGAAATCTTCGCGGCGGCCTACTCCAAGCAAGCCAGCCACTGCATCATCCGCGGCCGCCTCCAGCAATCGCGTCTGCCAGCCGAGCGCTGCTGCGGCGTAACTCATCGCAGCGATGACATGGCCGCAATCCTGTTGGCAGTAGCGCCAGGCGCGCACGCCATATTTCCACGCTTCGCGCCAGTGGATCGAGCTTATGCCGACCAGGACACCACTTTCCGAAAACGCCTCGGTCCATTGCGGCTCGTCCACCGCGGCGCGATGTTCAAGTGCATGATCCCGGCTCAGGTAGTGGTAGACGCCCGCGGACAAGCCGGGCAGAGCCGGACACAAAAGATAACCCTCGGTCGGATGCAGATTTCCGCTCGAAGGGTTGCAGCGCAGTGCCCACCGCTGGGCGCCATAGGATTTCCACCCTGACAAGCCGAGTGAGAGTTCGAACAGGATTGCCAGGCTGGATAGATCGAATCCGCGCGCGGGCGGCAGGTTGCCGCAACGTAACGCGTTGTAGCGCGTGGCCAGGGTGTCCGCGGCTAACGGCAGATCCACGCGCGGTGCGCCGCGAAACACCCGGAACGGGTCCGGCTGGGTGGCCCAGTCGAGCCTCCCGGGGCCAGGAGCGTAGCAGTCGAGACGATGCTTGCTGCGTTCGTGATACTCAAGCAGTGCGTGCTTTGACTGATCCATGTCCGCCTCAGCCCCGGAGTACCCGCACACGCGACTGTGCAAAACCGGATGGCTCGACGTTGCAGCACGGCCGTCATCACGCCGTGGATCCGGTGCGCGTTTCCGGCACGTCAACCGCCCTTCAGATGTCTTCGAAGGCATTCAGGCCGAACGATCAGCAGTCCAGACAGCAGCAGACAACTACCTTCGAATAATGCAGGTCAGCAGGAAGGCGCATGTCGGTTGCGTGCGCAAACGGTGGCCGCTCTCACGAGATCATGTACCTGTTCTGGGCACCGCCCTTGTAAAGCTCTCTGGCGAGTCCCAGGATCCGGTCGCGGTTGCGATCGAACGCCGCCAGCACCGCGGGCTCGCTGGAATCCAGGTCGGAATTCAGCTTCGCCAGCATCGTATCGTCGACCAGAAACGTAATCTCGCGAGAATTGTCGTAACCCCAGAAGCACACGCAGTGTCTGGACATGTCGTAGGTGCGACTGGGATTAGGAAAGTTGAGTGTCGCGTCGCTTTTCCCCATCTAACCCTCCTGGCAGATATAACGCCACTTGCTCGCGTTGACGTCGATGCGCGCGTCATTTTCGCGCCGCTTCTCGGCACGTTCGAGGTCCGCGCGCTTCAGGGCCAACGCACGAGACTTTTGTGCGTCAACATAATCGTTGTGCCTGACGGGCGTGGCTGACTTCCGTTCGGTTTGCTTGGGCATGCCGGTTCCCGAAAAGTGAATTTCAAATGTCAGGACCGTCGCGGCGACCGAATTTCGTCGTCCGCCCTGCAGGGCGCACGGACGACTTACCCGCGGCCTTGCCGCCGACGGCCTCTGTTGCGCACTGAACTACCGGATCGAGCCTCATGACGAGGCCGGGTTGACGCGCGAAATTCGCAGCTTCGACGTTCGCGCGCGGGATCGTTGGGATGCGCTTTCTGCGCAGCCGTGCGGACTGGGGGGAAGCGTAAGGAGTCGAAACAAAACGACCGGTCGCGCACCTCGAACCTCATGAGAATGCGCCCTATATCACGGCCACGCAAGCGCTATCTCGCATCAACGACACGAGCGGCGCGATCCCTCTTGCGCCACATGCGTGCCATCAACCCGGACATACCTGCCGCCGGCCGACGTATTTCACGGCCACACGACCCGATGAAGCGCAGTACGCGCGGCGACGGCTTCGACGCGGCGCGCAACTGTCGTTACTGCTCTGCAGCGCGGGATCGGAACCGCTTCGTCGATCGCGCCATCAATGCCTGTGCATCCACCCCATGTGATGTGCATCGAGCCACTGAGCCATCCCTTCGCCCTTGTGGTCGCGCAGGTAACGTGCCGCCAGCATCACCGCGATGGCCAATACGACCGCCAGGCCAACCACAAAGCTAATCATTGACTGAGTCATGGCAGCCTCCTTACCAGGTCGCGACCATCTTTACATTGTAGGTGATGCACTCACGGAAACCAGTGTCCGGGCTGGCTTCTGGCCCTCAGGAAATCGATCAGCGGTTCGCTGGCCGGGCGGTCGAGTGGAGGCCGCCAGCGTTGCTTCGGTTCCGGTCGATTTCCAAGTACGCCGGACAAAAAGGGCCTGCATTGGGTCGGCTTCTGCTGACTTCCCGTCGGCAGGCGCCTCATCGTGGCTCACTACGTAGCCCACCCCGTCTCGCCTTGCGAAGCCCGCGCATGCCACACGTACAATCACGATCGGCTCAACCTGCAGTTCAAGGGGCTCAGTCGCGTCGAGTTCCGGATTCGATTCACGTACGATTCGTTTGACCACCACCGATATTCCGGGACCCGGTTCGGCATCGGGGAACGCCTCGTAGCCATCAGCGTGCCTCGCCAACGGCCTGACTCGGAAACCGGTGGCGCTACAACGTCCGCGCGCTTGCGCGGGTTCTCCTCTTCTGCGCTCGATGAAAACTACGACGAAGCTCGTTCTCGCAGCCGATCTGGCTGGCACAGCGGTGTTCGCTATCGAAGGCGCGGTCGCCGCAATGCGCGGCGGCCTCGATCTGCTCGGCGTGATGGTCATCGCGTTCACCGTCGCGCTCGGTGGCGGCGTCGTCCGCGACCTGTTGATCGGTGCCGCGCCGCCGAGTGCGATCCGTGACTGGCGCTATCCCGCGCTGGCGTTCACGATGGGGCTCGTCACCTTCGTGTTTCACGCGCAAATCCTCGGCATTCCCGACCACATTCTTATCGCGCTCGACGCGGCCGGGCTCGCGTTGTTTGCGGTCGCCGGCGCGCAGAAAGCGGTCGAATACGGAATCGGTCCATTCATCGCGGCGCTGATGGGCACCGTGACGGGCGTCGGCGGTGGTGTCGTGCGCGACCTTTTGCTCGCGCGTGTGCCGATGGTTCTGGTCAGCGACATATACGCGAGCGCGGCGTTCGTCGGCGGAGCGCTCGTCGTCGCTGGTCGCCGGGCAGGATTGCCGCCTGTCGTTGCGGCAATGGGTGCGGGCATCGCCTGCTTTGCGCTGCGGCTCACCGCCGTACGTTATGGCTGGCATCTGCCGCGCGCGCAGCTCGGATAAAGACGACGTATCGCGAGCGAGAGCCAACGACAAACCGTACATCATGCTCCGGACGATTCCCGTCGGAGCATGATGCACGGAATCAGTCTGTCGGCCGACCCGCTCACCCCCGCGCCAGGCGTCTTTTGACGCCCAGGAATGCCAGGCCGGCCAGTGCGATGGATCCGCAGTAGAACAGCAATGCTGTGACATCCGTTCCCAGCCGCGAAAACACGAACCCGACCGCCAGCATTCCCAGCCCGAGCCCCGCGCGTTCCGCGACGTACGACACACCGATCACGCGATCACGTGACGCCGTGGGCGTCGATTGCAGCAACGAGTAGTAGACCGTCTCCGTGGCCGCGTCGAAAATACCGGCCAACAGGACGAAGCCCAACATGCCGACCATCGTCTGCACTTCGAACACGCCGAGGAAACACGCGAAAGTCACGATCAGCAACCCGATGAAGTACGGCTCGAGCGGCTGGCGACGCAGTTCGAGGCGCTCCAGCAAACGCGGCGTCACCGCTGCGGAAACGAGCCGGCCGACGCCCCACACCGCCATCAGCCAGCCATACAGAAACGCGGGATGATTCGCGTCGAACAACTGCGACCTGATCGGAAAACCGACGTTGTGCGTACCCGAGCCGAACGCCTCGACGAAGCGCGCGCCGATCACCAGCATCACGACAGCCGACAGATAGCGCGCCGCGCCCGACGCCGCCCCGGCGGCGGAAGCCTGCGTCGCCTCCGCCGCGTGTTGCTGGCGCGGCATGTTGCTCACCAGCAGCAGAAACGCGATGGCGGAAATCGCGAACGTGATCGAATCGATCAGGAACACGCTCTTGTAAGCCAGATATTGCGTGACGACCGAGGCGATCAGACTGCCGCCGACCACCGACACGCCGTCGGTCGCGCTCAGGATCGCGTTGAAGCGATGCCGCCCTTCCTGCCCGACCATTTCCGGTACCTCGGACATGATCGACACCCGGTACATGCCCTGGAACAAGCCGATAAAGAACGGCACGAAATAGATGAGCACCGAGTCGGCGTCACGCGGCGACACGGCCAGCACGCCGATCGCCAGTGCGCTGCCGGCTTCGGCCGAGAAGATCAGCGTGCGGCGGGAAAACCTGCGCAGACGCGGCACCGCCGCGCCTCCAGCGACCGCGCCGAGCAGGCGCGATGCCATCGTCAGGCCCAGCAGCGCGGCGGATCCCGTGACCTCCAGCGCGTACGTCGCCAGCACGATGCTGATCATCGTCGAACTGATATCGGAGATCGTCTTGAACGACAGCCAGGCGTACAACTGCGTCAACGAGGATGAAGCGCGTTTTTCTAGAACCAGCTCGGATTTCATGAAAGTCATCTCGCTGAAGAAAAGGAAATCAGCAGCATGTCCCGGAACGTGAGTTCGTCCTGATTCGCCTGCTGAACGGCGTTGGCGCTGTGATAGAGCACGGCGTCGTTCACGATCACGGTATCGAGGAAATTCGTCAATGGTTGCGCGAGCAACGGTACGGTCGAGCCTTTCGACGCGTGGATCTCCGACACCACCGGCCGGATATTGCCACTGTCGATGAAATGCACGAAGACCCAGTCAAGCCGGTTCTGGTGAATCCAGGAAGTGGTCGGGCCGACGGCGCCATGTTCGGCAATGAGCCGGTCGTCCAGCAATAGCGCACCACACGGCATGGTTTCCGTGTCGCACCGGGAGAGCACTTCCCGCCTCACGGTATTGACACCGCAGACATCCTTTCCGAGAACCCACCCCTTCCCCTCCCGCCCCCTCCCCGTACCGGCAATCGTCAAACCAACTGTACCGGTACTGTACCGTCAACCGTCGCTAAACTGATCTCCATCCCAGTCTCGAACCGAATGGAGAATCCGCGATGGAATTCCTCACCCTGAGCGCGCTGCCCGCCGGCATGCTGTTCGCGCTCGTCACGTCGATCACGCCCGGCCCCAATAACACGATGCTGCTCGCATCCGGCGTGAATTTCGGTTTCCGCCGCACGATGCCGCACCTGTTCGGCATCAGCATCGGCGTCGCGATCCTGATGCTCAGCGTCGGCTTCGGCCTCGGCGAAGCGTTCAAGCGCATGCCGGTGCTGTACACGATCCTTGAAGCCGCGAGCGTCGCGTACCTGCTGTACCTCGCGTGGCGCATCGGCACGTCGGGCGAAGTGAAGGCGCACGGCGCCAAGCCGCGGCCGATGACGTTCATCGAGGCCGCCGCGTTCCAGTGGGTCAACCCGAAAGCCTGGATGATGGTGCTGACCGCCGCGACGACGGTCCGCCTGTCCGCCGACTACGGGATGAACGCCGCGTGGATGGCCGTCGTGTTCATCCTGATCGGCTTTCCGTGCATCTGCCTGTGGGCCGCGTTCGGCCTCGGCCTGCGGCGCTTCCTGTCGAACCGCCGCGCGTTGCGCATCTTCAACGTGACGATGGCCGTGCTGCTGATCCTGTCGCTGTATCCGCTCGTCGTGCACCTGCTGCCGCAGTGAGCGCTCACAGCGCGCCCGTTGAGGTTCACGCGATGCAGGCGTACCCTTTTGGTACGGGCGCGCGCAGCCGCTTCGCCGGTTCCGCCGCTGCTTCCGGGAGAAACGCCGATGAAGCCATTGCTGAGGACGGGCGAACACATCGAGGGGATGCACTGGGTCGCCGAGTATCACCCACTCACGCACGACATCCGCGTGCTGCGCGACAACATCGAAGTCGGCACTTACTGCGCGCCGCCCACGTTGTTCGGTGAAGAGGAAGAGATGGGCGCCGCGAACCTCGCCGATCATCGCGGCCGGGAGGCCGCGCTGCGCGCGTATCTGCGCAACTTCGTCAAGGAACACGACGCGGAAGAATAACGGCGCGAAGGACGCCGCTCACCGCGGGCCGGCGCATCGCACCGGCCCGCGCGTCGCTCAATGCCCGAGCGACTCGATCTTGCCGGCCGGCTGCGCGACGCCATGCGGCCGCGCCATCTGCTTGATCAGCAGCGCGACGCACGCGAGCAGGCCCGCGACGGCGATCGTCGCAAACACCCCCGCGAACGAGAAGTGCCGGCGCGTCAGCTCCGCGACGAGGAACGAACCGGCGATCCCGCCGAAGCGGCCCACGCCGAGCATCCACGCGACACCGGTGCCGCGCCCCTCGGTCGGATAGAACGCGGCGGCAAGCGCCGGCATCGACGATTGCGCGGTGTTCATCAGCACGCCGGCGACGAACACGACCAGCACGAGCAGCCCGACGTTGCCGGCCGCCTGCCCGATCGCATACACGCTCACGGCGGTCAGCGCGTAGCACACGGCGATCACGCGGTTCGCATTGAAACGGTCCATCAGCACGCCGCACAGCACGGCGCCCACGCCGCCGAGCGGGAACAGCGCCGAGATCAGCGTCGCGCTCTTCGGCGTCAGGCCGGCGTCCTTCAGCAGGATCGGCATCCAGTTGATCGACGCGTAGAAGATCACGAGGCCCATGAAGTAAGCGATCCACAGCATCACCGAGCCGACGATGTACGAACGCGACAGCACGACGCCGAGGCCCTTGCTGCCCGTCTGCGGCGCGGCTTCGGTCATCGCGAACGAGCCGGCGTTCAGCGCGTCGCGCGAGATGCGCGCGAGCGTCGCGCGGATCTTGTCGACCGCCTGGCCGCTCGCGACCATGAAGCGCACCGATTCCGGCATCTTCAGCAGCAACAGCACGCCGAGCAGCAGCGGCGTCACGCCACCGAGCATCAGCACGCTGCGCCAGCCGAAATGCGGGATCATCCACGCGGCCAGGAAACCGCCGAACGCGGCGCCGAGCGGAAAGCCGCAGAACATCAGGTTGATCACGGTCGCGCGGCGCTTGTCCGGGCAGAACTCGCCCATCATCGTGACCGCGTTCGGCATCGCCGCGCCCAGCCCGACGCCGGTGACGAAGCGCAGGATCGTCAGGTGCCCGATGGTGGTGGAGAAGGCGGACACGAAACACGCGACGCCGAACAGGAACACCGAGCCGAGCAGCAGCGAGCGACGCCCGAGCCGGTCGGACAGCGGGCCCGACACGAGCGCGCCGCACGCGAGGCCGAACAGCGCGGCGCTCAGCACGGGTGCGAGATCGGGCTTGGTGAGGTTCCATTCGCCGAGCAGCGACGGCGCGATGAAGCCGATCGCGGCCGTATCGAAGCCGTCGAGCAGCACGATCACGAAACACATGAGGAACACGAGCCACTGAAAGCCGCCGAACGGCTGCTCGTTGATGAAGGTCTGGACATCGACCACGGGTGCGCGATTCATCGCGAGTCTCCTGAATAGTTATGAGCAAGACGGCATCGCAGCCGCGCCCTTCCTTTGTTCGCCCACCGGCCATCCGGTGCGCCGCGCGCCGATACTCTGCCGGCGCGTTCATCGATTCGATCGCCGAAGGGCCGCCTGCGACGGCGAGCCACGCGATCGGTTGCGGCCGCCCTCAGCCGGCCGCCCCTGACCGGCCGTCTTATGCGGCCTCGTCCTGTTCCTTGAAGATCTTGTCCGCGAGGTGGAATGCGGAATTCGCAGCCGGCACGCCGCAATAGATCGCGGTCTGCAGCAGCACTTCCTTGATCTCGTCGCGGGTCACGCCGTTGTTGCGCGCGGCGCGCAGATGCAGCGCCAGTTCCTCGCCGCGGTTCAGCGCCACCATCATCGCAATGGTCAGCAGGCTGCGCGTATGGCGCGGCAGGCCGTCACGCGTCCAGATCTCGCCCCATGCATAGCGCGTGATCAGGTTCTGGAATTCGTCGGTCACCTCGGTGCGGTTCGCGAGCGAACGGTCGACGTGCGCGTCGCCGAGCACCGCGCGACGCACCTTCATCCCTGCTTCATAACGTTCCTGGTCGTCCATCGCAGTGGCCTCACGCGGTCAGGAAATCGAGCAGCGCGCGGTTGAAGCCGCCGGTGCACTCGATGTTCGAAATATGCGCGGCATCGAATTCGATGTGAAGCGCACCGGGAATCGCGGCCGCGAGCGCGCGACCCTGGTCGGGCGGCGTCGACATGTCCTTCGCGCCGGTCACGACGAGCACCGGCAGCGTAATGCCCTTCACTTCGTCGCGCAGGTCGGCCGCGTTCAGCGCGTCGCAGTTCGCCGCATAACCGTCCTTGTCGGTATGCACGAAGGTGTCGCGGATCGCGTCGAACATGCGCGGCTCGCGTTCGACGAACGCGTCGGTGAACCAGCGCGGCAGCACGGCGTCGGCGAGCGCGGCCATCCCTTCGGCACGCGCCTTCTGCGCACGCGGCGCCCACACTTCCGGCGAACCGATCTTTGCGGCGGTGTTCGACAGCACCGCGCGAACGATGCGCGACGGGTAGCGCGCGGCCAGCGCGGCGCCGGTCAGCCCGCCCATCGAGATCCCGCAGAAATGCGCGCGCGCGATGCCGACGTGGTCGAGCAGGCCGATCACGTCGCCGGCGAGCTGCTCGATCGTGTACGACCCGGCCGGCGCATCGGAATGGCCGTGGCCGCGCGTGTCGTAGCGCAGGATGTTGAAGTGCTGCGTGAGCGGACGGATCTGCGGCGCCCACATCTGCAGGTCGGCACCGAGCGAGTTCGAGAAGACGAGCCACGGCGCGTCGTCGCGCGCGGCACGGTCGATCCGGTAATGCAGTTTCACGCCGTTGACAGTGGCGAAAGGCATCAATGTTCTCCTGGTTGGGTCGTGCCCGCATGCAGCGCGAGCACGGCGTCGACATAGGCCTGCGCCTCGCCGACGTAATGTGCGGGATCGAGCAGCCGCGCGAGCGCGTCGCGCGACAGGTGCGCCGAGACGGTCGCATCGGCGGCGAGCACGTCGAACAGCGTCGCGCCGGTACGCACGGCTTCCTTCGACGCGTGCTCGACGACGTGATGCGCATCGAGCCGGCCGATCCGGTCGCCGAGCGCCAGCATCACCGCTTCGCCAAGGATCAGCCCGTGCGTCAGGTCGAGGTTCGCGGCAAGGCGTTCGGTATTGACGTCGAGGCCCGCGACGATCTGCGCGATCTGCGCGAGCGCACCGCCCGTCAGGCGCGCGAGGTCGGGCAGCGCCTCCCATTCGGCCTGCCAGCCGCCGAGCGCGCGCTCGTGCTCCTGGACCATCCCCGCGAACACGGTCGCGACGAGGTTCGGCGCGCGCACGGCCGCGGTCAGCACGGCCGCGCAGCCGACCGGGTTGCGCTTGTGCGGCATCGTCGACGAGCCGCCCTTGCCGGCGGCGGCCGGTTCGCCGAGCTCACCGACTTCGGTCTGCATCTGCAGCGAAATATCGCGCGCGATCTTGCCGAGCGTGCCGATCAGCATGCCGAAGCAAGACGCGGCTTCCGCGATGCGGTCGCGCTGCGTATGCCACGGCACGGCCGGCACCGCGAGGCGCAGGTCGGCCGCGAGCGCGGCCGTCACACCGCCCGCGTGCTCGCGCAGGCTCGCGAGCGTGCCGGCCGCGCCGCCGAACTGCAGCACCAGCACCCGCGCGCGCAATTCGGCGAAGCGCGCGCGATGGCGCAGCAGCGCATCGAGCCATTGGGCGAATTTCAGGCCGAGCGTGATCGGCAGCGCCTGCTGCAACCAGGTGCGGCCGATCATCGGCGTCGCGCGATGCGTGCGCGCAAGCGCCGCGAGCGATGCGCACGCTTCGTCGAGCATCGGCTCGAGCACGTCGAGCGTGTCGCGCAGCTGCAGCACGGTAGCGGTATCGATGATGTCCTGGCTCGTCGCGCCCCAGTGCACGAACTTCGCGGCCTCAGGGTCGTCGGCCTTCACTTGCGCGGTGAGCTGCTTGACGAGCGGAATCGCGAGATTGCCGCCGAGCGCCGCACCGTGCGCGAGCGCATCGGCGTCGAGCCGGCTGGCGTCGCACGCGCGTTCGATGGGCGCGACCGCGGCGGCGGGAATCACCTGCTGCGCGGCGAGCGCGCGCGCAAGCGCGGCCTCGACGTCGAGCATCCGCTGGATCGTCGCGCGGGGCGACCAGATCCGGTTGAGCGGCTCGGTGCCGCAGATGAGGGAGGTCAGGCGGGCGCTGTCTTCGAGCATGGCATCAGATGGGGGAAACGGCGTGCGCCTATTGTCTACCCAAGCGTGCCGGCATGCGCACGAACGCGCGCGCCGGCACGCCTCCGGTTCAGGCAGCGGCCTTTTGCGTCGCGTCGATCAGCGGCACGCCGGTCAGCTTCTGCAGTTCGTCGAACGACAGGTCGGTGAAGAGCTCGCTCACCGCGAGGCCGTCGGCCGTCACGTCGAGCACGGCGAGATCCGTATAGATGCGGCTCACGCATTGCACGCCGGTGACCGGATACGAGCACTGCGCGACGATCTTGCTTTCGCCCTGCTTCGTCAGGTGCTCCATCATCACGAACACCTGCTTCGCGCCGATCGCGAGATCCATCGCGCCGCCGACGGCCGGAATCGCATCGGGTGCGCCCGTATGCCAGTTCGCGAGGTCGCCGTTCGCGGACACCTGGAACGCGCCGAGCACGCAGTAGTCGAGGTGGCCGCCGCGCATCATCGCGAACGAATCGGAATGGTGGAAATACGCGCCGCCGGTGAGCAGCGTCACGTGCTGCTTGCCGGCGTTGATCAGTTCGTCGTCTTCCTCGCCGGGCGCGGGCGCGGGGCCCATGCCGAGCAGCCCGTTCTCGCTGTGCAGGAAGATTTCCTTGCTCGGGTCGAGGTGGTTCGCCACCAGCGTCGGCACGCCGATGCCGAGGTTCACGTACGCGCCTTCGGGGATGTCCTGGGCGACGCGCTTGGCCATTTCATCGCGGGTCAGTCGTTTCATCTGGATATCTCCTTAAGCCGCGGCGTGCGACGAAGCGTGTTCGGCGGCCAGCTCGGCCGCGTGCGCGGCCTGCGGCACCTCGACGATGCGCTGGACGAAAATGCCCGGCGTCACGATGTGTTCCGGGTTCAGCCCGCCGAGCGGCACGACTTCCGACACCTGCACGATCGCGACCTTCGCGGCGCTGGCCATGATCGGCCCGAAGTTGCGCGCGGTCTTGCGATACACGAGATTGCCCCAGCGATCGCCCTTGTACGCTTTCACGAGCGCGAAATCGGCGTGGATCGGCGTTTCGAACACATACTGCTTGCCGTCGATCACGCGCGTTTCCTTGCCTTCAGCGAGCTTGGTGCCGAAACCCGTCGGCGTGAAGAAACCGCCGATGCCGGCGCCCGCCGCGCGGATGCGCTCCGCGAGGTTGCCCTGCGGCACGAGCTCCAGCTCGATCTCGCCCGCGCGGTACAGCGCGTCGAACACCTGCGAGTCGCTCTGGCGCGGGAACGAACAGATGATCTTGCGCACCTGCTTCGCCTTGAGCAGCGCCGCCAGGCCCGTCTCGCCGTTGCCCGCGTTGTTGTTGACGATCGTCAGGTCGCGCGCGCCCTGTTCGATCAGCGCGTCGATCAGCTCGGACGGCATGCCGGCCGTGCCGAAGCCGCCGATCATGATTGTCGCGCCATCGTGGACGTCGGCAACCGCCGACTGAAGCGATTCGAAAATCTTGTTGACCATGTCTCTTCCTGATACGAACCCGCGGCACGATGCGCGGCCTGTCGAGGGGACACGCGCGTTCCGCGTGCCGCGCCGGGGCCGATCTCGACTCCGGTATTTGTTCGCTATTCGAACCTAGATTCGATTAGCGAACGATGGCCGATCATAGAGTCGTGCACAGCGCGTTGTCAAGGCGGGTTGCCTCGGGGGCCGTCGCGTCGTCGAACGGCAACCCGACGTAGTTTTCGGCGAGCGACTGCGCGGCGGCCCGCGAGCGCGTCACGTATTTCAGCTCGGCAAACTTCAGGCGATTGACGAACGGCGAATCCTCCGGCGACGAATGCAGCATGTTCGTCATGAAGTACGAGAAGTGCTCGGCGCGCCACACGCGTTCGAGGCAGGTCGCCGAATACGTATCGAGCGGCGTCGTGTCGCCCGTCCGGTAACGCGCGCCGAGCGCGCGGGACAGCGCGCGGACGTCGGCCACCGCGAGGTTCATCCCCTTCGCGCCGGTCGGCGGCACGATGTGCGCGGCGTCGCCGGCGAGGAACAGCCGGCCGTGCTGCATCGTCTCCGACACGAAGCTGCGCATCGGCGTCACGCTTTTCTGCGTGATCCGGCCCTCGGTCGGCGTCCAGCCCGTGTCGTTCGAGAAGCGCGTGTGCAATTCGTCCCAGATCCGCGTGTCGGACCATTCGGTGAGGTCTTCGTCGGGCTTGCACTGCAGATAGAGGCGCGTGACCGTCGGCGAGCGCATCGAGAACAGCGCGAAGCCGTTGTCGTGATGCGCGTAGACGAGTTCGTCGAGCGACGGCGCCGCGTCGGCGAGGATGCCGAGCCACGCGAACGGATAGACGCGCTCGAACGTGTTCAGCCGCTCGGCCGGGATCGTCTGGCGCGCGATGCCGTGGAAGCCGTCGCAGCCGGCGATGTAGTCGCAGTCGATGCGGTCCGCGCGGCCATCCGCATGCTTGAACGTGACGAACGGGTGCTCGCCTTCGACGTCGTGCAGCGCGACGTCGCTGACTTCGAAGTGCATCGCGTGGCCATGCTCGACGCCGGCCGCGATCAGGTCGCGCACGACTTCATGCTGGCTGTAGACGGTGATCGCGCGCCCGCCGGTGAGCGCGGACAGGTCGATGCGGTGGCGCTGGCCCGAGAACAGCAGCTCGATGCCGTGATGCTCGAGCCCTTCGCGGCGCATCCGGTCGCCGAGGCCGGCTTCGTTCAGCGTGTCGACCGTGCCTTGCTCCAGCACACCGGCGCGGATGCGGTTCTCGCAGTATTCGCGCGAACGCGCTTCGACGAGGATGGAATCGACGCCTTGCAGGCGCAGCAAATGGGACAGCAGAAGGCCGGACGGACCGGCGCCGATGATCGCGACTTGGGTGCGCATTGTTCGTCTCCAGAACATTAATTCGAATCGTGGAACACATTTGAGCGCTTTCCCGACTATGCGGCAACGCGATTCAGGAGATATGTTGTATACGTTTTTAAGATATTGGCCCGGTGATGGATACGCTCGATCTGAACCTCATTCCGTACCTCGTCGCGCTCGACGACACGCGCAACGTGAGCCGCGCCGGCGACCTGCTCGGTGTGAGCCAGCCGCGCGTGAGCACCGCGCTCGGCCGGCTGCGCGAGTATTTCGGCGATCCGCTGTTCGTGCGCACGTCGCGCGGGATGGAACCGACGCCGCGCGCGCTCGCGCTGCTGCCGGCCGCACGCGACGCGCTCGCGCAGATCGAGCGCGGCCTGGTTGCGCCGCACGACTTCGATCCGGCCGCGAGCACGCATACGTTCTCGATCGCGCTGTCGGACGTCGGCGAGATCGTGTTCCTGCCGAAGCTGCTGCAGGCGTTCGCGACGCGTGCGCCGCATGCGAACCTGCGCTCGGTCTCGCTCGCGCACGACGAAGTCGGGCGCGGCCTCGAAGCCGGTTCGATCGATCTCGCGGTCGGCTACTTCCCCGACCTCGACGGCAACAACTTCTTCCAGCAACGGTTGTTCACGCACCGGTTCGTCTGCCTGATGCGGCGCGGCCATCCGTTCGAACAGACACCGCCGTTTACGGTCGAGCAGTTCCTCACCTGCGGGCACGCGGTGGTACGCGCCGAAGGCCGCAGCCAGGAGGTGCTCGAGAAATATCTCGCGAAGCAGCGCATGCAGCGCCGCGCGGTGCTCGAGACGCCGCACTTCATGAGCCTGCCGTTCATCCTGAGCCGCACCGACCTGATCGCGACGGTGCCGCATGCGATCGGCTATGCGTATGCGGCCGAACACGCGTTCATCGTGCCCGTCGAACCGCCGCTCGCGCTGCCGCGCTTCGACCTGAAGCAGCACTGGCATCGCAAGTACCACAACGATCCGCGCACCGCGTGGCTGCGCGGCGTCGTTGCGTCGCTGTTCAACGACGAACAGGACGAATGGCCGAAGTGAGCGCCAGGGCCTGGCCTGTTCGCGTTGGCACGCACGACCCGCGAAAGCATGAAACAATTGCCGGATATCGGCCGCCCGGGGCGGCCTTCGATGGAGCCACTACATGGGTAAAAAATCCGCGCGGCCCGAGCCGGCCGCGTCCCGACCGAGCCGTGAAGAAGCGGAAGACGCCGTGCGCGTGCTGTTGCGCTGGGCCGGCGACGATCCCGCACGCGAAGGCCTGCTCGACACGCCCGCGCGCGTCGTGCGCGCGTACGAGCAGTTCTTCGCCGGTTATGCGCTGGAGCCGCGCGACATCCTCGCGCGCACGTTCAGCGAAGTCGACGGCTACGACGAGATGATCGTGCTGAAGGACATCCGCTTCGAGAGCTACTGCGAGCACCACATGGTGCCGATCATCGGCCGCGCGCACGTCGCGTATCTGCCGAACCATCGCGTGGTCGGCATCTCGAAGCTCGCGCGCCTCGTCGACGCGTTCGCGAAGCGCCTGCAGATCCAGGAAAAGATGACCGTGCAGATCGCCGACACGCTGTTCGACGTGCTGCAACCGAAGGGCGTCGGCGTGATCCTCGAAGCCGCGCACCAATGCATCTCCACGCGCGGCGTACACAAGCCGGGCGTCGAGATGGTCACGTCGCGCATGCTCGGCACGTTCCGCACCGATCCGTCGACGCGGCGCGAATTCCTGTCGATCGTCGCCAATCCTTCTTCAGTCAACCTGACGAATACGTAATGGAGTCGACGAAGCAAACGGCGCACGCGCCCGTCGTGCTCGTGACCGGCGCCGCACGCCGGGCCGGGCGCGCGTTCGCCGAGTATTTCGCCGCGCACGGCTATCGCACCGCGGTGCACTACGACCGTTCGGCCGATGCCGCGCAGGCGGCGGCCCGCGCGATCGCCGAACGCGGGCACGAGTCGATCGCGCTGCAGGCCGACCTGTCGGATGCCGCGCAGATCACCGCGCTGATCGACCAGGTCTATGCGCGCTTCGGGCGCCTCGACGTGCTCGTCAACAACGCGTCGGTGTTCTGGCAGGATCACTTCCCGAGCTTCGACCTCGCGGCGTTCGACCAGGCGTGGGCGGTCAACTGCCGCGCGCCGATCCTGCTCACGCGCGCGTTCTACGAACGGGCCCGCGCGGCCGGCACGCAGGGTGTCGTCGTGAACGTGGTCGACCAGAAGATCAAGGAAAACTTCCACCGCGACCATTTCAGCTACACGGTCGCGAAGGCCGCGCTCGGCAACCTCACGCAGATGCTCGCGCTGTCGTCCGCGCCCGTGCTGCGCGTGAACGCGGTATTCCCGGGGCTGATGCTGCCGAGCGACGACCAGACGCAGGCCGACTTCGAACACGCGAGCCGCGCATCGACGCCGCTCGCGCGCATCGCGGGCCCCGACGACGTCGCGAGCGCGATCCTGCTGCTGACGGGCAACGCGTACAACGGTGTGGATTTCGTCGTCGATGCGGGGCAGAACCTGATCCGCGTCGACCAGGACGTGCTGTACAAGCACCGCTCGCCCGCCGGCAAGCACTGACGCACGCGCCGTGGCGGCCGTGCGCCGTGCACCACGCCACGGCTTTACGGCTTCTCGGCGCTCCCGCCTTCGCGGACCTTGCCCTGCGCGACACTCGTGCCGGCCGGCACGCTGTGTGTGAGCCACACGTTGCCGCCGATCACCGAGCCGCGCCCGATCGTCACGCGGCCGAGAATCGTCGCGCCCGCGTAGATCACCACGTCGTCCTCGACGATCGGGTGCCGTGCGTTGCCCTTGACCAGCGTGCCTTCGCCATCGGCCGGGAAGCTCTTCGCGCCGAGCGTGACGGCCTGGTACAGGCGCACACGTTCGCCGATGATCGCCGTCTCGCCGATCACGACACCGGTGCCGTGGTCGATGAAGAAGCTCGGGCCGATCTGCGCGCCGGGGTGGATGTCGATGCCGGTGGCCGAGTGGGCGATTTCATTGATGAATCGTGCGAGCAGCGGCACACCAAGCTGGTGCAGCGCGTGCGCGAGCCGGTGGTGCATCATCGCCAACACGCCGGGGTAGCACAGCAGGATCTCGGTGATGTGCTGCGCGGCCGGATCGCCCGCGTACGCGGCCTGGATGTCGCTGACGAGCAGCGCGCGGACCGCCGGCAACTGGCGGCCGAATTCGCGCGCGATCTCGAACGCGCGTTCGTCGAGCTCGGCGAACGGCGTGTCCGCATGCTCGGGCAGGAACGGCAACGCGCGGCGGATCTGTTCGGACAGCACGCGCAACGTGCTTTCGAGCGTATGGCCGACGTAATAGTCGACGCTTTCGTCGGTGAGATCCGGCGCGCCGTAATGCGTCGGAAACATCGACGCGCGCAGGCCGGTCACAATCTTGCAGATCGCGTCGCGCGATGGCAGTTCGCGAATACCGCGCGGATGGCGCGTGCGATGGAGTTCCTCGCGCGACTCGCGCAATCCGGTGACGATTTCTTCGAGGCCCCACTGACGGGCAGGTGATGTCGACATAGGCCAATGCATGCGGCCGCGCTCGATCGCACGGCCGCTAATAAAGTGACGGGTTCCGCAAGATTACCGCGTTTTGTGTCGGGGAGCGGCACGCCGGAAATCGGCCGGCGGCCGATGCCGTGGGCGGCCGACGCCGCGGGCAGGTGGACGCATCAGATCGTGATGCTGCTCGCGTCGATCCAGCGCACGGCCCAATCGCGCGCGTGCGCGATTGCGGCGTCTTCGTCGTTGAACTGGAGCTCGATCGGGAAAAAACGGTTCGCAACCAGCTCGCCGTCGCTTGATCGGGAGATCACGACGTAGGGCTTGAACGAACCGTCACTGGCGCGCGCGGGCGCGCAATTCAACAGATAACCGCGGTGCGTGAACGCAGTAGTCGCTTGCATGAATCCGCCACCTCTAGTCCCTTGCTTTGTTGTTCACTACCCGTCTTTAAGGGTGCTGCGGCGCCCCGGCGCGGGCAGAGGCGGCGAGATCGCATCCCCTGTCGCCGCTTCGCAGGAAAAGAATCATACTCTGTAGAAAACGCGTCTTCTAGCTGAAATAAATCACGACAAATCAGTGCGCGCCGCGCGACCGCGGCGACCGCCCGCGCGCCTTTTCCCGTCATGCCCGGAACGGGATTTGCTTCGATCCGGACCGCTTCGCCGCCAGGAGAGCCGTGATGGAACCATCCGGTCAAACAGGTCTTGCGCATCCGCACAGCGTCGAGCTCGACAACGACGACACCCACGACAGCACGGTCGACACCGACGGCAAGAACCGCGAGGCGTGGCTGCTCGCCGGCGGCGGGCCGATCCCGCCCGACCAGATCACGGGCAGCAACGCGTCGCTCGTCAATGCAATGCCCGAAGCCGGCGACGGCTTCGCCGGTTTCGACAGCCGCCCCGGCGGCAACCATCCGGCGTTCGCGCTGCGCGCGGGCTACGTGGTGATCGAGAAAGGCTTCGCCGCGCCGACGCCCGCAGACGACGAGCAGTTCGGTCCCGTCCACCGGATGTACGGCAGCGCGTACTGGCCCGGCCACGGACGGAAGCCGGAGCGCGTGATCGAGCTGACGGCCGTGCCTAAGTAGCCGGTGCGGTGTTTGAATCGATCGTTCGTTTGCAAACTGGCGTCGGTCGACCACCGATGGTTATGGATCGGCGCACGCGACGGGTGCTCGAACGAACGATTCCGCGCATCGGCATCGGCGGATCGATGCATGCCGCGCATCGCGATCACGCACATGCGTTGATCGAAGTCATGTCGAAACGGCGCGGTTGCGGTTGAATAACGATGCGTGCGGTTCGTCAGCGTGGCTGTTGTGCCGTGTCGAACTGGCATGCGTGCGTCGCGATGCGCGATTTCGATACCCGCGCATTCGGTCCTCGCGACGATGCGGTCTTCATCCGTGTTCGTCGTGCGTTCGATTGTCGAGCGCCTTGCGGAGACTGCACCGACCACGGATGCGACCCGACCATGCGACACGCGTCGCGCAGCGCAGGTTGCATCGCGTGCATGGTCGTGCGCCGCACCACCCGAAACACCGCGGCCGCGCGGCAGGACCGGCACCGCACTGCAAAGTCCCCGCCATTGGTTTACTCTGCCTCGCAGCAATGCTGAGCCTGATCGGCCATCCGGCCGACTTCGTTTCAACCCGCCACTCGGAGACACTATGTACAAGCGTATTCTGGTTGCCGTCGACGGCAGCGACACGTCCCGCCATGCATTCGATGCCGCGCTGGCGCTCGCGAAAGCACACGGCGCCGAGCTGCAACCGTTCTACGTCGTCGAGAACGCCGCGATCTACTACAACGTGCCCGGCTACGATCCGTCCATCCTGCGCGATCAGCTCGTCGCGCAGGGCGACGCGCTCGCGAAGGATTTCACGAAGCTGATGCAGGCAGCAGGCGTGAAGGGCGAGACGCGGCTGAACGAAGCGACGTCGCTCAACGACGTGTCGTCGCTGATCCTCGAAGGCACGAAGGCATTCGGCGCCGATCTGCTCGTGCTCGGCACGCACGGCCGCCGCGGGTTCCGCCGTCTCGTGCTCGGCAGCATCGCCGAACAATGCGTGCGGCACGCGACGCTGCCCGTGCTGCTGATTCCGGCGGCCGCCAACGCCGACGAGCAGGCCGCCTGAACGGCGTTCGGCATGCGCGCCCGGTCGCGACGTTTTGTCACCCGACAGCGGCAATTTGCGGTGGGACAATGATTCCGTCGATTCAACGCCGGAGTAAACGATCATGCTGACGCCCGTCGCTACACGTCCCGCCGCCACGCCTCATGCCGGCAGTTGGGCTCCTCGTCAGGCCGCGCACTGCTCGTCGTGCGCAATGCGGCACCTGTGCATGCCGCAGGGCCTGGCGCCCGAAGCACTCAGTCGCCTCGAGTCGGTCATCTGCGCGGCTCGCCCCGTCAAGCGCGGCGAAGCGCTGTTCCGCGAAGGCGACGCATTCGACAACCTGTACGCGGTGCGCTCGGGTTCGCTGAAAACCGTCGCGACACGCCACGACGGCCGCGAACAGGTCACGGGCCTGCATCTCGCGGGCGAAGCGCTCGGCCTCGACGGCATCTGCGACGACACGCATCCGCGCACCGCGGTCGCGCTGGAAGACAGCTCCGTCTGCGTGATTCCGTACAGCGCGCTCAAGACGCTGTGCTCGGAAGCCGGCTCGATGCAGTTGCGCATGCACAAGCTGATGAGCGAACAGATCGTGCGCGAAACGTCGCAAACGATGCTGCTCGGTTCGCTGAATGCCGAAGAACGTGTCGCCGCTTTCCTGCTCGATGTATCGTCGCGCTACCTGAAGCGCGGTTACTCGCCGTCGGAATTCAACCTGCGGATGACGCGCGAAGACATCGGCAGCTATCTCGGCATGACGCTCGAAACAGTCAGCCGCACGCTGTCGAAATTCCAGAAGCGCGCCCTGATCGAAATGCAGGGTCGCCACGTCCAGATCGTCGACTTCGACGGTTTGCATCAAGTCTGATGATGTCGCCCGGCGCGCGCCTGTCGCGCGCCGGGCGCGTCCTCCGTATCGCGCCGTCGATCAATCGAGAAACAGCGCGGCACGCGTCTTGAGCGCCGCGCTGAAATCGTCGAGCCAGCCGATCGACAGGCGCCAGCTCTGCCAGTAAAGATCGATGTCGGTGGTGCGTCCCGGCGACATGTCGACCAGTTCGCCCGCCGCCAGTTGGCGATCGACCATCCGGTCCGGACACATTCCCCATCCCAGCCCCGTTTCGCATGCGCGCAGATAGCCCGCGACATGCGGTATCCAGTGTTGCGGCGGATCGAGATCCGCACGCGTCACACGCCGGATGAAGCGCGCCTGCAGCCCGTCCTTCGGATTGAACATCACACACGGCGCGCGGCGCAGCGCGTCGCGCGTGACGCCCTTGCCGAAATAGCGTTCGTGAAATGCCGGCGAGCACACCGCGCGATAACGAATGCGCCCGAGCCGCGTCGAACGGCAGCCCTGGATCGGCTCGGCCTGCGCGGTCACCGCGCCCTGTACGCTGCCATCTCGGATGCGCGCCGCCGTGTAGTCCTGGTCGTCGATCACGAGGTCGAGCAGCATCTCGCGCTCCGTGCAGAACGGCCCCACCGCATCGATAAACCACGTCGCGACGCTGTCGTCGTTGACGGCCACGCGCAACATCGGCCATGCGCTCGTGATCGAGCCCGGCAGCGCCGGCATCCGGCCGCCCAGTTCCGCCTCGAGCAATTGCACGCGCTCGGTATGCCGGCACAGCAGCGCGCCGGACGTCGTCGCGACGCACGGCTGCCCGCGCTTGACGAGCACGCTGCCGACGCGTTCCTCCAGCAGTTTCACGCGCTGCGACACGGCCGACGGCGTGACGTTCAACTCCTTGGCCGCGCGCTCGAACGAGCCGTACCGGATCACCGCCGAGAGCGCATCGAGCAGGGCGTAGTCGAGCATTAGATTTCCTTAATCTGCATTAGGTGAATTAGCTTCTCTTATTTTCATGCTGACCGCAGACTAGCGCTACCCGATTATTCCGTCTACTGCTGCTATCGCTGTCATCATGAACTGGCTTGCTTTCTCTCACGGCGCCGCCCTGTGCGCGTCGCTCATCGTCACCATCGGCGCGCAGAACGCGTTCGTGCTCCGGCAGGGCATCATGCGTTCGCACGTCGGCAAGATCGTGCTGCTGTGCGCGCTGTCGGACATGCTCCTGATCGGCGCGGGCGTCGGCGGTGCGTCCGTGCTCGTCGAACGTTATCCGACTTTCGTTCATGCGGTGCTGTATGTCGGCCTCGCGTATCTCGCGTGGTTCGGCGTCAACGCGCTGCGCCGTGCGCTCAAGCCGGGCCACGAAACGCTCGACGTGCGCGGCGACGCGGTCGCGCCGCCGCCGCAGAGCGGCATGGCGGTCGTGCTGATGACGCTCGCATTCACGTGGCTCAACCCGCACGTGTATCTCGACACGTTCCTGCTGATCGGCACGGCCGGCGCACGCGAGCCGGAAGGCGCGCGGTCCGCGTTCGCGATCGGCGCGATGACGGTCAGCGTCGTGTGGTTCCTTGCGCTGGGTTATGGCGCGCGACTGCTGGCGCCGTGGTTCCGCAAGGCCGTTGCGTGGCGCGTGCTGGACGGCGCGATCGGCAGCATGGTGCTGTTCCTCGCGGCGGTGCAGTTGCGCTGACCGGCTCACCGTCGCACGGGCAGTTGCTTGCCGCCCGTCTTCCCATGCGCTCCGGCGCAACGCCGGGGCAGCCCGCTCTCCTGCTCGCCTCCCGTCGCGCAAGCCGCCGACAAAAATTCGCTCCCGATCCAACGCAGCCGTACGACGCGCTCGCGTAACGGACGAGCCGTCCGTTACTCGCCGCAAATCGCCCACCATCGCGGCGATGCGCCGACTGCACGAATCCGATCGATCGGCGAGAATGTCCGGTGTCCCGCGACCACGGCGGTACCGCACCGCGCCCCCGTCTCGCCGCGATCGTTTTGGCCCATCCCGCAGTTCGATCCCATCACCCATCGATATCGGAGCAGAACATGGCACTACGCACCCTCGGCACGTCGAACATCCAGGTTTCGCCGCTCGCCTTCGGCGGCAACGTCTTCGGCTGGACCGTCGACGAGAACGCATCGTTTTCGCTGCTCGACGCGCTCGCGGAAACCGGCATCAACTTCATCGACACGGCCGACGTCTATTCGGCCTGGGCGCCCGGCAACAGCGGCGGCGAATCGGAAACGATCATCGGCAAGTGGCTCAAGCGTTCCGGCAAGCGCGAACAGGTCGTGATCGCAACCAAGGTCGGGCTGCTGGCCGCGCGCGCGGGGCTGACCAAGGACAACATCCTGAAGGCCGCCGACGATTCGCTGCGCCGCCTGCAGACCGACTACATCGACCTGTATTTCTCGCATCGCGATCTCGCCGACACGGCCCCGCTCGAAGAAACGCTCGGCGCGTACCAGGCACTGATCGACGCGGGCAAGGTACGCATCATCGGCGCATCGAACTACAGCGGCGCACGCCTGCGCGAAGCCGCCGACGTCAGCAAGCGCGACGGCCTGCCCGCGTACCAGGTCATCCAGCCCGAGTACAACCTGATCGACCGCACCGACTACGAACGCGATCTCGAACCGGTCGTGCGCGACCTGAAGCTCGGCGTCGTCAACTACTACGCGCTCGCAAGCGGCTTCCTGTCGGGCAAATACCGCAGCGAGGCCGACCTGAAGAAGAGCGTGCGCGGCGATCGCGTCGCCGGTTATCTCGACGAACGCGGCCTGCGCATTCTCGCGGCGCTCGACGCCGTGTCGGCGAAGCACGATACGCAGCCGGCCGCGGTCGCCCTTGCGTGGCAGATCGCGCGGCCGACGATCACCGCGCCGATCGCGAGCGCGACATCGCTCGCGCAGCTCGGCCTGCTCGGCGACGCGATCCGCTTGCAGCTCGATCAGGACGACATCCGCCAGATCGACGCGGCCAGCGCAACCTGAAGTCCGCGGCGGCGACAGGCCGGCCCGTGGCGTCGCGCAATGCGGCGGCGCCGAGGCCGGCCTGGGTCGCGTGCGTTCCGCTGCCGCCGCATGCGCGGATGCGGGAAATCCGGCAATGGCGGATGGCTACAATGGTGTGCGCCCGGCGGCCGCGCGACTCGACACGGCCGAGCCGGCGTCCTTCGCGCTCGAACCCACACCACGCACAAAGACCGCCGATGACCCGCCTCCCCCGCTACGCCCGCCCGTTCGCCGCAACGCTCGCCGCGCTGTTCGCGTGCGTGCCGGCCGCGTCGTACGCAGGCTGGTACGAAATCGCGAACTACACCGGCACGATCGGCAATGCGCCGGTCCATGTGTCGCTGCAGACTTACGATGCACTCGACCGCAACGACGCGGGCCGTTGGCGTATCGACGGCAGCTACTACTACGATGCGCATCGCAAGCCGATCCCGCTGCAGGGCCACCGCGAACCGGACGGCCGCATGACGCTGTGCGAAGCGTCGCCGGCTGCATCGAATGCCGAAGCGCCGGTGGTACCGCCTGAGTCGCCGTCGCACCCGAAACCCTGCCCGATCGCGCTGAACCTCACCGGCAAGACGGCGACCGGCACCTGGGACGATGGCCGCAAGACGCTCCCGATCACGCTGAACGAAGTCGGGCGCATGAACGACAACGATCGCGATCACCTCCAGCTCGACGGCGCCGTCGATATCCCGATGTGGTACCGCACGAAGACGCACATGCTGGTCGGCGTCTATACGTTGTCCGACTCGTGCGGCATCGCGATGCGATCGCTGCGGGCCGTCAACATCGCGACGGGTCACATCGACCGCACGATTCCGCTCGACTGCGATGCGGGCATGGTGATGACGTCGATCTACGCGAACGTCACCGACGCGCGGCGCGCCGGCTACGTGAGCGTCGAATTCCGCGACAGCAAGATGGGCTACGAGCAGGACGTTTCGCTCGGGCTGGCGCCGTCTTCATCGAAGTAGGCCGGCGGCACCGGTCGGCAGCGCGTAGCGATACGCGCGCCATCTAACCGAAAATCGCACCTGCGTTTTGACTCGCACGGCCACTTCCGTTGACTCAGACGGACATCGATCGCGCGAACGGCCGCAACGCCCCGCTGCAAGGGCGTTGCGCGCCCGCCCCGGTCTTTCACGGATTGACCGCGGCATTCGACGTGCCCGAGACTGCGCGGCTCGGACGGTCATTGGGAGAACGTCATGCCGGACACCAGCACGGGGATCGTCACGATCTCGACGCGCGCCGTACGCGGCGCCGAGCGCGTCGACTTCTGGGTCGACCATGTCGCCCGCACGCTCGTACGGATCGAATGCAGCGGGAAATCGTCAGAAGGCATCGACGCGACGCTGCGCAAGCGCGATCTCGGGCTGTTCAGCGCATGCGACATCGTCGCGAACCGGCACGCGGTCGTGCGCACGTCGCACAACATCCATGCGGACCAGCGCGACGCCGTGTTCATCTGCCTGATGCACGAGGGGCAAGGCTATACGTTCCAGGACGTCGACTGCATGCAGCACGGGCCCGGCGATCTCGTCCTGTACGACACGTCGATGCCGTACGGCCACGGCTTTCCCGCCGACATGGCGATGACCGTGCTCGACGTGCCGCGCGACGTGTTCGAAGCGCGCGTCGGCCCGTGGCGCTACCGCAGCCTCGTCAAGATCGACCGCGGCGACGGTGTCGCGTCATGGGCGGTGCGGCAGGTGTATGCGCTGCTCGCCGCGCCGCAGGAGCCGACGCCCGACGCGCGCGAGCGGCGCGCCGCCGCGATACTCGAGCTCGTGCAGTCGACGCTGCGGCTGCGCGACGGCGACATGTCGCCGACGAAATCGACCGTCCACACGCTGTCGCGCGCGAAAGCCTTTATCGACAGCCATCTCGCCGACGACGACCTCGACAGCCAGTCGGTAAGCCGCGCGATCAACCTGTCGCCGCGCCAGCTCGCGCGCGTGTTCGAGATCGAAGGGATGCCGCTCACGCGCTATATCCTCGCGCGGCGGCTCGAACGCTGCCGCGCCGACCTGCGCGACCGGTCGCTGAAGCACCTGACGGTCAGCGAAATCGCCTTCCGCTGGGGCTTCAACAACAGCGCGCATTTCAGCCGCAGCTATCGCGCGCGCTTCGGCGAGACGCCGAGCGACACGCGCGCCCCCGCCGAAGTGCGCTAGCGCCACCGTGTCCCTGCGAGGCAAGCACGGTGTCCGTCCCGGTCAAATGGGGCCGCATACCGGTCGCTAAGCTGGCTTCTTGCGCGGCGGCACTCGTTCCGCCGCCCGACAGCAAGGAGAAGAAGCGGGATGGAGACGTACGACCATATCGTCGTCGGCGGCGGGTCGGCCGGCTGCACGGTCGCGCATCGGCTGGTGAAGGCCGGCAGGCGCGTGCTGCTGCTCGAGGACGGCCCGAAGGACGACAGCCTGTTCATCCGGATTCCGGCGACCTTCATCCGGGTGCTCGGCACGCGGCGCACGGTCACGTTCGAGAGCGAACCGCAACCCGGCGCGGCGGGACGCAAGACCTACGTGCCGCAGGGCCGCACGCTCGGCGGCGGCAGTTCGGTCAACGCGATGCTGTACGTGCGCGGCACGCGCGACGACTATGACGACTGGGCCGCGCTCGGCTGCACGGGCTGGGGATGGGACGACGTGCTGCCGGTGTTCAAGCGCGCCGAATCGCACTTGCGGCTCTCGGAGCCGTTCCACGGCACCGACGGGCCGTTGAAGGTGGGCGACACGCGTTTCCGGCATCCGCTGAGCCTCGCGTTCGTGAAGGCCGCGCAGGAAACCGGCATCGCGTACAACGACGACTTCAACGGCGCCGCGCAGCATGGCGCCGGCTTCTATCACACGACGATCTTCGACGGGCAGCGCGGCAGCACCGCGGCCACCTATCTCGCCGACGCGATCGGCCACCCGAACCTGCGCGTGCTGACCGGCTGCCGCGTGACGCGCATCCTGTTCGACGGCCGGCGCGCGACCGGCGTCGCATGGCGCGCGGAAAACGGCGCGACGGGTTCGGCCGCCGCGCGCGCCGACGTCGTGCTCGCGGCCGGCGCGCTGAGCACGCCGAAACTGCTGATGCTGTCGGGCATCGGCCCCGGCGCCCACCTGCGCGCGCACGGCATCGACGTGCTGCACGACAGCCGCGACGTCGGCACGAACTACCAGGATCACCTCGAAGTGTCGATCTACGGCCGCAGCCACGCGCCGGTCAGCCTGCTGGGCGAGGATCGCGGGCTGAAGGCACTGCGCCACGGGCTGCAGTGGATGCTGTGCCGCACGGGCCTGCTGACGTCGAACGTCGTCGAATCCGGCGCGTTCGTCGACACGACCGGCAGCGGCCGGCCGGACATCCAGTTCCACGTGCTGCCGACGCTCGTCGGCGACGTCGATCGCGAACCGCTGCCCGGCCATGGCCTGTCGATCAATCCGTGCCTGCTCAGGCCGCGTTCGCGCGGCTCCGTGCAACTGCGCTCCAGCGATCCGGCCGCGCCGATCCGGTTCGACAGCGGCGCGCTGTCCGACCCGGCCGACGTCGACGGTCTCGTGCGCGGCGTCGCGCTCGCCCGGCGGATCATCCGCGCGCCGTCGCTCGCGCGCATCGTGCGCGAAGCCGAGACGCTGACCGACGCGGCACTCGCCGACTACGTGCGGCGCCGCGCGAAAACCGTCTACCACCCGGCCGGCACCTGCCGCATGGGCAACGACGGGAACGCGGTCGTCACGCCGCGCCTCGCGGTGCAAGGCATCGACGGATTGCGGATCTGCGACGCGTCGGTGATGCCGCGCATCGTGTCGGGCAACACGAACGCGCCGACGATCATGATCGCGGAGCGCTGTGCCGAGTTCATGCTGGCAGATTGACGCCACGCGCGGCGTCACGGCGCAAGCGGAAACGAAAACGAAAACGGCGCGTGACACACGCGCCGCCGCCCCCTCAACCTGCCGACATCAGCACTCGGCCGCGCGCGCCGCGTCGCGCAGCGCCATCGGCGACGCGCCGTAACGCTCGCGAATCGCGCGGCTGAAGTGCGCCTGGCTCGAGAATCCCCAGCGAAACGCGATCTCGCCGACGCTGGTCTTGCGCAGCCGCGCATCCGTCAGTTCACGATGCGCGTGCGACAGCCGTTCCGACCAGATGTGCTGCGTGATCGATTCGCCTTCCGCCGCAAACAGCCGGCCCAGGTGCCGCAGCGACAACCCGACCGCATCGGCGACGGCCTGTGGCCCGAGCTCCGGATCGCCGAGATGCGTCGCGATGTACTGCTTCGCGGTCAGCAGGTACGACAGCGACGCGCGCGATGCGCCCGCGCCGTTCACTTCCGCGTCGATGAGTTCCGCGATCAGCGTGCGCGTGTACTCGGCGAAACGTGCGGCGTCCTGCTCGACCGGCTCCTTCATGAAACGCTCGACGCTCGCGCGCAACGTCGCGCCGAGCATCGCGCCCGCGCCCGGTTTCGGTGCGATCCGCAGCGGCAGCGCCGCCAGCTCGGCATCGAGCCGGTCGTCGAACGTCGTGATCGGGATATCGATCAGCAGCTGCCGCATCGGCGTCAGGAATCCGAACAGATAAGGCACGCGCGTGTCGTACACGACGACGTCGCCGGCTTCCGCGAGCAGGCAGCGGTCGCGCTGGATGAAATATGCCCGCCCGCTCAGGATCTGGCACGCGAACAGCGACTCCTTCGGCAACTGGCGCACCAGCGCGGGGCTGCGCTCGATCACGTGATCCCGGCCGCTGATGTCGGCGATGCCGAGGCCCGGCAGCGCGATGTCGGTCTTCTCGACTTCGAGCCCGGCCGGCGACAGCGACGAGCAGCGCAGGCCGACCAGCGTCGCCGCATTGAACGCATCCCAGTACGCCATCCTGTCGCGCGCCGGCACGTCGGCCGTCGAGCCTCGCGTGCGTGAAAAAACGGTCGAATTCGTCACGTCGCCTCCTGCGGGCGCCTGTCGTGCGAGCGGCACGGATTGGGGGATGGTTCGTCTGGATTCTGGTGCGGTGCAATGTCCGGCGCGGTCAAGCAATTCGTCCAGCCCAGTCAAGAGCGGCGCGCACCGGCTGGCTAAAGTCGAGCCCACGACACCGACATACAAGGAGACAGACCGTGGTCGACCAAGCCGTATCCGAATTCTGGCAAAACATCCCGCCGATTGCCAATCCGTTCAAGCCCGATGCGCTGCCCGAAGCCTATATCCCGAACGCGGCCACCGACGACGAGCGCTATTACGTTCCGTTCACCGAAACGGTTTCGTCGCGGCCGCTGTGGATCTCGCCGTCGCAGAACAAATGGTGCGACATCCTGATGGCGAAGGAAGCCGGGCTCGTGAACCGGCACTATCACCCGCACGAGGTGTTCGCGTACACGCTGTCCGGCAAATGGGGCTACCTGGAGCACGAATGGACCGCGACGCGCGGCGATTTCGTGTACGAGACGCCGGGCGAGGGCCACACGCTCGTCGCGTTCGATCATCCCGAGCCGATGCGCGCGTTCTTCATCGTCAAGGGCCCGCTGATCTGGCTCGACGAAGCAGGCAACCCCGACGGCTATTTCGACGTGCACTCGTACATCGCGATGTGCAAGGCGCATTACGAGAAGGTCGGCCTCGGCGCGCAAGCGATCGAGAAGCTGTACCGCTGACGCGCGACGAGGCCCGCCATGTCATCCCATCCCTCCCCCAGACTCGCATGGACGTACGAGAACAGGCTGCTGCTGATCCTGTTCATGACGTTCGGTTTCGTCTTCTTCGACCGCCTCGCGCTGTCGTTCCTGTTCCCGTTCATGTCGGCCGAGCTGCACCTGACGAACACGCAGCTCGGCATGGTGTCGTCCGCGCTCGCGCTCACATGGGCGCTGTCGGGCGCCGCGACCGGCGCGTGGTCCGATGCGCGCGGCACGCGCAAGCCGCTGCTGATCGCGGCCGTGCTCGGCTTTTCCGTGTGCTCGGCGCTGTCGGGGCTCGTCGGCGGCTTCGCGAGCCTGATCGCGTTCCGCGCGCTGATGGGCATCGCCGAAGGCCCCGTGCTACCGCTGTCGCAATCGCTGATGGTCGAGAGTTCGACGCCGAGCCGCCGCGGGCTGAACATGGGCCTGCTGCAGGGCTCGGCCGCCGGCCTGCTCGGCGCGATGATCGGCCCACCGGTCGTGATCGGGATCGCGACCGCGTATGGCTGGCGCAACGCGTTCTACGTGTCGTGCATCCCGGGCTTCCTGATCGCGTTCTGCATCTGGCGCTGGGTGCGCGAAGTGCCGCCCGGCGGCGTCCGGCATGCGCAGGCCGATACGGCCAACACGGTCGGCACGCCAGCGGCGAGCGGCGCGGCGATCGGCCGCTGGGCGCTGCTGAAGGAACGCAACATCCTGCTCTGCGTGCTGATCAGTTGCTTCTTCCTCACGTGGTTCATCGTGATCATCTCGTTCGCGCCGGTCTTCCTCGTCGAGAGCCGCCACCTGTCGCCGTCCGACATGGGCGTCGTGATGACCTGCCTCGGCGCCGCGTGGGTGTTCTGGGGCTTCGCGGTGCCGGCGATCTCCGACCGCATCGGCCGCAAGCCGACGATGATCGTGTTCGCGCTGATCGCCGCCGCGTGCCCGGTCGTGTTGATTCACGCGAATTCGCTGGGGGCACTCTGTGCGCTCGTGCTCGCGACCTATACGGGCCTCGGCTGCTTCACGCTGTTCATGGCGACGATCCCGGCCGAAACAGTGCCGCCCCGCTCGATCGCCAGCGCGCTGGGGCTGATCATGGGCGCGGGCGAGCTGATCGGCGGCTTCGTCGCGCCGACCGTCGCCGGCTTCGCGGCCGACAAGTACGGCCTGCAGTTCGCGATGTGGACGTCGGCCACCGGCGCGATCCTCGCGTGCGTGCTGTCGTTCGGCCTCGTCGAGACCGCGCCCGCCGTGCTGCGCAAGCGCGCGCTCGCCGGCGCTGCCGCGAACCGCCTCGATGCGCAGAACCTCGGAGGACGATGACATGCGAGCCCTTCAATGGCATGGCCCGCGCGACGTCCGTCTCGTGGAAATCGACACGCCGCGTGTCGGCCCCGGCGACGTGCGCATCGCGGTCGCGTATTGCGGGATCTGCGGCAGCGACCTGCACGAATATGCGGACGGCCCGCACGCGATTCCGGTCGAGACGCCGCATCCGCTGTCGCGCCGCACCGCGCCGCTGACGCTCGGCCATGAGTTCTGCGGCACCGTCGTCGAGGTCGGCGAAGGCGTGACCGCGCTGCGCGCGGGCGATCGCGTCGCGGTCGAGCCCGAGTACCGCTGCAGCGAGTGCGCATACTGCCGTTCGGGGTCGTACAACCTGTGCGTATCGATGGGTTTCGCCGGGCTGATGGGCGACGGCGGGATGGCCGACTTCGCGGTCGTGCCGGCCTACATGCTGCATCGACTGCCCGACGGCGTGAGTCTCGAACAGGCCGCGGTGATGGAGCCGGCCGCCGTCGCGCTGCACGCGCTGCGGCGCGGCGCACTGCGGCTCGGCGAGACCTGCGCGGTGTTCGGGCTCGGGCCGATCGGCCTGCTGCTGATCATGCTCGCGAAGCTGCAGGGCGCGACGACCATCGTGGCCGTCGACGTATCGCCCGAACGGCTCGCGGCCGCCACGCGCTTCGGCGCGACGCATACGTTCGATGCACGCGCGCTCGATGCATCCGCGCTGCAGGACGCGATCCGCACGGCCACGGGTGGGCTCGGCGTCGACGCGAGTTTCGAGGCGGCCGGGCTGCCGGCCACGTTCGAAGCGGCGATGCAGGCGCTGCGCAAGGGCGGCCGCGTCGTGATGGTCGGCCTGATGCCGCATGCGGGCTTCGACGCGTTCCGCGCGGTCAACGACGAGCTGACCTTCACCGCGAGCGTCGGCTACCGGCATGCGTACGAAGACCTGCTGCGCATCGTCGCGTCGGGCGCACTCGATCTGACGTCGATCGTCACGCGCACCGTGTCGCTGGAAGAGGCCGTTACCGACGGTTTCGACGCACTGCTGGCCGACCGCACGCAGATCAAGATCCTCGTTTCACCCGCGCAACGGCCCGCCCGGCGCGCACACACCATCGGGAGTGTCGAGCATGAGTCGTCAGTGGGCGTTTGAGGGCCGGTCCGTCGTCGTGACGGGCGGCACGTCGGGCATCGGTGCGCGCACCGCGTTGCGGTTCGCGCAGGCGGGCGCGTCGGTCGTCGCGCTCGGGCTCGATGCCGGCGGCCCGCATGCGCCGGTGCATGCGGGCATCCGGTGCGTGGAGCTCGAGGTGACCGACAACGATGCGCTGACGCGCACGATCGCCGCGCTGCCGCGGCTCGACGTATTGGTCAACGGCGTCGGCATCAGCCGGCACGCGGACGAATACCGGATGGACCAGTTCGAGCTCGTGCTGAACGTGAACCTGACGTCGGTGATGCGCGCCTCCGACGCCGCACGGCCGGCGCTGTCGGCGAACGGCGGCAGCATCGTCAACATCGCGTCGATGTACACGTACTTCGGCAGCAAGGACCGCCCCGCATACAGCGCGAGCAAGGGCGGCATCGCTCAGCTCACGCGCTCGCTCGCGCAAGCGTGGGCCGATCGCGGAATCCGCGTGAACGCGGTCGCGCCCGGCTGGATCGACACGCCGCTCAGCAGCGGGCTGATGGCCGACACGCAGGCGTCGCGCCGCATTCTCGAGCGCACGCCGCTCGGGCGCTGGGGCACGGCCGACGAAGTCGCGGAAGTGATCCTGTTCCTGTGCTCGCCCGGCGCGTCGTTCGTCACCGGTGCGGTCGTGCCGGTGGACGGCGGGTATTCGACGGTCTAGCGCGCCGCGCACGAGGCAGCGGCGGACGGGCGACGGCCCGCCGGTGCCGCGTGCGCGATCCGGTTCCTTTCGGTTGCACCTGAATCGGGATCGGTCCAGGCCAGGTTCAATCGTATCAATCAGTAGTCCAATCAAAAATATCCGATCCGATCGGAAACATGTGAGGAGCACATTGGAGATGACGAAAAAGACCCTTCTGGCGCTCGCCGCCTGCGCGATTCCTGCTGCATCGTTCGCGCAAAGCAGCGTGACGATGTTCGGGCTGATGGATGCCGGCATCAGCTATGTCAGCAACCAAGGCGGCCACGGCAATCCGAAATTCGACGACAACATCTTCTTTCCGAACCTGCTCGGATTCGAAGGCAAGGAGGATCTCGGCGCGGGCACGCGCGCGATCTTCCGGCTCGTCAACCAGTATTCGCTCGGCAACGGCTCGATCATCGGCGGCGGGCTGTTCGCGCGGCAGGCTTACGTCGGGCTGGAAAACGACCGCTACGGCAAGCTCACGCTCGGCAACCAGTACGAGTTCATGGTCGATTCGCTCGCCGCCAGCGGCAACGAGATCGCGCAGGATCTCGTCGGCCTGTACGGCTTTCGCAACGGGCCGTTCGACAAGCTCGCGCTGCCGAACAACCCGACCGGAGCGTTCGACTGGGATCGCGTCGCGGGCAGCAATCGCGTCGCGAATTCGGTCAAGTACACCAGCCCGTCGCTGTCGGGCCTGACCTTCGGCGCGTTGTACGGCTTCGGCAACGTCGCGGGGTCGGTCGGCGCGAACAACACGGTCAGCGTCGGCGCGAGCTACGACAACGGCCCGTTCGGCGCGGGCGCGGCCTATACGAACCAGAAATACGGCGCGTCGGCGGGGCTGCCGCCGACCAGCGTGCGCAACTGGGGCGCGGGTGTGCACTACACGCTCGGCACGGTCACGGGGAAGGCACTCGTCACGACCGTGCACAACGCGCAGAACGGCGCGGGCGCGTGGTCGGCGGAAGCCGGTGCGGCGTGGCACCCATCGCCTGCGTGGGTGGTCGGCGCGAGCTATACGTACATGAAGGGCAACGACACGCTCGACAACGCGCATGCGCATCAGATCCTGGCCGCCGTCCAGTACTGGCTGTCGAAACGCACGATGGTGTATGTGGCGGGCGTGCATCAGCGCACCGGCCACGGCAGCAACGCGCAGATCAACGGCGTGATGGATGCGAACGGCGCATCGAGCGGCGCGCTGCAGTCGATCGCGCGGATCGGGTTCAGTACGCGGTTCTGACGGAGAAGGGGTCCGCCGGTTTGCGCCGGCCCGATCGAACCGGCGCGTTACCGGCCTTTCATGCGGCAACGCGCCTGTCGTGCACTCAGAAGCGAATGGTGACGGATTTCGGTTCCGTATAAGCGTCGATGAACGACGAGCCGTATTCGCGGCCGATGCCGGAACCCTTCGCGCCGCCGAACGGCACGGCCGGGTCGACCAGCGTATGCATGTTCACCCAGACGGTGCCGGCCTCGATGCGCGGCACATAGCGCAGCGCCTTCGCGAGATCGTTGGTCCACAGGCTCGCGGTCAGCCCGAAGGGCGTGTCGTTCATCATCGCGATCAACGCTTCGTCGTCGTCGAACGGCACGAATGCGCCGACCGGGCCGAAGATCTCGTTGCGGTACGAATCCGATTGCAGCGACTTCGGCAGAACGATCGTCGGCTTCACGTACAAGCCGTCGCGCGCATAAGCGCCGCCGCCCGTGACGATGGTGTCGCCGTCCGCCCGGGCTCGATCGAACGCATCGATGCACTTGCGGAACTGCGGTTCGTTGCACACCGGGCCGATCGTTCCCGCGTCGTCCATCGGGTCGGACGGCTGGAAGGCATCCAGCCGCGCCTTCAGTTTCTCGACCACCTCGTCGAACTGCGAACGGTGCACGAAGAAGCGCTCCGCCGACGCGCACACCTGCCCGCTGTGCAGGAACCCGGCCTCGATCACGCCGTCCAGGATCTTCTCGACCGGCGTATCCGGCAAAAAGCCGGCGGCGTTCTTGCCGCCCAGTTCGAGCGTGAAGCGCGTGAAGTTCGCGTTGACGGCTTCCTCGCCGATGATGCGGCCGGTCGGCACCGAGCCCGTGAACGAGACCTTCGCCACGCGCGAATCGCGGATGACCTTTGCGCCGATCTTGCCCGCGCCGTTGATGACGTTCAGCGTCCCCGGCGGCAACCCGGCTTCGGTGCCCAGCTCGGCGATGCGCAGCATCGTGAGCGGCGTGAACTCCGACGACTTGATCAGCACCGTATTGCCGGTCGCGAGCGCCGCGCCGAATTTCCACACGGGAATCATCACCGGGAAATTCCACGGGATGATGCCGAAGACCACGCCCAGCGGCTCGCGCAGCGTAAACGACGTGTACCGCTCGCCATTCATGCTCGGAAACGACGGCGCGAGCGTTTCGCCCGCGATCTTGGTGGCCCAGCCCGCGTAATAGCGCAGCCAGCGGGCCGACCAGCTGACTTCGATCGCCCGCGACAGTCCGATCAGCTTGCCCGACTGCGCGGTTTCGATCTGCGCGATTTCCTCGCCGTGCGCGTCGATCAGATCCGCGAACCGCAGCAGGATGCGCTCGCGATCGGCCGGCGTCGCCTGCGCCCACTCGCCGCGGAACGCGCGATGCGACGACGAAATCGCAGCCTCGATCTCGTCGTCGGTCGCCTGCGCGACCGAACCGATCACCGCGCGCGTGGCCGGGTTGCGTACGTCGATCCGTTCGCCACCGCTGCCGGCCACTGCCCGGCCGTCGATGTAGTGACCGTGCTCGCGCGCGAGAAACCGTTTGACCTCGTCCAGCATCTGTACCAATGCCATTTGCCTGCCTCCAGAAGTTCCGGAAATCGATGTGAATGAAATGCCCGATCAGGCCGCGCTGGCGATCAGGTCCGACGCCTTTTCGGCGAGCGCGATGGTCGGCGCGTTCGTGTTGCCGCTCGGGATACTGGGCATCGTCGAGCTATCGGCCACGCGCAGCCCCGCGATGCCGTGCACGCGCAGTTGCGGATCGACGACGGACGACGCCGCGTCCATGCCCATCCGGCACGTGCCCACCGGGTGATAGACCGTCTTCGCCGCGCCGCGCACCCAGTCCTCGATGCCCGCTTCGTCGTCAGGCGGGCAATCCGGCGAGAAGATCTCGTCGACGTGTGCCGCGAGCGCCGGCTGGCGCAGGATCTTCAGCGCGAGCTTCGCCGCGCGAATCTGGCCGTCGACGTCCCGGCGATCGGCCAGGTAACGGCCGTCGATGCGCGGCAGGTCGTCCGGGTTCGACGAACGGATCATCACGCGCCCGCGCGAATGCGGCTGCAGATGGCCCGTCTTGATCGTGATGCCGTGCGTCCGGCCCTGCGTCACGCCGATCGGATCGTCGAACGAATCGATGATCGGCAGGAAGTGGAACTGGACGTCCGGCTGCCCCTGCCCGCAGGTATCGACGAACGCGAACCCTTCGAGCACCGGCGAAGTCAGGACGCCCGAGCGGAAAAACTTCCATTCGATGCCGTGCTTGAGCGCACGCCATCCCTTGTCCTGACCGTACAGCGACACCGGCGTGCGGATCGTCGCGTTCACCGACATGTGCAGGTGATCGTGGAAATTCTCGCCCACCGGCAGCTCATGCCGCACCTGGACGCCCGCGCCGTCGAGCACGTTGCGTGGCCCGATGCCGGACAGTTGCAGGATCTTCGGCGAACCGATCGCGCCGGCCGTCACGATGATTTCCGCACGCGCATGCGCCGTCACGCACCGGTTGCCCTGGCGATAGGTGACGCCCGTTGCGCGGCCGCCTGCGATCTCGACGCGCTCGACCAGCGCGTCGACCTCGAGGCAGAGTTCGGCGCGGTTCCGGACCGACTTCAGGTACGTCGCGGCGGTGGAACCGCGCTCGCCGTTGAAGATCGTCGCCTGATAGAACCCGACGCCCTCCTGGCGCTCGCCGTTGTAGTCGACCAGGTAATCGAGCCCCATCTGCTGGCCGGCCCGCACGAACGCCTGCGAAAGCGGATGCCGGTAGCGGATCTCGGTGACTTGCAGATGCCCGTGGTTGCCGTGATAAGGCGCCGTCAGCGACTCGTTGTTCTCCGCCTTCGCGAAGTAGCGCAGCATGTCGTCGGCGCCCCAGCCCTTGCAGCCGAATTCGTTCTCCCAACGGTCGTAGTCGTTGCGGTGCCCGCGCACGTAGAGCATCCCGTTGACCGAACTCGAGCCGCCGAGCACGCGCCCCTGCGGCACCGCGATCGACCGGCCCTTCACGTCGTCCGACGGCTCGGCGGCATACGGCCAGGTATGGCGCGGAATGGCCTTCGCGATCCCGCCCGGCATGTGGATGAACAGGTCCTTGTCGTGCCCGCCCGCTTCCAGCAGCAGAACGGTGCCCTTGCGGCGCTCGACGAGATGGGTTGCGATGGTGCAGCCCGCGGACCCGGCGCCAATGACGATGTAGTCGAAAGTTCTATCGGACATGCTGGTATGCGCCCGCCGTCGTCCGCACGACGTTCGCCGGCGCGTGCCGCCGCCGTGTATGTCGCGTGGCCTTCGGCGGAGTCTCCTTGAAAATCGATGGTTGTTCTTGATGGCGCGAGCCAGCCGGTGCGGTGGGTCGTGCCGCGGCGGGCATCGCCGTGGCGAAAGCCCGATGCGGGCGGATGACTTGTCGACCGCATTCCGATTCTAGAAGCGCGTCACCGGCGCACCTCGGCGTTGCGTGCACACTTTTGGCCTCAGCGTGCAGAACGGCGCGGCGACCGTACCGGCTTCATTCATTTGCATTACCCTTGGTGCGTTCCCGGCACCTTCCCTCTCCCGGCCATGGCACATGAACTCGTCGTCAGCGCCACCAACGGCAGCCCGAACCTGCGCGAGCTCGTCGCAGACAGTTTCCTGCCGCTGGTTTTTCACGATACCGGCCCGCTTTTCCGGATGTCGGTGCGTGTCGCATCGGTCGGTGGGCTGCGCATGGCGGAGGTGGACACGACGGCCGTCCAGGTGGACCGCGATCGCGCGCTGGCCGCGCGCACGGAAAGCGACTGCTACAAGATCCTGTTCCAGATCGCCGGGCAAAGCCGCATCACGCAACGCAACACGACGTCGACCGTGAATCCGGGCGAATGGGTGATCTACGACGCGACCCAGCCGTACCGGATCGAATCCGCGCATGCGTCACGCTTCGTCGCCGCGCTGACGCCGCCGCGCAGCAGCACGATGTGGCGGTGGTTCGTGGAGCGGGAGGGCGTCCAGGTTCGCCAGACCGTCGGCAATGCGCGGCTGGCGCTGCAATCCATCCACTTTCTGATGGACGGGCAGGTGCCGAACGATCCGGAAAGCCTGTTCGGCTTCGAGCAGTCGACGCTGATGCTGCTCGATTCGGTGATTCGCCGCGAAGCCGGCGATTCGCTGACCGGCGCCGACGCGCGCAGCGCGGCCCTGCGCATGAATGCCGAAATCCATCTCGCGCATCACTACCACGACCCCGACCTGTCGCCGGACCGGCTGGCGAGCGCGTTGAACGTATCGCGACGCACGCTTTACAGCGCGCTCGCCGCGACCGACCAGACGCCGCAGAGCCTGATCCAGGAATACCGGCTGCAGGCGAGCCGGCGCGCGCTGGAGGATCCGGCGGATACCAACCGGAATCTGCTGGAGCTGGCGATCGCGTGCGGCTTCTCGGACATCACGCATTTCGGGCGCGCGTTCAAGGCGCGGTTCGGATGCAGCCCCGGCGCTTACCGGCTCGCGCATCGAACGATTTCGGGTTCCTGACTTGAAGCGCTGTGTCCGACGGCGCCCCGTCCCGCTATCGGCCCGCCGGAAATAACCGATGCGCTGCAACAGCGCTCGATGCATGCACCGGGAATAAATCCGGCCCGACACCGGTATATCGGGGGTCGCCACGCCGTCCGCCGCCGGACGTGCGGGCGCGCGACACCCACCCGAAACCGCGAGACCGCTCATGTCACAGCCCAATCACGCCGCCTACGCACGCTTCGCGATCGCCATGCACTGGTCGATCGCGATCTTGATCCTGTCGAACCTGTCGATCGGGCTCTACATGGATTCGTTTCCGCATAACTCGCCGCAGTTCAACGGCATCCTGTTCTATCACGCGTCGATCGGCAGCCTGATCTTCATGCTGACCGTGCCGCGCCTCGTATGGCGCGCGACGCACACGCCGGCGCCGCTGCCGGACAGCGTGCCGTCATGGCAGGCGCGGATCGCAGGCGCGCTGCACGGCGTGCTGTACGTGCTGCTGTTCCTCGTGCCGCTGACGGGCTACGTGCACCGCCTCGCCGGCGCGCATCCGGTCAGTTTCTTCGGCATCGCGAATCTGCCGGTGCTCGTCGGTCGCGACGAGCCGTTGCGACTGCTGACCGATGCGCTGCATCGCGCACTGGTGCTGACGCTCGGCTTGCTGCTGGTCATGCACGTCGCGGCCGCGCTGAAACACAAGTTCGTCGATCGCGACGGGGTGGCTGCTCGGATGGGCATTTGAGCGGGCACGCCGGCATCCGGCCGGCGGCCCCGCTGCGTCGCTCAATGCGTTGCGTCAGTCGTCGCCTTTCTCGAGCACGTTCTGCGTGAGCGCGACCGACGGGATCGTCGGCTTGAGCGACCCGCGGCGCGCGCGGCCGCTCACCCACTTCCAGCCGATCACGAGCAGCAACACGACCAGCGGGATCGACGCGATCGTCCACGTGCCGTTCGGGTAGTCGAATGCCATCAGCACCAGCACGCCGAGCAGGAACAGCAGCGTGAGCCACGACGTCACGGGCGCGCCCGGCATCTTGAACGACACGTCGTCCACCTCGCCGCGCCGGACCGCCGCGCGGAACTTCATCTGGCAGACGACGATGAAGCCCCACGTGCTGATGATGCCGAGCGACGCGATGTTCAGCACGATCTCGAATACGCTCGACGGCACGAGATAGTTGAGCAGCACGCCGATCACGTAGATCGCGACCGTCACGAGAATGCCCGCGTACGGCACGGATTGCGCGCTCATCCGTGCGAGGAACGCGGGAGCCGAGCCGCCCATCGACAGCGAGCGCAGCACGCGCCCGGTCGAATACAGGCCCGAGTTGAGGCTCGACAGCGCCGCCGTCAGCACCACCAGGTTCATCACCGAGCCGATGCCCGGCACGCCGAGCGCACCGAAGAACGTGACGAACGGGCTCTGGCCCGCCTTGTATGCGCTCCACGGCAGCAGGCAGACCAGCAGGACGACCGACGCGACGTAGAAGATCGCGATACGCCAGATCACGTTGTTGATCGCGCGCGGCAGCACCTTGCGCGCATCCTTGCATTCGCCGGCGGCCGTGCCGACCAGTTCGACACCCGCGAACGCGAACACCACGCCCTGTACCAGCACCAGCGCCGGCATCAATCCGTGCGGAAAGAACCCGCCGTTGTCGGTGATCAGGTGCATGCCCGTGTCATGGCCGGCCACATGGCCGCCGGTACCCAGGATCACGGAGCCGATCACGAGAAACAGCACGATCGCGGCGACCTTGATCAGCGCGAACCAGAATTCCATCTCGGCGAACCACTTCACGCCGATCAGGTTCATCGTCGCGACGATGCAGAGCGCCACCAGCGCGAAGATCCACTGCGGCACGCCGGAAAACGGCGCCCAGTAATGCATGTAGAGCGCGACCGCGGTGATGTCGACGATGCCGGTCATCGCCCAGTTCAGGAAATACATCCACCCGGCGACGAACGACGCCTTCTCGCCGAGAAACTCGCGCGCGTACGACACGAAGCTGCCGCTGCTCGGGCGATGCATCACGAGTTCGCCGAGCGCGCGCAGGATCAGGAAGGAGAACAGGCCGCACACCAGGTAGACGATCGCGAGCGACGGCCCGGCGGCCTGCAGGCGAGCGCCCGCGCCGAGGAACAGACCGGTGCCGATCGCGCCGCCGATCGCGATCATCTGCACCTGTCGATTGCCGAGGGTCTTGTGATAACCGGCCTCGTGGGATTCGAGCCAGCTTCGCTTGCTGATTTCGCCGCTCGGCGTGGGTTCGGGAATCGATGCCATGGCTGCATCCTCTCGTGCTTGCGTGATTTCGTTCGGACCGTACCGCGATCCGGGCCCGGCGGCGCCCACGGCCGCACGATGCCCCATCACGCCGCGCATCGAGGCCGCTGCACGCCGGACATCGCGCGCGGCACCGTCAACCGCAAACGTATGCAGCCTTAATTCCACTCACAAACGCTATGCAAATTTCGACTTTCCCTGCCCCGAATCGCGCATGCGACCCGGGTGGAAAGCAATTTGAAATACGTCAGGATTTCGAAAGATTCGGCGCGCTCCGGCGGAATCGGGACGACGCGTGCGTCGCCCGGCGCGGCACGTGCCGCCGCGCCGGTGCCGAACCTGCCCTCAAGCCGCCTTCGGCAACGCCGTTTGCGCCGCCCCGATCACATCCGCCGCGACACGCCGACCTTTCGCGATCATCGGCCGCTCGACGCAGCGATACAGCAGCTCCGTCGCCCCGGCGACGAGCAGCACCATCAACAGCGTGTACTGCGGCCACAGCCGCGCGGTAATGGCAATCTCGTGAGCGCGCGTGTACCGGAACATCAGTTCGTTGGTCAGAAAGAACATCGGCAAATGCACGAGGTACAGCGAGTAGGAGCGCCGGCCGATGCAGTCGAACGCCCATTGCAGCGGCTGCGGAAACGACACAACGCCGCCTTCGCATGCGGCCATGAACACGAGCGCGGCCGACAGCATGCAGACGACCGGCACCGCGACGACGTTGTCGAAACCGATCGCGGTGATCGAGCCCAGTACCAGCGCGAGCACGAGCACGACGGCGCCGCCGAGATAACCGTTTCCGCGGGCGCCCACGCGTATCGCGGCGAACCAGGGCCGGGTGGTCGCCAGATACAGCAGGCAACCGTACAGCATGCCGTCGCAGCGCGTCTGCGTATAGAAGAACACCTTGAGCGGATCGGCAAGCAGGTACGGGCGAATCGCGACCGAAACGGCGAGCAGCGTGAGCGCAAGCCACAGCGCCCGCTGCCGCGTGGAGCGCGTCAGCATCAGAAACAGCGGGAACACGAGATAGAACTGCTCCTCGACCGACAGGCTCCAGTACTGCGCGAGCGGCACGCCCGGCGCGATCTTGTGATCGGGCAGCCAGAAGTTGAACGTGTACGTGAAGATCGACAGCGCCGCCTGCAGGTTGTACGTGGTGCCGGCGAAATAGCCGCCCGCGTTCAGGCATGCCCCGCAGGCGACCACGATCAGGATCACGCACCAGGCAACCGGCAGGATCCGGAACGCGCGGCGCACATAGAACGCCTTGACATGCGCCGCGAGTGCGCCCGGATCGGCGCGCAGCGCATCGAATTCGCTCACGATCGTGCGCGAGATGATGTAGCCGGAAATCACGAAGAACAGGTCGACGCCGGCCCACGCGTTGCTCAGCAGATCCAGCGGGGTCGCGGGCCCGACGAACTGCATCGTGAACGTCCACGGATAGAACACCTGGCGCCAGTGCACGTAGCAAGTCAGGAGCACGGCGATCGCCCGCAGGCGATCCAGCTCCAGGTTGCGCGGCGTCCGCTGCACGATGTGCGCGAGCGCCGAATGGTCCGGCAATGCCTTCATGATTTCCTCCGTCCGGATAGGGCGGCGCCGGCGCGGGGCATGCGATCCGGCACGCCGGGCCGCGTGATCACAGCTTGGTGCCGCCGTCGACCTGGACGATGTCGCCCGTGATCCAGCGTGCGCCGTCGGACGCCAGGAACGCGACGACGTCGGCGATGTCTTCCGGCTGCGCCACCCGCTGCAGCGCCTGGAGCTTGAAGACCTGCTCGCGGCCCGCGTCGCTGCGCACGAATGCCGACATGTCGGTATCGACGACGCCGGGCGCGACGCCGTTCACGCGAATGCCGCGGCTGCCGAGCGCCTGCGCGAAGTGCTTGACGAGCGTGTCGATCGCGCCTTTCGTCGCCGCGTACGCGGAGATCTCGCCCACCGGCGAACGCGCACCGAGCGACGACAGCAGGACGATGCTGGCGCCTTCGCCCATCAACGGCAGCAACTGCTGGGTCAGGAAGTACGGTGCACGCACGTTGACCGCGAACAGCCGGTCGAAATCGTCGAGCGACATGTCGTCGATCGACGCGTTCATCGCGATGCCCGCGTTCGCGACCAGAATATCGAGGCGGCCGTCGAGGGCCTCGCGCGTCGCGGCGGCCAGCGCATGCGGGCCGTCCGCCGTGCCGAGATCGGCCGCGAGCGCATCGGCGCGCCCGCCTGCGGCCCGGATTTCGGCCACCACGGCTTCCGCTTCCGCCGCCGCGGTCGAGTAATGCACGAGCACGTATGCGTTCTGGCGCGCGAGCGCGAGTGCCGTGGCGCGTCCGATGCCCCGCGACGCACCCGTGACCAGTGCGGTTTTGTTGCCCAGATGTGATTTCATCCGCGATTTCTCCAGCAATGAATGGGAAAGAGGCCGCGCGGCATGCCGATGCATGCGGCGCGCAACCCGAAACCGCCGGGGCAGCCCCGGCGTGGAACGTTCGACGCTGCCGGCTCAGCAGGCCGCGACCGCAGCCATCGCACCGCTTGCGCGTGCCTCGGCAAGGAGCTGATTCGCGGCAAGCTGCGCGACGGTCAATACGGAGGGTTGAATGTTGACCGCGGGCACTTCGGGAATCACCGAAGCATCGACGACGCGCAGGTTCTGGATGCCCCACACGCGGAACCGCGCATCGACCACGCTCGTGGCGGGATCGCGGCCCGCGGCGCAACTGCCGACGAAATGCAGGCCGGGCGCGGCGTTCTGCCGGATGAACGCGAGCTTGTCCGCACGCGTCGCGAGCGGCGCACTCGACTGCAGTCCGCCGTTGTACGGCGCCAGCGCGCGCGCCGCGCCGAGCGCCAGCGTGCGGTCGAGTGCCGCGATCATCGTGTCGCGGTCGATCGCCTCGGCCAGGTAGTTCGGATCGAGCGTCAGCGGCTGACGCGGGTCCGCGCTGACGAGCCGGGCCGTTCCCCGGCTGCGCGGCTTCGCGAGGAACGGAATCAGCGTGTAGCCTTCGCCCGCGGCAAGCGGGCCGCCGAACGGATACTGCATGCCGGCCACCTGGATGGTCGGCGCGCTGACCGCCGTGCCGCCGTAATACGCCATCGTCGACACGCCGTTCGACACCTGCGGCGCGATCGCCATGCGGGCCTTGTACGTGACGCTCAACAGCAAGTGATCGTGGAAGTTGCGGCCGACGGCGGGCATGTCCTGCCGCACCTGGATACCGAGCGGCGCCAGTTGATCGAGCGGCCCGAGGCCGGACAGCATCAGCAGTTGCGGCGACACGGCGGTGCCGGCCGACACGATCGTCTCGCGAGTCGCGTGGATCGTGAGCGCGGACGATCCGAGCCGCACCTCGACGCCGCGGCAGGCCGTCCCCTGCAGGACCAGCTTCGCAACCACGGCGTTCGACAGGACCGTCAGGTTCGGCCGGGCCAGCGCGGGCGCCAGGAATGCCTGTGCCGGCCCGGCACGGTGCCCGTCGGCGGTGGCGTTGACTTCGGTCACGCCGGTGCCGTCGAGCCGCCGGCCGGCGTTCAGCTCGATCTGCCCGAGGCCCGTCGACACGCCGGCTGCGAGATAGGCCGCGGTGAGCGGATGCGCGTCGGCATAACGGCCGACCGTGATGTGGCCGGTGGCACCGCCGCAGGTGCGCGAGGCCTGCGTCATCTGCAGGTACGCGCGACTCAGTTCGGCCGGATTCCATTCCGGGCCGACCAGTTGCTGCCACGCGCGATGATCGCGCGGATCGCCGCGCAGCCAGATCATCGCATTGATGCTGCCCGAACCGCCCCAGGTCTTCCCGGCCGGCGACGCTTGCTGGCGGCCATCGAGCTGCCCCTGCGGCACGCTCGTGCGCGCCCAGTCGGTATCGCTGCCGAGATTGCGCAACCAGTCGGCGACGAGTGCGACCTTCGACTGGCCGAGCTGGTTGCCGCCCGCCTCGATCAGCAGGACCGATGCGCCCGACGCGGACAACCGGTCGGCCAGCAGGCATCCGGCCGACCCGGCGCCGACGATGACGTAGTCGTAGCTGTCGCGCAGCTTCCCGGTCTGGCTGGCTTCGGCCGCATCGATGAAATGGCTGAACTCGCCGATCCCGGCCGCCCCCGCGCCCAGCGCGGCCAGTTTCCCCAGAAACGCACGGCGGCCCCCGGGCCTGCCGGGGTTCGAATCGTTCAGTTGCGGATGCTGCGGATGGTGCTCGGCCTCGTGACTCATGGTCGTCCCGGCAATTGGAATTGGAGAAGGAAGTGGAATGAACGGGCGACGCGATCGCGCCGCCCGATGGACAACCGATCAGGTGCGCGTGATCGACACGCCGCCTTCGACGAGCAGCGCCGTTCCCGTCACGAAGCTCGACAGGTCGGACGCGAGATACAGCGCCGACTTCGCGATCTCTTCCGGATTGGCCATCCGCTTCAGCGCGTGAATGCTCTCGACGAACGCCTTCTGTTCCGGCGTGCTGGCCGCCTCACGGCCCATCTCGGTGTCGGTGCCGCCCGGCATCAGCACGTTGACGCGCAGGCCCGACGGGCCATACTCGGCAGCGAGCGTCTTGGTCAGGCCGACCAGCCCGGCCTTGCTCGCGGCGTACGCCGCCATGCCCGGAAAGCCGACCGTGTGACCGACGAACGACGACGTGAAGATCAGCGAACCGCGCTTGCGCGCGAGCAGCGCCGGAATCTGATACTTCGCGCCGAGGAACGCGCTCGTCAGGTTGGTTTCGAGCGTGTCGCGCCAGCCGTCCAGCGTGATGTCGGTGACGCTGCCGAGCGCGCCCATCGTCGCGGCATTGTTGAACGCGACGTCGAGCCCGCCGAACTTGCCGACGGCCAGTTCAACGGCTTCCTTCGCGCAACGCTCGTCCTTCACGTCGCCCGCCAGCGCAATCGCCTTGCCGCCGAATCCGGCGATCTCGTCGACCAGTGCGTTGAGCTGCGCCGCACGGCGCGCCACCAGGACGACGCTCGCGCCTTCTTTCGCGAACAGCTTCGCCGCCTCGCGGCCGATACCCGAGCTGGCGCCCGTCACGATTGCGGTCTTGTCAGCGAGAAGAGTCATTTTCTTTACCTTGATTAGCATTGCGTATTAACAGATCGCGCCGGCAGATGCGTCCGGCGCTTTCACTCACGAACCTTCGCCCGATTTGAACAGCTTGATCAGGCCCGGCAGGTTCTTGCCGAACGGAGCGACGCCCTCCTCGACCTTCTCGGCGTAGCTCCAGAAATCGGTGCTGAACATCATCCCGAATTCACGCGCCTCGCTGACGGCCTTCAGCTGCACGATCGGGTTGTTCAGCGCGCCCTTGACGCCCGGCAGCATGGGCTTCGCGATCGACTTGAAGTAACCGAGCAGCGACTCGCCCGGCGTGTCGGGCGTCCACACCAGTTGCACGACGACGGTCTTGTCCGACACGTTGAGAAAACCGTGGATGTGATTGCGCGGACCGAACACGAGGCTGCCCTTCTTCATCGGGATCATCCGGATCGTGTCGCGTCCGGCGATGTTCGGCGGCTGGTCGAGGTCCTTGTACTTCTTCGTGCCCATCAGCATCACGATGCCGCCTTCCGGCGCGTAGAACCACTCGTCGGTCAGCGTATGCAGGTGCAGCGGCGGCCCCGATCCCGGCGGGATCTCGACCTTCGCCATCAGATACCGGCCGCCCGTGCTGTCGCCGGTGCGGACGAACTTGATCGACGCGCCCTCCGGCTCGCCGTTGACGACCAGCGGCTCGGGGTCGTCCTCGACAAGCGCGAAGGCGGCCGCGTTGGCCTGCGCGTCTTCCGCCCAATCCGACTCGACGTCGTGATCCGCCCGGTGGTGCTGCGAACCGGCGTGATCGGCCGACCCGGTCGACGTTTGCGCTTCCTCCAGCATTTCACTCATGGTCGCTCCTCAGTTGAACTTCCGTGTTAAACCCGTGTGCTGCGCCGGCCGGATGCCCGACGTCGGCCGAACCGGTCGCGCGCCCGGCCACGCGATCGAGCAGTTCGCCTGCGTGGCGCGGCACGAAGTCGCCTCGCCACGCGACATGCTGGTCGGGCCGAACCAGGACCAGCCGCCGCTCGTACAACACCGGCGCCGCGTCCGATACGATCTCGACGATCGACAGCGGAATGGCACGTGCGTGTGCGGCATCGACGAGCCGCGCCGCGCCGTCGTCAGACGCCGACGGTTCAGCCGGCGTCCTCACCCGCAACAACGTGAAACCCGTGCCGAGCAGGTCGAATACCGAGCGGCGCACGCCGTCCGCGCCGGTCAGCCAAAGATGCGGCAGACGGCCACCCGGCACGCTGCTTGGCCGGTAGGTCAGCGGGTCGTCGTCCGGTGCGTCGCCATCCGGCCAGACGATCGTCGAGCCGTCGTATCGCGCCCCCAGCTCGACACCGATCGCTTCGAACTGCGCACGAAACGCCTGCAGTGCTTCGCCCATCCGCGCGCGCGCCGCGTCGCCCTGCGCGCCCGCCGCCTCCACCTCCGCCGGAACCTGCACCTCGCCGACGCGCTGCGTCAGCCGACGCGCCGCCGCCGTGTTGCGCAGCGCGATCGGCCGGCGCTCCGCCTCGTAACTCGCGAGCAATGCCGCGCCGCCCCAGCCTTGCAGCGCGCCCGCCAACTTCCACGCCAGGTTCGCGGCGTCGTCGATGCCGGTGTTCATGCCGAAACCGCCCGTCGGCGAAAACAGGTGAATGGCGTCGCCGCAGAGGAACACGCGCCCGTCCGAGTAACGCTCCGCCACCAGCGCGACACCGCCCTGCCACGGCGCGTGAGCGAGCACCTCCACCTCGACCGGCCGGCCGACCCCTTCGCGAATCCGGCGAATCACCGCCGCATCGTCCGGCAACGCATCCTCGTCGTCCGCCTTCGACATCAGCAGAAACTCGTCCGCTCCGTCGAGACTGATCAGCAGCATCCGCGAGCCGGGCGCCATCACGTTGTACATCCACGACTCGCGCCCCTTGAGCAGCTCGCGGTGCAGCGCCGGAATCCGCACATGGCTCGAGATCATCCGGCCGCTCAGAAACCCGTCGCTCGCGCCGCTCGGGCCGAGATAACGAATGCCGAGCGCACGCCGCACGAAACTCTGACCGCCATCGCAGCCGACCAGGTACGCGGCCCGCCATGACTCGCCCGGCGCCGTGCCGTCCGTGACGTGCGCGTCGAGCGTGACGCCCGCCTCGTCCTGCTCGAACCGGCTCACGCACCAGCCGAACCGCAAGTCGATGTTCGGCCGGGTGCGCGCATGGGCGAGCAGGAACTGCTCCACGTACATCTGGTTCGCGCGCAGCAGCGGCTCGGGCACCTGGTCGGCGTCTTCGGCGGTGCGCGCCGCCTGCATCCGTTCGTACTCCGAACCCATCGCGAGCCGAGCCAACTCCCAGTCGGCGAGCCGCGTGAAATACGCGACATCGCGCGGATGATCGGGCGGCAAGCCCAGCGCGCGCACGGCGTCCGCTATGCCGAGGCGGCGATAGTGCTCCATCGTCCGGGAATTGTGCGTGCTTCCCTTCGGATGCCAGCGACTGTCGGATTCCCGGTTGAACACGACCGACGCGATGCCATGGCGATCGAGAAACAACGCGAGCAACAGCCCTACCGGGCCGCCGCCGACGATCGCCACGGGACGCTCGTGCATTGTTACGGACCGGGGGCGCGCTTCACATGCGGCGTTCGACATGCACGCTCCGGATTCACGCCGCGTCGACCGCGGACGGCTGCCCGCCCGGCCACAGCCGCAGGATGTCGTAGCGGTGCGCGCCGGCCCCCTCGCCGTAAGCGGACGCCACGATCGTCGACGAGTAGTCGTGTTCGGCCAGCATGTCCGTCAGCGCCCGTTCGTCGCCGAGGCTGCTGAAGCCGATCAGCAACTGCCCGTCCGGCGTCAGGTGTTGCGACGCCTCGCGCAGGAACCGGCGATGCGCGAGGTAGCCCGCGTCGCAGAACGCCCGCAGGATCGGCTTCTCGAACACGTAATCTTCCGGGACGAACACGAAATTCGAGTTCCAGAAGATCTGGTCGAACCGCTCGCCGGGCTCCAATACGTCGAACAGGTCGCCGTGCCGCGCCGACACCCGGTCCGCCACGCCGTGCAACAGCACGTTGGCCTGCGTGTTGCGCACGGCGGCCGCGCTGATGTCCGCGGCAACGACCCGCGCGCAACCGGCAATGGCGGCCATCACCGACGTCACGCCCGCGCCGCAGCCGATTTCGAGAAAGCTGCCCCCGCGGCGATACGGCAGGTGCCGCGTGAAGATGCCCGTCGACTGAAAATGCGTCGGCGGGAACACCCCCGCATGCACTTCGAAACTGCGGCCGTCGCACACGTAGTGGACAATGCCGTCCGCCTCGGCGGCGGCCAGCCGGCGCCGCACCGATGCAAACGCGTCGGATTCGTAGTCTTGATCGTTCATGTGTCGCCTATCCCTTGTTCAAACGCGCGCGGCTGAACCGCGCGCGACATACAGGACGTCGCGCGTCCCGGCCGCACCGTCGAACGCATCGCGCAGCAGCGAACCCGCCGAATCGCGCAGCAGCCGCTTCAGCACCTTGCCGGTCGCGCCCACCGGCAGGAACGCCAGGCTGCGCACGATCGCCACGGCCACGCCGCGTTCCGGCAGCACCGCACCGCATTCGGCAAGCAGCGCCTCGAGCACGCCGTCCGCCACGCTCGCCGGATCGCCGGCATGCCGGTCGGGCAGCACCAGCGCGAGCAGCGCCGGATCGTCGGCCGTGCCGCCGCCCACACCGACCACGGCCACGTCGCACACGCCTTCCACCTGCTGGGCCACTTCCTCCAGCTGCAACGTATAGAGCCGGCCCGCCGCCGTCTCGACCACATCGACTTCGCGGTCGATCTGATAGAAGATGCCGTCCTCGCAGTACGCCACGTCGCCGGTCAGGAAATAACCGCCTTGCCATGCCCCGGCCGTACGCTCCGGCTGCTGCCAGTACCCCGACGTGATCGTCGGCGCACGCACCGCGAGCAGGCCGCGCTGGCCCGGCGCCACTTCGCGGCCCGTCACCGGATCGAGGATCTTCGCGACCGCGATATCCACCGGCCGGCCGATCGCGCGTTGCGGCGCCAGCGCGGCGGCGGTCGATTCGCAGCGGAACAGCGCCATGCCCAGCTCGGAGCTGCCGAACGCATCGATGAAGCGCGATTCCGGCGCGCCGACCAGAAGGCGGCGCGTATGGCTCTGGTGCGCCGCGTCGCCCATGCTGAACCAGCGCCGGACGGAGTCGAATTCACGCGCGCCGACGCCGCCCTCGACCAGCTGCATGTAGCTCTTCGGGAACGCCACGACCGTGGTCGGACGAAACGCGCGGATGGCCGCACGCACCGCGTCGCCTTCCTGCGTCCCCATCACGTAGGTCGGAATGCCATGCAGCACGGCGGTTTCGAGATGACTGATCGCCGCCGAATGCGATTGCGGCAGCGCCGTCAGCAGCCGCTCGTCCGGGCCCTCGGCAAAGCGCCCGATGCGGGCCCGCTTGCCCATGAAGAATTGCCGGTGCTCGAAGCGCACCGCTTTCGGGATCCCGGTCGTGCCCGACGTATGGCTCAGCATCACCAGCGTCGAATCCTCCGGCGCGACCGGCCACCAGGCCGGCAACTGCGCGTCGCGCCGCAGCGCCGCGCGCGATGCGTCGACCAGCCGGCCCGCGTTCGACGCGCGCCAGTGCTGCACGAATGCGCTCGTCGCCTGCGTGTGCGTGTCCGCCACCAGCGTGTCGAAGCCGTTCTCGCTCATGTACGCGGCGCCCACTTCGGCCGGCATCGCGGGATTGATCAGCGCGATCGCGGCACCGAGGCTCGTCAGCGCGAGGTAGTGGAGAAACGGCGCGATGCCGTCCTCGACGCACACGGCCACCACGTCGCCGCGGCCCACGCCCTGGCCCAGGTACCAGTCCGCCAGTGCCGCGCGATACTGCTGCAGGGTCGCGAGGCTGAACGCCCGGACCGGCACACCGTCGCCATAGTTCACCGGCTTGTCCAGCTGCAGGAACTCGACCTCCTTCGCCGGATTCAGCGCGAGGCACAGATCGACGAAGTTGCCGCTGCCCAGCGACGCATCGGCGCGCAGCATCGCCAGTTCGGGTTCGGGCAAGCGCGCATCGGTATCGGGCACGTCCTCGCCCGGATACGACAGCAGCTCGGTCAGCATCGCCATCCGGCGCCGCACCATCTCCTCGCCGACCGCGATCACGCGCGCACGCCGGTAGGGCTTCTCGGCCAGCATCCGGTCGATGATTTCGCGCATCACGATCGCGTGCTGCTCATCCTCCTCGACGTGAATCTGGAAGAATCGCGTGGCCTGCAGCGGCGCATCGCGGTGCCGCAGCGCGTCCAGGATCGGTCCATAGACGATCGGCACGATCGCTTCCGCGCCGAGGCACAGCGCGGCCAGGCCGTCCAGCGGATCGGCACCGCGGCAATAGAGGAACATGACGTCGATCAGCGCGCGCGTGCTCGACAGCATCGGCAGACTGCGCGGCGCCGCCGACATCGCGTCCATCGACTGAAGATACAGTTCCGCATGCGACACCTGGTCCGTGCCGTCGCCCAGCAACTCCTCGGCCAGGTTGTGCGACAGCGCCTTGAACTCGTTCAGCTCGGTCAGGCCGCCCATCAGCGAGCACAGGTAACGTGTGAAGTACTGCGAATAATATTGGTGCTGAATCAGGAAGCCGCGCAATTGCGCGTCGCTGACGGTACCGTCGCGGCACGCCGCGAGAAACGGGTTCGCACCCAGCTCCTCGAGCAGCCCTTCCGGAAACATGTCCGCCCAAAGCTGCGACAGCTGCATGGGGTCGGTCATGACCTGCCCCGTTGCCGGTCGATCGTTCATTGCATTCATCGGATTGGTTCTCCACGGCCGCGCCCCAATGGCGCGGCGAACGGAATCACACGACATCGAGTTCGGCCACCTGCTCGGACCGGCCTTTTACGCTGTCCGCCAGCCTCCTGAGGAGCGCCTGCGGCCGCGCATGCTGAAACACGTTCCGGCCGATGCAGAGGCCGGTTGCGCCATGCCGGATCGCAGCCTGCGACATCGCGACCAGCACCTCCTCGTCCGCCTTTTCGCCGCCCGCGAAGAAGATCCGGATATCGCGTCCGTGAACGGAAGCCAGCTCCTCGATCTCGTCCACCGACGCATACGCGAGCTTCACGGCGTCCGAGCCCAGCTCCGTCACGACCCGCACCAGGTGATGCAGGCGGGCCAGACGTTCCGCGGAAGTCGGCGCCTTCACCTTGTCGTACAGCATCGTCAGCAACGGCAGCCCGGCCGCATGGGCCGCGTCCGTCACCGCGCCGAGCATGGCGAAGTTGTGCGCGAAATTGCTGGTCGTGAAGTTCACCTGAATCGACACCGCGTCCGCGCCCAGCTTCAACGCCGTGTCGATATCGGCCACCATGATCTTCGTGTCCGCATCGGGCGACAGGCTCGCCATGCCGTTCAGGTGCACGATCACGCCCGTTGCCGGATGCAGGCATTGACGCACGATCAGGCGCTCGATCAGCCCCTTGTGACCGAGCACCGCGCTGAGGTCGCGGCTGCCGACCCAGCTTTCCAGTGCCTCCGTCGCCTGCATGCCCGCAATCGGACCCAGCGTCAGTCCATGGTCCACCGGCACGATCAGCCCGCGCTGCGAATCCGGGAACAGGATCCGGCGCTCTCTCAGTTTTCTACCGACGTAGCCCATCGACGTCTCCTACTGTTCGATGATCGTCTCGTTGATCTTGATGCCCACGTGACGCCCCGGCTCCGTCACGTAGCCCAGTACCTTGTCGCCAGGTTTCAGTTCCGAGATGTTGAGCGGCTTGGCGGCGTCGGAAAACACGCGCACGTGCCAGTCGTCCTGCATCAGGACGTTGACGCGCTCCTTGCCCGGAAACTCCACCTCGATCAGGCGCAGGGGACGTTGCTCGATCTTCATCCGGCCCACCGTTGCGCGCCGCACGCGGCCCTTCGCATTCACGAGCATCACCGGCGAGCCGGCCTTGAGCTCGCTCATGTAGTCGGTGCGGTTGCCGGTATTGAAGACATAGGAATGCACGGCCCCCGCGTTGACGCGGAACGGACGCAACTCCATGTAAGGCAGGAAGAACACTTCCGGACAGGCCAGCAGGCCGCCTTGCGACGTGCTGCCCACCAGCATCCCCTCGTCCGGCGCAAACAGCGTCGACGTATCGATGCATGCGCGGTAGCCCATGCCCACCGGGCGGCTCTGGATCACCGTGCCGGTCTGGATCGACAGGTTCTCGTGTTCCGCGTCCGCCATCTGCTCGAGGAACGAGGTCATCGCCTGATGGTCGCGCGGCGAGAAGATCACACCTTCCGCGCCGTACTCCATCACGCCGTACGACACGATCGCGTCGTCGACGTTGGTCGGCTCGTTGATTTCCTTCATCAGGATCGTGCCCGTCGATTGCAGCGACGCGATCACCAGTTCCAGCGGAATGTTGGTCGGGTCACGGAAACGGATCCACAGATAGTCGAACCCCAGCCCGTCGTTGATGGCGCCGAGCAGGCTGTCGCGATCGTCGACGTAGCTCGTGTAGCAGGTCGAAATGCCTTCCGCGCCCAGTTGCCGCAGCGCTGCGATATCCGCGCAGGCCACGCTGCGCCGGCGCTTGCCGTCATCCTTGAACTCGGCGAACAGCGGACCTTCCCGAAACGCGTTGATGTCCGCGGCATTGCGCAGGCGGAGCACGATCCGCATCCGGGCCGGAATGGCCGGCAGCAGGTTGGCCGCGTTGTCCGGGTAGATCACCACGCCGCTGTACAGCGAATTGACGACCCGCACGAACATGCTGTCGTCGGGATGCGGCCGGGCCAGTTGCGCCGTGTCGTACCACACCAGTTGCCCGTCCAGGGCCGCGCGCTTCGACTGGCCGTTCGCCGACACATTGGTCAGCTTCACCGACGTCCGCTTCGCAACCGTCTCCTGAGTCTCGAACGGAGTCGGAATCGTCGTCGGTTCTTTCGGCGCGGGCGTTTCCTTGATCTTCGCTGTCACACTCGCATTGCTCATGCGCATCCTCTCCAGGTGGATAAACAAAGACACGGCGCGGCTACCGGCGCCATGCCACGAACTGTCGACGCTCAAGCCTGAACCAGCTCGCAAGGCATCCCTGACTGCGAGACACGGTCGATCTTTTTATTGGAAATCAGTATTTCTCTCGGTGGTGCCTGTTTCAGGCAGTGACGCAACGCGGCGATTGCCGCAGCCATACCGTCGGGAGTAAAGCCAATTGGCTCTCCCGGATAACAGATGTAACTTTTGCGACAACTGAAAAATATGTATCCGTGATTCGGAATATTTGACGAATCGAAAAATTCAACCACCCAACGGATTTGCGGTGATTCATTCATCATTGACTCGCCGGAAAAACGTATGCACTCGATGCAGCGACCGAAGATGTCCATTCGCCAATGCCGATGCAAGGCGAACCGGATGATTCAACTCCCAACGATTCCGCGGTGATTAATTCGTCAGCAACCTGGCTCCCGGGCCAGCACCAGCGCCGTCCCGGCAGACATGCCTTTCTCGTTTCACGCTGCCGTCTCTCGCCGGCAGGTCATCGCCACTCGTCAAACCCTGGATGCGCGCATCGCTTCACATGACGAAACAATGATTTCGTTAGTTACTCGAGATGCGAAAATCGATTAATTTCCTGAATCGATTTAATGCAGCCGATTTTTTCAGCATTACGGAATAAACGGACTTCTTTCACACGACCAACGCTCTTTCAAACGGCTTGATCCGGTGAATTATTCACATTCCTTCAACCTCATTGGCATCGCGTCGCTAGTGTAAATGGAAGTTGCTCTGCAATTGAATAACATCTCAAAAAAATTTATCGGAATGAGAGAGCAAGAACGCTATTGACGCGGGGCGTGATTTTCTGTCACCGAAATACGCTCGATTTCAGGATCACAATGCGCGTGCGGACCGGGCGGCCGCTCCCTAGACGGACGGTGGAAAAAGGGGCCTGAAAGCGCCGGAAGAGGAAGCAGCGGACACCCAGCGCAGCGGCGTCGGCATGCGCGGAGCTGGCGTGCCGACGCCTGTGCCCGATGTGTGGGATCCGCTTATCGGAGATCGTCCGCGAACGGACGCACGTGCGCGCCGCCGCACTGGCGTGGCTGTTTGATGTTGGTCACGTCCACGTCAACCTTAATTTCAGGAATGCAGATCTTTATATTGATCTGGCATCCATATCATTAGGCATATTGATAACGTGCAACGGGTTTTCTCCAGACATGTGGAAAGAAGTTCGGTGTGCTCATCCAGACGGAGATTTCGGGCACGTTTCCCGAGGCCGAGCGACGATTGCCAGGGGTCGCCAACGGTCGTCGAACGATGCGGAGCGAACCGTTCATGCCGGTCATCGCCGTGGAGACCTGGCCCTTCCGCTGCCACGAAAGGGCCATCGGTCCAGTCACAGAAACAGCAGTGCCGGGTTCAGCTCCTGTTCGACGCACGGCTGCGCGCGCCAACCCAGCGCCACCGGAACCGAGTAGAGCCGTCGCGCGCCAAAACGCGGCCAGAAATGGCACAGCCCCGGCGCGATGACCTGCACCACGGACAAGCCGATGTCGGGCCGCGTCTTGTCGACGACGAGCACGTCCATGCCGGCCTCCGCGATGCGCCCGACGCAATGCGCAAGCGCCGTGGGCAACGATGCAGCGTCGATCGGCTGCCATGTCGCGCGCGTCGTGCAGCGCACGCCGTTCGCCGGATACAGGAAACCGGTTGCCAAGAGTTTGTCGCGATCCCACGGGTGCGGAGCATCCGCTGCGATATCGAGCAACTGGTTGACTTCGGTCAGCGCCCGCTGCACTGCGATTTGACCGTCCGGATGGCAGCCGAAGCCGATCGAGAACCGCCCGTCTTGCGGATTTTCCGCCAGCGCGGCCACGGTCGGCACCCCGAGATCGGTGGTGATGTCGAGCGCCCACAAACGCCATCCGAACGCCGCGTATTCGCGCACGAGCGCATCGAAATACGGATCGTCGAAACTCGCGAGATCGATGCCGGGGCGCGGGATCCGGTTGTACCACCAGATCGCGACCGCATCGCGTTCGATCAATTCGAGCATGCCCTGCAAAATCGCCTCGTCGACGCTCGATCCCGCCGCGCAGCCGTTGGGATTGTGCACGCATGCGGCATGAGCCTGCGCGCTGTCGGGCGTTTCCGCATAGCAGTAACTCAGCGGTACCAGATGGCGCCTGCCGGTCACGAGCGACCAGGCCGGTGTCCAGTCGATGACGTCGTGCGCCGTGAAACGCGGCGGCACCTGCTTTCGAACATCGTGGGTCAACGCGTTGATCGCATCGCGCGCGTCGAATTGCCGTTCGCTGAACTGCTGAAGATCGTTCACGTGAATCGGTACGGCGTCGCATGCCGGATCGGCGAGCAGGCTTTCGATGCTTCCGGTCAGCGTCGCCTCGTCGCCTTGGTACACGCTGCTGTATCGTTCGAGCGCCTCGCATAGCGCGCTCGCACGGGCTTGATCGTCGGTGCGGCCCTTGCCGGAGCAGAGCCTGTCGAACCGGTTGCTGCCCGGGACGGCGGCCGGGCACACGAGAAAGCCCGACGCATAGACCTTGCGCAGGCCCGCGTGTCGCTTCGGCATCGGGTGCAGATACGCGATCGCGCCGCTGACCGGCGATATCAGGTGCGCATAACGCTCGAACACCTGTTGCGGATCGGCGGTACGGTAGCCGCCGTCGGTACGCGTCAACGGCGCATGGTCGGCGAGCCGCGGCGCATGCGCCGCCTGTTCGCGCATCCACGCGGGATTGCCGCAGCACGGGCATTGCGGACGCCTCGTCACGCGGTGCCGCTCGGCGGTCGACGTGTCGATGCGCTGCGCCACGATATGCGTTTGCAGCCGTTCCGACGCCGTGCGGTTGACCGCGATCTGCTCGACCGTCGCCGCCACCAGCGCCGCCGCCGCGGCGGCCCCGGCGCGCGAGGCGGCCGGCGGCAGATGCGTCGCGTCGCTGCCGTGATGGCGTGCAAGCAGCGCCTCGACCGGCCGGTTGATGCGAATCCAGTAGCGCACGCATTCGATGCACGGCGCGTCGGCCAACGCGCCGCCGCCGGCCAGCAACGGCCCGATCAGCGTCTGCACGCCACTGGCCGCCACGACGAGCAATGCCCCGCCACGCGCCGCCGCGCGGGCGGCGCACGCGGCGAGATCGTCGCGGTCGTGCGTATCGGTGATCGCGACGGTCAATTCGGCGTCCGGCACGACTTCGATGCCGGCCGTGTCGAACGCGCGCCTGAGCGCGGCATCGTCGGCGCCGAACGCCTCGACCGCAACACGCAGTTGAACGACGTGCGCACAAGCCGCGTCGCCGTCGAGTCCGGCGCGCTCGAAGAAGCCGCGCGCCGCATCGTCGTCGTGCGGCGAGTCGGCACGCAGGTACCCGCGCTGCACCAGGTGATCGAGCCGCGCGAGCACGTCCCATTCTCCGAACGTGCCGGCGAGCGATGCCACGATCTCGGCGATCGTCATCCGCGCCCGCAAGCAGGCGGCGATCTGCACGAAGTGCGCGCCGGACAGCATCGCGCGCTTGAATTCATCGACGACGAACAGCGTCTCGGGCCCCGCATCGAGCACGAGCAAATGCGGTTTGAAGCGCAACACGCGCGAAAAGTCATCAAGCATCGTCTGGTTCCGTGCGGCGGGTCAACAAACATCGCGGTCGCGCCGCGCGACTGTACGCGGCGCGACCGCGCCGGGTCAGCAGCAGGTGAACAGGTAAGTCGACCCGGCGTCGCTGTACGCCGCGAGTGCAACGGCTTCTTCGTCCCGGCTCAACGGCTTTTCCGGTATGCCGACCGTCATCACGTTGCGCGGCAGGTGCCAACTCCCGCCGTCCCTCCCGTGGTCCCTCCAGCCATGATCGCCGTCCGGTGGTTCGACGACCTCGATGTCGATGATCCACGGACACTGGTAACCGAAGTATTTCGCGAGCGTATCCAGCGGCTTCTTCAGCAGCTCGTCCTTGAAGTCCGAGTTTCGCCATGAAAGCGCGATCGCACGCAGATAGACCTTCTGAAACTCCAGCATCGATTCGAGCGTCGGATTAGCGTTTTCCTTTGCCATGTCGGTTTCCCTGAAGTCATTCCATGATGGTGATGTGGTTCGCGTTGTAGGCGGCCAGCGCCTGCGCGAAGTGCTTCTCGTTCGCCGGCGCGGGCGGCAGAAACAACGTGAGCTTGTTTTTCTGGCCGGCCGTCCAGTCGCCGTTGACGCCCGGTGTCCAGGCCGACGACTTGGTCTGCACCTTCAGGTCGAGATCGAACGGAAAGTGATAGTCGAAATGCTCGCGCAACGCGTGGATCGGATTGGCCTCGAGTTCGTCGAGAAACGCTTTGGAATGCCACGCGAGCGCTATCGCCCGAATGACGGTTGCCCGATATTCGAGAAACTCTTCGTACGTCGGTAATCGATTATCCGTGCTCATCAGTATGTTCTCCTGATTGATGAATGGAACCACTTACGGCAACGACTGCAACATCGTTTCGGCGAGCCCGGCAATGCGGCCCATGCCCGCCGTCGTTGCAACTTCGATTGCGCGCCGGCACGCGGCCAGCGCGGCCACGCCACCGCATCGCGGATCGGCGCGGCGCAAGTACTCGCACTTCTTCAGCAGCAGCTGTGCTTCGTAATACCGTTCGCCGGTCGACTCGCACCACGCGAGGCACTGCTCGATCTGCGCGAGCGCGGCAGGGTAGTCGCCGCGCGCGGCGTCCAGTTCGGCAAGCAGCGACGCGTAGTAGGTCAGCCCGAGCAGGCCGCCCGATTGCCGCTGCGCGTCGAGATGCGCGACGATGCCCGCGCGATCTCCTTGCGTCCACGCAAGCATGATCGCGGCGTAGTGCTCGACCGCGCGCAGCCGATGCACCTCCGACAGACGGAGAATCGCTTCCGACAACGTGCGTGCGGCGTCGCGATCGCCCGCCAGCTGGTACGTGCGTGCGAGGTACATCATCGTGACGCCGAGCGTCGGCAAATGGTCGAGGCAGGTCGCGCAGTACACCGCGTCGCGCGCCATCACGAGCGAGGCCTGCGGATCGTCGTCCATGCACCAGCGCACGCTCGCGAGCGACGCCATCGTCCACGCGCGCGTATCGATCCCCAGGAGGCGCCGATGGTCCACGTCGCGCCGTACGTCGTAGCCGGCCAGCACGGCGTCGAACGCGGCGCGGGCGCGCGTATAGTCGCCGTCGACCCACAGGCTCATGCCGCGCATCGCGTCCGCCGCGACCTGGACGCCGGCATCGCCGCGCTCGGTCGCGAGCGCGTCCAGCCGCGTGCCGATCCTGCGCACGGTGGGACGATCGCCCGCGACGTGGTAGTAGGTCGACAGCGTCCAGAGCGCGCTGATCTCGAGCGCCGGGTCGTCGAGCGTCTGCATCTGCCGCAGCAGTTGCTCCGCATGCTCGCGCACCTGCGGATCCGCCCAGCCGAACCGTGCCATCGTCGCGTGCGTCAACGTGGCGCGAATGCGCGCGCTGTCGTGCTCGCGCTGCGCGTAGTCGGCGTTGCCGAGCCAGTCGAACACCGACTGCCCGTAGCGGATCGCGTCGTCGTACCGGGAACGTTCGAGTGCGCGCCGCGCCGCGTCGATACCGTGGGCGATCGCGTCGGCGAAGGCACCCGAGCGCGCGAAGTGTCCGGCGACGCCGAACGCATGCGCGCCGGCGCCTCGATCGCCTTGCGCGAGCAGCGCGCGGCCGACGCGCGCATGGTTGCCGCGCCGCACGGCGGGCGGCATCGATTCGTACGCCGCGTCGCGAATCAATGCGTGACGAAACGAATAGAACACGCGATCGCGCCGATGTTGCGCGTACACGATCCGCTCTTCGAGCAGCAGCCGCAGATGCGCGTCGAGCGTGGCCCGATCATGCGGCGATGCGTCGGCGAGCAGTTGCGCATCCACCTCGAGCCCGATGGTCGCGGCGAGCTGCGCGGTGTCGCGCGCGTCGTCGATCCGGTCGAACGCGAGACCGAGCATGCCGCCGAGACTGAGCGGAAGCGGATAAGGGTCGGTTGCCCGCAGCTCCGCGAGCGAGCCGTCCGCGCCGCTCATCGTCAGCTCGCACGCGACCGCCTCGATGAACAGCGGGATGCCCGCCGTGCGATGGGCGAGCCGGTCGAGCCAGGCCGGATCGAGCGTGCCGTGGCCCACACACGCCGAGATCAGGCGCTGCGCGTCGTCGCGCGGCAGGCGGCGCAGCACGAGGCGTTCGGTCGCGCCGCGCCAGCGCCCGAGCTTGACGGGGCGCGACGTGTACACGATGCCGAGGGCCGCCGCGCGCGGCGAGCGCTGCAGGTACGCAAGAAAGTCCTCGGTCGAGCGATCGATCCACTGGACATCCTCGACCACGAGCAGCACCGGCGCGCCGTTGCCGAGCGACACGATCAGTTGCTCGAGGACGTCGAACAGCGCGTGCTGTTCGCGCGCACTCGACCACAGAAACCCGTTCGCATCGCAGGGTAGCCCCAGCCAGGTCGCAAGCGCGACACGGGCCGCCGCATGATCGCATTCGAGCGGCGCGATCATGGTGTCGATCGCCGCGAGCGCGAGACCGGGCGGGCTGTCGGCGTCGATATGCCAATGCGCGCCGATAAATCGCAGGATCGGAAACAGCGCATGATTTTCCCGCTCGGGCAGGCACCCGCAATGCGCGAAGGTGTGGCCCCGGCTCCGGACGGCCTCGCACAGCTCGTGCACGAGGCGCGACTTGCCGATTCCCGCATCGCCGACAACGAGCCGCGGCACGCCGCGTGGCGCAGGCTCGCCGCGCATCGCGCGACGATGCCATCCGAGCGTCTCCTGCCACGCGCGCATCAGCGCGTCGAATTCGCGCGCGCGGCCGACCATCGGCGCCCGCATGCCGGCGTCGAGCGAATCGAACGGCGTATCGGCACGACGCTCGCCGAGCAATTCATGAACCGGCTGCGGCACGAGGCCCGCCCGCGCCAGCCGCAACGAGGTCGGCCGATAGTCGGCATGCCGTTCGAGCGCGAGCCGCGCATCGTCACTGATCAGGATCTGCCCGGGCCCGGCAAGCCGCAGCAGCCGCGCCGCCGCCGCGGGCGTCGATACGCCCGACATGCGCGACGCATGGGCGAGAACTTGCCCGACGTGAATCGCGGCGGCCACTTCGACGCGCCAGCTTTCGCCACCGGCGCGGCCGCCGGGCGCCGTCGGCAGCCGTGCGCGCTCGGTCACCCGCACCATGTCGAGTGCCGCGCGCGCGGCGCGGCGCGCCGGCCGGTCGATGTCGCCGCGCAGGCCGAAATGGAACAGCAGCGTGTCGCCGAGCCGTCCGTCGACCTGCGCGCCGTAACCGACGGCGATGTCGGCGCACTTCGTCAGCCATTGCTCCTCGTAACCGTCGAGCAAGTCGCCGTGATCGGTTCCGGCGTGGCGTTGCCGGCCCACGCCGGTGATCGTCACGCAACAGCACAGCGTGGTGATCTGCCGGTACTCGCCAACCGTGGCGATCGTCTCGCTGCGTGGCGCGAACGGGCGCGGACGGGTCTGCACGCTGGCGCGGCTGGCATCGAACTGGCCGACGAGCGCGGCGAAGTTGAGCGCGCGAAACGGCACCGCGAGTTCGTCGGCCGACGCGGCGCGCTGCTCCGGATTCTTGCTCAACGCGCGCCGCAATACCGAGCCGAGCGGATGCGACGCGATCGACGGCGGGAGCGCGACATCCACCGGACTGAGCTGCTGATAGAGAATGTCGGCCACGCTCGCGCCGTGCATGACGACCTCGCCCGTCAGGCATTCGATCACGATCAGGCCCCACGCATACAGATCGGTTCTGGGCGTCGGCGGCTCGTTGCGCAATTGCTCGGGCGCGCAATAGGGCGGCGAACCGAGCACCTCGGTCGCCAGCGTCGCGGTCTGGCGCGCGATGTCTGCCGTGCCGGGCAACAACGCACCGATGCCGAAATCGAGGAGCTTCGCGTGCGGCCCGTCTTCGGCCATCGTGATCACGATGTTCTGCGGCGTCAGGTCCCGATGCACGATGCCCTGCCGATGCGCGGCCGCGAGCGCGTCCAGCACCTCCGTCATCAGCCGGCCCGTGTCGACGGCCGACAGCGGCCCCTCCGCCGCGAGCCGGTCGCGCAGGGTCCGGCCCTGTACCAGCTCGAATACGGCGAACAGCCGGCCGTCGGGCGCTTCCCCCTGGTCCAGCAACGCGACGATGTTCGGGTGCCGCAGCGCCTCGCACAGGCTCGTCTCACGCTGAAAGCGCGCACGCTGGCGCGCGCGTTCCGCCGCGGTCCGCGCGGCGTCATCCCGCATCAACTTGATCGCGACCGCTTGCCCCGTCTCGCCGCAGGTCGCGCGAAACACCACGCCATTGCCGCCTTCGCCGAGCAGCGCACCGAGCCGGTAATGCCGGGTGCCGACCAGCTCCGCGAAAGGCGCGGCGGGCTGCCGCGGTTCACGTGCTTCCTGCACGACGGGCGCGCGGGACGGGGTCAGCAACACGGCCGGTTCTCCCGTGTTCACGAGTAGTGGGCGACCAGGCTCGGCGCCGGACGAGGCGCGCCGACACGCGGCTGGACGCCCGGCACCGACTGGCATTCGAGGTGCTCGCCGCGCATGACGCGAAACGGAAAATCGCCGAACCGGACGCTGCCGCGCCGGCGTTCGACGAGCTGGCTCCCGTCCAGCCCCGGCAGCGCCGTGAACTGGGCCCGGGCGCGGTGAATCTGCACGTTGACATGGGACGTATCGATGCCGAGCATGCGCGCCAGCCGGTCGAGTTCGATCCAGCCTTGCGTGGCGGCGTCGTGGCCGGCCTGCATGTCGGCCGAGCGCGCGCGGGCGAGCGTCACGAGGCTGTAGTGATGGGCGCGCTCGCCGAGGTCGACCACGCCGCCGCGGACATGCAGCAGCATCCGCACGTGTTCTTCGTTCCGGCTGACGAAAAATTCGAGCAGTTGCGCCGGCACGGCCGGATCGACGGGCGCGGCGAGCATCACCGTCGAGCCGCTGCGCACGAGGGCCAGGCGCCACGTGATGCCGCCGGTCGACACTTCATCGCCGTCATGGAGCGCACGCGGCGGCAACGTGTCGTCGCACAGCCATTCGCCGGCCGGCGACCGGACGATCGTGACCGGCTGCGCGGCCTGTGCCGGCAGGATCTGCCGCGACGCAAGCACGATCGGGGGCGCGGCGCCCCGGACCGGCCACAGCGTGTCGGCCGGATCGTCGAGCGCCTCGACGCGCCACGGCGCGACACCGGCCCTGCCGAACCGGATCACGTCACCCTGTTGCAGCACCACATGCTCGCCGTCGCGCAACGGCACACCCGATACCGACGTGCCGTTGCTGCTGTGATCGTGGAGTTCCCATGAGCCGCCGATCCAGCGGATATGGGCATGGACGCGGGACACCGACCCATCCCGGATGACCGTGTCGCAGCGTGCGGCATCGCGCCCGAACACGTGATACGCGCGGAGCAGACATGCTTCTCCGGAGGTATCGTTCTTGAGTATCGCCATGGCCGCCCCGTGTCGGATTCGCCCGGATCGCCCGAGTCACGCATCGGCGCTGCCGGGCAAGCGATTGATTCATTGATCGCGAACAATCTCGACTGTTCGCCGCCTCGTTACCTGTTTTCTCGTCAGCTTCCTTTCGAATCGTTGCTCATCCGGCACGTGTTATTTCGGTTAATAGAATTGCCGACCGTTTCGCCGTTTTAAAACCGAGCAACTTGATGAAAATCCTGCCAAATAAAATCGCGCATCGCAACCGGAATACTCGATCCGGGATTTTATATTGCAATGCTTTACATTTTCGGCGAATTTCCGGGCTGCAAATAAAGGGTCGAAAATCTTCATCGACGCGCGATCCATGGCCGACGTACGTTGTCTGGGTGAGATCACATTGAATGATGCGCCTGACTTGGACACCTTTGTTGGCACGGAAAATCTGTTTGATGAAACGGAAATCAATTAATTCATTTCAATCGGCTTAAAAAAATTCCGGCAATTTAAATAATGATCGCCAGCGTTTTGAAAATCAACATTGCCTCATTTATTGCATCAGGATATTGCGTCACGACGAGTTTCTCGAAGTGTCTTCGGTAGTCGAATAAGGGTCGGCACGGCTGTGCCTCTCGATTAATAGCTCGCGGCCACTGCGAAATCAGGTCTTGCGTCGACCGCCAGATCATCCAACCGTCCGGTCGTCAGGATCGACCCGCCCAGGAGGTTAACGGAACGCATCGGCGGGAATCCTCGTCGCAAGCAGACGGCCGCTGCCGCCCCTCCATCCCACCCCAAATAATCCCCTTGACGCTCTATCTTTCGATATATATCTTTAGATATGTTTTACGACATACAGGACACGATCATGCGACACAACCACTTCCGCGGCCATGCCCGATGCGACGGGCAAGGTGCGCATGCAGGCCCTGACTGGTTCGCCGGTCTCTGGCACGCGATCGGTCGCCACCGCCGCGGCCACGATTCGTTCGGTGGCGGCCGGGGCGGGCGCGGCGGCTTTGGCGATTTCGGCGACGACGGCATGCCGCGCGGCCGCCAGTTCAGCTCCGACGATCTCCAGCTGCTGCTGCTCGCGCTGGTTGCCGAGCAACCGAGCCATGGCTACGAGCTGATCAAGGCGCTCGACACACGTTCGAACGGTTTCTACAGCCCGAGCCCCGGCATGGTGTATCCGGCGCTCACGTATCTCGAGGAAGGCGGCTTCGTCGCGTCGCAGGCGGAAGGCAACCGCAAGCGCTATGCGCTGACCGACGCCGGCCGCGTGCATCTCGACGCGCAGCGCGAACGCGTCGACACGCTGTTCGCACGCCTCACGCACCTCGCACGCAAGATGGAGTTCATGCGCCGCGCATTCGCCGGGGAATCCGCCGGCAACGAAGCGCAAGACGAATCGCAGGCCGGCTGGCTGCCGGAGTTCGTCGAGGCGCGCGTCGCGCTCAAGCGGGCGCTGCTGCACAAGAGCGCAGCCGGCCCCGACGAACAGCGTCGCATCGCGGCAATCATGCGCCGCGCGACGGCCGAAATCGAAGGCGGCACCGGCGCGTCATCCGCGCCGCCCGTCAATATCTAAGGAGTACGGATTGATGCAGAATACATCCGAGCGCACCGTGACCCGCGTGCGCCACACCCTCAAGTTCCGCCTGCTGCAGGTGCTGCGCGTGCACACCGTGACGCCGCATCTGCTGCGCGTCACGCTCGGCGGCCCCGATCTCGCGGATTTCGAATCCGCGTCGTTCGACGACCACGTGAAAGTGTTTTTCCCGCCGCCCGGCGCCGAACGGCCCGCGATGCCGACGCTCGGCGCAAACGGCCCCGAGTTTCCGGAAGGCGAGCCGAAGCCCGTCGCGCGCGACTTCACGCCGCGCCGCTTCGACCGCACCGCGTGCGAACTCGATCTGGAGTTCGTGCTGAACCATCCGGGCCCCGCGTCGCAGTGGGCCGCGCAGGCGCGCGTCGGCCAATGGCTCGGCATCGGCGGCCCGCGCGGTTCGTTCGTCGTCCCGACCGGTTTCGACTGGCATCTGCTGATCGGCGACGATACGGCGCTGCCGGCGATCGCGCGGCGTCTCGAGGAATTGCCGGCCGGTGCGCGCGCGGCGGTCGTGCTGGAAGTCGCGGATCGCACCGCGCAGATCTCGTTCGATACGCGCGCCGACGTGCATGAAATCTGGCGCTTCCGCGCCGAAGCCGACGAAGCGGACGGCGACGTGCTGCTGGATGCGGTCCGCGAGCTGCCGCTGCCGCCGTCGGGCGACGGCTACGTGTGGGCGGCCGGCGAAGCGCTGTCGATGCGCGCGGTCCGCCAGCACCTGACCGGCGAGCGCGGTGTCGACAAGTCGCGCATCCGCGCGGCGGCCTACTGGAAGCGCGGCACGGCGGCCGTACACGAAACGCTGGAAGACTGAAGCATACGGGCTGCCGGCTTACGGGCACCCGACGGCCTGACGGGTAATGCGACCGTGGCGCCGGCGCACCGACGGGCTTGGCATCGGCATCGCGGCTGGTATATATGTATGTCTGCGACACCGCTGTCAGGCGACAGCCGCCGCAGCCCGCCCAGGAGCGCCCGGTCATGACAAAAGAAAGCCACGCTTCGCCTTTCCTTCGCAACCTGAAGATCGCCGGTTATTGCGGCCTCGCCGCAGTCGTACTCGCGTTGTTCGTCGCGATGTGCGCGATCCTGAAGGAAAGCGCCCTTGATCGCGACGCCGCGCAGCATCCGGCCGATACGCCCGAACTGCACGATGCGGGCGGCGGCCCGTCCGCGGCGGCCGAACCGGCCCGCTCGCCCGGCTGACGGCGTCCTGCCCGGCTTCCTTCCGCTTACGGCGCGTGCCGGCGCCCCATCACGACCGCATGCACCGAATCGCCGAGCCGTTCGAGCAGCGCGGTCACGCGTTGCCCGTACAGATGTGCGGCCAGCGCGCCGGCCGTCCCGACCAGCACACCGCCCGCCATGTCGAACGGCCAGTGCACGCCCGCATAGACGCGCCCCCAGGCAATCGCCACGGCCATCGCGGCCATCACGAACCCGGTGAGCCGGGTCGTGCCGCCGAGCATCAGGCCGACCGCCAGGCTCCACGCGAACGTCATGTGATCGCTCGGAAACGAGCTGTCCGGCGAATGCGGAATCAATTGTGTGCCGACGCCGGCCATGAACGGACGCGGCGAGAACCAGACATGCCCGATCACCTGCGCGAGCGCGAGCGCCACGCATACGCCGACGCCGGCTTCGATCGCCTGGCGCCGCGTCGGGCGCGCGCCGAAGATCCAGGTCAGCAACAGCATCGCGGGCAGCGCATAGACGAGCCAGTCGGCGGCGAAGATGGCGAGGCGGGCCACGCCCGGCTGCGGCGCAACCCCGGCGTTGATGGCGGAAAAGAGGGTGAGATTGAGGTTCTGCATGAATCCGGTTGCGTGGGACGTAAAGATTCGACCGGTTGCCCGGTCGGACAGGAACGATGCTAGGGGGCGCCCGCTTAAGCGATGCTTAATTCGGCGGGCATGCGGGACAGGGCCCACCCGCCGCGGCGAACGCACTTAGAGCCTGCATCGCAGCACAAGTTCACACAATTGACATATTCCCGCGCAACCGTCTCCCGAAAAGGCTCACCCAGCATCCCGTAAAGACTCACCTTTTTCACATCGTGACGTCATCGACGTGTGCGAAGATCGGGCCGCCGGGCGCCATCCGAGCCGTTTGCATCGTTCATCTCAATATTTACGCCGCAAATACTTTGAAATCGGCAACAATTAATTCCAAATGCGGCATCGCACAACGGCAACGCACAGGCATACGATTACGAGCACTCATCCACGAAGCGATCAACAACAAGGAGTCCGCATGAAAACCAGCGATGTCCGATCGAAAGCGTTTGCGATGCCGTTGACCAGCCCTGCCTTCCCGATGGGCCCCTACCGTTTCGTCGACCGTGAGTTCCTGATCATCACGTATCGCACCGATCCGGACCGTCTCCGTGAAATTGTCCCCGAGCCGCTGCAGGTCACCGAGCCGCTCGTGCATTACGAATTCATTCGCATGGCCGATTCGACCGGCTTCGGCGACTACACCGAAAGCGGCCAGGTGATTCCCGTCGAATACAACGGCCAGCCGGGCGGCTACACGCTCGCGATGTATCTCGACGATCACCCGCCGATCGCCGGCGGCCGCGAGCTGTGGGGCTTCCCGAAGAAGCTCGCATCGCCCACCCTGCACGTGAACACCGACCACCTCCTCGGCACGCTCGACTACGGCAAGGTGCGCGTCGCGACCGGCACGATGGGCTACAAGCACAAGGAACTGGATATCGACGAGCAGACGAAGCGTCTCGCCGGCCCCAATTTCCTGCTGAAGATCATTCCGCACGTCGACGGCACCGCACGCGTCTGCGAACTGGTGCGCTACTACCTGCAGGACATCAAGATGAAGGGCGCGTGGACGGGCCCCGCATCGCTCGAGCTGGCGCCGCACGCGCTCGCGCCCGTGGCCGACCTGCCCGTGCTCGAGATCGTCGAAGCCCGGCACCTCGTCGCAGATTTGACACTGGGCCTTGGCGAAGTCGTCTACGATTACCTGGCTCAGTAACACGTCCGCAGTCCTTTCTCCCTGTCAAACCTTTCACCACGGGAATTCGAAATGAGCAACCTGAATGGCAAGACCGCAGTCGTCACGGGCGCCGCAAGCGGCATCGGCAAGGAAATCGCACTCGAGCTCGCCAAGGCAGGCGCGGCCGTCGCGATCGCCGACCTGAACCAGGACGGCGCGAATGCGGTCGCCGACGAGATCATCAAGGCGGGCGGCAAGGCGATCGGCGTCGCGATGGACGTGACGAACGAGGAAGCCGTGAACAGCGGCATCGACAAGGTGGCCGAAGCGTTCGGCTCGGTCGACATCCTCGTGTCGAACGCGGGCATCCAGATCGTCAACCCGATCGAGAACTACTCGTTCGCCGACTGGAAGAAGATGCAGGCGATCCACGTCGACGGTGCGTTCCTGACGACGAAGGCCGCGCTCAAGCACATGTACAAGGACGATCGCGGCGGCGTCGTGATCTACATGGGTTCGGTGCACTCGCACGAAGCGTCGCCGCTGAAGTCGGCATACGTGACGGCCAAGCACGGGCTGCTCGGCCTCGCCCGCGTGCTCGCGAAGGAAGGCGCGAAGCACAACGTGCGTTCGCACGTCGTGTGTCCGGGCTTCGTGCGCACGCCGCTGGTCGACAAGCAGATTCCGGAGCAGGCGAAGGAGCTCGGCATCAGCGAAGACGAAGTGATCAAGAAGGTGATGCTCGGCAACACGGTCGACGGCGTGTTCACGACGGTGCAGGACGTCGCGCAGACGGTGCTGTTCCTGTCGGCGTTCCCGAGCGCCGCGCTCACGGGCCAGTCGTTCGTCGTCAGCCACGGCTGGTTCATGCAGTAACGTCCTCGCCTCCCTGACGGGAGGCAATTCCCGCACCTTGCCTTTCCTCTCCGCCATCCATGGCGGGATTTCCCGGAGCAATTGATGAAGCCGCACGCCCGAACAGAAAAGCAGGCCGTCGACGCGGCGGACCTGCAACACGAAGCCGGCGCGCCGGCCCCTGCACGGTCGTTGCCGTACGAGACGATCGCGCTCGTCCTGCAGGGCGGCGGCGCGCTCGGCGCGTATCAGGCCGGCGTGTTCGAAGGGCTGCACGAGGCGGACGTTCCGCTCGACTGGATCGCGGGCATCTCGATCGGCGCGCTCAACACCGCGCTGATCGCCGGCAATGCGCCCGAGCATCGCGTCGAGCGCCTGCGCGAATTCTGGGAAACGATCTGCCAGCCGGCGTTCTTTCCCACGATTCCGGCCGCGTTCGAATTCGCGCTGTTCAACAGCATCGACCAGATCCGCACGTTCTTCACCGCGTCGCAGGCTGCCAGCGCGATGATGCAGGGCCAGCAGGGATTCTTCGTGCCGCGCTTCCCGCCGCCGCTGCCGGGCGTGTCCGACCATCCTGAAAAGATCAGCTGGTACGACACGTCGGCGCTGCGCGCAACGCTGCTGAAGCTGTGCGACTTCGACCGGATCAATTCGGGCGAGACGCGCGTGTCGGTCGGCGCGGTCAACGTCGGCACCGGCAACTTCGTGTACTTCGACAACTCGCGTATCCGCCTCGCGCCCGAGCACTTCATGGCGTCCGGCGCGCTGCCGCCCGCGTTCCCGCCCGTCGAGATCGACGGCGAGTATTACTGGGACGGCGGTGTCGTGTCGAATACGCCGCTGATGGAAGTGCTCCGCGCCCGGCCGCGCCGCGACACGCTCGCGTTCCAGGTCGATCTGTGGAGCGCGCGCGGGCCGCTGCCGCGCACGATGGCCGACGTCGCCGAACGCACGAAGGACGTGCAGTATTCGAGCCGCACGCGTTTCGTCACCGACACGCTGCAACGCGAACAGCGTTACCGCAACGTGCTGCGACACGTGCTCGACCAGGTGCCTGAAGCGCAACGCAAGGCGGATCCGTGGTGCGTCGAAGCCGATGCGATGTCGTGCAGCAAGAAGTACAACATCCAGCATCTGATCTATCAGCAGAAGGCGTACGAGCATCACTACAAGGACTATCAGTTCGGTCTGTCGACGATGCGCGACCACTGGTCCGCGGGTCTCGACGACATCCGCAAGACGCTCGCAGTGAAGGACGGCCTCGCGCTGCCCAACAACGACGCGGGCTTCGTGACGCACGACATTCACCGCCGCCGGTAATGCGCTGCGCGACGGATCGGCGCGATGCCTGCGCCGGTCCGTCCTCTTCCCCGATCAGACATGCCGATTTTCATTGCACTGTTCGCGCTCATCGCTGCTGGATGGGGCGCGGTTCACCTGTTTCACGTCATCGCCGCGCAATTCGGCCAGCCGGTCGCGATCGCGGCCGCCGTACTCGCCGCCGCGATCCTGATCGCGCTGGTCGCCTGGTGGATCAAGCGCCGCCGCGACATCGCACCGAACACGAAGGAAGAAGGCTGGACCCACGTCGTGCATCGCGCGTGGGGCGAGTTGCGCGTATCCGCGACACAGGGGCTGCTGTGGCTGTCGCATGACGGCGCGGATGGCCGCTATACGCTGTCGCAACTCGACGGCTGCCAGGCCGCGCCGATCGGCGGCCGCTGGCATCTCGTCGTGCGCGTGCGCGACGCCGTGCGCAGCGAATGGAAACTGCCGATGACGGACAAGCGCGATGCGCAGCGCTGGGCGCGCGTGCTGACGCTCGCGAAGGACAACCGGCTGTGACGGGCGAATCGTGCGGCGCCGTTATCACGCAAGTTCAACGGTGATTTGCACGGCGTCGCGCCGCTCACGTTTCGACGTAAAACGCGCCGCCGGGCGCGCGCGGTTCAGCTTCCTGTAAAAGCTCACCTTTGGCCGTTCTCAGGCCGTATCGTCACTCGCTGCGGCATTCAGACCGGCCAGCGTCTCCGCCAGAAAATCCACGCACACGCGTACTTTCGCCGACGCCGCGACGCGTTCCGGATAAACGGCCCAGATGTTCGCGGGCTGGGTTGCGTCCGGCAGCACGCGACACAACGCGCCGCGTTCAATCAGCGGCCCGGCTTCCCAGATCGAACGCAACACGATCCCGCGTCCGGCCAGCGCCCATTGCACGGCGACCTCGCCGTGGTTCGTCGACAGCGCGCCGCCGACCTTCACCGTCGCCGTTTCTCCTCGCACGTTCAGCCGCCACACGCCGAACGGGTGATCGCGCTCCTTGATGGCAAGGCAATCGTGCGACGCGAGATCCGCGAGCGAGCGCGGCGTGCCGCGCCTGGCGAGATAGTCGGGCGCTGCGCACAGCACGCGGTAGTTCGCGGCGAGGCGGCGCGCGATCAGATGATCGGAGATGTCGTCGCCGATGCGCACGTCGAGGTCGTAGCCTTCGCCCGCGACATCGACCAGCCGGTCGAACAGGTCGAGGCGCACGTTCAGTTGCGGATAGCGCACCGTGAAGTCGAGCAGCGCCGGCGCGACGACGTGCCGGCCGAAGCCGAAGCTGCTCGACATGCGCAGCGTGCCGCGCGGCACCGTGCGCGTCGTCGACACGTCCTCGACGAGATGATCGACGTCGTCGAGAATCTTTTCAGCGCGCGCGAACACGCGTTCGCCGGCTTCCGTGACCGTCACGCGGCGCGTCGAGCGATGCAGCAGGCGCGTGCCGAGCTGCGCCTCGAGCAACGCGATACGCTTGCTGACATAGGCGGGCGACACCGCGAGCTGCTCGGCAGCCGCGCTGAAGCTCGTCAGGCGGACGACCAGGCTGAACACGCGCAGGTCGTCGAGGTTCGGCGATTTGTTCACGATTCGTGGAAAGTCGATTAACCTTTCGCGCGATTTTAATCCAGATGGAAATAAATAGAATGACGTCACGCGCCGCTGCATCCCCCGGCAGCCGGCCGACCCGCCAAGGAGCTTTGCATGACCGACAGGACCTACAGAATTGCCGTGATCCCCGGCGACGGCATCGGCCGTGAAGTGATGCCCGAGGGCCTGCGCGCACTCACCGCCGTGACCGCGCGTTTCGGCATTCGTTTCGATTTCGTGCAGATCGACTGGGCCAGCTGCGACTACTACGCGCAGCACGGCAAGATGATGCCGGACGACTGGAAGGCGCAGTTGTCGGGCATGGACGCGATCCTGTTCGGCGCGGTCGGCTGGCCCGCGACGGTGCCCGATCACATTTCGCTGTGGGGCTCGCTGCTGAAATTCCGCCGCGAGTTCGACCAGTACATCAACCTGCGGCCCGCGCGCCTGTTCGACGGCGTGCCGTCGCCGCTTGCCGGCCGCCGCGCGGGTGACATCGACTTCATGATCGTGCGCGAGAACACCGAGGGCGAATACTCGTCGGTCGGCGGCACGATGTTCGAAGGCACCGAGCGCGAAGTCGTGATGCAGCAGTCGATCTTCACGCGTCACGGCACCGAGCGCGTGCTGAAATTCGCGTTCGAACTCGCGCAGCGGCGCGCGAAGCGCCTCACCGTCGCGACGAAGAGCAACGGCATCGCGATCAGCATGCCGTGGTGGGACGCGCGCGCGGCCGAGATGGCCGAACGCTATCCGGAGATCGCCGTCGACAAGCAGCACATCGACATCCTGTGCGCGCGCTTCGTGCTGCAGCCGGACCGCTTCGACGTCGTCGTCGCATCGAACCTGTTCGGCGACATCCTGTCGGACCTCGGGCCGGCCTGTACCGGCACGATCGGCATCGCGCCGTCGGCCAACCTCAACCCCGACCGCACGTTTCCGTCGCTGTTCGAACCCGTGCACGGCTCGGCGCCCGACATCGCGGGGCAATACATCGCGAATCCGGTCGCGATGATCTGGTCGGCGGCGATGATGCTCGACTTCCTCGGCAATGGCGCGGGCCCCGAACGCGAAGCGCACGATGCGATCGTCGCCGCGATCGAGGACGTGCTGCGCACCGGGCCGCATACGCGCGATCTCGGCGGCCATGCAGGGACGCAGGAAGTGGGCGAGGCGATCGCCGTGCGGATTGCGGGCTGACGGTCGAACCCGGCGCGAGTGATCGCGCCGGGCAGGGTTTCACGCATCAGCCGGCGGTGAGCAACACGCGATGTGTTTGCGCACTCGTGCAGGTTCCGATGCGTGCGTGGTGAGGTCGAGCGGTGAGCAACGACACACCGCAACGCGCACTGCTTGCGCTGTCTCTCGTCGCAATCGATTCGATCGGTGAGTGGCACAGCACGTTCACGCACACCGATCGCCAACACAGCGCCAAATCCGCTCGATGGGTGAGATGCACCGCGCGGTGAAGCACACCGTTGCACGTCGACACGTGCATCACGCGCTATCGATGTGCACAACAGGTCCCGCATGCACGGTGCAATGCCACGTCGATCTGTTCGAAACACACAGTCCGACGCGACATTTCACCTCGTCCCGAAAAACCTCACCTTTGGCGCACAGCTCCCGAATTTACTCACCATCGAACCCGGGTGATGCGTCCGGCGATCCGTTGAACGGACGCGAACCTCACAGCCCGAGATCGGACAGCCCCGGATGATCGTCCGGACGGCGGCCGAGCGGCCAGTGATAAAGACGATCTTCCTCACGAATCGGCAGGTCGTTGATGCACGCGTAACGATGCGCCATCAGGCCGTTTTCGTCGAACTCCCAGTTTTCGTTGCCGTACGATCGAAACCAGTTGCCGGCGTCGTCATGCCATTCATACGCAAAGCGCACCGCGATGCGATTGCCGCCGAACGCCCACAGCTCCTTGATCAGCCGGTAGTCGAGTTCGCGCGTCCATTTCCGCTGCAGCAGCCCGACGATCTCGTCGCGGCCGGTCACGAATTCCGCGCGATTGCGCCATTGGCTTTGCGGCGTATAAGCGAGCGACACGCGCTGCGGGTCGCGCGTATTCCACCCATCCTCGGCGGCGCGCACCTTCTGGCGCGCCGATTCGAGCGTAAAAGGCGGAACGGGCGGGCGGACTTCGGGGGAATCGGACATGGGTTGCTCCTGTTCAGGGTTCTGGCCGCGGACGCCCGCGGCCGGTTCGGATTCGCTGCATCGACTACCGTGACACGGTGTCGAGCAGCAGTTCGGCTGTCGCGCGCGCATCGCGCGCCGCGTTTGCATCGCCGCTGACGAGCGCCACGCCGATCGCGCCGTCGATCAGCACGAGCCACTGACGCGCGATGCGCGCGAGCCCGCGGCGCTCGATGCCTGTTTCGTCCGCATACGCATCGAACCGCTCGCGTACGAACGCCAGCAGGCGTGCCTTGTGTGCCCGCGCGACGACGCGCACGGGATCGTCGGCGTCGGGTATCTCACCCGACGCGTTCAGGAACGCGCAGCCGTGAAAGTCGGGCTGCCCGAACCAGTCGCGCAACACCTCGAACATGCCGAGCAGCTGCGCACGCGGCGTCTTGCCGCGCGCATGGGTTGCGTCGACGAACCAGCGCATCCAGCGCTCGTCGCGGCGTTCGAGCGCGGCCACCACCAGCGCCTCTTTCGATTCGAAATGCGAATAAAAGCTTTTCCGTGCGGCGCCGGAGCGCTTCACGATCGCATCGACGCCGGTCGCGTGGATGCCGCCCGAATAAATCAGCGCTTCGGCCGCATCGAGCAGCCGGTCGCGAACGCCTGGTTCGCCGGAGGGGTCGTGATGTGTGTTCATGGGTTTACAGTAGAACGATCGTTCTCCATCGTCAACACCCATGTGAAAAAGCCCTGCCAGCGAGAGGGCTGATCCGCTGTGTGAGCGCGCGACGAGGCCCGCCGCGTTTACGACATTTTTTCTTGAAGCGGATACGTGACGCTCACTACACTTCGGTCACCCTGTCTGGGCGAAAGGACATCATGCAGCGACCGGAATCCGCGCGCCCCGCGCGCGCCTATGCGGCTTATGCGAAGCGGCTCGACGGCCGCGTCGTCGTGCGGCGCTTCGACCCGCGCAGCGATTCGTACGACGCGTTGACCGCGCTGCTGCATCGCGCGTTTGCGCCGCTCGGCGCACTGGGCTTCAATTGCCCGTGCGTCGATCAGCCGGCCTCGGCGACGCGCGAACGCGTGCTCACCAGCGAGTGCTTCGTCGCGCTCGGCAACGCGCATCTGGTTGCGACGATGACAATGCATTCGCACGATCCCGATTCCCGCTGCGATCCGTATCGCAGCCGACACGTCGCGACGCTCGGCCAACTGGCCGTCGATCCTGTCTGGCAGGATCGCGGCATCGGCCGTTCGCTGCTCGCGTTCGCACAGCGGCGGGCCGCCGCGCGCGGTGCGACGCACCTCGCGCTCGACGCGCCGTACGCGGCTGTCCGGCTCGTCGATTTCTATCGTCGCGAAGGCTTTCAACCGGTCGACGTGATGCGCTTCCCGGGACACAACTACGACAGCACGATCCTGTGCAAATCCGTCGGCGTCGCGTACGACCGCATGCCTGCCTGCGACACGACGCAGATCGACGTCGCGCGGCAAACCGGTGCGGCCTCATGAAACACGAGATGCCGAAGCACGACGGCGGCGACGATCGCGCGCACCTCGACGTGAAACAAGCACGCGTTCGTGCGGCGCTGCGGCTGCGCGGCGTGATGAAGCTGACGCTCATCACGATCGCGGTAGCGCAGGTGCTGACGCTCGCGTTCGAGAGCCTGCTGGTCGCGGCCGGCTTCGCGCCGGAAGCGGCGACCTTGCTGCTGTTCCGCTTCGTGACCTGCGCGCTCGTCAGCTTCTGGCTGCAGGCGGATGCGCTACGCGCCTATCAGTTCGCGGCGCAGCACGGGTTCGTCACGACTCCCGGCACGCACGGCGATCTGATCGACGTGGCGCCGCAGTGCCCGAAACGCTGGCTCGTCGTGTTGAGTCTTCAGCTCGACCCGCGCGGGTCGAATGGTGAACGGATCAAGTAGCGGTCCGCGCACCGCACGATGCCGATCGCATCGTGCATGAGTGAGCTGCAACGAGGCTCGCGGGCTCACGGTTGGCGTCGCGGTTCGGCAAGACATCGCATACGGTGCGCAGCGAACGATCGCCATGCAAGCGAAGCAGGGGAGTGCGCGGAAGAGGAAAAACAGGCGCCGAATGGCGTGATGGGGGAAGCGATGCGGAAGCGGCAGGCCGGCGCCGACAGGTGAAGCGAACGTGCGATTGCAGGTCACCGATGTGCGATCGCGTCACGATTCGGCATGCAAACACAGCTCCCGAAAAATCTCACCTCAAGCCCGGATGCGTGCGTTCCGGCTTCGAAAACGCAGCGGCAAACGAAAGCGGGGCAGGCGGCGAACGAGCCGCGCTGCCCCTTCGGCACTCAGGCCGTCCAGTCGAGAATCACCTTGCCGCTTTCGCCGGACAGCATTGCGGCGAAGCCTTTCTCGTAATCGTCGGCCGCAAAGCGATGCGTGATGATCGGCGACAGGTCGAGGCCGCTCTGCAGCATCGCGACCATCTTGTACCAGGTCTCGAACATCTCCCGGCCGTAGATACCCTTGATCTCGAGCCCCTTGAAGATCACCTGGTTCCAGTCGATCGCCGTCTGCGCGGGCGGAATGCCGAGCAGCGCGACCTTGCCGCCGTGGTTCATCGCCTCGAGCATGCTCGTGAACGCGCTCGGCACGCCCGACATCTCGAGACCGACGTCGAAGCCTTCGGTCATGTGCAGGTCGGTCATCACGTCGCGCAGCGACTCGCGTGCGACGTTGACCGCGCGCGTCGCGCCCATCTTGCGCGCGAGTTCCAGCCGGTAGTCGTTGATGTCGGTGATGACGACGTTGCGCGCGCCGACGTGCTTCGCGATCGCGACGGCCATGATGCCGATCGGGCCCGCGCCGGTGATCAGCACGTCTTCGCCGACGAGGTTGAACGACAGCGCCGTGTGCGTCGCGTTGCCGAACGGATCGAAGATCGACGCGAGATCGTCGGAGATCTCGGGCGGAATCTTGAACGCGTTGAACGCCGGAATCGCCAGATACTCGGCGAACGCACCTTCGCGGTTCACGCCGACGCCGACCGTGTTGCGGCACAGATGCCGGCGCCCCGCGCGACAGTTGCGGCAGAAACCGCACGTGATGTGGCCTTCGCCGGACACGCGATCGCCGATCGCGAAGCCGCGCACTTCCTGCCCCATCTCGACGATCTCGCCGACATATTCGTGACCGACGTGCATCGGCACGGGAATCGTCTTCTGCGCCCAGTCGTCCCACTTCCAGATATGGATGTCGGTGCCGCAGATCGCCGTACGGCGGATCTTGATCAGCACGTCGTTGTGGCCGACTTCGGGACGCTTCACGCGGGTGAGCGTAAGGCCGGGGCCGCGCTCGAGCTTTGCCAGTGCTTTCATGGTCGCGCCTCCGTCAAATGATGCCGAGCGACTTGCCGACGCGCACGAACGCGGCGACCGTCTGGTCGATCTGTTCGGGCGTATGCGCGGCGCTCATCTGCGTGCGGATGCGCGCGCGGCCGCGCGGCACGACGGGGAACGAGAAGCCGATCACGTAGACGCCTTCGCCGAGCAGTTGGTCGGCCATGTTCGTCGCGAGTTGCGCGTCGCCAAGCATCACCGGGATGATCGGATGCGCGCCGGGCACGAGCGTGAAGCCGGCTTCGGTCATCTGCTCGCGGAAACGCGCGCCGTTCTCGCGCACGCGCTCGCGCAGCTTCGCGCCTTCGTCGCTGCCGAGCAGTTCCAGCACTTTCAGCGATGCCGCGGCGATGCTCGGCGTGAGCGTGTTCGAGAACAGATACGGACGCGAGCGCTGGCGCAGCAGTTCGACGACCTCGCGGCGCGCGGCGACATAACCGCCCGATGCACCGCCGAGCGCCTTGCCGAGCGTGCCCGTGATGATGTCGACGCGGCCTTCGACGCCGCAGTGCTCGGGCGTGCCGCGACCGTTCGCGCCGATGAAGCCGACCGCGTGCGAATCGTCGACCATCACGAGCGCGCCGTAGCGATCGGCGAGATCGCAGATGCCTTTCAGGTCGGCGATGATGCCGTCCATCGAGAACACGCCGTCGGTCGCGATCAGCTTGTGGCGCGCGCCCGCCGCATCGGCTTCCTTGAGCTTCGCCTCGAGGTCGGACAGGTCGTTGTTCTTGTAGCGAAAGCGCTTCGCCTTGCACAGGCGGATGCCGTCGATGATGCTCGCGTGGTTCAGTTCATCGCTGATCACCGCATCGTTCTCGTCGAGCAGCGTCTCGAACAGCCCGCCGTTCGCATCGAAGCAGCTCGAGTAGAGGATGCTGTCCTCGGTGCCGAGAAACGCGGCCAGCGCGCTTTCCAGTTGCTTGTGCACGGATTGCGTGCCGCAAATGAAGCGCACCGATGCCATGCCGAAGCCGTCCTGGTCGAGGCCGGCCTTCGCCGCGCCGATCAGGCGCGGGTCGTTCGCCAGCCCCAGATAGTTGTTCGCGCAGAAATTGAGCACGCCGGCGCCGCCGGCGAGCCGCACGGCCGCCGCCTGGGGACTCGCGATCTCGCGCTCGGTCTTGTAAAAACCGTCCGCGCGGATCTGGTCGAGCGTCCCGCGCACCTGGGCGAGAAAAGCATCACGCATCGCAAAGCTCCTGACAGGGATTCGCATTCCGCGGCGCGCCGCTCGTGGCGGCGGCGCAACGGCCTGCTACTGTTATAGTCGGTCGTTCGGTTGACCGCATTTATCCGATATTCCGAACTAGAATTCGAAATACCGAACAACTCTAAGCGAACGGAATCCAAATGGCAAGTTCCTCCGGATCGCGGCGCACGCCTGCCAGCGCCGCACCGCAGCCGCCGGCCGCCACGCCGCCGCGTGTCGGCGAGCAGATCCAGCGGCTGCGCAACGAGCGCAAGCTGACCCTCGACGACCTGTCGCGCGCGGCCGGCGTATCGAAATCGATGCTCTCCGAAATCGAACGCGACAAGGCCAATCCGACCATCGCGGTGGCCTGGCGGCTGACGAACGCGCTCGGCATCACGCTCGACGAGCTGTTCTCGCAGCCGAAGGCGCCCGAGACGATCCGCGTGGACGGCCCGCACGACATTCCGACGCTCGCCGGCCACGACGGCCGGTACCAGTTGCGCGTGTGGGGCCCGATCGACCTCGCCGGCAAGTTCGAGTGGTACGAGCTGACACTGCCGGGCGGCGGCGCGCTGGTATCGAACGCACACGAACCCGGCACGCGCGAGCACCTCACCGTGCTGCAAGGCGCAATGGAGATCGAAGCCGCGGCGGCAAGCCGGCGCCTGAAGGTCGGCGACACCGCGCGCTACCCGGCCGACGAGCCGCACGCGATCCGTAACCCCGGCAAGGCCGAGGCACGGGCACTGTTGATCGTGATACACCGCTGACGGCGCGTATAGCTGGCCAAAGGGCCAGTTGCGGAAAAGACTGTATATTTGTACAGTATACGGACATTCCGCCATGCATGGGCCGGAGCTGGCGCACCGAGGCGCCCGCCCCGGTCGACAGGAGCCTGCAATGACAGAAGAACAAGATTTGGCCGCGCTCAGCTTCAAGGCTGCCGCGCACGACCTCGAGCTGATCGTCCGCCATATTGCCGGGCGCTACATCCGCCAGCGCGTGCCGCTGACGTGGCGCCTGCTGCACGCCATCGAAGCCGAGGCGCTCGCCGATCTCGGCTTTGCCAGCCGCCACGAGGCCGGCATGCGTCAATTGTTCGAACGGCCGTCGGACATGACGTTTCCCGAAACGGACGATCCGATCGACTTCGGGCGCTCGAATGCGCTGCCCGCCGTCTTTTCGTTCGCGGTGCTCGCGTACGAAGCCGCGGCAACGTCGCACGACACCGCGTCTCGCGCACGCGCTCACCGTCCGTCCAAGGCGTGGGGCGACTGACTGCCAACCCGGGCCGCCGCGCATGGCGGCTTGTCCAGCCTCTTGCTGCCCGAGACGTTGCGGAAAGGGCTACCATATACGCAACTAACGGAATAAACCACATGTCCCTTCCCGCCTCTCCCGACACCCCCGCACGCCCGGAAGAAAAGGATCTGTTCGATCGCGGCGCATCCGACTGGATCGTGTCGCCCGAAGCCGCATTCGACGCGTGGCTGGCCATGCAGGACTATCGCCGCTCGTCCGCCGACGTCTATCGCGCACAATGGGGCGCATTTCTCACGTGGATGCGCACGCATCAAAAGAATCTGGCCACGGTCGATACGGCAACGATCGCGAACTTCGTCGGTGAGCTGTCGATCCGGAAAACCCAGAAAATGCGTTATCTGCGGCTGATCGAACGCGTGCTCGACCACATCCGGCGCACCGAGTACGCATCGACCAACCCGGCCCGCTTCATCGCTCAGGATGGCGAAGCGAACTGGCGCAAGGCACGCGACAACGAGCCGACCGGTTTCCTGACACCGGCCGAACGCGCAACGTTGCTCGCGTATCTGTTTTCGCCGATCGGCGTATCCGGTTCCGCGTACTGGAAGGAGCGCCGCGATCGCGCGCTCGTGGCGGCATTTCTCGGCGCCGGCATTAAAACCGGCGAAGCGCGCGCACTTACGATTAGTTGCATCAATACGAGCAACACGTCGCTGCAGATCCAGGCGACGCACCCGGATTTCGCACGCGAAACCCATCTGGCTTCGTTCGCGATCGCACTGCTCGATGCATGGCTCACCGAACGCAAGCGCCAGGAAATTCCGGGGGAACTCGTGTTCCCGGCATCGCATGCCGGGCGGCCGATGCACAAGGCGACGATGCTGCGCGCCATCGACGCGATCGTCGAATCGGCCGGGCTCACGTCGTCACGCACCGCTCGCGCGAGCCCGCAGACGCTGCGCAATACCTACGCGGCCGAACTGTTCGAAAACGACGTGCCGCCCGAACGGGTCGGCAAATGGCTGGGCTTCATGCGGCCGATCTCGTCGAACCGCCTGCATCGCGCCTGGAAAAACTGGCGCGACGGGCTGGTTGACGGTGACGCTTCCGACAGCGACGAAACTCACTGATCCGGAAACGGCTGCTCACGCGAAGCGATCCGTGAGCAGCCTTGCGTGACGCAGCCTCACCGTTCCACCTCTCCCGAAAAACCTCACCTCAAGCGCGCCGGACCGTCTTGCCTGTGCGGTGCCGCCGATCCGCGGATCAGGTGTGTGCAAAACGAGTGATGGCTTCAAATCGGGACGGCCATGCGCCTGAAGCGTGCTCGCACTCTGGGCATGCCACTTCAAAACCCTCTTCACCATGCGACAGTTCCGGCTCGCCATCGCAATGCGGGCACTGAGTCGGCACCGTGATCTCGGAATCCAGTGAGGTCCCGATCGCGGAAAACGCGTCCGCATCCAGTTGCCCGGCATCGGCCAGGCGCCGGATCAGCACGGCGATTTCCGGATTCATTTCACGGCTCGCGCGCAACGAACTCACGTCGCGCGTCGCCCGTTCCAGTTCATCGCTCTGCGTGCGCAATTGTTCCTCGAGCCGATCGGCACGCGCCTTGGCCGAGCTCAATTGCTGCAGGAAATCGAATTCCTTGCGCTGAACGTCGCGCAAACCGCTCTGGTAGGTCGACGCCATGCTGCGCAGCGAGTCCAGCTCGACCAGCATCGGCTTCACGCGGCGTTCGGCTTCGGCCACCGCGTCCTTGATTTGCTGCGCGTAGTGCTCGGTGCGTTGCTGCAATTCGGCTTGCAGCGCATCGATGCGGTCGCGCAGCGTGGCGTTCTGCGCCTGCTCGGCGTCGATACGGCCGGCGGCCGCGGTCAGCTCCTTCTCCAGTCGGGCGACTGTGGTGAGCAACGTCGCTTCGTTTGCCGAACCGTGCGTCGTCTGCGACGCGAGTTGAACCTCGAGTTCGGTCACGCGTGCCTGCAATTGCTCGTTGCGGGTTTCGCCGCGGGCGAGCGCGCCTTCGAGCGTCTCCTGGCGCACGGTTGCGTCGCGCAACCGTTGTTCGGCGTCGGCGACGCCGGCGCGAACCTGCTCGCGATCGCCGTCGAGACTGTCGCGGGCCGCTTTCAACGCTTCTTCATATAGTGCGCCGAGCAACGCGCCGGCCTTTTCCTCGACGGCCTTCGGGATTGCCGCACCGTCGAGCCTGATCTTGGACGCGGAACGGATGCGCTCCCAGAAATGATCGATGTCTTTCGGGATGTCGCTGGCGCTGCCGGTTTGGGTGAGATCGCGGACGTTGGCGGCCGACGGCCGGATGCCGAGATCGAAGAACAGACGCTTGCATGCAAGCAGCGACAATTCCTGGCGTCGCGCACCGCTTGCACGCAACGATTCCAGTTCGTCCCGAATGACTTGGCGCATTTCGTCCAGGGTCATGGCAGAGCTCACAGACATTGAAGTGTGCAAATCATAACGAAATACGTATTCTTTGATACCTATTTCGAGTCGACGTTGTGAATTTACGTCGCTGTGCACAGAAATCGGGGCTGTGAGCCAATCCGGACGAACGTGGTCCGGAATTCCGTGAAACAAAGCGAAGAAAGTCAGCCAAGTCCTTGTAGCACAAGCATTTTCCAGCAGACCGCGAAATCCGGCATTTGTTTCACATGACAACGGAACCGATTGCCGGTGGGTGTTCAGGGTTTGGGGTATCTGTGGAAAACTCGTCGGCCCATGTCTTGAGAGTATTAGAAGTAAACACCCTTGAACCCTTAGTTAAAAACGTTAACGCCACGGCACAGCCTTACGTAGCAAGGGTTTCCGGCTGGCAAGGTGAAGTTTTACGGGAGCCAAGGTGATCTTCTGCGGGAGCTGAAGTGATTGGGTTCGGGGAGCTGCGTGAGCCGTTGCAGGAAAGGTCGTGAGCGGATTCGGGATCACAGTGAAACACGAGATTTCCCAAAGGTGAGGGTTTTCGGGGCCGCACAGCCACAGAACCCGCGCTGTGCCGGGCTGCACAGTTTTCTGCCTGTGCAGACATGGGTGAGAATTTGCGGGACCCTCTTTGCGCCCCGATTCTGCCCATCTTTTGGGCAGTTTTTACGAAAGGTGAGGTTTCACGGGACTCCACGGGAATTTGGTGTGAGGATTTCCGGGAACCGAACGCCATTTTGCACAGCAAAAGTGCTCTCCGGGGCCTGTGATGCACTAAAGGTGAGACTTTTCGGGAGGAAAATCCGGGTTTTCCTGCCCCCATCCCGTTGAGGTGAGCTTTTTCGGGGCATGCATCACAGGCTGAGATCCCGGTCACAGGTGAGCATTTTCGGGAATGGTATTTGCTCGAAAAACGGTCAAAGGTGAGGCTTTTCGGGACCTGTGAACGGCCGGATTCGCCGAAAAGCCCGCCAGGACTGGAAGAATTCTCGTTTTTGCTGTGCCACTTTTTGGCACAGGTGAGATTTTTCGGGGGGGCGACACATGGTTGTCGTATGAAGGATTTCTGTCGAAAGGTGAGGCTTTTCGGGGGATCCCTGCGACGCACAGCCAAATGCCTGCTGTGCATAAGTATCGGAAGGCATTGGGGTTTTTGATACCGCGACAGTTACGGTGAGGTTTTTCGGGAGCCGTTCTCGTGGGCGTTGCTGTGCCGCATTTTTTCAATAAGGTGAGGCTTTTCGGGAGGCTTTGGTAGCAAATCCCACGCGTGTCGGGCGTTTGTTGCCATCCGGACGAAACAACAAGCTGTGCTCAAGGTGAGTATTTTCGGGACCCGATACGATTGGTGCGCTGTACAATGCGCGCCCGGGCTGGCAAAGCATGCCTGGGCGAGCGGCACAGGCCGGTTTCGAAAGCGTCTTTCCGGATGCCGGAGCGGATGACGATCTCCCGGCAAGCCGTGCCTGTACATGCATACAGCCCGATGCGGGGCGATCGGGGACGCACAGTGAGGTGCAATTGCAACCCTGTGCCGAACTCACTGCCGGGCAGTCGCAAAATTACGACAAATAGAAAGGTGAGCCGATACGGGAGCGTGTTCCGCACGTGTCGCGCACAGGTGAAATTCTGTGAATCGGCGCATCCCGCAGCACATCTGGACGAGTCCGGAACGCTGCAATTCCGGACCGGTGAGCGTTTTCGGGAGCGCTTGGGGTGAGTGCCGTTTTGCACGCGCGCTTCACCGGCTATGGTGAGCATGTCGTTCTGGACGCACATCACCACAGGCGCTATCCTTCCGGAAAACTTCCTCTCCGACCCGACGCATGGCCACGACGAAGCGCGCCAAGAAAACTGATGTGGATGTGGTGAGTGCCAGCTCAGCCGAATTGCGCAAGGCCGTCGAGGCGATCGCAATTCAGCCGAAGAGCGGCAAGATCACGCTCCTGACCCGCAAGCTGTTCAACGTCCTGCTGGCTGTTGCGCAGCAGGCCGACGACTCGGGCGATACGTATCGCGCGCTGCTGTCGGATATCGTCGCCAACTCCGCCTTCGATTCGAACGACACCGCGCTGGTGAAGGAACACTTGCGCCGCATGGTGTCGGTGCAGGTCGAATGGAGCACGGGCACGTCGAGCCAGAAGCCGGGCCGCAAGTGGGGGATCTCGACGCTGATCGCCGACGCGGAAATTCTCGAGGATCCGACGACCCGCCGCGTGTGGGTCGAATTCTCGTTCGCGCCGAAGATCAAGAAGAAGCTGCTCGACCCGGTCCAGTACGCGCGCCTGAGCCTGCAGTTCCAGAGCCAGCTGCGCAGCAGCGCCGGCCTCGCGCTGTACGAAATCTGCGTGCGTTATCTGACGAACCCGAGCCACCTGACGATGCGCGAGCAGTGGGAATGGTGGCGGCCGATCCTGTCGGGCACGCCCGATACCGAAGCTGGCGACGAGGCGAAGCGCGAGTACAAGTACTTCAAGCGGGACTATCTGCGTCCCGCGATCGCGGAAGTCAACGCAGTCACCAATATCTTCGTCGAACTGATCGAGCACCGTGAAGGGCGCCGGGTCGCGGAGATCCAGTTCCGCGTGACCGAGCGCAAGCAGCCGATGCTCGCGCTCGACGAACACCCGAACGTGTTCGACAGCACGCTGGTCGACCGGATGGTGAAGCTCGGGATCCCGCTGAAGGAAGCGCAGACGCTCTATGCGGACAGCGAGGAAAACCGCATTCGCGCCGCGCTGCAGATGACCGAGCAGCGGATGCGCAGCACGACGCTGCCGCCGGTGCGCAGCGCGCCGGCGTTGTTCAAGGATGCGTTGAAGAAGGGTTATGCGCCGCCGGTCGAGTCCGTCGACGCGCTGCCTGCCGGCACGCCGTCCGCGAAGGTCGCGGCGGCCCAGCCGGACGATCTGAAGGCACGCCTGCTGAGCGAATTCGCGGCGTTCCGCCGCAAGGAAGCGAAGGTGCTGTACGAAGAGCAGGGCGACGCCGAGCGCGATGTGGCGCGCGAGTCGTTCGAATCGGAGGCGCTGCCGACGATGGGCACGCATCTGCGCGACGATTGGCGCAAGCGCGGCCTCGATTCCAAGCTGGCCGAGACGGCCTTTTTCGACTGGCTGGCCCAGAAGACCTGGGGCGAGCCGACGGACGGCGACCTGCTGTCGTTCACGCTGAACCAGTCGCGGGCCGCCTGACGCCCGCTCAGGCCCGCTGACGGGCCGCCGCCGGCCGCCTGCTCGATCGGGCGGGCCCGGCGTCTCACCAGGCCCTGCCGGCCGCTTCCATCACTCCGACAACAGCATCCGCTCGAGCTGCTCGAGGATTGCGTCGCGCTTGTCCTTCGGGAGCCCGCGCAGGCGCAATTCGATGCGGTCTTCCCCATACGACTTCAGGTCGCCGACCGACTTGCCGCCGAGCTTGATCTCGAGACGCTGCGCGTAGCGCTGACGGCCCGCGACCTTCGGCGTTTCCTGTGCCGCGACGCGGCCCTTGACGATGTCCGATACCTGGCGCGTGCTGAGGTCGTCCGACACGATCTTGTTGATCAGCCGCAGTGTGGCCTCGGTGCCGCGCGCATTGTGATAGCGGCCGACCTGATACGCCATGTTCGAGCCGAAGCGATCGGGACGCGAGACCATTTCCTGCATGATCGCTTCCGGCAACTTGCCGATCGACAGCGCGACCGCCACCGTCGACTCGTCGAGGCCGAGATGCTCGGAGAGCTCCTTCTGGCTCTGGAAATGCTTGTCGTCGAGGAAGCGGCGCCACACGACGGCATTGTCGAACACCGTCTGCGAATCGCGCTGGACGTTGAGGTCGTAGCCGAGCTTGTAGCTCTGGATACCGATCGGCACGTCGATCACGATCGCCTTGACCGATTCCTTGTTCGCCTCTTTCAGCGCCCGCACGCGACGGCCGCCGTCGCTGACGAAATACGTGCCCGGGTTGTCGTAATCCGGGATCACGTGGATCGCCTGCTGTTGCCCTTGCTTCGCGAGGTTGACTGCGAGCTCGGCAATCGACGACTTCAGATAGAAGTGCCGCGGGTTGAACGGGCTATGTTTGATCGCCTTCAGCGCCAGCTCGATGACCTGCCCCGGCGCATAGCGGTTCTCGAGGCGCCACGCGCGATATTGCGGCGATTCGTCGATCGACGGATCGAACGTGAGTTCCGGAGCGGGAGGCGGCGCGATGTCTTTCTTTGCGGACTTGGTCGGAGCCGGAGTGGGCGTCTCGGATTTGACGATGCCGTCAATCGCATTGAGCCGATCGAGCGCCGTGCGCTTCTCGCTCGTCGTGATATCCGGGCGCGCTTGGAATCCTTTTGCAAATTGGGAAGGTTTCATGTGACTCCTTTGTGCGCATAAAGTCAGGGCAGCATGGCGACGATTTCGTCGGCACATGCGCGAATTTCGGTGGCGGCCAGCTTGCCGCCGCGGTCGTTCATCTGCAGGACGGTCTGACCGAGCGCCATCGCCTGCTTGTACGCTTCCCGGGTCGGGATCTGCGTTTTCAGCAACGGGAAGCCGAGCTCCTCGAGCGCGCGCTTGAGCTCGCGGGTCAGCATGCGCTTCTCTTCGGTCTTGTTCAGCAGGAAGACGGCGCGGAGGTCTTCGTTCATGACCTGCGCTTGCTGGATCAGCTTGACCAGCCCGACGCTCGACCAGTAATCGGCCGGCGACGACGAAGTCGGGATCACGGCAATCGATGCGGCGAGCAGGACGACGCCGGATACCTTCTCGGTGATCGACGGCGGGCAGTCCACGACGATGATGTCGTAGTCGTTGATGAACTTCTTGATCTCGCGATGGATCTGGCCGTCGGCTTCGGCAAGGTTGACGACCGGAAACGGGATGCCGTTTTCGCTGTCACCGGATGCGCTCGACCAGTGAACCAGCGTGTTTTGACGGTCTGCGTCGATGACGAGGACGCGCTTCCCTTTTTCATGGAACGCGGCACCGAGGTGCATGGCAATCGTGCTTTTGCCGACGCCACCTTTTTGTTGAGTGACTGCAATGATTTCCGCGGCCAATTTTCACTCCTATTTTGGTCGTTGGAATTCTACAGGACGATATTTATATTTCAATGAAATTGTCGTTCGGCAACTACGCGTTAGCCATTCGGGCTATCGGTTTATGCGCATAAACGAACCGGCGGTGGTTGGTGGCGCGATCGAATCGCGTTGCTGATGCCTGGAGAGGTCGACGAGTCGCTCGATCGTTGGGCCATCACGAGGTGCATCGTCGGCACGCGCAGCGGGTTGCTGCGATCTCGGCGTGCTCTGCCCTGTCGCGGAGGTGGGCTGTTTGGGCTCGGGGCCGGTGAGTTTGTGCGCATAAACTCGGCAGAGATCGAGGCGGGCAACCGCGTGGAGGGACGGTCTGGTATTCCCGAGCACGGGCTATGAACTGCACGCCATGGCCATGTACGCAGCTTCGAGGTGCGCCATCGAACCCGTCTGCCTCAGCGCAACGGGCTGTCGGGACGCTACGTTTATGCGCATAAACCGGGGGCGATGGATCACGTGCCGACCTCCTCGAATCCGCCGCGAAGCGATGCACGGACGAGGCAGCCTATCTGCGCAGTGATCGCGTCGATGCCGAGGTCTCGGCGCGCTGGCGAACGATGAATCCGCGACTACCTCACGTGACCACCACACGCTTTATGCGCATAAACCCACCGACGTATCCACTTGGCATCTGCTTCCCTCGCGGCCCGACACGACGATCGCAATGCGTTGGCTCGCCGATCCCTATCCGTCACCCCGGATAACGAGCCACCTGACTTTATGAGCATAAACACGTCAATGCATTGACGCACCCCCCGATGGCTCTCCCCTTTCATGCCTCGCCACAACACCGCAAGCGTTACCACTCCGCTCCCGCGAAGCGTCGAATCCGCACCCGATCTCGCCGCAACCGCCTCACCGAGACACCCGATACAGACTGGCTACAATACAGGGCTCTTCCATCCAGGCCTGAATGATGATCACGATCTACCACAACCCCCGATGCTCGAAGTCGCGCGAGACGCTTGCATTGGTCGAGTCGCTGAATACCGTCGGCGCACCGTTGAACGTCGTCGAGTACCTGAAGACGCCGCCGACGATCGAGGAACTGGAAACGCTGCATCGGCAGCTTGGCCGCCCGGTTCGCGACATGCTCCGCGACGGCGAGGAGCCGTACAAGACGCTGAATCTGGCCCGCGCGGATCTGACCGACGCACAAGCCTACGCAGCGATCGTTGCTCACCCGATCCTGCTGCAGCGGCCCATCGTCGTCTATCGCGGGAAGGCGGCCATCGGTCGGCCGCCCGAATCGGTGCAAGCGCTGTTCGAATAATTCTTGCCCGGCGTATTTTTTCTTATTGCATCGCCCCGGCGCATGCATCGGCAATCGAAGCCGGTGCGATCGCCGGGCAGCACGCCACTCGCCGTCCGGACGATAGCCGCAACGCGCGTCTAGCCCTCTCCGGACGACGTGCCGTCATCGTCAGGCCCCCGCCCCGCCGCCGCTTTCGCGGCCGTCCGCAGCAGTGCAATCTGCCCGCGATAGGCTCTGCATCCGCTGCAGGTCGGCAGGTGCACGCGCACCTGCAGGCGCTCATGCAGGGTCAGATGGCGGTCGAGCGCATCCGACAGCAGGCGCGTCACGTCAGTACATTTCCCCGGCAGCATCTTCGGTCGTCAGTCCTTTTTCGCTCAGGCAGGTTCGCAGGCGCGTGCGCGCTCGATACAGCAGCACGCTGCAATGATTCGTCGTCAGCGTCAATTCGTTGCAGATGTCCGTGATCTCGACATCGAGAAATTCTCGCATCATGAACACGCGCCCGATCTGCTCGGGAAGGTGGTCGAGGCAGACCTGGAACAGCGTCCAGAATTGCTGCTGCTGCAGCAGCGTTTCGGGTCGCGGCCACGGGTGCGGTTTCGTATGCGGGGCCCAATGCCCGTTTTCCTTGAACAGCTCGCGATCGAGCACGGATTCGCCGTCGAGCTCGGCGTCGAGCGCGGACAGGCTCACCGTCCGCTGCCGCGCGCGCAGCACGTCGATCAGCTTGTTGCGCAGGATGCCGAACACCCAGGTCTTGTGGGCCGACAGTCCCGCGAAATCGCCCGCGTGCGACCACGCGGCGGTCAGTGCTTCCTGCACGGCGTCTTCGGCCGCGTCGGTATCGCGGAGCTGGAGTCGCGCGAAGCGCAGCAGGTCGCGCCGCAGTTGCGCGAGATAGTCGGGGTCGTCGTACGCGGACGGCATGTCTGGGTGGCAGTGTCTCGAAGCGATCGCGCTTGCGCCAAAGAGCGGGCGCGTCGTGGTGCGAGCAGCTTACTGGTCACGGTGCCGGCCTGCAACGGATGTTCCGTCACGAATTCACGAAACCGGCCGGCGCGCTGCGTTATGCTTGCCGAAACCCGCATCGCGCGTCGACGGCGCCGCGCGGCGGGCAATCTGTAACATCAGAACATAACGGTCGAGTTATCCACAATTTCTGTGGAAAACCTTGTGGAAAGTCGGCCTGACGGCCCCGTCGGGCGGTTCGCGGGCTGGCTTGCCTATAAACAGACCTTTGCCGCCTGTTCGGAAGCAATCGATTCGATTCCTCACTCACCGGAAGGAGAATTCCATGTCCTATCGTATTGCGGTCGTCGTCGGCAGCCTGCGCCGCGCTTCCTGGAACCGCGCGCTCGCGCACGCCGTGATTTCCCTCGCCCCCGCCGATTTTTCGTTCGAGTTCGTCGAGATCGGCGAACTGCCGCTCTACAGCCAGGACTACGACGCGGATTTCCCGGAGGTCGCGAAGCGCTTCAAGCAGTCGATCGAAGCCGCCGACGCGCTGCTGTTCGTCACGCCCGAGTACAACCGGTCGATTCCGGGCGTGCTGAAGAACGCACTCGACTGGGGCTCGCGCCCGTGGGGTTCCAACTCGTGGTCGGGCAAGCCGGGCGCGGTGCTCGGCACGTCGCCGGGCGCGACTGGCACCGCGCTGGCGCAACAGCACCTGCGCAACGTGCTCGCGTATCTCGATGTGAAGACGCTCGGCCAGCCCGAGATGTTCATCAAGCACGACGCGGCGCGCATCGACGAGCAGGGCCAGATCGTCAGCGAGGACACCCGCAAGTTCCTGCAGGGCTTCGTCGATCGTTACGCGGGCTGGGTGCGCCTGCTGAAGTCGGCCTGACGGCTTCAGCCCGATCGTCGCGCCCGTTCACGCAGCCGGCGCCGGCCGGCACCCCGCGGGTCACGCGCCGGCGTGTCGCGCGTCGCGCGCTTCGCGGATGCCCAGCAGGATCTCGTCGAGCAGCGCGATGTCGAACGGCTTCGACAGCACGCGGACGTTGACGGTGCGCGTGCGGTCGAGCTCCTCCGCATAACCGGTGACGAGAATCACGGGCAGCTTCCCGGGCCGCTTGTCGATCGCCTCGGCGAGGTCGATGCCGTTCAGGCTGCCCGGCATGTGGATATCCGAAATCACGAGGTCGAACGCGTCGTTCGCGGCCGCGCCCTCGATCAGGCGCAACGCGTCGTCGGCGGTGGGCGCATAGGTCACGCGGTGCCCGAGCAGCGAAAGCAGCGCTTCCGTGCCGGCCGCGACTTCGCTGTTGTCCTCGACGAGCAGCACGTGCAGGCCCGCGAGCGCGCTGGTGTCGTGGACGACGGCGGCCTGCGGGCGCGCAACGACGTCTTCGGCATGCGCGCGCGGCAGATAGAGGCGCACCGACGTGCCGGCGCCGACCGCGCTGTCGATCGTCGCGAGGCCGCCCGAGCGTTCGCAGAAAGCGAACACCTGCGGCAGGCCGAGCCCCGTCCCCATCCCCTGCGCCTTCGTCGTGAACAGCGGTTCGAACGCGCGCGCGAGCACGTCGGGTGCCATGCCCGAGCCCGTATCGTCGAGCGAGATCTGCACGAAATCGCCGGTCAGCGGAAAGCCGTCCTCGCGGCGCAGCGTCACGTTGCGCGCGCCGACCGTGAAGCGGCCGCCGGTCGTCATCGCGTCGCGCGCGTTGACCGCGAGGTTGATCACCGCGAGTTCGAGCTCCGCGACGTCGACGCGGATCGGCCAGACGCCGGGCTCGATCGCGACGACCAGCGACGATTTCGAACCGAGCGACGTCTTCAGCAGTTCGCGGCACGTGCCGACCCATTGCCCGATGTCGATCGTCTCGTTGTGCAGCGGCTGCTTGCGCGCGACGCCGAGGAGCTGGCGCGTGAGCGACTGCCCGTTCTTCAGCGCGCGTTCGATCGCGCCGAGTTCCTTGTCGAGATGCTGGACGCCGCGCCGCCGTGCGATCTGCACGTTGCTCGAGATGATCATCAGCAGGTTGTTGAAGTCGTGCGCGACGCTGCCGACGAGGTTGCCGAGCGCCTGCATCTTGCGCGACTGCCGGTACGCCGATTCGATCGAACGCCGCATCGACGCTTCCGCCTGCCAGCGGTCCCACGCCTCCTCTTCCGCCTTCAGCCGCTTGAGCGACAGCCAGATCACCGACCACAGCGCGACCGACGGCGCGAACATCGAGATGAACAGCACGCTCAGGTGTTCGTACCATTCATGCCAGATCGCCGACGTGCGGTAAGCGCACGTCACGTAGACGGGATAGCTGCCGACCTGGCGGTACGCGACGATCTCGCTGCTCGCGCCGTCGTGACGCACGCGCACGACGCCGGCGCGCGGATCGTTGCGCGTGTCGCCGAACGTGACGGTGCGATCGGTGTGCGCGAGCGACGGCGGCGGCGGATACGACGCGATCACCGCGCCGTCCGAGCGCGCGAGCGCCATCGTCATCGGCGTGCCGGCGCCGCCGAGCAGGTCGCGGTAGAACGCGTTGAAATACGACGACTTCAGCGCGATCGACACCATCCCGGCGAACGAACCGTCGCTATGGCGCCGCGCGACCCCCGTGTTGAACACCGGAATGTTCTCGAGCTTGAGTGGCCCCATCATCAGCCGCGAGATGTGTTCGATGACCTTGCCGTCGCGGATGCCGGCGAAGTCGTCGCGGTTCGCGATCGACGCATACGGCGCCGGATAGTAGAGGCTGTTGGCGAGCAGCATCCCGCTCGCGCCGAAGATCGACACGGCGGCCACCTGCGGATAACCGCCGCCGATCGTGTTCAGCGCTTCGTGGATGTCGGATTCCTTGCTGCGCACGGTGGCGTCGTCCATGTCCTGCACGAGGTCGACGATGCGCGCATCGAGCGTTTCGCTCAGGTCGAACACCTTGAGTGCGTGCTCCTCGGCGACGCGCACGGTGCGCATCGTCACGTCGCTCGCGGCAGCCTCGCGCGCGTTGAGGTCGTTGTACGCCATCACCATCACGTAGATGCAGGGCAGCACGATCGCCGCGACGAGCAGCACGATCAGCGTCACGCGGCGGACCGCGAAATCGTGCTCGGGCGCGCCGGCCGCGTAGCTTCCGTCGTCCTGCCAGTCGTCGGCGGGAGTGGAGGCGGGGGCGCGGGAGTCGGCGGGCCGTTCGGACGTCATCGAGGAAGCGGGTGAGGCGGAGGTGTCTGCCATCATAAACGAGTTGCGATGGCCCGCTGCGCGGCCCCGTACGTGCGCGATCCTGTCGATTTCGACAGGGGGCAACTGTCAGATTGAAAACGCGACGAATCCGGCAGCGCAAACGTACACAAGGAAAAATTTTGCGTACATATCTCAAAAATGGTCGCGGCTGTTTTCGGAATGACGCGCGATCGGATCGATTCTGTTCGAAATGGTGAATATGGCGAGTTGCATCGCCTTCGGTTTACTCCGAGAATCGCGCCTTGCTTTCCCTATGACAGATATATGCGCCCGCCGGCGTTCGCCGCGCGGTGCGTCGCGCGCACCCGCTCGCGGCGCCCGCGCGCGGCCGCAAGGCGGTTGCCTGCGCCCGAACGCATGACGCCTCAAGAAGTGCGCCGCGCGGTCGTTAACGCGAGAGAGACCATTCCGTATACCGCTTCGCTCCATGCCTTTGCCGATTGTAATTGCCGACGATTCCCTGCTCGCTCGCAAACTTCTGACAAAGGCGCTGCCGGGAGGCTGGGACGTCGACGTCGCGTATGCAACGAATGGTCGCGAGGCCTTGGCGCTCTATCGTGACGGCAAAGCTTCCGTGATGTTTCTGGATCTGACGATGCCCGACATGAGCGGCTATCAGGTTCTGGAGACACTGCGCCACGAAGATCTGAACACGTTCGTGATCGTGGTATCCGCCGATATCCAGCCGCAGGCGCAAGCACGCGTGCGCGAATTGGGCGCGATCGCATTCGTTGCCAAGCCCGTGACGTCGGAGGCATTGCTGCCCATTCTCAAGGAGTATGGGTTGTATGCCTGAATCGGTGTTCACGGCGGAGCAACGCGACGCGTTGCAGGAGATCGCCAACCTTGCGATGGGCCGCGCCGCCGCGCGGCTTGCATTGTTGCTCGGGCGCTTCATCGAGCTGTCGGTGCCGCGCGTGCGCGTCGTGAAAGCGGCCGATGCGGGCGACGCGCTGCGCGAGATGACGGGCATTCACGACAACGTGACCGCCGTGCGCCAGGGCTTTCGCTCCGACATCAAGGGCGAGGCGATCGTGCTGTGCCGCACCGCAAGCGTCGCGCGACTCACGACGGTCGTCGACCGCACGTTCGGCGACGGTGTATACGGCGGGATGGCGACGCCCGATGAAGTCGTGCTCGACGTCGCGAACGTGCTGATGGGCGCATGCGTCGCGTCGATCCTCGACGAGCTCGGCCGCAAGCCGGTGTTCTTTCCGCCGGGGCTGCTCGGGTCGAACGTGTCGTTCGACGACGTCTTCCAGCCGACCGTGCTCGCGTGGAGCGTCGCGCTGCTGCTCGAGGTGAACTTCGGGCTCGAGGATCATGCGTTCCGTGCCCACTTCGTGATGCTGATGGCCGAGGATTCGATGCGCCTGATGGGTGACGCGCTTGACGCGTTGCTGTCCGCGCTATGACGGCCGCCACCCCGTCGCTGAGCGACCTCGTGATCGAGCGGGTGGGCTTCGGCCTGTTCGTGCTCGACCGCTCGATGACCGTGCTGATGTGGAATCGCTTCATGCAGGACCACAGCGGCATCCCGGCCGCCGACGTGATCGGCCGCAACCTGTTCGACTGCTTTCCGGAGCTGCCGCTCGCGTGGCTGTCGCGCAAGCTCGAGAGCGTGTTCCAGCTCGGCAGCTTTGCGTTCAGCTCGTGGGAGCAGCGGCCCTACCTGTTCCGCTTCGAGCACGACCGGCCGATCACGGGCGGCGTCGACTACATGCAGCAGGACTGCACGTTCATGCCGCTCACGCGCGGCCGCGACGTCGAGGCCGTGTGCGTGACGATCTCGGACGTCACGCACGTGAGCGTGATGCAGCGCGAGCGCGAGGAAGCGGTCGCGAAGCTGCGCGAACACGCGAATCGCGACGGGCTGACCGGCATCGCGAACCGGCGCTTCTTCGAGGCGCGGCTCGGCGACGAATTCGCGCGCTGGCAGCGCTACGGCGGCGACATGTCGGTGCTGCTGTTCGACCTCGACCATTTCAAGACGATCAACGACCGCTTCGGGCATGCGGCCGGCGATGCCGTGCTGCGCGAGACGGCGCGCCGCGTCGCGTCGATCGTGCGCGCGCAGGATACGTTCGGCCGCTTCGGCGGCGAGGAATTCGCGCTGCTGCTGCCGTGCACGAGTCTCGACGAGGCGATGCGGGTGGCCGACAAGGTGCGAGACGCGATCGGCAGCGAGCCGGTCGATGCGGAGGGCGTCAGCGTGCCGGTGACGGCGAGTGTCGGCGGCGCGTGCGCGAAGACGGGCGCGCCGACCAGCGACGTGCTCGTCAACGAGGCCGACGCCGCGCTCTATCGCGCGAAGCGGCTCGGGCGCGACCGCTCGGTCGCCTACGCGTAGGCGCGCCCGCCCCGTATTGCGCGGAGCGGCTGCGGCGCGCCACGCCGCGTTCAGCTTTTTGCGATATCGGCGAGCACGCCGGCCAGTACGGCCGGCTGCGACACGAACGGCGAATGGCTGCTGTCGAGCTGGTGGACGTGGGTCGGATTGCCGGGCGCGAACGCGTCGGCTTCGTCGATGAAGCGCTGCTGCAGCGCAGGCAGGATCACGCGATCCTGCAGGCACTTGATGTAGTGGCGATCGATCGCGCCCCACCGCGCGGTGGTCGTCGGAATCGCGGTCGCGAACGGCGCGGCCGGCACATCGCAGGTCATCAGGTTCGCGACGGCCTCGAAGTCGGCTTGCGACACGTCGTCATACAGCGCGCGCTTCGCCAGATCGCGATACGCGGCGTCGCCGCTGCGCGGATCGATGCGCAGCGCGCCGGCGACGCGCGGGCTTGCGAGCATCAGCGGGCCGAGCAGCTCGCCCTTGTTTTCCGGCGCGCGCACGTAGTCGAGGCCCGGCACGCCCGATGCGGGCATGAAGGCCGCGAGATAGACGATCTTCGCGATCTTGTCCGGCGCGCGTTCGGCAGCCGCCGTGATCGCGAGGCCACCCATGCTGTGGCCGACGAGCACGACCTTGCCGTGGCCGAGCGCATACGCGTCGTCGACGGCCTGCATCACCTGCGTCGCGTAATCGTCGAGTGTCGTGTTCGCGACCGGCGACGGCTCGGCGCCGAACGCGTCCTTGTCGAGCGGACGTTCGAGGTAGGACGCGGGAAAGCGGGCATTGATGCCGTGTGCGGGCAGGTCGCGCGCGATCGACAGGTAGCCGCGCGCGGCCAGTGCTGCCGCGACGTGCGCGTAGCACCACGCGCCGTGCCAGGCGCCGTGCACGAGCACGAAAACGGGATGGTCGGACTGCGGGGTGGCGCTTACGTTCGTCTCCATGGTGTCCGTGTGCTTTGAGAAAGGTCCCATCTTAGACGAACCCGCACGTATCCTGACGCGAACGCACGGTGCGGTCGCGCGGCCGGACACGATCCGTCCCTCTTGTCTCGTGCAGGCCACATTTCGTCCGGATCCGATATGAATTTGTGCCGAAGCGCGCTAATTTGATGCTTTGCCCCGATTGCTCCCCATGAACGTCGACTATCTCTTCTACCGGAAGCCGAACAAACCCGGCCCCTATTCGCTCGACGACCTGGGCGAGATCGCGCCGCCGATCGGCCCCGGCGACCTGGTGCGCGCGGGGATCGCGCGCATATTCGAGCAGATCGACTGGCAGGAATCGCCCGACGTACCGGGCGCGTGGTTCGGCACGGGCGGCGCGGTATTCCAGTTCACCGCGGAGCCCGACGGCGGCGTGACGAGTTTCATGGGCTCGCGCCTCGAACGCCGTTCGATGCTGCAGCTGACGCGCGAAATGGGGCTCATCGCGCTCGATCTGCAGCGCGACATCGTTTACGGCTGACCGGCCACCGGCGCCGCGCGACGTCTATTTCCGCCGAAGCCGGCCGCGCTGGCCTGCCGGCGGCTCCCGGCGCCCCGCCGGGCGTGGCGCGTGTCCGCCATCGAACTTCAAAGATTGCTATACTTTCGCCCAATTCCGGCTTCCGGCCGGTATTTTGTGCCTGTCTGCGTCGAACGTTCGCATATCTCGCACGCATTTGACACCCTGACCATCCCAGCCGGGCATGGCTTCTTCAATCGCCCCGCGTGGGTGTCTCCGTGGAGCTTGTCTTGGCCGTTTCCAATTCCGTCGTGGACGAACAAGAAACCGACGCCGCTGCCGTCACATCGGGCAGTTCTTTCTATCTTGCGATGCGCATCCTGCCGGCGGTGCAGCGCGATGCGATGTTCCAGGTCTACGCGTTCTGCCGCGCGGTCGACGACATCGCCGACAGCGACCTGCCGCGCGCCGAGCGCACCGCGGGCCTCGATCGCTGGCGCGCGGACATCGACGCGTGTTTCGCGGGCCGGCCGCCGCGCCATCTGGCCGCGCTCGACCGCGAGATCCGCGCGTTCAACCTGCAGCGCGACGATTTCCACGCGATGATCGACGGGATGGCGATGGACGCGGTCGAGGATATCTGCGCGCCCGACGAGCCGACGCTCGACCTGTTCTGCGATCGCGTGGCGAGCGCGGCCGGCCGGCTGTCGGTGAGGATCTTCGGGATACCGGAAGCCGAAGGGATCAAGCTGTCGCACCACCTCGGCCGCGCGCTGCAACTGACCAACATCCTGCGCGACATCGACGACGACGCGGCGATCAACCGCTGTTACCTGCCGCGCGAGCTGCTCGCGCGCGAAGGCATCGCGATCACCGATCCGGCGACGATCGTGCGCGATCCGGCGCTGCCGCGCGTATGCGCGACGCTCGTCGAGCGCGCGTTCGAGCATTTCCACGAGGCCGACGCGGTGATGGATACCTGCACGCGTGCGCAGGTGAAGGCGCCGCGCATCATGTCGGGCGCGTATCGCTGCATTCTCGAAGCCGCGATCGCACGCGGTTTTGCCGCCCCGCGCGCGCCGCTGCGCAAGCCGAAAGCGCGCATGCTGATGATCGCCGCGCGCTACGCGCTGTTCTGAGCCGACCGAGTCGATGCCCAGAACCGTCCACGTGATCGGCGCAGGACTCGCGGGCCTGTCGGCCGCGGTCGAGCTGCAACGTCGCGGGCGGCGCATCGTGCTGCACGACGCGCACGCGCATGCGGGCGGCCGCTGCCGCTCGTGGTTCGACGGGACGCTGAACACGACGCTCGACAGCGGGCTGCACGTGGTATTCGCGGGACAGCCCGCGACGCAGCGCTACCTGCGCGCGATCGGTGCGGCCGATCAGCTCGTGGGGCCCGCGCTGCCTGAATTTCCGGCCGTCGACGTCGCGTCGCAGCAGCGCTGGACGCTGCGCTTCGGCAACGGGCGCTGGCCGTCGTGGTTGTTCGATGCCGCGTCGCGCGCGCCGGGCACGACGCCGCTCGATTACCTCGCGCTCGCCCCGCTCGCGTTGGCGCGCACGGGCCGCTCACTCGCACAGACGATGCGATGCGACGGCGTGCTGTGGGATCGTTGGCTGCGGCCGTATTTTCTCGGTGTGCTGAATGTCGAGCCGCGCCACGCAAGCGCCGAACTCGCGCGCGCGGCGCTGTGCGGCACGTTTGCCGCGGGCGGCCCGGGTTGCCGTCCGCTCGTCGCGCGCCACGGGCTCGGCAGCGCATTCGTCGAACCGGCGCTGCGGATGCTGCAGCACGGCGGCGCGCAGATCCGGCTGAACTCGCGGCTCGACGCGCTCGAATTCGGCGCGCACGGCAATGCGGTCGATGCGGTCGCGATCGGCGGCGAGCGCATCGATCTCGCGCCGGGCGACGCGGTCGTGCTGGCCGTGCCGCCCGAGGTTGCGCAGCCGCTCGTCCCCGAACTCACCGCGCCCGACACGTTCAGCGCGGTCGTGACCGCGTATTTCGCGGTCGAAGCGCCGGCCGGCAGCCCGCTGCAGACGACGGTCGTCAACGGCGTCGTCGATGCGGTACGCGCCGGCGGCGGCCAGCTCGCGGCAACGATCCGCGACGCGGGCCGCTGGCTCGACACGCCGCGCGACACGCTCGCGCGGCGCATCTGGGAAGACGTCGCGCGCGTGACGGGCGCGAACCCGGAAACCATCCCCGCATGGCAGCTCGTCGTCGAGCCGCGCGCGGGCTTTGCGGCGGTGCCGTCGCAGGAAATGAAACGTCCGGCCGTGCGTACGCGCTGGACCAATCTTGTGCTGGCGGGTGACTGGATTGCCACCGGTTTGCCCGCCACGATCGAGGGCGCGATCCGTTCCGGCCAGCTGGCCGCGGACGTGCTCCAGACACAATAAAAGAGGGACCGATGAACGATCTCACCGAAATGGCTACCCTGTCCGCCGGCACCGCGCCGGCCGACGTCGACGCCGCCGTTGCGCGTGCGACCGACGCACTGCTGGCCGCGCAGCAAGCGGACGGACACTGGGTCTACGAACTCGAAGCCGATTCGACGATTCCCGCCGAATACGTGCTGCTCGTCCACTATCTCGGCGAGACGCCGAACCTCGAGCTCGAACAGAAGATCGGCCGGTATCTGCGTCGCATCCAGCAGGCGGACGGCGGCTGGCCGCTGTTCACCGACGGCGCGCCGAACATCAGCGCGAGCGTGAAGGCGTATTTCGCGCTGAAGGTGATCGGCGACGACGAGAACGCGGAGCACATGCAGCGTGCGCGCAAGGCGATCCATGCGATGGGCGGCGCCGAGATGTCGAACGTGTTCACGCGCATCCAGCTCGCGCTGTTCGGTGCGATTCCGTGGCGCGCGGTGCCGATGATGCCGGTCGAGATCATGATGCTGCCGCAGTGGTTCCCGTTCCACCTGTCGAAGGTGTCGTACTGGGCGCGCACCGTGATCGTGCCGCTGCTCGTGCTGAACGCGAAGCGCCCGCTCGCGAAGAACCCGCGCGGCGTGCGCATCGACGAACTGTTCATCGATCCGCCCGTCAACGCCGGGCTGCTGCCGCGCCAGGGTCACCAGAGCCCCGGCTGGTTCGCGTTCTTCCGCGTGGTCGACCATGCGCTGCGCGCGGTCGACGGGCTGTTCCCGAGCTACACGCGCGAACGCGCGATCCGTCAGGCCGTGTCGTTCGTCGACGAGCGCCTGAACGGCGAGGATGGCCTCGGCGCGATCTATCCGGCGATGGCCAACTCGGTGATGATGTACGACGTGCTCGGCTACGCGGAAGATCATCCGAACCGCGCGATCGCGCGCAAGTCGGTCGAGAAGCTGCTCGTCGTGCAGGATGACGAAGCATATTGCCAGCCGTGCCTGTCGCCGGTGTGGGATACGTCGCTCGCGGCGCACGCGCTGCTGGAAACGGGCGATGCGCGCGCGGAAGAAGCCGTGCTGCGCGGCCTCGACTGGCTGCGTCCGCTGCAGATCCTCGACGTGCGCGGCGACTGGATCTCGCGCCGCCCGAACGTGCGGCCCGGCGGCTGGGCATTCCAGTACGCGAACGCGCACTACCCGGACGTCGACGATACGGCCGTGGTCGTGATGGCGATGGACCGTGCGCAGAAGCTCCGGCAGTCGGACACGTATCGCGAATCGATGGCGCGCGCGCGCGAATGGGTCGTCGGCATGCAGAGCAGCGACGGCGGCTGGGGCGCGTTCGAGCCGGAAAACACGCAGTACTACCTGAACAACATCCCGTTCTCCGATCACGGCGCGCTGCTCGATCCGCCGACGTCCGACGTGTCGGGACGCTGCCTGTCGATGCTGTCGCAGCTCGGCGAGACGGCCGCGAACAGCGAGCCGGCACGCCGCGCGCTCGACTACATGCTGAAGGAGCAGGAACCGGACGGCAGCTGGTACGGCCGCTGGGGGATGAACTACGTGTACGGCACGTGGACCGCGCTGTGCTCGCTGAACGCGGCCGGCCTCGGGCCGGAAGACCCGCGCATGAAGCGCGGCGCGCAGTGGCTGCTGTCGATCCAGAACAAGGATGGCGGCTGGGGCGAGGATGGCGACAGCTACAAGCTGAACTACCGCGGTTTCGAGCAGGCGCCGAGCACGGCGTCGCAGACGGCCTGGGCGCTGCTCGGCCTGATGGCGGCCGGCGAGGTGAACAACCCGGCCGTTGCGCGCGGTGTCGACTACCTGGTCGCCCAGCAGAACGAAGAAGGCCTGTGGGACGAGACGCGCTTCACCGCGACGGGCTTCCCGCGCGTGTTCTACCTGCGCTACCACGGTTATCGCAAGTTCTTCCCGCTGTGGGCGCTGGCGCGCTACCGCAACCTGAAGCGCGACAACGCCACGCGCGTCACGGTCGGGATGTAACGCGTGGGCGCGTCTCAACACAACGGCGCATTGCCCGTCATCGCGGTGACGGGGATGGCGTTCGAGGCGCGCATCGCGCGCGGTGACGGCGTCGAGGCCGTGTACGCCGCGCGGGCCGACCGGCTCGAACGCGCGCTGGCCGACGCGACCGCACGCGGTTGCGCGGGCATCGTGAGCTTCGGCACGGCGGGCGGGCTCGCGCCCGATCTGGCGCCCGGCGCGCTCGTGATCGCGAACGCGATCGACGGGCCGTTCGGTCGCGTCGAGACCGATACGGGCTGGAGCGCACGGCTCGTCGCCGCGCTGCAGGACACACCAGTCTGGGCGCGCGTCACGCGCGGCACGATCGCGGCGGTCGGCGCGCCGGTGATCAGCGAACAGGAAAAAGCGTCGCTGCACCACGCGAAGGGCGCGCTCGCCGTCGATATGGAGTCGCACATCGCGGCGGCCTTCGCGGCCGCGCGCGGCGTGCCGTTCGCGGTGTGCCGCGCGATCGTCGATCCGGCGTGGCGTACGCTGCCGAGCGCGGCGACGGCCGGCCTGCGCGACGACGGCAGCACGGCGATCCTGCCGATCCTGCGCGAGTTGCTGAAGCAACCGTCGCAGCTCGGCCCGTTGCTGCAGGTCGCGAGCGACGCGCGTGCGGCGCGTACGACCCTGATCCAGGCGCGGCACGCGTTCGAGCGTGCGGGCGCGATGCGGATCGTCTGAGCGGCACGCGCCGCGTTTCCGTCTCTCCCCCTTCTTTCCCTCTTCCCGTTTCACGCGGACAAAAAAAGCGCGCTGCATCATGCAGCGCGCTTTGTCTTTGCGGCGGTCGCCGTTATTGTGGCGTTACTGCGCGGCCGGCGTGCTCGCAGGCATCGCGGGAGCGGCCGGCGCTGTCGCCGAGCCGGACGATGCCGGTGTTGCTGCCGATGCCGATGCCGATGCCGGAGCAGCGGCGGGCGCGCTCGCGGGCATCGCATTGTCCGCACCCGGATCGTCGTACTGCGGCAACCCCGGCGCGGCCGGCGCGTTGTTCGGCATGGTGCCCGATGCGCCGCCCGACTCGCCCGGGTCCTCGTAGTTCGGCAGTCCCGGCACGGCCGGCGTCGCGGCCGGCGCCGCGCCCGATTCACCCGGCTCGTTGTAGTTCGGCAGCGTGGCCGACGACGACTGGCTGTGGTACGTCAGCGACTTGCGCTGCTGCAGGTACGCGTCGCGCACGAACGAATACGGATCGAGCGCGGCCTGCTTCAGCAGGTCGGTCGCGCCGAGCAGGTCCGAACGCGCGCTGATGAACTGCGCGATGTACATCGGGTTGCGCGCGGCCGGCTCGATGTAGTTGAGCAGGTTGAAGCGCACGTCCACCGCGCGGCCGACGCCGTCGCGGATCGTGCTCGGCCCGAACACGGGCAGCACGAGGTACGGGCCGGACGGCACGCCCCAGCGCGCGAGCGTCAGGCCGAAATCCTGGTGATGCTTCGGCAGGCCGGCCGGCGTCGCGATGTCGATCAGGCCGGCGACGCCGAACAGCGAGTTCATCGCCACGCGCATCAGATCCTGCGTCGCATCGGTGATGCGCAACTGCAGCAGGTTGTTCGCCATGTTGCCGAGATCGCCGAGGTTCGAGAAGAAGTTGCTGATCGCGGTGCGCACGGGCGTCGGCGTGATCTTCTGGTAACCCTTCGCGATCGGCACGGCGATGTTCGAATCGACCGCGTCGTTGATCTTGTACATCGTCCGGTTCATCGGCTCGAGCGGGTCGTTGGGATTGCGGTTCGGTCCCGTCGCGCAGCCGGTCAGCATCGCGCTGGCGGCAACGGTCGCCGCAATGATTCGCACCTTATTCATTGATTCCTTGCGATTGGTTCTTGGCGCGTTTGACGCGCGGTTTGCCCATCAGGACGGGCTGGAACACCACGGCGCCGATCAGCGTGCAGGTCAGTGCCAGCGCGAGCAGCTTGCCCATGCTCGACGTGCCCGGGTGGTGCGACAGCCACAGGCTGCCGAATGCGGTTGCCGTCGTCGCGGCGCTGAACAGCACCGCATGCGTGAGGCTCGAATGCAGCAACCCCGTCTGCCCCGCGCGCCACGCCATCACGAAATACACCTTGAACGCGACGCCGACGCCGAGCATCAGCGGCAGCGCGATGATGTTCGCGAAGTTGAGCGGCATGCCGAGCACGACGCACATCTCGAGCGTCACGACGCCCGACACGAGCAGCGGCACCAGCGTGCGCAGCACGTCGCCGAAGCGGCGCAGCGTGACCCACAGCAGGATCGTGATCGAAATGATCGACCACAGCGCCGCGTGCAGGAACGCGTTGATGATCGTGTCGGCCGAATGCAGGATCGAGATCGGCCCGCCGGTCGTGCCCGGTTCCGCGGCCTTCACGGTTTTCGCGAAGCGGCGCAGCATCGTGTCGTCGTTCGGGTCGACGCCCTTCGGCACCTTCGGCGAGATCTGCACGAGCGCGTGGCCGTCCGGCGCGATCCAGTCGCGGACGATCTGCGGCGGCAGCGATTCGCGCGTGACGTCCTGCGGCTGCAGCAGCATCGCGAGCTGGTTGAGCGCGATACGCAGCGTGTCGGAGAACGCGCGCTCGGCGCGGTCGCGCGTCGCGCTGTCAGCGGCGGCGAGCTTTGCGAGCGATGCGGACAAATGCTGCGCGGCTGCCGCGCCCGGGCCCGGGTGATCCTCGGCCGCGTAGCCCAGCAGGTCCGATACGCGCTTGAGCGCGGCGACGCGCTGCGCGTCGGTCGCGGGCGGCGCGGCCGGCTGCGTCAGCGCGGGCAGCAGGTCGCCCGCGGCCGCGGCGATCGCCGTGCGCTTGGCCGGCTGGTCGGTGGGGATGAAGGTCGACAGGGTGGTCGTGCGGCCGACTTCGGGCAGCGCGTCGAGACGCTTCGCGGCCGCGTCGGCGTCCGCGAGCGACGGCGCGAGCAGCGTGACGTCGTTGACGGCCGCTTCGGGCGAATCCTTCAGCGCGAGCAGCGTCGCCATCGATTCGCTGTGCGGGTCCTTCAGATGCAGCGGGTTGAAGTCGAAGCGCAGGAACGCGAGCAGCGGCAGCGCGCCGATCACGACCACGAGCGTGCCGATCAGGATCGGCTTGCGATGGCGATCGAGAAAATCGTCGACCGGCGCGAGCCACGGGAAGCCCGGCGTCTTCGATTCGCCCGGCGGCGCGAACAGGCGCAGCAGCGCGGGCAGCAGCGTGAGCGTGGTCAGCAGGGCGACGAACATCCCGACGCCCGCGATCAGGCCAAGCTCGGACACGCCGCGATAGGCCGTGGGGATGAACGAGAAGAAGCTTGCGGCGACGGCCGCGGTGGCCAGCGCGAGCGGCATGCCCATCGAGTGCGCGGCGCCGATCAGCGCGTGATCGATGCGCGGGTCGCGGAAGCGTTCCTCGCGGTACTTCACGCCGTACTGGATCGAGAAGTCGACGCCGAGGCCGACGAACAGCACCATGAACGCGACCGAGATCATGTTCAGCGAGCCGACCATCGCGAGGCCGAGCGCGGCGGTCACGACGAGGCCGACGAACAGTGTGACGAGCACCGAGCCGATCATCCGCTTCGAGCGCAGCGCAAGCCACAGGATCACGAGTACGGCCAGCAGCGTGAGGGCACCGTTGAGCGCGGCGCCGTCCTCGACCGACGCGAATTCGTCGTCGGCGAGCGGTTGTTCGCCGGTCAGGCGCACGGCCGCGCCGTAGCGCTTCTCGAGGTCGAGCGAACGGGCCGCGTCGCGGATCACCTGGCTGGTTTCCGCGCCGGCCTTCAGCGCGCCGTAGTTGACCACGGGCTGCACGGTGACGAACGCGCGCGCGGGCTGCCGCGCGGCATCGCTGTCGACCAGCGCGCGCCACGAGAACGCGGCCGGCTTGCCGGCCAGCACGTCGTCCACCGTCGCGGCGCTGCGCGCGAGCAGCTTCGCCATCGCGGGCAGCTTCACCTGGCCGGTCAGCAGCGGCTGGCCGAGCGTGGTGGCCAGCGTCGTCGCGAGCCCGGTCAGGCTCGGGTTCTTCGCGAGTTCGTTGACGAGCGGGCGCGCGCTCGCGAGCTGCGACGTCGTATCGGCGACTTCCTGCGACGACAGGAACAGCAGCCCGTTGTGCTCGAAGAACGGCCCGCCGCCGGGCTCGGCGACCTGGCCGATGCGACCGGCATCGGCCTGCTTCTGCAGCGCCTCGGTCAGCGCATGCGCGGCGGCATTCGCGAATTCGGGCGCGGGCGCCTCGACGACCGCGAGGATCGTGCCGTTGCGTTGCGGGAACGCATTGTCGATCGCCTGGCCGAGCGCGGCCCATTGCGGTTCCGCATCGACGAGCTTGCTGATGTCGGTGTTGATCTTGAAATGCTGCGCGACGTAGACGCCGCTGAAGGCGGCGATGACGAGCGACAGGACGACGACCCAGACGGGGCGGCGTACCGACCATGCAACGAGTCGGACGATGAGAGATGTCACCATGTGGCGGTGGGGAGCGGCTGGCAAGGGCAAAGTAGCCAAGTATACCGGCGCGGCGTGGCGGCGGACGTGACGTTGCGGGTTTCGGGGCGGGAAGGAGATTTGTTCGTGGCGGCGGAATCGGTGCGGGCGGCCGGTCGATTTGTAAGGGGATATTTACATAATCGGCACCGGGCTGCATCGCCGCGCCCCGGCCCGCGCCTGTGACAAACGCAGCTGAAAGGTAACAGTCGGTCACGGTGCGGCAACCGGGCGTCAGGCCCGGTATACTTTGCCGCACCGGCCGATGCAAGGAGCCGGCCGTTTTTTCCCATTGAGCGCGATATTCGTATGAAACGTCATCTGTTTGCTTTCCTCGCGGCCGCCGCCGTGTCGGTTTCCGCTTTCGCGCAGAGCGCGCCGGTCGACATCGTCCGCAATGCGGTCGAGGGCACCGTCACCGCGATGAAGGCCGATCCGTCGGCACGCGGCGGCGACATGGCGAAGGTCACGCAGGTCGTCGAGCAGCGCTTCCTGCCCGCGACGAATTTCGAGCGCACGACCCGCATCGCCGTCGGCGACGCGTGGAAGCAGGCGACGCCGGATCAGCAACAGGAGCTGTACAAGCAGTTCAAGCTGCTGATGACGCGCACCTACGCCGCGTCGCTCGCGCAGCTCGGCAGCCAGGATGCGAAGTTCTCGTTCAAGGCCGGCGGCGCGTCGGGCGCCGACGCGCTCGTGCAGTCGACGGTGACGACGCCGGGCGACAGCCAGTCGGTCGGTTATCGTCTCGGCAAGGTCGGCAACGACTGGAAGATCTACGACATCGACATGTCGGGCGCGTGGCTGATCCAGGTCTACCAGGGCCAGTTCAAGAGCCAGCTCGCATCGGGCGGGATCGCCGGGCTGATCGCGTATCTGCAGAAGCACAATTCGCGGACGAACTGACGGCCGCTGCGCGGTCCGGAGTTCAGTTGCATGAAGGGCGCCCGAGGGCGCCCTTGCTTTTTTACCCAGGGGCCCGGTGAGCAGTCGAACGACCGATGCGACCGCGCGTCCGGGCGTGCCCGCGCAAGTCCGGGCCGCCTCCGCACACATCGAGGTTCACTGTGCGCGGCCTACTGATACGTCATGGTGAAGGTCAGCACCGCGTTCGCGCTGCCGGCCTTCACGCTGGCGGCCGTCTGGTAGTACCTGGCCGTGAGCGGGATCGTGTAGGAGCCGCCTGTCGATTTGCTGTAGCTCGTCAGCGTGTACTGCGTGTTGTATTTCAGCGCATTGCCGTTGTTGTCCTTCAGTTGCAGGCCGATGCCGCTGGCCGTCGAATCGCTCGACAGCGCCAGCACGCCGTTCGTGCTATCGAGCACGGCATTGACCGGGATGAACTGGTACTGGATCGTGTTCAGGCCCGACGGGCAGGCATTGACAGCCACGGTGACCGGAATGGCCGGCGAAGTGGTCGAGCCGATGCCCTTGAATGCCGACTGCATATACGAACCCATGTTGACCGTCACGTTCGGCGTGATGCACGCCGCGACGTTGACGATGGTCGGGGTTAGCGAAAACGACACGAGGGGCGAGGCGGCGACCGTATAGGGGGCACTACCACCGGTGCCCGTTGCTGACGCTCCCACGACCAGCACGCCGCCCGTCACCGTGCCTGCCGTGATGGGGCCGGTCTTGACCAGCGCCGCCTGGACCTGGCCACCGTTGGTGATCGAAGTAACGATGCCGCTCGTGTTGCAGACCCAGCCTGCCCATGGGAGGGGGATCTGCGAAGCAGTCGACTTGGAAAGATCGATCCAGGGCTGGGTTCCGCATTGGTTCGCGTAAGTCGTCACACCGATCGCGACACCGACGCCAGGCACATTGGTATTCCAGACGGTATAGGTTGCACCACTTGGCCCGGCCGCGGTCATGCCGGCCTTGGTCAGCGACTGCGGTTCAAAGACCATGCCAGCGACGACCACACCCGATACCGTGCATGTGTAGTAGTTGGGAACGTTCGAGGTACTGAACCAGCCGGTCAGCAGGGTGCCGACCGCTGCATCGCGCGGGATCGTCACCGAGGCCGGCATCGACAGCGTTACCGTCTGCGCCGTTCCCGAGCAACTGATGGTTCCCGCGGCGAACACGGGACGTGTGCCGAAGCCGAGCATCAGTGCCGCCAGCGTCAGTAGCCAGAATGCCAGACGGCGCATGCCATGCCCCGCTTTGGTTTGCCTGCGCATCGCGGCCGGCTTTTCGTTCTTGTTCATCTTCTCTCCCAGGTCCATCGCGCCCGCTGCGCTCATTTCGTACATACCGCTTCCGCATCGGTCCAGCGTTGTTTGCTCGTCTTGCTTGCCGTCGCCAGCGTGTACGACATCGAACAGCCCTCGGCGACCGTATCGCCCCACTTCACATTCAGCGTGCCGGTGTCGGTCTTCACGCCGCGCAGTACGATGCGGCCATCCTGCGCGACGGTGCCGACATTCCGCCCCGCCGCATCGCTCACCTCGGCGCCGAACGGAACCGGCTCGCCATCGGCCATGCGCGCGCGCATGATCACCGCGCGCCCGCCGCCCTCGGTCTCGAACTTCAGTCGCACCACCGCGCCTGCGGTCGGCGCGATGTGCTGCGCGCTCGACTTCAGCTCGACACTCATCGGCACACCCTTGGGATCGATCTCCACCTCGTTGGTCGAGAACGGCGTCAGGCTCGACACCAGCGCATGGCCGAACGGATCGACGCGCAGCCCACTGCCGGCCGTCACGCGTGCCCCGTGCGCGTCCTTGGCCTCGACGATCGCGACGGTCTCGCCCATGGTCGGCGTAAAGGCAACGCCGCCCGCATAGGCCACCATGCCGCCCGAGATGCCGCCGCCGTACTGCTTGAAGCCGGTGCCCGTCGAAGCATTGCCCGTGACGGTCGCATAGGGCGACATGTAGGACACGTTGCCGCCCACGTTGGTCGCCGCTCGCGCGCCGCCGCCACTGGTCCGGCCGACGTTCACGCCGTAGCTGAGCGCGTTGTCGACGCCGAGCGCACCCGTCATCGACTGCTGGACCACGGTCGAACCACGGGAATCGTGCTGCAGGCTGGTCGACGAATACACCGTGCGCGAGCCGAGGTTCAGCGGGATCGACACGTTCAGCATGAAACGGTTGTCCCAGCGGTTTTGCGTCACGTCGAATTGGCGCGCGGCCGACACGCCGTAGTTGATGCGCCGGAAATTATTGTTGTAGCCGGCCTGATACTGCGTGTCGTTGCCGCCGCGATTCCAGTAGTTGACGGTCGAGCCCGACAGGTAGAAAGCGCCCCAACCCTCCGGCAGGCTCTGGTTCAGCGTGACCTGGAACTGGCCGCGACGCACGCCGCCCGACAGCAGACCGCTCACGCCGCCCGTCTGCTGGCCGCGCAACTGCATCGCGTCCTGCAGGCCCAGATAGCCGCTGCTCGAATAGCGATAGGCGGCCACCGCGATATTGGTATGGGTCGGGCTGATCAGCTTGCTGTACGAGATCCGCACGCTCTGGCCGTGGCGCGTGCCGATGCCCGGCAAATCGGTATTGGCCTGCGTGATGTCGAGCGCGAACGCGCCCAGCTGCGTATTGAGCGCGGCGCCGACCACGCCGGCCACATAGCCGGGCGCGGCCGTCACGCCGCCGTAGCCGGTGATCAGGTTGGTGAAACCATGCTGGACGGTCGCCTGGAACAGCGCCGGCTTGCTCGACAGCAGCGGACTGCGGTACTGGCCGGCCGTCACGCTGAAGTGCGTGACGCCCGGCCGCAGCGAACTGACGGCCGACGCGTACGTCACCTTGAAGGTGTGGATGCTGCCGTCGGCCTCGGTCACGATGACGTCGAGGTCGCCGCCATAACCGGTCGTATAGAGATCGTCGATCACGAACGGGCCGGTCGCGACGTTGGCGCTGTAGATGACGTTGCCGTTCTGGCGCACCTGTACCAGCGCATTGCTGTTGGCGATGCCGTGGATGGTCGGTGCGTAACCGCGTTGCGATTCCGGATACATGCGCTCGTCGCTGGCGAGCTGCACGCCGCGAAAGCCCACGCTGTCGAACATCGTGCCGTCGGTGAACGCGTCGCCGATCACGAACTGCGCCTTCAGGCGCGCGATCGAGCGCTGCAGGCTGGTCTGCACGCTCTGGTAGTGCGGGCCGCCGCGCGAGTCGTAGGTAGTGTTGCCGTTGTGGCGGAAGCGCCAGGGCCCGACGTTCAGGCCGGCGGTGAGGCCCAGGAACGCCTGGGTCGACGATGCGCCGCGGTTCTCGGCACGATAGATATTGCCGTTGTACGACAGCAGCGCGGCCGGCACGCCCTCGTCCCAGTAGCGCGGGTCCACGTAGCCGCGCGCCGCGCGGCTCAGCGACGCCTGCGGGATGCTGACGTCGAGCCGCTGCTCGCCATTGTCGAAGTTGGCAACCGCGTCGGGCACCAGCATGCCGATCGTCGCGCAAGCCTGGTTCGGGTCCGTCAGCATGTGCGTCGCCTCGGGCGACAGCTTCGCGAGATCCACGCCGACTTGCTGAAGCAAGTCGCGATTGAAGCAGGGCTGGACGTTGTTCGGGTTGTCGCCTACCTGGCGCAGCGTGATCTCGGCGCGACCGATCCAGTTCGTGTTGACGAACAGATCGGCGCGATACGAACCCGGCAACGCGACATTGCCCTTCTCGAAGCGGCTCACGTCCACCCGCGCGCCGCCCGGGCGCTGCAGAAACAGATCGTTGAACTGGACTTCCGCCACTTGCGTGGCATCCGTGGTCGCCGCCATCACGCCAGTCGATGCGAACATCGCCAGTGCGAGCAGGCAGCACGGGCGCGGGCGCCAGTGCATGGACAGCGGCAAGCTAGATATACGTTGAATCACGATAGACAGCCGAGCGTGAGCAAGCCTGCGCCCTGCCCGGGGCGGGCATGCTTGGTCTTGCGATGAGAAGGACGTGGCGCGCTAGCCGCGCCGCGCGCAATCGAAGCGGTCAGCCGTGCATCATTGCGACGGTGCCGCGGTGCCTGACCGCAGTGGCGCCTCGCTGCTGACCGCGCCACCGTAGTCGTTCAACGCCGTGTAGTGCACGCTGGCGCCCGCCGCATCGGGCACATCACCCTTCAGCGGAAAGACGCGCGTCTCGCCCGGCCCGACCATGCCGCCATCGTCGAAGATCGCGCGATGGCCGCCCGACTGCACGCTGATCATGGTCAGCGAGACATGGAACGGCGTCGGGTTATGCACCTCGATGGCCGGCTTGCCGTCGGCTTGTGTGAGGCGCCACGTGAGCTGCGCCGGCGCATCGGCCGACGAACCCTTGAGTTTGTCCGGGCGATAGAACACCTTGATGCGCGAGCGGAACGCGAGCTGGATCCGGTTCATGTCCGCGTCCGCCGCGCTCGCCTTGGGCGGCACTTCGAGCACGTTGAGCCAGAACACCGACTCGCGATCCTCCGGCAGCGGCTCGCCGGTATAGACGATGCGCAGCGTCTGCGACTTGGACGGATCGATCCGCGCAATCGGCGGCGTGACGGTGAACGGCACCTTGATATTGGACGGCGCGCTGCGCACGTCACCTGCATCGACCCATGACTGCACGAGCGCCGGCGCCTGGCCTGCGTTCGACAGTTTCAGCGTGACCTCGGATTCGCTCGCGCCGTAGATCACGCGCGTGCCGCCGATCACCACCGACGCGTCGGCGGGTGTCGCCAGGTAACCGAGCCATGCGATACACACGGCGGCGATCGAGAATCTGAGTGCTTTTCGTAGCTTCATGGCTTGGATCGATTCAGGCAACGTAACGGAGGCAGGGGGCGAATGCATGCCGCCCCACCCGGTTTTAATGTGGATAACTAATCAATAAGTTACTGATAAACGAGCGAGTACATGACGCTCGATGTCGCCGCGCCGGCCGTTGCGGCGCCGGTGGCGTAGTATTCCGCGAGGTAGTTCAGCGTGGCGGTGCCAGCGGCGGTGATTGCTACCGACTGTGAGTTCTGCGAAGCGTCTGCGGCACCAAGCTTGATGGGCGTATAGTCACCGTTCAACAGGCGAATCTCGACGTTGGTCGCGCCGCCTGCGGTCAGGAACAGGTTGCCGGTGGCGGTGTCGACCGTCGGGCCCGGTTCGAAGTAGGCGTGGACGTTGCCCGACGCCGGCGTGCAGGCCGTCAGCGCGATGCTGAACGCCTTGGCGCTGGCAGTTTGGCCTGCGGCGGCCAGCGCGCTGGTCGACACGTTCAGCAGCGGAACATTGAAGTTGTTCGAGTTGCTGCCGTTGCCGTTGATCGTGCAAGTTTGCGCGGTTACGCTGCCGGTGAACGTGATCGTGCCGTCGGCTGCAGATGCGACTTGCGAAGCCGTGGCGGCACCCACGAGCAACAGAGCGGAAATGAGTTTGGTTTGCATGGTTTTTAGTTTCTTGAACGATTTAAATTGATTTACGACGCCGAGGCGCTATTCACTCAATAGCGCCCGCGACATCCAACGGCAACCCGGTTAGGCGTCATGCCGCCGAAATTTTTGTTTCCGTCCCGGTTACATTTGGACGAAACGAATCCTACTGGCCCCAACCAATCTAAAGATGAACTTTTGTCACGTCGCGATGACATCGGCGATGCCGTGCGGTGTAGGACTGAACGGCATCGGTTCTTGGGCGCCCTCGCTCGTCGCCGGGCAGTCGCCTGAATACCGTGTATCGCTTGATGACGTCACGCACTCGATCGCGCGGCTCGTGAGGATGTCGCCCGCCCGCGGCATGCGAAACGATTCCATCGACTCGGGGAGAGGACGATTGGGCGAATATGAAACGGGACGGCGAATCGTGACAGGGGCGCGGTTGTCGCGCCGCCCTACCGCCGCCGATGCTCGACCGCGAACTTGATCAGCTCGGCCTGTCCTTCGATCTCGAGCTTGCGCTTCAGGTTGAGCCGGTGCGTCTCCACGGTGCGTACCGACAGCGCCGCCTGGTGCGCGATCTGTTTGCTCGACAGCCCCTCGGCGAGTGCATCGAGGATGTCGCGTTCGCGCGGCGTCAGGCGATCGAGCGGCGACGCGGTCGCGCTCGCGTGAATCATCCGCGCGGCGAGCCCTTCGCTGAAGAACGTCTGGCCGGCCAGCACCGAGCCGATCGCGCGGACGATCTCGCTCGCGGGCGAATCCTTCAGCAGGTAGCCGCTCGCGCCGGCACGCACGGCCTGCGTCACGTATTCGACGTTGTCGTGCATCGACAGCATCAGCACGCGGATGCCGGGAAAGCGCTCGTGGAACACGCCCGCGAGCGTGATGCCGTTCATCCCGTTCATGCCGACGTCCATCAGCGCGAGATCGGGTTCGAGCGATGCGGCGAGCGCGAGCGCCTCGTCGGCGTTGCCGGCTTCGCCGACCACGGACAGGTCGGCCGCTTCGAGCCGCATCCGCAAGCCGTCGCGCACGAGCGGGTGATCGTCGACGAGCAGCAGTCGGGCGGCGGGCCGGGCGGTGTCGGGGGCGCTCATGCGTGAAAGGTCTCCTGTTATGGGGCGCGTCGTCAGGCGGCGCCGTGCAGCGGCACGCGCGCGGCCACGATCGTGTGGCCGACCTGCGACGCGATCGTCAGCATGCCGCCGAGCGCGTCGAGGCGCTCGCGCATGTTGCGCAGGCCGATGCCGCGGCGCGCGTCGGCCTGCGAGCGTTCGGCGTCGAAGCCGCAGCCGTTGTCGGCGATGGTCAGCGTGACGGCGTGCGCGCCGACGTCGAGCGTGACGGCCGCGCGCGACGCCTGCGCATGATGCACGATGTTGCTGAGCGCTTCCTGTGCGATCCGGAACAGCGCGGTGTTGACGGCGGCGGGCAGCGGCCGCGTGCCGCTGTGCGCGACCTGCGTATAGCCGATGTCGATGCCGCTTTCGGCGCCGAGTTCGCGCACGAGCTGTTCGAGCGCGGCCGCGAGGCCGAGATCGTCGAGCATCGCGGGGCGCAGCGCATGCGAGATGCGTCGCACTTCGCGCAGCGTATCGCCGAGCCGACCGACGCCGGTCACGAGCGCCTGCTCGGCCTCGGGCATACGCGCCGCGCCGCGTTCGAAGCGCGCGAGCGCGGATTCGAGCATCAGCTTCGCGGACACCATCATCTGGCTGATCCCGTCATGCAGTTCGCGCGACAGCCGCGCGCGTTCCTGCTCCTGCGATTCGACGACGCGCTGCGCGAGCAGCTTGAGCTTCGCGTCGGCGCTGCGCGACTCGCTGACGTTCAGCACCAGCGCGCACACGGCGATCGCCGCCGCCCCCGTGAGCGCGATCGCGGTGAGCCAGCTCATCGTGCGCTCGATGTTCGCGGACGCGCGCGCGTCGATGCGCTGCAGCGCGGTGTCGACGTCGTCGAGATAGATACCGGTGCCGACCATCCAGCCCCAGCGCTCCAGCGCGACGACGTAGCCGAGCTTCGGCGCGACGCGGCCCGTCGACGGCCGCTGCCACGCGTAGCGCACGTAGCCGCCGCCGTGCGACGCCGCGCCGATCAGCTTCTGGATCGTCAGCGCGCCCTGCGGGTCGCGCATCGACCAGAAGTTGTGGCCGACGCGCTCGGGCTCGCGCGGATGCATCAGCGAATTGCCGTGCAGGTCGTACACGAAGAAATAGCCGTCGGGGCCGAAATCCATTTTCTGCAGCATTGCGAGCGCCTGCGTGCGCAGCAACGCGTCGTCGCGGGCATTGCGGCCGCTCGCGTCGTAGAGCGGCATGATCGCGCTCGTCGCGAGCTCGACGTAATGCTTCAGCTCGACTTCCTTGCTCGACAGATACGCGGCCTGGATCGTCGCGTGCTGCGTGCGCGCGAGCGACGTCGCCTGCTGGCGCACGCCGAAGCCGATGCCGGCGATCGCGAGCAGGAACGGCACGATGGCCAGAAGGAAGATCTTTGCCTTGAGTCTCATGGTGGTGCGAAGCGGCCGCGAGCCGGTGCGGCCGGCCGGGCGCGTCAGCCGCGCGGCGGCGCGGTGGCGTGTCGAGCCGACATTGTCGGCGATTTTGCACGCGGACGGCGGCGGCCCGGCGGCCGCCCCGCCTTCGCTCAGGCCCGCCGAGACGCGAGATCGTCGGACACGGCCGTCAGCGCGACGATGCGGTTGCGCCCGGCTTCCTTCGCGCGATACAGCGCATCGTCGGCAAGCTTCAGCGCGGCCTGCATGTCGTCGTCGTGTTCCGGATAGCTCGTCGTCACGCCGATGCTCACCGTCAGGCGGCCGGTCGTGCCGGCGTCGTGCCGGATGCCGAGATCGAGGATGCCCGTGCGGATCGTCTCGGCGATCGTCACCGCGCCGTCCGTGTCGACGTCGGGCAGCACCACGACGAACTCCTCGCCGCCGTAGCGCGCCGCATAGTCGGCCGGGCGACGCAGGCAGCCGGCGATGCAGTGGCCGACCGCGGCGAGCGCGTCGTCGCCGGCCTGGTGGCCCTGCGTGTCGTTGTAGTGCTTGAAGTAATCGACGTCGATGAACAGCAGCGACAGCGCGAGCTGCGAGCGCGCGGCGCGGCGCCATTCGCGCGCGAGCGTGACGTCGAGCATCCGGCGGTTGTCGAGGCCCGTGAGGCCGTCGGTGCGCGCGAGCGCCTGCAACTCGGTTTCCGCGCGGTGGCGCTTGCGCAGCTGCACGTCGAGCAGCAGCGACAGGCCGACGAAGCCGATCGCGAGCGCGGCCATCGCGGAGCCGATCGGAATCGCACGGTCGTACCATGCGGCATAGATGTTCCCTTCCGATTGCGCGACCATGATTATGAGCGGCAGGTGGTCGAGGTGCCGGAATACGTACAGGCGCCGCACGCCGTCGATCGACGCGGTGTCGGCGAAGCTGCCGTCGCTGGCGGTCATGAATTTCCGGAATGTGCTGGCGCGGCGGATGTCGCGGCCGACGATCGCCGGGTCGTACGGTTCGCGCGCGAGCATCCGGCCGTCCGTGTTGATCAGCGCGATCGAGCCGCGGTCGCCGAGCGACAGGCGCGAGAACAGGTTCTGGAAATATTCGAGCCGGATCGACATCACGGCGACGCCGCCGAACGACCCGTCGGGCTTCGAGATCCGCCGGCTGAGCGCGATGCTCGGCGAGCCGCCGCGCAGCCGCGAATGGTACGGGTCGCTGACGTACAGGCCGACGTCGGGGTGGTCGCGGTGCACGGTGAAGTACGGCTCGTTGCCGAAGTTGGCCTTGCGCGGCACGTCGCTCTTGCCGTCGACCGCGATGTCGCCCTTGGCGTCGAGCACGTAGATGCCGCCGAGGTACTTGGCGGTCGTCGCGCGGTCGAACAGCACCTGGCGGCGCAGCGGCATCGGCAGCCTGACGACCTCGGGGTCGTTCTCGCCTTCGACGACGGCCTGCAGCGACAGCGAATAGATCTCGATGTTGCGCTCGATGTCCCACGACGCCATCAGCGCGAGGTTCTGCTGCGTGATGCGTGCGCGGTCGCGCGCGTCCATGCGGCCCTCGTACAGCACGATCGCGCACAGGAGCAGCAGGACCAGCGCAATCAGCAGGCCGGAATAGAAGATCAGGTGCGGCAGCAGGAATCTGCGCAGATGAGCGGCGACACGGCTCGTCAGGCCGGATTCGCTGGGCATTGCGTAGTCGGTTTCTGCCATGGTCCGTGGATCGATGGGCATCGCCGCCGGGACGCGGGGCGATGCGATTGTTCGTATGACGTGTCGGCGGCGATCCGTTACGCGGCCATTCCGACGCCTCCCTGCCGGTTGGCGGAGAAAATGGACACCGATTATCGGCAATCGCGGCTAGATATACCGGTAAATCATGCATTCATTGGCGACATCTGCAGCGATTCGATGATCCGACGAATCGGGCAGTGCGGATTCAACGGAGTATAACGCGCACGTCGGGATGCGCGGAAAATGTTGCGACCCGTTGATCCGGATCAAATTACAGTGAAATACCGAGCTTGCGGATATCGGGCAAAGCGTTGCAGCGCAAGGCTTTGCGGCATGGCGGAAGACGCCGTGCGGTGCACGGCCGCCGATTTCGTCGGTTTAACGGGGGGACGCACTCGAAAAGCGAAAGCGGGCAATATGCGCCGATTATTCGTTTCAAAGGTCGCACGAATGCAAGTATGAAAACGGGCGGCCACGAAGGCCGCCCGTTCGTATAGCCGGCATGTGGGGCGAGCCCCGCATGCGCATGCTTAACCGCCGTGCTGTTGCGCCTTGTACGCGAGCCGGAACCGGTGCAGCAGCGGCTCGGTATAACCGCTCGGCTGCGACGTGCCCTGCAGCGCGAGCGCGCACGCGGCCTTGAACGCGGTCGACTGGTCGTAGCCGGGCGCCATCGGACGATAGTTCGGGTCGCCCGCGTTCTGCTGGTCGACGACGCGCGCCATCCGCTTGAATACGTCGAGCACGAACGCCTCGGTGATCACGCCGTGGCGCAGCCAGTTCGCGATGTGCTGGCTCGAAATGCGCAGCGTCGCGCGGTCTTCCATCAGGCCGACGTCATGGATGTCCGGCACCTTCGAGCAGCCGACGCCCTGTTCGACCCAGCGCACGACGTAGCCGAGGATGCCCTGCGCGTTGTTCTCGACCTCGCGCAGGATCTCCTCCTCGCTCCATTCGGCGCGCTCGACGACCGGCACGGTCAGCAGGCCTTCGAGCAGCGTGTCGCGCTCGCTCGCGTACGGCGTCTTTTCGAGCGCCTGCTGGACGGCCTGCACGTCGACGAGATGGTAGTGCAGCGCGTGCAGCGTCGCGGCGGTCGGCGACGGCACCCACGCGGTGTTCGCGCCGGCGCGCGGATGCGCGATCTTCTGCTCGAGCATCGCGTGCATCAGGTCCGGCATCGCCCACATGCCTTTGCCGATCTGCGCGCGGCCGCGCAGGCCGGCGGACAGGCCCGCGAGCACGTTGTTGCGTTCGTACGACGTGATCCATGCCGACGACTTCATGTCGCCCTTGCGGATCATCGGGCCCGCTTCCATTGCGGTGTGCATCTCGTCGCCGGTGCGGTCGAGGAAGCCGGTGTTGATGAACGCGACACGCGCGGCGGCGGCCGCGATGCACGCGGCGAGGTTCACGCTGGTGCGGCGTTCCTCGTCCATGATGCCCATCTTCAGCGTGTTGCGCGGCAGGCCGTACAGATCCTCGATGCGCGCGAACAGCGTATCGGCGAACGCGACTTCGACCGGGCCGTGCATCTTCGGCTTCACGATGTAGATCGAGCCCGTGCGCGAGTTGCGCTTCGCCTTCAGGTCATGCAGCGCGCACAGCGTCGTGACGACGCCGTCGAGGATCCCTTCCGGAATCTCGTTGCCGTCGCGATCGAGCACCGCGCCGTTGGTCATCAGGTGGCCGACGTTGCGCACGAACAGCAGCGAGCGGCCATGCAGCGACAGCGTGCCGCCGTCGGGCGTCGTGTAGTCGCGGTCGGCGTTCAGGCGGCGCGTGAAGCTTTTGCCGCCCTTCGCGACTTCCTCGACCAGCGTGCCCTGCATCAGCCCGAGCCAGTTGCGGTAGAGCTGGACCTTGTCGTCGGCGTCGACCGCCGCGACCGAATCCTCGCAGTCGATGATCGTGCTGACCGCGGCCTCGAGCACGACGTCCTTCACGTTCGCGAGATCGGCGCGGCCGATCGGCGTCGATGCGTCGATCTGGATCTCGAGGTGCAGCCCGTTGTGCTTCAGCAGGATCGCCGACGGTGCATCGGCCGCGCCCTGGTAGCCGACGAACTGCGCCGGCTGCGCGAGCGGCACGCTGCCCTTGGCGGTTTCGACGGCGAGCTGGCCGTCCTGCACGCGGTAGCGCAGCGCGTCGCTGTGCGAGCCGCTCGCGAGCGGCGCCGCGTTGTCGAGTACGTTGCGCGCGTAGTCGATCACGCGCTGGCCGCGCGTCGGGTTGTAGGTGGCGGTGCGTTCGGCGCCGCCGTCTTCGGGCAGCGCGTCGGTGCCGTACAGCGCGTCGTACAGGCTGCCCCAGCGGGCGTTCGCGGCGTTCAGCGCATAACGCGCGTTCGACAGCGGCACGACGAGCTGCGGGCCGGCCTGCGTGGCGATCTCGCTGTCGACGTTCGCGGTGGCTGCCGCGACGTTCGACGGGACCGGCACGAGGTAGCCGATCTGTTCGAGGAACGCGCGATACGCGGCGTGGTCGCGCACGGGGCCGGGGTGCGCGCGGTGCCAGGTGTCGAGTTCCTGCTGCAGGCGGTCGCGTTCCGCGAGCAGTTCGCGGTTGCGCGGCGCCAGGTCGTGCACCAGGGCCGAGAAACCGCTCCAGAACGCGGCCTTGTCGATGCCGGTGCCCGGCAGCGCTTCGTTTTCAATGAACTGGCTCAGCGCTGGCGCGACTTGCAGTCCTGCTTGGTCGATCATCGTTAATCCTCCCGGGGAAAAAATCGCGCGCGGCTTGGCTGGTTATGTCGCGACGCTTTGTGTGCCGGCGCGGGCGATCTGCGCGTCCTGTTCGGACTTTACGCCAGACACGCCGATCGCACCCGCAATCCGGCCGCCGACCGTGACCGGCACGCCGCCTTCGAGCAACCCCGTCAGCGGCACGCTGAGAAACGCGGTGCGGCCACCGTTGATCATATCCTCATACGCCTTCGTCTCGCGACGGCCGAGCGCCGCCGCGCGTGCCTTGTCCTGCGCGATGTAAGAACTGGCCGGCGATGCACCGTTCAGGCGCGCGAACGCGAGCAGGTGGCCGCCGTCGTCGACGACGGCGATCGACACGGCCCAGCCGTGGCGCTCCGCTTCCGCGCGGGCGGCGGCGAGCATGCGGTCGGCATCGGCGAGTTCGAGTTCGGGTTTCGTTTGCATGGCGTTCCTCCGAAAACAGGTCAGTTGACGAGTCGGTTGTCGACGAGTTCGATCCAGTGGCGCACCAGCGTGCGGCCCGCGCCGTTCAGGTGAGTCTGGCAGCCGACGTTGGCCGTGACAATCAGGTCCGGCCGCGCGGCTTCGAGCGCATCGAGCCGGTTGTCGCGCAGTTTCGTCGCAAGCTCGGGCTGCGTCAGCGAATACGTGCCGGCCGAGCCGCAGCACAGGTGGCCGTCGGCGACATTCGTCAGATCGAAGCCGAGCCGCGTCAGGATGCTTTCGACCGCACCGCCGAGGCGCTGTGCGTGCTGCAGCGTGCACGGGCAGTGGACCGCGACGCGACGTTGCGTCGAATCGGTCAGCGCGTCGAGCGGCTCGGCCGCGATCACCTCGGCGAGATCGCGCGCAAGCGCGCTGACGCGCCGTGCCTTGTCCGCATAGGCGGGGTCGGAGCGCAGCAGGTCGCCGTATTCCTTGACGAACGCGCCGCAGCCGCTCGCCGTCAGCACGATCGCTTCCGCGCCGGCTTCGATCGCGGGCCACCACGCGTCGATGTTGCGGCGCGCGCGGGCGAGGCCCGCGTCCTGCGCGTTCAGGTGATATTCGGTCGCGCCGCAGCAGCCGGCTTCGCGCGCCGGGCTCACGCTGATGCCGAGCCGGTCGAGCACGCGCGCGGCGGCCGCATTGGTGTTCGGCGACAGCGACGGCTGCACGCAGCCTTCGAGCATCAGCACGCGCCGCGCGTGGCGCACCGGCGGGCGCGGTGCGGCCACGGGCGCGGCGGCCGGGATCTTGTCCTGCAGCGTGCCGGGCAGCAGCGGGCGCAGTGCGCGACCGGCCTTCAGCAATGCGGCGAACGTCGCCGGGCGCGGCACCACATGGCGCAGTCCCGCACGCAGCAGGCGCTCGCGCGCGGGCCGCTGCGCGCGCTTCTCGGCTTCCGCGCGGCCGATGTCGAGCAGCGTGTGATAACGCACGCCGGACGGGCAGGTCGTCTCGCAGTTGCGGCACGTCAGGCAGCGGTCGAGATGCTGCTGCGTGCGCTCGCCGCACGGCTCGCCTTCGAGCAGCTGCTTGATCAGGTAGATGCGGCCGCGCGGCCCGTCGAGCTCGTTGCCGAGCACCTGGTAGGTCGGGCAGGTCGCGTTGCAGAAGCCGCAGTGCACGCACGCGCGCAGGATCGCTTCCGCTTCGTCGGCCCGGGCGAGGGCCTTGCTTGCTTCGCTGAGATTGGTTTGCATCGGCGGGTCGCTTCGAAGGTCAGAAGTCGGCGGTCAGGCGGCCGGGATTGAAGATCGCGTGCGGGTCGAGCTGCGCCTTGAGCTGTCGATGCACGCGCAACAAGGCGGGCGGCAGCGGCTGGAACGGCTCGCGCGTCGTACCCGGCGTGAAGCAGGTCGCGTGGCCGCCCCATTGCGCGGCCAGCCGCTGTACGTCGGCCGGCGCGGCGTCGCTCTTCAGCCAGCGCTGTGCGCCGCCCCAGTCGGCGAGCAATGCGCCGGGCAACGCATCGAGCGGCGCGGCGGCCGGTACCGACACGCGCCACAGCGGGCGTGGATCGTCGAAGAACGGCAGCGTGTGATCGTGCAGCCGCGCCCAGAACGCGTCGCCGGTGTCGTCCATGCGGTCGCCGCCGATCGTGGCGCGCGCGGCCTTCACCGAGCCCTCGCCGCCTTCGATCCGCACGCGCAGCACGCCGTCCGCGTGGCATGCGCCTGCGAGCGGCAGCCCCGCGCGCCGCCACGCGGCGACGCGCCGCACGGCTTCGCCCGCGGCCAGCGGCAACGCGAGATCGCCGGTCGCGCGCGGCTTCGGCAGCACCTTCAGCGACACCTCGGTCACGACGCCGAGGCAGCCGAAGCTGCCCGCGAGCAGCCGCGATACGTCGTAGCCCGCGACGTTCTTCATCACTTCGCCGCCGAAGCGCAGGTGCTTCGCGTGGCCGGTGATCACGCGGCAGCCGAGCACGAAATCGCGCACCGCGCCGGCCCACGGGCGGCGCGGCCCCGACAGCGCCGCCGCGAACATCCCGCCGACCGTTGCCGCGCCGCCGAACGACGGCGGCTCGCACGGCAGCATCTGGCCGGCCGCGTCGAGCATCGCTTCGAGCGCGGCGAGCGGCGTGCCAGCGCGCGCGGTGACGACGAGTTCGGTCGGGTCGTACGCGACGATGCCGCGATGCGTGCGCACGTCGAGCGTGCGGCCTTCGACGGGGCGACCGAGAAAAGCCTTCGTGCCGGCGCCGCGAATGTGCAGCGGCTGGCGGTCGTGGCGTGCGGCGTCGACCTGGGCGACGAGCGCCGCGCTGTCGTCGATCGATTCGATTTCGCGTCGCATCAGAAGCGCTCCAGTTCGGGAAACGGCAGCTTGCCGTGATGGACGTGCATCGCGCCGAATTCGGCGCAGCGGTGCAGCGTCGGGATGTTCTTGCCGGGATTGAGCAGGCCCTGCGGATCGAACGCGGCCTTCACCGCGTGGAAGAACGTGATTTCGTCGGCGTTGAACTGCACGCACATCTGGTTGATCTTCTCGCGGCCGACGCCGTGCTCGCCGGTGATGCTGCCGCCGACCGCGACGCACAGCGCGAGGATTCGGCCGCCGAGCGCTTCGGCGCGATCGAGCTCGCCGGGCCGGTTCGCATCGAACAGGATCAGCGGGTGCATGTTGCCGTCGCCCGCATGGAACACGTTCGCGACGGGCAGCCCGTATTCGGCGGACAGCGCGGCGATGCCTTCGAGCACGCGTGGCAACTCGCGGCGTGGGATCGTGCCGTCCATGCAGTAGTAGTCGGGCGACATGCGGCCGACCGCGGGGAACGCGTTCTTGCGGCCGGCCCAGAAGCGCTGGCGCTCGGCTTCGTCGCGCGCGACGCGGATCTCCGTCGCGCCCGCTTCGCGCAGCAGCGCGGCGACGCGTTCGGCGTCCTCGTCGACGTCGCTCGCCGCGCCGTCGAGTTCGCACAGCAGGATCGCCTGCGCATCGACCGGATAACCCGCGTGGATGAAATCCTCGGCCGCGCGGATCGCGAGGTTGTCCATCATTTCGAGGCCGCCCGGAATCACGCCCGCGCCGATGATCCGCGCGACCGCGGCGCCGGCCTCGGCGACGTCGTCGAAGCTCGCCATCAGCACCTTCACGCTCGGCGGCTTCGGCAGCAGCTTCACGGTGACTTCCGTGACGATGCCGAGCATCCCTTCGGAGCCGGTGAACAGCGCGAGCAGATCGAAGCCAGGTGCGTCGAGCGCATCCGCGCCGAGCGTGAGCGTGTCGCCGTCGATCGTCAGGATCTCGACCTTCAGGATGTTGTGCACCGTGAGCCCGTATTTCAGGCAATGCACGCCGCCCGCGTTTTCGGCGACGTTGCCGCCGATCGAGCAGGCGATCTGCGACGACGGATCGGGCGCGTAGTAGAGACCGTGCGGCGCGGCCGCCTGCGAGATCGCGAGGTTGCGCACGCCGGGCTGCACGCGCGCGATGCCGGCATCGGGGTCGATGTCGAGAATCCGGTTGAACTTCGCCATCACGAGCAGGATGCCTTTTTCGAGCGGCATCGCGCCGCCCGACAGCCCCGTGCCCGCGCCGCGCGCGACCACCGGCACGCGGTGCGCGGCCGCGACGCGCAGCACCGCGCGCACCTGCTCGACCGTGTCGGGCAGCACGACCGCGAGCGGCACCGTGCGGTACGCGGCGAGGCCGTCGCATTCGAACGGCTTGAGCGCCTCGCGTTCGTGCAGCACGTCGAGGCCGGGCGCCGCCGCGTGCAGCGCGGCGACGAGCGTGTTGCGGTCGACGGTGGCCAGCGCGCCGTCGATCCGTTCGTCGTAGATGAAACTCATCGGTCTGTCTCCACCATGCAGGCGGCCGCGCGATGCGCGACATGCCGGATGGACGCGATTCTTGGCGGGCCGGGCGCGCCTGTCCAGACGTGTTCCATGTGGTAATACCAGTTTTTGAGAAGGCACCTTGAAGCGGCTGCGAAGCGAACCGCAAAACCGAATGTGGAAAAGGGTTTGTGCGAAAATCGCCGATATCCGTCCCAAGTGGTCATACCAGTATGGAAATGCAGGATCGAGAGCGGCCGACGCGACGCGTGGCCGACGTCGTCGCCGAGCGGATCGAGAAGCTGATCGTCGATGGCGTGCTGAAAGCCGGGCAGGCGCTGCCGTCGGAACGGCGGCTGACCGAGAAGCTCGGCGTGTCGCGCACGGCCGTGCGCGAAGGGATGAAGCTGCTGCACGCGCGCGGGATCATCGACACGGCGCACGGCAAGGGTTCGTTCGTCGCGAGCCTGACCCCGCAGCGCGAAATCACGCCGATGATGCATCTGCTCGGCTCGCAGCCGCGCACGCTGTACGACCTGTTCGAGGTGCGCGGGATGCTCGAGGCCGAGGCCGCGCGACTCGCCGCGCTGCGCGGCACGCCGGCGGACTTCATCCTGATCAAGCGCCGCTACGACGAAATGACGGCGGCCGATGCGCAGGATCTCGATCCCGCCGCGCGTGCGAAGCTCGACCATGCATTCCATCTCGCGATCTGCGAGGCGTCGCACAACCCCGTGCTCGTCAACACGCTGCAGTCGCTGACCGACCTGCTGCTCAGTTCGGTGTTCGCGTCGGTGAACAACCTCTATCACCGCGAACCGCTGAAGAAGCAGATCGACCGCCAGCATGCGCGGCTCTACAACGCGGTCACGGGGCGGCTGCCCGACCAGGCGCGCAAGGCCGCGAGCGAACATATCCGCCAGTGCGTCGACTATCTGCGCGAGATCGAGCAGGAGGAGCAGCGGCTCGTGCGCTCGACGTTGCGGCTCGAAGGGTGGACGTGAGGTTGTTCGGCATGACTTGACGCGCATCACGCGCGGCGAGTCGCACGGCGGCGCGAGCCACATCGGCGTGTCACACTGGGATTCATTCCTCGCGCGGTCCGCTGCCTTCCGCATGATGCGTGGATCGGTTGTGCGCGCAGTGCATGACGGGTCCGCGTCGAACGTAGCGGTGCGCCGCCCATCCCGAAACGGAGGACATTCGATGTCGAACCTGACCGGCGACGACGGGCCCGCCGATGCGCAGCGCGACGCGCTGCTCGCGTTGCTGAACGAACTGCTGGAGGCCGAGCGTGCCGGCGCGCGCGTTGCGTCGGAGACGGCGGCCGAGATCACCGATCCCGAGTTGCACAGGCTTGTCGCGGGCATTCGCCAGGACGAAGCGCACTGGTGCAGCGTGCTCGTCGATGCGATCCGGTCGCTCGACGCGGTGCCGACGCGCGCGACCGGCGCGTTCTACGAAAAGGCGATGGCGATCGACGATCTGACGGAGCGCATGGCGTTCCTGAACCGTGGCCAGCGCTGGGTCGTCCGCAAGCTGCAGGCGCTGCTGCCCACGCTCGCAGAACCGGATATCCATCACGCGCTGTCGCTGATGCTGGTTGCGCACGAGAAGAACATCGGCGCGGTGGATGCGCGGTTGCGCGACGGAGGATCGGGCCGCGGGTAGCGGCGGCCGGCCACGAAGCGCCACTCGCCATTCACGCCACGTGATCGCTCCGGCATCCGGTCCGTCCTGCAAACAGGCGTTCGATCGGCGAAGACGAACGTGGCGTCACCGACCATTCCCGTCATCCGCAACGCCCGGATTACGTTCGTAAGAACCGGTTTCGATTCAATTCGACGATCTATTTACTGCACGCGACTCTATGGTGTCCGACCAGTATCAAATGCAAATCGCTACGCATATACTGGATTCATCCGATGAAATCCGGAGGGGAGACGATGAGCATCGCTGCATCCGCAAACGAGCCGGCCGCCGCCATCCAGTTCATCACCAAGGCCTACGCCAGGCTGCTGCTCGCCGGCTTCGCTTTGGTGCCGGCCTTTCTGATCGCGTACCTCTATTTCTTTCAGAACCCCGCGCTGAAATTCGAGAATCACGCTTTCCACGAGCTGGCGATCGCAGCCGCGACGCTCGAAGGCGTGTTCGTCACCTACGTGTGCTGGCGTTGTTATCGCCTGTCGGGAGAGCCATTGCTGCGTTGGCTGACGCTCGGCTTTCTGGGCTTTTCGCTGGTCTACGCATTGCACGGTGCGTTCACCGGCATGGCGCACCACAATATCTGGCTCTTCCTGCTGTATGGGCCGGCCTCGCGCCTCGTCATGTCCATCTTGATCTTCGTCGGACAGCTCTCGTACAGCCGGTCGGCGGACACCGAGGCGGTCCGTGTCAATCGTCGGGCGTGGGCGACATGGATCGTCGTGTTCCTGGTGATCGATGTGCTGGTGGCCTGGGTCGCGTACTCGCCATTTGCCGGCAGTCCGTGGGTTCGTCTGTCGATGGAAGGCGGCGCACTTGCGTTTTCGACCGTCAACGTCATCGCACTGGTGATGCGGCGCATCCGCACCCCGCTTATGCTGATCTACGGCATCTCGGTGTCGTCGTTCGCGCTGTCGTCGCTTGCGTTCATCCTCGGCCGCCCGTGGAACCACATGTGGTGGCTCGCGCATGTGATCTTCGCCGGAGGGTTTTTCCTGCTGAGTTACGGTGTCGTGCAGGCATTTCACACCACGCGCTCGTTCTCGACCATCTATAGCCAGGAAGAGCTGTTTGCGCGCTTGCGCGAAGCGATGGCCCGCACGGAACGTGCGTTGCAGGAGCTGCAGCGAACTAACGAGAAACTCGAATACATGGCCGCAACCGATCCGCTGACCGGCGCGGCCAACCGGCGGCGGTTCATCGAAAGCGTCGAGGCGGAAATTGCCCGCGCGAAACGCAACGGCGCGCCGTTCTCGCTGCTGGCACTCGACCTCGACCACTTCAAGGTCATCAACGATAGTTACGGGCATCAGACGGGCGACCAGGTCCTGCAACGCTTCGTCAAGAAATGCCTCGACGCGATCCGCCCGTACGACGGCGTGGCGCGGGTGGGCGGCGAGGAATTCATGGTGTTGTTGCCGCAGGCCGCGCTGGATACCGCGCGCTCGGTCGGCGAGCGCATTCGCGCGGCGATTGCCGGCACGCCGTTCGAGAATGGCGATGGCAAACCGATCGAGCTCACGGTGAGCGTCGGCATCTCGGAGTTTGGCCGTGACGGGGAGACGATCGACGCGATTCTGCGCAAGGCTGACGAGCGCTTGTATGAGGCCAAGCATCAGGGGCGGAACCGCGTGATCGCCGCGTAGCTGGCGCGCACCTACGGCCGGTCGGCGCCGAGTTTCAGCGATCGGAACACCATGCCGCCGGCGCCGAGCGCAATCAGCGCCAGTGCGATGGCAAAGGCAGTGGCACCGGCCGCCAGGCCAAGGAAGTCGATCGCGTAGCCGGTCATGACGGGCAGCAGCCCCGCCGGCAGATAGCCGCCGATATTCATGACGGCAATGGCCTCGGCCCTGCGCGTGTCCGGCACATGCAGGCCGATGAGCGTCAGGCCACCTAATTGCCCGAGACCTTGCGCCATCCCCGCGAACAGCGCGGCGGCCAACAGAACGGGTGCCGACAGCATGTGCACCGCGACACACAGTGCACCCATCGACAGTACGGTCGCGGTCGTGCCCGCCGCGAACAACGCGCGTACCGACCACTGCCGCACGGTGAACTGAACGCCCGTTGCAGCGAGAAACATCGCGCACGCCATGCCGCCGGCGAGCAACGGGCTGCGAACGTCGAGCAGGCGGGCGAGTAACGAAGGCCCCAACGCAAGCACGAACGAGGTTGCGGTAATGCCGGGCCCGAACACGCCGATACCGGCCGCGACGTGGCGTCGATTCATCGCCGGGACCGACGGCAAATGCAGACGCGCGCCTTGGCCGCTTGCCCGTGCTGGCCGGCCAAGCGGCAAGCGCCACGCGATGATGAGCGCACTCAGCAACACGAGAAATTCGATGCCGAAAACCGGCGCTATCGGATGCGCGACCGTTTGCGCCGCGCCGCCGGCCAGTAACGGCCCGAGGCCCGCGCCGAGAACCATCGCCACCGATGCGAGCAGGGCGGCCTGACGTCGACGCTCACCGCCGCCGAGGTCCGCCACGGACGCCATGCCCGCCGACACGATGACGCCGACCGAGATACCCGTCAGCAGCCGCGCAACGGCAAGCGTTGCAATGGACGTTGCGCTGGCGAACAACGCACACGCGACCAGCGCCACGAGGATCCCCGGCAGAAGAACCGGCTTGCGGCCGTAACGATCCGATAGCTGTCCGGCGACCGACAGCGCGGCCAGTAGTCCGAGGATGTAAAGGGCAAAGATGACCGTCAGCGTGCCGGATGAAAAACCGAGCGTGCGCTGCCAGACCACATACAGCGGCGTCGGGGAATTGGACAGCATGAACACCGACGTGACCGTCCATGCGGCGCGCCACATGTCGGGGGAAATGCGCGCGGACGCGCGGCTGGATTGCACTGCGGCAGTGTCGGACACGGCAACCTTCCTTGTACGAGTTTTTTCGTACTATAGCTTAGTTCGAAAAAACTCGTACAGTGATATAGTCGTGAACATGAAACGCACACCTCACCACGACCCGGCCGCCGCAGTTCCTGCCAACCTTCCCGATCCGCTGCCGGAACCGGCCGTATCCGATTTGCGTCTGGACGCGATCTTCGGCGCACTGGCCGACCCGTTGCGCCTGACGATCGTCCGCCGGTTGTTGCTGGAATCCGAGGCGTACGACCATCCGTGCAGCTGGTTCGGTTTCAATCGTGCGAAATCGTCATTGACCCATCACTTCAAGGCGCTGCGTGAAGCGGGCGTGATTCGCCAGCGTCAATACGGGCTCGAGCGACGCAGCCGCGTGCGAACCGAGGATCTCGATGCGCGATTTCCGGGGCTCCTGCAACTGGTGATCGCATGGGAGCCGTCCGGCGACGAACCGGGCTGATTCCGCGCGTAGCGTCCGCGTGCGGACAGGAAGATCCGCGCCGAACGAAAAAAAGCCCGCCGAAGCGGGCAACCTCACGATGCGGAGGGGGAGATGCGTATACGCACGCAGCGCGCGTTCAGCCTTTCGTCGCGCCGAACGTGAGCCCCGCGACGAAGTGTTTCTGCATCGCGAAGAACATCGCGACGGACGGCAGCGCGGCGAGGATCGAGCCGGCTGATACGAGATTCCACGACGTCGTCCATTGCCCCTTCAGCGCCGCGACCCCCGCCGTGATCGGCGCGGCTTCGTCGCCTTGCGTGAGGCATAACGCCCAGAAGTAGTCGTTCCAGACGAACGTGAACACGAGGATCGCGAGCGCCGCGAGCGCGGGCCGGATCAGCGGCAGCACGATCCGCCAGAACACCGTCCATTCGCCCGCGCCCTCGATGCGCGCGGCCTCGATCAGCTCGAACGGCAACTGCTTGATGAAGTTGCGCAGGAACAGCGTGCAGAAGCCGGTCTGGAACGCGACGTGGAACAGGATCAGCGCTTCGACGGTATTGAACACGCCGAGCCTGAGCGACAGGTCGCGCACCGGGATCATCAGCACCTGCACCGGCACGAAGTTGCCGGCGACGAACGTCGCGAACAGCGTGGTATTGCCGCGAAACCGGTAGGTCGCGAGCGCGAAGCCGGCCATCGCCGCGAACGCGATCGAGCCGAGCACGGACGGCACGGTGATCTGCACGCTGTTCCAGAAGTAATGCAGCATCGGCGACGTCGTCAGCGCGTCGCGATAGTTCTCGACCATCGCGAAGTGTCGCGGCCAGCCCCAGTAGTGCCCTTCGACCAGTTCCTCGGTCGAGCGCACCGACGTGACGAACACCGCGATCATCGGCAGCAGCCAGATCAGGAGCGCGACGGGCAGCGACAGCTTGTACAGCCGGCGCGAGACGGGCTTCCATTGGGCAACGGGAGTCGGAAACATGATGGTCACCGGTCAGGTTATTGCTCGTTGCGCAGCATGCGGCGCAACTGGAACACGATGTAGATGAGCATGATCGCGAACAGCACGACCGCGATCGACGCGGAATAGCCGAGCCGGTAGTACTTGATCGCCTGGTCGTACATGTAATACGCGAGCACGGTCGAACTCTCGAACGGGCCGCCGCTCGTCATCACCGAGATCAGGTCGAAGCTGCGCAGCGCGCCGATCACCGTGACGACGATCGCCATGAAGGTGGTCGGCCGCAGTTGCGGCAGCACGACGTGCCACAGCAGCGCGAAACCGCGCGCGCCTTCCATCCGCGCCGCTTCGATCTGTTCCGGGTTGACCGACGTGAGGCCGGTCAGGTACAGGATCATGCAGTACGCGGTTTGCGGCCACAGCGCGGCGAACACCACGCCGAGCGTCGCATAACGCGCGTCGCCGAGCACCGGGATGCCGTGCCCGGCGAGCAGCGCGAGCAGCCCGAAGGTCGGATCGTAGAACCACGAGAAGATCAGGCCGACGACCACGCCGGACAGCACGAACGGCGCGAAGAACAGCGACTTCACGAGGCGGATGCCGGCGACCGCCTGGTTCAGGTACAGCGCGAGCGCGAGGCCGAGCGGCGGCGCGAGCATGAAGAGCGCGAGCCAGATCACGTTGTTGCGCAGCGCCGTGTAGAACGTCGGCGCGTGCAGCAGTTCGACGTAGTTCGCGAGCCCGACGAAACTGCGCTCGGTCATCCCGTCCCAGTTGTACAGGCTCAGCCACAGCGTCGACAGGATCGGCCAGATCACATAAACGGCAACCATCGCGCACGCGGGCGCGAGAAAGAGCCATGCGGCGCGCCGTTGCCGCCGCACGGCGGGCGACGGCCGGCGCGCGGGCAACGCGGCGGCGGATGTTCCGCGCGGCGGCGGCGCGGTGCCGGCGGGCGGGGTGGACGTGAGCGGACTGGACACGGCAAGCCTCCTGAACGGACGCGGCGGCGCGGTGCCGCCGCTTGGGTCACGCGGTTACTTCTTGTAGATCCGCTTGCGGGTCTGTTCGAGCTGCGCGAGCACCGTATCGAGCTGCGCGGGATCGGCCAGGAACTGCTGCATGCCCTTCATCCCCTCGTCGGCCATCTCCTTCGTCATGTCGCGGTCGTAGAACTGCGCGACGCCGCCCTTCGTATCGGCGAGGATCCGGAAGCCGATGCGCGAGATCGGATCGGCAGGCTCGGGCGACTTGCTGTTGGCCGACAGCGAACCGAGGCCTTCCGCGAGCTTCGCGCCCATCTCGGGCGTTTCCACGAATGCGAGGAACGTGTGCGCGTCGGCCTTGTTCTTCGCCTTCGTCGGGATATGCAGCGATTCGACCGGGCCGTCCTCGGCGGTCGGCACCTTCGGGTCGATGATCGGGAAACGGTAGTAGCCCATCTCCTGCTTCACGTTCGCCGGGAAACCGGCGGCGATGAAGGTGCCCATCAGCATCATCGCGGCCTTGCCCTGGAACAGGAACGGCTGCGCGCCGTCGAGATCGTAGGACAGCGCGTTGTCGATGAAGTAGCCGGCATCGATCAGCGATTTCCAGGTCGTGTAGACCTTCTTCACGCGCGGGTCGGTGTACGGCACGTCGCCGGCCATCAGCTGCTGGTGGAACGCGTTGCCGTTCAGGCGCAGGTCGAGATAGTCGAACCAGCCGGCGAGCGTCCACGCGTCGCGGCCGCCGATCGCGACCGGCGTGATGCCGGCCGCCTTCAGCTTCTTGCACGCATCGAGAAACTGGTCCCACGTCTTCGGCTCGTCGGCGATGCCGACCTTGCGGAACAGGTCCTTGCGGTAGAACAGCCCCCACGAGTAGTAGACGGTCGGCGCCGCATACTGCTTGCCGTTGTACGACGATGCGTCGCGCGTCGACGCGTACATCGCGCCCCAGCCATTCTTCGTCCAGTCGCCGCTCAGGTCCTCGAACAGCCCGCGTTTCGCGTAGTACGCCATTCGCTCGCCCGCGTGCCAGTTCACGACGTCGGGCGCGATGGTCGTGAGCCACGCGGGGAGCTGCACCTTGTACGCTTCCTCGTCGACGAAGGTGGCCTTCACGTCGATGTCGGGGTGCGCCTTGTGGAACGCGTCGAGCGTCGATTGCCAGACCGCGCGCTGGCTGGCGCCCTTGAACGCGATGTTGATGGTCAGCGTGCCGGCGTCGGCGGGCGCGGTCATGCCGAGCGACGCGAGCGCGACGGCGGTGGCTGCAGCGAGCCGCGTGGCGGCACGAAGGGGGCGAAGTGTCATGGTGTCTCCAGTCCTGTGCTGTATGTCGTTGTGCGTGACCGGCGCGTCGGGGCGCCGGTGGCGGTTGCTACGAACGGCTTCGATACACGGCCACGTCCTGCGGCTCGACCTGCGCGGCGCCGAGCACGAACGCCGACGGTGGTACCGCGTCGATCGTGTGCGGCGTGTCGCCATAGTTGAAGACGTAGGTCAGGCCGCCGCGCCGGCTCACGCGCACGCCGTCGCCGAGCGGCGTCGGCGCGAGGCCCGCTTCGGCCGCGACGTCGGCGAACAGTCGCGCGGTGGTCGCGTCGTCGAACAGCGCGGCCCAGTAGTGCAGCGCGCCATGCGACACGCAGGCCGGATGACCGTCGGCGAAACGCGCGCGCACGATGCTGCGCGTGTCGTCGTGCAGCTCGACGAAGTCGCGCCAGTGGCGCGCATCGCCTGCGAGCGGCGAGCCGTCGCGCAGCGTGCCGTCGATCCGCTCGGTCACGTTCGGCCGCATCGATTCGACGCGCCACACGCGGAGCGGCAGGATCGATGCGAGCGGGCCGGGCGGCAGCGCCGGCGGAATCTGCAGGTCGACGGTCTTCGAGCCGGTGCGCGGCCCGAACACGGCATGCGCACCCGATGCGGCGAGCCGTGCCGCGAAATCGTCCGGCACGATCGGCAGCGGCGGCACGACCACGAGCCGATAACCGTCGAGCGGCGCATGCACGGAGACCACGTCGACGTCGAGGCCGAGCGAACGCAGGGCCGAGTAGTACTCGAATGCGAAACGCGGGTAGTGGAAATCGGCGCCTTGCGGCTGGACTTCGAACAGCCACTTCGCCTCGTAGTCGTAGATCAGCGCGACGGGCGCGCGCACCGGATCGTCGGCATCCGCGCCGGCGTCGTGTACGGCCGCGATCTCGCGCGCGACGCGCTGCGCTTCGCGGCCGCCTTCGTCGAGCTGGTTGTCCGGCGTGTTCAGGCCCGCATGCATCTGCTCCTGCGCGAACGGCGCCTGCCGCCAGCGGAAGTACGACACGCAGCCGGCGCCGTGCGCGAACGCTTCCCAGCTCCAGAGGCGCACCATGCCCGGCAGCGGCGCGGGGTTCCACTGCGCCCAGTTCACGGGTCCCGGCTGCTGCTCCATCACCCAGAACGGCAGCTTCGACATGCCGCGATACACGTCGTGATTGAACGACGCGAAATCGGGATGGCCGGTGCGCAGCCAGCGCGCCTTCACGTCGGGCGCGAACCATTGCTCTTCGAGCGCGCCGAGCGGATAGCTGTCCCACGTCGCGATGTCGAGGTCGCGCGCGACTTCGTAGTGATCGAACTCGGTGAACAGCTGCATGAAGTTGTGCGCGACGGGGCGGCCCGGCGAGTGCGCACGGATCACGTCGACCTGCATCCGGTGATAACGCGCGACCTCGTCGGACGCGAAGCGCCGGTAGTCGAGCCGGTGCGACGGATGGGCCTCGGTCACGGTGCCGACGGGCGCATCGACTTCGTCGAAATGGCGATACTCCATGCTCCAGAACACGGTGCCCCATGCACGGTTCAGCGCGTCGATCGTGCCGTAGCGTGCTTTTAGCCACGCACGAAAGCGCAGCAGCGCGGCTGGCGAGTAGCTGACGACGGTCTGGTGGCAACCCAGTTCGTTGTCGGTCTGCCAGTAGCGCACGGCCGGATGGCGGCCGTAGCGTTCGGCGACCGCCGTGCAGATCTGCCGCGATGCTTCGAGATAGGTCGGCGACGAGAAATCGTAGTGGCGGCGCGAACCGAACGCGCGCGGCCGGCCGTCCGCGCCGATCGCGAGGATGTCGGGATGGCGGTCGACCAGCCATTTCGGCGGCGTCGCGGTCGGCGTGCACATCACGATCTCGAGGCCGGCCGCGCCGAGCACGTCGACCGCGCGGTCGAGCCAGCCCCAGTCGTATTCGCCCGGCGACGGCTCGATGCGGCTCCATGCAAATTCGGCGATCCGGACCTGCTCGATGCCGAGCGCTTTCATCCGGCGGGCGTCATCGGCCCACATCGATTCCGGCCAGTGTTCCGGGTAATAACAGACTCCGAGGCGCATACGCGATCCTTAAGCGTAGTGATGGACGTGGAGGTCGGCGCACGCGGGTACCGCGCGGCCGTCTTCGGTGAAGAGATGGCAGGCCGCGGCTGGCGCATGCACGTGCACGCGTTCGCCGCTGTGCACCTGCGCATCGCCGGGCACCTTCGCGATCAGCGGCGCGCCGCCGGGCTGGTCGAGGTGCACGTAGGTCTGCTCGCCCAGGCGTTCGACGAGCGCGACGTCGCGCACGAGCGTCGTCGCTTCATGCGCGGTGTCGAACGTCAGGTGTTCGGGGCGAATGCCGAGCGTCACGGTCGCGCCGGCAGCGAGCGCGGAGCCGTCGCGCGCCAGCGTGAAGGTTTCGCCGGAAGGGGCGACGGTGACGGTCGTGCGACGGGCATCGGCCGCGGTGACGACGGCCGGCAGGAAGTTCATGCGCGGCGAGCCGATGAAGCCGGCCACGAAGCGGCTGGCCGGATGGTGGTAGAGGTCGAGCGGGGCGCCGACCTGCGCGATGCTGCCGTGCTGCGCGGTATCCGCGCCGGCGTGCAGCAGCACGATCTTGTCGGCGAGCGTCATCGCTTCGGTCTGGTCGTGCGTCACGTAGACGACGCTCGCGCGTTCGAACTGCCGGTGCAGCCGCGCGATCTCGATGCGGGTCTGGCCGCGCAGCGCCGCGTCGAGATTCGACAGCGGTTCGTCGAACAGGAACACGCCGGGTTCGCGCACGATCGCGCGGCCGATCGCGACGCGCTGCCGCTGGCCGCCCGACAGCGCCTTCGGCTTGCGCTCGAGCAGCGTGTCGAGTTGCAGGATGCGCGCGGCATCGCGCACCTTCCGGTCGATCTCGGCCTTCGGCACGCGCGCGAGCTTCAGCCCGAACGCCATGTTTTCGTAGACCGTCATGTGCGGAAACAGCGCGTAGCTCTGGAACACCATCGCGACGCCGCGCTCGGCGGCCGGCACGTCGTCGACGCGGCGGCCGTCGATCGACAGCTCGCCCGCGCTCAAGTCCTCGAGCCCGGCGATCATGCGCAGCAGCGTCGACTTGCCGCATCCGGACGGCCCGAGGAACACGCAGAACTCGTGCGCGCCGATTTCCAGATCGACGTCGCGAATGACCGGCGCGTGATCGCCATAGGCTTTCTGCACGCGTCGCATCGAGATGCTCGCCATTGTCTCCGCTCCATGTTTTAATGCGCCATCATGTGTGATTAAGCGCTTAATCATCGCGATCAAAAAAAGAGGCGATTCGATCGCGGCCGAGTCGCGCCCGTCGGTCGGGCGGCAAGGTGTGCGGCGATAGTGCGCCGCTTCGGTGAGCGAAGCAAATACTGGATCGACGTCTCATATAGTGAGCAAACCATGGCGACACTGGATGAAGTTGCGCGCCGCGCCGGCGTGACGGCCGCGACGGTATCGAACGTGCTGCGCGACCGCGGCCGGGTCGGCGAAGCGACGCGCGCACGGGTGCTGGAGGCCGTGCAGGCGCTCGGGTATCGGCCGCATCTCGCCGCGCGGGCGCTGGCGGAAGGGCGCGCGCCGACGGTTGCGCTGATGGTATCGAGCATCGCGAACCCGTTCTACCCGGAGTTCGCGCTGGCGGTCGAACGCGCGGTGCGCCGCAACGGGCAGTTCCTGATCGTCTGCAATACGAACGAAGATCCGTTGCAGGGGCGCGCGTATCTCGACCAGATTGCCGGCACGATCTCCGAGGGCATTCTCGTGACCAACGCGAACCTGCACCTGCCGGATCTGCTCGACGTCGCGCGGCGCGGCGTGCCGGTCGTGCTGTGCCTGTGGGAGCGGCCCGACGCGCCGCCCGACGGATTGCCGTGCGTGGCCATCGATTTCCGTGAGGCGGGGCGGATCGCGACGCGGCATCTGCTCGAACTGGGCCACACGCGCATCGGCGTGATCGTCGGTGGCTCGGCGAGCGGCGTGCAGGCGGCGCGTTATGACGGCTTCGTCGACGTGATGCGCGAGGCGGGGCTCGACGCGTCTATCGTCGCGGCCGAGCCCGATTCGATCGAAGGCGGCGTGCGCGCGGCGGGCCGGCTGCTCGATGCGCATCCGGGGCTGACCGCGCTGGTCGCCACCAACGACCTGCCTGCAATCGGCGCGCTGCACGCGGCGGCCGATCGCGGCAGGCGCGTGCCCGACGACCTGTCGATCGTCGGCATTACCGACATCCATCTGGCAAGCGACACGCGCCCCACGCTGACGACCGTCGCGATTCCGACCGCCGAAGCCGCGGGCCTCGCGGTCGAACTGCTCAATGCGTTGCGGGAGGCGGGCGGCCGCAGCGACGACGCGTCGCGCGTGCGGATCGCGTCGCTGCCGCTGCTGGTGGTGCGCGGCACGACCGGTCGCGTGCGACTCGGGAGCGCGACGCGGTCGACTTGAAACGTGGCTGCGCCGGCTACGTCGAGGTTGTCGACGCAATCGGCGCGACCCCGCATGAAGCCGTGCGCGGTATAGCGACGTGCGTGCGCCGTACCCGCGTCACCCGCCTTCGACGAGCCGCATGACGATGCCCCTGGCCGATTCGAGATGCGCGACGGTCATCGAGCGTGCCGCGCGCGCATTGCGTTCGCGGCACGCCTGCAGGATCTCGTCGTGTTCGACCTGGAACGACGGGGTATCCGCGAGCAGCGTGGCCTGCAGGCGCTCGTAGCGTTCGACCTGGCTGCGCAGCTCGCCGATCGCCTTCAACTGCCGCGCGTTGCCGCAGCACGAATACAGCAACGCATGGAATTCGCGGTTCAGCTCGCCCTGCCGGCGCGGCACGGTCGCGTCGCCAAGCAGGCGATGGACGAGTTCGGCGCGCGCCAGCGTCTCGTCGTCGAGCCGCTTCACGCTCCGGTAGATCGCGTCGCCTTCGAGCAGCGCACGCAGATCGTAGATTTCCTGCACGTCCGATGCGGTCAGCATGCGCACGACGGCGCCGCGATTCCGGAAGATATCGAGCAGCCCCTCGCGCTCCAGGCGCTGGATGGCTTCGCGCATCGGAATCCGGCTGATCCCGAACCGGTCGGCCAGGTCGCGCTCGACAAGCCGTTCGCCGGCCTCCAGTTCGCCGTTGATGATCATGTCCCGCAGCGACGCGGCTACCGCATCCGCCGTGGAGTCGAGTTTGGCTTCCATGCCTGCGTGCTCCTCAATTTGGAATAATGGTATACCAAACGGAGATCCGGTGCCACAATGGCGACCATGGGCGGGCGCCTTGAAACGACATCCGGCCCGGCAGAAGCAACCGATATCAATGGAGAGCGAGATGGCATCTGGTGAACACAAGTATCGCGTCGCAGTGCAGTGGATCGGCAACCGCGGCACCGGCACGTCGGGATATCGCGAGTACGGCCGCGAGCACGTGATCCGGTCCGGTTCCAAGCCGGACATTCCCGGTTCGTCGGATGCGGCGTTCCGTGGCGACGCGTCGCGCTGGAACCCGGAAGACCTGCTGCTCGCATCGGCCTCGGCGTGCCACAAGCTCTGGTACCTGCATCTGTGCGCCGATGCCGGCATCCGTGTGCTCGCCTATGTCGACGATGCGGAAGGGACGATGGTCGACAATCCCGAGCCGGGACGCTTCACCGAAATCGTGCTGCACCCGCACGTGACCATCCAGGCCGGCGACGATCGCGAGCTGGCCGAGCGTCTGCATCATGCGGCGCATGCGAAGTGTTATGTTGCGAACTCGGTCAACTTCCCGATCCGCTGCGAACCGGTGATCGAGTTTGCCGCGGCGTGACGCGCGAGCGATGGAACCACGATGAAGCTTTTCTACTACCCGAGCAACGCAAGCATGGCGCCGCACTTCGTGCTCGAAGAAATCGGCAAGCCGTTCGAGCTTGAATACGTCGACCGCGCGTGCGACCGGCACAAGTCGCCGGACTACCTCGCGCTCAATCCGAACGGACTCATTCCGGTGCTGGTCGACGGCGACCTCGTGCTGTACGAAACCGCCGCCATTTGCCTGCATCTCGCCGATACGCACCCGGAGCTGCGGCTCGCCCCCGAACTCGGCACGCCGGCGCGCGCGCAGTTCTACAAATGGCTGATGTGGCTCACGAACACGCTCCAGGCGACGCTGATCGCGTATTTCTATCCGGAGCGTTGGGTCGATGCGGGCAATGCGGCGGGCGCCGCGCAGGTGAAGGCGCATGCGGAGGCGAAAGTCGGCACGCTGCTGGATCAGCTCGAAGCCCAGCTCGATGCGGGCGGCGGCCCCTGGCTGCTCGGCGCGCACTACACGGTGCTCGATCCGTATGCGCTGATGCTGTGCCGCTGGACCCGCGGTTTTGCCGAGCCGGCGCGGCACCGGCCGATCCTCGGCGGCTATCTGCAGCAGGTCCTCGCGCGCCCGGCGATCCAGCGTGCGCTGCAGACCGAAGGGCTCACGCAGCCCTGGGTGTAACGGGCGATAGACGCCGCATGCCCGTCATTCGACGGGCATGCGTGCCGGGCGATCCGCCAATGCCCCGACCGCTGTCACGTCACAGCGCGATGCCGTACACGTCGCGTGCCGCCGTGCGGATCGCGTCGGCCATCACCGTGACGGCCGGCGAATGCAGCCGGTCGGTGCGCGTGATGATCCCGAAATCGTCCATCCGGCAATCCATCTCCAGCGGCAGCACCGTGACGATCCCGTGTCGCGCGTAGTAGCGCGCGACGTCGTCCGCGAGCACCGCGATCATGTCGCTCTGTTCGAGCAGCTGCGTGATGAACAGCAGCGCCGATGTCTCGACGAGGTTCGCGGGCGGCGCGAGGCTCGCGCGCTGGAACACGAGTTCGAAACGGTGGCGCAGCACGCTGCCGGCCGGCGGCACGACCCACGCGGCGCGCTGCACGTCCGCGAGCGACAGCGGCGCCTGCGCGAGCAGCGGATGGCCGGGCCGCACGACGGCGGCCACCGACTCGCCGGTCAGCGGCTCGTAGCGCAGGCGCAGCTTGTCGTGTTCGGCGGAGAGCCGGCCGAGCACGATGTCGATCTTGTCCTGCGCGAGATGCTCGAGCAGCACGTTGCTGGTGTCGATCTCGACCGACACGTGCAGGCCCGCATGCGTGCCCTTCACGGCCGCGACGGCCGGCGGCACGAGCCGCAGGCCCGGCGACGTGATCGCGCCCACCGCCACATGCCCGAGATGGCCGGCCTTCAGCGCGGCCAGTTCCTCGTGCGCCTGGTCGAGGCTGCCGAGCGCCGCGCGCGCGTGGCGGATCAGCGCGTCGCCGTACAGCGTCGGCCGCATCCCGCGCGGCAGGCGCTCGAACAGCACCGCGCCGATCGATTCCTCGAGTTCGCGCAGCAGCTTCGACGCGGCCGGCTGCGTCATGTTCAGCGCGGCCGCCGCGCGATGAATGCTGCCTTCGTCGGCGAGCGCGACGATCAGCAGGAGCTGCCGGGTCTTCAGGCGGCCGCGGTTTCCCCACGGGCTGGTATCGGGCATCGTACGGGTTTATATCGATATCGGAATCGATATCGTAATCGCCTAAAACGTCATTAGCGAGTTATCAAAATTCTGCCTAGACTGCGCCGGTATCCCGTCACCACAGGACTGACGATGTCGGCAACAAAACCCAGGCTGCGCTCCGCCCAATGGTTCGGCACGAACGACAAGAACGGCTTCATGTACCGGAGCTGGATGAAGAACCAGGGCATCCCCGATCACGAGTTCGACGGCCGGCCGATCGTCGGCATCTGCAACACGTGGTCCGAACTGACGCCGTGCAACGCGCACTTCCGCAAGCTCGCCGAGCACGTGAAGCGCGGAATCTCCGAGGCGGGCGGGTTCCCGGTCGAGTTCCCGGTGTTCTCGAACGGCGAATCGAACCTGCGGCCGTCGGCGATGCTCACGCGCAACCTCGCGTCGATGGACGTCGAGGAAGCGATCCGCGGCAACCCGATCGACGCGGTCGTGCTGCTCGCCGGCTGCGACAAGACGACGCCCGCGCTGCTGATGGGCGCAGCAAGCTGCGACGTGCCGGCGATCGTCGTGTCCGGCGGCCCGATGCTGAACGGCAAGCTCGAAGGGAAGAACATCGGGTCGGGCACGGCCGTGTGGCAACTGCACGAAGCGCTGAAGGCCGGCGAGATCGACCTGCATCACTTCCTGTCGGCCGAAGCCGGGATGTCGCGCTCGGCCGGCACCTGCAACACGATGGGCACCGCGTCGACGATGGCGTGCATGGCCGAGGCGCTCGGCGTCGCGCTGCCGCACAACGCGGCGATTCCGGCCGTCGATTCGCGTCGTTACGTGCTCGCGCACATGTCGGGCATTCGCATCGTCGAGATGGCGCTCGAAGGGCTCGTGCTGTCGAAGATCCTGACGCGCGCGGCGTTCGAGAACGCGATCCGCGCGAATGCGGCGATCGGCGGCTCGACCAACGCGGTGATCCACCTGAAGGCGATCGCGGGCCGCATCGGCGTGCCGCTCGAACTCGAGGACTGGATGCGCATCGGCCGCGACACGCCGACGATCGTCGACCTGATGCCGTCGGGGCGCTTCCTGATGGAAGAGTTCTATTACGCGGGCGGCTTGCCGGCCGTGCTGCGCCGGCTCGGCGAAGGCGGGCTGCTGCCGAACCCGGACGCGCTGACGGTGAACGGCAAGTCGCTGTGGGACAACGTGCGCGAAGCGCCGAACTTCGACGACGAGGTAATCCGTCCGCTCGACCGGCCGCTGATCGCGGACGGCAGCATCCGCATCCTGCGCGGCAATCTCGCGCCGCGCGGCGCGGTGCTCAAGCCGTCGGCGGCGAGCCCCGAGCTGCTCAAGCATCGCGGTCGCGCGGTCGTGTTCGAGAACCTCGAACACTACAAGGCGACGATCAACGACGAAACGCTCGACGTCGATGCGAGCTCCGTGCTCGTGCTGAAGAACTGCGGGCCGCGCGGTTATCCGGGGATGGCCGAGGTCGGCAACATGGGGCTGCCGCCGAAGCTGCTGCGCCAGGGCGTGAAGGACATGGTGCGGATTTCCGACGCGCGGATGAGCGGCACCGCGTACGGCACGGTCGTGCTGCACGTCGCGCCGGAAGCCGCTGCCGGCGGGCCGCTCGCGGCCGTGCGCAACGGCGACTGGATCGAACTCGACTGCGAGGCCGGCACGCTGCATCTCGACATTACGGACGACGAACTGCAGCGCCGCCTGTCGGACGTCGATCCGACCGCGGCGCCCGGCGTGGCCGGCCAGCTCGGCAAGGGCGGCTACGCGCGGCTGTACATCGATCACGTGCTGCAGGCCGACGAGGGGTGCGACCTCGACTTCCTGGTCGGCACGCGCGGCGCGGACGTGCCGAGCCATTCGCATTGAGCGGCGTGCGGCGCGAGAGGCGCCGCAAACGCGCGCCGCAGCCGTTTGCGGGCCGTGGCTCGCGCATCGTCGAACCGTGAACGCTTGACGGCCGGACACTTTCCACGCCGACGCAGGACCCGAACCATGACTTCGAGCAGCACGCCGCGCTATCGCGGCATCTTCCCCGTCGTTCCGACGACGTTTGCCGATAACGGCGAGCTCGATCTCGCGAGCCAGAAGCGCGCGGTCGATTTCATGATCGATGCGGGCTCGGACGGGCTGTGCATCCTCGCGAACTTCTCCGAGCAGTTCGCGATCACCGACGACGAACGCGACGTGCTCACGCGCACGATCCTCGAACACGTCGCGGGCCGCGTGCCGGTGATCGTCACGACGTCGCACTACAGCACGCAGGTGTGCGCGGCGCGCAGCCTGCGCGCGCAGCAGCTCGGCGCGGCGATGGTGATGACGATGCCGCCGTATCACGGCGCGACGTTCCGCGTACCCGAAGCGCAGATCTTCGATTTCTACGCCCGCGTGTCCGACGCGATCGCGATCCCGATCATGATCCAGGACGCACCTGCGAGCGGCACCGCGCTGTCGGCGCCGTTCCTTGCGCGGATGGCGCGCGAGATCGAGCAGGTCGCGTACTTCAAGATCGAGACGCCCGGTGCGGCGAACAAGCTGCGCGAGCTGATCCGGCTCGGCGGCGACGCGGTCGAGGGGCCGTGGGACGGCGAGGAAGCGATCACGCTGCTCGCCGATCTCCATGCGGGCGCGACCGGCGCGATGACGGGCGGCGCGTATCCGGACGGCATCCGGCCGATCCTCGAAGCGTGGCGCGAAGGGCGCCACGACGACGCATTCGCGCGCTACCAGGCATGGCTGCCGCTGATCAATCACGAGAACCGCCAGTCCGGGATCCTCACCGCGAAGGCGCTGATGCGCGAAGGCGGCGTGATCGCGTGCGAGCGGCCGCGGCATCCGATGCCGGAACTGCATCCGGACACGCGCGCGGAACTGCTCGCGATCGCGCGCCGGCTCGACCCGCTCGTGCTGCGCTGGGCGCACTGAACGGGCGCAACAGGAGGAATGCACGATGAGTGATCCGATTTCGCTGGGTGTCGTCGGGATCGGCAAGATCGCGCGCGACCAGCACCTTCCGGCGATCGCCGCCGAACCCGGCTTCAGGCTGACGGCCTGCGCGAGCCGCCACGCGGAAGTCAGCGGCGTGCGCAACTATCAGGATCTGCGGGCGCTGCTGGCCGCCGAGCGCGAGCTCGACGCCGTGTCGCTGTGTGCGCCGCCGCAGGTGCGTTACGCGCAGGCGCGCGCCGCGCTCGAAGCCGGCAAGCACGTGATGCTCGAGAAGCCGCCGGGCGCGACGCTCGGCGAAGTGGCCGCGCTGGAGGCGCTGGCGCACGCGCGCGGCCTCACGCTGTTCGCGACCTGGCATTCGCGCTGCGCGAGCGCGGTCGAGCCCGCCCGCGCGTGGCTCGCGACGCGCACGATCCGAGCGGTGCAGGTGCGCTGGAAGGAGGACGTGCGGCGCTGGCATCCGGGGCAGCAGTGGATCTGGGAGCCCGGCGGCCTCGGCGTGTTCGATCCGGGCATCAACGCGCTGTCGATCGTCACGCGGATCCTGCCGCGCGAGCTCGTGCTGCGCGAGGCGACGCTGTTCGTGCCGAGCGACGTGCAGACGCCGATCGCGGCCGAACTCGATTGTGCGGATACCGACGGCGTGCCGGTGCGCGCGGAATTCGACTGGCGGCACGGCCCGGTCGAGCAATGGGAGATCGCGGTCGATACGGCCGACGGCGTGCTCGCGATCAGCCGCGGCGGCGCGCAACTGTCGATCGCGGGCGAACCGGTCGAGATCGGCCCCGAACGCGAGTATCCGGCGCTGTATGCGCACTTCCGCGCGCTGATCGCGCGTGGCGCAAGCGACGTCGACGTGCGGCCGCTGCGGCTCGTCGCCGATGCGTTCCTGTTCGGCCGGCGCGTGCAGACCGACGCGTTCGGCCGCTGAACCTGCGGGGCGCGCGTTGCCGTGCCCGCGCACGATGAATCATTACGGCCCAGGCCGATACCAAGGAGACACAGCATGACCCGCACGATTCACACGATCCGCCGACACACGTTGCGCGCGCTGCTGGCCGCGCTCTGCATCGCGCCGCTCGGCATGCAGGGCGCCGCACGCGCCGACGCGCCGCTGAAGATCGGCTTCCTGGTGAAGATGCCCGAGCAGGCGTGGTTCATCAACGAGCAGAACGCGGCGTCCGCGCTCGGCCAGAAGGAGAATTTCTCGGTCGTGAAGATCGGCACGCCCGACGGCGAGAAGGTGCTGGCCGCGATCGACAACCTCGGCTCGCAAGGCGCGCAGGGCTTCGTGATCTGCGCACCCGACGTGCGCCTCGGCCCGGCGATCGCCGCGCGCGCGAAGCGCTACAACATGAAGTTCGTGACCGTCGACGACCAGCTCGTCGATTCGACCGGCAAGCCGCTCGCGAGCGTGCCGCACCTCGGGATGTCGGCGACCAAGATCGGCAACCAGGTCGGCCAGGCGATCGCCGACGAGATGAAGCGGCGCGGCTGGAAACCCGAGGAAGTCGGCGCGCTGCGGATCACCAACTACGAGCTGCCGACCGCGAAGCTGCGCACCGACGGTGCGACGCAGGCGCTGCTCGCGAACGGCTTCCGCCAGGAGAACATCTTCGACGCGCCGCAAAAGACGACCGACGACGAAGGCGGCTTCAGCGCGGCCGCGCCGGTGCTCGCGCGCCATCCGAACGTGAAGAAATGGGTGGTCTACGCGCTGAACGAGGAAACCGTGCTCGGCGCGGTGCGCGCGACCGAACAGCTGCACATCCCGGCAGCCGACGTGATCGGCGTCGGCATCAACGGCGCGGGCGAAGCGTTCGCCGAGTTCCAGAAGAAGGAACCGACCGGCTTCTACGGGACGATCGCGGTCAGCTCGACGAACCACGGCAAGGACAGCACGCAGAACCTCGTCGACTGGATCCGCAACGGCAAGACGCCGGCGGCCGACACGCAGACGAGCGGCAAGCTGATGACGCGCGCCAACTGGCAGGCGGTGCGCGCCGAACTCGGCATCTGAGCGGCGCGGGGCGAGAACGCGATGACGACGCAGACGATGACGGCCGTATCCCACGCCGACGCTGCCGAAGCGGGCATGCCGCCGCCGGGCGGCCCGCTGCTCGCGCTCGACGGCATCACGGTGACGTTCCCGGGCGTGCGCGCGCTCGACGCCGTGTCGCTGTCGGTGCGCGCGGGCGAAGTGCACGGGCTGATGGGCGAGAACGGCGCGGGGAAATCGACGCTGCTGAAGGTGCTGTCCGGCGTGAACCAGCCGCAGGCCGGCACGCTGACGCTGAACGGCACGGCGCAGCGCTTCGCGTCGACGCGCGCGGCGCTCGAGGCCGGCATCGCGATCATCTACCAGGAGCTGCATCTGGTGCCCGAGCTGACGGTCGCCGAGAACCTGATGCTCGGGCAACTGCCGAGCCGGCTCGGCGTGGTCGACGAGCGCACGCTGGCCGCGCGCGCGCTTGATGCGCTGGAACGGCTCGGCGAGCACATCGATCCGGGCATCCCCGTGAAGTACCTGTCGATCGGTCAGCGCCAGATGATCGAGATCGGCAAGGCGCTGATGCGCGACGCGCGCGTGATCGCGTTCGACGAACCGACGAGCTCGTTGTCCGCGCGCGAGACCACGCAGCTGTTCCGGATCATCCGCGCGCTGCGCGCGGAAGGCCGCGCGATTATCTACGTCACGCACCGGATGGAAGAAGTGTATGAACTGTGCGACCGCGTGACCGTGTTTCGCGACGGCCGCCGGATCGATACGTTCGATTCGGTCGCCGAGCTCGACCGCGACCGGCTGATCGGCTGCATGGTCGGCCGCTCGATCGAGAACGTGTACGGCTACCGGCCGCGCGCGGCCGGCGACGTGCTGATCGAGGCGAAGGGGTTGGTGGGGCCCGGGCTGGCCGAGCCGGTGTCGTTCGCTGCGCGGCGCGGCGAGATCGTCGGGTTCTTCGGGCTCGTCGGCGCGGGCCGTTCGGAACTGATGAAGCTGCTGTACGGCGCGGTGCGCCCGAGCGCCGGGCACGTCGAGCTGGGCGGGCGGCGCGTCGCGTTTGCGAGCCCGCGCGACGCGGTGCGCGCCGGCATCGCGCTGTGCCCGGAAGACCGCAAGCAGGAGGGCATCGTCGCGATCGCGTCGGTGGCCGACAACCTGAACATCAGCGCGCGCCGCCATTTCAGCCCGGCGCGCGTGCTGCTCGACACGCGGCGCGAACGCGAGCTCGCGCAACGCTACATCGAGCGGCTCGCGATCAAGACCCGCGACGGCGACACGCCGATCGGCGCGCTGTCCGGCGGCAACCAGCAGAAGGTCGTGCTGGCGCGCTGGCTCGCCGAGCGCATCGACGTGTTCCTGATGGACGAGCCGACGCGCGGCATCGACGTCGGTGCGCGCGCCGAAATCTACAACCTGTTCTACGAACTCGCGGAAGCGGGCCGCACGGTGATCCTCGTGTCGAGCGATCTGGCCGAGGTGATCGGCGTGTCGGACCGGATCATCGTGATGAAGGAAGGACGGATCGCGGGCGAGGTGGCGAAGGCGCAGGCCACGCCCGACGCGCTGATCAAGCTCGCGCTGCCGCGTTAGCGGCCCGCGGTTCAACCGGATTGAAATGACATGAGCCAGGCAATGCAACCCCAACGTACTTCTCCATCGCCCGATGCCGCTGCCGCGCCCATGAAGGCGCGCGGTAGCGTGTGGCAGCTGATCAACCGTTCCGGCATCGTGATGGTGTTTCTCGTGCTGTTCGCGACCCTGTCGCTGACCGTGCCGGACTTCCTCACGCCGCGCAACATCCAGGGCCTGCTGCTGTCGGTCACGCTGATCGGTTCGATCGCGGTGACGATGATGTTCGTGCTCGCGCTCGGCGAGGTCGACCTGTCGGTCGCGTCGATCGTCGCGTTCTCGGGCGTCGTCGCGTCGACGCTGATCACCGCGACGCACAGCGTGCTGTTCGGCACCGCGGCCGGCGTGCTCGCGGGCGGCGCGGTCGGGCTCGTGAACGGCGTGCTGATCGCGCGCTACCGGATCAATTCGCTGATCGTCACGCTCGCGATGATGGAGGTCGTGCGCGGGCTCGCGTTCATCACGTCGAACGGCGACGCGGTGATGATCTCCGAGGAGCGCTTCTTCGAACTCGGGGCCGGCTCGTTCCTCGGCATCTCGTATCCGATCTGGAGCAACATCGTCGGCTTCGTCGTGTTCGGCTTCCTGCTGCGCAAGACGGTGTTCGGCAAGAACGTGCTGGCCGTCGGCGGCAACGGCGAGGCCGCGCTGCTCGCGGGGCTGCCGGTGATGCGCATCAAGATCGCGGTGTTCGTGCTGCAGGGGCTCGTGACGGGCTTCGCCGGCGTGATGCTTGCGTCGCGGATGAGCCTCGGCGACCCGAAGACGTCGGTCGGCCTCGAACTCGGCGTGATCTCCGCGTGCGTGCTTGGCGGCGTGTCGCTGACGGGCGGCGTTGCGACGATCTCCGGCGTGCTGGTCGGCGTGCTGATCATGGGCGCGGTGCAGGATGCGATGAGCCTGCTGAACGTACCGACCTTTTACCAATATCTGATACGCGGCGGAATTCTGTTGCTCGCGGTGCTGTTCGACCAGTATCGTCGCAACCAGCGGCGCGCGATGAAGATCTGACCGGCAGCGCGGCCGCCCGCGAACGCGACGGTCATTCGCGACAGATATCGGGAGACGGCATGCAACAGAATTTTCCGGCCGCGTCGGCGACGCTGCTGGCCGACAGCCGCAACACGCTCGGCGAAGGCGCGACGTGGTGCGATGCGACGAAAGTGCTGTACTGGGTGGACATCGAAGGCGCGCAGTTGTGGCGATGCCGCGCGGACGGTTCGGACCTGACGCCGTGGACGATGCCCGAGCGGCTCGCGTGCTTCGCGCTGACGCACGATCCGGACGTGCTGCTGGTCGGGCTCGCGACGCATCTCGCGTTCTTCGACCTGCGCAGCGGCGCGTTCACGCGGATCGTCGACGTCGAGCCCGACCTGCCGACGCGCCTGAACGACGGGCGCTGCGATCCGTCCGGCGCGTTCGTGTTCGGGATGAAGGACGAGGGCGGCGAGCCGCCGCGCGCGGTCGGCGGGTTCTACCGGCTCAATCCCGACCTCACGCTCGAACGGCTCGCGTTGCCGGCGGCGGCGATCGCGAACAGCATCGCGTTTTCGCCGGATGGCTCGAAGATGTACTTCTGCGATTCGCTGGTACGCGAGATTTTCGTCTGCGATTACCGCACGGATGGCGACGTCGCGAACGTGCGGTCGTTCGCGCGCCTGACCGATGCGGACGGCGACCCGGACGGCTCGACGATCGATCGCGACGGCGGCCTGTGGAACGCGCAGTGGGGCGGCCGGCGGGTCGTGCGCTACGGCGCGGACGGCATCGAGACGGAGCGCGTCGACGTGCCGACCGCGCAGCCGAGCTGCGCGGCGCTCGACGGCGACGGGCGGCTGTACGTGACGAGTGCGCGCGTCGGGTTGAGCGACGACGCGCTGGCAGGCGATGCGCATGCGGGTGGCGTGTTCGTCGCGCAGACGCGGCATGCGGGGCTGCCGACTGCACGGTTCATCCCGCGGCGCGCAACCTGAGCGCCGCGGCGCGGCGCGGCGCGGCAAACGCGGCATCGGCGCACCACCGCGCCGGCCGCCACGCTTCGATCGGCGCGTTCATCACTCATCACTCGGCGCGTCACGCGCGTGGCGCGTCGAGTTCCAGCCCCAGTCCCAGCAATTCCACCGCGTTGTCCTTCAGGATCAGCGGATGCACGTCGGGCCGAAACCCGGCGCCGTTGAAATCCTCCAGCCAGCGATCCGGCCGGATCAGCGGAAAATCCGATGCGAACAGCACCTTGTGCCTGAGCAGCGTGTTCGCATACTTGACCAGCTCCGGCGAGAAGTACTTCGGCGACCATCCCGACAGATCGATGTAGACGTTCGGCTTGTGCAGCGCGATCGACAGCGCCTGCTCCTGCCATGGCCACGACGGGTGCGCGATCACGATCTTCATGTCCGGAAAATCGACGGCGACATCGTCGAGATGGATCGGTTCGGAGTACTTCAGACGCAGCCCGCCGCCACCGCGCATGCCGGATCCCATCCCCGAATGGCCGCTGTGGAACACGGCCGGCAGCCCGTGTTCGGCGATCACCTCGTAGATCGGATACGCGAGCCGGTCGTTCGGAAAGCACCCCTGCATCGTCGGGTGGAACTTGAACCCCTTCACGCCGTGTTCTTCGATCAGGCGGCGCGCCTCGCGCGCGCCGAAGCGGCCTTTGTGCGGGTCGATGCTCGCGAACGCGATCATGACGTCGGCGTTGTCCTGCGCGAACTGCGCGATCTCCTCGTTCGGAATGCGGCGCCGGCCGATGTTCGTTTCGCAGTCGACGGTGAACATCACGAAGCCGATGCGGCGCTCGCGGTAATACGCGATCGTCTCCGGAATCGTCGGCCGGCGACCCTGCTTCAGCACCGTGCCGAAGTACTTGTCGGCCGCGTCGTCGAAGGCCTTCGCGAACAGGTCGGGCGGCTGGCAGCACGACACTTCGGCATGCACGTGCGTGTCGATGGCAATCAGGTTGCGGACGTCCAAGCGTGTCTCCTCATGTCGCGAAGGGCAGGCGCCGCGCGGCGCGAAACCGCGCGTTCGTGCCCGTTTAGGGGTTTGTCCCGAGCCGCTTCCATTCTACTTTACATATCAGGTTACCTGATAGTAAATTGGCGTCGAGTCGCGCAGGGCGGCACGGTCATTGGAGAACGAAGATGAGTTACGAAGGTCGCTGGAAGACGGTGAAGGTCGAGGTCGAGGGCGGGATCGCGTGGGTGTCGCTGAACCGCCCGGACAAGCGCAATGCGATGAGCCCGACGCTGAACACGGAGATGATCGACGTGCTGGAAGCGGTCGAACTCGACGCCGACGCGCAGGTGCTCGTGCTGACCGGCGAGGGCGATGCATGGACGGCCGGGATGGACCTGAAGGAGTATTTCCGCGAAGTGGACGCGGGTCCGGAGATCCTGCAGGAAAAGATCCGCCGCGACGCGAGCCGCTGGCAGTGGCAGCTGCTGCGCATGTATGCGAAGCCGACGATCGCGATGGTCAACGGCTGGTGTTTCGGCGGCGGCTTCTCGCCGCTCGTCGCGTGCGATCTCGCGATCGCGGCCGACGAAGCCGTGTTCGGCCTGTCCGAGATCAACTGGGGCATCCCGCCGGGCAACCTCGTCAGCAAGGCGATGGCGGACACGGTCGGGCATCGCGAGGCGCTGTACTACATCATGACCGGCGATACCTTCACCGGGCAGCAGGCCGCGAAGATGGGCCTCGTCAACAAGAGCGTGCCGCGTGCGCAACTGCGCGACGAAGTGCGCGCGCTCGCCGCGAAACTGCTCGACAAGAATCCGGTCGTGATCCGCAATGCGAAGCACGGCTTCAAGCGTTGCCGCGAACTGACGTGGGAGCAGAACGAGGATTACCTGTACGCGAAGCTCGACCAGGCGAACTATCGCGATCCGGAAGGCGGTCGCGAGCAGGGCCTCAAGCAGTTCCTCGACGACAAGAGCATCAAGCCGGGCCTGCAGGCGTACAAGCGCTGACGCGCGAAGCGGCACGCAACCGGACTGAGCGGAGACAGCGAAATGCACGAAGTGAGTTTGTTGATCGACGGCGTGTCGCGCGGCGCGTCGGATGGCGGCACGTTCGACCGGATCGATCCGGCGACGGGACAGGTGGCGTCGCGCGCCGCCGCGGCGACGCTTGCCGACGCGGATGCCGCGGTTGCGGCGGCCGCACGCGCGTTTCCCGCGTGGGCGGCGCTCGCGCCGACCGAGCGCCGCCGGCGGCTGCTCGCGGCGGCCGACCGGATGGACGCGCGCGCCAGCGAATTCATCGAGACCGGCCGTGCCGAAACCGGCGCGATGGCGAACTGGTACGGCTTCAACGTGATGCTCGCGGCGAACATGCTGCGCGAGGCCGCCGCGATGACGACGCAGATCGACGGCGCGGTGATCCCGTCCGATGTGCCGGGCAGCCTCGCGATGGCCGTGCGCCAACCGTGCGGCGTCGTGCTCGGCATCGCGCCCTGGAACGCACCGGTGATTCTCGCGACCCGGGCGCTCGCGATGCCGCTCGCGTGCGGCAACACGGTCGTGCTGAAGGCGTCCGAAGGCTGCCCGGGCGTGCACCGGCTGATCGGCAGCGTGCTGCATGACGCGGGGCTCGGCGATGGTGTCGTCAACGTGATCACGCATGCGCCGCAGGACGCACCGGCGATCGTCGAGCGGCTGATCGCGAACCCGGCGGTGCGGCGCGTCAACTTCACCGGGTCGACGCGCGTCGGCCGGATCGTCGCGACGCTCGCCGCGCAGCACCTGAAGCCGGCGTTGCTCGAACTCGGCGGCAAGGCGCCGGTGCTCGTGCTCGACGACGCGGATCTCGATGCGGCGGTCGACGCGGTCGCGTTCGGCGCGTTCTTCAACCAGGGCCAGATCTGCATGTCGACCGAACGCGTGATCGTCGACCGGCAAGTCGCCGATGCGTTCGTCGAGCGGCTCGTCGCGAAGGCGCGTACGCTGAAGGCGGGCAACCCGGCCGCACCGGGCGTCGTGCTCGGCACGCTGGAAAGCGCGGCGGCCGCGCAGCGCATCGCGGCGCTGGTCGCCGACGCGCGCACGCACGGCGCGGCGTTGCCGCTCGGCTGCGAAGTCGACGGCGCGGTGATGCAGCCGACGATCGTCGACGGCGTCACGCGCGACATGAAGCTCTACGCGGACGAATCGTTCGGGCCGGTCGTGACCGTGCAGCGCGTCGACGGCGACGAAGCGGCGCTGGCGGCCGCGAACGACAGCGAATACGGGCTGGCTGCCGCGGTGTTCAGCCGCGACATCGCACGCGCGATGCAGGTCGCGAAACGGATCGAGTCGGGCATCTGCCACATCAACGGCCCGACCGTGCACGACGAGGCGCAGATGCCGTTCGGCGGTGTGAAGGCGAGCGGCTACGGCCGGTTCGGCAGCAAGGCGTCGATCGCCGAATTCACCGACCTGCGCTGGATCACCGTGCAGACCGCGCCGCGCCACTACCCGATCTGAGCAGGCCGCCGCGGCGCGGCACCGACAACGACACAATGAAGTTCCTGCCGCGCGCCGCGCGCGCGCCGGCGGAACCGACTGGAGACAGACCTTGGACGCGGATCCGACCCAACTGCGCGGCCTCGCCGCCGCGCAGCCCGCCCCCGCCGGCTACCGCCCCGTCGCGATCGGTGCGGCACCGCCCGACATCGCGCAACGCGACGGTTGCTGGACCCTGCGTGCATCGACCGCGCTCGGCGCGTATCCGCGCCGGCTGACCGACCGGCTCGTCAGCGGTGCGCAGGCGCACCCGGACCGCTGGCTCGTCGCGCGGCGCGGCCCCGACGGCGCATGGATCGGCATCAGCTATGCGCAGATGCTCGAACGCGCACGCGCGATCGGCCAGGCGCTGCTCGATCGCGGGCTGTCGGCCGAGCGGCCGGTCGCGATCCTGTCCGGCAACGATCTCGAACACCTGCAGGTCGCGTTCGGCGCGCTGTGGGCCGGTATTCCGTATGCGCCGCTGTCGCCCGCGTATTCGCTCGTGTCGAGCGACTACGGCAAGCTGCGCCATGCGCTGGCGCTGCTGACGCCGGGGCTCGTGTTTGCCGCGGACGGCGATGCGTTCCGTGCCGCGCTCGATGCGACGGTGCCGCCCGACGTCGAGCGTGTGGTCGTGTCGGCGGCGGACGGGATGCGCGGCGTCACGCGCTTCGCGTCGCTGCTCGACACCGCGCCGGGCAGCGTCGACGCCGCGCACGATGCGATCGCGGGCGATACGATCGCCAAGTTCCTGTTCACGTCCGGCTCGACGCGGCTGCCGAAGGCGGTGCCGACCACGCACCGGATGCTGTGCAGCAACCAGCAGATGCTGCTCGAAACGTTTCCGCAATTCGGCATCGAGCCGCCGGTGCTGGTCGACTGGTTGCCGTGGAACCACACGTTCGGCGGCAGCCACAACGTGGGGATTGCGCTGTACAACGGCGGCACGCTGTACATCGACGACGGCAAGCCGGTCGCCGGCAAGTTCGACGAGACGCTGCGCAACCTGCGCGAGATCGCGCCGACGGTGTACTTCAACGTGCCGAAAGGCTGGGAGGAGCTGACCGCCGCGCTCGAAACGGACGCTGCGCTGCGCGCGACCTTCTTCTCGCGCGTGAAGATGTATTTCTTCGCGGGCGCGGGGCTGTCGCAGGCCGCGTGGGACCGGCTCGAACGCGTGACGCTCGCGCACTGCGGCGAGCGCATCCGGATCATGGCGGGCCTCGGGATGACCGAAGCCGCGCCGTCGTGCATGTTCACTACCGGGCCGATGTCGGGCGCCGGCTACATCGGCCTGCCCGCGCCCGGCTGCGACGCGAAGCTGGTGCCGGTCGACGGCAAGCTCGAGGCGCGCTTCCGGGGGCCGAACGTGATGGCTGGCTACTGGCGCGCAAGCGGCGACGACGCGCGCGAGGTGTTCGACGACGAAGGCTACTACCGCAGCGGCGACGCGGTGCGCTTCGTCGACCCGCGGCGTCCGGAGATCGGGCTGATGTTCGACGGCCGGATCGCCGAGGATTTCAAGCTGTCGACGGGGACCTTCGTGAGCGTCGGGCCGATGCGCGCGCGGATCGTGTCGAACGGCGCGCCGTATGTGCAGGATGCGGTCGTGACCGGGATGAACCGCGACGACGTCGGCGCGATGATCTTTCCGCGCGTCGACGATTGCCGTCGCCTTGCGGGCGCGGGGCCGGACGCCGACGTGCGCGCCGTGCTGCAGGCGCCGGCCGTGCGCGCGTTCTTTGCGGACCTGCTGCAGCGATTGAATCGCGACGCGACCGGCAGTGCGACGTTCATCACGCGGCTGTGCCTGCTCGACACGCCGCCGTCGCTCGATCTCGGCGAAATCACCGACAAGGGTTCGATCAACCAGCGCGCGGTGCTGACGCAGCGCGCGGCCGTGATCGAAGCGATGTATGCGCACGACGCGGCCGATGCGGGCGTGATCGTCGCCGGCGCGGCGCGCGGCGCATAAGGCGCGCACGCTGCGGCGCGTCTACCGCGCCGCACGCACTTTCACAGATCCAGCACCAGCAGCGGCGTGACCGCACGCGAACAGCACGGCAGCATCTGATCGTTGGCCGCGCGTTCGTCGTCGGTCAGGTAGACGTCGCGATGATCGGGCGTGCCGGACAGCACGCGCGTGAGGCAGGTGCCGCATACGCCTTGCTCGCACGATACCGGCACGTCGATTCCACAACCGCGCAGCGCGTCGACGATCGTCGTGCCGGCCGGCACGTCGACGACGCGGCCCGATTGCGCGAGCGATACCTGGAACGCGTGGTCGGCTCCGTCTTCGCCTGGGGCAACTGCGGCGTCCGCGCCGGCCGCACCTGTGCCGGCCGCACCGAAATACTCCCGATGCACGTTCGCAGGATCCCAGCCGGCTTGCGCGGCCGCCGCGAGCACGGCACCAATGAACCCGCCGGGGCCGCACACGTACAGGTGCGTGTGTGCATCCGGCTTCGCGAGCACGTGCGGGAAATCGATGCGCCGGCCGTCCGGCGCGTCGTCGAACCAGAGCCGCGTGCGGGCCTTGAGCCCGGGCGTGTCGAGCCGGTCGAGGAACGCGGCGCGCGCCGGCTCGCGCGCGCAGTAATGCAGCTCGAACGACTGGCCGGCCTCGATCAGGTGCGCGGCCATGCTGAGCAGCGGCGTGATCCCGATGCCGCCGGCGAGCAGCACGGTGTGCGCGGCCTGCGGGTCGAGCGCGAAGTGGTTGCGCGGCGCGCTGATGTCGAGCGTCGTGCCGGGCTCGCATGCGTGCATCGCGAGCGAGCCGCCGCGCGACGCGGGCTCGCGCAGCACGCCGAGCCGGTAGACGCCCGTCTCCGACGGGCTGTTGCACAGCGAATACTGGCGGACGAAACCGCCGACGTGGACGTCGACATGCGCGCCGGCCGTAAACGGCGGCAGCGGTGTGCCGTCTGCCGGCGCGAGTTCGAACGCGCAGATGTCGGTCGCGACGGGAAGCTTGCGGATGAGTGTGACTTTCATGGGAATGGTGGGGTAGGGGCGCCGCACCGCCATGCGGCGGCGATGCGGCACGCGGTCAGCACGGCAGCGCGACGGCGCGCTCCTGGTCGATCAGCCGGTCGAGCACGCGTCGCGACTGCACGCCGCCCGCGTCGATGTTCAGCTTCAGCAGCGGCCGGTCCGGCCAGCGCAGCAGGTTGCGCTGCTGCGCTTCGAGCATGTCGAGATCCTCGGCGAAGATCGCGCCCTGTCCGTTGCGGATCGTCTCCGTCAACGCGCGGTCGTCCACCGCGAAACTGCGCGCCATCCCCCAGAAGTACCAGATCGACGTCTCGGTTTCCGGCGTGATGAAATCGACGACGATGCTCGACACCTTGTCGCGCGGGTCCGCGTGATAGCCGCCCTTGCCCGCGTGCGCGACGCCCACCTCGATCATCACGTGGCTCGGCGGCGTGAAATGGCAGATCTGCCAGCGATCGCAGCGCACGTCGTCGGCGAGCCCGTTGCCGCGCAGCGCGGCGGCCCAGAACGGCGGCGGCACGATGCCTTCCATGAAGCGGCTGGTCGTGACCGTGTCGCCGTTCACTTTCGTCGCGGGCGGCGCTTCCTCGATCTCCGGCTGCCCGATGCTCGATGCATGCACGTAAGTCTCGTGCGTGAGGTCCATCAGGTTGTCGATCATCAGCCGGTAATCGCAGTCGATGTGATAGAGACCGCCGCCATACGCCCAGCCCGGATCGTCGGCCCAGTGCAGCCGGTGAATCGTCGCCGGATCGGCCTGGGCCGGATCGCCCGGCCACACCCACACGAAGCCGTGCCGCTCGACGGCCGGATAGCGGCGGATCGCCGGAATGCCGCCGACGCGCTGGCACGGCATGCTCGTGCACTTGCCGTCCGCGCCCATCGTCAGCCCGTGATAGCCGCACACGAGCCGGCCGTCGCGCACGGTGCCGAGCGACAGCGGCGCGCCGCGGTGCGGGCAAAAATCCTCGAGCGCGGTGACCGCGCCGTCCGCGTCGCGGAAGAACACCATGCGTTCGCCGCAAATCTGCCGCCCCAGCGGCTTGCCGGCGAATTCGTCCGGCGTGCAGGCCACGTACCACGTGTTTTTCAGGAACATGCGTCTCCTCCATGGCGTGTGCGCACGCCGTGTGTGTCGTCGGATGAGCGGCGCGTCGTGCGCCGCGCGAAGGTGCCGCGTGCCGGTCAGCCGGCGTCGCGGCGAATCAGGTTGCCGCCTTTGAGCTTCGTCATCGCGCGCTGGCTGTCGAGCACGCGCCGCAGGTTGTCGTGCGCGATCTGTGCGTGTTCGCGCATCAGCGCTTCCGCGCGCGCGCCTTGGCGACGTTCGATCGCGTCGAGCACCGCGCGATGCTGGGCTTGCGCGACGATCAGCGTTTCGTGTGCGCGCGGATCGAGCGACTGCACGACGACGAACGCGCTCGCGGACGCGAACGGCAACGTCGCGACCTTGTCGATCTGCCGCGCGACGACATCGCTGCCGGCCGCGGCCGCGAGCAGCCGGTGGAAGCGGGCATTTGCATCGACGTAGCGCGAGAACGTGTCGTCGGTCAGCGGGCCGGCGAGCAGGACGTCGATCTCGTCGGCGCACGCGCGCAGGTCGCGCAGCATCGACGGCGGCACGCCACGTTCAGCCGCGAACCGCGCGGCGAGCCCTTCGAGCGTGCCGCGCAGTTCGATCGCATCGCCGATCTCGCGTGCCGAAAACGCGCGCACCGCAAACCCGCCGGTCGCGATCGGCTCGATCAGCCCTTCTTCCTGGAGCCGGATCAGCGCCGCCCGAACCGGCGTGCGCGACACGCCGAGCCGCTCGACGACCCACAGTTCGGAAATGCGTGCGCCCGGCGCGAGCTCTCCGCCGACGATGAGCTCGCGCAAGCCGAGCAGCGTGCGGACCGTTTGCGACGGGGAAGCGGCGCGGGTGTCGGAAGTCGAAGCGTCGAGGTCGGTCATGGCGGATATCGGGGGCTGTGCCGCATTGCCGGTGCCGGCGTGCGGGGTTATCAGGTTACTTGATAAAATTGTATACATCGCCGCCGCGCATTCAAGCTGAATCGTGCAAATCAACGGGTAAACCACGATCGAAACGGCCGGGTCGGATTCGTGTTGTATACAGCGTGCCAGCCGCCGCGATTCGGGCGATGCAAGCCTGTCCGCCATGCGGGCCGCGTGAGGTAAGATGGCCCGCGACATTCCTCCCGACACCTTCATGAGTTCGACACCTGTCAAACCGGCCGGCGCGAAACGCGCTGCCCGTGCTACCGAGGCCAGGCCGCCCGTGCGTGCCCAGCAGCGGCTGACCTACCTGATCGGCAATCTCGATCGGCTGCTGCGCCGCCAGATGAGCGATGCGCTCGCACCGCTCGGCGTGACGCTCGCGCAATACACGGCGCTGTCGGTGCTCGAAGCGCGCGGCGCGTTGTCCAATGCGCAGCTCGCGGTGCGCTCGTTCATCACGCCGCAATCCGCGAACGAGGTGATGGTCGCGATGGCGGCACGCGGCTTCGTTACGCGCGAGGCCGATCCGAATCATGGCCGCGTGATCCTGCTGCGCCTGACCGACGAAGGCTCGGCAATCCTGCGCGAATGCGAACGGGTGCTGCGCCCGCTCGAGCGCCGGATGCTCGGCGACGACCTCACCGCCGCCGACGCCGTGCAGGTCCAGCGCACGCTCGAACTGTTCGTGCGCAACCTGCGCGACTGAGCCGCGTTTTCGCGACATTCGACGTTGTGCACGGCCTTGCCCGGCCGGCTTCCGCGCGCATTGCGGGTTAACACCGGCGCACCGCGCACTTGAAATATCAGGTTACCTGTTATTAAATCGTCCCGTCCCTCGATGGGATGACGGTCCGCACGACCGGCTGGTCGCGCGGATTTTATTTCGGACAATGAATCAGGCTACCTGATAAATTCTGACGCATGGTCCGGTTACGACAAAGACATCGCGCATGCGTCCCGGCATGACGCGCAGTACAAGGTTTGGAGACGACATGGACACTTCCGTTGCCGAGAGGCCGGCCGTTGCGACGACGCTCGGCCTGTGTTTCGCGATCGCGCTGCTCGAGGGGCTCGACCTGCAGTCGGTCGGCGTCGCCGCGCCGCGCATGGCGCACGAGTTCGGGCTCACGGTTTCGCAGATGGGGCTCGCGTTCAGCGCAGGCACGTTCGGCCTGTTGCCGGGCGCGATGCTCGGCGGCTGGCTTGCCGACCGGATCGGCCGCAAGCACGTACTGATCGCGTCGGTCTGCCTGTTCGGGCTGCTGTCGATCGCGACCGCGCAGGTGTCGAGCTTTGCGATGCTGGTCGTCGTGCGCGCGCTGACCGGCCTCGGCCTTGGCGGTGCGATGCCGAACCTGATCGCGCTGTCTTCCGAAGCGGCCGACGCGCGCTCGCGCAGCAGCGCGGTCGCCGTGATGTATTGCGGTATTCCGTTCGGCGGCGTGATCGCGTCGCTGATCGGTGTGCTGCTGGCCGGCGACACCGAGTGGCGGCACATCTTCTACGTCGGCGGCATCGGGCCGCTGCTGCTCGCCCCGCTGCTGCTCGCGTTGCTGCCGGAATCGCGTGCGTTCCTCGACGTCAGCGCATCGGGCGCCGCGCGCCCAAGCGTCGGGCACACGCTGTTCGGCGGCGCGCGCACGGGCACCACGCTCGCGCTCTGGCTCAGCTATTTCTGCACGCTGATCGTGCTGTATTTCCTGCTGAACTGGCTGCCGTCGCTGATGGCGGCGAAGGGGCTCGCGCGCAGCCAGGCCGGGATCGTGCAGATCTTCTTCAACATCGGCAGCGGCCTCGGCGTGCTCGGCATCGGCATGTCGATGGACCGGATGCGGCCGTCGCGGGTCGTCGGCGGTATGTACGCGGGGATCGTGCTGTCGCTCGCCGCGCTCGCGATCGCGCCCGGGATCGTCTGGCTGTCCGCCGCGGCGTTTGCGGCCGGCATGTTCGTCGTCGGCGGACAGTCGGTGCTGTATGCGCTGGCCGCGATGTACTACCCGACCGCGATGCGCGGCACCGGCGTCGGCTCCGCGGTGGCAGTGGGCCGGCTCGGCTCCGTGGTCGGGCCGCTCGCGGCCGCCGAGCTGCTCGCGATGGGCCGCAGCGCGTCGGTCGTGATCGGCGCGAGCATCCCCGTCACGCTGGTCGCCGCCATCGCGGCGCTGGTGCTGATCCGCAGGCCGCAGGCACACGACTGAGTTTCTTTACTTTCAACCACGAGCGCCGGCAGAGCGCGATATCGACGCAGGTCTGGAGACACTAACCATGAAGCACACCAAAGCCTTGCTGGCGGCCGGCGCATGCGCGCTGGCCGCGACCGGCGCGCACGCGCAATCGAGCGTGACGCTGTACGGGATCATCGACACGGGCGTCGAATACGTGTCGCACGCGAACGCGGCCGGCGACCACGTAGTGCGCATGCCGGCCGTGACGGGCGAGCTGCCGTCGCGCTGGGGGCTGCGCGGCGCGGAGGATCTCGGCGGCGGTTATCAGGCGGTATTCACGCTGGAAAGCGGCTTCAACGTGCGCGGCGGCGATCTGGGGCAGGGCGGGCGGCTGTTCGGGCGGCAGGCGTTCGTCGGGCTGAAGGGCGGCTTCGGCACGCTCGCGTTTGGCCGCCAGTACACGATGACCTACCTCGCGCTGCAGGGCGCGGACATCATCGGCCCCGACATCTACGGGCTCGGCTCGTTCGACGCGTACGTGCCGAACGGCCGCGCCGACAACGCGGTGACCTACCTCGGCACCTATCGCGGCGTGACGCTCGGCGCCGCCTATTCGTTCGGCCGCGACAGCGCCGGCACCGGCAACTCGCCGGGGCAGGGCACGTGCGCGGGGCAGGTGCCGGGCCACGCGGTCGAGTGCCGCGACTGGTCGGCGATGCTCAAGTACGACAGCGCATATTTCGGCGCGGCGGCGTCGTACGAAGAGCAGCGCGGCGGCACCGGTGCGGCCGCGAACTTCTTCGACGGCGTCGCGCCGGTCGCGTTCACGAGCAGCGCGGGCAAGGACGCGCGAATTCACGTGAGCGCGTATGCACAGGCGGCGGGCGCGCGGATCGGCGCGGGCTGGATCGGGCGGCGCGTGTCGACCGGTTCGCCGGCCGAGCCCGGCGCGCATTCCGACCTGTTCTTCGTCGGGGCGTCGTATACGGTCAAGCCCGATTTCGTCGTCGATGGCGAAGGCTACCGGATCGTCAACAGCGCACACGACACGCGCGCGACGATGGCGACGCTGCGCGCGACCTATCTGCTGACGAAGCGCACGTCGGTCTACGCGCAAAGCTCGTATCTGTGGAACAGCGCGCACGCACGCTACGCGGTCAGCGGTGGCGGCCCCGGTACGACGCCGGGCGAAGGGATGGGGCAGCTCGGCGCGATGGTCGGCGTCAAGCACATGTTCTGAGTCGGCAGCCTGAACAACGGGAGATATCTTGAACAGAAAATCTGCATTCCTCTGCATTGCGCCGCTGTCCGCCGCGATGCTCGCCGGTTGCGGCGGCGACGATTCGGTCAGCTCCGCGCCCACGCACCTGAGCGCGGCGACGCCGGCCGCGATGGCGCAGACCTGCGACGCACTCGCCGCGAAGCTTGCGTACGCGAACACGTCGTTCACGTCGGTGACGACCGCGGCCGCCGGCGCGTTGACGGTGGCCGGCCAGCCGATCGCCGAGCACTGCGTGATCGAAGGGAACATGAACCAGCGCGTGAGCGCGGTGGACGGCCAGACCTATGCGATCGGCTTCGAGATGCGCTTGCCGAAGGCGTGGAACGGCCGCTTCTTCTACCAGGCGAACGGCGGGCTCGACGGCAACGTCGTGACCGCGACCGGCGAGATCGGCGGCGGCGGGCCGCTGACCGATGCGCTGAACCAGGGTTTCGCGGTGATCAGCTCGGATTCCGGGCACAGCGCCGCGCAGAACCCGCTGTTCGGCCTCGATCCACAAGCGCGGCTCGACTACGGCTACGGCGCCGTCGATGCGTTGACGCCGATGGCGAAGCAGGTGATCCGTCTCGCCTACGGCAAGGCGCCCGACCGCAGCTATTTCGGCGGCTGCTCGAACGGCGGGCGTCACGCGATGGTCACGGCCGTGCGCAACCCGGGCGACTACGACGGCATCATCGCGGGCGATCCGGGCTTCCATTTGCCGAAGGCGGCGATCGGCGAGATGTACGGTGCGCAGCAGTTCGCGAAGATCGCGTCGGCGACGGGATCGAACGGGCTGCCGGACATCCGCAGCGGCTTCACCGATGCCGAGCGCCAGTTCGTCGGCGCGAAGATCCTCGACAAATGCGATGCGCTCGACGGCGTGGCCGACGGGATGGTGCAGGATGTCGCCGCGTGCCAGGCGCACTTCAGCGTCGAGACGGACATCCCGACCTGCGCGAACGGCACGCGTACCGGCGCTTGCCTGACGCCTGCGCAGAAAACCGCGCTCGAGAACGTGTTCGCCGGGGCGCGTAACAGCGCGGGCACGGCGCTCTATGCGAGCTTTCCGTACGATCCGGGCGTGGCCGGCGGCGGCTGGGCCGCGTGGAAGCAATCGAATTCCATCACGCTCGATCCGGTCGCGATGGCGTTCACGTTCATGTCGCCGCCGAAAAGCACCGCGACGCTCGCGAACCTGCCCGGTTTCGCGCTCGGCTTCGACATGGACAACGATGCGCCGGCGATCTTCGCGACGAGCGGCGTGTACACGCAATCCGCGTGGTCGTTCATGACGCCGCCCGACGAGACGAACCTGGCCGCGCTGAAGTCGCGCGGCGCGAAGCTGCTCGTCTATCACGGCACCGGTGATCCGGTGTTCTCGTTCAACGACACGAGCGACTGGTACCAGCGGGTCGCGCAGGCGAACGGCGGCGATGCGTCGAGCTTCGCGCGCTTCTATCCGGTGCCCGGGATGAACCACTGTGCGGGCGGGCCGGCGGCCGACCAGTTCGACATGCTGACGCCGCTGGTCGCGTGGGTCGAGCAGGGGCAGGCGCCCGCCGCGATCGTGGCCGCCTCGCGCGATGCGACCAACGCGGTGCCGAACGCGGACGTGCCCGCGTCGTGGGGGGCAGGGCGCACGCGCCCGCTGTGCCCGTATCCGCAGGTGGCGCGCTACAACGGCTCGGGCGACGTGAATTCGGCGGCGAGCTTCAGTTGTCGTTAACGGTGCCGTGGATGGGAGGCGGCCGGCGCATGCAGTCGTGCGCCGGCCGCTTCCTTGCCGCACTCATTCGCCGGGTTCGACCGGCACCTCGAGCCCGACCTTCACGCGGCTCATGCTCACCAGCGTCTTGAACCGCTTCACGTTGTTGTTCGCGAAGAACAGCTCGCGCGTGAGCGCGTTGTACTGATCCATGTTGCGCACGGCGAGGATCAGCACGAAATCCCATTCCCCCGTCACGTAGTAGCACTGCTGGATCTGCGGGCACCGCTCGAAGGACCGCTTCATCGCGTCGAGCTGGTCGATCTGCTCGCTCTCGACCTCGACGTTCACGACGATCGTCAGCGGATGATCGACCTTGTCGGGCGCAACCACGGCCGTGTAGCGCTCGATCACGCCGTCTTCAGCAAGACGCCGCAGGCGCCGGTTCACGGCGGCGGTCGACAGGTTGACGCGCGCGCCGAGCTCGGCCTGCGGCGTCTGCGCGTCGCGCTGGATTTCCATCAGCAGCTTGCGATCGAACGCATCGAGCGGGGTGGACATGATGGTCTGGAACCTCGAAAGAATGAGAAATTTTTGCGCCGGAGTGGCTGATTTGGCGATTTAATTGATCGGCAAGCGCAATATTATTTTCCAACTGGTGGCGCGCGCAACCCGCGCTTGCCCGATCCGACCCACCCGACGGACCGCTGGCGCGGTCCGGCTCCGGAGCCTTTCGCCATGCTGATCGCCAACCCCCGCGCATCGCGCGCCGCCTATCCCAACGCGCTGCGCCGCGTGATGAACATCGCGTCGGCCGACGAAAGCGGCGCGTGGCTCGCGCACTGGCCGCTCGTCGGCAACGCGCGCACGCCGCTGCGCGCGTTGCCGGATCTCGCCGCGCGGCTCGGCGTCGCGAGCGTCAGCGTGAAGGATGAATCGTGCCGCTCGCCGCTCGGCAGCTTCAAGGCGCTCGGCGCGCCGATCGCGCTGGTGCGGCTCGTGAAGCGCCTGCGGCGCACCCACGATCTCGATCCGCAAGGGTTGATCACCGGCCGCTACGCGTCGCTGCTGGCCGACCTGACGGTGATCAGCGCGACCGACGGCAATCACGGCCGCGCGCTGGCCGCCGCCGCGCGCGCGATCGGCTGCGGCTGCGTGATCGTGCTGCACGCGAATGTCGACGCCGAACGCGAACGCGCGATCTCGGCGTACGGCGCACGGATCGTGCGCATCGCGGGGAACTACGACGAGTCGGTCGTCTGCGCGGCGCAGCTTGCGCAGGCGAACGGCTGGTATGTCGTGTCGGATACGTCGTACGACGGTTACGAGGCGATTCCGCGCGACGTGATGCAGGGCTATGGCGTGATCGCCGCCGAGGCCGCCGCGCAGGCGGCGCAAGACGATGGGCGGCCGTTCACGCACGTGTTCCTGCAGGGCGGCGTGGGCGGTCTCGCGGCGGGCGTCGCGAGTTACCTGTGGGAGCGCGACGGCGCGCAGCGGCCGCATTTCATCGTCGTCGAGCCGCGCCAGGCCGATTGCCTGTACCAGAGCGCGCTCGCGGGGCGCGCGACCAAAGCGAGCGGCAGCGTCGATTCGGTGATGGCCGGGCTCGCTTGCGGCGAGGCGTCGCCGCTCGCATGGGATTTCCTCGAGATGTGCATCGACCACTTCATGCTGATCGACGACGACGATGCGATGCAGGCGATGCGCGGCCTCGCGGCCGGCAGCGAACACGACGTGCCGCTCGTCGCCGGTGAATCGGGCGCGGCGGGCGTCGCGGGGCTGGCCGTGCTGATGCGCGACCCTGCGAGCGCGCGGCAGGCGGGGCTCGACGCGCATTCGCGCGTGCTGGCGATCAATACGGAAGGCGCGACGGCGCCGTCCGTGTACCGGAACTGCGTCGGCGAGACGGCCGACGCGGTGCTCGCGCGGCAGCGCGACTGGCTGAACCGCGCGGCGGTAGCGGCCTGAACGACACAACGACCGACGAGGCAAGCGCAATGGACACAACGGAAGAAAGCACGCTGCAGGGGCAACTGAAGGCCTGGCGCCGGCATCTGCACCAGTTTCCGGAGACGGGTTTCGAAGAGGTGAACACGTCGGACTACGTCGCGCGCATCCTGACGACGCTCGGGCTCGACGTGCATCGCGGGATCGGCGGCACGGGGCTCGTCGCGAACCTGACGGCGGGCACCGGCCGGCGCGCGATCGGCATCCGCGCGGACATGGATGCGCTGAACATCGCCGAGCACGCGCCGGGCCGCGAACACGCGTCGCGCACGCCCGGCAAGATGCATGCGTGCGGACACGACGGCCACATGTCGATGGTGCTTGGCGCCGCGCAGTTGCTGGCCGAACGCAAGGATTTCGACGGCACGGTGCGCTTCATTTTCCAGCCGGCCGAGGAGCATGGCCGCGGCGCGAAGGCGATGATGGCCGACGGGCTGTTCGAGCGCTTTCCGGTCGACGCGATCTTCGGCGCGCACAACATGCCGGGCATGCGTGCGGGCACGTTCTCGACGCGCGCGGGCGGCATCATGGCGAGCGAAGACAATTTCGTGATCCGAATCGATGGGCGCGGCACGCATGCGGCGCGTCCGCACATGGGCATCGATCCGATCGTGATCGGCTCGCAGATCGTGCTCGCGCTGCAGACGATCGTGTCGCGCAATCTCGATCCTGGCCAGCAGGCGGTGATCTCGTGCACGGAGTTCATCACCGACGGGCTGCGCAACGTGCTGCCGTCGACCGTGACGATCAAGGGCGACACGCGCAGCTATTCGCGCGACGTACAGGCGCTGGTGGAAACGCGGATGCGCGAGATCAGCGAAGGGATCTGCCGCACGCACGGCGCGACCTGCACGTTCGACTACACGCACGAGTTCGCGCCGACGGTGAATTCTCCGGAATGGGTCGGCACGGCCGTGCAGGCCGCGGCGCAGATCGCGGGCGCCGACGCGGTGAACGCCGACGTGCAGCCGATGATGATCTCGGAGGATTTCGGCGCGTTCCTGCAGGCCGTGCCCGGCAATTTCGTGTTCATCGGCAACGGCGAAGCGGCCGAGCGCGGCGGCGTGCCGCTGCATAACGCGACGTACGATTTCAACGACGCGATTCTGCCGGTCGGCGCGCGGTATTTCGCGGAAGTGGCGCGGCGCGCGTTGCGGGCCGCGTAGGGGCAGCGCGGTGGGCGCGCGCCAGCCGTGGCCGCCGCGCCGCACCGCGCGTCACATCACACCAGTTCGCCCAGGCACGCGTCGAATTGCGCGACGAGTTGGTCGACATCCTCGGCCGTCGTCTGCGGGCACACGAGCATCATGTTGTGGAACGGCGTGATTAGCACGCCGCGATTCAGCAGGTACAGGTGCACGATGTGCTCGAGTTCGCTGTCGAGCTGCGCGCCGGCAAGCGTGCCGTTGCGCGGCGGCGTGGGCGCGAACTGAAACTCGGTGCGCGCGCCGATGCGCGTCACGCACCACGGCAGCCCGTGTTTCGCGATCGCCTGTTCGAGCCCGGCGGCCAGCCGCACGGCCAGTTCGAACATGTGCGCATACGCGGCGTCGGTCGCGACTTCGGCCAGCGTCGCGCGCATCGCGTGCATCGCGAGCATGTTCGCGGTGAGCGTCGTGCCGATTCCGGAGTGACCGGGTGGCGCGTTCAGCTTCGCCTGTTTCGCGCGTTCCGCGAATTCGGTGCTGAAGCCATACACCGCGCACGGCACGCCGCCCGCGATCGGCTTGCCGACCACCAGCAGGTCCGGTTCGAGACCGTGCGCAACCGCGTAGCCGCCCGGGCCGCTGCTGATCGTGTGCGTCTCGTCGATCACGAGCAGCGTGCCGTGGCGGCGCGTCAGTTCGCGTGCTGCTTCCCAGAAGCCCGGCTCGGGCAGCACCATTCCGATGTTCGTCATCGCGGGCTCGGCGAGCACGCATGCGACATCGCCATCCTTCAGCGCCGCTTCGAGCGCATCCAGATCGTTGAATTCGACGACGCGCGTGTTCGCGAGCAAGTCGTACGACTGCCCGAGCAGGCTGTCGCGCTGCACCGGGCGGCCGTCGACGAGATCGACGAAGACGTCGTCGACCGTGCCGTGATAACAACCGTTGAACACGACGATCGTGTTGCGGCCGGTTGCCGCGCGGGCCCAGCGCAGCACGAAGCGGTTCGCGTCGCTCGCGCTCAGCGCGAACTGCCAGACCGGCAGCCGGAAGCGGCGTGCGAGTTCGCGCGACACCCATGCGGCGTCCTCGCTCGGCAGCATCGTCGTGTAGCCGCGCGTGGCCTGCTCGACGAGTGCGCGCGCGACCGGTTCGGGCGCATGGCCGAACATCGCGCCGGTGTCGCCGAGGCAGAAATCCACATAGCGATGGCCGTCGACGTCGGTGAATGTCGCGCCGCGCGCTTCCTTCACGTACAGCGAGAACGGGGTCGACCAGTCCTGCATCCAGTGCAACGGCACGCCGAACAGCAGGTGTTCGGACGCTTCCGCGGACAGCGCGCGGGAGGTCGGCATGGCTTCGGTGAAGGCGCGGCGTTCGCGGTCGAACAGTGCGCGGGCGCGGATGAGGTCGACTCCGTGGCGGGAAGGCAAGTGGGGCTCCGGGGCTGTGAAGATGGGAAACGATAACGCGGGCGGCGGGGGGCTGAACAGGGGCGGAATTACCGACGCGGGTGGGTAGCGGGCGGGAGCGGAGGTTCGAACCGGCTGCGACGGCACGACACGAGCCGGCGCAGCGGGCGGAATACACCGGATCTGGAACGGATCGCGTCGCTACGCCAACGCATTTCGGCGGCGATGTTCATACAGCGTTGAACCTGCGATTCGCTTAAGTCTGAACTATCCGCAATCCGGCTCATTTGACGTTGAACTTCCCGGTTGACGTCCGCTGGTCACGCGATCACGTATCGGTCGCTCGATTCGAAGGAGGGGCGCTTGGGGCAGGGCACGCCTTGTTATGGGCCGGTATGACCCGAAGCTGTCGATCACCTTGCGGGTTCTGGAAGTCCGCAGCACATTCCGGAGCGGTCGGTCACGTGAAAGCTCGCGTTGACTCCTGCGAATCTGCCCCGGAACGTTACAAGCAGAGGGCATCCCCGAATAGGGACCGCTGAAGGGGGAGGCACTCGTCGAAGTGGCGATGCGCGAATGGGTTTCGAAATTCAATCGTCGTCGCTCGCTTGAGCACTTTGGCTGGCTTCCGTCAGCCGAAGCATGCGTCGCCGCATGGCCACCTCGCCTGCGACGATCCGCGTGCCGATGGAAACGCCCGCGGGCGTCGTGACATCCAATCTGATGAGCGGCCACCCACCGCGTCCTGACGGCGCCTCCTTCGCCGTCCGTCACAGTTCGGAGGAAATCAGATGAAAGCGATCAGGAATTCCGTCTTATGCGGCGCGCTTCTCGCCGCCGGCTTGCCCGTGTACGCGCAGCAAACCGGCCCGACCGATCCGCAGATCGCGGCAATCGTCGTGACGGCCAATCAGGTCGACATCGACGCAGGGAAGCTGGCTGAATCGAAAACGCAAAACAAGGACGTCAAGGCGTTCGCCGCACGCATGGTGCAAGACCACACCGGGGTCAACAAGGCGGCGGTCGACCTCGTGACCAAGCTGGGCGTGAAACCCGAGGAAAATCCGACCAGCATGGATCTCAAGCACGGTGGCGACACCAATCTGCAGAACCTCGGCAAGCTCGACGGCACACGTTTCGATCGGGCGTACGTCGATCATGAGGTGACCTATCATGAAGCGGTGCTCGATGCGATCAACCACACGCTGATACCGTCGGCCAAGAACGGCGAGCTGAAGGCACTGCTGGTGAAGGTCGAGCCGGCGTTCGTCGCGCATCTCGAACATGCGCGGCATCTGCAGTCGATGCTGGGGAAGAGCGGTGGCATGGGGCAATGACGACCGCTCGACGCGGACCCACGCGGCGTCGCGACGGTGTCGTTTCGGTGTGCGATGCGCGCGCGCCGCGTGGGTGTGCGCGCTGGTCGCGTCGTCGTGTGTGTTCGCCGAGTCGCATGTGGTCGTCGTCGAGCAGATGCGCTTCACGCCGGCCACACTGACCGTGCGCCGCGGCGACGAGGTGGTCTGGATCAATCGGGATCTGTTTCCGCACACGGCGAGCGCGGACGCGCGCGCGTTCGACTCGGGCAGCATCGCGCCGCAGGCGTCGTGGCATTACATCGCGCACGAGCGCGGGCGGTTCCCGTACTCGTGCACGTTCCACCCGACGATGCACGGCATGTTGATCGTTCGATGACGCAATCCGGGAGCATGCGATGACGATCTCTTTCGACACACACGCGGCCTCCCCGGTCGACGACGAGCGCGACGTCGTGCGCCGTGTCGTCGCCGGCGAGCAAGCGGCGTTCGAACTGCTGATGCGCCGGCACAACCGGCGTCTGTATCGGCTCGCGCGCGCGGTCCTGCGCGACGACGCGGAAGCCGAGGATGCGCTGCAGGCCGCGTATCTGTCCGCCTATCGATCGATCGCGCATTTTCGCGGTGACGCGGCGCTTGCGACCTGGCTGTCCCGGCTGGTGCTCAATGAGTGCTTTGGGCGCGTGCGGCGTGCAAGGCGGCGGGCGGACGCGCTGCCGATCCTCGATGCGGACGATTCATTCAATGAGGCGGACATGATCGACTTTTCGTCCGATTCACCCGAGCGGTCGGTGTCGCGCGCCGAGCTGCGGGATTTGCTGGAACGCCGGATCGACGAGTTGCCGCCCGCGTTCCGTATCGTGTTCGTGATGCGCTCGGTGGAAGAAATGACCGTCGAGGAAACCGCACAGTGCCTTGCACTACCGGAGGCGACGGTGCGCAGCCGGCATCATCGTGCGCGGCGAATGCTGCGCGAGTTGCTCGTGCTCGATATCGATCTGGCCGAGCGCGACGCGTTCGATTTTTGCGGAGCACAGTGCGATCGGGTCGTCGCGCATGTGCTGTCCAGGTTGGAGGATGGCAAAGCGGGCGACGAGCGGGACACGTGATTGCTCACGGCCGTTGCATGATCCGCAGCACCGGTCGCCCGTCGGTACGCAGCGAAGCCCGCCACGGAGAGCATCCCTAAAAGTCCGACCAGCAAAAGCAGGCGCAGGCGAGAATTCGGGAGATATCTCATGACTCGATCCTGCGACAACTATTACGGCTTCGCCCCTTCGTCGGGTTTGATGTGACGGAACGCGGCGAGCAACGAAAGGTCGTATGCGATTTTCAATGCCCCGCATGCGACGAGCGGTACACCAAGCCATCCGAGGCCGAACAGGCTTCCCGCCAGCGTCGGTGCGACAGCGGCCGCGAGACTGCGCGGCACTGAAGTGAAGCTGGCCGCGGCCGGGCGCTCTGCCGGCGTAACGACGGCCATTACGTAGGCGGTGCGCGTCGGCACGTCCATCTGCGACAACGCGCTACGCATCAGCAGAAGCACCAGCGTTGCCGGTAGTGTGGGCGCGAAGGCCGCGCCGATCAGGCACAGGCTCGACGGGATGTGTGTGAAGACCATCGTGTTCAACAGGCCGATCCTGCGTGACAGTGGCGCAGCGACAAGCTGGGAGCCGGCAGAGAGCAAACCGGACCAGAAGAAGAATTGCCCGGCCGCACCGATCGACAGGCCGAAGCGCTGCATCAGCCAGAGCGACAGCAGCGAATTGACGACGAGTCCGCCCGCGAATGCATCGATGCTGAACAGCAGCGCCAGGCGTGTGACGATCCGCCGGGATGGACCCAGCGGCGGAGCAGCAGTTGCCCGGCGCGACTCGGCGGTCGGCAGCCGACGGTATAAAACAGCGACCACGAGCCCCGTCACCGCGTACAGGAGAAACATCGTGCGCATCGCCTCGAGGAGCGAGACGCCTGCGTGCGAAGCGAGCCAGAGCGGCAGCCCCGCCGCGAGCGAACCCAGCGCGGCCGACACTGCCCCGATCAAGCTGTAGCGTGCGAACAATGCGGTCCGCGCATCGCCGTTCGCCGCTTCGGCGAGTCTCGCCTGTTCGAGCGGCAGGAACAGGCTGACATCGCCCGAGCTCGGATTGAGCGTGCCGACGAAGGCCACGACGAGTAGCGGCCAGAGCGTCGACGCGCCGGCAAATCCAATGCCGGTCGCAGCCATCAGAACGGCGGCAAGTGTCAGCATTCTGCGTGGCGGGAAACGGCTGGCGATCATGCCGACGGCGATCGTTGCCACGGCCGAGCCTGTCAGCGTCGCGGTACTGATCAGCCCGACGTCAACTTGCGCGAAGCCGAGCAAGAGTAGGTAGGCAGGCAGCAGGACTGCTATGAAGCCGTCGCAGAAGCCTCGCAGGCCGCGGCTGACGAGAAGAATCCATGCCGTATGCTCCACGCCGGCCGGCATCAGCCAGCGTGAAACGCGAACCGCGTACGAGGTGGGCGGACGCCCGCTAGGCACGTGCATCACGTCGGCACCACGTATAAAGCGCGTCATACATCGTCATCCCGTGCCGCAGCTGTTCGTGATCGTCGGCGAAGTTTCCTGACAGGCCGATCGAAATCGCATACAGGCCGGTCGCCTCCGGTGCCAGGTCGAGCCGGTTCGTATCCGCACCGCGTACGATCTCGGCGAGCTCGAGCAGTGCGGGGTCGCGAAGCGCGTACTTGTCGAGGAACGCATCGAAGCTGCAGCGTTCGCCGTGGTGCCCAAGCTCGACGCCGGGTACGTCGTAGGGGATCGCGCCCGTTTCGCCCGCGATTCGCAGCACGTCGGTACCGGGCACGTAAAGAAATTCAGGTGTGTCGTCGATGAACCGGGCGACGAGCCAAGGGCAGGCGATGCGATCGATTTTCGGACGCTCCCGCGTAATCCACTTCATGGCGCCTCTCCTGTCTGACGGTACGGAAACCGCACGGCGACTCGGCCGACGATCAGTCGTCGTCCTCTTCGTCGTCACTGGCTGGGCGGCTACTGATGAGCTTGCCGTCCTCGGCCAGAATCAGACGTTGCTCCTGGCCGCCCTGCACAATCATCACGACATAGCGCGACTCGCCGTCCTTCGCGCGCCGTTGAATCACACCGATGCTGCCGCCTTGCCGTTGACGCTCGATCGTCGTTCTCACCGGCGCCGGCACGTGCTCGAGCGTGACGATCTCGCCGGCCCCCAGATCGGACGAGCTTCTGTCGCAACCGGATAGCGCAGCAGACAGGGCAAATACCAACGCAACCGGCACGATCCCGCAAAACCTTCGCATGACCCACTCCTTGTATGGTCGCCCGCGGCGATTACCCGACCATGCGAATGACGATCCCCGCCACGCAGCATCCGGCGAGCGTCGTCATCATCCCGAGCTTGAAGCGAAACAGCGCGATCATCGCGGCCAGCGACAGCGCCAGCGACCACACGTCGAGGCTCGACAACACAGGGATCTGCAGCGTCATGCCGAGCACATGTTTGACCGCGACCTGCGCGAACAGCGTATGAATCGCGAACCATACGGCGAGGTTCAGGATCACGCCGACGACGGCGGCCATGATCGTCGACAGCACCGCGTTGAGCGCGCGGTTGTTGCGCAAGGCTTCGATATACGGTGCGCCGATGAAGATGAACAGGAACGACGGCGCGAAGGTCACCCACTTCGCGACCAGACCGCCGAGCGTGCCTGCCAGCGCCGGGTCGAGCGTGCCGGGCTGACGGAACGCGGCCATGAAGCCGACGAACTGCACGACGCTGATGAGTGGCCCCGGCGTCGTTTCGGCCATGCCGAGGCCGGCCAGCATTTCGCCGGGCGCGAGCCAGTGATAGTGATCGACGGCCTGCTGCGCGACGTAGGTCAGGATCGCGTAGGCGCCGCCGAAGGTGAGCACCGCCATCTTGCTGAAGAAGGTAGCGATGTGCGTGAACACGCTGTCCGGGCCGACCGTCGCGAGAAAGACGAACAGAGGCCCGAGCCAGAGCAGCACGCCGAGCACCGTCACCTTGAGCGCACGAGTATGCGACGGCCGCACGTGTTCGGGAATCTCCACGGCGAAGGCTGCGTCGATCGCGGGTAGCGGGCCGTCGTCGTGTTCCGTGCCAGACTGTACCGCCGTGCCGCGCGGCGACAGCGTTCCGGTCGCACGGCCGATCAGGCCGATCGCAGCCGCCGCGACGATGACGAGCGGGAACGGCAGCGCGAAAAAGAAGATCGCGATGAACGATAGCGCTGCGACGGCGACCATCGTGCGGGTTTTCAACGCCCGGCGGCCGACGCGCACCACGGCCTCCAGAACCACTGCGAGCACCGCCGCCTTCAGGCCGAAGAACAACGCCTGCACATAACCGACGTTACCGTAGGTGGCGAAGACCCAGCTCAGGACGCCGAGCGCGACGAGGCCGGGCAGGATGAAGAGGAGTCCGGCTACAAGACCGCCGCGCGTCCGGTGCAGCAGCCAGCCGATGTAGACAGCCAGCTTGTGCGCCTCCGGCCCAGGCACGAGCGTGCAATAGTTCAGCGCGTGCAGGAAGCGCGTTTCGCTGATCCAGCGTTTCTCCTCGACCAGGATCCGGTGCATCACGGCGATCTGTCCTGCAGGGCCACCGAAGCTGAGCGCGGCCACGCGAACCCAAACCCGGAATGCGTCGCGGAATGAGACGCCGTGGCGCTCGTGTGCGGGGCGATCCTGTGTCGTAGCGACGGATTGCTGCGCGTCGACAGTGCGGTTTTCCATCAAATCGATTCTTCCGGTTGTGTCATGGGCTACGCGCATCGTAGTCGGCTGCCGTGATCCAGCCACGCCGCTCGACGAGGTCGCGACGCATGTAGCCGACCAGTTGGCCAAGCGAATAGGTCGGTTCGGTCGCGGCGATAGCGATGGTCATGACTTGGCCTCGGTCCCGTTCCTGTCGTTCGACGCGAAATGCGTATAAAGCGAGTCGAGTACCGCGACCATCTGCTCGAGCAGTTGATCGTCGTTGTCCGTACGCTGCCGCGTGCCGGCCATTACGGCCTCGAAGCCGACCGCTTCCGGCGCGGTGGTGCCGCCCACGTCGAGACCGTGCACGATCTCGCCGAGCCGCATCAGCGCCGGGTCCTGGTCGAGCCCGAAACTCGCGAGCAGCACCTCGAACGTCACGCGTTCGCCGACATGAGTGAACGTCGCACCGTCGAAATCGAAGCCCAGCGCATCGGCCGGACAATCGGCTGGCGACGCCAGCCAGATGAAGCGCGCGCGCGTGTCGATGAAACGGCGGATCAGCCACGCGCTCGCGACGCGGTCGACCCACATGCGCTGTCGTGTCGCCCAGGTGCGGCCCTGATATGCGTCGATCGCGAGCGGCCGGATCTCGCGGTCCGCGGCGTGCGGTTCGCCCGGCGACAGTACGGTGTCGACCAGCGCAACGAAATCCTGCAGCGCGACTTCTGCGCGAACTGCCGCGCCACCGGGGAAATAGTCGATCGCGTGGAGCGCGTCGAAATCCTTGCGCAGGCGACGCAGCAAGCGAGTGAGCTCCGTGGCGGACTGCCCGGCCACCGTCTTGCGCGCGTCGGCGAGCGTGCGGGCAAATGAAGCGTAGTCCTCGTCGCGATTGAAGAGCGCACGGAATTCCTGCTCCTGCGATGCGTCGAGGCTCGGTGCGCGCAGCAGATGGGCCGTGCCGCCGCTTTCCCCGATGGCGTCGGCGAGTTCGCGCAACATGCTTTCGTGTTCGTCCGTGTACGGAAGCAAGTAGATACCGTCGCGCAGCACCGCGCAGCCCTTCGCCTTGAGCGCGCGCCAGAACCGCATGCGGGCCGTCGCGTTTTCCGTCGGCAGGGTAAGAACGAGAAGCGACCAGATCGAGAGGTTATCCATGTAGATTATGCTACGTGGATGTCAATACCTCTACAAGTTAACTTTTGATCGCTTGCCCGATCGTATCGGCTCGGTTGCTCGTATTCGATGACAGATAACCGGCGGGATGGATGGCTGAATCGGTGTTCCGGGGGCCGCCGATACGGGGAGGGAGGCTTTCGAGTGGACGTTCTGCGCCATCCCGCCCCCGTCACGCTTATGGCGTCACGGCGAGTACCGTGTGCATGCCTGCTGCATAGTGTCCGGGCTTGTTGCAAATCAGGACGTAGCGTCCGGGCGCGAGCTTGAATGACGTGTATTTGGTCTTGCCCGGCGCGATGTCCTCGACTTCCCCGATCTTGGTCAGTTTGTGCTCGAGCACTTGTCCCTTGCTGACGGGCAGCGCGCTATCGTCGAGATCCGTCTTGAGCACCACGAGTTCGTGCTCCATGTTGTTGTTCGCTGTATTCGCGACGACGAGTTTGACGCGGCCAGCCTTCACGTTATGCGTTTCAAGCTTGATCGAGTTCGACAGCAAGGTCGCTTTGACGGATTGCTGAGCCCAGCCCACATGCGAAATCGTGCAAAGCATGACAACGCTGGCGATTCCGTAAACAACACGCATGGCAGCCCCCTTTGCATAAAAGCTGCGCGGACGCGCTTCGAGCGATTGCCCTCTGCGGATCCGGCGAGCACACACGTGCCCCTGCCATGACAACGGCACGGGTCTTTCAACAGCGTGAGATACGTGCAGTAAACGCGCCGTGCGGGCGACTTATTCCCGTTGATTTCGGCGCGTTGTGTCTGCTTGCGTCCGTCGGGGCGGCGGGTGCGCGGGGCGTTGGCCGTCGACGCCGAGCGTTGTTTCGTCGAGTCGTGATTCGAGCGTGTGCCGCTTGTGATTTGGAGGTGGGCGGCTCGTCGGCGACGCGCCAGTGAGACCGGGATGAACCAGATCGTATTCAAGTCCGTGCTGACCTGCCCGCACTGCGGATTTGCGCAACGGGAGACCATGCCCGCGGATGCCTGTCCGTTCTTTTACGAATGCCGCGATTGCCACGTCATGCTGCGCCCGCGTTCGTTGCGATCGGCCTCATTGTCATCGGCGTCCGGGAACCCGAGCGTGCGGTCCGTTCTCGAAATTTCCGTAACCCGCTGCATTGGTTGAAGTTTTTGCGCATAAACATACGACAACATATCTCTGGAGATGTGCTCGCAGATGTGAGTGTGCGCACACATTCAATGTAAGAAGTCAGTAAAAACAGGGTAAACGACAAATACGTGCCCAGCTTCGTTCGCGTCTAGACTGCGCGATGTAGTACGACGACGTATAAATAGCGCTCCGCCGCCCGGCGCGTCGATACCCTCATACACTGAAGGAGTGCCCATGGCCGCAAACAGCCGCCGTCCGTTTTCGTTTGTCCGATCGCCCTCGTCGAAGCGGGTGTCGCGCCGCGCATTCATCGGCTGGACCAGTGCACTCGCCGGCAGCGCCGTGCTCGGCGGACCGTTCGCGGCCACCCGGGCTTTTGCGGGAGGCAGCATGCCCAATGCATCGGCGGTCGACCTGGTCTGGGGCGAACATGGCGCGGCGGCGCGCATCGCCGCGTCGCTCGCGCACGTGTCGCGGCTCGCGCTGCGCGGACGCGACTTCGACGTGACGCACTACGGCGCGCGCCCGTGCGCGACGGTCGCGCAGACGTCGCCGTACACCAATGTCGCGAAGTCGCCGGTGAGCCCGGGTTCCGAACTGACGACCGCGCCCGGCGCATTCGATTCGCGCCCGGCGTTTCTCGCGGCGATCGACGCGTGCCGCCGCGAGGGCGGCGGCCGGGTCGTCGTGCCGTCCGGCAACTGGTATTGCGCGGGGCCGATCGTGCTGCAGAGCAACGTGACCTTCCACCTGAGCGCGAACTGCACGATCTACTTCAGCCCGAACCCGGCCGACTACGCGAAGGACGGCCCGGTCGATTGCGGCGCGAACGGCCGCCTGTACTACAGCCGCTGGCAGGCGAACGATTGCCTGAACTACGGCGCACCCGTCTACGCGCGCAACGCGACGAACATCGCGCTGACGGGCGAGGGCCCGACGTCGGTGCTCAACGGGCAGGCGATGACGCCGTTCTCCGGCAGCGGGGCCGGCAGCGTCTGCTGGTGGACCTACAAGGGCTCGTCGGGCGCGTACGGCGCAGCCGCGGGGGTGCCGAGCCAGGCGTATGCGAACCCGAACAACGTCGACCTGCGGATCGTCGCGCCCGCGATTCCCGACGCGCTCTACGCGCTGCTCACGTCGCCGGTCACGCCGTGGCAGCAGGACCAGAACTACCTGCCCGCGCTGTCCGAGGCCGGCGTGCCGGTCGAGAAGCGCATCTTCGGCCTCGGCCACTACCTGCGGCCGTGCATGGTCGAGTTCATCGGCTGCACCAACGTGCTGATGGCGAACTACCAGACGCAGAACACGCCGTTCTGGCAGCACCATCCGACCGCATCGCGCCATGTCGTGATTCGCGGCGTGACGACGAACAGCATCGGCCCGAACAACGACGGCTTCGATCCCGACGCGTGCACCGACGTGCTGTGCGAGGACTGCACGTTCAATACCGGCGACGACTGCATCGCGATCAAGTCGGGCAAGGACCGCGACACCGAATACGGCCCCGCGAAGCGGCACCTGATCCGCAACTGCACGATGAACAGCGGGCACGGCGGCATCACGCTCGGCAGCGAGATGGGCGGCGGCGTCGAGCAGATCTATGCGACCAACCTGTCGATGCTGAACGCGAACTGGCAGACCAACCCGCTGAACATCGCGATCCGCGTGAAGACCAACATGAATCGCGGCGGCTACGTGAAGGACTTCCACGTGAAGGGCGTCACGCTGCCGAACGGCCTGACGCAGAAGGGCGGCGGCTACGGCAGCGCGCTGCTCGCGGGCAGCCCGATCAACGCGAGCGTGCCGCTCGGCGTCGTCACGCCGTCGGCCGGCAACCCGTCGGCCGCGCAGGGCGGCATCATCACGTTCGATTGCGACTACCAGCCCGCGAACGACGCGGTGCGCACGCGTCCGCCGGTCGTGCAGAACGTGACGATCTCGGGTGTGAAGGCGAGCAACGTGACGCTGAACGGCGTGACCGCATCGTGCTTCCAGGCGATCGTCGCGCAGGGGCCGGTCGCGTTCGACTACAACGGCACGCCGCCCGCGCCGGCCGTGCAGCCGATCTCGGGCGTGACGATCAGCGATTGCGACTTCGGCACGCCGGTTGCGTCAGGCACGCCGACGGTCACGTCGCCGGGGCCGATCTATGCGTTCAACGTGAGCGCGATGACGCTCGCGAACGTGACGATCGCCGGGCAGGTCGTCAACACGACGGTCACCGACAAGCGGTGACGTGATGTGAACGAGCAGGGGGGCGCGTGCGTCGATCGATGCGCGCGCACGTAAACCGGATCGAACGCGTCAGGCCAGCGTCTTGACCATGTGGTGTTCGTCGTAGAAGCGGCCGTCGACGAACAGCGAGCGCGGCTCCGTGCCGAACCGGACGAACCCCTGCGACGCATACAGTCGCTCGGCGTTGGCGTTGACCTCGTTCACGCACAGCATCAGCTGCTTGCACTGCCACGCTTGCGCCGCGTGTGCGGTCGCGTTTTCGAGCAGCGTTTGTGCGATGCCTTGCCCGCGATACGCGGGATCGACGAACACGCCCCAGATCGTCGCCTTGTGCGCGATCTTCACGCGCGCATCGCGGCGCACGCCGGTGATGCCGACGAGCGTGTCGCCATCGAACGCGCCGAACACCGCGCGTTCGCGGGTCGGCGTGATGCGCGTCGCGAATTCGTCGACTGGTACCTGCGATTCTTCGTCGAGTGTCGGCAGGAAAGACGTGGGCGCGGTGTCGACCGCACGCAGGCGGACAGTCTGGAAACGGGCGGCGTCGGCCGCGTCGAGCAGGCGGGTCGTGATCGTCATCGAGGGTATTCCGGTTGGGGGACGTGCATGCCGGCGCGGGCCGTTGCGGCCGCAGGATGCATCGTGCTTATCCTAATAGGAATCCGGATGTCGCGTGGCGGGGTTCGATGCGTGTTGCATCCCGGCCGCGTCGCTCGTCCGAGTGGGATCGCGTTTCGCGGTAGGTGCGCGTGTGACGGCAATGCGGCAGGTTTGAGCGGGCGAGCGGTGCAACGGACGTGCGAAACGTCGCGCGGGAAGCGGGCACGAAGGCGGAGGCACTGCGGCGTACCGGCGGCGCGTGATGCGCGCCGCGTCGGTACGAAGGAGGAGGATGACGTCAAACAGATGCGCCGTCGTGCCGTACCCGCACACGACATCACACGCGCAACGTGCGCCCGCTCAGGTTAGAGGGCGCACCGAATCGGCATCAATAGCGCGACAGCTGATTGCCGTTGATCTGCACGCGATCGCCCGGACGAAGGTTGCCCGGCGACTGCACGTCGAACGAACGCGTCGAGCCGTCGCTGACCTGCACGTCGATCCGGTAGCTGCTCGGCGGTTGCGCGGCGCCCATCTGCTGGCCGATCTGGTTGCCCGCGACCGCGCCGCCAAGCGCGCCGATCACGGTGGCCGCATCGCGGCCGTGACCGCGGCCGACCTGGTTGCCGAGCACGCCGCCGATCAGCGCACCGACGACGGTGCCGGCGACGCCCGACGGGCCGACCGAGCCGTTGACCGGCTGGATGTTCGCGACCGTGCCGTACTGCGTGCCGTAGCCGTTGCCGTATTGCTGTTGCTGATTGCCGTACTGGTCATACGGCTGCGACCCGTATTGCGGCTGGTTGCCGTACTGGTCGTACGGTTGCGGCGCCTGGTTCGGATAGGCCGGTTGCTGCTGCACGTAGCCCGGCTGCGAATACGCGGGCTGCGCATAACCGGGCGTCGCGTATTGCTGCTGCGGATAACCCGGCTGCGCACCGTAATAACCCGGCGCGACGCAGGCGGTCAGCGGAAGCGCCGCCACGGCGACGAGCGAGGCGAACAGAACGGTCTTCGTGGAAGGCATGCGCATCATGTGTTTCCTGCATCGGCAACGTGTCCGCCGAAGGATTCCGGGACGGGTGGCGAACTCGGCGTGAGTATAAGGAATGGCCGGATGCACGTCCGGTGCGGCCGGGTAACAACGTGTAAAGTCTGTTGCCGCGTAAATCGCCGGCCGGGCGGGGCGCGCAAGCGTGGGCCGGCAACGGCGCGAGGCGGCCTCCGGGCGCTTGAGTTCCGGTGATGCCGCCGCTGCTCGGCCATCGGTATTTCCGCTGTTTCCACCTCGATTCAGCCCCATCGTCGCGCGACGAACGGCGGGCGCGCGCGCCACGCATCGCGAAATCGAATGCGCGGCATCGCGACATTTAATTGGCCTCGGGCGGCAGCGTCCGATATCGTGGCCGGATTCCCTGCCAACGGTCGCGCCGCGCCGGCTGCGGTTCCTTCCCCTGTCCGCGCCGGTGTCGCGCAGCGACCGCCCCACATTCCGAGCCATGACCGATCGTATCTTCATCAACGCCGTCGATGCCGGCGGCCAGCCCATCAACCTCGTCGTCCGCGACGGCCGCTTCACCGCGATCGGTGCCGATTGCGCGGCTGCGCCCGGCACGGAGACGATCGACCTCGACGGGTGCGTGGTGCTGCCCGGTTTCGTCGACGGCCACATCCATCTCGACAAGAGCTTCGTCGGCGATCGCTGGGTGCCGCACGAATCGGTCGGCTCGCTGCGCGAGCGGCTCGCGGTCGAGAAGCGCCAGCTCGCGGCCGCACCGCCGATCGTCGAGCGCGCGAACGCGCTGATCGCGCAGGCCGCCGCCTTCGGCACGGTCGCGATGCGCAGCCACGTCGACGTCGATGCGACGACCGGCCTGTCGAACCTGCAGGCCGTGATGGCCGCGCGCGAGCAATGGCGCGGGATCGTCGACATCGAACTCGTTGCATTTCCGCAGGCCGGCGTCGTGACGTGCCCGGGCACCGCCGACATTCTCGATGCGGCCGTGCGCGAAGGCGCGGACGTGGTCGGCGGGATCGACCCGACGACGCTCGACGGCGATGCGGACGGCCAGCTCGACATCGTGTTCGGCATCGCCGAGAAGCGCGGCGCGAAGATCGACATCCACCTGCACGAGCCGGGCGAGACCGGCATCGCGCAACTGCTGCGGATCGCGGCGCGCACGCGCGCGGCGGGGCTCGGCGGGCGCGTGAACGTGAGCCATGCGTATGCGCTCGGCGAAGTCGGCTACGACGATGTTCAACGCACGGCGGCGGCGCTCGCCGAAGCCGGTGTGTCGATCCTGACGAACGCGCCGGGCGACTGCGCGTTTCCGCCGGTGCGGCAATTGCGCGACGCGGGCGTGCACGTGTTCGCGGGCAACGACAACATCCGCGACGCGTGGTGGCCGTACGGTAACGGCGACATGCTGCAGCGCGCGATGATGGTCGGCTACCGGTCGGGCTTCTACACCGACGAAGCGCTCGGCATCGCGCTCGACATGGCGACGCACGCCGGCGCACACGTGCTTGGCAAGGAGAACTACGGAATCGCGGTCGGTTGCGATGCGACGTTCGTCGCGGTGCGCGCACCGAATGCGGCGGCGGCCGTCGCGGGCGTGCCGGCCGAACGCTGGGTGTTCCGCCGCGGCGAAAGCGATACCGGCGCGCCGTTCGCCCCCGCGCTGCGCTTTACGCGCTGACCGACCTGACCGCGGGCACGGCACGCGCCGCGCCCGCTTCGCACTGACCGACCACACCGGAACCGACATGACGAACCTGCTGATCCGCAACGTCCGCACGAGCGCCGACACCGCGCTCGACATCCTGATCGAAGGCGATCGCATCGCACGCGTCGGCCCGTCGCTCGACGCGCCCGCCGGCTGCGCGATCGAGGACGGCGCGGGTGCGCTCGCGCTGCCCGGCCTCGTCGAAGGCCACACGCACCTCGACAAGACGCACTGGGGGATGCCGTGGTATCGCAACCAGGTCGGGCCGCGCCTCGTCGACCGGATCGAGAACGAACGGCACTATCGCGCGACGAGCGGCCATGACGCCGGCGTCGCGTCGCTCGCGCTGGCGCGCGCCTTCCTCGCGGCCGGTACGACACGCATCCGCACGCACGTCGACGTCGATACCGAAGCCGGGCTGCGGCATCTGCACGGCGTGCTCGCCACGCGCGAGACGCTGCGCGGGCAGGTCGAGATCCAGATCGTCGCGTTTCCGCAATCGGGCGTGCTCAAGCGGCCGGGCACCGACGCGCTGCTGTCCGACGCGCTGGCCGCCGGCGCCGACCTGCTCGGCGGGCTCGACCCGTGCGCGATCGAGGGCGATCCGGTCGAAGCGGTGGACGTGCTGTTCGCGATCGCCGAACGCCACGGCCGCGGGCTCGACATCCACCTGCATGAGCGCGGGTCGATGGGCGCGTATTCGCTCGACCTGATCCTGCAGCGCACGGCCGCGCACGGCATGCAGGGCAAGGTCACGATCAGCCACGGGTTCTGTCTCGGCGATATCGCCGAACGCGAGCGCGATGCGCTGCTCGCGCGGATGGTCGAACTCGGCGTCGCGATCGTCACGACCGCGCCGGCGGCGGTGCCGGTGCCGCCGGTGGCCGCGTGCCGCGCGGCGGGCGTGACCGTCATCGGCGGCAACGACGGCGTGCGCGACACGTGGACGCCGTACGGTTCGCCCGACATGCTCGAACGCGCGATGCTGATCGGCATGCGCAACGATTTCCGCCGCGACGATGCGCTCGAAGTCGCGCTCGATTGCGTGACGCACAGCGCGGCACGCGGTTGCGGGTTCGACGGTTACGGGCTGCAGCCGGGCAGCCGCGCGGACGTCGTGCTCGTCGATGCGCTGACGTTCGCCGAGGCGGTCGTCGCGCGGCCGGTGCGGCGTCTCGTCGTGTCGTCGGGGAAGATCGTCGCGCGCGACGGCGCGCTGGTCTGAGCGTCGCGTCGCCCCGGTATGATCCGGCTTTCAGCCGAACTTCCCGGGAGACGACAATGCGACGCACGACAGCGGCACGGGCCGCACGATGGATGGCGGCGGCCCTGTTCGCCGTGACGGCCGCGCATGCGGCGGCGGCCGGCCCGAGCGACGCGCAGCAGGAAGCCAATCGGCGGACGGTGCTCGCGTTCTACGAAAAAGGCCTGAACGAGAAAGACGCGGACGCCGCGCTCGCGTATGTCGGCGACCGCTACGTGCAGCACAACCCGAACGCGGCCGACGGCCGCGACGGCTTCCGCAAGTTCGTCGCGTTCCTGCGCGACAAGTATCCGCAGTCGCACAGCGAGATCAAGCGCTCGTTCGTCGACGGCGACTACGTGATCCTGCACGTGCACGCGGTGCGCGAACCCGGCACGCGCGGCAGCGCGATCACGGATATCTTCCGGCTGGAGAACGGCAAGATCGTCGAGCACTGGGACGTCAACCAGCCGGTGCCTGAGCAGGCCGCGAACGGGAACACGATGTTCTGAGTCGTTCCGGGGTGTGCGGATAGTCGCCCGATTACTCTTCGTGCTCCAGCATCGCCGCGAGCGTCCTCGTCAGTTCGCTGACCATCGGGTCGGCCGTCGGCCGATGCAGGATCGCGATGTCCATATGCTCGATCGGCGCGAAACCCTGCTTCGCGGTCAGCACGGTGTGCTCGTCCGTCACCACGCGCGCAGGCAGCACGCTGATGCCGAGCCCGTCGGCGACGGCGGCCTGGATGCCGCTCAGGCTCGACGTCGTGAAGCTGATCCGCCAGCGGCGGCCGCGCTCCTCGATCGCCTTGATCATGTCATCGCGATAGAGCCCGCGCGGCGGAAACACGACGATCGGCACCGGGTCGAGATCGATCGACGGATGCTGCGCGCTGTCGATCCAGCGCAGCTTCTCGGGCCAGCGCACGACGGCCTCGCGGCTGTCGCGCCGCTGCTTGATCAGCACGAGGTCGAGTTCGCCGCGATCGTAGGCCGCGCTGATGTCGCGGCTCAGCCCGCACATCACTTCGAGCTTGACCTGCGGATGCTCGCGATTGAACGCGGCGAGCGCATGGGTCGTGCGGCCCGCCGCGAAATCGTCGGGCACGCCGAGCCGGATCGTCAGCGCGACCGTCGCGCCCGACAGCGCTTCCAGCATCTCGTCGTTCAGCGCGAGCATGCGCCGCGCATAGCTGAGCACCGTCACGCCCGCGTCGGTCGGCCGCACGTCGCGCGTGCCGCGGTCGAGCAGCCGATGCCCGGCGATTTCCTCGAGCCGGCGCACCTTCTGGCTGACCGTCGACTGCGTCGAGTGCAGGCGCGCGGAGGCCGTCGTGAAGCTGCCGCAGTCGGCGACCATTACGAGCGCGCGCAGCAGGTCGAGGTCGAACAGGGGTCTATTCATTTATGCACTTTTTCGGATTCGAACATTTCATTTCCAAATGCGTGCGACGATTTTTAACATGACCGGAGGCTGCGGGCAATCGCGGTTTCGCCGGACCTGAGCGGCGTTGCGGGTGAAGTGCGCACGCTGCTCAAGCGCAGCGCGCAGGTCGATGCGCGCGACGGGCAGGGGCGCGCAGTTGGGCGAATTTTCGTCTCGAGGGATTTCCGTTGCGGTATAGGTCGCATCATCAATACAGCCGAAGCCGTATCGGACAAGACTTCGCGCTGCCCGCCTGTATAGACATCGCCATCCTGCCGATATCGGTAAAAACACGCTCTGTGGCAGGCGCGCGTCGCACAGGGTAAACACCCGAAATCTCGACAATACAGCCGAAATTCAAGCCCCACCCCTTCCTTCCCGCCCCCGCCCGGCCTCAATCCACCTCACCCCCGTTTCCCGCCGCTTGCGCTCAAAAATTGAGCGGTCTAGACTGCAACGCAGTTTCATCGAAGTCCCCGTCTTTCGCGCACCGCGTCGACATCCCGGCGCGGCGCCATCCACCGGACGTCGGCGGTCGCCCGCCACGTCGAGACTTTCAAGGACCCGCCATGAACCGCACTGCAAAGCTCCTCGTTACCGCGCTGGCGTTCGCGCCGCTCGTGTCGTTCGCGCAGGACACGTCGACGATCCGCTGGGGCATCGATCCCACGTATCCGCCGTTCGAGGCGAAGCAGCCCGACGGTTCGCTCGCCGGTTTCGACATCGACCTGCGCAATGCGATCTGCGAGGAACTGCATGCGAAGTGCGTGTGGGTCGAGCAGGGCTTCGACGGGATGATCCCGGCGCTGCGCGCGCGCAAGTTCGACGTGATCATGTCCGCGATGACGGCCACCGACGAGCGGCTCAAGCAGATCGACTTCTCGAACAAGCTGTACGCGTCGCCGGGCGCGCTGGTCGCGCCGGCCGGCTCGAAGCTGCTGCCGACCGCGGCGTCGCTCGCGGGCAAGCGCATCGGGATCGACCAGGGCACGACGCAGGAGGCGTACGCGAAGGCCGAATGGGCGACCAAGGGCGTGACGATCGTCTCGTACCAGAACCAGGACCAGGTGTACCAGGATCTCGTCAACGGCCGCCTCGACGCGACCTTCCAGGACAAGACGCAGGCCGGCTACTCGTTCCTGAAGACGCCGCGCGGCAAGGGCTACGCGTTCGCGGGCCCCGACGTGACCGACGTGCGCATCACCGGTTATGGCGTCGCGATGGGGCTGCGCAAGGGCGACGCCGACATGAAGAAGCGGCTGAACGACGCGATCGTCGCGATCCGCGCGAACGGCACGTACCAGAAGATCGCCGCGAAATACTTCGACTTCGATATCTACGGCGCGAAGCAGCTGACCGCCGCACCGTGACCCCGTGATTCATTCATCCGACAGGCACACCATGACGAGCATCCAGGATCGCGTCGCGCAAGCCGTGACGCCCGAGCTGATCGCCGCGTTCCGCGAGGAAGGCGCGGTCCGCATCAAGGGCATTTTCTCGCCCGACGAAGTGGCCGCGCTGCGGGCCGGCATCGACGCGAATCTCGCGCAGCCGAGCGAGCGCGCGAAAGTCGCGAGCCGGCCCGACGATCCGGGCTGGTTCTTCGAGGATTTCTGCAACTGGCAGCACAACGACGCGTATCGCGACTTCATCGTGCGCTCGCCGGCGCCGTCGGTGGCCGCCGCGCTGATGGGCACGGAGCACGTGCGGCTGCATCACGACCACCTGCTCGTGAAGGAGCCCGGCACGCGGCAGCGCACGCCGTGGCACCAGGACCAGCCGTACTACAACATCGAAGGCGACGACAACGTCAGCATGTGGATTCCGGTCGATCCGGTGCCGCTCGAATCGACGCTGGAATTTGTCGCGGGCTCGCATCTCGGGCCGTGGCTGATGCCGCGCACGTTCATGGACAAGGAAGCGAAGTGGTTCCCGGAAGGTAGCCTCGCGGACCTCCCCGATATCGAAGCCGACCGCGCGGCGTTCCCGATCCGCCACTGGGCGCTCGAGCCCGGCGACATGGTGTGCTTCCGGATGCTCACGCTGCATGCGTCGGGCGGCACGCAGAACCGCCGGCGCGCATTCTCGATCCGTTTCGTCGGCGACGATATCCGTCACGCGCCGCGCCGCTGGAAAACGTCGCCCGAGTTCCCCGGGCTCGCGGATCAACTGCCCGACGGCGCGCCGCTCGATCACTCGTTGTTTCCGGTCGTGTGGTCGCGCGGCGCGGGGCAGGCCGGCGCGATCTGACCGGCGCGGGTCACGAACACGACGGCCGTTTCGGCTTGAAACGGCCGCCGTGCGCTGTGATGCGCGCGATGAAGGTTCAGGTCGGGTGGCGCCCGGCGCCCGGCTTGAAGCGCGAGCCGAGCCGATAGCGGTTGCCCGGATGCAGGAAATGCACGAACGTGACGGGCAGCCCGTTCGTCCAGGTGCGGCGCGTGAGCGTGAGGCATGGCTCGTCGGCGCGCATGTCGAGCAGCCGCGCCTGCTCGCCGGTCGGCAGCGACGCGTCGACGACGTGCTCGATCTCCAGTTCGTAGTGCGACACGTTGTTGTACAGGTATTCGGACGGCGGCTCGATCTGGAAATCCTGATCGATGAAACCGGGCGCGGCGGCCGGGTTCACGTAGCGGTCCTCGAGCTGGATCGGACGGCCGTTTTCCTCATGCACGCAGACCACATGAAACACCGGCGTGTTGACCGGTAGGCCGAACGCGGCCGCGACGTCGAACGATGCAGGCTCGCTCGACTGGCTCAGCACGCGGCAGCGATATTCGTGCCCGCGCGCGCGGATTTCGTCGCGGATGTGCGCGATCATCAGCAGGTTCGACTGCGGCTTCACCTCGGCGACGAAGGTGCCGACGCCCGCAATGCGTTTCAGCACGCCTTCCTCGGTCAGCTCGCGCAGCGCGCGGTTGACCGTCATGCGCGCAACGCCGAACTGCGCGGCGAGATCGAGCTCGGACGGAATGCGATCCCCGGGGCGCCAGTCGCCCGATTCGACGTTCTGGCGAACGAGCGTCTTGATCTGCTGGAACGGTGCGGTGGCCTTCGTGACCATCGGGGGATCCTTGCGCGAAGAAGTGACGAGTCTAGTCGTCGTGACTGACGATGACCAGGATCTCCGCCTGCACGGCGCCGAGGCTGCGCGTGCGGTGCGGGATGAGTGCGTTGAAATAGACTGAATCGCCGGTCTTGAGTTGCACCGTCTCGTTCGGAAATTCGATTTCGACGCGCCCTTTGTGCACGAACAGGAATTCCTCGCCCTCGTGCTCGCGGAACGTCGACGCGACGAATTCGTGCGGCGGATGCACGATGAACGGCAGCATCTTCTTCGGCGCGACGCCGGCCGCGATGCTTTCGAAGCGGTGCGCGTGGCTGTCGGCCGCCGCGCCCATGGCCGTGCGCTCGCCGGCGCGCGTGACCGTGATCAACTCACGATTGTGGCTTTCCGAGAACAACTGCTCGACGTCGACATTCAGTGCCTTCGACAGCTTCAGCGCGACCGCGATCGACGGCACGCTTAGGCCGCGCTCGACCTTCGACAGATAGCTCTTGGTGAGGCCGGTCTCGTCGGCCAGCACGTCGAGCGTCCAGTCCTTCTGTTTTCTGAGCAGCTTCAGGCGAATCGTCATGGGGCGCCGGGTGTCCTTCGAAAAACCGATTGTAACGCATGACACTGTGTGTCATATAATGGATGCTGTGTCACAGCCTGGCGCGAATCCTCGCGAAACTACTGCGGACGATGCGACACATCCGACCCATTCAGGAGGCGAACATGGCGGAAACGCTGAAGTTGACGAAGGAGGCGCTGGTTGCGCTGGCGGAGCGGCGTCTCGACAACGAGGTGAGCGACAGCGGCTGGTCCGCACGGCAGAAGGTCGCGCTCACGTGCCGGATCCTGTTCGACGCCGGTCACGACTCCGGCCTGGCCGGGCAGATCACCTGCCGTGCGGACGCCGCCGGCACGTACTACACGCAGCGGCTCGGGTTCGGCTTCGACGAGATTTCGGCCGCGAACCTGCTGCGCGTCAACGAGGATCTCGACGTCGTCGATGGCGAAGGCATCCCGAATCCGGCCAACCGGTTCCACACGTGGATCTATCGTGAGCGCCCGGATGTGAACTGCATCATCCACACGCATCCGGCGCACGTCGCGGCGCTGTCGATGCTCGAGCAGCCGCTCGTCGTGTCGCACATGGACACCTGCCCGCTCTACGACGATTGTGCGTTCCTGAAGGACTGGCCCGGCGTGCCGGTCGGCAACGAGGAAGGCGAGATCATCTCGAAGGCGCTGGGCGACAAGCGCGCGATCCTGCTGTCGCATCACGGCCAGCTGGTGGTCGGCAAGACGATCGAGGAAGCGTGCATGCTCGCGCTGCTGATCGAGCGGGCCGCGAAGCTGCAATTGCTCGCGATGTCGGCCGGCGAGATTCGGCCGGTTCCGCCGGCGCTGGCGCGGGAAGCGCACGACTGGATCTCGACGCCGAAGCGCGACGCCGTGACGTTCGCCTACTACGCGCGCCGCGCATTGCGCACGCATCAAGACTGCATCGGATGAGCGCGCGGATCGCTTCTGCCGCGTCCGCCCATCATTGAGGAATACGCATCGTGTCTATCCTGCTGCAAGGCATCATTGCCTACCCGGTCACGCCGTTCTCCGCCGACGGCGGTGTCGACCTGAACGCGCTCGACGCGCTGATCGAGCGCCTGATCGCCGACGGCGTCCATGCGATCGCGCCGCTGGGCAGTACCGGCGAGAGCGCCTACCTGTCCGACGACGAATGGGAGGCGGTCGCCACCGCGTCGATTCGCGCGGTGCGCCGGCGCGTGCCGACCGTCGTCGGCATCTCCGATCTCACGACGGCCGGTGCGGTGCGCCGCGCGCGCTTCGCCGAACAGGCCGGCGCCGATGCGGTGATGGTGCTGCCGGTGTCGTACTGGAAGCTCGGCAACGACGAGATCGTCGCGCACTATCGCGCGATCGGCGACGCCATCGGCATTCCCGTGATGCTGTACAACAACCCGGCCACGAGCGGCGTCGACATGTCGCCCGACCTGATCGCGACGATCTGCAGGACCGTCGACAACGTGACGATGGTCAAGGAGAGCACCGGCGACATCGGGCGGATGCACCGGCTCGCGCAGTTGAGCGATGGCACGATTCCGTTCTACAACGGCAGCAATCCGATGGCGCTCGCCGCGCTGGCCGCGGGCGCGGCCGGCTGGTGCACGGCCGCGCCGAACCTGAACGCGGCGTTGCCGCTTGCGCTGGTCGACGCGATGCGCGCGGGCGACCTGGCGCGCGCCCGGGCGGTTTTTCACGCGCAATTGCCGTTGCTGCAGTTCATCGTCAACGGCGGGTTGCCGGTGACCGTGAAGGCCGGGTTGCGGCTGCGCGGCTTCGACGCCGGTGAACCGCGCAAGCCGCTGCTGCCGCTCGGCGACGCACGCACGCGCGAGCTCGAACGCCTGCTTGCGGCACTGCCGGACCGTGTGACGGCATGAGCGATGGCACACGGCCGGCGATCGCGGCCGCCATCGGCGCGGTGCGGATCGGCGCGAGCCGGCCGCTGGCCGGCACGCCGCACGCGAGCGCGATCGACAAGCACGCGGTCGATTCGCGTCTGTGGCTGGGCGCGCTCGGCTTCGCCGGCGACGAGCAGGCCGACGCGCGGCATCATGGCGGCCCCGACAAGGCGGTTCACCACTATGCGCACGATCACTATGCGTGGTGGTCCGAGCAGATCGGCGCACGCGACGTGCTCGCGCAGCCCGGCGCGTTCGGCGAGAACCTGTCGACGCATGGCGTGACCGAGCACGACGTGTGCGTTGGCGATGTGCTGACGCTGGGCGGCGCCGTGCTTCAGGTGTCGCAGTCGCGGCAGCCGTGCTGGAAGCTCAATGCGCGCTTCGATCATCCGCGGATGGCCGCGCTTGTGCAGCAAAGCGGCCGGACCGGCTGGTACTACCGCGTGCTGCACGAAGGGTGGGTGGTGCCGGGCGATGTGCTGGCGCTGCACGAGCGCCCGTATCCGCAATGGCCGCTGTCGACGGTGCTCGATGTGCTGTACCGGCGCACGCTCGACATGGCCGCGCTCGATGCGCTGTGTGACGTGCCGATATTGCCGTCCGGCTGGCGCAAGATGCTGGAAAAGCGCCGGACCGAGCGGCAGGTCGAAGACTGGACGAAGCGGCTGGAAGGATGACGCGCCGCGCGGCTCAGTTGCCCGGCAGTTCCCGCACGTCGGTCGTCGGCACCGAGCCGAATGCATCGCTCAGCGCATAAGCGATCAGTTGTCGCGCGGCCGCCTCGGGCGTCGCGAGCGCGCCGCTCGACTTCAACTGGTCGAATTTGTCGCGCATCGGGAAGTTGTCGTCGCTGGTCGAGCGGATCGTTGCTTGCATGCCGGTGTCGACGACGCCCGGTGCGACGCTGCAGATCCGCAGCGCGCGGTTCGCGTCGAGCGCGACCGCGCGGGCATGGTGATCGAGCGCGGCCTTGGTCGCGCAGTAGATGCTCCAGCCCGCATACGCATTGCGCGCCGCGCCGCTCGACAGGTGCAGGATCCGGCATTCGGTCGTGGCGGCTGCCGCTTGCGCGAGCGCGGCCGACAACATCAGCGGCGCCGCGACGTTCAGGCCGACCGCGCGAGCGACGATCGCCGGGTCCTGCGCGGCGAGCGGGCCGATCGGGTCGACGATGCCCGCGTTGTTGAACAGCAGCACGATCGACGCGCCGTCGACGAAGTGGCGCAGCGTGTCGCCTGCCAGCCAGGCCGCGACGGCCGATGCGTCCGACAGGTCGAGTTCGACTTCGGCGAAACGGTCGCCGGCTTGCGATGCGAGCGACGGATGGCGACTGCGCGACACGCCGAGCACGGCGATGCCCTCCAGCAGCAATTGTTCGGCGAGCGATGCGCCGAGGCCGCGCGTGTGTCCGGTGACGATGGCGCGCACGTGCGGCGCGGATGAGGTTGCAGTCATGGCGGTGAACCGGTGAAGAGGTAAAAGGGTATCGACGCGCGGCGCGCATGCGCGGCGGCGGCGGTGCGTGCGGGACGGATGATGCGTGGTATGGGCGTGCGAGGACGATCGCGCACGGCGCCGCGGATGTCCGGGTGAACGCGTATCGTAGCGCCGGCCTGCGCGTCGCGCAAACGCCGCCGTATGCGCGAAGGGCGATTCCGCGGTGCGGTGCACATGCATCGCCGTGCGGCGCGGGCAGCCGATACGTTGGACGAAAGCCGGATGCGGCAAGTGCGCGCGCCGGCGCGGCAAGCGGCGCCGGGCCGCGCGTCGCGAGCTATCATATGGCTCGCCCGTGCGCGATGCCGGACGGGCCGCGACCGTTTCCCTCCACCTGCTGCACGCTGCGACGCCATCATGAACACCACGCCGGATCTGCCCACGCCACGCGCCCTTCGCGAACTCACGCCTCTCGAGGCCCGCATTCTCGGTGTGCTCGTCGAGAAACAGCACACGGTGCCGGACACCTACCCGCTGTCGCTGAATGCGCTGACCGCGGGCTGCAACCAGAAGACCGCGCGCGCGCCGGTGATGAACGTCAGCGACGATGAAGTCACGACCGCGCTCGACGGGCTGAAGCACCTGAGCCTCGTGATGGAGGGCAGCAGCAGCCGTGTGCCGCGTTTCGAGCACAACATGAACCGTGTGCTCGGCATCCCGAGCCAGGCGATCGCGCTGCTGACGATCCTGCTGCTGCGCGGCCCGCAGACGGCTGCCGAGCTGCGCCTGAACAGCGCGCGCCTGCACGGCTTCGCGGATATCTCGTCGGTCGAGGCCTTCCTCGACGAACTCGCGGCGCGCACGCAGGCGCTCGTCATCCGGCTGCCGCGTGCGCCGGGTGCCCGCGAGAATCGCTGGATGCACCTGATGTGCGGCGAAGTGAACGTGGCCGATTTCGCGAGCGCCGATGCCGGCGGCGCGGACACCGTTCCGCCTTCCGAATTCGAGGCGCTGAAGGCCGAACAGAAGCGCCTCGCGGATGAAGTGGCGCGACTGAATGCGCTGGTTCAGCGGATGGCCAGCGAACTCGGCATCGACGTCGACGCGCCGGGCGACGCGTCCTGACGCAATGATTGCGGTGCGTGCGCATCGCGCGGTGTCGTTGCTGCGCGATGCGGACACCGCTACGCACCGCCGCGTTACTTCAGCTTGACGCCCGGCACGAGATAACGCGCGCCGCCAGGCCTCAGGATAGGCGCGAGCGCTGCAAACGGTGCGTCGAGCTGCGGCCCGAGACAAGCGCCCATCGCGTGGCCGATACCGGACACGGCGAACGACAGCTTGCCGGGCGCGTCGAGTTCGAACGCAAGATACTGGGGAAATACGTCGGCGCACGACAGCGAATTGCCTTCGCCGTCGGTCGGCCGTTCGCCCGGCTCTGCCTTGTCACGCCGCTGCGCGATGAAGCGCGTCAGTGCGGCGCTCGTTTCCATGTTGCCGCCCTTGCCCGGCTGCCTTGCAGCGTTCCCTCGTAGACCGTGCGCGGCGCGGCCTCCGACCCACCGGCGCGCAGCGCGATCAGCACCCATGCGATCCGGATCAGCGGGCGCATCACCAGCGGCACCCGGTCTCTTCGGATGCGTCGACATCCAGCGCCCTGCCGAACGCGGTTTTCTTGCCGGTGCGCGCATTGGTGTAGGTCATCGAATAGATGTTGGCGCCCTGGGACATCATTTCGTATCGCCCGTTGATCTTGCCGTCGACCATTTCGACCCAGGTTGTCGTGAACTGGTGCGGGCGATCTTCGGCGAGCTCTTCGTCTTCCTCGTGTTCGATCACCAGCGGGAGGGCCGTTTTGGATTTCGCGTAACGGACCATGCCGCCCGACCATTTGACCGCATCGTCGTAGTAGGTGCGCATCTCGAAGCGCACGGGTTTGTCGCCATCGGTTGTGAAGCAGAGCACGTCGGTGGAAACCTTGGCGAGTGCCGGCAACGACATGCAGAGCAGTACGGCGGCGAGGGTTTTTTTCATGATGGTGTGTGAGCGATGAAGTGACATTTCAACCGATGCTGATTCGCGTGGCGCCCGCATCGACGAGCCGGAACAGCAGATCCTCGACGGCCGTCTCGGGCGCGGAGCCGAGATCCGCGTTGACGCGCCACCCCTGTTCCGTGCGAACCGGTTCCGACAGGTAGTGAACGATGCCATGCAGCCCGTCTTCGGCCGGCGCGTTCTCGTCGTCGACATCGAACCACGCGAGGAACCACGTCTTGAATGCGTCGACCGCTGCGCTTTCGTCGAGACCGTCGGCCTCGATCGACGCCCAGTCCCATACGAACGGCTGGATCGACACGGCCGCCGTTTCGAGGTCGAACGCGAACGGCGCGAAATCCAGCTGCGTGGTCGAATCGACCATCGCGGGCTGGCCGGCTGCTTCGCCTTCGGCCGCGATGGTGTCGGCCCGGCACGGCAGCGCGAGCGGCCCTTCGGTGGCCAGCGTGCCGTCGTCCCGCCGGTAGGCCGGTTCGACGACCACCGCCGGTTGCGCGGCCGCTTTCGCGAGCAGGTCGACATAAGGTTGGCGGATGGCGCGGAGCAGTTCGGATACGGTCATCGTGGTGTATCGGTTGAACAGGAAACGATCGGTCACGGGCGGGCGGTGTGTTGCGCGACGGGCCGCTTCGGTACCGGACAGCCGTGATCGTACGGCACTTCGGCCGCGCGCGGACAGTCGGCCGAACGGCCGGGGCGACCGCATCGCGCGGTGGCGGATTTAGGCGTTTACCTTCAAACAATGGAAAACGCCCATCGAACGCGTTCTCGTTGTGCTTCAATTAATCCGGTTTGTAGTCCTACTAAAACGACATATTCAGGACAGGCCGGATTATTCATTCACAGGAGACATTCAATGGCTTGGAAACGGTTTTGAAGCGGCAATCACGATGGTCTGCAATACCGCCGAACTTCCTTCGATGAAAGCAGGTTATCCCAGGGGCCCCCACCCATGTCCTCCAAACGTTTCATGACCGTCGCGGCCGCCTTGTCCGCCGCGCTGGCCATCGCCGCACCGCCGGCCAGCGCCGGCGCGCCGACCGTGTCCGATCCGTTCTATGCGTACACCGGTTCGACGCCATTGGCATCGATTCCACCGGGCACCGTGCTCAAGACCCGTAACGTCACCTATCACGTGGCCGGTATTCCGACCGCGGTCACCGCGCAGCAGTTGCTGTATCGCACCAACAACGCGCAGAACCAGCCGGTCGTCAACGTGACGTCGGTGATCCGGAGCGCGGTCAGCAACGGCCAGGCCATCTCGTACCAGTCGGCCTACGATTCGCTGAACCCGTACGACGAGCCGTCGCAGGTGATCGCCGGCGACCGCGACGTGACCAAGGTCATCAACATCGGCACGTTGCTCTACAGCGCGGAATCGGTTCCGCTGTCGACGCTGCTGCTGCTGGGCTACAACATCATCGTGCCCGATACGGAAGGGCAGACGGCGGACTTCGCTGCCGGCCCCGAATACGGGATGACGACGCTCGATTCGATTCGCGCGGCGCTTAACACGCCGTCGACCGGCCTGAATCCGTCGAGCAAGGTCGCGATGATCGGTTATTCCGGCGGCGCGATTGCGACGAACTGGGCCGCGCAACTCGCGCCGAGCTATGCACCCGACATCAACAAGCAGCTCGTCGGCGCGGCGGAAGGCGGCGTGCTGGTCGACCCCGCGCACAACCTGCGCTATGTCGACGGCAGCATCGTGTGGGGCGGCGTCGCGGCGGCCGCGCTCGCCGGGCTGGCACGCGGCTACAACTTCGACCTGACGCCCTATCTCAGCGACACCGGCGTCGCCGTGTTCAAGGACATCCAGAATCAGTCGCTCGCGTACATCCTGCCGAAGTACACGGGGCTGCACTGGGCGACGCTACTCAAGCCGCAGTACGCGAACGACATCAACAGCATTCCGGTGTATGTCACGTACGCGAACAAGGTGAATGCCGGGTTGGCCGCGTCGCCGACGATCCCGATGTTTATCGGTCAGGGCACGGCCGGCGCGCTGGATGGCACGTTCAGCAGCCAGGTGGGCGACGGCGTGATGATGGCCTACGACGTGCGCGCCCTTGCGCAGAAGTTCTGCTCCAGCGGCGTGCCGGTCGTGTACACCGAATATCCGCTTGAACATGCCGGCGCGATCGTGCCGTGGGTGGCCGGCATGCTGCCGTGGCTTTACGACCGCTTCAACGGCAAGGCCGCGCCGAGCAATTGCTGGCTGACGGCGCTCCTGCCGAGCAATTCGCTGGCGCCCGAGACGCAGCACTAGCCGCGACGGGCAACACCGCGAATGGCCGGGCGATCCTCCGCGGGTCGCCCTTTTTCATTCCGCGTTTTGACGCCGGTCGCGTTGCTGCGACCGCCGCCGCCTGCCTTCCCCCGCCGCAAGCCTCTGCCGTCTCTCCCGGGTGCCATAATCGAGCCTGCACATCATTCCAGACGTCCCCCGGAGAAACACCATGCAGAACCTCGACAATCCTTCCCACGATCGCGAGGTAGGCAGTGCCGACGCGACGCAGGACACCACGCGCATCGACGACGTCCGCATCGGCGCCGTGCGACCGCTGATTTCGCCCGCGCTGCTGCTGGACGAACTGCCGGTGCCGGCCGCCACGCAGACGCTCGTCGAGGATACGCGCCGCGCGATCGGCGACATCCTGCACGGCCGCGACGACCGGCTGCTGCTCGTCGTCGGCCCGTGTTCGATCCACGATCACGATCAGGCGCTCGACTACGCACGCCGCCTGAAGGCCGCCGCCGATGCGCTGAAGGACGACCTGCTGATCACGATGCGCGTCTACTTCGAGAAGCCGCGCACGACGGTCGGCTGGAAGGGCTACATCAACGATCCGCGCCTCGACGGCAGCTTCCGCATCAACGAAGGGCTGCGCGCCGCGCGGCAACTGCTGCTCGACATCAACGCGCTTGGCCTGCCGGCCTCGACCGAGTTCCTCGACCTGCTGAGCCCGCAGTACATCGCCGACCTGATCGCGTGGGGCGCGATCGGCGCGCGCACGACCGAGAGCCAGAGCCACCGCCAGCTCGCGTCGGGCCTGAGCTGCCCGATCGGTTTCAAGAACGGCACCGACGGCGGCGTGCAGGTCGCATCCGACGCGATCGTCGCCGCGGCCGCGAGCCATGCGTTCATGGGGATGACGAAGATGGGGATGGCCGCGATCTTCGAGACGCGCGGCAACGACGACGCGCACGTGATCCTGCGCGGCGGCAAGAACGGCCCGAACTACGACGCCGAACATGTCGAGGCGTGCTGCGCGGTGTTGCGCAAGGCCGGGTTGCGCGAGCAGGTGATGGTCGACTGCTCGCACGCGAACTCGAACAAGTCGCACGAGCGGCAGATCGATGTCGGGCAGGATCTCGCGCGGCAACTGTCGCAGGGCGAGCACCGGATCGTCGGCGTGATGGTCGAGAGCCATCTCGAAGCCGGGCGCCAGGACCTGAAGCCGGGTGTGCCGCTGCAGTACGGCGTGTCGATCACCGATGCATGCCTGAGCTGGACGCAGACGGAGCCGGTGCTCGACGTGCTGGCGGAGGCGGTGCGGCATCGTCGCGTGTATTCGCGCAACGCGTGACGGGGGCGGCGCCGACATGACCGATCCTAGGTTCGGCGCGCCGGCTTTTCCCGATGCGCCCGTTGCGTCCGGCGCGAGGGCAACGGCGCCGTCGGCCAGGCTGTTCACGATGGCGGGCGTGGGCTGGGCATCTTTTCTCGGTTCGCCGCTTGCAGGCGGCATCCTGCTCGCGGCGAACGCGCGGCGGCTCGGCAACCGCGCGCTCGCGCAGCGGCAGATACTCGCGACGGCGCTCGTCACGCTCGTGTCGGTGCTGCTTTACGCCGCGGCGGAGCTGCCGGAAACCGCGGCGGTGCCGCACGCGCTCGTGCATGTCGTCGTCATCGCCGGTCTGGCGGGGACGATCGTCTATGCCCGGCACGCGCAGGGCGCGGCTGTTGCAGCCCACCGAGCCGCGGGCGGCGCGCTGCACTCGAACTGGCGCGCGGCGGGAATCGGCCTGCTGACGCTGCTCGGCGTCTGGTTATCGATTGCATCGGCGCTGGTGGCGCTGGGCGTCGCGGGCGTGCTGAACTTCGACAACGACCTGCGGCTCGTGCGCGACTATCCGGCACCGGCGGAACTGCGTTTGCCTGCCGGATGGCGGGTCGCGAATCGACCGCAGGATCCCGGCGACGCGACTTACCGTATCCGGCGCTTCAGATACGGGCTGATGTCGGCGGGCATCGAGTTCGTCATCGGCGACAAGAGCGACGACACGCTGTCCAGCTTCTGCGAAGGGATGCTCGACGCGGTCACGGAGGGCGGCAGCGAGATCGAATGGTCGCACGCCGCGAGCGGCACGGTGGCGGGCCGGCCCGCACTGATGTGCGAGCACAAGGGGGCGCTTGGCGACGGCATCGTGCATCAGGCGTCCGTGCTGACGTCCGGCAACACGAAGACCTGTGCGCTGGTCTACACCGCACGCGAGGAGCACTACGCGCGTTATCTGCCTGAATTCGCGCAGGTGCGCGATTCGCTGCGCTGCCCGTAATGCCGCCGTCGCGCGGACCGCATGACGGGGGCTGCGTCGGCACGTTCGATGCAGCGTTGCGCGAGTGGCGCTAACATGGGCCGGTGCGATGCGTTGCGCGCGGGCCGGCTACGGGGCACGCGACGCATGCACGGGGGCGGCGAGGCCGACCGCCGATACCGACAACAATTCACCGGAGCGCATCACAGCATGCCTTTCTACAAAACCCTCATCGCAGCAACCGTCCTCGCATCGAGCGTCAGCGCACACGCGCAGATCGCCGGCGCACAGCCGCTCAGCGTGACCGTCGAACAATCGCAGGCGCTGCTCGAAGGCTGGAGCGTGAAGAAGAGCGTGCTCGGCAAGGCCGTCTACAACGATCAGAACCAGAAGGTCGGCACCGTGCGCGACCTGATCGTCGCGCCGGACGGCTCGGTGTCGGCGGCGATCGTGTCGGCCGGCGGTTTCCTCGGCGTGGCCGCACATGACGTCGCGGTGCCGATCGCGTCGCTCGATGTGCGCAACGGCAACATCTACCTGCCGGGCGCGACGAAGGATGCGCTGAAGGCAACGCCCGCGTTCCAGTACGCGAAGGTGCCGTCGCCACCGAAGCCGAAGAAGCTCGACGACAAGCACTGATCGCCGATGCATGGCAACCCGGCGCGCCGCGCCGGGTCTGACGAACCGCGGGCCGTCGATGGCCCCGCGAGTTTGCGTGAACGTCGGAGGCCCGGCGCCGCATCATGGCGCCGAACGCATTGCCTCGACGATCGATGACGATGCCGCTGCGCATCGCGCGCCTGGCGGCGATCAGGTCTCCGACCATTCCCCGTCCACCCACACCGCGCTGAACCCGAACGCGACCGGCCCGCTCAGGAACACGCTGCCCGCGCCGTCCCATTGAACGGTGACGTCGCCGCCGTCGCATTCGACTCGCACCGTCGCGTCGAGCAGCCCGCGCCGGATGCCGTTGACCACCGCGCCGCATGAACACGATCCCGAACCCAGCGGCACGCCGCCGCCGCGCTCCCAGATGCGCAGGCGGATATGCGTGCGGCTGACGACCCGCACGAAATGCACGTTGGTTTTCAGCGGAAACAGCGGATGCGTTTCGATCGCCGGGCCGAGCGCCTCGATGTCGATCGTATCGAGATCGTCGACGAAGAACGTGCAGTGCGGATTGCCCATGTTGCACGCGGCCGGTGCGCCCGGTAGCGGGAGAGCGAGCGTGTCGGCTTCTTCCGCGACGGGCACATCCTGCCAGCCGACCCGCGGCGCGCCCATCTCGACCGTGATCAGCCCGTGTGCATCGTACGAACAGAGCAGACGCCCGCGGTTGGTGCGCAGCACGACCGACGCCGCGCCGGTTTCCCGCATCAGCTTCCATGCGACGCCGCGCGTCGCGCTGCCGCATGTATCGAGCGTCGAGCCGTCCGGGTTCCAGAATGCGACGCGGGCCGCCGCATCGTCGCAGTCCGACAGCGCCGCGAGCTGGTTGAAGCCGATGCCGTTATGCCGGTCACCCATGCGCCGCACGAGGTCGCGGTCGACCGTGAGCGCTTGCTCCGGATCCTGGCCGCGCAGGTCGACGATGACGAAGTCGTCGCCATTCGCGTTCATCTTCTGAAAACGGATCGGCATGGCGGTTCCGGAGTCGATGCAGGCGAACACTGTACGTGGCTTGCTGGGCGCGATCAACCGCGACCGAACGATGCGCGTGCAACGAGTCTGCGACGTGCATCTACGTAATTCTACGTAGCCCCGCGTACGTAGTTATCCGCTTGTAAGCCGCCCCCGTCGCACGGAATACTACGGCCCATCGCCCCGGCCTTAGCGAGGCCGCGGCGCGACGCATCGACGTCACGCGTGTGCGGCCACTTCGCCGCATGCCATCTAAAACACATTGGAGACCAGGAGACGCCATGAATCGGGCTTCCAGCACCTTGCTTTGGATCGCGGTCGCGCTGCTCGGCGCGTTCTCGTTCGGAACGATCGCACTCGCGCACGGCGAGCGCGTCAGTGCCCTCTGGATCGTGATCGCCGCAGTCTGCGTGTATCTGATCGCGTATCGCTTCTACAGCCGTTTCATCGCCAGCAAGGTGATGCAGCTCGACGGGCTGCGGATGACGCCGGCGGTCAAGTACAACGACGGCCTCGACTACGTGCCGACCAACAAGTACGTGCTGTTCGGCCATCACTTTGCCGCGATCGCCGGCGCGGGGCCGCTCGTCGGGCCCGTGCTCGCCGCGCAGATGGGCTACACGCCCGGCATGCTGTGGATCCTGGCCGGCGTCGTGTTCGCCGGTGCGGTGCAGGACTTCATCGTGCTGTTCATTTCGACGCGCCGCGACGGCCGCTCACTCGGCGACCTCGTCAAGATGGAACTCGGCACGGTGCCCGGCGTGATCGCGCTGTTCGGCGCGTTCCTGATCATGGTGATCATCCTCGCGGTGCTCGCACTGATCGTCGTGAAGGCGCTGACCAATTCGCCGTGGGGCACGTTCACCGTCGCCGCGACGATTCCGATCGCGCTGTTCATGGGTGTCTATACGCGCTACATCCGTCCGGGCCGCATCGGCGAAGTGTCGGTCATCGGCTTCTTCGGGCTGATGGCGGCGATCGCGTTCGGCCAGAACGTTGCCGCGTCGCCGACGCTCGCCGCGTGGTTCACGTTCAGCGGCACGCAACTCACGTGGATCCTGATCGGCTACGGTTTCGTCGCGTCGGTGCTGCCGGTGTGGCTGCTGCTCGCGCCGCGCGACTACCTGTCGACGTTCCTGAAGATCGGCACGATCCTCGGTCTCGCGATCGGCATCCTGGTCGTCGCACCGGAACTGAAGATGCCCGCGCTGACGAAGTTCGTCGACGGCACGGGCCCGGTGTGGGCCGGTAACCTGTTTCCGTTCCTGTTCATCACGATCGCGTGCGGCGCGGTGTCGGGCTTCCACGCGCTGATCTCGTCGGGTACGACGCCGAAGCTGATCGACAACGAAACCAACGCGCGCTTCATCGGTTACGGCGCGATGCTGATGGAATCGTTCGTCGCGATCATGGCGCTGGTCGCCGCCTGCGTGATCGAACCCGGCATCTACTTCGCGATGAACGCGCCGGCCGCCGTGCTCGGCTCGACGCCCGAAGCCGTCGCGAACACCGTCACGCAATGGGGCTTCGTGCTGACGCCGGACATGCTGACGCAGACCGCGAAGGCCGTCGGCGAAACGACGATCATCGCGCGCGCAGGCGGCGCGCCGACGCTGGCCGTCGGCATGGCGCACATCCTGCATCAGGTGATCGGCGGCGAAGCGATGATGGCGTTCTGGTATCACTTCGCGATCCTGTTCGAGGCGCTGTTCATCCTGACGGCGGTCGACGCCGGCACGCGTGCGGGCCGCTTCATGCTGCAGGATCTGCTCGGCACGTTCCACCCGGCGCTCAAGCGCACCGAGTCGCTGCCCGCTAACCTGGTCGCCACCGCGCTGTGCGTGGCCGCGTGGGGCTACTTCCTGTATCAGGGCGTGGTCGATCCGCTCGGCGGCATCAACACGCTGTGGCCGCTGTTCGGCATCTCGAACCAGATGCTCGCCGCGATCGCGCTGGTGCTCGGCACCGTCGTGCTGTTCAAGATGAAGCGCGAGCGTTATGCATGGGTGACGATGGTGCCGACGGCATGGCTGCTGATCTGTACGCTGACGGCCGGCTGGCAGAAGATTTTCGACGCGAACCCGAAGGTCAGCTTCCTCGCGCACGCCGCGAAGCTGCAGGCCGCGGTGGACGAAGGCAAGGTGCTCGCGCCGGCGAAGTCGATCGCGCAGATGAAGCGGATCATCTTCAACGACTACATCGATGCGGCGCTGGCCGGGCTGTTCATCTTCGTCGTCGTGAGCATCGCGGTGTACGGCGTGATCGCCGTGCTGCGTGCGCGCCGCGAGTCGAAGCCGACCGTGCGCGAGACGCCGTACGAAGCGATGCCGGCCGCGCAGGCGCTCGGCAGCGGACGTTAAGGGGAGGCCGCGATGTTCAGCGATCTTGGCGGCGACCTGCGCAACGCGGGGCGTTACCTCGGGCAGGCGTTGCGGCTGATGGTCGGCCTGCCCGACTACGACACCTACGTCGCGCACATGCGCGCGACCCATCCGGACCGTGAGCCGATGACGTACGAGGAATTTTTCCGCGAGCGTCAGAATGCGCGGTACGGGTCGGGGGCCGGAAAGTGTTGCTGAACCGGGCCGGTGAAACGGTTCGGTGATCGATAAGGAAGCGCCGCGATGGATTTCGCGGCGCTTTTTCTTTGGGGGCGGGCGGCGCGCATCGTCGCGCCGTTTGCCGGCGCGCAGCACGGCAAATTCCGGCCGCCGGTATCATAAGGGTTCATTTTTCCCGATGGACCCGCAGGAGAATACGTCGTGCATGTCGGTGAGCGTTTCAACAGCATTTCCCATCTCGTCGGCGCGGTGCTGTCGGTGGCAGGCCTCGTGGCGCTCGTGACGATGGGCGCGCTCGAAGGCGATCCCTACAAGGTGGTGAGCTTCAGCGTGTACGGCGCGATGCTGATCCTGCTCTATGCGATCTCGACGCTGTATCACAGCGTGCGCAATCCGCGCCTGAAAGCGATCCTGCAGAAATGCGACCATTCGGCGATCTACCTGCTGATCGCCGGCAGCTACACGCCGTTTACGCTGGTCACGTTGCGCGGCCCGTGGGGCTGGTCGCTGTTCGGCGTGAGCTGGGGGCTGGCCGCGCTGGGCATCGTGCAGGAACTGACGCTCGGGCGGCGCACGCGCCTGCTGTCGATGATCCTGTACGTGCTGATGGGCTGGCTGGCGCTCGTCGCGGTGCGCCCGCTGATCCACGCATTGCCGCCGGTGGGCACCGCGTGGCTCGTCGCCGGCGGCGTCATCTACAGCGCGGGGATCTACTTCTTCATCAACGACGAACGCATCCGCCACGGGCATGGCATCTGGCACCTTTTCGTGCTGGCCGGCAGCCTGTGCCAGTTCGTCAGCGTCGCGATGTATGTCGCGTGAGCGGAACGCGGCGTTGACTTCGTGACGCGGTTCAACGGGCGCGTCTGCCGAAGCATGCGCTAACGGCGCGCGGCGGTCCGCAGGCGCACAGCCGGTTCGCCGGTTGCCGGCGTCGCCCGCGCCGTGATCCACCATATTGCCGCGGCGAGTGCCGACAATCCGGTCGCCATGGCCAGCGCCGCCCGCATCGCGGCCGGAAACGGCTGCAGCGTCGCGATGCACGCACCGAAGATCGCCACACCGAGCGCCGACCCGCTCTGCCGCGCCGCGTTCAGCGCGGCCGCAGCAATGCCGGCGCGGCGCCGGTCGACGGTCCCGAGCGCGGGCGACGTCGCGGCCGGCGAGATGAATCCCGATGCGAAGCCGATTGCGAGCATCGGCGCGACGGCGAGCCACGCAGGTGTTGTCGCACCCACGGCCGTCATGCCGAGCGCGCCGGCCGCATAGAGCCCGAACGCCGCGCACATCGTGCCGCGTGCGCCAAAGCGCGCCACGAGCCGGCCCGAGCACAGCCCGCCGAGCGCGACCATCGCGGTCATCGGCAGGAACGCGAGCCCCGTGTCGAGCGGGCTCGCGCCGCGAATCTGCCGATAGAACAGGCTGAGCACGAACAGCAAGCCGTAGAACACGAACGCCGACACCATCGACACGAACGTCGACCCCGCGAACAGCCGGTTGCGGAAGAACGCGAGCGGCAGCATCGGCTCGCGGCGCCGCGCTTCGATCGCGATGAATGCGATCCACGCAGCGAGGCTCGTCACGGCCCCGCCGACGATCGGCGCCGAGCGCCAGCCGAGCGACGGGCCTTCGATCAGCGTGCCGATCAGCGCCGCGATCGCGACGATGCCCGCCGCCTGGCCGCTCCAGTCGAAATGCCGCGATGCGTCGACGGCGGCGCGCGCGATCGTGCGGCCGAGCCAGATGCCGGCGAGCCCGAGCGGCAGGTTCACGAAGAAGATGCTGCGCCACCCGAACAGATGGATCAGCAGGCCGCCGATCAGCGGGCCCGACGCCATCGCGATGCCGCCGCAGCCCATCCAGATGCTGATCGCCGACGTGCGCGCGGCCGGTTCGGGGAACGCGCGGTTGATCAGCGCGAGCGAGCAGGGCACCAGCATCGCGCTGCCGACGCCTTGCAACGCGCGCGCGATCGCGAGCGCCGGGAGGGTCGGCGCGACGCCGCACAGTACCGACGCGGCGACGAATACGGCCAGTCCCGCGACATAGACGGTGCGGTCGCCTAGCCGGTCGCCGAGCGTGCCGCCCGTCATCAGCAGGCTGGCGAACGCGAGCGTGTACGCGTTCACGATCCACTGCAGGCCGGCCACGCGGCTGCCGAACGTGTGCGCGATGTCGGTGAGCCCGACGTTGACGATGGACGCGTCGAGCAGCACGAGCGTGTAGCTCACGCAGGTCGCGGCGAGCACGCGACGGGCCACGGCCCGGTTCGGCACGGCGGCCGTCATGCGCGGTCCGGCGCCGGCGTGGCGGCCTGCAGCGCGAGAAAACCGACCCATCCCCAATACACGCGATGATGAACGATCAGCCCGTCGCGGAGATCCATCACCTCGACGAGATCGACCTGATCGCCTTCCGGCGTTTCGCGCGGATATTCCCACGTGAGCTGGCGGCCGTTCGAGAAGAACAATCCGGTCCGGTACCAGCGTCCGAGCTTGTTGCCCGGATTGCGCAGGCCGGCCGCGAAGAACTCGCCGATCGCGGCCTTGCCGCGCAGCACGCCGGAGCCGTGCGCGGGTAGCGCGACGACGACGAGCGGCGTTTCGAGCACCGCGTCGTCGGCGTACAGCGACATCAGCGCATCGAGGTCGCGTGCGACGACGGCGGCGTGCCAGCCTTCATGTATGCGCCGGGCATCGGCGTCGGTGTGTGTCATGGCGGGTTCCCTGCAGCGTCGATAACGGAACCCACTGTATGGGCGCGACGCCGGGGGACGTTTCACGTCAGCCCGAAACGTCGATGTCGACGCGCGGCGCGCGCCGCTCAAGCCGCGTGCAGGTCGCGATACCGCGCGAGGGTCAGTGCCTCGGCATCGTGCGAAAGCTGGATCGCGGCGGCATCGGCGGCCTCCCGCGCCGATTCGGTCACGCGCGCGAACATCCGCTGCTCGAAGGCGGCAACGGCCGCGTTGCGGTCGGCATCGGCGATGAGGCCGGCCGCGAGTTCGGTCGCGTCGCGCATCGCATTGTTCACGCCTTCGCCGCCGAACGGCGACATCACGTGGGCGGCGTCGCCGATCAGCGTGACGCCGCGGCGATGCGCCCAGCAATGACCGACCGGCAGCGCGAAGATCGGCCGCTCGGCGAAGCGGTCGCCGCTGGCGCGGAACAGGTCGTGGATGGTGTCGGCGAAACCGTCGAATTCGGCGATCAGCGCGGCGCGCATCGCATCGGGTGCCGCGAAGTCGAAACGCCGCGCGACCCAGTCGAGCGGCACGCGAAAGATCGCATAACCACGCACGTGCGCGTGCCCGTTGCGTTGCGCGATGATCGCCTTGCCGTTGCCGTGCACGCCGATCTTGCCGCGGCCGACGAGCCGCGACAGCGCGGGATGTTGCCGATCGATGTCGTCGATGCCGAATTCGATGAACGTGAGGCCGCTGTACTGCGGCTGATACGGCGACAGCAGCGGACGGATGCGCGACCACGCGCCGTCGGCGCCGACCACGAGATCGAACGGGCCTTCCGTCCCGTGCTCGAACGCCAGCATTGCCCGCCCGTCGGGCAGCATGCCGACGTCGCGCACCGTGCGGCCCCAGTGCACGCAGCCCGGCGGCAATGCGTCGAGCAGCAGCGCGCGCAACGCGGTCCGGTCGACCTCGGGCCGGTTGCCGCCGGTGCCGTCGTCGTCGAACAGCACACGGCCCGCGCGATCGAGCAGGCGCGAGCCCTGATCCTCGTAGCGCGCGACGGCCAGGAACGCGTCGGTCAGGCCGGCCTGACCGAGCGCCAGCAGGCCCGACTCCTCGTGCAGGTCCAGCGTGCCGCCCTGAGGGCGCTCGAGCGGGTGGGCGTCGCGTTCGTACACGATCGCGTCGATTCCGCCCAGCGTCAGCAGGCGGGCGAGCGTCAGGCCGCCAGGCCCGCCCCCGACGATGGCAACACGAAAGCGCGTATTCATGGTTCGCTCACGATCTGATAACATAGGTGCCTATATAAAAACATAGCCTCCTATGGAATGTCAACATGAGCGACGCTGACACGAAGACGAATCCGTTGCCGCTGGTCGGCATCACTTACCGGCTGTTCACGCGCGTGGTCGACCGGCCGCTGCGCGACCTGGGCTTCGCGGTGAGCCAGTTGCCGGTGCTGGTGTCGTTGAAGAAGGCGGGCGCGCTGTCGCAGACGGAGCTCGCGCGGCGCGCGCAGGTCGAGCAGCCGAGCATGGCGCAGCTGCTGAACCGGATGGAGCGCGATGGTCTCGTGCTGCGGGTGCCCGATCCGGACGACCGGCGCAGCCGGCTGATTTCGCTGACCGATTCGGCGTCGAAGGGGCTCGCCAGCGGGCGGGCCGTGATGGAAGGTGCGAGTGAACAGGCGCTCGCCGGGTTGAGCGACGCGGAGCGCGATCAGCTCGCGGCGTTGCTCGGACGCGTGAATGCGAATCTCGAACGGATGGTCGGCAACGCGCGCGCGAACGACATCGAGTGATCGCGGGCGGCGGTTGCATCGCCGTCGTTGAACACAGGTTTTCTCCGTCGCTTATCCGGCCAGCGCGTCGAGATTCAACGCATACGACTTCCCGATCCACACGGCGCAGTCGCGATGGTCGCCCAGATCGTCGCCGGTATTCGGATGCAGGAAGATATCGAGCGCGCCGTGGTTCAGCACGAGCCACGGCACGATCTCGTCGAATCGCGCGGCGTCGAACGCGATCTGGTACGACCATGCCGGATGCGGGCCGACGGGGCGTTCGTGAAAGCGGCCGAGCTTGATGACCGCGCCGAACCGTTCGTCGACGACCTGGCGAAACGCCCAGGCCGCGTCGCGGCTGGCCGCATCGAAATAAACGTGCGCGTGCCAACTGTCGATGGCGGTGGTGTCGAGGGCAGCCATGGAAGGACTCGATAAAAAAGGGGAATGCATGAGGTGCCGTGCGAAACGGCCGATGCGTGATTATCGCGCGTCCTTGCCGCGTGCGTCGTGTCGCAATCCGGCAATCCGAAACGAATGATTTGTCCTGTATCAGAAGAACGATTTATCCGATGTAACCGTACCCGTGATATCCGCATGCGCGATATCACGCCGGAAGCCGCGCCGGCAGGTGCACTGGCCGGCGTGGCACAGGCAACACGTCATTTCGGAAATTGAAAAAGCGGTGTGCGCGCCGCTTCGGATCGCCGGAAAAAATGCGATCAGGGTGTTGAATGAAATAAAGAAATTCCAGTTCGGCGGGATTGGCGAATCACGCGGCTCGCGCACCGAATGACACATCCGAAAATATCAATTGCAGAATCGGCTATTCAAGTGGAATGCGCCGCGACATACGATGGTTTCAACGCATCGACGCCCACGATCGATGCGGGGACAACCATCTGGAGGCCACTATGCGATCCCTCGTTCCCGTTGCTGTTCTTTCCTGCGCACTCGTTGCGCTGCCCGCCGTCAGCTTTGCGCAGTCGGCCGGTGCCGACTGGGCACCGAATGCCGCGCGGCTGAGCTGGTCGGCGGCGCGCGCCGAAACCGACGCGCAACTGATGCAGATGACGCGTGCCGGCTATCGCGCGACGACGGCCGGCAACCAGGACTATCCGCTCGCGATGCAGCGTGCGCTCGAGCGTGTCCGGAATCCGGCGCCTGACCGGTCGCGCGAGGAGCGGGCCGCGATGGAAGCGCGCGCCGCGCGCGACGCGCAGGGCGGCCATCCGGTCAAGGCGTTCTTCGTGAAGACCGCGTACTACCTGAAGGGCGAGAACACGTTCTGATGCAGGAGACGAGCATGCGTTGCCAGATCCGATTCGCCGCAAGCGGGCGCGACTCATGAAGGCCACCCGGAAAAACCGTCGCCACGTGCCGCTGACGCGCGAGTGGCTGTTGCCGTTGCCGCCCGCGCATGTACGCGACATCTCGCTGAAATGCCACATGGCGCTCGTCGCGCTGCGCGGCGAGCACGGCAACGAGGCGCTGCTGATGCGCTTGCGCACCAGCGTCTATCTGGTGTTCCTGGCGCTCGACGATGCGGTGTGCCCGGAGGTGAGCATCGACCTGTGCGTCGACGCGGAGCGCGCGCTCGATGCGAGCGTGGCACGCGCGGCGCAAAGCGGCGCATGGGCGCTGCGCGACGACGAGTGCACGGTGCTCGAACGCGTGCTCGCGGCAAACGACACCTGTGTCGCGACGCTCACGCGGCATCGGCTGGCCGAGCTGTGGGGTCACGTCTGCACGTTCGCGTCGAGCGGCCAACCGGCGCTCGTGGCGGGCGCGGCGGAGAAGATGCGCCCGCACGCAGCCGAATCGCTGGCCGCGTAGCATCGCGCCGGTTTCGCAGGGAGGATGGAGGAGACAGGGCCGGCCGCACCGGCGCGGCCGAGCAATCGCGCGTCTTCGGCGATTGCACGACCGTCGCGGCAACACGGCAACGGCGAAACACGGCCCAAAACAAAAGCGCCACGGAGCGAACTCCGTGGCGCTTCATTCATGCTCGCGGGCGCGGAGGCTGGGCCCCCGCGTGGCGAAACGCGCTTAAGCGGCCGTTGCCGGCTTCGCCGGCTTCTGCAGCTTGCCCTTGCCGGCGCGCTGGATTTCCTCGAGCTTGATCTCGACGTGGCGCGAGAACACGTACTCGGCCGGACGCTGCTTCGCGATCGAGATGTCCGGTGCGAACGCGCCGTCGGTCCTGATGCCCTTGCGGCTCACTTTCAGCGCCTTCAGCGGGTGCGCGATCGTGTCCATCACGGCGGTGGCCTCGAAGCCGCAGTGGACCATGCAGTCCGCGCACTTCTCGTAGTTGCCGACGCCGTAGTTGTCCCACTCGGTCGTTTCCATCAGTTCCTTGAAGGTCTTCACGTAACCTTCGCCGACCAGGTAGCACGGCTTCTGCCAGCCGAACACCGTACGCGCCGGGTTGCCCCACGGCGTGCACTTGTACGTCTGGTTGCCGGCCAGGAAGTCGAGGAACAGCGACGACTGGCTGAACGACCAGCGCTTGCCGCCTTCGCCGCGCTTCAGGATCTCGCGGAACAGGTTCTTCGTCTTGTCGCGGTTCAGGAAGTGCTGCTGATCCGGCGCGCGCTCGTATGCGTAGCCCGGCGACACCGTGATGCCGTCGACGCCGATCGGCCCCAGCGTGTCGAAGAACTTCGCGACGCGCTCGGGCACTGCATCGTTGAACAGCGTGCAGTTGATGTTCACGCGGAAACCGCGGCGCTTCGCTTCCTTGATCGCCGCGACGGCCTTGTCGTACACGCCTTCCTGCGACACCGAGTGATCGTGCGCCTGCTGGTCGCCGTCGAGGTGAACCGACCAGACGAAATACGGGCTCGGCTCGTAGTCGTCCATCTTCTTTTCCATCAGCAGCGCGTTCGTGCACAGGTACACGAACTTCTTGCGCTTCATGATGCCCTTGACGATTTCCGGCATCTCCTTGTGGAGCAGCGGTTCGCCACCGGCGATCGACACGACGGGCGCGCCGCACTCGTCGACGGCCTGCAGGCATTCCTCGATGGACAGACGCTGGTTCAGGATCGGATCCGGATAATCGATCTTGCCGCAGCCGTTGCACGCGAGGTTGCAGCGGAACAGCGGCTCGAGCATCAGCGCGAGCGGATAGCGTTTGTTGCCGGACAGGTGCTGGCGCACGATGTATGCGCCGACACGGACTTGCTGGAGCAGCGGAATAGACAAGGGATGTCCTCCTTAAACTTCGCGGGCGACAGCTTGCGTGAGCTTCGCCGGCAGCTTGAATTCGACTTTTTCCTCACGGCCCGCCATCGTCGCGACATCGACGGGCCCCAGCGCGCGCAGCGCGCCGATTACATCCTCGACCATCTCTTCGGGCGCCGACGCGCCGGCTGTCAGGCCGACCGTCTGCACACCCGCGAACCATTCGGCTTTCACTTCCGAGCCGTCGGCGACGAGATAGCTCGGCACACCGCTTTCGGTGCCGATCTCGCGCAGGCGGTTCGAGTTCGAGCTGTTCGTCGCGCCGACGACGAGCAGCACGTCAACCTGTTCGCTCAGCTCGCGTACGGCGGCCTGGCGATTCTGCGTTGCGTAGCAGATGTCACGCGTGTCCGGGCCGACGATGTCGGTGAACCGGCGCTGCAGCGCTTCGATGATGCCGCGCGTATCGTCGACCGACAGCGTGGTCTGCGTGATGTACGCGACCGGCGTATCGACCGGCAGCGTCAGCGTATCGACTTCCGCTTCGCTCTGCACGAGGATCACCTCGGCCGGAATCTGGCCGATCGTACCCTCGACTTCCGGGTGGCCCGCATGACCGATCAGGATCAGCCGGCGGCCCGCCGCGACATACTGGCGGCCCTGCACGTGCACCTTCGTGACGAGCGGACAGGTCGCGTCGAGCACGTCGAGCCCGCGCGTTTCCGCGTCGCGCTCGACCGTCTGGGCGACACCGTGCGCGCTGAAGATCGCGACAGCGCCGTGCGGCACCTCGTCGAGTTCCTCAACGAATCGTGCCCCTTTATTTCGCAGATTTTCAACGACATGCCGGTTATGAACGATCTCATGACGTACATAGACCGGCGCGCCGTGCTGTTGCAGCGCGCGATCGACGATCTCGATCGCACGGACAACCCCCGCACAAAAGCCGCGGGGCTGGGCAAGGATGACTCGCATAGGTGAGCGAACTCCGACGACAGACGCCGGGGTTCGAGGAGCTGGCACAGCTCGATCGCCCCGGCTTGAAGTTATGAAGGCAGGAACGAACCGGCTACGCCAGGCCCCGGAACCCCGAATTAATCGCGCATTTTAACCCTATCGGGAAGTCCTTGCTCTGGTGCCGTGTCGGCCGTGTTGCAATTGCGGGATAGCCGCGTCGGCGCTGGCGCGCGCGGAACCCAGTAAACTACGCGGTTTCGCGGGCTGCCGCTCCGGCTGCCCGGCGTCGCGCTCATTTCAAGGCCATTCGATGACCGTCGATTCTTACGCGTATTGCCCGGCCGCCCGTGCGGCTGCAGGCGCTTTGTTCCTGACCCCTATTAAACCTGCCGACGTCCGGCCGGAGGCATACCGATGATGCTGGTGCTCGCATTCCTGGTGTCCGGCCTGTCGCTGATGATCTGGATCGTGTTGCTCGTCGCGCGCGGCGGCTTCTGGCGCGCGGTACCCGCGCGGCCGCTGCCGCCCGACGCGCGCGGCGCCGCGGCCGAGGCCGGCTGGCCGGCCGTCGTCGCGGTCGTGCCGGCGCGCAACGAGGCCGACGTGATCGCCCGCGCGGCGACTTCGCTGCTCGAGCAGGATTATTCCGGCAATTTTCATCTGATCATTGTCGACGACCACAGCGACGACGGCACCGCCGATGCGGCCCGCGCGGCCGCGCTCGCGATCAACCGCGCCGACCGGCTGACGGTGCTGGCCGCGAAGCCGCTGCCGGCCGGCTGGTCGGGCAAGGTGTGGGCGCAGTCGCAGGGGATCGCCGCGGTGCAGACGCTCGGCCTGCCGGCCGACTACCTGCTGCTGACGGATGCCGACATCGGCCATCCGCCCGACGCCGTCGCGCAGCTCGTCACGCGCGCACAGGCCGAGAACCGCGATCTCGTGTCGCTGATGGTGCGGCTGCGCTGCGATTCGTTCTGGGAAAAGGCGCTGATCCCGGCGTTCGTGTTCTTCTTCGCGAAGCTGTACCCGTTCTCGTGGATCAACAACCCGCGCAACCGGACGGCCGGCGCGGCCGGCGGCTGCATGCTCGTGAAGCGCACGGCGCTCGAGGAAGCGGGCGGCATCGAGTCGATCCGCGGCGCGCTGATCGACGACTGCAGCCTCGCCGCGCAGATCAAGCATCGCGGCGACGGCCGCCATCCGATCCGGCTCGACCTGGCCGACCGCAGCGTGTCGCTGCGCCCGTACGACAGCTGGCGCGACATCTGGAACATGATCGCGCGCACCGCGTTCACGCAGCTGCATTATTCGCCGCTGCTGCTGGCCGGCACGCTGCTCGGGATGACGATCATCTATCTCGTGCCGCCCGTCGCGGCGCTCGCGTACGGCGCGCGCGCGTGGCCGGCGTGGCTCGCGTGGGCGTCGATGTGCGCCGCGTATGCGCCGATGCTGCGCTACTACCGGCGCTCGCCGCTGTGGGCGCCCGCGCTGCCGCTCGTCGCGCTGTTCTACGTCGGCGCGACGTTCGCGTCCGCGTGGCGCTACTGGCGCGGCAAGGGCGGCCAGTGGAAGGCGCGCGTGCAGGCGCCGGTGGATCGCTGAGCGTTTCGCGCGCCGCCGGCGCGCGTTCCGGCAGCCGGAAAGCAAACAGCCCGATCGGTGGAAACCGGTCGGGCTGTTTCGTTTTCGGCGCCGCTGCTGACTCGCCGGTCGGCGCTTACCGCTGGGTCAGCATCATGTACATCTGCACCACGACGTCCGGCGAGAACGTGAACGGCACCCAGCCGTAGCCCGTGTGACGGGCAACCAGCAGGCGATCGCCGTTCGACTGCTTCTGCACGGCCATCATCGGGTTCTTCGTCGTCACGAAGCGCCAGCCGGCCGGGATGCCGGGCGGCGGTTCCGGCTGCATCGACGCGCGCGCATGCGCAAGTTCCTCGATCAACTGGCCCAGTTGCTCCGGATGCAGCGTGATCGATGCGCCGTTGATGGTCAGCGTCAGTTCGTTCTGCGTCGGGCGCGACACGTGCAGCGTCGACTTGTCCGCCGGGGCGGCGTCGGTTTCAACCACGGTGTCGGCTTGTGCCGTCGCGACGATCGCGGTTTCCGCATCGGCGGCCGCTTCCACCGCAGCCGGCGCGGACGCGTTCACGGCCGGCTCTGCCGCCGGCGTGTCCGCCGGTTCGACGCTGTCGGCCGCAACGGCCGTTGCGGCAGCCGCGTTCGTCGCGGCTTCCTTGACGACGGCCTCGACCAGCGCCTCGGCGTCGGCGATGGCCTTCGCGTGGTGCTGCGCGGCGGCTTCGGCTTGCGCGATCGCTTCGGTATGGCGTTGCGTGACGGCCTCGGCCTGCGCGGTGGCGTCGGCGTGGCGTTGCGCGGCAGCTTCGGCCTGCGCGATCGCTTCGGCGTGGCGCCGCGTGACGGCTTCGGCCTCGGCGGTCGCGTCGGCGTGACGCTGCGCGGCGGCCAGCGTTTCGGCGATCGCCTGCGTGTGTTGCTGCGCGAGCGCTTCGGCTTCCGCGATCGCGGAAGCGTGACGCTTCGCGGCGGCCTCGGCCTCGGCGCTTGCTACCGCATGGCGCTGCGCGGCCGCATCGGCTTCGGTCGCGGCGGCGTGATGACGCTGCGCGGCGGCCTCCGCTTCGGCGATCGCGGCCGCGTGACGTTGCGACGCGGCTTCCGCATCCGCGTGACGTTGCGCGAGCGCTTCGGTCAGTGCGGTGGCTTCCGCATGGCGCTGCACGGCGGCTTCGGCTTGCGCGGTGGCGTCCGTATGACGGTGGGCGGCGGCTTCGGCGGCGGCGGTCGCGTCGGCGTGGCGCTGCTGCGCGGCTTCGGCGTCGGCCGCTGCGGCCGTGTGGCGCTGCGCGGCGGCCTGCGCTTCGGCTTCCGCGGCGGCGTGACGTTCTGCGGCGGCCCGGGCTTCCGTCGCCGCGGCGCGCGCGAAGGCTTCCGCGCTGCGTGCCGCCTGCTGCGCGGCGTGGTGATCGTGGAGCAGCTGATCGACGCCCGTGTTGAGCGAATCGATCTGATCGTTCAGGTTCATGCGTGTCTTCTCTGCGTAAGACCCGCGATTTTACCCGCTGCGCCGGTGCGGGGCCGTGCGCGACGTGTAACAAAGTGCGCAATGCGGCGCGAAGCGCGCCGCTTTGTGTTACTTCAGGTAGCCCGCCGAGCCGAACCAGTCGAGTGCATCGCGCAGTCCTTCGCGGTACGGACGCGCACGGTAGCCGAGCTCGCGCTCGGCTTTCGCGGACGTGAAATACATCTTGTTCTTCGACATCCGCAGTCCGTCCACGGTGACAAACGGTTCCTTCTTCGTGAACTTCGCGACCGCTTCGGCGCCGACCGCGAGCGGGTAGAGCGGCCAGCGCGGCAGCGCGATCGTCGGTGCCTTGCGGCCCGTCATCTGCGCGATGTCGGCGAGCATCTGCTGCAGCGGCAGGTTTTCGCCGCCGAGGATGTAGCGCTCGCCGATCCGGCCGCGCTCGAGCGCGAGGAAGTGGCCGTGCGCGACGTCGTCGACGTGCACGAGGTTCAGCCCCGTGTCGACGAATGCGGGAATCTTGCCGAGCGCGGCTTCGACGATGATGCGGCCGGTCGGCGTCGGCTTCACGTCGCGCGGACCGATCGGCGTCGACGGATTGACGATCACGGCCGGCAGCCCTTCGTCGGCGATCATCCGCTCGACCGCGCGTTCCGCGAGCACCTTGCTGCGCTTGTAGACGCCGATCGCCTGCTCGGGCGTGAGCGGCCGGTTCTCGTCGGACGGATCGCCGGCGCTCGTCACCTTCAGCGTCGCGACGCTGCTCGTGTAGACGATCCGCTCGACGCCTTCCGCGCGTGCCGCGCGCATCGTCGCGACCGCACCCTCGAGGTTCGCGCGCTCGATCTCGTCGGGATCGGGCGCCCACAGCCGATAGTCGGCCGCCACGTGCAGCAGGTAGCGCACGCCGCGCAGCGCGGCGCGCATCGATGCCTCGTCGCGCATGTCGCCGGTGACGATCTCCGCGTCGAGATCCGCGACGTTCGTGCGCGGGCTGGTCGGACGCACGAGGACGCGCACCGCATAGCCTTTCTGCTGCGCAATGCGTGCGACGGCCGAGCCGACGAAACCGGACGCGCCGGTGACGAGAACGAGATCGCGGGAGGTATCAGTCATGCGTTTCCTTCAGGGCCGCGCGCGAGCGGCGCGGCGGTTGAGCGTCGGCGAGATTGTACGTGGTCGGCGCGCGCGGCGACGCAAGGCCAGGGCCGGCGCAAGCCCGTTATCGGCGTGAACCGGCCGGCGCGTGTATGAAGCGGCCGACGCGACTACAATGCCGGGCTTGAATGCAACGGGAGGGCGACGCGATGAGCCGCAATGAACTGGACGAACGGATCGAGACCTACTACGTGCGGGTGCGCGGCGTCGTGCAGGGCGTCGGCTTCCGTCATGCGACGGTGCGCGAAGCGCATGCGCTGAAGCTGCGCGGCTGGGTCGCGAATCTCGAGGACGGCAGCGTCGAGGCGATGATCCAGGGGCCCGGCGCGCAGATCGACCGGATGCTCGCGTGGCTGCGTCACGGGCCGCCGGCCGCGCGCGTGACCGAGGTGACGTTCGAGGAACGCCGCACCGAACGGCGCTTCGAGCGCTTCCAGCAGCAGTAAGGCGGTCCGAACGATATGACGGGGTATCCGGAAGCCGGGCGCGGCCTCATGCTGTCGGTGATGGCATCGACGTTGTTCGCGCTGATGTCGGCTTACGCGAAACTGCTCGCGCCGCTCACGGGGCTCGACATCTTCGCGTGGCGCGTATTGTGGACCGCGCCGGGCGCGCTCGCGCTGATCGCGCTGCGCGGCCGCTGGCCGGCGCTCGTCGAACTCGTCCGGCGCAGCGTGCGCGACTGGCGCTTGCTGATCGCGCTGCCCGTGAGCGCGGCGCTGCTCGGCGTGCAGCTGTGGCTGTTCCTGTGGGCGCCGCTGCACGGGCGCATGCTCGAAGTGTCGCTCGGCTATTTCCTGCTGCCGCTGACGATGGTGCTCGTCGGCCGCTTCTACTATCACGAGCGGCTCGATCCGCTGCAATGGGCGGCGGTCGCGTTCGCCGCGCTCGGCGTCGCGCACGAAGTGTGGGCGACGCGCGCGTTCGCATGGCCGACGCTCGTCGTCGCGCTCGGTTATCCGCCGTACTTCGTGCTGCGCCGGCGGATCAACGCCGATTCGCTCGCCGCGTTCGCGGTCGAGATCGCGCTGCTGTGTCCGATCGCATTCGCGATGGTCACGACGAGCACGACGCGCGTCGCCAGCCATCCGCTGCTGTGGGGCGTGCTGCTGCCGGGGCTCGGCGTACTCAGTACGCTCGCGCTCGCGAGCTACCTGAAGGCGAGCCGGATGCTGCCGATGGCGCTGTTCGGGATTCTCGGCTACGTCGAGCCCGTGCTGCTCGTCGCGGTGTCGCTGCTGCTGCTCGGCGAGACGCTGAGCGTCGCGAAGCTCGCGACGTACGGGCCGATCTGGGTCGCCGTCGCGCTGACCGCGTGGCACAGCGCGATGCTGATGCGGCGTCTGCCCACGCGCGGATAAGCGCCGATCGCGATGCCGCGGCCGCACGGAGCGTGCCGCGCATCGCGTCTCGCTCGACGGTCGAGCAGCCGTCGAGCAACGACCGAACAGCAGTCGAACGCATCGATGCTGACCGCAAACTGGCGTCGCGCTGACGTCGAACTGGCGGCGCTGCCCGCTCCCCTCCGTTGTAATCGAACAGAAGATTCGGTTGCACTTTGTTACTTAGGGTCTCTCCGGATCGGCCATTAGACTGACCTGACCGACTTCCCTTCGTATGCAGCTTTCCGATGAACGGTCATCCCCGTGCCTGGCTGGCCGGGTCGGCGCGATGCGAGCATACGCGTATCGCCGCTGACCGCGCTCGCCTGCTTCTTCCCGATCCCTTCCCCGGTGCCTGTTGCACCATCGTTGCGCAGGTGCGCTCATGTCGTTGAGCCTGCCGTCTTCCGCCACGCTTCCGCCATCGCGCGGCGGCCGCCTGATCGAAGTCGATTTCTTCCGCGGGCTCGTGCTGCTGATGATCGTCGTCGATCACATCGGCGCGAGCGTGCTGTCGCGCGTGACGCTGCACGCGTTCGCGCTGTGCGACGCGGCCGAGGTGTTCGTGTTTCTCGGCGGCTTCGCGACCGCGAGCGCGTACGGCGCGATCGCCGAACGGCACGGCGCGCGTGCCGCGCAGCGCCGGTTCGTGCGCCGCGCGATGCAGATCTACCGCGCGTTTCTCGCGACGTCGACGCTGATGCTCGTCGTGTCGGCGGTGCTCGACCACTACGGGATCGATTCGCCGAACCTCGCGCTCGACGACGTCAGCGTGATGCTCGCGTCGCCGCTCACGGGCCTCGCCGAGCTGCTGACGTTCCAGCGCCAGCCGTATCTCGCATCGGTGCTGCCGATGTACGTGCTGTTCGCGCTCGCGTCGCCGGTGCTCGTGCCGTTCGCGCGCCGTCATCCGTGGCTGCTCGTCGCGCTCAGCGCCGCGTCGTGGATGACGGCGGGCTGGCTCGGCCCCGAGCTGCTGGACACCGACGGATTCCGCTGGAGTTTCAACCCGTTCGCCTGGCAACTGATGTTCGTGGCCGGCGTGCTCGCGCGCTGCCAGCCGTTCTACCGGCGCATCGCGCTCGGGCGGTGGGGCGCCGAGGCGACCGGCGTCGCGTGCGCGGTCGTGCTCGGTTGCGCGAGCTACAAGCTGTTCTCGGGGCTGCCGCTGCCCGAAGGCATCTTCAAGCGCGATCTCGCGCTGCCGCGCGTCGTGAGCTTCGCGGGCATCGCATGGCTGATGGCCGATTGCGTGCGCTTCGGCTGGATCGCGCGGATCGCGCAGGCCGTGCGCCCCGTCGTCGCCGTCGGCCAGCGCGGGCTGATCTGCTTCGTCGCGGGCGCGGCGATCTCGCTCGTCATCGATTCGCTGCTGCATCCGGTCGCGCACGGTGCCGATCTGCGGCATGTCGGCGTGGGCCTGGTGGCCGACGCGTGCGCGCTCGGGCTGATGATGGCCGTGGCCGGTTCGGGAACGTGGATCGCGCGGTGGCGCGGCGCGGCCGCGTGAGCGGCGCGGGAGACGGCGCGTGCGGCACGGAACGTGTCGCGCGGCGTCAGTGAGGTGAGCCGATACGGGAGCGGGGCGTGGAGGTGGCGTCGTCGGATTCGGTGTCGTCGCGTTCGTCCTGAGCCGGATCGTCGCGTTCCGCGAGTACCGCGTCGGCCTCGGCTGCGGCCCGGGCGGCGCGCAGCGCGGTGCAGCGCTGCGCGTGCCGGATGTCCGACAGTATCCTCAGGATCCTCGTGGTCTTGCTTTTCATGATCTTCTCCCGCCAGTGCGCATCGCGACGGAGCGGATGCGTTTCCACCAGTGTAGGACGCGTTCGCGTGCCCGGCGGGAGAATGTGGCGTGCATGCCGCACGCCGAGGGATAGTACTTACTGGGCTGACGCGATGGCCTGCGCTTGCAGTGCTTCCTCGCGGCGCTCTTCCGCACAACGTTGGTGCTGGCGCGACAGGCGGTTCATCAGCGGCAGCAGCAGCAGCGCGAGCAGCATGCCGATCGCGGCGAGCCAGCCGAGCTTCTCGAACAGCGACAGGTAGAGCGGCAGCGATTCGGTGGCCGGCAGTTCGTGCGACGGCATCTGCGCGAAGTTCGCGACGACGCTGCCGAGATACTGCGACACACCCGTCGCGACGAAATACGCACCCATCATGAAGCCGCTCATGCGCGCCGGCACGTAGCGGGCGATCATCGCGAGGCCGAGGCCGCTCACCAGCAGTTCGCCGAGCGAGTAGAGGCCGTAGCCCCACACCATGAACCACGACGACACACGGCCGTCGACCGCGTAGCGGCCGCTGATCGTGAACACCAGGTAGCCCGCGGCGACCGCGCCGAAGCCGAGCGCATACTTCGCGGCGACCGGCAGGTCACGCCCACCCTTCGCGACTGCGTTGTAGACCCACACGAGCACCGGGCTCAGCAGCATGATCCAGATCGGGTTCAGCGCCTGGAACTGCGCGGCACTCCACGTGAACAGCGTCGTGCCGAACAGGATGAAGCGCGGATCGACGTTGCGCAGCGCGAACAGCGTCAGCGACGTCGACATCTGCACGTAGAAGATGAAGAACAGGATGACCTGGCCGATCAGCACGAGCGCCGCGATCAGGCCTGCACGTTCCGAGCGCTCCGACTTCGCGATCATGTACGCGAAGATCGCGAGGATCGCGAACGCTGCCGTCCACACGCTGGCCACCGCGAGCTGCTTGTGCTGCAGCACGTACAGCGTGATCAGCGCGAGCGCGACGCCGCCCAGCGCGACCGCGCCGAGGCGCTTCCAGCGGATCGGCTGGTCGTCCGGCACCGAGCCGACGTGCGCGAGCGTGCGGTGCATCAGCATGAAGTTGAGGATCGCGAGCAGCATGCCGCCGCAGCAGACCGCGAACGCGGCGTGCCAGCCCCAGTGATCCTTGATCCACGGCGTCGCGAGCATCGACACGGTCGAGCCGATGTTGACCGCCATGTAGTAGATCGTGAACGCGCTGTCGATGCGCGCGTCGTCGCCTTCATAGATGCGGCGCACGAGGTTCGCCGCGTTGGCCTTGAACAGGCCGTTGCCGACGACGATCACGCCGAGCGACGCGTACATGTAGGTCAGGTGTTCGTTCGGTACCGCGAGCATCAGGTAGCCGGCGGACAGCACGGACGCGCCGATGATCATCGTGCGGCGGGCGCCGAGCACCTTGTCGCCGATCCAGCCGCCGATCGACGGCGCCGCATAGACGAGTGCGGTGAACGCACCCCAGGTCAGGTTCGCATGGCTGTCGGTGAAACCGAGCCGGTCGACCATGAAGAGGACCAGAAGCGCGGCCATACCGTAGTAGCCGAAACGCTCCCACATTTCGATGAGGAAGACCGTCGTGAACGATCGGGTTTGTGAAACAGGTGAATGCATCATCAATCTCGTTTGAAACGGACGGCACGGATCACGCGTCGTCTTGGGGTCGAACTGGCGCCGGTGCGCAATGTGCCGGGTAGGTCATGCGCTGGCGATGGAACAGTCGGGCTCAGGGCCCGTTCCTGCTAATAACGGGCTTGCGAACGCTCCTTTCCGGCTGCAGTGCAAGGAGGGCGGAGCGCCGTTTGGCCATGCCAAACAAGCGACGTCCGACGCCGCAATGCGGCCGGAAAGGAGCGTTCCCCAAACTTAAAAATAAAATCATCCCACGGGCTGGTCACCAGAAGGGCCGATCGCCGCGTCATGCTCCTCACGAATACGTCGAGTATTCGCTTCGTCGCATTCCTTGCGCTCGGCCCTTCTGGTGACCAGCGCAAGCCCGTTATTAGCAGGAACGGGCCCTAGCCCGGGCCGGGGTCTGACGCCGCATGGTAGGGCGGCGAGTGGCCCCGACCGGCGCGCGAATGGTAACGTTCGCCGGTCCGGTGCGTCAGGTATGCGCCACTCAGGGAAACTCCCGATGTGGCAGCAGCTTTCAGGAACATTCGTCTCATCATCTATTTGTAAGCTTTCGTGCCGGCCCTCCGAAGATTCCCGGAGAGCCGCTTGCAGCTTGCCTGTGAAGCCGGCGAGTCTGGCAAGATAGCGCGTCGTTTCTCTCGCTTCGCGCCCCGTTTAGTGCACCGGGCTCAACTCCGAAGGCGTGCGCGAACCCGAAGACTAAGCTATATCGATCTAACTTAGTTATTTTCCATCAAACATTTTTTGACGATCACTTTTCGGCCTGCTATGGTTCCCCCCACTGAAAACTCGCGGTCCGCAGACGCTGCCGCCGCACTGGGCAGCAAGATTCGCGCGTTGCGCCAACGACTCAAGCGCACGCTCGACGACACCGCTACCGCCGCGGGGATTTCGAAGCCGTTTCTGTCTCAAGTCGAGCGCGGGCTCGCGTCGCCGTCATTGACGTCGCTGGCCGGTATCGCGCACGCGCTCGGTGTGACGGTGCAGTACTTCGTGGATACGCCGAGCGAGGAACGCTCGGTCTGCCGAGGCGAGCAACTGCGCTTCTTCGGGTTTGCCGATTCGGCGAACCTGTTCGCGCGGCTGACGAACGTATCCGAAGGGCGACAGCTCGAGGCGATCCTCGTGAGGTTGCCGCCGGGGCAGAAACGGTCGGAGGTGACGACCCATGCAGGAGAGGAGTTCCTGTATGTGATTGAAGGGGAAGTGTCGCTGACGCTGGAAGGCAAGACGTTCGTCCTGCAGGCCGGCGACAGTTCGCACTATCAGTCGACGGTCCCGCACAGCTGGGCCAACACCGCGAAGGTCGAGTCGGTGGTGGTCTGGGTCGGTACACCGCGGCTGTTCTAACGCACGGGTATTCCTTCGTTTCCAAGACGGGATGCCTGTCGAAAGAAACGTAAGGAATACTAAAATGCTATACGAGAATCACGGGCCTCCTCAATCGCTGCCCCCGTCAGCGTCTCACGCGTAAGCCGCGGCATTCGCCGCGCGACGCTCACCGAACAAACCTTCTCAAGACTGCCACGATGAAATCCTTGCATGCCATGTCGGCCGTGCTGGCCGCGCTCGCCCTGACGACGCCCGCCGCCCACGCCGTTACCGTTCCGTCGAACGTCGCGCTCGCCGCGCAACAGGACCTGACGCGACAGGTGCCCGCCGAAGTCGAGTCGCTCGACCCGGCGCACATCGAATCGTGGACCGGCAACACGATCGGCCTCGACCTGTTCGAAGGGCTCGCCCGCATCGATGCGGCCGGCCAGGTCGTGCCGGGCGTCGCGCTGTCGTGGGAACGCAAGACGCCGCAGACGTGGATCTTCAAGCTTCGCCACGACGCGAAGTGGAGCAACGGCCAGCCGGTGACGGCCGCCGATTTCGTCTATGCATGGCAGCGCCTCGTCGATCCGAAGACGGGCTCGAAGTACACGATCCTCGTCGAGTTCGTGAAGAACTCGAAGGACATCATCGCGGGCAAGGCCGCGCCGTCGACGCTCGGCGTGCGCGCCGTCGATCCGTACACGCTCGAGGTGACGACCGACGTGCCGGTCGCGTTCTTCCCGGAACTGACCGCGATGGTGCCGCTCGCGCCGGTGAACAAGGACACGGTGACGAAGCTCGGCGACGCGTGGACGCGCCCGGGCAATATCGTCAGCAACGGCCCGTTCCAGCTGGCCGACTGGCAGCCGAACAACCGCATCGTGATCACCAAGGACGCGAAGTACTGGAACGCGCCGAAGGTCGTGATCAACAAGGTCACGTATCTGCCGATCGAGAGCGACGAGACCGCGATGCGCATGTACCAGGCCGGCCAGATCGACTACAGCTACTCGATCCCGTCGGGCATCTTCCAGCAGGTCAGCAAGCAGTTCGGCGGCGAACTGCGCCAGGGCCTGCAGCTCGCGACGTACTACTACTACCTGAACAACAGCGATCCGGCGCTGAAGGACAAGCGCGTGCGCCAGGCGCTGTCGATGGTGCTCGATCGCGACGTGCTGACGCAAAAGCTCACGCAGGCCGGCGAGAAGCCGATGTACGGCCTGATGCCGAACGGCACGAAGGGCGTGCAGCCGTTCACGCCGGACTGGGCGTCGTGGCCGATGGCCAAGCGCGTCTCGGCCGCGAAGGACCTGCTGAAGCAGGCCGGCTATTCGGATGCGAAGCCGCTGGCGTTCACGCTGACCTACAACACCAACGACCTGCACAAGAAGGTCGCGCTGTTCGCCGCGTCGGAATGGCGCACGAAGCTCGGCGTCAACACCAAGCTCGAGAACGTCGAGTTCAAGGTGCTGATGAAGGAGCGGCATGACGGCAAGGTGCAGATCGCGCGCGACGGCTGGTTCGCCGACTACAACGACGCGATGACGTTCTTCGACCTGCTCCGTTGCGGCAGCGCGCAGAACACCGTCGGCTACTGCAACAAGCAGGCCGACGCGCTCGTCGACGAAGGCAACCAGAAGCTCGACGACAAGGCGCGTGCCACGCTGCTCACGCAGGCGCACGACCTCGCACTGAACGACACGCCGATGGTGCCGCTGTTCCAGTACTCGGCCGACCGTCTCGTGAAGCCCTATGTGGGCGGCTACTCGCTGAAGAACGTGATCGACATGCGTGCTTCGCAGGACATGTACCTGATCAAGCACTGAGCGGAGCGATCATGCTGGCCTACGCACTGAGGCGCACGTTGTGGGCGGTGCCGACGATCCTCGCGGTCGTCACCGTCTGCTACCTGCTGCTGCACTTCACACCCGGCGGTCCGTTCGATACGGAGAAGCAGCTTTCCGCGGCGACGCTCGCGAACCTGAACGCGAAGTACCACCTCGACCAGCCGCTGTGGAAGCAGTACCTGATGTATCTCGACGCGCTGCTGCACGGCGACCTCGGTCCGTCGTTTCGCTACGTCGACTGGTCCGTGAACGATCTCGTGCGCAAGGCGTTGCCGGTGAGTCTCGGCGTAGGCGGCGTGTCGATCCCGATCTCGATCGGGCTCGGCGTGCTGCTCGGCACGGTCGCGGCGGTCCGCCGCGACAGCTTCATCGACCGCATCGTGATGCTGATCGGCAACATCGGCAACGTCGTGCCGCCGTTCGTGCTCGGCCCGGTGCTGGTGTGGATCTTCGCGATCCTGCTGAAGACCTCGGCCGGCAACGGCTGGCTGCCGGCAGGCGGCTGGGGCGACGGCGGCTGGCAGTACCGGCTGCTGCCGATCGTGCTGCTGACCTTCATCAACATGTCGCTGCTCGCGCGCGTGATGCGCGGCTCGATGATCGAGACGCTGTCGAGCAACTACATCCGCACCGCGCGCGCGAAGGGCCTGCCGGGCTCGACGATCGTGCTGCGCCACGCGCTGAAGCCCGCGCTGATGCCGGTCGTGTCGCTGTTCGGCACGGTCTGCATCTCGTCGATCACGGCGGCCGTCGTCACCGAATCGGTGTTTGCGCTGCCGGGCCTCGGGCAGCTCGTCGTGAACGGCGCGATCAACCGCGACTACACGCTCGTGCTCGGCCTCGTCGTGCTGACCACCGTCTGCGCCGTGCTGTTCAACCTGCTGGTCGACCTCGCGTACGCGTGGCTCGATCCGCGCATCCGTTATTGAGCGAGGCACCGCGATGACCCCGACTACTCCCGTCGTCGGCCTGCCCGTGCAGACCGACTCGCCGCCGCGTTCGCGCTCGCCGCTCGCGCTTGCGATGGCGCGCTTCCTTCACAACCGCGCGGCCGTGTTCAGCCTCGTGCTGCTCGCGCTGATCACGCTCGCGTGCTTCGTCGGCCCGTGGCTGCTCGCGGCCGATCCCGCCGCGAGCGACTGGGGTTCGATCAGCCTGCCGCCGACCTGGGCGAACCAGCACTGGTTCGGCACCGACGAGCTCGGCCGCGACCTGCTGGTGCGCACGCTGATCGGCGGCCGCGTATCGATCGAGGTCGGCCTGCTCGGCACGCTCGTGTCGGGCCTGTTCGGCGTCGCGTGGGGCGCGACCGCGGGCTTCGCGGGCGGCCGCGTCGACTCCGTGATGATGCGCGTCGTCGACATGATGTACGCGATCCCGTACCTGCTGATCGCGATCCTGATGATGACCCTGTTCGGCCGCTCGTTCATGCTGGTCGTGCTGACCATCAGCGCGTTCTCGTGGATCGACATGGCGCGCGTCGTGCGCGGCCAGACGCTGTCGCTGCGCAGCCGCGAATTCGTCGATGCGGCGCGCGCGATCGGCGTGACGCCCACGTCGATCGTGCTGCGCCACATCGTGCCGAACCTGCTCGGCGTGGTCGTCGTGTACGCGACGGTCTCGGTGCCGGGCATCGTGCTGACCGAATCGGTGCTGTCGTTCCTCGGCCTCGGCGTGCAGGAGCCGATGACGAGCTGGGGCGTGCTGATCCAGGACGGCGCGCAGAAACTGGAATCGATGCCGTGGCTGCTGCTGGCCCCGGCCGTCATGCTGTGCGTGACGCTCTACTGCGTGAACTTCGTTGGCGACGGCCTGCGTGACGCGCTCGACCCGAAGGATCGCTGAGATGGGTGCACTACTAGAAGTCGACAACCTCGGCGTGCGCTTCACGCGCAAGGACGCGCCGCCGATCGACGCCGTGAGCGGCGTGTCGTTCTCGCTCGAAGCCGGCAAGACGCTCGGCATCGTCGGCGAATCGGGCTCCGGCAAGAGCCAGACCGTGATGGCGCTGCTCGGCCTGCTGGCCGGCAACGGCACGACGACCGGCACCGCACACTACCGCGGCGACAACCTGCTCGAGATGGATACGCGCGCGCTGAACCGGGTGCGCGGCGACCGCATCGCGATGATCTTCCAGGATCCGATGACGTCGCTCAATCCGTTCCTGACGATCGAGCGGCAGATGACCGAGACGCTGCAGCTGCATCGCAAGCTGTCGCGCAAGGAAGCGATCAAGCGTGCAATCGAGGCGCTCGAATCGGTGCGCATTCCCGACGCGGCGCGGCGCATCCGCATGTATCCGCACGAGTTTTCCGGCGGCATGCGCCAGCGCGTGATGATCGCGATGGCGCTGCTGTCCGAACCGGAAATCCTGATCGCCGACGAGCCGACCACCGCGCTCGACGTGACCGTGCAGGCGCAGATCATCGACCTGCTGCGCGAGCTGAATCGCGAGCGCGGCACCGCGATCGTGCTGATCACGCACGACATGGGCGTGGTCGCCGGCCTCGCGGACGACGTGATGGTCATGTATGCGGGCCGCACCGTCGAATACGCGCCGGCCGAATCGATCTTCGCGACGCCGTCGCATCCGTACACGATCGGCCTGCTCAACGCGCTGCCGCGCCTGACCGACGCGCACGATGCGCCGCTCGTCGCGATTCCCGGCAACCCGCCGATGCCCGGCACCGCGCCGGCCGGCTGCGCGTTCGCGAAGCGCTGCACGTATGCGGAAGAACGCTGTGGCGCCGCGCGCCCGGCGCTCGAAACCTATGGCGCCGTGGGCGCGGTGCGCGCATGCCACCGCCCCGTCGCCGATCTGGCGGGAGGTCTGCGATGAGCGTCAATGAACGCCGCAATGCCGGCGCGACGGACGACACGCTGCTGTCCGTCGAGGATCTGAAGGTGCATTTCCGCGTGCCGCTCGGCGGTTATCCGTGGTCGCCGAAGGGCACGTTGCGCGCGGTCGACGGTGTGTCGTTCGACGTGAAGCGCGGCGAAACGGTCGGGCTCGTCGGCGAATCGGGCTGCGGGAAGTCGACGCTCGCGCGCGCGCTGATCGGCCTCGTGCCGATGACGGCCGGCACCGTGAAATGGCGTGGCGAAGCCGTCACGCCCGATCACCTGCGCGGCAACGCGATGCGGCGCGAAGTGCAGATGATCTTCCAGGATCCGCTTGCGTCGCTCGATCCGCGCATGACGATCGAGCAGGTCGTCGCCGAGCCGCTCGTCACGCACCAGGCCGGCCTCGGCCGCACCGAAGTGCGCCGCCGCGTGGTCGCGATGCTCGAACGCGTCGGCCTGAACGCGCATCACCTGCTGCGCTACCCGCACGAATTTTCCGGCGGGCAGTGCCAGCGCGTCGGCATCGCACGCGCGCTGATCGGCGAGCCGAAGCTCGTGATCTGCGACGAGCCCGTGTCGGCGCTCGACGTGTCGATCCAGGCGCAGATCGTGAACCTGCTGCGCGATCTTCAACGCGAACTGTCGTTGTCCTATCTGTTCGTTGCACACGATCTCGCCGTGGTGAAGGCGATCAGCCAGCGTGTGCTCGTGATGTATCTCGGCCGCGTGATGGAGTTCGGCACGCGGCATGACGTGTACGGCGTGCCGCAGCACCCGTACACGAAGGCGCTGCTCGATGCGGCGCCGACGCCGGAGCCGGCGCGCGAGCGTGCTCGCCGTCCGATGCTGCTGGCGGGCGAGATGCCCTCGCCGCTCAACCCGCCGTCCGGCTGCGCGTTCCGCACGCGCTGCCCGGTCGCGATCGATGCGTGCGCGCAGGACGTGCCGCTGCCGGAAGTGCGGCAGGGGTCGGCGGCGCGTGTCGCGTGCATTCGTGCGGGTGCGGCGTGATTTGAAGTAGCTCGGCAAACAAAACCAAGGCTGGTCAACAGGGGCAGGGGCGGCGCGAATGATCTTCGCGCCGCGGGTACAGGCGCGTCCTTAACCGGGCGCGCCGGGGGGCCGGGAGCGGATCGCGACCGGCGTGGACGATATCAACACAAGACGAGAAATACGATGAAAAAACAGAAGACGATCGGGACGGCATCGAAGATGCTGCTTGCATGGGGACTGCCGGCGCTGGCCGGTGTCTCGCTGACGGGCGTGGCGCACGCCGACGACGCGGCCCCCGCGCCGCTGCAGGTCGCGCAGGCCGCACCGGCCAACGGCACGGGCGCACCGACGCAGAACGCCATTGTCAACGCCGAAGCGACCCAGGCCGTCACGCCGCCCGATGAGCCGTCGGCCCAGTCGAAGTCGAAGGGCTTCATTGCCGACAGCCATCTCGACTTCCTGTTCCGCAACTATTCGGACGTGCTCGACAGCAAGGGCGGCCCGCATCGCCACGCATGGGTGCAGGGCGCGATGGCGAACTTCGAGTCGGGCTATACGACGGGCCTGATCGGAATCGGTTTCGACGCATCGCTGTATGCAGCGCTGAAGCTCGACGGCGGCCAGGGCGCCGGCAGCATGGTGCACATCGCCAAGGGCGGCGGCGGCAGCAACCAGCTCGCGTGGGCCTACCCGGGCATCTACGACATCAAGGCGCGCATCTCGAACACGGTGATCAAGTACGGTCTGCAGGCCGTCGACAACCCGTTCATGGAGCAGCACGACAACCGTGCGCTGCCGCCGACGTTCCTCGGCACGACGATCGTCAGCAATGAATTCAAGAACGTGATGCTCGAGGCCGGCAGCTTCACGAAGACCAACGCGCGCGGTCACACGACGCTGACCAACCTGACGACGCAATACGGCGGCACGCGCATCAATCGCCTGTCGTATGTCGGCGGCACGTGGGACTACTCGCCGAACGGCGAAGTCGCGCTGTACGCGAACCAGGCCGACGACGTGTGGCACCAGTACTACGCGTCGGTGAAGCACAGCATCGGCAGCCCGCAGACGATCAAGTGGACGGGCTTCGGCAACGTCTACTCGACGCACGACACGGGCGATGCGCTGCAGGGCAAGATCGACAACAACGCATACAGCCTGTCGGTGGCCGCGCAGCACGGCCCGCACGAGCTGCTGCTCGGCTTCCAGCAGGTGCTCGGCGACCAGTTCTTCGACTACCTGAACGAAACGAACGGGATCTTCCTGACCAACTCGATGGACGTCGACTACAACGCGCCGCACGAAAAGTCGCTGCAGCTGCGTTACACGTTCTACGGCAAGGAAGCGGGCCTGCCGGGCTTCAAGGCGATGGTCTGGGGCGTGACGGGCTGGGGTGCGGACGGCAGCGCGGGCGCGGCGAACGACCCGACCAAGTCGAGCATCTACTGGAGCAACGGCGCGCCGGTGCAGGGCCGTCACCACGAGTTCGGCTTCATCCCGTCGTACACGTTCCAGAGCGGCAAGCTGAAGGACACGAAGGTCACGTTCATCGCGATGTGGCACAACGGTTCGGCGCACTACTCCGACGCGACGAACCGCGAGTACCGTCTGGTCGTGAACCTGCCGCTGCACGCGTTCTGATCGAAGGGGGACGCATCGTCCCCCGCATTGCGCGGCCGGCCTGTAATCGGTGCGATCAGGCCGGTCGGTGCAACCCCGCGACCGGATCGTTCGCGGCGGGCATCTCTTCCACGAGCGACGTCAGCTGGCGGCCCGTATCGCGCCAGGCATCGAGGCCGCCGCGCAGCGCGAGCGCATCGGTGAAGCCTGCGTCGAGCAGGCGTTTCGCCATCAGCGCGGCCGTCACTTCGTTCGGGCATGAGCAGTACACGACGAACTTCTGCGAGAACGGATAGCGCGCGACGATGTCGGCGATCTGCCGCTCGTCCGCGAACTGCGCACCGGGAATCGTGAACGGGTCGAGCTTGCGGTGCTCGGGCGAGCGCACGTCGAGCACCACCGGCGCGGCGGCGTCGCGCAGCAGATCGTCGAGTTCGTCGACGCCGATCCGCGCGTGGGCGAGCTGGCGGATCAGCGCGCGGCGGCGCATCCAGCGGATCGCCGCATACACGGCCAGCAGCGCGACGATCACCACCAGCACCGCGCGGCCGAGGCGGCTCGCGCCGGCGAACAGCCAGTCGATCTGCCGGTAGAACACGATTCCGGCCACCAGCCCGACGATCGTCCACAGCGCGGCGCCGAGCGCGTCGTAACCGGCGAACGTGCGATAGCGCGTGCCGAGCGCGCCGGCCATCGGCACCGATACGAGCGACAGCCCGGGAATGAAACGGGCGACCGCGAGCACCCGCACGCCGTAGCGGCCGAAGAAGCGTTCGGTCTTTCTCACGCAGGTATCGCGCGACAGCGACAGCCGGCAGATCGTCTTCAGCGTCGCACCGCCGTAACGCCGTCCGGCGACGTACCAGACGGTGTCGCCGATCAGTGCGCCGAACACCGACAGCGCCACCACCGTCAAGAGCTGCGAGCCGATCATTTCCGGGTGCATCCCGGCCATCGCGCCGAACAGCACGAGCGTCGGCATCGCGGGCACCGGCAGGCCGATGGCCGCCGCGAGCACGTTGGCGAAGACGAGAAGCGGCCCGTACTGGGCGACGAGGTCACGGAGCATGACGGCTGGCCGAAAAGGGAGTGCGTGGGCAGGAAACGCAGATGGGCCGATTATCGGCCATTTTCAAGACAGCGGCGGGAATGACGCAAAGCGCCTGGCGGCGGCAGGGAGATGTCGGTGAGCCGGCGCGCTGCGCACGGCTCACCGTTTGAATTCAGGAGGTGGTGCGGGCCAGCGATGCGGCGCCGTGGTTTTCGCCGGGCAGCTCGGCGCCGTGCGAACGGATCGCCGCGATGAGTTCGGCCGGCGTGATCTCGTAGCGGATCTCGCGGTGGATGCCGGGCTTGCGTTCGTCGATCTCGATCAGCAGCACGCTCTTGCCGTCGCCGGTGGATTCGAGCCGGAGCGAGCGCAATTCGCGGCCGTCGGCCGGGTCGTGTTCGGTGAGCAGGGTCATTGCCCCGGATGAGCCGGTAGTGCGCATCGAACCTATCCTCGTATCGTGGATGCCGTAGCGGCAAAGATGTCTTTGTTGAACACAGCTTGACGCAGTTTAACGCGAACGGGCGGCAATACGGAGCATTTTCGTGGGGTGAAATGAGGGTTACACCACCGATCCTTCTGATGTTTGACCCGTGCTGGGCGGGCGTTTCAGTCGGATCGGGCGCGGCCGCGGCCGGCGCCCGGACGGCGTTCGCGGTCGGCGGCGATACGCGCTGCAACGTGCGTCGCAGCGGCGGCGTCAGAGGCGGCCGGCACGCGTTGTCGAGTCGAGCCTCTAGTGCCATCCGGGTGGTCGCCGGCGATCGCCGTCCGGGCCGAGTACCAACAGGTCATATTTACCGCCATTGGCGGCGTGCGCGGCTTGTCACAGACGTGCAACACGGCGGCGGCGCGGCCCGTGTTCGTTCAGCATGACCGTGCCGGTGCCTGCATCGGTGCGCGCGCTTGCGATGCATGGGCCAGGACATCGATACGCATCGGTCCGTCGCAAGCCGGATTGGGTGGACGACATGACATCGCAAGTCGTGCGCGTGACGTTGTGTGCGCAACGATTTTGGGGAGCGTGATGCGTGGCGGCAGAGGGTAAGGAATTTCCGATCGCCGCGTGTGGAATCGGTCAGGTTTTTCCGGGTCGCGGCGGGCGCGAGATTGCGTGTCGTTGCGGATACAACGGCATCCCGCGACAACGCGACACCCATGTTTCAAATGCGTGAAATCGGCTAAGCTCGAAACGTTGCTGCGCGTGTGCGCAGTCCGCGCGATCGGCGCGACTTTTCGGAACCGGCCCACCCATGACCGACATCAAGATCCGGCACAGCGAGACGCACGACGTCGACGCGATCCGGCAGATCGCCGCGCATCCCGCGGTGTACATGAACACGCTGCAGTATCCGTTTCCGTCGCTCGAGAAATGGCGGAAGCGGCTCGACAACGCGCACGAGCGCGGCGCGAGCCTCGTCGCCGAAATCGACGGCACGGTGGTCGGCCATCTTGGCCTGGAATCGGAGCCGAATCCGCGCCGGCGCCATGCGGCGGGGCTCGGCATGATGGTCGATGCGGCGCATCACGGGCGCGGCGTCGGCGGCCGGCTGCTCGCGGCCGCGATCGATCTCGCGGAAAACTGGCTGAACGTCACGCGTCTCGAGTTGACCGTGTTCACCGACAACCGCGCGGCGATCGCGCTCTATGAAAAGCACGGTTTCCGGATCGAAGGCGAATCGCCGGGCTACGCGCTGCGCGATGGCGTGCATGCGTCCGTGTATCACATGGCGCGGATCAAGGGGCGGCAATGAAGGGCCTGCCGACGCGCATGTGACGGCACGCGCGGCCGTGGTGTCGCGCGTCATATTCATTCGAGAATTCGTTCGTTTCCCGCTGGCTGCGTCAATCGTATCGTTGAATGATTTGCCGGTCGCTTCGGCCGGCATTCGTTTGTCCGTATCGATGCGTGCGGCGTACCGCACGTCGGCGCGTTTCATCGTCATCGCCTCCTGGCCATTGCTTGATGGCCACCGTTTCGCGCGCCGCACCTTCCCGCAACCGTCTCTTTCAACGGAACCGCTTCGATGAAAACCGCTCTCCGGAATCTGACTGCCGCCTGCCTGTTCGCCGCCGCGGGTGCGGCGTTTGCCGCTGCCGCGCCTTCGAGTACCGCGGTATCGAGCGCATCGCCCGACGGTGCGCATCTGCCGCCCGGCATCGCATGGCAGCACGGTGACGTCGATGCCGCGTTCGCGCTCGCGAAGCGCACCGGCAAGCCGCTGCTGCTCTACTGGGGCGCGGTATGGTGCCCGTCGTGCAACCAGGTGAAGTCGACCATCTTCAGCCAGCAGGCCTTCAAGACCCGCTCGTCGTTCTTCGTGCCCGTGTATCTCGACGGCGATACCGAAAGCGCGCAGAAGCTCGGCGAGCGTTTCAAGGTGCACGGCTATCCGACGATGATCCTGTTCCGCCCAGACGGCACCGAAGTGACGCGGCTGCCGGGCGAAGCCGATCTCGATCGCTACATGCAGGCGCTGTCGCTCGGGATGACGGCCGCGCATCCGGTGCGGCAGACGCTCGCGAACGCGCTGAAGAACGGCGCGTCGCTGACGCCGGACGAATGGCGTCTGCTGGCTGACTACTCGTGGGACACCGACGGCGCGCTGCCGGTGCCGGCCGATCGTGTCGCCGAGACGCTGCAGTCGCTCTCGCAACGCGCGCGGGTGGCCGGCGCGAAGGCCGATTCGGCGCGGTTCGCGCTGAAGTCGGCGGTCGTCGCCGCGTCGGACGATCCGGCGCAGGCCGGTACGCTCGACAAGGCAGCGCTCGCCGATTCGCTGCGCACGGTGCTGCACGATCCCGTGTTGTCGCGGGCCGATTCGGATGTGCTGGTCGCGGCACCCGCACGCGTGGTCGCGTACCTCGGCGGCGACGACGCGCAGCGCGCGAAGTTGCGCGGCGCCTACGACACGGCGCTCGCGCGTCTGTCGACCGATACCACGCTGTCGTCGATCGACCGGCTGATGGCGCTGCACGGCCGCGTGCTGCTCGCGCGCGGCGACGCGGGCAAGGGTGCGCCGCTTGCTGCGCCGGCGCTGGCCGACACGGCGCGCAAGCAGATCGCCGCGTCGGTGCAGGGCGCCGCGAATGCGTACGAGCGGCAGGCGCTCGTCAGCGAAGGCGCGGACACGCTGACCGATGCGGGGCTGTACGACGAGTCGGATGTGTTGCTGAAGGCCGAATTGCCGCGTTCGTCCACACCGTATTACTTCATGTCCGGGCTGGCCGCGAATGCGAAGGCGCGCGGCGACAAGGCCGCGGCACTCGACTGGTATCGCAAGGCATACGAGTCGGCGAGCGGGCCGGCGACGAAGCTGCGCTGGGGGGCGACCTATTTTGCGAATGCAGTGCAACTGGCGCCGGACGATTCGGCGCGCATCGAAGGGATTGCCGCGAGTGTGCTCGCCCAGGCCGACAAGACCCGCGATGCGTTCTACGGCGCGAACCTGCGCGCGTTGACCAAGGTCGTCACGCAGTTGAACCACTGGCGCAGCAGCGGCGCGCACGATGCGTCGGTCAGGTCGTTCGTGAAGCAGTTCGACGGCGTATGCGGGAAGCTGCCCGCGGGCGATCCGCAGGCAGCGGCCTGCGCGAAGCTGATCCAGCCCGTGAAGGCGTAACGACGTACGTAGGCATCGTCGAGCGGGCCGGACGACGGATTACTGGCCCGACTCCGACGACGCGCCGCGATCGCTGCCGTAGCCGGCGTCGTGCTGACGGGCAATCTTCGCTTCGGCGGAAACGATGCTGGCCGGATAGAACCAGTCGCTCGACTGGAAGCCGGCCTGCTTGAGCGCCTTCACTTCGGCGTGGACCTGCGCGCGCGTCAGCGGCTGGTTCGACTGCGCTTGCGCGGCGAGCGGGGCCGATACGGCCAGGGCAATGGCAACGGCGTGAATCAGGCGTTTCATGATCGGGACCTCCAGGATTCCGGTGAATCGCGGCGCTTCGTTCGTTGAAGCGCCGGGTGACGTTGGAACCAGTGTAGGCCGGGGCGGGCGCGCGAAAAATGCGATCGCGCCCAACGCAGTGTTTTGTTGCGGGCAACAATGCGTGGGCGGTGGCGGGCGGTGGCGGGCGGTGCCGGATGGCGGCGCGGTGGCCCGGGCGTCAGGCAAGGGCGCGGCGGCGTGGATTCGGCCGGAGCCGGCGAGCGGGGAATTGAAATCGGACCGGATGCGAAATCCGGAATCCGTTCCGGTTCGCATGCGGTCCGATCGTGAAACGCAGGTCGGGCTTGAAGCGGCCTGCCGCGGCGAGGCGGCAGGCGGCGAGGCGGCGTACCGAACGCCGCCTCATGCAGCGGCTTACACGAGCCCCGTCGTGTAGTACACGGCGATCACGAAGAACACCGCGAGCGTCTTGATGACGGTGACCGCGAAGATGTCGCGATACGACTCGCGGTGCGTGAGGCCCGTGACCGCGAGCAGCGTGATGACCGCGCCGTTGTGCGGCAGCGTGTCCATGCCGCCGCTCGCCATCGCGACGACCCGGTGCAGCACGTCCATCGGAATGTTGGCTGCCTGCGCACCCTTGATGAACAGGTCCGACATCGCGGCGAGCGCGATGCTCATGCCGCCCGACGCCGAGCCCGTGATGCCGGCGAGCGAGCTGACCGACACGGCCGCGTTGACGAGCGGGTTCGGGATGCTCTTCAGTGCGTCGCCGACGACGAGGAAGCCCGGCAGCGCGGCGATCACGCCGCCGAAGCCGTATTCCGACGCGGTGTTCATCGCGGCGAGCAGCGCGCCGGCGACGGCGGCTTTCGAGCCGGCCGCGAAGCGGTCGCTGACGCGTCGGAACGCGGTCAGGACGACCAGCACGATACCGAGCAGCAGCGCGGCTTCGACCGACCAGATCGCGACGACCGTCTTGATCGACGTCGTCACCGGCGTGTGCACGCCCGGCAGCACGTCCGGCGCGACCGTATACGACGCGGTGCCGTACCACTGCGGGATCAGCTTCGTGAACAGGAAGTTCGACACGCCGACGAGGATCAGCGGCAGGATCGCGAGCGCCGGGTGCGGCAGCGACGTCGCCTCGACGCGTTCCGGCTCGTTGACGAGCGCCGTGCCGTAGCCTTCGCCCTTCGCCATTGCCGAACGGCGGCGCCATTCGAGATACGTGAGGCCGACGACGATGATGAACAGCGAGCCGATCGTGCCGAGCGCGGGCGCGGCCCACGCGGTCGTCTTGAAGAACGTGGTCGGGATGATGTTCTGGATCTGCGGCGTGCCGGGCAGCGAATCCATCGTGAACGAGAACGCGCCGAGCGCGATCGCGCCGGGCATCAGCCGTTTCGGGATGTTGCTCTGGCGATAGAGTTCGGCCGCGAACGGATAGACCGCGAACACCACGACGAACAGCGAGACGCCGCCATAGGTGAGCAGCGCACACACCGCGACGATCACCGCATTCGCGCGCGAGCGGCCGATGTAGCGGATCGCCGCGTGGACGATCGACTCCGAGAACCCGGACAGTTCGATGACCTTGCCGAACACCGCGCCGAGCATGAAGACCGGGAAATACAGTTTGACGAAGCCGACCATCTTGTCCATGAAGATGCCGGAGAAGACCGGTGCGACGGCGGCGGGTTCGGTGAGGAGCACCGCGCCGAGTGCGGCGATGGGCGCGAACAGGATCACGCTGTAGCCGCGATACGCGGCGTACATCAGGAACGCCAGCGCGGCGAGGACGATCACGAAGGACAAGGGAGTCTCCTAATGGCTTTGGTTGTTGTTCGATCGCGCGACGCGCCGCGGACCGGCTCAGGTTCGTGCATGTTTCGTGCCATCGGCCGGATTGCGCCGCCGGACATGGGGCCACCGGAGGCTGGCGGGCCCGCGCCGGCCTATGTCTGACGATTCTACATAAAACGTCTCGATCCGGAGACGAGATGGCCGTCCGGCCAGCCCGCGGAATCGCACAGGGCTTTCCCGGGCAACGCATTGCGACGTGTCTCCAGAGTGAGATAATTCGTCTCGATCCGGAGACATCCGGTGCAGCGTACACGGAGACGACGACACGATGATGAATGACTGGGTCCGCCTGCCCGTCAACTACGGCGACGTGCTGCGGCGTGCCGCCGAGTCGCTGTTCCGGACCTTCGAGGATTCGAGCGCGGGCACGGTGGTCGTCGATCGCGACGCGCGTGTCGTGTGGATGAACGAGCGATACGCGGCGCGCTTCGGTTTCGCCGATCCGCAGCAGGCCGTCGGGCTCGACTGCGAGGCCGTGATCCCGAACAGCCTGATGCGCGAGGTCGTGTCGACCGGGCAGCCGATCCTGCTCGACATCATGGAGACAGGCCGCGAACCGCTCGTCGTCACGCGCCTGCCGCTGAAGAACGAGGCCGGCGAGACGGTCGGCGCGATCGGCTTCGCGCTGTTCGACCAGTTGAAGACGCTCACGCCGATCTTTTCCCGCTACGCACAGCTTCAGCAGCAACTGATCGCGACGCAGCGTTCGCTCGCGCAGGCACGCCGTGCGAAATACACGTTCGCGAGCTTCGTCGGCACGAGCGCCGCGAGCCTCGAAACCAAGCGTCAGGCGCGGCGGGCCGCGCAGGTCGATTCGCCGGTGCTGCTGCTCGGCGAGACGGGTACCGGCAAGGAACTGCTCGCGCATGCGATCCACGCGGCGTCGGCGCGGGCGCTCCAGCCGCTCGTGACCGTCAACGTCGCCGCGATTCCCGACACGCTGCTCGAAACCGAATTCTTCGGCGCGGCGCCCGGCGCGTACACGGGCGCCGACCGCAAGGGGCGCATCGGCAAGTTCGAGCTGGCCGATCGCGGCACGCTGTTTCTCGACGAGATCGGCGACATGCCGTTGCCGTTGCAGGGCAAGCTGCTGCGCGTGCTGCAGGACAAGGAGTTCGAGCCGGTCGGCTCGAACCGGATCGTGCGCGCGGACGTCCGGATCATCGCCGCGACATCGGCCGACCTGCCGGCGCTCGTGGAGGCCGGGCGTTTTCGCGCGGATCTCTATTACCGGCTGAACGTGCTGACGATCCACGCGCCGCCGTTGCGCGACCGGGCGTCCGACATCGCGGCGCTCGTCTACGCGACGCTCGAGGAACTGGCCGCCCAGCACGGGCGCGCCGCGCACTGCGAGCTGACCGACGATGCGCTGCGGATGCTGTGCGCATATCCGTGGCCCGGCAACGTGCGCGAGTTGCGCAACACGCTCGAACGCGCGCTGATGCTGTCGGACCGTTCGGTGATCGATGCGCGTGCGCTTGCACCGTTCCTCGGGCCCGTGCGCGTATCGACGGACGCGTTGCCGGCGCAGCGGGTTGCCACCTCGCCGGCCGAGCGGCGCGCGGGGGATGTAGCTGGTGCGGCCGGTGCGCCGGCCGCTTCGTATGCCGATGCATTGGCGGCGTGGGAGCGCCAGTTCCTGACCGATGCGCTGGCGGCTTGTGACGGGAAGGTCGTGGAAGCGGCCGCGCGCATCGGGATCGGCCGCGCGACGCTGTACAAGAAGCTGGCGGCGCTGGGAATCGACCGGTAGGCCGATCGGCGATGCGGATGCGGCCGGACGTAAAGCCTCGAACAGGAGATCACGATGAAGCGGATCGGCATCGCAGGATGGCTGACCATGTTGCTGGCGACCTCCGCGCTCGCGCAGTCGGGCGACGCCGACGCGCCCGAGGCGCGGCGCAACTGGTACAACGATCCGTTCGTCGCGCTGTCGCAGGACCTGGCCGAATGCCCGTTGCCGCTCGGCCCGTGGATGACCCGGGCCGAGATGACGGACGACGCGCATTACCGCGCCGAACGCGGCACCACCTGCTGGCTCGCCCACCGCTGCACGAAGCCGAACTCGTATATGTATGACGCGCCGATCGCCGACGCCGCGAAGGCGCACTTCGCCGGCTCCGATCACTTGCGCGGCACGAGCCTGTGGATCACCGTGCAGCGGCGCTTTATTTATGTCGAAGGATGCGCGGATCCGGCGTTCGATCGCCAGGCGCTGCAGCGCGAACTCGAGGCGCTTCCGGACGTCGAGCAGGTGTTCGTTCGCATCACCGACGATCCGCGCCGGAGCCTGCCGTACAAGGCGCGCGGGCAACCGGAGCGTACGCCGAACTGACGGCTGGCGGGCCGCGCATGGCATACTCGCGACATTCAAAAAAAGGTTGACGGGAACAACAATGAAACACATGCTTGCGTCGGTCTGTCGGCGGCCTCGGGCGGCCGTAGTGTTGGCTCTGGTTGCGGGGCTCGGCGGGTGCGGCGGCTCGGCGCCGTTGTTCACTTCGGACGGGCGTCCGACTACGCAGGTGCAATGCACCGGCAGCGACTGGAGCAATTGCACGGACAATGCCCGCGCCATCTGCAACGGGGATTTCGAAGTGCTTCAGCAATCGAGTGATGACGCCACGCGAAAGCTTCTCTTCGCATGCAAGAAGAAAAGCGGTTATTGATCCTGAAATGACCGGTTGAGGAGACCTCGATCGGGCGAAGTGCTTTTCTGTTTGCTTAGAGTCACCTATTTTTTACGAATAACACTCACGGAGTCCCATCCATATGGCGACCTACAGGCAACTGAGCGCGCAGCTCGAACGGCTTCAGCAAAAGATCGACAAGGAACGCGAAAAAGCGATTTCCGATGCGATTGCCGATATCCGCGCGAAAATCGAGGAATACGACATTACGCCGGAAGAGCTCGGTTTTCGTCCGGCAGGTAGCGCCGCTACTGCCGCGAAGCCGAAGCGTACGCTGCCGCCGAAATACCTGAACCCCAAGACGGGTGAAACCTGGAGTGGCCGCGGGCGGTCGCCGACATGGCTCGGCAAGAACCGCGCGCGTTTCCTGATCAAGGACTGACTCCCGAAAATTCTCACCTTTCGTGCGCCGACCGACGGTGCGAACGGCCATGCGGCCGTCGCACCGTTTTGTTTTTGCGCAGTCGCCGCGCGATTCCCGCTGACGAATTGACGTGAAATGCCACGCGATTAACGGATCGCGTTTTGCGAATTCGCCGCGATTCGACTGCCTATAGCGGCGAATTCCGGTAAACAACCGTGCAATTGCGCAGCGCATGCGCATTGGTATTCGCGATTTCCGCGGTGCACGCGTGCCACGGATTCTCATCACCTTTCGCGCGTTTGCGCGCTGCGTCGTGCAATTCCCGAAAATACTCACCATGGCTCCTGTAAATCCTCACCTTTGAGGAAGCGGTCGCAGCGTTGTGCCGCGTTGCTTGCGTTGTACGCGCCGTGCGAACGTGCGCGGCCGGCGTGCGGTGATGCCCTGCCGCACTGGTGTTGCAGGTCCATGGTGCGAGCGTTGACGCGCGTCGGATAGTCGGCCGTATGGCATATAGGCAGCCGCATGCGCTTCGCCTATGCTTGGGGTTCGCGTCGATCGGCGCGGGGCCTGTCCGGCCGCAAGCCGATCGGGTCGTCTTTCGTTACCGCAGGGAGCCGATGTGACCGTTCGCCATCTCGATGCGTTGTTCCAGCCCAAGTCCGTTGCGGTCGTCGGCGCGTCATCGCGTGCGGGCAGTATCGGCGCGATGGTGTGGTCGCGCGTGCTCGACGGCGCGTTCCAGGGGCCCGTGTGGCCCGTCAACCCGAAGTATCGCGAGCTGAACGGGCATGCGGTCGTCTCCGATGTCGACAGGCTGCCGGCACCGCCGTCGATTGCCTTGATCTGCACGCCGCCCGCGACCTGGGCCGGCATCGTGCGCAAGCTCGGCGAACTCGGCACGCGCGTCGCGGTGATCGTCGGCGAGGCGCGCACGGATGCCGATCGCGTTGCGCTCGATCGCACGCTCAAGGCGGCGAAGCCGTTCGTGCTCCGTATCGTCGGGCCCGGCAGCCTCGGCGTGCTGTCGCCCGCACGGCATGCGCATTTCGGCGCGCCGGCCTATACGGCGCGATCGGGCGGCGTTGCGTGGGTGTCGCAATCGAATGCGCTGACGAACGCGGTGCTCGGCTGGGCCGATGCGCGCGGTCTCGGCTTCTCGCATGTCGTCGCGCTCGGCAGCGAATCCGACGTCGATGCGGGTGACGTGCTCGACTATCTGGCGAGCGATCCCGGCACGCGCGCGATCCTGCTCGAACTCGATACCGTGCGTGCCGCACGCAAGTTCATGTCGGCCGCGCGCGCGGCCGCACGCAACAAGCCGGTGCTCGCGTTGCGCACCGGGCGGGCCGATCCCGGCGACGCACTCTATACGGCGGCGTTCCAGCGCGCGGGGATGGTGCGCGTCGATGCGCTCGACGATCTGCTCGACGAGATCGAGACGCTCGGCGTCGGCCGCGTCACGGCGCGCGGCGCGGCGACGCTCGTGACAAGCGATGCGGGCGTCGCGAAACTCGCGGTCGATGCGGTTGCCGAGGTGCGCGACGTGCTGACCGGCTGGTCGCCGGCGGCCACGTCGGCCGTGTCGGCCGCGCTGCCGCATCTCGCGGCGCCCGGCAATCCGCTGACGCTGGGCGACGATGCGCGCCCCGAGCACTTTGCAGCGGCGATCAAGGCGCTCGCGCCATTCCCGCAAACAGGCACGCTGTTCGTCGTCCATTCGACTTCCCACAGCGCGCCAGCCGATTCGGTTGCGCGCACGCTCATCGAATCGCGGCAGTTCGCGCACCGCGGCATCCTCGCGTGTTTCTTCGGCGCGGTCGACGCGGCGACGCGCGATGCGCTGCACGCGAACGGCATTCCCGTACACACGACGCCGCAGCGGCTTGCGCGCGCGTATGCGCGTCTCGTCGACTACAACCTCGGGCGGCAACTGCTGATGCAGACGCCCGAGGGCACGCCGCTGCAGCCGGCCGAGTGCGTTGCATCCGCGCAGGCCGACGCGCGCCGGATGGTCGAAGCCGGCCAGCACGAACTGGCCGGCGAAGCCGCGCTGCGCTGGCTGGCCCATTTCGGTCTGCAGGGCGAGCAGGCTGACGCGCCGGCCGGCGAGAAAGTCGTCGATGTCACGGTCGAGATGTACGACGATTCGAATTTCGGTCCGGTGTTTCGTTATGCGGTGCCGCCTGCGGACGGCGTATCCGCGCCGTTCGTCGTCTACGGGCTGCCGCCGCTGAACACTGTGCTCGCGCGCGCGGTGATGGAGCGCTCGCCGTATGCGCGCAGCACGCCCGTCGAGCCGACGCTCGACGCGCTGACGGCGCTGTCGCAGGTCGTCTGTGACGTGCGCGAGGTCGTCGCGATGTCCGTCACACTGCGCGTGCTGTCCGACCGCGCGCTGGTGATCGCGCCGCGCATCACGGTAGCTGCAGGGCGCAGCCGGCTGGCGATCATGCCGTATCCGCGCCACCTTGAACAAACGCTCGAGTGGCGCGGCGAGACGGTGACGATCCGTCCGATCCGTCCGGAAGACGAGGCCGCGCACAACGAACTGCTCGGCGCGATGACGCCGGAGGATCTGCGGATGCGTTTCTTCGGCGCGGTGCGCAGCTTCGATCATTCGCAGGTGGCCCGCATGACGCAGATCGACTACGACCGCGAGATGGCCTTCATCGTGTCGTACACCGATGTGTCGGGGCGGGACCATACGCTCGCGGTGGCGCGCGCGGTTGCCGATCCCGACAACGAGACGGCCGAGTTCGCGATCGCGGTGCGGCCCGATCAGAAAGGCAAGGGGCTTGGCCGGCTGATGATGGCCCGCATCATCGATTACGCGCGATCGCGCGGAACCGCATGGATGATCGGTGAAGCGCTACGCGAGAATTCGGCGATGATCTCGCTCGCGAAGGCGTGCGGTTTTGCGGTGTCGACGACGGAGGAGCCCGGCGTCGTGGGCTTCAGGATGAAGTTGCAGCCGTAGCGACTGTCGGGTGCCCGAAGCGCGGAGCCGTCGCATTGAAGTCGATGGTCCCGATACCCGGCGTATCGCGAACGTGAACCGTCAGGAATGCAGATTATTCGAGTCCGCTTCCTGTGCGAAACACCTCAAGCGCATCGAACCTGTTCGCCATCGAGATATCGCTACGCTCATGGCACCGGGAAGCGCCTGCCACGTGCCCCGACATTCGTCCCGCGCGTCCGTTTCACGCAAGGCGCTCGCACGCATTTGCCACCGCAATCCAGCGTCGCAAATTCGAAATCGCGACAAAGGTGAGATTTTTCGGGAGCCGCGAGTGAGCTTCTTCGGGAACGTGTGGTGAGGCGACACGGGAGCGTTCGGTGAGCCTTCCCGGGAGCGGCCGGTGAGCACCTGCGGGAGGCGCCGGTGAGCCTTTCCGGGACGCATTGGTGAGGGCCTACGGGAGGTGTCGGTGAGGACATTCGGGAGGCCTTGGTGAGGGTCTCCAGGAGCGTTGGGTGAGCTTTTTCGGGAGGCGTGGGTGAGTGCTTGCGGGACGCCAAGGTGAGGCTTTTCGGGAGCATGCGGATGCATGGTTTCCGCGAGCGCGGCGCCGGCCAAAGCCGGCGTCACGCGGAGATACGGGCACGCATGAACCGTGCCCGTGATCACTTTCAGGCAGCGAGTTTCGACGCCGCGTCGTTCACCAGGTCGCGCGAAATCGCGAGTTCCTCGAGGTGCGGATCGGCATAGACGGCGCCGGTTTCGCGCTCGAGGCGGGCGATCGTCAGTGCGCAACGTGCGATGTCTTTCGGCATCGCGATGAAGCGCTTGACCGACTCGCCGGACGTGAACGCGTCGAACAGCGCGCCGCGCACGTCATCCGGAAGCGTCTTGGTCCACTGGTACGGCTTGCCGTTGAACGTGATCGACGGCGGCAGCGCACGTTCCTTCTTGGTTGCCGTGATCAGCCCGTAGGTGCGTGCCGCGTCGCCGATCTGCTCGGGCGAGAAGAGCTCGTCGGGCGTGATGTCGAACTGCTCGATGTAGTTCTCGATTGCCTGCATCGCGGCGGCACGATCGTCGCGCTTCTTCTGCGCGCGCGCGACGATATCGCGCAGTTCGTCCGCCTCTTCGGGCGTGATCGTGAAGCTTGCCTGCTTCTGCTGAAGTTCGGAGAAACGCTGGAATTCTTGATCGTTCAGAAGTTTGGCCATGACATCCATCGGACACGACGGCCGCGACAACCGGCCGCCGTAGTTTTTGAGAGGGCCGCTATTTTAGCGTAGCGCCGGAAGCGCACGATATGGCACCGTGTATCGCGCATCGCACGGGGGTCGTGCGCGATCCCGGCCGGCGCGGCCGCGGTTGCACGCGGCGCGCTTCGGTGAACCCGGGCTCAGCAGGTTTCAGTGCGGCACATCGACAGATGGGCGGCCGTGTCGCGCAGCCCTTCGACGACCGTGTCGACGGACGACGCCATGTGCGCATCGATCCGGCGCATGTACGGGCAGGTCAGCACCCCGATCGCGTGGCCGGACGGCCCGAGGATCGGTGCGGTCAGGTCGGTCACGCCGTATGCCTGGCGGCTGTCCTGGCGCAGGTAGCCGGACTGCCGGATGGACAGGCATGCATTCGCGAGTTCCTGCTCGTTCAGCGGCGCTTCGCCCTGGATGTTGCGATGCTCGGTCAGCATGTGCGCGCGCTGCTCGGGGCCCTGGAAGGCCAGCATCACGCGCCCCGACGCCGTGTCGGCGAGTCCGACGCGCGAGCCGAGCCGGACCGACACACCCCACGGGCCGGGCCCGTCGACCTGCGCGATCACGAGCAGGTTGCCGCGATCGTAGACGGACAGGTGGCACGACTGTTCGGCGGCGTCGGCGAAGCGCTGCATCAGCGGCAGTGCCTCGGCAATCAGCCGGTTCATCGGCGGATGCCGGTGCGCGAGCGCGAACAGCTTGAGGCTGAGCGTGTAGCGGTCGCCGCCGGTCGAGCGCATCACGTAGCGGCGTGCGACGAGGCGTTCGAGCATCCGGTAGATCTCGCTCGCGTTGCGGCCGAGTTCCTTCGTGATTTCGGTGCGGGTGAGTCCTTCCTTCTGTTCCGACAGGAGTTCGAGAATGTCGAGGCCCTTGTCGAGCGCGGGTGCGCGATAGCGGTCGATTGCGGCCATCGATTCCCGAGCGTCGCAGCCGGGAAGCGGGTCGTTGGTTGTCTGCATTTTAGGTGTGAGGTTGGGGGATTACCGTCGATCGGTTGGCGACGCACGCTGGCCGGTTCTGCACGCGCATAAATCGGGCCCGCGTATGGCAATGAAAGCCATTCGTACGAGCTTAGCAATAAACATTCAGTGTGCAATGCAGCGTCTTTTTACCGATCATTACCGGACAAGAACGGATTGGCAAACGTTCTCGATGACAGGGGCACCCCGAATAGCCAGTATTCATGTGCCGATGGCAGGCGATGCCGGTATTCGTGACAGATCAGGCCGCGCGAGCGCGTCCGATGCTGCGCCGCAACGTCCTCGGGCGCACCAATAGTCGGTATCCGTCGCGCGTCATTTCACGGTGCGCGGCCGATGGTACAAAGGCGTGCGGGCCAGCGACGGCGTGGCCGCGCGTGAAGCCGGCCGGCACAGGCCGGACCATGTCGCGGGTGCCGGGCCGTCGTCGCCGATGCGCAGACCGGCGGCCGCCCGTTCGATGCGTGCCGTACTTGCGTGCGGCGCCTCGATCGCTGCGCCCGCGCGACCCTCGCACGTCGAAGCCCATCCTGGATGCGGCGCCGACGCGCGCAATCGACGATCGACAATCAGTCTGGCGCGCGGCCGCGAATGGCCGCGTCGGCCGGTATCCTGTCCCATTCGACAACAGAGGTTGAGCACGATGAAACTGCTTCGCTATGGCCCGTCCGGCCAGGAAAAGCCCGGCATCCTCGACGCAGACGGCCGGATTCGCGACCTGTCCGCGCATGTGCCGGATCTTGCCGGCGATGCGCTGTCCGACGCGGGTCTCGCGCGGCTGCGTGCGATCGATCCGGCCACGCTGCCGCTCGTGTCCGGCGAACCGCGCATCGGCGCATGTGTCGGGCATGTCGGCAAGTTCATCGGCATCGGCCTGAACTACGCCGATCACGCGGCCGAAGCCGGCATGCCGGTCCCGAAGGAGCCGGTCGTGTTCGGCAAGTGGACGAGTTCGATCTGCGGCCCGAACGACGGCATCGACATTCCGAAGGGTTCGGTCAAGACGGACTGGGAAGTCGAGCTGGGCGTTGTGATCGGCGCGACCTGCAAGGACGTCGACGAAGCGCACGCGCTCGACTACGTCGCGGGCTACTGCGTCGTCAACGACGTGTCCGAGCGCGAATGGCAGATCGAGCGCGGCGGCCAGTGGGACAAGGGCAAGGGCTTCGACACGTTCGGCCCGATCGGTCCGTGGCTCGTCACGCGAGACGAAGTGCCCGATCCGCAGCGTCTCGACCTGTGGCTCGAAGTCGATGGCCACCGCTATCAGAACGGCAACACGCGCACGATGGTGTTCACCGTCGCGCAGCTGATCGCCTATCTGTCGAGCTGCATGCGCCTACAGCCGGGCGACGTGATCACGACCGGCACGCCGCCGGGTGTCGGCATGGGCATCAAGCCGTCGCCGGTGTTCCTGAAGGCCGGTCAGGTGGTGCGCCTCGGCATCGAAGGGCTCGGCGAGCAGTTGCAGCGCACGCGCGGCGCGCAATAACCGCGCATGCCGCGATCCCGCTGAACGACCGCCTGCGGCGGTCGTCGTCAACCGGACGGCGATGATTCAAAAGCGAGGGCCCGGTTCCGCATCAAGCGGAATCGGGCCCTTGGCGTTCGTACGCGAACGGATTACACGATGTTGTCCAGTTCGCAATGCGCTTCCAGCCGGTATCCGTCGGGATCGACGACGAACGCCGCGTAATAGCCGGGGCCGTAGTGCTCGCGTTTGCCGGGCCCGCCGTTGTCCTGGCCGCCGTGCTCGAGCGCGGCGCGGTAGAACGCGTCGACCTCGACGGGCGACGCGGCCTTGAACGACAGGTGCAGCCCCGAATCGGGATCGGCGACGACGGGGCGGGCGGCATGCTGCAGCCAGAGCACCGGTTCGGCCGTGCCGTATCCGATCGAGCCGTCGTCGCTGTACAGCCGCTTGTAGCCGAGTGCGCCGAGCGTGCTGTCGTAGAAGGTGCGGCTGCGGCCGATGTGGGCCACGCCGAAGGAGAGGTGATCAATCATGTGCATTGGCTCCTTGAACTGAAAGGGGACGTCAGTGCGGCAAACCTGCTTACAGGCACCATGCCAGCCGCTTGTAGCGGAGCGCGCCGAGCATGCTGTCGTGGAACGGGCGGCTGCCGTCGTTGTGGATAACTCTGCAGGAAAGGCGATCGATCATCTGTGGCTCCTTGAACTGAAGGGGGGGCGTCAGTGCAGTCAACCTGTTTTTAACCACCATGCTGGTTATGTTAGGAAGCGCCTGCGAGCTTGTCAACCGGCATGGTGGTTAGATACGATGCGTGCATGAGCAATACGCAACCTTCCGTCACGATCGACTGCCTGATTCCGGCGCCGCCCGAAACCCTGAGCATCGATTTTGCGAACACGCTGTACTGGCGCGGCAGCGATCCGCCGACGGAAACCTTCGGAACGATGGACGACCTGCTCGCGTGGTGCCGCGAGCAGGCCCGCGTGCCGGCCGGCCTGGCCGACCGGTGCCGCGCACGCGGCGCGGAGGAAGACGAGCCGGCGATGCTGGCGCGCGCACTCGCGTTGCGCGAGGCGCTGTATCGGCTCTTTCATGCGCAGGCCGAGCGGCGCGAGCCGCAGGCCGACGATCTCGCGCTGCTCGGCGGTTTCCTGGCGGAAGCGTCGCCGCGCGTCGCGCTGGCGCGCGTCGACGGCGGTTATGCGTGGCGGATCGGCGAAACGGGCGCGACGCTCGCGGGGCTGCTGAGCCCGGTGCTGTGGTCGGCGATCGACCTGCTCGGCGGCGCGCGGCTCGCGAAGGTCAAGCGTTGCGCGAACGACGCATGCCAGTGGCTGTTCATCGACGACAGCAAGAACGGCAGTCGCCGCTGGTGCTCGATGTCGTCGTGCGGCAATCGCGCGAAGGCGTACCGCCACTATCACAAGGCCGACTGACGGGCCCGTTCTGCCGCGCGCGTACGGGCACGTCAAACCCGCGCCGGCCTATTTCGCCGACAGCTTCCGCCACAGCGTCGTCTTGCTGATGCCGAGCATCGCGCATGCGCGGTCGCGATCGCCGCCGCAGGCGTCGAGCGCCGCGCGGATCTCGTCGGCTTCCGCGCGGCGGCGGCGCGCGTGCAGCGTCTGCGCATCGTTGGTGTCGGCCGCGTCGGGCGGTGCGGCGAACAGCTCGGGCGCGATCGCCTGCAGCGCGTCGGGATCGAGCGCGCCACACGCGGCGGCGGGATCGTTTTCGTCGGCTTCCTCGGCCAGCTCCACCGCGATCCGTTCGATCACGTTCTGCAGTTCGCGCACGTTGCCGGGCCACCGGTAGCGCGCGAGCGTCGCCCGGGTTGCGCCGAGCACGCGCGCCGCGTCATCGGTGTCGCGCAGGCGTTCGGCGAGGCGCGGTTCGCGTCGTGCGGCCTGCACGAGCAGCGTGGCGGCGAGCGCGGGGATGTCGGCCGCGCGCTCGCGCAACGGCGGCAGGCCGACGTTCAGGATGTTGAGCCGGTAATAGAGATCCGCGCGGAACGTACCGGCCTCGACGGCCGCGAGCAACGGACGGTGCGTCGCCGCGATCACGCGCACGTCGATGCGGATCGGCTCGGTCGAGCCGAGGCGGATCACCTCGCGCTCCTGCAGCACGCGCAGCAGCCGGCTCTGCAGCGACGGCGGCATCTCGCCGATCTCGTCGAGAAACAGCGTGCCGCGGTGTGCGGCCTCGAACAGGCCGGTCTTGCCGCCGCGCCGCGCGCCGGTGAACGCGCCTTCCTCATAGCCGAACAGCTCGCTTTCGAGCAGCGCTTCCGGAAACGCGCCGCAATTGACCGCGACGAACGGATAGCTGCGCCGCGCGGACAGCGCGTGCAGGCTCTGGGCGATCATTTCCTTGCCGGTGCCGCTTTCGCCGAGCACGAGCACGGTCGCGTCGGATTTCGCGTAGCGGCGCACGAGGTCGCGCACGCGCGCCATCGGCGCCGATGCGCCGACCACGTCGTCGAGTGCATAACGCGCCGCGAATTGCTGCGTGGTCGGCTGCGAACGCAATGCGCGGTCGAGCCGTTCGACCGCGCGCGATTCCTGGAACGTCAGCACGCTGCCCGACGTCACGCCGCGATCGACGAGCGGCCCGCGATGCACGACGTAGCGCACGCCGCGCACGGTCGCGAGCGCGTCGCCGTCCTCGCCGCGCAGTGTGCGCAGCTCGGGCCGCAGGTCGACCAGCGCACGGCCGACGGCCGCCGCGGGTTCGACCCCGAGCGCCGACGCGAGCCGCTCGTTGATCGCTTCGACGCGACCGCGCGCATCGAGCGCGACCACGCCGTCGCGCAGGTGTTGCAGCAGGTTGTCGAGCCGCTGGCGGCGGAACGCCTCGGCGTGCGTCGCATACGCGACTTCAAGCGCCGTATCGACGGCCTTGCGCACCGACGCATGCGAATACAGGAACACTGCGCCCATGCCGGCGCTGGCCGCGAGATCGGTGACGAGCCCGGGGCCGACGATCGTCTCGATGCCACGATCGCGCAGGTCGTGCACGCAGGCTTCCGCTTCCTGCGCGGACTGATATGACGCAAACTGCACGTCGAGGCCGTATGCGGCGACGAAGCGGCGCACCTCGGGAGGCGTTTCCCCGGCGCTGACGAGCGCGATCCGCGACGCGTCGCGCCGCGCGCGCGCGAGCGCCTGCATCACGTCGAAGCCGGTCGGCGACACGACCACGACCGGCACCTGCGCGCGCGTCTTCAGGAAGCCGCCGTTCGAGCCGGCCGCGACGATCACGTCGGGCCGCATCGTGCCGGCCTCGGCGATCGCGCTGAGCGCATCCTCATACGCGCGCGTCACGATGCGCACGTCCGCGCGTTCGTCGAATTCGCCGGCGATCTCGCGAAACAGCTCACGCAGGCGGCTGATGCCCATCGCCCAGATGCGCGGGCGCACCGCGCGATCGGCTGGCCCGACGGGCTTGGTCGAGGAGAGGTCCATGACGGTCGATTATGCGCGCGCGATTTCATTTTTGAAACATGAAATTGCTGAATTGAAATCGACGGGCACTGCAGCGCCCGGGCCGCTTGCTTAAGAATCAGTGGGTTAGCGGCGTTTCGCGAGCTGGCCCGGTCCTTGCTGTTATCGGGCATTCCTTCAGGAGGCCGTTCATGAGCAATACGCATCTTCAGAGCGCCGGCGCGAAATTCCGCGCGGCAGTCGCGGCCGAGCAGCCGCTGCAGGTGGTCGGCGCGATCACCGCGTACGCGGCCAAGATGGCGCAAGCCGTCGGCTTCAAGGCCGTGTACCTGTCGGGCGGCGGCGTCGCCGCGAACTCGCTCGGGATCCCCGACCTCGGCATCAGCACGATGGAAGACGTGCTGATCGACGCGAGCCGGATCACCAACGCGACCGACCTGCCGCTGCTGGTCGACATCGATACGGGCTGGGGCGGCGCGTTCAACATCGCGCGCACGGTCCGTTCGTTCATCAAGGCCGGCGTCGCCGCCGTGCACATGGAAGACCAGGTCGGCCAGAAACGTTGCGGCCATCGTCCCGGCAAGGAAGTCGTGCCGACCGGCGAAATGGTCGACCGCATCAAGTCGGCGGTCGACGCACGCACCGACGACCAGTTCGTGATCATGGCGCGCACCGATGCGGCCGCGGCCGAAGGGATCGATTCGGCGATCGAGCGCGCGGTGGCTTATGTCGAAGCCGGCGCGGACATGATTTTCCCGGAAGCGATGAAGACGCTCGACGACTACCGCCGTTTCAAGGCGGCCGTGAAGGTGCCGATCCTCGCGAACCTGACCGAGTTCGGCTCGACACCGTTCTTCACGACCGACGAACTGCGTGAGGCGAACGTCGACATCGCGCTGTACTGCTGCGGTGCGTATCGCGCGATGAACAAGGCCGCGCTGAATTTCTACGAGACGGTGCGTCGTGACGGCACGCAGAAGGCGGCCGTGTCGACGATGCAGACGCGCGCCGAGCTGTACGACTTCCTCGGTTATCACGAATACGAGCGCAAGCTCGACGAGCTGTTCGCGCAGGGCAAGAAGTAACGCGCCCGCCCCCCACGAGACACGAATCTGGAATCGGAGAATCCAAACATGAGCGAGACGAAAGACGCAGCAGCACCGGCCGCCGCAGGCGCATTCAAGCCGAAGAAGTCGGTGGCGCTGTCGGGCGTGACGGCCGGCAACACGGCGCTGTGCACGGTCGGCAAGACCGGCAACGACCTGCATTACCGCGGCTACGACATTCTCGACGTCGCCGAGTCGTGCGAATTCGAGGAAATCGCGCACCTGCTCGTGCACGAAACGCTGCCGAACCTGACCGAACTGGCCGCGTACAAGACCAAGCTGCGCGCGATGCGCGGCCTGCCGAACGCGCTGAAGGCGGCGCTCGAACAGATCCCGGCGTCCGCGCACCCGATGGACGTGATGCGCACGGGCGTGTCGGTGCTCGGCACCGTGCTGCCGGAGAAGGACGACCACAACCTGCCGGGCGCGCGCGACATCGCCGATCGCCTGATGGCGTCGCTCGGCTCGATGCTGCTGTACTGGTATCACTTCTCGCACAACGGCAAGCGCATCGAGACGGAAACCGACGACGACTCGATCGGCGGTCACTTCCTGCACCTGCTGCACGGCAAGACGCCGTCGAAGTCGTGGGTCGAGGCGATGCACACGTCGCTGATCCTGTACGCGGAGCACGAATTCAACGCGTCGACGTTCACCGGCCGCGTGATCGCGGGCACGGGCTCCGACATCTACTCGGCGATCACCGGCGCGATCGGTGCGCTGCGCGGGCCGAAGCACGGCGGCGCGAACGAAGTCGCGTATGAAATCCAGAGCCGCTACAGCTCGCCGGACGACGCCGAAGCCGACATCCGCCGCCGCGTCGAGAACAAGGAAGTCGTGATCGGCTTCGGCCACCCGGTCTACACGATCTCCGATCCGCGCAACAAGGTGATCAAGGGCGTCGCGCACAAGCTGTCGAAGGAAGCGGGCGACCTGAAGCTGTACAACATCGCCGAGCGCCTCGAATCGGTGATGTGGGACGCGAAGAAGATGTTCCCGAACCTCGACTGGTTCAGCGCGGTGTCGTATCACATGATGGGCGTGCCGACCGCGATGTTCACGCCACTGTTCGTGATCTCGCGCACGTCGGGCTGGAGCGCGCACATCATCGAGCAGCGCGTCGACAACAAGATCATCCGCCCGAGCGCGAACTACACGGGCCCGGAAGACCTGCAGTTCGTGCCGATCGAGAAGCGCTGAAACGCCAGCCGCGCGCACCGGCCGCCCGCGTGATGCGGGGCCGGTGCGCGCCGGACGTCATACCCGAGTTCCCCACATGATGAATACCGCCAACCGCAAACCCCTGCCCGGCACGTCGCTGGATTACTTCGACGCGCGCGCCGCGGTCGACGCGATCGCGCCCGGCGCCTACGACACGCTGCCGTACACGTCGCGCGTGCTCGCCGAAAACCTCGTGCGCCGCTGCGATCCGGCACTCCTCGCCGAGTCGCTGAAGCAGATCATCGAGCGTAAGCGCGAGCGCGACTTCCCGTGGTTCCCGGCGCGCGTCGTGTGCCACGACATCCTCGGGCAGACGGCGCTCGTCGATCTCGCCGGCCTGCGCGACGCGATCGCCGACGGCGGCGGCGACCCGGCGAAAGTGAACCCGGTCGTGCCGGTGCAACTGATCGTCGACCACTCGCTCGCCGTCGAATGCGGCGGCTTCGATCCGGACGCGTTCGCGAAGAACCGCGCGATCGAGGATCGCCGCAACGAGGATCGCTTCCACTTCATCGAGTGGACCAAGAAGGCGTTCGAGAACGTCGACGTGATCCCGCCGGGCAACGGCATCATGCACCAGATCAACCTCGAGAAAATGTCGCCGGTGATCCAGGTCAGCGGCGACGGCGTCGCGTACCCGGACACCTGCGTCGGCACCGACAGCCACACGCCGCACGTCGACGCGCTCGGCGTGATCGCGATCGGCGTCGGCGGGCTCGAAGCCGAGAACGTGATGCTCGGCCGCGCGTCGTGGATGCGCCTGCCCGACATCGTCGGCGTCGAGCTGACCGGCAAGCGCCAGCCCGGCATCACCGCGACCGACGTCGTGCTCGCGCTGACCGAGTTCCTGCGCAAGGAAAAGGTGGTCGGCGCGTATCTGGAATTCCGCGGTGCGGGCGCGGCGAGCCTCACGCTCGGCGATCGCGCGACGATCTCGAACATGGCGCCCGAATACGGCGCGACGGCCGCGATGTTCTTCATTGACGGCCAGACGACCGACTACCTGCGCCTCACCGGCCGCAGCGACGAGCAGGTGAAGCTCGTCGAGACCTATGCGAAGGTAGCCGGCCTGTGGGCCGACACGCTGGACGGCGCGCAGTACGAGCGCACGCTGACGTTCGACCTGTCGAGCGTCGTGCGCAACATGGCCGGCCCGTCGAACCCGCACAAGCGGCTGCCGACGTCCGATCTCGCCGCGCGCGGCATTGCCGGCCAGTGGGAAGAGAAGGCGGGCGAGATGCCCGACGGCGCGGTGATCATCGCCGCGATCACGAGCTGCACGAACACCAGCAACCCGCGCAACGTGATCGCCGCGGCCTTGCTCGCGCGCAACGCGAACGCGCGCGGCCTCGTGCGCAAGCCGTGGGTGAAGAGCTCGCTCGCGCCCGGCTCGAAGGCGGTCGAGCTGTATCTGGAAGAAGCGAACCTGCTGCCGGAACTCGAGAAGCTCGGCTTCGGCATCGTCGCGTTCGCGTGCACGACCTGCAACGGGATGTCCGGCGCGCTCGACCCGAAGATCCAGCAGGAGATCGTCGATCGCGACCTGTACGCGACGGCCGTGCTGTCCGGCAACCGCAACTTCGACGGCCGCATCCATCCGTATGCGAAGCAGGCATTCCTCGCGTCGCCGCCGCTCGTCGTCGCGTATGCGATCGCCGGCACGATCCGCTTCGACATCGAGAAGGACGTGCTCGGCCACGACCAGGACGGCAAGCCCGTCACGCTGAAGGACATCTGGCCGACCGACGAGGAGATCGATGCGATCGTCGCGTCGAGCGTGAAGCCCGAGCAGTTCCGCAAGGTCTACGAGCCGATGTTCGCGCGTAGCGCCGATGCGGGCGAGCGCGCGGCACCGCTGTACGACTGGCGCGCGCAGAGCACGTACATCCGCCGTCCGCCGTACTGGGAAGGCGCGCTGGCCGGCGAACGCACGCTGCACGGGATGCGCCCGCTCGCGGTGCTCGGCGACAACATCACGACCGACCACCTGTCGCCGTCGAACGCGATCCTGCTGGACAGCGCGGCCGGCGAATACCTCGCGAAGATGGGCCTGCCGGAAGAAGACTTCAACTCGTACGCGACGCACCGGGGAGACCACCTGACCGCGCAGCGCGCGACCTTCGCAAACCCGACGCTGATCAACGAGATGGCGGTCGTCGACGGCGTGGTGAAGAAGGGCTCGCTCGCGCGCGTCGAGCCGGAAGGCAAGGTCATGCGGATGTGGGAAGCGATCGAGACGTACATGAATCGCAAGCAGCCGCTGATCGTGGTTGCCGGCGCCGATTACGGCCAGGGCTCGTCGCGCGACTGGGCCGCGAAGGGCGTGCGGCTCGCGGGCGTCGAGGCGATCGCCGCCGAAGGGTTCGAGCGGATCCACCGCACGAACCTGATCGGGATGGGCGTGCTGCCGCTCGAGTTCAAGCCCGGCACGAACCGGACGACGCTCGGCATCGACGGCACCGAGACCTTCGACGTGATCGGCGAGCGCACGCCGCGCGCCGACCTGACGCTCGTGATTCACCGCAAGAACGGCGAGCGTGTCGGGGTGCCGATGACGTGCCGGCTCGATACGGCCGAGGAAGTGTCGATCTACGAAGCGGGCGGCGTGCTGCAGCGCTTCGCGCAGGACTTCCTCGAATCGTCGCAGGCGGCTTGACACGGTCACATCGAGAACACGGACATGGCTCACATTTCTCAAATCAGGATTCCCGCGACCTATATCCGCGGCGGCACCAGCAAGGGCGTGTTCTTCCGGCTGCAGGACCTGCCCGATGCGGCGCAGGCGCCGGGCGCCGCGCGCGACGCGCTGCTGCTGCGCGTGATCGGCAGCCCCGATCCGTACGGCAAGCAGATCGACGGGATGGGCGGCGCGACGTCGTCCACCAGCAAGACGGTGATCGTGTCGAAGAGCGCGCGGCCCGGCCACGACGTCGATTACCTGTTCGGGCAGGTCGCGATCGACAAGGCCTTCGTCGACTGGACCGGCAACTGCGGCAACCTGTCGGCGGCGGTCGGCCCGTTCGCGATCAGCGGCGGTCTCGTCGACCCGGCGCGCGTGCCGCGCGACGGCGTCGCGACCGTGCGGATCTGGCAGGCGAACATCGGCAAGACGATCGTCGCGCATGTGCCGGTCACGAACGGCGCGGTGCAGGAGACGGGCGACTTCGAACTGGACGGCGTCACGTTCCCGGCCGCCGAGGTGCAGCTCGAATTCATGGACCCGGCCGCCGAGGAAGAGGGCGCGGGCGGGTCGATGTTCCCGACCGGCAACCTCGTCGACGATCTCGCGGTGCCGGGCGTCGGCACGCTGAAGGCGACGATGATCAACGCGGGGATCCCGACGATCTTCGTCGAGGCCGAGGCGATCGGCTATACGGGCACCGAACTGCAGGACGCGATCAACGGCGACGCGAAGGCGCTCGAGAAGTTCGAGACGATCCGCGCGCACGGCGCGTTGCGCATGGGGCTGATCGATACGCTCGATGAAATCGCGACGCGGCAGCACACGCCGAAGATCGCGTTCGTCGCGAAGCCGGCCGATTACGTCGCATCGAGCGGCAAGCGCGTGAACGCGGGCGACGTCGACCTGCTGGTGCGCGCGATGTCGATGGGCAAGCTGCACCACGCGATGATGGGCACGGCGGCGGTCGCGATCGGCACGGCCGCGGCGATCCCCGGCACGCTCGTCAATCTGGCGGCGGGCGGCGGTGCACGCAACGCGGTGCGCTTCGGGCATCCGTCGGGCACGCTGCGCGTCGGCGCGGAGGCGCAGCAGCAGGAGAACGGCGAGTGGACCGTCACGAAGGCGATCATGAGCCGCAGCGCGCGTGTGCTGATGGAAGGCTGGGTGCGGGTGCCGGGGGATGCGTTCTGACGCATGCCGGTTCCGGCGTGCCTGGCGGTACGTGTTGTTTGCCCCGATCCCTGCGAAGCGGAAGCCGCCGCGCAGGGATTTTTTGTTTGGCGCGGGTGCGACGGACGTGAACCGGGGCGCCACGCACGGGAGCCGCGTAACCGCTAAAGCGCTTACGCTGATCGACCGCCGTGGGGATAGAGTAAGCGCCGAAGCGCTAACTCCATCCAGCCACGCCATGGGACCAGCGTAAGCGCTGAAGCGCTAACGTGGGTCGACCGCCGTGGGGATGGAGTAAGCGCTGAAGCGCTAACTCCTTCCAGCCACGCCATGGGACCAGCGTAAGCGCTGAAGCGCTAACGCTGGTCGACAGGAGAATCACATGTCGCTTGATGCGCCGCTTGCCGGCATCCACATCGTCGAATTCGAAGGCCTTGGCCCCGGCCCGCTCGCGGGCTGGATGCTCGCCGGGATGGGCGCGCGGATCACGCTGATCGCGCGCCCGTCCGGCCGCACGAGCGCGCCGGACGCGCTGCGGAGCCGCGACGGCGACCTGCTGCGCGAAGGCAAGACGATCGTCGAACTCGACCTGAAGGCACCGGCCGGCCGCGACGCCGCGCTCGAACTGATCGCGCAGGCCGATGCGCTGGTCGAGGGGTTGCGGCCCGGCGTGATGGAGCGGCTCGGCCTCGGGCCCGACGACTGCGCGCGCCGCAATCCGACGCTCGTGTACGGACGGATGACGGGCTGGGGCCAGCACGGCCCGCTCGCGGCCGCGGCCGGGCACGACCTGAACTACGTCGCGCTGACGGGGCTGCTGTCGCTGTCCGCGCCGCGCGACGGCCGGCCGGCTTTGCCGCCGACCGTCGTCGGCGATGCGGGCGGCGCGCTCGGGCTCGCGTTCGGAATCGTCTGCGCGCTGTTCGACGTGCGCGGCGGCGGGCCGGGGCGCGTGGTCGACGGCGCGATCGTCGACATCGTGTCGATGCTCGGTTCGCTCGCGCTATGGGCGCGCGCGAACGGGCAGCTCGACGGCGCACAGCCGAGCCTGTTTCACGATGCGCCGTTCTATGACGTGTATCGCTGCGCGGACGGCGAATGCGTGACGATCGGCGCGCTCGAACCGCCGTTCTATGCGCTGCTGGTCGAACGGCTCGGGCTGACCGACGTCGATCCGGCGTCGCAGTACGACCGCACGCGCTGGCCCGCGCTGAAGGCGCGTTTCGCCGACGTGTTCGCCGGGCAGCCGTCCGCGCACTGGCGCGCGCTGCTCGAAGGCACGGACGCGTGTTTCGCGCCGCTGCTGAGCGTGGCCGACGCGGTGGCGCATCCGCACAACGCGGCACGCGGGATCTATCGCACCGACGAGCATGGAAACGTGCGGGCGCGCGTGGCGCCGCGTTTCCTGCCGTTGACGGGCGGTGGGACCGAGTAACGCGTGTCGAACTTCACGGCCGGGAGCGAATTCGGAGTCGCCTGTATGGCACCAGGAATCATGCTAAATTTGGTACTAAATAAAGTACAATAAAAATTCGATCGAACAAGGAGCGGACATGCCCCACACCATCCTGGCCAGCGTGACGGCGAGCGTCTCGGAGCTGAAGCGGAACCCGATGGGAACCGTGGCGGCAGGAGAGGGCTTCCCGGTCGCGATCCTGAATCACAACGAGCCCGCGTTCTATTGCGTCCCGGCGAAGACATGGGAGGCGATGGTCGAACGTCTCGAAGATATCGAAGACAACGCGCTGGCCGACTCGCGCGCCAAGGAGAAAGTCGTCAAGGTCAAGCTGAATGACCTTTGAGCTCGCTTTTCTCGAACTTGCGTTGAAGGAGTGGAAGAAGCTCGATCGCACGATTCGCGATCAGTTCAAGGCCAGACTTGCCGAACGGCTCGAGAATCCGCGCATTCCTTCGGCGAAGCTGCACGGTCATCCGGACCGCTACAAGATCAAGCTGCGCGGTGTCGGCTATCGCCTCGTGTACGAAGTGCGCGACGCGGAGGTCGTCGTACTCGTGGTGGCGGTGGGGCGTCGCGAGCGCGATGCGGTCTATCTTGCCGCGATGAAACGCTAGCGCGACACACGCTGCGTATTCGGCGTTCGCTCATCGACCTCGGGCCGGGCAGCCGCTCAGGCCGTTTCCTCCGGCATATCCGGCGCCTTGCCGTCGCCGACGCGGTTGATCGTACCTTGCGCGATCGCGACGAGCCGCTCGTGATCGCCGTCGATGACGAACACATGACACTGGCAGGTCGCCTGGTGCCGGCCCGCGTAGACGAGCTTCGCGCGGGCGACGAGCGTGCCGTTCACCGCCGGCCGCAGGTAGTTGATCTTGTATTCGGCCGTGATCACGCGCGGGCCGAGCACGAGCGCGCCGGCGAACGTCAGTGCGTTGTCGGCGAGATAGCTGATGACGCCACCGTGCACGAAACCGTGCTGCTGCCGCAGTTCTTCGCGCACGTGCAGGCACAGCGACACCTCGTTGTCGCCGATATGCATCAGCTCCGTGCCCAGCAGCATGCTGAACGGTTGCGCACGCAATGCGCCGCGCGCGTGGTCCGTGAAGTCGGTCATCCGCTTTCCTCGAAATGAGTGCCCGCTTGCGCTGAACTCTAGGAAGGGGGCTGCGGATAAGCAAGGAAATTCGTCCACGTTTCCTGCAATTTACGGCGCGATGCGACGCGATTGTTGCGTCGAACGCGGGAGTTGTCCTTGTTTACGGGCGATTCGGCGGGAATGCGCGAGCGACGCGCGTTATTAGCCGGCCTCGTCGCCGGCTGTGCCTAAAGTCCGACGAAGAAATGCCGCTAATGCCGGGGCATTGCCTCATCTCGCTCTCCAGGAATCTCCCCATGTTCGGAAAAATCAAGCTCGCGTCAGGTCTGCTCGGCGTGTTGACCGTGTTTTGCCTCTTCCTGTTCGCGATCGAAGCGCTCGGCTTCTGGGCGCTCGCGTCGACGCGCAGCGGCGTCGACGATCTGTCGAACGTCGCGATCGCGCAGGTCAACGCGGCCAACCAGGCGACCGAGCACCTGCTCGACGCGCGCATCAACCTGTCGCGTGCCGGCACGCGGATGGTGCGCGGCGGCCCGAAGCCGGAAGACATCATCCGCCATGCCGGCACTTCGCTTGCCGAAGCGGACAAGGCGTTCGCCGTGCTGACGGCCGCGCCGCCGGTCGACGACACGAACCGTGCGCGCGTCGCGGCGCTCGCCGAGCGCTATCGCGCGCTGCGCGGTGCACTCGGGGAACTCGTGCAGTTCCTCGACGCGGACAACATCCAGGCATTCCTCGATCAGCCGACGCAAGGCATCCAGGACGCCTACATCGCCGAACTGCATCGATTCGCCGACTACGGCAGCGCGTCGAGCCGCACGGCGCTCGACACGATCGACGGCGGCATGCTCTGGTTCAAGTCGGTCGGCATCGTGCTGCTGGTGGCGATGCTCGCGGCGAGCGCGGCCATCTACGCGGCCGCGCGGCGCGCGGTCGTCGCGCCGCTGGAGGAAGCCGGCCGCCATTTCGAGCGGATCGCGCAGGGCCGGCTCGACGAAGCCGTGCGGGCCGGCGGCGTGTACGAGATCGACCGGATGCTGCGCGGCCTCGCCACGATGCAGACGAGCATCGCGGGCACCGTGCGCACGGTGCGCCACGCGTCCGACGCGATCCACCTCGGCGCGGGCGAGATCGCGAGCGGCAACGCCGACCTGTCGGCGCGCACGGGCACGCAGGCCGCGTCGCTCGAGGAAACCGCCGCGAGCATGGAGGAATTGACCGCGACCGTCCGGCAGAACACCGACAGCGCTCGCGCGGCCAGCGCACTGGCCGACGCGGCGCTCGAAGCGACGAGCCACGGCGGCGGCGTGGTCGACAGCGTGATCGACCGGATGCGCGGCATCGCGCAGAGCTCGGGGCGGATCGCGGAAATCATCTCGGTGATCGACGGCATCGCGTTCCAGACCAACATCCTCGCGCTGAACGCGGCGGTCGAAGCCGCGCGGGCCGGCGAGCAGGGCCGCGGTTTCGCGGTGGTTGCGGGAGAAGTGCGCTCGCTCGCGCAGCGCAGCGCGCAATCGGCCAAGGAGATCAAGGCGCTGATCGAGGATTCGGTCGCGCAGATCAACGGCGGCGCGGAACTCGTCGAGCGCGCCGGCGAGGCGATGCGGACGGTGTCGACGTCGATCACGCGTGTCGTGCAGACGATGTCCGAGATCACGTCGGCGTCGGTCGAGCAGAGCGTCGGGATCGAACAGGTGAACCAGGCCGTCACGCAGATGGATCAGCTGACGCAGCAGAACGCGGCGCTGGTCGAGGAAGTCGCGGCGGCGGCCGCGTCGCTGAACGACCAGACCGCGCACCTGATGCAGGCGGTGTCGGTGTTCGAACTGGGCGATGGACGTGCCGCACGCGGCGAACGCGCGGCGCCGTCGTTTGCCGATACGGGTTACGCGCCGGTCGGCAACGCCGCGTAGGCAGTCGCGAGGTGGTAGGGCGTCGTCGACGGCATGTCGGCGCGCGACACCTGCCCGTCGGCCGTCTTGCACTCGAACCAGCCGCGCGGGTGCAGGAAGCGCGCGGCGAACCGCTCGATCTGCTGCGCGAGCGGCGCGGAGGCCGGCGTGCCGCCGTGCGTCGCGAGCGCACGCAGGTATTCGGTCTGCGCCCAGATCCGCTGCGTGCCGTCGACGCACGCGCCTTGCGCATCGAGCGCCGCGCAGACGCCGCCCGTGTGCGCATCGACGCCGTATTGCTCCGCGAACGTGAATGCGCGCGACAGCGCGCCGGGGAGCCCGGTTTGCGCGAGCCGCGCGCCGGCCGCATCGACCAGATAGAACCACTCGAATTGATGGCCGGGCTCGAAACGGTTGTCGGCCGCGCCGAGCGGCAGCTCGGCCACGCATCCGGTCGCCGCATCGACGAAGGTGCGCTCGACGGCCTGCGCGGTGCTGACGAGCGCATCGTCGAACGCCGCGTCGCCGAATGCGTCGGCGGCCGCGAGCCACGCTTCGGTCAGGTGCATCAGCGGATTCTGCAGCGCGCCGCTGCCGGATGACGAGAAATCGGCGTGGCGCGCCGCATCGAGCAGCGCGTCGCCATGGCGCGGCGCAAAGCGTTCCTGGATCAGCGCGGCGGTCTCCTCGGCCACCTTGCGCGCGGCGGTGTCGCCCGCCGCCGCATACCACGCGGCGCATGCGAACACGATGAACGCGTGCGTATAGAGATCCTTGGTCGTATCGAGCGGCGCGCCGTGCGCGTCGACGCTGTAGATCCAGCCGCCGTGGCGCGTGTCGCGGAACCGGCTGCACAGCGCGTCGAACAGCGTGGCCGCATGCGCCGTGTCGCCGGCCTGCGCGAACACGAACAGTTGCCGAGCGCAGGCCATTGCGCGATAACGGGTGGCGGGCAGCGGCGCGTGGCTGGCCGGATCGACGGCCTCGAACGGCAATCGCAATGTGTGGTCGAACCCTGAACCCCGCCAGATCGGCAAGACGACGTGCGCGAAATGGTGGCGCAGCTGGGCGGCCTGGGCGGAAGCGGAGTCGGAAACGGACATGACGGGGTTGAGCGCTTGGATCGAAACGTGTCGGCGCGGCCCGGAGGATCGGCGCGGCCGGGGCCAAGGATAAAACATTCCGCGCGGCCGGCACAAAAAAAGGAGAGAAATCGGATGCTCAGCAACCTGGAACTCGTGATGCGGCTCGTTCTCGCGGCGGCGCTCGGCAGCGTCATCGGCTTCGAGCGCGAGCGCCTGTCGTGGGCGGCCGGCCTGCGCACGCACATGCTGGTGTGCGTCGGCTCGACGCTGATCATGATCGTGTCGGCGTTCGGCTTCGCCGACGTGCTCGGCAGCAGCGACCACATCGTGCTCGATCCGTCGCGGATCGCCGCGCAGGTCGTGTCGGGCATCGGCTTCCTCGGCGCGGGCTCGATCCTGCTGCGCGGCGAGATCGTGCGCGGGCTGACGACCGCCGCGAGCCTGTGGTCGGTCGCCGCGATCGGCCTCGCGGTGGGCGGCGGGCTCTACGTCGCGTCGATTTCGGCGACGATCATCATCCTGATCATCCTGGCCGGCATCAAGCCGCTGGAGCGGCGCTATTTCACGGTACGCCAGCGGCGCCAGCTCGCGCTGACGGTCGTGAGCGGCGCGCTGACGTTCGATTCGCTGCACGCGGCGCTCGGTGCCGACAGCGCGCGGGTGAAGCAGTTCATCCTGCAGCGTGCCGACGACACCGGCGAGCACGACGAGGTGCGCATTGCGCTCGCGCGGGTGTCGGAACTCGAATACCGGGCAATCTGCGACAAGCTGCGCGGGCTGCGGGGCGTCACGCGTTTCGAAGAGGGGAACGGGCTGTCGGGCGACGAATAGGCTGAATCGGTTGCGGGGCGTGCGGCAATGGCCGACCACCGATTCCGTTCGATTCTCGTGATTTTCGCCGTGATTTGACGGAAATTCACGTAAATTCAATGGATTGTGATGGTTTTTTTCGGGGGCTCGCCAGGCCCGTCAATCAATAATCCGTTCAGCCGCCCAGGCGATCTCATGATCGGTGATGGGCGGCATTGCGGCCGTTGACCCCCAATGGCAGCCCGCCCGTGGACGCATGGCCCGGCCGCACGCGGCTGGCGGTGCCCAGGGATTCGGTTGAAGTGCGTGTCGAACAGTGCCGGCGTCGGCGACACCGGCCGTCACCAGTCGCGAGCGACGGCCGGTGATCAACGCGCGATCAACGCCAGTTCGTCTCCACCCAATCGCAAACGTGTTGCCACGCGGGGGAATTCATGTACGCCCGGGTTTCCTTCTCCATCGCCGGCACCTTTTCCCACTCGTCCAAACCGATGGGTTGTCCGAGCAGGAAATTTCCGCGCTGATAGCCGCTGTTCAGTATCTGTTCGACCTGGCGTGCGGCAATCGCCGCCGTGGTGTCCATCGTCAGCCCGAGCAACGCCGCGGCTGGAACGTTCTCGCTCGCGGCCGGCCACAGCCACTTCGAGACGCCCCAGTTCAACGGGGTGCCGATCGCATCCGGCGCAATGCCTTGCGGGCTCATCCCGGTGCCGAGGGACAGCAGGCGAATGTCGTTCAGGTTGCCTGCCTGCCCGTTGCCCAACGCTTCGGCAATGGCGGCCACGGAAGGATTGTTCGCGAACACGCCGCCGTCGGCGAAGTAGCCGAGGCCGTTGACTTCGTACGGCGGGAAATAGGACGGCGCGGCCGATGTCGCAAGCGCGGCGTCGAGCATGCGGATGTCCCAATAGGGGTTCTTGCTGCCGTTGGAGAATGTGCAGGGCGCCCAGCTTTTCGCGGACGGATCCCACAAGCGCGCCGAGTTGACCACGACGAAGCGGGACAGATCGGCCAGCTTGCCGGTGCCGAGCAGCTTCCCGGCGATCTGCAGAAGCCCGGTGTTGACATACTGGCACGCGAACAGGCCCGGTCCGGCCAGCTCGGCGTCCTGCCCGGGCGCTTGCTGTTGCGTCAACCACGCGTCGTTTTCCTTGAAGATCGCCGAGCCCTGCGTGCGGTAGATGTCGACGATCTCCGCAATGGGTGCGCCACGCGCGAGCCCCAGGGCGATCAGGCCGCCCGTGGACGTGCCGGCAAAGCCGTCCGCTTTCGCGATGATCTGGCTCCGCTTGTCGAGGTCCTGGATGAGCAGGGCGGTGATCAACCCGCGAATACCGCCGCCGTCGCAACTGAGAATTTTGAAGGTCATCGTGCTTCTCCTTGTCCAGTAAGAGGGATACGAATGTCGCTTCGGGCCGCGCACAGGGCGCGACCGCCTATTTGTTTTCCGCCGGCTTGGGGGCTGCGTAAACCTTGCGCCCGCTGACCCATGTTTCGTGCACGTCGATTTCGCGCAGTTGATAAGGACCGGTCGGTTCAACGTGCAGCGGATCCTGTTGCAGAATCACGAGGTCGGCCTGTTTTCCCTCTTTCAGGGAACCGACCTGATCATCGAGGTGGCATTGCCACGCCGCGTCGATGGTCACCGCGCGCAGCGCCTCGGGTGCGCTCAGGCATTCGGCTGCGTTGAGTACTGCAAGCTCCGGGTCGGCTTCCATTACCCGCCACATTGCCTGATCCATATAGCGCAACGGCCCTAGCGGAGAGACGAAGTGATCGCTGTGCAGGCTGACACGCAGGCCCTCGCGCAGCGCCGACTTGCATCGATCGAGCTTCTGCGCGCGTTCTTCACCCAGAATGGTGTTCCGGAACGCGCGTCCCCAATAGCCCACGTGGCCGATCAGGAAACTGGGCGAGATGTCCAGCCGCTTCATGGTGCGGAGATCGTCGTCGTCCAGCAGCGACGCATGCTCGAGCCGATGGCGCAACGGCTCCCGTTTCGCCTCCGGCCCGGGCGGGCACGAGACGGGCTCGGGAACCTGGCTCAGCACCAGCTGGTATGCGGCCAATACATTGGCGATTCCCTCGTCGCCATTCGCATGGACCATGATCGGCCATCCCGCCGCATCGACCTGCTGCATGATCTGCGCCAGCGATTCGATCGGCGTGAAGTTGAAAAGACCATTCGGCCCGACGCCGGGAACGCTGTGCTCGGCGCAGCATTTGTATGGCGTACTTTGCAAGCCGGTCAAGCCTTGGTTGGAGCCATCGGCAATCAGTTTCATCGCGCGGATGGTAAATAACGACTCGGGCGGGCTGTTCAGTTGCGGTTTGAATTGGTTGAGCCACAACGGCCAGAGGTCGTTATTGCCGAACAACGCCCCGCCCATGCGAACCGTCATCCATGGCGTGCTCGCCAGCGCCTGCAACAGGACGACTTCATAGAACCCCAGACCCATCCCGACGCCGGCGTCGAACAGGGTGGTAATGCCGTACTGGTTCGCGGTCGACATCACCTGCCGCATGGCGATCAGCAGATCGGCTGGCTGCGCGCGCGGGACGGTGTTCGTCATCAGGGTGACTTGCGATTCGGTCAGCACGCCCTTGGGGAAACTGTTTTCGAGGCCGGCGGCCTGCAACGCGGCGCCGTTGGCATAGCCGAGATGCCCGGAGGCGTTGATCAGGAACAGGCACACGTCCTTGCTGATCCCATCCAGCCAGTCACGGTCGATATCCACCCAATCGCGCATCAGCGACGGGTCGACGCCGCTGCCGCATACCCACTTTTCCCCCCTGCCTTGCGCGTCGCGGACCAATTCCTTGAGCTTGTCACGGATAGCCTCGGCGCTGTAGTCGGGATTCAGTTTTTGACCGTCGAACGGTGACAGGTTGTGCCAGGGTGGGGTAAGGAAAACCGCGCTGGGCAGCAGATGTGCGTGCGGTTCGATCAAGCCGGGAAGCAAGGTCTGACCGGGTTCGAGCCCCTGCTCGCGTGCGTCGGGGTAGCTGTCCCGCATGCGTCGGCGCACCTCGTCGAGCGTACCGGTGGCGATGACCTTGTGCTCGGCGATACCCAGTGCTTCGACGCGCGTGTTGCAATCCTCCGGGTCCGGGTAGATGTGCCCGCCGTGAAAGATGACGGCCTCGGGCGCGCTTTGCGCTTCAAGCTGGCTCAATTCCTTGAGCAGTTCCTGCCATTCGCTCTCGTTTTGTCCAAGGGCGCCCGCCAACAAATGGGGGCTGCAGCATGCACATCCGAGCTGGTGTCGATGGAACATATTCAGATCCTTTTCAGTTTTATTGCATTACCCGAAATTGTTATCAAAAGGAGCATCAAGTTGACCGGCGAGGCAGTACGTGGAATCCGTGAATCGTTGCGCGCAGGAAGCGACGAAATCGATGCATGCCTGCGTATCGGTTTCGCGGGAATAACGGTGCCGCGTCGCTGTCAATATCCGCTGCGGATTGTTTCTGATATAAAAACGCCGAGAGGGATAATGCGTCGAATATCGTGATGCAGAAGCGGCAATGCTGTTTTATAAAGCCTGTTTTACGAATGATGCGGATTCCGAAATCAATGCGACGGTGCGAATCAGGTGAAACATTCGAGCGCAATCATATGTATATGCGTTGAATGGAAATGGAGCAAGCTCCGGTCGACGACCGTGACAGGGTTCGCTGCGATGTGGCAGTGTGTCCAGGCCCACTGCATGACTGCTGAATACGTCGACACGTGCAGCTGGCTGTAGCAGTCTTCGTCAGCCGGAATGGGCGCAGGATGTCAGCACAGTCATCACGGCGAATTGCATCGAGCTTGCGATTGCCTGGCTTGGGAAAGACATCAGTTTCCAGACTGCTGATCTATTGGATTGCGTGCTTCTCGCTTTTCCAGCCTGGTTTCAGCTCTTCATGAAATTGGCGAGCAGCTTTCTCGAACGTCAGGGCAGTGGCGACAGCACCAGTACCTTCGCACAGATGTTATGACGGTTTATCAAAGGTCGATGCTGGTTGGGCTTTGTCCAATTCTCGCCGGGCCGTTTCGGTAGAGAATATCGAGTTGATGCGAGTGCCGATGGCGTGCCGCAGTTGCTTCCAGGCCGCGATCTCCGCGATCAGCCGATCGCGGCAGCCGATGCGGCGATCCAGACATTGGCTTTGCAGCACGCCGATTTCGATCTCGACCATGTTGAGCCAACTGGCGTGTTTGGGCGTGCCAGCGGCATTCGATTTGCTGCGGGATGTAGCGAGCCTCCGCTGGTGGCAGGGCTCGATAGAGCACAGCTGGCGTGTGGATCACGGATCGTCCGGCGCGCCCCGGATGCGCGGTGTCCCGAAGGTAGTGATAGTGATATCGACCAGATCGCGCACGCACTGGGCGAAGACCTGGTCGGGGTTGGCCGCCGTCCAGTCACTTTCCCATCGAAGACGGGTTTGTCGGCTGGTTTGAGCGTTTTGGCTTGTTTGTCGGTTAGCATCGGTTTTCAGCCCATCATGCAGCCCATCGGGAATCAACGGATAGCGCTGGATGGCGTGAGAGCATAGTGGGCGAATTTGTTATGCAAATAATTGATTTGTTTGAAGATAATTGGGCTATCGATTGATGTTCTCGGACGATGATTTCGCAGACGTGACCGAATTCGTTTCCACGCCTCGCTCCCCTTCCCGTTCCAACCGTTCGTCGACCCGTGCCCGCCAGCGCTCGGCTGCTGCCGCGGGCAGTACGTCCGCGAGGGCGACGGCGCGGTCCGGTAGCGCGCCGGCCGGCGATGCGTCGCGGGACGAGCGGACGTTCGACCTGTTCGGCGATCCGGTGCTTGAGCCGGGTGAGCGTATGCCGGCCGCCGCGCGCGACGAAGCGGTTGCGGAAGCCGAGACGGCGGCGGGTGTCGCCGATGACGTGGCCGCGGGGCGGCAGGCGGCGCTGGACGGGTTCAGCGCGCCGGAGGCCGCGAGTGCGGCGGGGCATGCGGAAGCTGAGCGCCCGGTAACGCCGGATGTCGCGGTGGCCGTCGACGGCGTTTCGGCGCCTGAAGGTGGAGATGCCGCGAACGCCGACGATGTGCCTGTGGTCGATGGTGCCGCAATCAAGCTGGCCGATGTGCCTGCGGTCGATGGCGCTACGGTGTCGGCAACCGAGCGGCAAGCGGCCGACGCCGCTTCGGCGAAGCCGTCCGAGCTGCAAGCGGCCGATAGCGAAGTCGCGAAGCCTGTTGTCGAAGCCGCGGCCGTCAAGTCCCGCGAAGGGCGATCGTCCGGCGACGTCGTGAAGGAGCGCCGCTCGTCGTCGGGTGGCAAACGCCGGGCGGCTGCCGGTGCGAGCGAAGCGACGGCGGTGCAATCCGTGCCGGTTGCGGCGAGCGTCGACACGCCGCCGGAAACGGCCGGATCGAACCCGACGCCGGACGCTGTTTCGACGGTCGAGCCGCAGACGCCGGCACTGCTGGTCGAGGCGGCGAACACCGCGAACACCGCGAACACCGCGAACACCGCGAACACCGCGAACACCGCGAACACCGCGAACCCCCGTGACGCTGCCCCCGCCGACGCCTCACCGTCGCCCGTCGCACAGCCCGTCGCTTCCGCCGCGTCCTTCGTGACCAAGCCGTCGGCGGAACGCGCGCAACTGGCCGTGCCGGCCTTCGATCCGGACACGCACCTGCGCCCGCTGACCGACCGGCTCGCCGTGCTGCAGTCCGACGTGGACGGTCTGACGCGCGCGGCCGATCGCGAGATGCGCCGCGTCAACCGCCTGCTGCTGGCGCTGGCCGTCGTCGTGCTGGCGGGGCTCGTCGCGCTGATGCTGCAAACGCGGCAGATCGCGCACCTGAAGCAGGACGCGGCAACCAAGCAACAGCGGATCGATCGCCTCGCGGCCGATCTGTCGACGCAGCAGGCGACGCTGATGACGCTCGAGGAGCACCACGAAGCGCTGCTGTCGCAGGTCGACCGGCTTCAGCGCAATGCGAACCGCGAGGCGGCCGTCGCCAAACGCGCCCGTCGCACCCGTTGATTGTTCAGACCCTATCCTGAAAGCCAGGCGGGGCAAGGATCGTCGTTCCGAGCCCGCGACTGGCGACAACACGCGTGCGGCAAACTGATGCGGTGCACTGGCAGAATTTAGGGAAAACCCTTAGAATGGAGTCTGTCTAAGGGAAAACCCTAGAAACATCTGTCAGGAGTCTCACATGAGCTTCATCTTCGCCCTGCTGCAAAAGATCGACGACCTGTTCGTGTCGCCGCACCTCCCGCTCGACGCCGACTACTCGTACGCTGCGCGTCGCGCCGAAGCCGAGCGCGTGCGCCGTGCGCATCTCGTGCCGATCGTCCTGTATCGTCGCTGATTCGCTGATTCGCTGATTCGCTGATTCGCTGATTCGCTGATTCGCTGATTCGCTGATTCGCTGATTCGGCGCGGCGTCCGCCGCACCTGCCTGCCCGTTTTCCGCCGCTGCATCGCACGCCGGCGCGACCGTCCCGCTACACTGGAAGTTCGATTTCCCTCACGGTGACCGGGCCATGCTGCAGATGCGGCCGATGACGGCCGGCGAATTCCACGCGTACCGCACGCGAGCCATCGACGGCTACGCGCGCGATCTCGTTTCATCCGGACAAAATGCTGTCGAAGACGCCGCCGATCGTGCGCGCGCCTGTTTCGACACGCTGCTGCCGGACGGCCTGCGGACATCCGGCCAGACACTCGTCGTGCTCATCGACGGCGCCAGCGGCGACGCGGTGGGTGACCTCTGGTACGCGATCGTGCCCGAAGGGCCGAACCGCACGCTGTTCATCTACGACCTCGACATCGTCCCGTCCCGACGCCGCCAGGGATGGGCCACGCGTGCGCTCGATGCGCTCGACGCCGAGGCGCGCCGGTACGGTGTTACCGAAATAGGGCTGTCGGTGTTCAATCACAACGCGGCGGCCCGCGCGCTGTATCGTGCGTGCGGCTTTGCGCCGATCACGACGACGTTGATCAAGCCGGTTATCCCGGGCTGAATCCGCCTGCGCCGCGATGTGCCGGCGATCCGGCACGCCGCTGCCGGCCAACGCCGGCTATCCTCCCGATCCTTCCTGTCCGCTGAGCGCCGAACGGCCGTTCGGCCGCCCGGCCATCACTGCCGGCCGTGTCAACGCGCACGGCCTTTCCATCTCCGCAGCAGCAGTGCATTGGTCACGACGCTGACGCTGGAAAACGCCATTGCCGCACCCGCGATCACCGGGTTCAGCCAGCCGAGCGCCGCGAGCGGCACGCCGACCAGGTTGTAGACGAACGCCCAGAACAGGTTCTGCTGGATCTTCCGGTACGTGCGCCTGGAGATGTCGATCGCGTCGGCGACGAGCGCCGGATCGCCGCGCATCAGCGTGATGCCGGCCGTGTGCATCGCGACGTCCGTGCCGGTCGCCATCGCGATGCCGACATCGGCCGCGGCGAGCGCGGGCGCATCGTTGATCCCGTCGCCGACCATCGCGACGATTCCGCCGTGCGTGCGCTTCAGTTCGGCGACGACACGTGCCTTGTCGTCGGGCAACACCTGCGCATGCACCTCGCCGATGCCGAGCGACGCCGCGACGGCCGCCGCGCTGCCGCGGTTGTCACCTGTCACGAGCACGCTTGCGACGCCGCGCGCCGCCAGCGCCGCGATCGCATCGCGGGCGCCGGGCTTCACGGTGTCGCCGAACGCGATCAGCGCGAGCAACGCGCGCGGCGCGTCGGCGCGCATCAGCCACGAGATCGTGTTGCCCGCGCGCTCGAGTTCGGCCGCGCGTGCGTCGAGTGCGGGCGGTACCGCGATGCCGAGCTCGTCGCGCCAGCGCGTGCTGCCGAGCGCGAGCAACTGCGCGCCGACGCGCGCTTCCACGCCGCGCCCGGCTACCGCGCGGGCATCGGCTGCGGTGATCGCAGCGGCCGACGGCGCCGTGTCGCCGCGCGCGGCAACGTCCGCGTCGTGTGCGGCGACCACCGCACGCGCGAGCGGATGGTCACTCTGACGCTGCACCGCCGCCGCGAGCGCGAGCGCTTCGTCGCGCGGCATGCCGACGGCTTCGAACGCCGTCATGGACGGCTTGCCTTCGGTCAGCGTGCCGGTCTTGTCGAATGCGATCACGGTCGCGCGCTGCGCGAGTTCGAGCGCCTGTGCGTCCTTGATCAGCACGCCGTGCCGTGCCGCGACGCCCGTGCCGGCCATGATCGCGGCGGGCGTCGCGAGGCCGAGCGCGCACGGGCACGCGATGACGAGCACCGCGACCGCATTGAGGATCGCCGTTTCCATGCCGGCGCCGGCAATCAGCCAGCCGACCAGCGTCAGCAGCGCGATGCCGAGGATCGCCGGCACGAACACTTCGCTGACGCGATCGACGAGCCGCTGGATCGGCGCCTTCTCGGCCTGCGCGGATTCGACGAGGCGGATGATGCGCGCGAGCGTCGTCTCCGCGCCGATCGCGGTGGTTTCGACGACGAGTGCGCCTTCGCCGTTGATCGAGCCGGCCGTAACGGGATCGCCGCCGTCCTTCGGCACCGGCAGGCTTTCGCCGGTGATCAGCGATTCGTCGATATGCGAGCGGCCCGACACGATCCGGCCGTCAACGGGCACGCGCTCGCCAGGGCGGATGCCGACCTTCGTGCCGACGCGCACCTGCGACAGCGGCACGTCGCGTTCGACGCCGTGCTCGACGACGCGTGCACGGTCGGGACGCAGCGCGTTCAGCGCACGGATCGCGTCGGTGGTCTGGCGCTTCGCGCGCGATTCGAGCCATTTGCCGAAGCGCACGAGCGTGACGATGACGGCCGACGCCTCGAAATACAGGTGGCCGGGATGCGCGGGATCGCGCAGCAGCATCCACAGGCTCAGCCCGTACGCGGCCGACGTGCCGAGCGCGACGAGCAGGTCCATGTTGCCGGCGCGTGCCTTTACCGCATGCCAGGCCGCGCGGTAGAAGCGCGCGCCGAAGCCGAACTGGACGATCGACGCGAGCACGAGCTGGAGCCAGCCGGGCAGCATCAGGTCGAAGCCGAACGGCGCGACGAGCATTGGCGCGACGAGCGGCGCGCTCAGCACGGCGGACCAGATCACGAGGTTGCGTTCGCGAATCGCTTCGCGGCGCTTGCGGGCATCAGGGTCCTGCGCGGGGCTGGCTGGTTGCGCGTCGGCGCCGGCCGCGGGCGTGGCGGCGAGCGACGCACGGTAGCCGGCCGTCGTGACCGCCGCGATCAGCGTGGCGGCGTCGAGTGCGCCAGCGCCATGCACCGACGCACGCTCGGTCGCGAGATTGACCGACGCGCGCGCGACGCCCGGCACGGCGGCCAGCGCTTTTTCGACGCGGCCGGCGCAGGACGCGCAGGTCATGCCGCCGATGTCGAGTTCGATATCGGCGGAGGCGGTGGATGCTGCGGGTGGGGGCGCGGCGTCGGCGACCGGCGTCGCGCCATAGCCGGCCTGTATCACGGCGTCGGCGAGTTGAGCGGCGGAAACTTCGGTCGCGGCGTCGATCGTGGCCCGTTCGGTCGCGAGGTTGACCGACGCGTGCGTGACACCCGGCACCTTCGCGAGCGCCTTCTCGACGCGCGACACGCAGGACGCACAGGTCATCCCGTCGATGTCGAGTTCGATCGAGGCAGCAGGCAAGGTGGCCGCGATGGTCGTATCCGGCGTAGTTGGCGTCGCGCCATAGCCGGCCTGTTTCACCGCGTCGGCGAGTTGCGCGGCGGAAACTTCGGCTGCGGCGTCGATCGTGGCCCGTTCGGTCGCGAGGTTGACCGACGCGCGCGTGACGCCCGGCACCTTCGCGAGCGCCTTTTCGACGCGCGACACGCAGGACGCACAGGTCATCCCGTCGATGTCGAGTTCGATCGTGGCACCGGCTGCGGGAAGCGCCGGCACCGCGACGGGCGCCGCTGCGTCGAGCAGCGCATGCGGGATCGTGACGGCCTCGACCGCCGCTTCCCGCACGGCCGCACGGTACCCGGCCGCGCCGACTGCGTCGACGAGCTGGCCGGGCTCGATCGTTTCCTGCGCGGTCACCGTCGCCGCGTGCGCATCGAGATCGACCGTCGCCTCGACGACGCCCGGCACGGCGGCCAGCGCGCGCTGCACGCGGCCCGTGCAACCGCCGCAATGCATGCCGTCGACGCTCAGGTCGATCGTTTGCAGCGCTGCGGAGGCAAGTGGTTCAGTCATGTCGGATTCCCCAAAAGCGCGGTTCATGCCGCGAATGATCCCAGTATCAACATTCCCATGATGGGAAGGTCAAGCGTTGATTGCAAGGACGGGGAACGCACAGGTCCCGAGCGGAGCGCCTTCGCGATTTCCCTTTCAACGTGTCGACCCGGTATCGGGGCAATGGTGGCGTACACCCGTTTTACGCTTTTTTTGAGAGCGGGGCATGGCCGACTCCGGATCGGCGCAACACGCTGACTCCGGCTGTAAAATCCGACGCTCTATAAATAGGCGTGAGGGCCACTCGATGTTCGATTTCAAGAATTCCAGCAAAGAGGCGTTGAAGGCCGAATATAAGCGTATTGCACGTGAAATCGGCGACGATCAGTTCTTCACGAAAAAGGAATTGAATCACCTTCCTGAAATCCTGATGGACGGCGAGCAGGTGCTGGCCTTCTCGTCCGGATTGATGGATGGAAATACCTGGTTGATCGTGTTGACCGACCATCGTGTCCTGTTCCTCGACAAAGGTCTGATTTACGGCCTCAAGCAGGTTTCGATCAACCTCGACAAGGTCAATTCGGTGTCGGGCAAAACCGGAATGATGTTCGGTGAAATCCGTATCGAGGACGGCGCCAGCGAGCGGATCATCAAAAATGTCTGGAAGAAAACGGTTGTACCGTTCACCAACAAGGTGAGAGACGCGATTCGCGACTACACGCGCGTTTCGACCCCGGTGGTCGCCGCATCCGTGCCGGCTGCGGCGGACGACGTCGTATCGAAGCTGGAGCGGCTTGCCGCGTTGAAGGAGCGGGGTATTCTGACCGAGGCCGAGTTCGTGGAGCAGAAGATGAAGATACTGGCGTCGTGACCTCGAAGCGACAGGCATTGCGGGGCCCGTCGCATCACGGGGAAGCGATAGGCACTGCCGGCGGAGCATTGTCGCTACCGACCGGCTTCTGATTGCCCATGTCGGGAAATTGACGACACCGAAAATAATAATTCCGTTAATTGTCGTGATGGGTCGAGCGCCGGGACTGAGCCGAATTCCACGACCCTGCACTCGCCCACTTTCCGCTTCGCCCTCGAGGCGGTGTGCCGGCTGGAAGTTCTTATATTAACAATGGCGATATACTTCCCTTCGTTAACCTTGCAGTGCTTTTAAATGGTGGTCAATTGGCCACATGAAATCGTATATGGTTGTCAATTGACCGTTTTTTCGAAAAGACTCAAAGAAGAACGTCAACGTCTCGGATTGAACCAGACGGCGTTTGCTTCTCTCGGCGGCGTATCCAAGGATGCGCAACTCAACTACGAGAATGGCTCGAGGCGGCCGGATTCGACGTATCTGGAAGCCGTCGCCGCGCATGGCGTCGACATTCTGTATGCACTCACGGGGCAACGCGACGTGACTTCGCTTTCTGTCGACGAGGGCGATCTCGTGCGCCGGTATCGCGAAGCGCCCGCGGTCGTGCGTGCCGCGGCCTTCGCGGCCCTGGTCGCCGGTGCGATGCCCGGCGCGCATCCGCAGCGGCACGAAGGTGACGGGATGGGGCAACACGCCGGCGGTGAAGCCGTCGTGCCCTTCGCGATCGACATGGGTTCCGCGCAGGAAAAGCGGACGGACAGCGATTGACGCACCCGAAAGTCGTCGCATGCGGCCGCCTGACAATTTCAATTTCCAACAAGCGCAGACGCGCTAATGATACGAGGGACCAATGAAAAAACTGTTCAAAATCGGCTTGGGCATCGTGCTTGCACTCATCATCATCAGTGTGATTTTTGGCAAGAAACCTGCGCCGGCATCATCTGCCGCATCGAATGCGCAAACCGATGCGTCTGCGGCTCCGGCAACGCAAACGCAAAAGCCCGTTGAAACGGTGAGCGTCACCGCATCGGCACTCTTCACCGCTTACGACAAGAACGAAGTTGCTGCGGACCAGAAATACAAGGGCAAGGCGCTGTCCGTGGGCGGAACGGTTCAAAGCATCGACAAGGATGCTTTCGACAACATCGTCGTGAAGCTGAAGACCAGCAACGAATTCATGCCGGTCCACGCGTATCTGAGCAAGGAGCACGAAGCGCTCGCCGCGTCGCTGGAAAAGGGGCGGAAAGTGACCTGGGTCTGTGAAGGCGCGGGACGTCTGATCGGCAGTCCGATTCTGCGAGATTGCATGCCTGCGTAATTGCCGAGCAGGATTGCGTCACAAAGCCCGCGGTTGCGGGCTTTTTTGTTGTTAGTCGGCTCAGGAGCGGATGACGCGACAGGCGGAGAATTTGCCGAAAGCGCGTGCCCCCTCGCATTGCTTTCATTTTCACAACAAAGCGGGGATCTCAGGTATTCGGCATATTAGGGATTGCCCCGAGGCGCTATGATACCGGCCTGACATCAGCGCCCATCGTAGCGAAACGGCGATCCGGGCAGGCTGGGGTGCCTTGCTTTCGCCGTTCGCGAGACGAACAAGGCGTTGACTGAAAAGAACGATATTCGGCCAGTAATCGATGATTGAAAACCAGCAGGAAGCAGTTTCTCTGCGGCGCGCGTGCGCGTCGCTCGCCATGGCGGCGTTGCTCGCGGGGTGCGCGTCGCAACCGGATGCAATCCAGCGGAAAACCGGCTGGATGCGCACGGAAGTCGCCGACTCCTATGTCTATGCGTATCCGCTCGTGCTGATGGACGTCGCGAAGGAAGCGGCGACGGGCGGCGACGGCGCGCAACCGGGGCAGGCGCCGCTCAACACGCTGCGCCACGCGCAGGCGCTGCCGCCCGTCGGCGCGGTCAATCCGCCGCTGCCGGGCATCGACACGCTCGACTCGACCGGCTGGCTCGACGTCGCAGCCGAACCCGTGATCGTCACGCTGCCCGACACGCGCGGCCGCTACTGGGACGCGCGTGCGCTCGACATGTGGACGAACGTGCTGTGGTCGTCGTCGAGCGTGGCCGCACGCGGTGCTCGCGGCGGCGCGCGATCGCAAACGATTGCCTTCGCCGCGAAGGACTGGCAGGGCACGCTGCCGAAGGGCGCGCTGCGTGTGGACGTGCCGTCGGCCAATGCGTGGCTCGAAGTGCGGCTGCAGACGAGCGGCGGGCGCGACCTCACGAACGTGAAGAAACTGCAGCGCGCGATCCGCGTGGTGCCGCTGTCTGTTTACACGGGCGCCGCGCGCGGCGCGTCGGTCGCGGTCCATGCGGGCAGCGCGCCGTCCGAAGCGCTGAGCGGCGGCACGCCCGCCGAGCAGGTGGCCGCGCTCGACCCGAAGGCGTTCTTCGCGCGCTTCGCGCAGGCGCTGCAGGACAACCCGGCGCCGGCCGACGACGCGCATGCGCAGGAACTGCTCGGCGACATCGGCGTGTCGGCCGGCTATCCGGTGCTGTGGACGGGCGACCGCCTGACGGCCGCGACGGCCGGCGTGGCCGAGGCGCGCGCGCGGCTCGCGGCGCCGCCGTCGAACCTGCTGAACGCGAACGGCTGGAACTGGATCGGCGACGCGGCCGGCAAGTACGGCCAGGACTACGCGCTGCGCGCGTACGCGGCCTACACGCAGTTCGGCACCGCGACGCGCGACGACGAGACGCTCGCGGTCGTGCGCGTCGACAGCGACGGCCATGCGCTGAACGGCGCGAACCGCTACGTGCTGCATTTCGCGCCGGGTGCGCTGCCGCCGGTGCGCGCGTTCTGGACGCTCACGCCCTACACGACGAACGGCGCACTGCCCGACGTCGGAGCGGCACGCCGCTCGCTCGGCGATCGCGACCGGCTGCGCCGCAACCACGACGGCTCGATCGACATCGTCGTGTCGGCGTCGCCGGGCGGCGCGAATGCGGCCAACTGGCTGCCGGCGCCGCGCACCGACTTCGCGCTCGCGTTGCGCCTGTACGCACCGAAGCCGCAGGCGAGCGACGGGTCGTGGATGCCGCCCGTCGTCGTCCGGAAATGAACGGATGACCGCCGCCGTTGTCCGACCGGCGGGCGCGGTGGCGCCCCGATTCCGTACCGTCACCTCCTGAGCCTATACTTTCGGGATAGCGTGCATGGCCGCCCGGTTCTCCGGTGCGGTCCGGCATCCGTTCCCGAGGCATTCAAGCATGGCAAGCGCAGACAAAAAAACCGTATCCTCGACCCTCCATGCCCTCGGCGGCGTTGCACGTTCGCGCCGGACCCGGCGTATCGGCATCGGCGTGCTGATCTTCCTCGTTTTGTTCGGACTGCTCGGGTTCTTCGCGGCGCCGCCGCTGATCCGCCATATCGCTGAACAGCAACTGAGCCAACAGCTCGACCGGCCGGCCACGATCCAGCGCATCGCGCTGAACCCTTACACGCTGAATCTCGAAGCCGACGGCATTCACGTCGGCGAGCGCGGCGGCCAGGGCGACTTCATCGACATCGGCAAGCTCGTCGTGAGGCCGTCGTGGTCGTCGCTGTTCCGCGGCGCACCGATCGTCAACGAAATCCTGCTCGATTCGCCGCGCTTTCACATCGTCCGCTACGACGCGCAGCGTTTCAACTTCACCGACCTGATCGAGAAGTTCTCCACGCCGTCCAAGCCGGCGAGCAAGCCGACGCAATTCTCGGTGTCGAACATCCAGGTCAATGACGGCCGGATCGATTTCGACGACCGCCTGCTGAACGAAAAGCACGTCGTCGACAACTGGATGCTCGGCATCCCGTATATCGCGACGCTGGCGTCGAAGACCGACATCTTCGTCCAGCCGACGCTGCGGATGCGTTTCGACGGCAGCCCGATCGCGATCGACGGCAAGACCAAGCCGTTCGCGCAGTCGCGTGAATCGGAGATCGCGCTGAAATTCGACCGGCTCGACGTGCCGAAGCTGATCTCGTATGCGCCGACCAAGCTGCCGGTGGCCGTGGCAAGCGGCTTGCTGAGCAGCAACCTCACGCTCAACTTCGCGATGAACGGCGAAACGCCCGCGCTGCGCGTGTCCGGCACCGTCGACCTGAACGACGCGAAGGTGACGAGCCCGGCGTCCGAGCCGCTGTTCGCCGCGCGCGGCGTGCACGTCGCGGCGACCAGCCTCGAGCCGCTGCGCAATGCGCTGCATTTCGACGAGATCCGGATCGACCAGCCCGTCGTCGACCTGTCGCGCGACAAGCAAGGCGTGCTGAACGTCGAGAAGCTCGCCGCGCAGCCGGCCGCCGCACCGAAGGCCGCCGAGGGCAAGCCGGCGGCATCGGGCGCGGCGGCGTCCTCCGCGGACGCCGCGAGCGGCGCGAAGGCCGAGGCCGATGCGAAGGAAACGCCGCCGCTCGACCTGACGATCCGTCATTTCGCGATCGACGGCGGCACGATCAACGTCGACGACCGCGTGCCGGCCACGCCGAACGCGGTGTCGCTGACGAAGCTCGCCGCGACGCTCGACGGTTTCTCGCTGCAGGGCAAGACGCCCGCCAAATACACGCTGTCGACGTCGCTGTCGCGCGGCGGCGACGTGCGGGCCGAAGGCGCGTTCACGCTCGCGGAGAAGCAGGCCGACACGAAGCTGACGATCGACGCGCTCGCGCTGCCGGCGTTGCAGCCGTATCTCGGCGAAGCGACCCGCGCGCGCGTGCTCGACGGTACGCTCGGCGCGACGATCAACGCGAAGACCGACTGGGGCAAGACGCCGCTCGAAGCGCAGGTCGCCGACAGCACGGTGAGCCTGAAATCGCTGAAGATCGCGACGCCCGATAGCAAGACGCCCGCGATCGTGCTGCCCGATGCGAGCGCGAAGATCGCGAAGGTCGACGTCGCCACGCGCACCGCGGAGATCGCGAGCGTCGACGCGAGCGGGCTCGCGCTCGACGTGAAGCGCCTGAAGGACGGCAACATCGACCTCGCAGCGCTGGCCGGGCCGGCGCAGGCGTCGGTGCCCAAGCGCACGGTCGCGCACAAGGCCGCGGTGGCCGCGCCGTCGTGGCACTACCGGATCGACGCGCTGAACGTGAAGGATTCGTCCGCGAACTTCACCGACCTGTCGACGCCGCGCCCGGTGAAGCTGGCGATCAAGCCGCTGGAGCTGTCGGTGCAGAAGCTCAGCGATGACATGACGAAGCCGCTGCCCGTGCAGCTGAAGGCGACGCTGAACCGCAAGGGCTCGCTGAACGTGACGGGCGACGTGACCGCACAGCCGCTGAAGCTCGGCCTGAAGATCAACGGCAACCGCCTCGACGCGGCCGCGTTCGAGCCTTACTTCGGCAGCGCGCTGAACGCGACGATCGCAAGCGCGCTGCTCAACGCGCAGGGCAACCTGACGTTCGCGCAGGTGAAGGACGCGCCGCGCGCGACCTATCGCGGCGACGTCGCGCTGGTCGACGTGCGAATGCTCGACAAGGCGACCTCCGACCCGTTCGCGGGCTGGCGCTCGCTCGCGCTGACGAACCTGAAGGCGAACTACGACGAGAAGGGCACCGACGTCGACGCCGCGCGCGTGACGTTCTCGAACTTCTACGGCCGCGTGCTGCTCGACGCGCAGGGGCGCCTGAACCTGAAGGACGTCGTCGCGAAAGAGACCGGCCCCGCGCAGTCGCTCACGCGTGACGCGAGCAAGGGCGAGCCGGTGCCGCTGTCGCCGCAGGCCGCGTCGGCGCCGGCGGTGGCGCAGCCCGCATCGGCCGCGTCCGCGACGGTGGTCGTGAAAGCCGCGACGCCGCCGCAGAACCCGGTGCGGATGCATTTCGGCGAGCTGCTGCTGCAGAACGGCCGCGTCACGTACACCGACAACTTCATCAAGCCGAACTACACGGCGAACCTCGTCGCGATCACGGGCACGATCGGCGCGTTCGGCACGGATTCGACGACGTCCGCGCCGGTCGACGTCGCCGCGAACCTGTCGGGCAACGGGCCGATCTCGATCAAGGGCTCGGTGAACCCGCTGATCGAGAAGCCGGCGCTCGACCTCACGGCGACCGCGCACGACATCGAGCTGACCAACCTGACGCCGTATTCGGCGAAGTACGCGGGTTATCCGATCACGAAGGGCAAGCTCAACGTCGACCTGCACTACCAGCTCGCGAACGACCAGCTGCAGGCGAACAACCACATCTTCATCGACCAGCTCACGTTCGGCGATCGCGTCGAGAACGACACGGCGACGAAGCTGCCGGTGAAGCTCGCGATCTCGCTGCTGAAGAACACGCGCGGCCAGATCGACGTGAACCTGCCGGTGTCGGGTTCGCTGGCGAATCCGGAGTTCAGCGTCGGCGGGCTGATCTGGCATGCGGTGCTGAACCTGATCGCGAAGGCCGTCACGTCGCCGTTCACGCTGCTCGCGAACGCGTTCGGCGGCGGCGGCGAGGATCTCGGCTACGTCGAGTTCGCGCCGGGTACCTACGCGCTGACCGACACGCAGCAGAAGAAGCTCGACACCGTCGTGAAGATGCTGACCGAGAAGCCGTCGATCCGCCTCGACCTGATCGGCCGCGTCGATCCGGCGAAGGACACGCCGGGGCTGCGCGACGCGTACGTCGACCGGCTGGTGCGCCAGCAGAAGCTGAAGGACGTGGTCGGCCAGGGCGAGAGCATCGATCCGATGTCGGTGAAGGTCGAGCCGGCCGAATACAGCAAGTACCTGACGCGCGCGTACAAGGCCGCGGACTTCAAGAAGCCACGCAATCTGGTCGGCCTGCAGAAGACGCTGCCCGATGCGGACATGAAGCAGGCGCTGGCCGATCACGCGCCGGCCGACGACAACGCGCTGCGCGCGCTCGCGCAGCAGCGCGCCGAGTCGGTGCGCCAGTACCTCGACGGCAAGATCGATTCGAGCCGTGTGTTCGTCGTCGCACCGAAGCTCGATGCGAAGGGCATCGAGGACAAGGGCGCGACGACCCGCGTCGACTTCGGGCTCCAGTAACGCGTCGTTTCATCTGCTGCCGCCGCGCCCGCACCTGCCGGGCGCGGCGGCTTTTTTTCAGCGCGCGGCGATCGCCGGTTCGCGCTTGTCCAGCTCCTTCTTCGCGGCCAACGGCAGACGCGCATCATCCCAGTGCGTCAGCCATTCGACTTCCTTCGCCGTGAACACCTGTCCGTAATTGCGCAGCGCGTACTGCAGCGCGTCGACGACGTGATGGCGAATGATTTCGGGGGTGCGTGCATCGTCCAGCACGAACCGGAGAGCTTCCAGGGTCGACATACTCGTGCTCCGGGTCAGGGAAAACCCTTTATCACACGCCAATAGTCGCGGGCCAAGCCGAAAAAAATTCCGGGCGCGCGCCGATGCCTGGAGCGCCAACGCATTGCGACGACTTCATGTCACTTGCGATTGGTTACGTTTGACAGAGAACAGAAAGCCCCGCTTCATCCGACCGCCGCACGATCCGGCGATATTTTGCGCGCCTGATGGCAAGTCACGCAGTTCAACATCAATCGATGAGGTGGGGTGATGATTTCGTTTTTCGGTAAGCAGCGGAAGATGGCCGTGATGGTGGCGGGCGCGCTGGCGCTCGCAAGCATGGGTGCGCACGCGGCGCAGCAGGACGGCGACAGTCAGGGCGAGGACCGTGGCCACGCGAGCCGCGTCGTGAAGCATGTGCTGCTGATCAGCGTCGACGGTCTGCACGAGCAGGATCTCGCGCGCTGCATCGGCGCGAACACGTGTCCGAACATCGCGGTGCTCGCACAGCACGGCGTGACGTACACGAACGCGTACACGCCCGGCCTGTCGGATTCGTTCCCGGGCCTCGCGGCGCTCGTGACGGGCGGCTCGCCGAAGACGGCCGGCCTGTTCTACGACGTGTCGTATGACCGCAACCTGTATGCGCCGAGCGACACGACGTGTTCGGGCAAGCAGGGCTGGAACGTCGTGTTCGACGAAACGACCGGCATCGACGCCCAGAACGGCGGCGCGCTGATCCACCTGAACGGCGGCGGCGCATTCAACCCGCAGGCGATCCCGCATGCGCGCGTGGGCGGCCAGTGCGTGCCGGTCTACCCGCACAACTACGTGAAGACCAACACGGTGTTCGAGGCCGTGAAGGCGGGCATCCCGAACGCGCATACGGCGTGGGCCGACAAGCACGCGTGGGGCTACGACTGGCTGAACGGGCCGTCGGGCACCGGCGTCGACGATCTGGCGCGCACGGAGATCAACTCGATCGATCCGGCGACGGGCACGAACTACACGGACGTCTACTCGCATACCGCGCGCTTCGACAACCTCCACGTGCAGGCGCTGATCAACCAGATCGAAGGCCGCGATTCGACGGGCACGAAGAGCGCGCCGGTGCCGACGCTGTTCGGCGCCGACTTCCAGACGCTCAGCGTCGCGCAGAAGGCGACGGTCGCGACGGGCGGCGGTTATCTCGACGCGAACTTCACGCCGAGCGGGCAGGTCGCGAACGCGATCACGTACGTCGACAACTCGATCGGCCATGTCGTCGCGGCGCTGAAGCAGGCCAACCTGTATTCGTCGACGGCCGTGATCGTCACGTCGAAGCACGGCCAGTCGCCGACCGATCACACGAAGCTCGTGAAGAACGGCGACACGCTGACGAAGCTGCTCGAAGCGAACAACTACCTCGACCCGAACGGCAACTTCGGCCAGAACAACACGACGACGGGCAACCTGAACGACGGTTCGGGCCTGGTCGGCACGGGCTTCGTGCAGACCGACGACGTCGGCCTGATCTGGCTGCGCGACCGCAACCAGCGCACGGCCGTCGTGCAGACGCTGAAGGCGAACCTGAGCTGCAATGCGCCGGGGATCTGCGCGGACGGCTCGCAAGCCTACATCCTGTACGGCGCGGCGCTCGCCGACCGCTTCGGCGATCCGGCCAACGGCCGCACGCCGGACATCATCGTCCAGCCGAATCCGGGCGTGATCTATACGTCGAGCACGAAGAAGGACGAGGAGCACGGCGGCAACGCGCCGGACGACAGCCACCTCGGCCTGCTCGTGTCGTACCCGGGCATCCATCGCGCGCGTACCGTGAACGATCTGGTCGGCACGAAGCAGGTCGCGCCGACGATCCTCGAACTGCTCGGTGCTGAACCGCGTCTGCTGCATGCGGTCGTGGCCGAGAATACGCGCGTGCTGCCGGGGCTCGGTATCGGGCGCTGACGGGACATGCCGGTGGCCGCCTTCGGGCGGCTTCCGGCACCGGACGCGCGGCGCCGTTCGGCCGATGGCCGGCGACGCCGCGTTTTTTTTTGCATGACGATGCCGGCTGTGCCGGCGCTCACGTGCTCGCGCACTCGCCGAGCATCCATTCCCTGAAGCGCCGCAACGCGACGCTCGTCTCCAGGCGCTCCGGCGCGTAACACAGGTAGTGCCCCTGCGCGTCGACGTCGACGGGCGCGTCGAACGGTTCGACGAGCGTGCCGGCCGCGAGATTGTCGGCGATCAGGAAGCGCGGCACGAGCGCGAGCCCGAGCCCGGCCTGCGCGGCCTGGATCAGCACCGAATACTGTTCGAAGCGCGGCCCCGCCAGCGCGTTCATGTGGGCCGCGCGATGGCGCTCCGCCCACATCGACCACGCGATCTCCGCCTGCTCGTGCACGAGCCGCGGCGCGGACACCGCGTCGGCGGGCGCGCGCAGCGCATGCCGTGCCGCGAATTCGCGGGAGCAGACCGGCACGAACGTGCGGCCGTCCAGGTAATCGCACCGGACGCCTTCCCATGCACCGTCGCCATAACGGATCGCCGCGTCGAGCCCGAACGGAAACACGTCACCGTGCGCCAGATGGCGGCGAAAGCTCAATGTGACGCCCGGCGCGTCGGCCAGGAAACGCGCGAGCCGCGGCACCAGCCATTTCGTCGTGAAGGTCGGCACGCTCGCGATCGTCAGCAGGTCGCTGTTCTCGCGCGCGCTCAGCAGTTCGATCGACGCGTTGCCGATCTCGCGCAACGGACCGATCACGCGCGCGTGATAGACCTGTCCGGCCCGTGTCAGCGCGAGATTGCGCCCTTCGCGCACGAACAGCTTCACGCCGAACAGCGCTTCGAGATTCGCGATCTGCCGGCTGACCGCGCTCGGCGTCAGCCCCAGCTCGCGGGCCGCATACGAGAAGTTCAGGTACTTCACGGAAGTCGCGAACGCGTGCAGCTCCGCGACGTTCGGAAACAGGTGCTTCATGGCGAACTATTCCTTGCGCGCACAGATCGATGCGGGCGTTGTACGTTTTTTTCATGACGATGCCATGTCGCGTCCGCACACTGCGCCTGTCACGACAAGGTCCGCCGGTCACGTCCGGCGGACCTTGCGCGGCCCGTTCCGTTTCCGTCAGCGAGCCCGTCCATGCATCCGTCAACCGCGCCTGCCGCAGCCGCAGGTGTTCCGATTCGTCGTAACAAACGGCCGCGCGCGCTGGCGGGACGCCTGCTGTTGCACGCATTCGTCGCGGCCTTCGCGCTGTATCTCGCGCTGCCGATCGCGCTGCTGCTGATCGGCTCGGTCGGCGGGTCGTGGACGAACACGCTGCTGCCGACCGGCATCACGTCACACTGGTTCGCGGATCTCGCGGCGAACCGCAGCTTCACGCGGGCATTCGGCGTGAGCCTCGTGGTCGCACTCGCGTGCTGTGCGATCAATGCCGCGCTGGGATTGCCGCTCGCGTATGCGCTGCATCATCGTGCGGTGGCGGGCCGCGGCTTCGCGGCGCGCGTCGTGATGCTGATGCCGATCGCGGTGCCGGCACTGACGCTCGGCTTCGGCTACATCGCGATCTTCAGCGGCGACACGCTGCCGTGGCTCGGCACGCTGCCGCTGATGATCGCGGCTCACGCGGTGCTGACGCTGCCTTATCTGCTGCAAACGCTGCTGAGCGACCTGCGCCATCTGGGCCTCGAGCGTCTCGAGGCGTGCGCGGCGACGCTCGGCGCGACGCCGCTGCGCCAGTTCTTCACGATCGTGCTGCCGAACCTGCGGCACAGCCTGTTTTCCGGGCTCGTGATGGTCGCCGCGCTGTCGATCGGCGAATTCCAGATCTCGAACCTGATCGCGGGCTTCCGCTATCGCAACTATCCGATCGTGCTGCTGCAGGCGTTCTACGGCGCGTCGGGGATGGCGTGCGCGGCGACCGTCGTGCTGCTCGTCCTCGCCGTGCTCGCGACGCTTGTATCCGTCTGCACCGTGCAACGCCTGAAGTGAAACCGTCATGAGCCTCGATTTCGAAAACGTCAGCTTCCAGTATCCGGGCGCCCGTCACGGCGTCGACGCGGTCACGCTGTCCGCGACCCAGGGCGAACTGCTCGCGGTGATGGGCCGCAGCGGCTCCGGCAAATCGACGCTGCTGCGTCTTGCCGCCGGGTTGCTCGACGGTTACGCCGGCCGCATCGCGATCGGCGGCGGCGACATGGCCGGCGTGCCGGTGTGGCGGCGCGAGGTCGGCATGGTGTTCCAGCACTACGCGCTGTTCCCGAACCTGTCGGTCGTCGACAACGTCGGCTACGGGCTGAAGATGCGCGGCGTGGCAGCAGCGCCGCGGCGCCGCCGTGCGCTCGAGATGCTCGAACGTGTCGGCCTCGCGGCGCAGGCCGAGCGCGGCACGGCGATGCTGTCCGGCGGCCAGCAGCAGCGCGTCGCGCTGGCCCGCGCGCTCGTGATCGAACCGAAGCTGCTGCTGCTCGACGAGCCGCTCGCGGCGCTCGATGCCGGGATTCGGCACCAGTTGCGCGACGAGATCCGCGCGCTGCAGCGTGCGTGCGGTGCGACGACGCTGCTCGTCACGCACGACCAGGACGAGGCACTCAGCATGGCCGATCGCGTGGCGATCGTCGACGGCGGACGCGTGCTGCAGGCCGGCACCCCGCGCGAACTGTACGAGCGTCCGGCGACCGCGCAGGTCGCCCGTTTCGTCGGCCATTCGACGTTGCTGCGCGGCCGCGTGCTCGCGCACGGCACCGTCGACGTGCGCTTCGCGATGCTGCGCGCGGATACGGGCACGCACCGGCCGGGCGATACGGTCGACGTGCTGGTCCGGCCGGAACACCTGCAGCCCGATCCGCCCGAGCAGGCCGCGAACCGCATCGACGGCCGGGTCGGCGAGGTCCGCTATTTCGGCGCGACGCAGCGCTTCGATTTCATGCCGGCGGGCGCGACCGACGCGCTGCTCGGCGAAGGGCGCGAACTGCCCGCGCGCTGCGTGTCGATCGAACCGCGCCATCTGCTCGTGCTGCCCGCCGCGTAAGCGCGTTACCCCATTCATTCAACGGAGAATCACGATGTCTGCACGCCGCCTGTTCCTCCATGCCATGCGCCGCCGCCTGCTGGCGCTCGGCGCGTTCGCGATGCTCGCGCCGGCGCTCGCTCATGCCGCGCCGCTGTACCCCGGCGAGGACGCGCTGTACGAGAAGGCCGCCGACGAAGGGCTCGTCGTATCGTTCGACACGGGCCCGGAATGGGCAAACTGGAAATCGCTGTTCGCCGAATTCCGCAAGCGCTATCCGAAGGTCGAGATCACGTACAACGACATCGGCTCGGCGGCGACGGTCGTCGCGCTCGACAAGTCGCGCCGGCGCCCGCAGGCCGACACCGCGTATTACTTTGCCGCATCGGCGCTCGACGCGACGGCCAAGGATGTCGTCGCGCCGTTCAAGCCGGTCAATTTCGACAAGCTGCCGACGGTGTTTCGCGCGCCTGACGCGCGCTGGTTCGCGGTGCATTCGCTGAACATCGCGTTCCTCGTCAACCGGAAGCTCGTGAAGAACGTGCCGCAGCGCTGGTCCGACCTGCTGAAGCCCGAGTACCGCAATGCGGTCGTCTATCTCGACCCGCGCTCGACCGGGCAGGGGCAGGTCGCGGTGTTCGCGGCCGCCTATGCGAACGGCGGCAGCGTCGACAACCCGAAACCGGGCGCGGATTTCTTCGGCAAGCTGAAGCAGGCGGGCAACGTGTTGCGCGTCGAGGGCACGACGCCGTACGCGAAGTTCGTCAAGGGCGAGATTCCGATCCTGATCGGCTATGAGAACGATGGCCTCAAGGCCAAGTACACGGACGGCATGGGCGACGCGGCCGACGTCGTGATTCCGCAGGACGGCAGCGTGTCGGCGCCGTACGCGATGAGCCTCGTGAAGAACGGCCCGAATCCGGCCGCCGCGCAGTTGTGGCTCAACCTCGTGATGAGCGATGTCGGTCAGGCGCTGTTCGCGCAGGGCTACGTGCGGCCGGCCGTGCCCGGCACGCCGGTCGCGCAGGACGTCGCCGCGAAGCTGCCGAACGCGCCGCAGGTGCGTCCGCTCGACGTCGCGAAGGCCGCGACGCGCAAGGCCGAGGTCGACCAGCTCTGGTCGCAGGCCACGCTCGGCAAATAAGGGGCGCACGATGCGGGTCTCGTCCATGCAGCGCGGCATCCTGCGCCGCTACGGCGCGGTGCCGGCCGCCGCGCTGTTCGCGGTGTGCTTCGCGCTGCCGCTCGCCGCGCTCGTCGGCGCCGCGTTCGACGGCGGCGGCCATGCTTTCGCCGCGGTATTCGGCGATCCGCTCGTCGCCGACGCGATCGTGCGCTCGGTGGCGCTCGCGATCGCCGCCGGCACGCTGTCCGTCGCGGTCGGCGTGCCGGTCGCGTTCGTGCTGGCCGCGCAGTCGCCGGCGCGGCGCCGCTGGTCGCTCGCGCTGCTCGGCGTGCCGCTGGCGTTTTCCGGTCTCGTGATCGCGTACGGCTTCATTCTCGTGTTCGGCCGCGCCGGTTTCGTGACGATGCTGCTCGCGTCGCTCGGCGCCGATCCGGCCGTGGTCGGCGGCGCGATCTACACCATGCCGGGGCTCGCGTTCGCCTACGCGTACTACCTGATTCCGCGCGTCGCGCTGATGCTTTACCCGGCGCTCGCGAATCTCGACCGGCGGCCGCTCGAGGCGGCGCTGACGCTCGGCGCGCGGCCGTGGCGCGCCTGGTTCGACGTCGCGTGGCGCGAGCTGTGGCCGTCGATCGCGTCGGCCTGGTGCCTCGTCGCCGCGATCGCGCTCGGCACGTACGGCACGGCGCTCGCGCTGGCCGGTACGCAGATCAACATCCTGCCGCTGCTGATGTACCTGAAGCTGTCCGACGGGCAGACCGATTTCTCGCAGGCCGCCGTGCTGTCGATCGTGCTGACGGCGCTCTGCACCTGTGTGCTTGCATTGGGGGAAGGACTTGTACGGCAACGGCATCATTGAATGGTCGAACGACGCGCGCGACGCGCTGGCGCAACTCGCGCAACGGCAGCGTGGCGCGACCCGGCACCGGATGCCGGTCGGCGTGATCGGGCCGCGCGATGCGACGGCGGCCCAGCTTGCAGCCGCCGAACGGATCGCGCACGGGCTCGCGGGGGCGGGCGTCGTCATCGTCGGCGGCGGCAAGCAGGGCGTGATGGAGGCAGCCGCGCGCGGCGCGCATGCGGCGGGCGGATGCGCGATCGGGCTGCTGCCCGAGGACGATGCGCGCGAAGCGAATCCCTATCTGTCGGTTGCGCTGCCGACCGGGCTCGGCATCACGCGCAACGCGCTGATCGCGCGTGCGTCGCTGTGCCTCGTCGCGGTGGGCGGTGGCCTCGGCACGCTGTCCGAAATCGCGCTGGGGCTGCAATGGGGCAAACCGGTGTTCGCGATTTGCGACGCACCGCAGGTGGCGGGTGTCGAGCGCTTCGACGAAGCGGACCCGCTCGTCGCGCGGGTCGCGCGCTGGCTGTGCGGTCCGGGGTAGGTCGGCGTTCCGGTTGACGCGATGCATGGGTTCGAACGGCATCGGCCGAATGAGCAGGAATCCTCTGCATGACGAAGATCACGGCCGCGCGTTGCGCGGCCGGCGGTCTCGGCACGGCGGCGCATGCGCAACGTACCGTCACGTTCCATGGCAAGCGGGGCGCGCGTTCGCGGCGCGGGGCTTGAAATGACGCGCACGACGCGCCATATTGGCCGCGTATGCTTCGTTTCAACGAAATCGAAAGGGATTCTCGATGCGCCTTCTGCTTGCCCTGCTGCTGCCGTGGTTCCAGTTCTTCACGATCGGCCGCCCGATCGCCGGGGTCATCTGCCTGATCCTGCAACTCACGATCATCGGCTGGCTGCCGGCCGCAATCTGGTCGGTGTACGCGCTGAGCCAGTACAAGACCGATCGCAAGATCGAAGCGGCGCTGCGCGAGCGGCGCTGACGCAAACGGCAACGGGCTGCGTTGCCCGCTCGTCGCCGGCTACTGCGGTGGCGGCCCGTCCAGTTCCTCGGCCCGCGCGAACAGCCAGTCGACGAACGTGCGCAGCGACGGATCGTCGTCGTTGCGATACAGGCAATGAAACGGCGGCCCTTCGAGGTGGACCTCGGGAAACAGCGCGACGAGCCGGCCGTTCGCGATGTCGTCGCTGACGACCGCGCGCGGCGCGAGGCACACGCCGAGCCCGCTCGCGGCGGCCTTCACCATCAGAAAGAACTCGCGATAGAACGGCCCGCGCAATGTCTCGGTGACGTCCGAGCCGGCCTGGTGGAACCAGTATTGCCACGCCTGCGGCATGCCCGCGAAGTGCAGCAGCGGCGCATTGCGCAGGTCCGCCGGCACGCGCACCCGTTCGAGCACCGGATGGCCGGGCGCGCACACGGGCACCGCGACGGTCGCGAGCAGCGGGCGCGACACGAAGCCCTTGCGGCGCAGCTCCGGCGTATAGCGGCGGATCACGATGTCGCACGATTCGTCGATCTGGTCGCGTTCGGCGTCGGCGGTCGTGACGAGCTGCACGTCGATATCCGGATGCGCGGCCTCGAATACGGCCAGTTGCGTGAGCAACCAGCCGTGCGCGAACGATACCGATGCATTGATCCGCACTGGCTGGCCGCCCTCCGGCTCGAACATCTGCCCGGTCGCCTGCGCGAGCCGGCCGAGGCAACTCGCGACGTCGACGAGGTAATGCCGCGCGCGCGGCGTGAGCCGCAGCGAACGCCCGTCGCGTTCGAACAGCTTCTGCCCGAAGAACGATTCGAGTACGCGGATCTGCTGCGCGATCGCGCTCTGGGTCACGTTCAGTTCCTCGGCGGCGAGGGTGAGGCTCTGCAGGCGGCCGGCGGCTTCGAAGCTGCGCAGCGCGTTCAGGGGCGGTAATCGGCGCATCGTGAGATCGCGAAGAAAAGCTAAACAGTGGGTCAAAAAATGTCGTTTGTGGCGGCCGGGGCGTCTCCCTATCATGGCGCCGACAGGAGAATGCCCCGATGACGATCATAGCGCCGCCCGATTGCCGATCAACTGGAATTCGCCACCGCCTTCGCCAACGACGAGCGCGGCGCGCCGTGCTGCCGGCGGCGCGCGGCCGCGGCGCACTGACGCTTGCCTGTGCCGGGTTGTTCGCGGCGCTGACCGGGTGTGCGGCGAAGCCGGACACCGAGCGCCAGATCGGCAGCGGCGGGTCGCTGGTGCGCTACAGCTCGAGCCAGACCGAGGTCGACCTGACGGAGACCGAACAGCAGACGCTGCGCATGTTGAGCGACCGTCGTTATGCGGGCATCTCGCAGGCGCGCGCGCTCGACGCGGTGGCCGGCGTGCTGCGCGCGCAGGGCTACGCGCCGGTGACGGTCGATCGGGACGTGGGGCTGATCGAAGGCGGGCGCAGCGACACGCTGATCCCGAAGTGGCGGCAACTGCTGCGCGGCGCGCTGAAGGCGCGCATCGGCGGGTTGCCCGCGAAGCCGGATCACGAGCGTGTGGCCGCCGTCGTGACGGTCCGCACGGCGCCGGACACGCGTGGTGCGATCGTGCGTGCGCGATTCGATCGCACGGTGTGGGACAGCAACGGCGATTCGCGCACGAAGACCGTCGTCGAGCCCGCGTACTACCAGACCTTCTTCGGCGACATGGACAAGGCGATGTGCACGACGTCGTGCGAGCGGTGAGCGGCGCGCGTGCGCCGACGCAGGGGAGCGTGGAGGGACGGAGGGGGAGGGCTGCCGCCCGGTGACGAACGGAGAGGCCGGGCATCGTGCCCGGCCGAAAGGCTTACTTCACCGCAAACAGCGTCAGGTTCATGAAGATCTTGAACGCATAACCGAGCGTGACGGCGCCGATCACGCCGCCCGCCCACAGCACGACGAACCACATCCAGCCGCGCATCCGCGGCCGTGGCGCCTCGGGCGGGCGATCGGCGGAATCAGTGGTGGTAGTAATGCTGGTCTTCATGGCGCACCTTGCCTCGGAATACCCAGTAACCCATCGTCGTGTAGGCGATGATGATCGGGAGGATAACCGCTGCGCCGACCAGTGTGAAGGTCTGGCTGGAACGCGGTGCTGCCGCTTCCCAGATCGTCATGGTCTGAGGGATCGCGTACGGGAACAGCGTGACGAGCAGGCCGACGTAGCCGAGCAGCACGAGCGCCAGCGCGAGCACGAACGGCGTCATGTCGTGCCGGTCGCGCACCGCGCGCCGCATCCACACCGCGCACCCGGCGACCAGGAACGGCACCGGCAGCAGGCGCCAGAACAGCCCCGAGTCGAACCAGCGCTGCGCGATGGCGGGATCCTGCAGCGGCGTCCACAGGCTGACGACCGCGATGAAGCCGAGCAGCACGATGGTCAGCGGCCACACGACGCGATGCAGCCGGCGCTGCAGGTCGCCTTCCGTTTTCGCGACGAGCCAGCAGCAGCCGAGCAGTGCATAGGTCACGATCAGGCCGAGGCCGGTCAGCAGGCTGAACGGCGTCAGCCAGTCGAACGCGTCGCCCGCGAACACGCCGTCCTTCACGTTGATGCCCTGCAGGAACGCGCCGAGCGCGATGCCCTGGAACAGCGTCGCGCCGGCCGAGCCGCCGATGAACGCGAGATCCCACAGGTGCTTCGTGCGCCGCGCCTTCGCGCGGATCTCGAACGACACGCCGCGGAAGATCAGGCAGACCAGCATGAAGATCAGCGGCAGGTACAGCGCCGACAGTACGGTCGAATAGACGATCGGGAACACCGCGAACAGCCCGGCGCCGCCGAGCACGAGCCACGTCTCGTTGCCGTCCCACACGGGGGCGACCGTGTTCATCATCAGGTCGCGTTCCTTCTCGTCCGGGAAGAACGGGAAGACGATGCCGATGCCGAGGTCGAAGCCGTCGAGCACGACGTACATGAAGAGCCCCAATGCGATGATCGCGGCCCAGATTACGGTGACGTCCATAGGTTTTCTCGTATGCGGATGGGGGGCTCAGACGGTCTCGATCAGTTCGTCGACGGCCGACATCGGGCGGCGCGCGGTGTGATCGGGGCGCGTGTCGGGTGTGTCGTCGTGCTTCACGTCGGGCAGCGCGGGGCCGGCCTTCATCAGCTTCAGCATGTAGTACACGCCGGTGCCGAACACGAGGAAGTACACGATCACGAACGTCATCATCGACAGGCTGACCTGCTGCACCGACAGCGGCGACACGGCTTGCGCGGTGCGCATCACGCCGTACACGACCCACGGCTGGCGGCCCGCTTCGGTCGTCACCCAGCCCGCGAGCAGCGATACGAAGCCGGTCGGGCCCATCACGAGCACGAAGCGCTGGAACGCCTTCGATTCATACAGGCGGCCGCGGCGGCGCAGCAGCCACGCGAGCGCGGCGAGGCCGATCATCGCGAAGCCGAGGCCGACCATGATCCGGAAGCTCCAGAACACGACCGTCGAGTTCGGGCGGTCTTCGGGCGGGAAATCCTTCAGCCCGCGGATCTCGCCGTCCCAGCTATGCGTGAGGATCAGGCTGCCGAGGTGCGGCACCTTCAGCGCGTAGTGCGTCGTTTCCGCCTTCATGTCCGGAATGCCGAACAGGTTGAGCGGCGTGCCGCCCTTCTCGGTTTCCCACAGCCCTTCGATCGCGGCGATCTTCGCGGGCTGGTGCTTCAGCGTGTTGATGCCGTGCTGGTCGCCGATCACGGCCTGCAGCGGCGCGAGCACGAGCAGCAGCCACAGCGCCATCGAGAACATCTTCTTCACGCTCTTGTCGCGGCGGCCCTTCAGCAGGTGCCATGCGGCGGTTGCGGCCACGACCAGCGCGGCGACGATGAACGCGGCGATCGCCATGTGGAACAGGCGGTACGGGAACGACGGGTTGAAGATGATCGCGAACCAGTCGGTCGGCACGACGCGGCCGTCGACGATCTCGAAGCCCTGCGGCGTCTGCATCCAGCTGTTCGACGCGAGGATCCAGAACGTCGAGATCAGCGTGCCGATCGCGACCATCAGCGTCGCGCCGAAGTGTGCGCGCGGGCTCACGCGGTTCCAGCCGAACAGCATGATGCCGAGGAAGCCGGCCTCGAGGAAGAACGCGGTCATCACCTCGTACATCAGCAGCGGGCCGGTGACGGCGCCGGCGAAGCTCGAGAAGCCCGACCAGTTGGTGCCGAACTGGTAGCTCATCACGACGCCGGAGACGACGCCCATCCCGAACGCGACCGCGAAGATCTTCGACCAGAACAGACAGAGGGTTTTGTAGTACTGCTTGCCGGTCTTGAGCCAGCGATATTCGAGTACGGCGATGAAGCTGGCGAGGCCAATGCTCAGCGCCGGGAAGACGATGTGAAAGGAGACGGTGAACGCGAATTGCAGGCGGGCCAGATCGAGGGCCGAAAGTGCGGTGTCCATACAGTTGACCGAAGCTGACGATACCCGCCGACGGGTGTCGGCGGACCCCGGCGGACAGGCGTCGGGGTTGGCTGGAGTATGTGCCGCGATGTTGCACCGCGAAATGTGCCAACTCGTCGCAGATGTCCAGCCCGCCGCGCGCGATTTCGGGATAAATCGTTGATTCGTATCAAGAAGGTCGTTCGCCGCGAGCGCGGCCGCGGCGCGGCGGTCTGACGCACGTGCGTCAATATGGCGCGTCGCGTCATCGGAACGGTTTCGCGCCTGCGAAAGTTGCGCGCCGGGCGGCCGGCGCGCGGCGCCAGGTGCGGCCGATCCGTTTCGTTGCGTTAGCCCGTAATGCGGACGACCGCGCGGAAGGGGCGTCGCAGGTGGGGTCTGTCACATTGGTAACGTCGCGCAACATTCGCGTGTTCGCCGGTAATGGATGCCGCATCGCGTGCGGCGTAGCGTGCGGGGTATCGGGTTCGCATCGGCGAACCGGCCTGTCGGAGAACGTGACGTGAATGGATTGAAGCTCGCGCTGGGCGCGGCAGCCGCGGTGGCGCTCGCGACGGGCGGCGTGGCGCATGCCGCCCGGGTCGGGGTCTATGTCGGCCCCGGCTTCGGCTACCCGTATTACTACCCTGTCGTTCCCGCGCCTTACTACTACCCGCCGCCCGTCGTCGCGGTACCGGTCGATCCGCCGCCGCCGCCCGAGTACGTCGAGAAGGGGCAGCCGCAGGACAACGGTGACGCGAACCTCTGGTACTACTGCGACGCGTCGAGGCATTACTACCCGTATGTGAAGACCTGCAAGTCGGGCTGGCGATCGGTGCCGGCGCGACCGCAGTGACGGAGGCGCGACGATGAAATCCGCATTTCGATTCGTGCGCGTGCCGGCCGCGCTGGCGCTGGCCGGCCTGCTTGGCGCATGCGCATACATGCCGACCGGGCCGAGCGTGATGGCGCTGCCCGGCACCGGGAAGTCGTTCGACCAGTTCCGCGCCGATGATGGAAGCTGCCGCCAGTACGCATTCCAGCAATCGGGCGGCGTAAGCGCCGGGCAGGCGTCGACCGCGAGCGCGGTCGGCAGCGCGGCGGTCGGCACCGCGCTGGGTGCCGCGGCCGGCGCCGCGTTCAACGGCGGTACCGGTGCGGCCGTCGGCGCCGGTGCGGGGCTACTTGCGGGCAGCGTCGTCGGCGCGGGCGCCGCGCAGGGCTCGGCCTACGACATCCAGCGCCGCTACGACTACGCGTACCTGCAATGCATGTACGCGACGGGCAACCGCGTACCGGTGCCGGGCGGGATGAGCGGCGGCGGTGGCGGATATGGCGGGGGCGCGCCGCGCGCGGCGCCGCCGATGCCACCCGCGGGGATTCAGCCGCCGCCGCCGCGGTATTGACGGCGGCGTTCGCCGGTTGTGCCCGCGTGGGCGTACCGCACGCGCCCGGGCGCGATCGACGATCGACCGTGGGCAGGCGCTGCGTGAATTGCGTACACTCTGAGTCTCGTTTCGGCAGGGCCGGGCGCATCGGTTCCGGTCCGCGTTTACTCAGGGCACAGCGATGATCGATTTACGCAGCGATACCGTGACACGTCCCAGCCAGGCCATGCTGGCCGCGATGACTGCCGCCGAAGTCGGCGACGACGTGTGGGGCGACGACCCGACCGTGCTGCGCCTGCAGTCGGTCACGGCAGAGCGCGCCGGCAAGGAAGCCGGCCTGTTCTTCCCGAGCGGCACGCAGAGCAACCTGGCCGCACTGATGGCCCACTGCGAGCGCGGCGACGAATACATCGTCGGCCAGCTCGCGCACACCTACAAGTACGAAGGCGGCGGCGCGGCCGTGCTGGGCAGCATCCAGCCGCAGCCGATCGAGAACGCGCCGGACGGCACGCTGCCGCTCGCGAAGATCGCCGCGGCGATCAAGCCGATCGACAATCACTTTGCCCGCACGCGCCTGCTCGCGCTCGAGAACACGATCGGCGGCCAGGTCTTGCCGGAAGCTTATGTCGAGGAAGCCGTCGCGTTCGCGCGCAGCCGCGGGCTGTCCGCGCACCTCGACGGCGCGCGCGTGTGCAACGCGGCCGTCGCATCGGGCCGTCCGATCGCCGAGCTGTGCGCGCCGTTCGACAGCGTGTCGATCTGCTTCTCGAAAGGGCTCGGCGCGCCGGTCGGCTCGGTGCTGGTCGGCAGCCCTGCGTTGATCGAGCGCGCGGCGCGCTGGCGCAAGGTGCTCGGCGGCGGGATGCGGCAGTCGGGCATTCTCGCGGCGGCGTGCCTGTATGCGCTCGACCACAATGTCGAGCGGCTCGCGGACGATCACGCGAATGCCGCGCATCTCGCGGCAGGCCTCGCGCAAATCGAAGGCGTGAAGGTGATGTCGCATGCGACGAACATGGTGTTCGCGCAATTCCCCGAAGTCGATTGCGCGCCGCTCGAGGCGTGGCTCAAGGCGCGCGGGATCCTCACGCAAATGCTGTATGCGTCGCGCTTCGTCACCCACTGCGACGTATCGCGCGCGGACATCGACACGTTCCTCGACGCGGTCGGCGCGTATTTCTCGCAGCGTCGCGCGTAACGGCGCGGGCCGGGCCCGTCACCGGCTCATGTCATTTCGGCAGCGGCGCGAGCAACCGGCGCGCCGCTTCGACGACCCGCGCGGACAGCGACGCCATCGTCGGCGACTGCACGGTCCATGCGTGCCAGTACAGCGTGACGTCGGTCGGATGCGCGGGCGCGAGATCGACGAGCCCCTGCGCGTCGAGCGGCGCGGTGCCGATCAGCGGCTCCGGCACCATCGCGTAACCGAGCCCGTGCCGCACCGCCGCAAAATGCGAATGGGTGCCCGGCACGTAGTGGCACGGGTAGGCGCCTTCGGGCAATCCGAACTTCTCCTTCAGGAACGACGACTGCAGCGTATCGCGCCGCGAATACGCGACGACGGGCGCCTTGCGCGCGCTCGTGCGGTTCAGCCCGCGCGGAAACCAGCGCACCGCGAACGCGGCGGCCGCGAGCAGCCGGTAGCGCATCGTGCCGAGCGGCGTCGCGATGCAGCCGCGCATCGGCTTCGGCTCGGTCGTCACGCAACCCACGGCCATCCCGCTTTCGAGCAGCGCGAACGTATGGTCCTGGTCCTCGACGATCAGCTCGAACAGGATGCGCTCGCCCGCGAGCACGGAGGTCAGCGCGGGCAGGAACCACGTGCCGAGGCTGTCGGCGTTCAGCGCGATCGTCACGGAGATTGGCGATGCACGCTCGGTCGCGAGTGTGCTTTGCAGGTCGGCCTGCAGCAGCGCGACGCGGCGCAGGTGCTGCAGCACGCGCTGCCCGGCCACCGTCGGGCGGCACGGGCGCGTGCGCAGCACCAGCGGCGTGCCGAGGCTCGCTTCCAGCGCGCGGACCCGCTGCGTGACGGCGGACGCGGTCACGTGCAGGCGCACGGCCGCCTGCTCGAAGCTGCCGGTGTCGGCGACGGCCAGCAGCGCGGCGGCCTGCTTCGGATCGATCGTCAGCGACATGGATCAGGAGGACTGAGACAGATTGTGATGTTCAAAACGATGAAGCCCTGCTAGTCATGGCGTTGCGGCCGATTATGACGCGTGGCGATCGATTGTGACATCGAAATCGGTCCCGCCTTGGGACCAAACCGCGACTGATTCCGCAGGTTGTGCCGGATGGTCTGGTGCAAGGTGCGCATACCGGAGAACCAAGTCGTCACTCGACCATCCACCCGGTTCCTTCGGTCGCTCAAGCGGTGTGCCGCTCTGAACGTGCCAGCTGGCCCAAATGTGCCGCACTTCGTGGAATCGAAAATTCTCGACGTTCCCCGCGCACATGCGGCGAGCCATTGCTCTCGATCTCACGACGTGATCCGCTTGCCGTATCGGATCAAAACGCCACAAAACTCGCTCTGGATCTGGTCCGGAAAACCCAAGCGGATCAACCGAGGCCGTTCCACAAGATTGAAATGACCCGCAGAAATCAGGCAGGTCACTCCGGCAAGTGCTCGCGTGCGCCCGAAAATTCGGGATCCGACGCTGGCCAAAGCGCGGAATGTGCGACGACAGGATGCGCACTGCCGCGAGCAGTGCGCATCCCTCGGGTGTCGGCGCTCAATAGGCCGCCACCTTTTCAGTATTCCGTCGTTCAACGGGCGCCCTGGATTTTGCCACTGCCGTGATAAGCAACATGGTGGCGATTCCACCCGCAATCAGTGCCGGGTAAGCCGCCAGGATCTGGATCAACGAATACTTCCAGCTCAACGGGCGACCGACGCCAAGCATTGCCGCGTAGAACCACGAAACGGCGGAAATCACGCCCGCGAAAATGGCAACCATGCGTCGTTCGAAGGAAAGCTTCAGCAAGGATCCCGCTTTCTGCATTGCCGGGAGGACCGCGGAGTGCAAAGCGATACCGTTGAAGGTCAGCAAGGCGACGATGCCTATCTTGGCCTGCAGCTTGGGATTGCCGAGATACCCGAGACCTTGAGTCCGCATATCGAACGCAATGATCGCGATACCGGTGATCCAAAGCACCGTCAGCGCCAACGTGACGGTGCGCTGCAGGCTGGCCAGGTGGACCTGGGCAGAATCGGTAGGTGCGTCAGAATCCAAAAGTTGCCTGACCATGGCAATGTCGCTGGTCAGCACGAGACCAATCGCGACACAGCAGGCTATGAGATGAACAAAGACGATTCCCATTCGTACGAATTCCATTTTCTGTCCTCTTTCGGCGCATTGCGCAAAGTTAAGTCGTACCGTCGAAAATCTGGGTGAATCCCGGCGATACGTTCAGGAGTACGATGCAAATATCAAAATTCGATCGTGGATTCCACTATCAAGCTGGCTCCAGTTCGGCATGACATGAACAACTCGGCGAGCCCACTACGGCGCGTCGGGTTCCAACGGGCTGTACGTAGTCGAATCGATACCCATTGCGAGTTCGACCGCTTGATCAAGCCCGCACAGCGCGCAGACTTGTAGTGTCGGATGGCTGGCCACCCAGGTATCCGGCATGTTGCGATTTGTAGAATGAAACGTCGCCCGACTGCCGGATGCTGCTGGGCGACCGGCGAAATTTAAAACAGCACGCCCTGACGAATCAACTCGACTTGTTACGAAATGCAAAGAGCGTAACGAGCGAGAAATGGAGTGGGAGAAGGGTCCGACCCGGGTGCGAATTCCGCCAAGCTGGAGTATGCAGAATTGTTCTGACTTGGATTCGGGCACTGATTGATGGGTCGCTTCCTTTTACATTTGATCGGTAAATACTAACGGGGTCGCAGTTCACAATGCACGTTGCGAAAATTTCATATGTGGAATAGAGAAATTTCGGCCACTCGGAATAATATCGAATATCGATATTTTCAGACGAAACACCGACAGCATCGGGCATTGATGCACCGACTGGTACCTGAAAATCTGCGCGGTTTGCCGAGCGATATCGCGCCTCCTCCTTCGCGTCACGCCGCTTTGCCGGGTTGAGCGTCGGAACTACCGGTACTGGTGGAAATGAAGAAACTGCCCGAGTCGAAACGGCCAAAATCGGATGCCCCGGATTTTTTTGGGTATGGTTCGGCAAGTGATTGAAAAAAACAGAACAAGAAATCGAAGTGGATCGTGCGGTCGATTGGAAGAAGATCGCTGACGACTGGCAACAGGTGAAAATTGCAGACGTCAAAAATGCAAAACACTCTGATCGCCCGGAGTCAAGCCAACGATTTGTGGATAAATTCGATAAAAATCGAGAGATCCCGCCGGATCCGGATTTGTCGTTGATGGCGGCTGAAGAAGTCGAGCTTCATTCGCGACGAGCCGATCCTTGGTCCCTTGTTCACACGTCTTTGTCCGTGATCGATCGTCAGCGACATGTCGACGGAATTCCTGTGAACGGGGACGAGAACAGGCCGTAGTGCAAGGCAGAGCACGCCACCGTCCGGGCCCGGCGAACCGTCCCGCCGCGCGACATTCGTCATCGGAATCGGTTGCCGTGTATGGGACGCCGGCGGCGTGTGCATTTTGATCTACGCTATATGGGTGTGTGAAACGCAGCAGGCACGATGCCGGTTGCCCGGCGGCGATGTCATCATGCCGACGTCGATGCCGGACGTCGATGCGCAGCAGACGCAGCCGTGAACGTCCGGATCATGCGGCGCGGCCGGCATACGAACGGGGCGGCACTCGCACCCACTTGCACGCGCGTCGGCGACGCACGGCACGTGGGCCGTACACCACCCACCTGAACAGGCGACGGAGCAATTTCGCGATGATCTTCCGGCAACTTTTCGACCCGCAATCGTCAACCTACACTTATCTGCTCGCCGACCGCGGGTCGCGCGAAGCGCTGCTGATCGATCCGGTGTTCGAGCAGGTGCGCCGCGACGTGGCGCTGCTCGACGAGCTCGGGCTGCGGCTCGTCGCGACCGTCGACACGCACGTGCACGCCGATCACGTGACGGGCGCGTGGCTGCTGAAGCAGCGCACGGGCAGCGCGATCGCGATCTCGGCCGCGAGCGGCGCGCAGGGTGCCGACCGCTACCTGAACGACGGCGACCGCTGCGCCTTCGGCGCGCGCTACGTGACCGTGCGCACGACGCCCGGCCACACGAGCGGCTGCATCAGCCTCGTGCTCGACGACGAATCAATGGCGTTCACCGGCGATTGCCTGCTGATCCGCGGCACGGGCCGCACCGATTTCCAGCAAGGCGACCCGCGCGCGCTGTATCGCGCGGTGCACAGCCGGCTCTTCACGTTGCCGGCCGCGTGTCTGCTGTACCCGGCGCACGACTATCGCGGCCTCACGGTGACGAGCGTCGGCGAGGAGCGGCGCTTCAATCCGCGGCTCGGCGGCGATCTCAGCGAAGACGATTTCGCGGGCTACATGCACAACCTCGGGCTCGCGCACCCGCGCCAGATCGACGTCGCGGTGCCGGCGAACCTGCAATGCGGCGTCGCCGCGAACGCACCCGAAGCGCAGGCGGCGCCCGACTGGGCGCCGCTCGTCTATACGTTTGCCGGCTTCTGGGAAATCGATCCGCAATGGCTCGAGGATCATCTGCAGGCTGTGCAGGTCGTCGACGTGCGCGAACCGGACGAGTTCACGGGCCCGCTCGGCCACCTGCCCGGTGCGACGCCGATTCCGCTCGGCGAGCTGGCCGCGCGCGCCGGCGAGATCGCGCGCGACCGGCCGGTCGTGACCGTGTGCCGGGCCGGCGGACGGTCCGCGCAGGCGAACGTGATCCTGCTGAAGGCCGGCTTCGACGCGGTCGCGAATCTCGGCGGCGGGATGCTGCGCTGGCGCGCGGAAGGGCGCGTCGTGATGGACGGCCGGTCGTAGCGGCCGGAGGTTGCGCGACAAAAAAATCCGGACCGATGTCGAAACGGCCCGGAGCCGTTCGTCGTCAAGGTATCCGTTCATAGGGTGCCGCATGACGCGGCACCGAAATCCCTGAGAGGTCACGCGATGATGCCGATGCTTTACGCCCATCCTTTTTCGTCCTACTGCCAGAAGGTGCTGACCGCGTTGTACGAGAACGGCACGCCGTTCGAGTATCGCCTGCTCGCGCACGACGATCCGAAGCCGATGCAGGAACTGACCGCGCTGTGGCCGCTGAAGCGCTTTCCGGTGCTCGTCGATGCGGGCCGCACCGTGGTCGAGGCGTCGATCATCATCGAGTATCTCGGCCTGAACCATCCGGGCCCCGTGCGTCTGCTGCCCGACGATCCGCATGCGGCGCTCGAGGTGCGGACGATGGATCGTTTCTTCGACAACTACGTGTCGACGCCGCAGCAAAAGGTCGTTCACAACGCGCTGCGGCGGGAAGACGAGCGCGATCCGCGGGGTGTCGCCGATGCGCGCGCGATGCTCGACACGTCGTATGCGTGGCTGGACAAGAAGATGGCCGATCGCGAATGGGCGGCCGGCGACCGCTTCAGCCTCGCCGATTGCGGCGCGGCGCCGTTCCTGTTCTACGCGGACTGGACCCACCGGATCGATCCGTCGTTTGCGAACGTGATTGCGTATCGCAAGCGTCTGCTGGCGCGGCCGTCGTTCGCGCGCGCGGTCGACGAGGCGCGGCCGTTTCGGTCGTTCTTTCCGCTCGGCGCGCCCGATCGAGACTGACATGCGCGGCCGTCGCGCGGCGTGCCGCGGCCGCGCATGGCCGGCAGCGCGAGCCCGGGCGACGGAAGGACAGCAGTGGCAGCATCGCGGCGCCCGTCCGTTACATCGTGTGCGTGGCCGACTGCGCGAGCGTCAGCAGTTCGTCGAACTGCGTGATCAACTCGAAGCACAGCAGGAACGCGAGCGTATAGGCCGGCGCGGGGAAGCGCCGGATCATCTCCAGCACCTGCGGCGCGAAGCGTGACCGGACCGCGTCGCGCGTCAGCAGCCAGGCGATCGCGATGCCGATCGCGGCGCCCGCGATCAGGTCGGTCGGGTAGTGAAAGCCGAGGTACGCGCGCGGCAGGCAAATGAATACGGCCGAATAGAGCAGCGCGAACACGCCGGCGCGGCGCGCGATGATGAAGATGCCGGTCGCGATCGCCATCCACAGCATCGCGTGATCGCTCGGAAACGAACTCCATGCCTGCAACGTCGCCGCGCGCAGCCCAGCCGACGGAAACTGCAGGTGCAGGTCGGGGTTGTAGATCGGCCGCACGCGGAACGGCAGCACCTGCGCGAGCAGCCGGCCGATCGCGAGCGCGACGAGTCCGCTCGCGATCGTCGCGACGACCAGCTCGCGTTGCCGCTCGCGGTTCGGGCCCGGCTGGAACCACAGCCAGCACAGCACGGGAACGAGCACGAAGCCCTTGAACGTGTACAGGCCCGCGACCACGCGGATCGCATGATTCATCAGCGGGCCGAACGTCACGTGGGTGAGGAAGATCTGGATCGTGGTGTCGAAATGGTTCATGTTCTGCGACCCCGACGGATGCGCAGCGCAAGACATGCGGCCGGCAGGATCTGAAAGCGCGCTCGCACCGGAGCGCAACGGGGGGCAAGTATGTCACCCGTTATTTCGAAGAAAATCCGAAAAAATACCGGGAATCCCCTGATAAAACGGGGCCGCGTGGCGGGGCCGGATGGGAGCGCGCCGTGCGGCGCGGCAGGGTCGAATCGTCCGACGTTTGCGTGCGCATTTGCACGGCAGCCGGAAAAATATTTGGTTCAACTGGACAATTCGGCGGGCCGATGCGGACCTTGCGCCGGATGAACGAATGCGGGCTGCCGACCACGCGAATCTGCCGGGCCGCGCAGCGCGATGCATGCGCCGATCGAAAATAAAAGAAAAGGCGGGCAAGCCCTGTGGGCCTGCCCGCGTTGGCTGCGCGACGCCGAGTCAGTTGCGCCAGACCCGCACGGTGAGCGCGGCCAGCGACGTCGCGACGGCCAGCGCGGTTACCGCATTCCAGCCCAGTTGCGCGAGCAACAAACTGCCGATCGCGGCGCCGGCCGCCATCCCGATGAACATGCCGACGAACAGCACCGCGTTGAGGCGGCTGCGCGACGCGGGATCGATTCGATAGACGATTGCCTGATGCGCAATCAGCGTCGCCTGCACGCCGAGATCGAAGCCGATCGTCGCGACTGCGAGCAGCACGAGCTGCGCATGCGGCGACATCAGCGGCGCGGCAGCCATCGATGCGAACGACAGCGTTGCGATGCCGATGCCGATGCGCGTGACGCGCTCGGGGCCGTGACGATCGGCCAGTCGCCCGGCAATGGGCGCGGCCAGCGCGCCGGCGGCACCGGCGAGGCCAAAAGCGCCCGCGGCCGCACTGCCGAGGTGGAACGGCGCGCCGTGCAGCATCACCGCGAGCGTCGACCAGAACGCGCTGAACCCGATGGCCAGCAGCCCCTGCGCAAGCGCGGCGCGACGCAGCTCCGGATGATGGCGCCACAACGCGCCGAGCGACCCGATCAGCGCGCGATACGGCAGGCGCGTGGTCGGCTCGAAGTGCGGCAGCCCGCGCGCGGCCACGACACCGATCGCGGCGACGCTGGCAGCCGCGAGTGCGAACATCACGCGCCAGCCGGCGGTCTCGGCGACGAACCCGGCCACGACGCGCGACAGCAGGATGCCGAGCAGCAGCCCTGTCATCACCGTGCCGACGATGCGGCCGCGATGCGCGTCATGCGCGAGCGTCGCGGCGGCCGGTACGACGTCCTGCGCCATCGTCGCGGCGAGGCCGATCGCGAAGCTCGCCGCGAGCAGCAGCCCGAGCGACGGCGCGACGGCGGCAAGCAGCAGTGCGACGACCAGTGAGGCGGCCTTGGTCGCGATTACGCGGCGCCGGTCGAAGCGGTCGCCGAGCGGCGCGAGCAGCAGGATGCCGAGCGCATAGCCGAGCTGCGTGAGCGTCGGCACGAAGCCGATCGCGCGCGCCGACGCGCCGAGATCGGGCCCGAGCGCGCCGAGCATTGGCTGCGCGTAGTAGAGCGGTGCGACGCCGAGGCCGGCGGCGGCCGCGAGCAGCAGCACGAGCCGGCGATCGGGCGTCGAAGGGGCGGCCGGGCGGGCCGGGGCTTGCGCCACGAGGGGCGCGGCGTCGAGACGGGTCGGGGTGGACATGGCGTGCATCCTTGGTGGGATAACGGGATGGACGCGAGTGTGGCGGCGCGCGGCCGACCACGGTAGTGCCGCCTTGCGCAGATTTGTTATACGCTGCACGAATGACTGAAAAATCTTCCGCTTCTCCCGCTGCTGGCGGGTCTTCGCGCGTTCAGGCAGTGCCGGTGGACGGCGCCGGCTATCGTTTCGAGCTGATGGAAACCTTCGTACGCATAGTCGAGGCCGGCAGCCTGTCGGCTGCCGCCGCGCAACTGCATACGACGCAGCCGACGATCAGCCGGCGGCTGCAGGCGCTCGAACGCTCGCTCGGCATGCGGTTGCTGCAACGGACGACGCACACGATGCGGCTGACCGTCGACGGCGAGCGCTGCTTCAAGCGTGCGAAGGAACTGCTGGCCAACTGGGCGGCGTTCGAGGCCGACCTGCGCGGCGCGCAGGAGGAGCCCGACGGGCTACTGCGCGTCGCGGTGCCGCACGCGTTTGGTCAGGAGCGTTTCGTCGGGCCGCTCGCGCAGTTCCTGCGCGACTATCCGCGCGTGTCGGTCGAATGGCTGCTGCAGGACGAGGTGCGGGATTTCATCGGCAGCGGCATCGATTGCGCGATCCAGGTCGGCGAGCCGACCGATCCGTCCGTGGTCGCGATCCGGCTGACGAAGGTGCCGCGCTTCGTGGTCGCCGCACCGTCCGTGCTGAACGGCACCGACGTGCCGGCCGACCCCGCCGCGCTGGCTGCGTTGCCGTGGCTCGCACTGCGCACGTATTACCGGACCGAGCTGGCGCTGACGCACGCCGTCACGGGCGAGACGCGACGCATCGCGATCCGTCCGCGCATCACCACCGCGAACCTGTACGCGCTGCGCAGCGCGGCGCTGCTGGGTGTCGGCGCGTGCGTCGGTTCGTCATGGATGCTGGCCGACCACCTTGCGCGCGGCGAGCTCGTGCACCTTGCACCCGAGTGGCAGGCCGCGCCGCTGCCCGTCTACCTGACCTACCCGCATGCGCAGTTCTATCCGTCGCGGCTCGTGCGGTTCGTCGCGATGATGCGCGAGGCCGTGCCGGGGCTTGTCGAAGGGCGCGACGTCTGATGCAGGGCGTCGCTGGACGCCGGCTGGCGCAGCGCGGTCAGCCGCGCCGGATCCCTTCGGGCAGCGCGCTGATGCGGCGCACCTCGGGCGAGTCGAGCCACGCGCGCGACGTGGCGCAGTCGGCGAACATGTCGGTCGCATCCTCGCCCCAGAACAGGTCGCCGTCGAGTTCGAAGGTCGGCACGCCGAATACGCCGTGCGCGATCGCTTGATCCGTGTTCGCGCGCAGTGCGTCCTTCACCGGCTGTGCTTCGACGGCCGTCACGCCTTCCGGAAAACCGACGGCTTCGCACAGCGCAGCGAAGCCTTCCGGCGTCGACACGTCCTGGCCGTCGCGCCAGATATGCCGGAAGATCCGCCGGATCGCGTCGGGCGTACTGCCCATCGCGATCGCGAGGCGCAGCGGCTTGATCGGGTTGAACGGGTGCGCGGGCGGCATCCGGAACGCAATGCCGAGCTTGTCTGCACGGTATTGCGCGTGGCGATAGGTGAAGACGCGTTTCGCCGCGATCTCGGCCGGCGCTTTCTGGCCCCAGTGCGTGAGCAGCGCGCCGAGCACGATCGGCCGCGCGTCGAACGCGGCCGCGGGCGGCAACCGGTCGAACTGTTCCTGCTGCAGGTACGCGAACGGCGAAACGAAATCGAAATACCAGGTGGCGGTGCGCGCGGCGTTCATGGCGGATGCCCCTCATGCATGTCGGGTTGGCGGTTGCGCGCAGGGTGCGCCCACGGGCGGCGCGCGATGCGTGCATCGGCGGCCAGTGTCGCATGCGGCCGCCTTTCGCGCTGCCGCGTCGCCGCTCGTGCGCGGCCGGCTACGACCCGGCGTCGTCCGCTGCCGACGCAAGCCGCTCGAGACTGTCGCGCACGGCGGCCGCGTCGTAGCGGGCACCCGCGCCGCCGAGTGCAACGGTCGCCTTTTGCGCGAGCGGCAGCAGCATCGCGAGCGCCGCTGCCATAGCCGGCGCGGCGGCGAGCCGCGATTTCGGGCCCGACACCGTCAGCGCGCCGACGCATTCGCCGGCCGCGCCGAACACGGGCACGGAGGCCGACGCCGTCTCGGGGTCGCGCTCGCCGTACGACGCGGCCCACATCTGTTCGCGCACGTCGTCCCAGCGTGCATCCTGCGCGTCGGTGAACGCCAGCAGTACCTTCCCGGATGCGCCCTGGCGAACCGGAAATTCCTCGCCGACGCGAATCGACACGCGCACCGCGCGTGCGGGCTCGACGCGGTAGAGCACCGAGCGCGTGTCGCCCTGGCGCACGTAGAACGACGCGGTTTCCCCGAGTTCGCGGCTCAGCGTCTCGAGCAGCGGCTCGACCACCGGGCCGACCCGGAACGAACGCTGGTACAGCGCGGCGAGCCGCAGCGGCTCGTGTCCGACCGCGTACTGGCCGTCGTCGAGCTTGCGCATGAAGCCGCCATGCTCGAGCGCGGCGAGCAGGCGCAGGATCGTGCTCTTGTACAGCCCCGTGCGGCGCGACAGCTCGGCGAGCGACAGCCGGTCGTCGGTCGGTCCGAATGCACGGAGGATCGCGAACGCGCGATCGAGAACGGCGACGCCGCTGGAGGCTTCGGCCGCCGCATCGGGCCCGTCGTTGGCGTGATCTGCTGGAGTCGTTGGCACTGCCTGCTTCCTTCGAATGATGTGCGGTCGACTATATCGTTCTGTCTGACAGAACTCAAGTTCCAGAAAATCGCGTTTTCACGGGTATACCCCGCTTACCGCTCATTTGGCGTGCGCCTAAAGTTCTATCTAACAGAACTATGTTCTTTTAGATAGAACGATGAGGTGTCGAATGAGCGTTTCCGAATATCCGAAGGTGCTGGTCAGCGAGGTCGGGCCGCGCGATGGCCTGCAGAGCATCCGGACCGTGATGCCGACGGCCGGCAAGCTGCGCTGGATCACCGCGCTGGCCGCGGCCGGCCTGCGCGAGATCGAGGTAGGGTCGTTCGTGCCGGCCAGGCTGTTGCCGCAGATGGCCGATGTATCCGACGTCGTCGCGCATGCGCTGGCGATTCCCGGGCTGCACGTCGCCGCACTCGCGCCGAACCTGCGCGGCGCCGAACACGCGTTCGCGGCGGGCGTGCACAAGTTGACGCTGCCGGTCTCGGTGACGGACGCGCACTCGCTCGCGAACATCCGCAAGACGCCCGCGCAGATGATCGACGAGGTGCGCGCGATCGTCGCGCTGCGCGACGCGCGGTTTCCGTCGATACAGATCGAGGCGGGCGTGTCGGTCGCGTTCGGCTGCACGATCGCGGGCGCCGTCAGCGACGACGAGACGATCGCGATGGCCGTCGCGATGGCCGAGTGCGGTGTCGACGAGATCGGCTTGTCCGATACGAGCGGTTATGCGAACCCGGCACAGGTGCGCCGGCTGTTCGCGCGTCTGCGCCGTGAGGTCGGCGACAAGGCCGGCGGCGCGCATTTTCACAACACGCGCGGGCAAGGGCTCGCGAACGTCGTCGCGGCGCTCGACGCGGGCGTGACGACGATCGACGCGAGCCAGGGCGGCCTCGGCGGTTGTCCGTATGCGCCGGGCGCGACCGGCAACATCGTCACCGAGGATCTCGTGTTCCTGCTCGAATCGATGGGGATCGACACGGGCGTCGACGTCGACGCGCTGCTCGCCGCGCGCGCGATCCTGCACGACGCGCTGCCGTCCGAGGCGCTGTACGGCCATGTACCGGACGCCGGGTTGCCGAAGGGCTTTCGTTATGCGGACGGCCGTTTTCCGACGGCGCCTCAACCGGAAGGCTGCCTGACGGGAGTCGCGCAATGAACGACCGGTTACCTGCTTCGACGCTGCCGTACGAAGGCGTACGCGTGATCGAGATGACGCACATGGTGATGGGCCCGACTTGCGGGATGCTGCTCGCGGATCTCGGCGCGGAAGTCATCAAGATCGAGCCGATCGCGGGCGACAGCACGCGTGCGCTGCGGGGTTCCGGCGCGGGCTTCTTCGGGATGTTCAACCGCAACAAGAAGAGCCTCGCGGTCGACGTGAAGGACCCGCGCGGGCTGGAGATCGTGCTGCGGCTCGTCGCGACGGCCGATGTCTTCAGCGAGAACTTCAAGAGCGGCACGATGGACCGGCTCGGCCTCGGTTATCCCGCGCTGCATTCGCTGAATCCGCGCCTCGTGTACGTATCGCACAAGGGCTTCCTGCCGGGGCCGTACGAGCATCGCACCGCGCTCGACGAAGTCGTGCAGATGATGGGCGGGCTGGCCTACATGACCGGCCCCGAGGGCCGGCCGCTGCGCGCGGGCTCGAGCGTGAACGACATCATGGGCGGCATGTTCGGCGCGATCGGCGCGATGGCGGCGCTCGCGCAGCGCGAGCGCACCGGCCACGGCCAGCAGGTGCAGAGCTCGCTGTTCGAGAACAACGTGTTCCTCGTCGCGCAACACATGATGCAGTTCGCGGTGACGGGGCAGGCCGCGTCGCCGATGCCGAGCCGGATTTCCGCGTGGGCCGTCTACGACGTGTTCGCCGTGAAGGACGGCGAGCAGATCTTTCTCGCGGTGGTGTCGGACACGCAGTGGGCGCTGTTCTGCGATGCCTTCGGCTTTGCGGCGCTGAAGGACGATCCGCGTCTCGCGACCAACAACCTGCGCGTGCAGGCGAGGGAGTGGCTGCTGCCCGCGTTGCGTTCGCGGCTCGCGCCGCATTCGGCCGCGGAGATCGGCGCGATCTTCGAATCGATCGGCTTGCCCTATGCGCCGATCACGAAGCCGCAGGACCTGTTCGACGATCCGCATCTGCTCGCGACCGGTGGCCTCGAAGCCGTGACGCTGCCGGCCGATGCGAGCAGCGCCGGACGTCCGGTCGACACGCGCACCGCGCTGCTGCCGCTGACGCTTGCGGGCGAGCGCCTGCGGCTGCGCTCGGCGCCGCCCGCGCTCGGCCAGGACACACGCGCGCTGCTCGGCGAGCTCGGCTACACGCCGGACGAGGCGCGTGCGCTGATCGACGCCGGTGTCGTCGCGGGGCGGCACGGCGCGGACGACGCGGCGCACGGCGACGGGCCGGGCGGCGCGCCGTCGCCGAACGAAGTGGCGAGCGCGTAGCGCGGTCGCGATCCATCGAACGAACAAAGGCGACCGCGGCGCGCACCGCGCGGACACGGATCGCCGTATCCACGGAGACAACCATGACATCCGCTTCCCCGGCGATGGCCGCCGATCGCGAGACCAACGCGTCGATCGAGCAACGGGCCGTGCGCAAGGCCGCGTGGCGCTTCATCCCGCTGCTCGCGCTCGCGTATTTCTTCAACTATCTGGATCGCACGAGCGTCGGGTTCGCGGCCCTCACGATGAACCGCGATCTCGGGCTGACCGCGACGCAGTTCGGCTGGGGTGCGGGGATCATGTTCGCGGGCTACTGCGTGTTCGAGGTGCCGAGCAATCTCGCGCTGTACCGCTTCGGCGCGCGCCGCTGGCTCGCCCGCATCATGATCACGTGGGGGCTGATGGCGGCCGCGACCGCGCTCGCGACCGGGCCGACGAGTTTCTACGCGATCCGGCTGCTGCTCGGCATCGGCGAGGCCGGCTTCTTTCCGGGCGTGATCTTTTTCCTCGCCGTCTGGTTTCCGGCGAGCTACCGCACGCGCGTGCTGGCATGGTTCACCGTGTCGACGCCGCTGTCGTCGCTGATCGGCGGCCCGCTGTCGACATGGCTGCTGCAGCTCGACGGCGCGCTCGGGCTTGCCGGCTGGAAGTGGATGTTCATCGTCGAAGGGCTGCCCGCGTGCGCACTCGGTTTCTTCGTGCTGAAGCTGTTGTCCGATTCGCCGGCGGATGCCGCGTGGCTGTCGGACGACGAGCGCACCGCGTTGCGCCGTGCGTTCGAGCGCGAAGGCGCGGCCGCCGGCCGGAAGAAGCGCTTCGGCGTCGCGCTGCGCGACGTGCGCGTGTACCTGCTCGCACTGATCTCGTTCGGCTTCACGATGGGTTCGTACGGGATCGGCATCTGGCTGCCGCAGATGCTGAAGGCGCACGGCATGACGACGATGCAGACGGGCTGGCTGTCCGCGGTGCCGTACTTCTTTGCGACGATCGCGCTGCTGTGGTGGGCGAAGCGGGTGGACCGTCGCGGCGGCCCGGTCGTGAACCTCGCCATCGGGCTGTTCATCGGCGCGGTGGCGCTCGGCGTGTCGACGCATTTCCTGACGCTCGGGCCGGCGCTCGTCGGCATCACGCTCGCGCTGATCGGCACGATTGCCGGCCGCACGATCTTCTACACGCTGCCGTCGCGCTTCCTGTCCGGCCAGGCCGCGGCCGGCGGGCTGGCGCTGATCAACTCGATCGGTGCGCTCGGCGGCTTCGCGGGCCCTTATCTCGTCGGTTACCTGAAGGACAGCTTCGGCACCTTTACGGCCGGCATGCTGGGCCTGGCGATCGTGCTGGCGATCACGACGCTGCTCACGCTGTCGCTGTATGCGTTCGACCGGAGCGAGTGACATGGACACGACGATTTCGATCAAGCGGCGCCGGCTGCTCGGCGCGGCCGCCGCGTCGCTCGCGCTGCCCGCGTGCGTCGATACGCACGCGCCGGCCCACGATGGAGCTTCCCGCATGACCACGCAAGGCAACTATCTCGCGGTCCGCCCCGACTGGCTCGCGTCGGGGCTCGAGCCCGCGCTCGAGCCCGACCTGCCGATCGTCGACGCGCATCATCACTTCTATGAACGGCCGGGCTGGATCTACATGCTCGACGATTATCTGCAGGACGCGCGGTCGGGCCACAACATCCAGGCGTCCGTCTACATGCAGGCGCAGACGCGCTATCGCGATGCCGGCCCGGCCGAACTGAAGCCGGTGGGCGAAACGGCCTATGTCGCCGGCGTGACCGAGCCGCTCCAGCATGGCCATCCGGCCGTCGCGAAAGGCATCGTCGGCCACGCGGACCTGCGCCGCGGCGAACGCGTGCGCGACGTGCTGGAAGCGCATCTCGAAGCGGGGCGCGGGCGGTTTCGCGGGGTTCGGCACCTGACCACGTGGGACGCCGATCCGACGCTCGCCAATCCGCTGTCGGCGGTGCCGCGCGGGCTGCTGCTCGATCCCGCGTACCGGGCCGGCGTCGCGCAGCTCGCGCCGCTCGGGCTGTCGTATGACGCGTGGCTGTTCTTTCCGCAATTGCCCGAACTGTTCGATCTCGCGAAGGCCAACCCCGATACGCGGATCATCGTCAATCACTGCGGCGGTGTCGTGCGGATCGCGAGCTATGCGGATCGGCGGCCGGAGGTGTTCGAGCGCTGGTCGGCGTCGATGCGCGCGCTCGCGCGGCTGCCGAACGTGTATGTGAAGGTCGGCGGGCTCGGGATGCGCATCAACGGCTTCGATTTCGACAAGGGCGCGCGGCCGCCGTCGTCCGTGCAGCTCGCCGACGCGTGGAAGCCGTGGATGCTGACCTGCATCGAGGCGTTCGGCGCCGAGCGCTGCATGTTCGAGAGCAATTTCCCGGTCGACAAGGGCTCGTATTCGTATGTGAACGGCTGGAATGCGTTCAAGCGGCTGACCGCGCACGCGAGCCCGGACGAGCGCGACGCGCTGTTCCGGGGCACGGTCACGCGCGCATACCGGCTCGGCTGACGCGTATCGCGACAACAGGCTGGTGCATGCTCACCCCGCTTCCACCAGCGCCGCGAGCTTCGCCAGCGCCATGCGCCAGCCGGTCTCGTTGTCGGCGGCCGGCACGCCGGGCGGCACCCCGTCGTGCACGGCGTCCACGCGCGTGCCGCCGGCTTCGTCGGACAGCGTGATCGTGATCGTCATGGCGCCGCGCAACATAGGATCGTCGGTCTCGAACACGTCGATCTCGACGATCCGCTCGTCCGGCACGAGCGTGACGAAGCGGCCGTGATAGGTATCGGTGTGCGTGGTGGTCTTGCCGGTGCCGGCTGACGGCACGTCGTAGCTCAGCGACACGCGCAGCGCGCCGCCTTCGCGTGCATCGAACGCGTCCACGCGGCACGTCATGCCGTCGGGCACCTTCCATTGCTCGACCGCGTGCGGATCGAGCAGCGCGCGGTAGACGCGCCCGCGCGGGGCGTTCAGGTGCCGGCTGACCCGGGTCGAATGCGTGTGCGTGTGCAACATGTCGCCTCCCGCGGAGCGCGCGCGACGGTGCACGCCGGATGCCGGCGTGTCGTCGCGCTTCCTTCAGGAATCGTAGGCGCGGGCGGCGCGGCACGCAATGACCGCGCGAGCGCACTCGCCCGCGTTCAGCGCAGCGCGGCCGCGAACGCGTCCAGCTGCGTGATGCAGGTGTTCCAGCCCTCGAAGAAGCCGAGCGCTTCGTGGCGCTCGCGCGTCGCGGCATCCGGATGCATCACGCGCGCCTCGTAGCGGCTGCCCGCTTCGTCGTCGGCCATCGTGATGATCGCCGTGAAGCCCATCCACGGCACCTGCGGCCGCCAGCCGCCGGCGAGCATCGACGTGAACGCGATGCGCGACTCCGGCACGATTTCGACGAAGCAGCCGGGATTGTCGCTGGTGCCGCCATCGGGGCCGCGCATGAACGTGTGGAAAGCGCCGCCCGGCCGCAGGTCGAACGCGCGCACTTCGGTGGTCCACGGTTTCGGGCACCACCATTCCTTCAATAGCTCGGGGTCGGTCCAGGCACGCCACAGCGCGTGGCGCGGCGCGCGCAGCGTGCGCGTGATGACGAGATCGTGGGCTTCAGCGGGTTCGACGTGGCTTGCTGACATCTTGGACCTCCTGGTGACGGCGTTCGACGAATTCGACGAGACGATCGGATCGCGCTTCCCACAGCGCGCGCTGCGCGGCGAGCCATTGCTCGGCCTCCGTCAGCCGGCTGCCGACCAGCGCGCAGGTGCGCGAGCGGCCGGTTTTGCGGGTCTGGACGAGGCCGCTGCGCTCGAGTACCGCGACATGCTTCATGAACGACGGCAGCGCCATGTCGAACGGCGCGGCCAGCGCGGAGACGGTCCGCTCGCCCTGGCCGAGCGCGCTGACGATCGCGCAGCGCGTCGGATCGGCGAGTGCGTGGAAGACGTCGCTGATGCCGGGTTGAAAGTTAGCCATGTGGCTAAGTATAGGCGATGCAACGGGAATTTTCGTCGCGTACGATGATGGGGCGGCAACACGCGCCGACCGGGCGCCGCGTTGCCGAAAGCCTGCCGCCGTCGCGTGAGCCGCGACGATCGGCCGGTGTTCCTTTTGATCCGGGCGTACGCCGCGCTCACGCGGTGCGGCACGCCTGACTACCGGAGATGGCATGACCGAACCCGTTACCGTCCGCCGCGTCGGCGCGAGCGACGCGAGCGCCTGCGTCGACGCGCTGGCCGATGTGCTGATCGACTGCGTCGAGGGCGGCGCATCCGTCAGTTTCATGTTGCCGATCGAGCGCTCGACCGCCGTTGCGTTCTGGACGCGCGTGACCGAGGGCGTCCGGAACGGCGAGCGCATCCTGCTCGTCGCCGAGGACACGGCCGGCCGGATCGTCGGCACCGTGCAGGTCGTGACCTCGCAGCCCGAGAACCAGCCGCATCGCGCCGATATCGCAAAGATGCTCGTGTCGCGGCACGCGCGCCGGCAGGGCGTCGCCGCGCAGCTGATGGCGGCGGCCGACGCGGCCGCGCGCGACGCCGGCAAGACCGTGCTCGTGCTCGACACCGTGACGGGCGGCGACGCCGAGCGGCTTTACGAGCGGGCCGGCTGGCAGCGCGTCGGCGTCGTGCCGAACTTTGCGCTGATGCCCGACGGCGCGTTCTGCGCGACGACGTTCTTCCACAAGCAGCTCGCATAGCGGCGGGCGTCATGCATCCCGTCACCCCGGCGCTCCTGTTCGCCACGCTCGCGGCCGGTGTCGTTGCGCTGCTCGCTCCGGTGTTGCTGGCGGCTGCGTGGCGACGCCGCACGCAGGTGCCGTTGCGCGTGTTCTGCTGCGGGATGCTGACGTTCTTCGTGTTCCAGCCGGTGTTGCGCCTGTCGTGGCAGGCGCCGCTGTTCCACTGGCTCGGGACCGACCCGCGCTGGCATCTGCCGATGCTCGTGTTCGCGGCGTTGACCGCAGGGCTCTTCGAGGAATGCGGGCGTTGGGTCGCATTCCGGTATCTGCTGCCGAAGCGGCGCGACGCGCAGACGGCCGTGATGCTCGGGCTCGGGCACGGCGGGCTGGAGGCGATGCTGCTCGTCGGCGTCGGGTTTCTCGCGATCGGCACGGGCTACCTGCTCGCGCACGCGGGCGTCGTCGTGCCTGCCGGCGTGCAGTCGCTGATCGGGTCGCAGTTCACGGGCATGACGCTCGCGTCGCCGTTTCTCGCGCTGCTCGAACGCGCGAGCGCACTGGCCGCGCATGTCGGGTTGTCGCTGATCGTGCTGCAGGCGTTCGTGCGCGGCACGAAGCGCTGGCTCGTGTATGCGATCGCGTTCCATTTCCTGTTCGACCTCGCCGCGGTGCTGCTGTCGCGGTATTGGCACGTTGATACCGTGCTGATCGAGGCGATCCTGTGCGCGTGCAGCGCTGCGCTCCTGTGGTTTGGCATTCGCCGGAGCCGCTGGGGGACGGGTGCCGGCGGCACGCGCCCGGAGCACGCCGCGTGACGCGTGTCGCCCGTTTCAGCCAGGCGCGGCGGAGTTCGGCCGCCGGATGGCCGGCCGTTCTCCCGCGCGCCACCGGTTGGCGAGGCTGACGCCCATGCTGGCCGTGACGATCGCGATGCCGGCGAGCGCCGGGACGGCTCCCCGATCGCGATGAGCGCCAGCAGGCGGCCGGAAAGAAAAGCAGGGCCGGGCGCGTCGCCGGTCCGATATATTCACGCAGGAAGACTCAACCGAACGCCACGGAACCGCCGCCTCGATGAAACGCTCCCACGTCGCTTTCGCCCTCACGGGGCTGCTCGTCGCGCTGCCGATTGCCGCGTATGCGCTCGTCAAGCCGTTGCGCGTCGTCGCGCCCGCACTGATCCCCGGCGTGTCCTGCCCGAGCGCCGACATCTGCACGGACGATGCCGCGAAGCTCGGCGACGCGCAGCAGCTCTATCGTGACGGCTATGCGCGCGCGGCGGCGGCCGTCGGCGCGTTCCGCGACGCGCCGCGCGTCGTGTTCTGCTCGACGCGCGCGTGCGCCGACGCATTCGGCCTCGGCACGCGCGCGGCGCTGACGCTCGGGAATTTCGGCGTGGTCATCGCGCCGCGCGGCTGGCAGACCTACTTTCTCGCGCATGAACTGATCCATCACCGCCAGGCGGAAGTGCTCGGCAACCTGGCCGTCGTGACCAAGCCGCGCTGGCTGATCGAAGGGATGGCGTATTCGCTCAGCGAAGATCCGCGCCATCCGCTGACCGAGCCGTTCGAAGCGTGGCGCACGCGTTTCGACACGTGGCATGCGGCGCTGGGCGGGCAGCCGCTGTGGGAGGGCGCGCGGGCGGTCGACTAGCGCGGCAACGGCGACGCGCCACCGCGCGCACCGTTACGCCGGCGCGACCGGGTCGGCGCGTGCGCCGGTCAGCGTATCCCGCCCCGCGTCGAGGATCTCGTCGGCCAGCGCGGGATCGGTGCCGGCGATCGCGCGCGACAACACCAGCGCGCCGACCATCTGGCTGAAGACCGCGAGCGCATCGCGACGCGTCTGCGCCGGCGTCGCGCCGTCCGTGGCCACCATCCGCTCCAGCCGGTCGAGATACGTGGCGACGCCGTGCGCGTAGCACGCGCGCGCCGCATCGGTCAGTCGCGGCGCGTCGCCCGCGAAGCCCGACAGCGGGCACCCGGCCTCGACGTTGTCGCGATGCGAGGCCGACAGATAGGACGCCACCTGCGCGGCGACACTGCCGGCGTTCGGCGAATCCGCGCGGTCCTGCATCGCCTTTTCCATCACCGCGGCGACCAGCGCGTCTTTCGACTTGAAGTGGTTGTAGAAGCCGCCCTGCGTGAAGCCGGCTTCCTTCATCAGCTCCGTCAACCCCACGGCGTCGACGCCGCGCACGCGAAACAACCGCTCGGCGGCCGCGACGATCGCGCTCCGGTTCTCGGCAGCCTGCTGTCTTGACACGCCCATCGATCCCTCCCTGATTCTGCTGATCGCGTCGATTGAAAAACACAATGTCGATCACCATTGACATGGTCGAACTGCGCGAACACAATGCACCGCAAAGACAATGGTGATCGACATTGATATCCAGTGTAGCCGACTTGGCGGGCAGTGCGAAGCGACTGCCGGAGCACGGATGGAAATCGGTCGGCGTCTTTGGCGCCGCGGGGAGGCGGGCAGTGGACGGCTCACCGCCCGCCACCGGGGCGCGACGGTTCGATACGCAATGCAATGGCAGCCTGTTTTTTCACCGGATTTCACGCGCGCGGCGAGCCGGCGCGCATGCGATTCATCATGCGAAAGGAAGGATCATGAAGATCGAAGGTGCAGTCGTTTTCGTGACGGGCGCGAACCGCGGGCTCGGGCTCGAATTCGCGAAGCAGGCGCTCGCAAGAGGGGCGCGGAAGGTCTATGCGGCGGCGCGCGATCCGGCCACCGTGACGCTGCCGGGCGTCGTGCCCGTGAAGCTCGACGTGACCGATCCGGCGGCCGTCGCCGCGGCGGCCGACGCGGCGCGCGACGTCACGCTGCTGATCAACAACGCAGGCATCGCGCGGCTCGGCAGCCTGACGGACGACGGCGCGCCCGACGCGTTGCGCGATCACCTGGAAACCAACGTATTCGGGATGCTGGCGATGTCGCGGGCGTTTGCCGGAATCCTCGCCGGCCATGGCGGCGGTGCGATCCTGAACATCCTGTCCGTCGCGAGCTGGGTGAACCGGCCGATCCTGGCGGGCTACGGCGTGTCGAAATCGGCCGCGTGGGCGCTGACCAACGGGCTGCGCCATTCGTTGCGCGAGCAGCACACGCAAGTCGTCGGGCTGCATGCCGGTTTCATCGATACCGACCTGACACGCGGCCTCGACGTGCCGAAGGCCACGCCAGACGACGTCGTGCGCCAGGCCTACGATGCGATCGAAGCGGGTGCGGAGGAAGTGTCGACCGACGAATTCACGCGTCACGTGAAAGCCACGCTGTCGTCGGGCGTCTATCTGGAAGAACCGGCGCCGCGCTGACGCCGCCGGGAACCTCGGCCCGCCGCCCGCGCGGTGCGCGCGGCGGGCCGTGCCGTCAGGCCGTGGTGTCGATGATGCCCGGGATCTTCACGTCCGGGTTCACGTCCGCGTCGTAGTCGACGCCGGCGATCTCGAAACCGAACAGCCGCAGGAAGTCGGTCTTGTAGCCGGCGAAGTCGGTCAGCTCGTACAGGTTCTCGTTCGTCACGTGATCCCACTGCGCGACGACCTTCCCCTGCACCTGCGGATCGAGTTCCTTGTAGTCCGCGCGCAGGCGGCCTTCTTCGTCGACGTGCGGCGTCGCGCCGTACAGGCTGTCCTTGAGGAGCCCGTACACCTGCTCGATGCAGCCTTCGTGCGTGCCGGTTTCCTTCATCACCTTGAACAGCAGCGACAGGTAGAGCGGCATCATCGGGATCGCCGAGCTCGCCTGCGTGACGACGGCCTTCAGCACCGACACGCGGGCATCGCCGCCGTGCGCGGCCAGCTTGTCGCGGATCGACAGCACCTTCTTGTCGAGATCCTTCTTCGCTTCGCCGATCGAGCCGTTCCAGTAGATGTCGTGCGTGATCTGCTCGCCGAGATACGTGAACGCGGTCGTTTTCGCACCGTCGGCCAGCACGCCGGCTTCAGCCAGCGCGTCGATCCACATCTGCCAGTCCTCGCCGCCCATCACGGCGACGGTGCCGTCGATCTCTTCCTGCGTCGCCGGTTCGAGCGCGACGTCGCGGATCACTTCCTTGTCGGTGTCGAGGCCGCGGAACGTGACCGCCTTGCCGATCGGCTTGAGCGTCGAGCTGATGGTTTCGCCCGTCTTCGGATGCGTGCGGCGCGGTGCCGCGAGGCTGTAGACGACGAGATCGACCTTGCCGAGATCCTGCTTGATGGTGTCGATCGTGACCTGCTTGACCTTGTCGGAGAATGCGTCGCCGTTGATGCTGCGCGCATAGAGCCCCTTTTCCGCCGCGAATTTCTCGAACGCGGCGCTGTTGTACCAGCCGGCCGTGCCGGGTTTCGATTCGCTGCCGGCGCGCTCGAAGAACACGCCGAGCGTGTCCGCGCCCGAGCCGAACGCGGCCGAGATTCGGGCGGCGAGGCCGTAGCCGGTCGACGCGCCGATCACGAGCACCTTTTTCGGGCCGTTGGCGATCGGGCCGTGCGAAGTCACGTAGTCGATCTGTTCCTTGACGTTGGCTTCGCAGCCGACGGGATGAGTCGTCACGCAGATGAAGCCACGCACGCGCGGTTTGATGATCATGGAAACCCTCTGGTCAGAAAGGCAGAAACAGCCTGAAATCGGAAAATTCCCGCGCATTGTAAAGGAAGCGGCCGATCGCGGGCGGGCACGGCCGGAAGGTGCCGGATCGTCCGGTTATTTCTCTCTTGACAGAAATAACTGAAATAACTAAATTTCTGGACATGGAACTCACACCGATTGCCGAACGATTCATTCTCCACTGGGGCGAAATGGGCTCGCGGTGGGGCGTCAACCGAACCGTCTCGCAGATTCACGCGCTGCTCTATCTGGCCGGCCGGCCGATCGCGGCCGACGAGATCGCCGAGACGCTCAACGTCGCGCGCTCCAACGTCAGCACGAGCCTGAAGGAGCTGCAGGCGTGGCGGCTCGCGAAAGTCGTGCATGTGCTGGGCGACCGCCGCGACCATTTCGAGACGTCGACCGACATCTGGGAACTGTTCAAGCTGATCGTCGAAGGGCGGCGGCAGCGCGAGATCGAACCGACGCTCACGGTGTTGCGCGATTGCCTGACGAGCCCCGAGATCGCCAACGAGAGCCGCGAGACCGAACAGCGCATCCGCGACACGCTGCAGTTCGTCGAAACGCTCACGACCTGGTCGGACGAGATGCTGCGGCTCAAGCCCGATACGCTGATGAAGGCGCTCGGTATCGGCGCGAAGATCAGTCAGACGGTCAGGCGCAAGTCGTCGAAGTAAGCGGGACACGGAATGCGGGCAGGCAGCCCGCTTTTTTCGGGGTTGTTATTTCTGTCAGTACAGAAATAACTGTAAAGAGAGGATGAAAATGAACGCAGTCTTGCCGTCGACCGGCCAGGGCGGCCGCACCGGGGAACGCAGCATGACCGTCCTCGTGTGCGGTGCGAACGGCTTCATCGGGCGGGCGGTGTGCACGCAGCTCGAAGCCGGCGGCCATCGCGTGCTGCGCGGCGTGCGTCATGCGGCCGGCCCGCGCGACATCGCGATCGATTTCGCGAAGGACGTCGATCCCGAATCGTGGCGCGCGCGGCTGGATGGCGTCGACGTGGTGATCAACGCGGTCGGCATCCTCGCCGATCAACGCGGCGCGACGCTCGACGCCGTGCATCGCACGGCGCCGTGCGCGCTCTTCACCGCGTGCTGCCGTGCGCGCGTGCGGCGCGTGATCCAGATTTCGGCACTCGGTGTCGAGCGCAGTGATACGCGCTACTTCGCAAGCAAGTACGCGGCCGATCGTTTCCTGCAGACGCTGCCGATCGATTCGCGGATCGTGCGTCCCGCGCTCGTCTACGGCGCGTCGGGCACGTCGGCGCGGTTTTTCCGGATGCTCGCGAGCCTGCCCGTGCATGTCCTGCCGGCGGGCGGCCATCAGCGGCTGCGCCCCGTGCACGTCGACGATCTCGCGGAACTGGTCGCGCGGCTCGTCGATTCGCCGGCGGCCGGCAGCCCGGTGATCGATGTGGTCGGCAGCGACGAAGTCGAATACCGCGGGATGCTGGCTCGCTATCGCGCCGCGCTGGGGTTTGCGCCGGCTACCGGCGTGACGCTGCCGGGCCCGCTGGCCGGCGCGGCGGCGGTGCTGCTCGGCGCGCTGCCGGGCGCGATATTCACGCGCGACACGTGGACGATGCTGCGCGGCGGGAACACCGGCGATCCGGCGGCCGCCACGGCCGTGCTCGGCCGGCCGCCGCGCGGCATCGACGGTTTCATCGGCGCGGACGCCGCCCGGCTGCGCAGCGATGCGCTCGCGATGTGGCGGCGCCCGTTGCTGCTGGGCGCACTCGCGATCGTCTGGATCTGGACGGCCATCGCCAGCGCGTTCATCCATCCGCTGGACGCGAGCCTCGCGCTGCTCGCTCCCGCGCACCTGACGGGGCTGCCTGCGCTGATCGCGCTCTACGCGGCGAGCGCGCTGGACTTCGCATTCGGCATCGCGACCGTCGTCGCGCCGTCGCGTCGCCTGTGGCTCGCACAAGCCGCGCTGATCGTCGCGTACTCGGCCGTCATCGCGGTCACGATGCCCGGCCTGCTGGCCGAACCGTTCGGCCCCGTGCTCAAGAACGTGCCGATTCTCGCGGTCCTGTTGATCCTGTTTTCAGAAGAAGAACACGCATGAACACCTATCTCGTCATCAAGGCGCTGCATATCCTGTCCTCGGTGCTGCTGGTCGGCACGGGGTTCGGCACCGCGTTCTACCTGTTCTTCGCGAACCGCACGCGGTCGGTGCCCGCGATCGCGGCCGTGTCGCGGCTCGTGGTGCGCGCGGACTGGTGGTTCACGACGCCGGCCGTGATCTTCCAGCCGGCATCCGGGCTGTGGCTCGCTCACACGGCCGGCTGGCCGTGGCATACGCCGTGGCTCTTCGCGTCGATCGTGCTGTATGCGATCGCCGGCGCGTGCTGGCTGCCGGTCGTGTGGCTGCAGATCGAGCTCGCCGCGATGGCGAAGCTCGCGCATGCGAACGGCGCCGCCGCGTTGCCGGAGCGGTACTGGCGCTATGCGAAGCGCTGGGAACTGCTCGGTTATCCGGCGTTCTTCGCGATGCTGTCCGTCTACTTTCTGATGGTGCTCAAGCCGATGTAAGCGCCTCGCCGCCGCGCGGGAGCGGCGTGCGGTACATCCGAAAGCAGTCGACCGATCGATTCATGATGCTTGAGATAAAAAGAAGGAGTGCAAATCATGAACACAAGTGAACTGGTGCTGTACTTCGACGGGCGGTGTCCGTTATGCGTCGCGGAAATGCAGCGTCTCGAGGCCTGGAATACGCGACACCAGCTGGCTTTCGTCGATATCGCCGAGCCGGGTTTCGATCCCGCGCCGCTGGGGGCCGACCTGCGCGCGCTGAACCGCGAACTGCATGCGCGGCTGCCTGACGGACGCTTGCTGACCGGCGTGGACAGCATCTTCGCCGCCTATACGCTGGTCGGGCGCAGCTGGCTCGTGTGGCCGCTGCGCGTGCCGGTCATGCGCGATGCGCTGGCGCCGCTGTATCGATGCGTCGCACGCAACCGGCATGCCGTTTCGCGCTGGCTTGGCTATCACGCCGAAGCGCATTGCGACGGGCAGGCGTGCGGCATCGGCACGGCCGCCGAAAGCACGGCGGCGGATCGCCCCGCGCACGACAACGCGCGTCGCATCGTCGTGAGCTGGATGTACGGCGCGGCGATCGTGCATCTGCTTGTCGGCGTGGCCGTTCCGTGGATCGCCGGCGCGTCGTTTGCCGACGCGTATCACCGCGCGATCGAGCTGCATTTCTGGGCCGGCGCGGCGCCCGAACCGGCGCGCGCCCAGCAGATCTGGTGGATGTCGCTGATCGGCGCGACGGTGCAGTGCGCGTCGGTCTGGATGCTGGCGCTCGTCCACCTCGGCAACCGGCTGCGCACGCGCGAAGTATGGGGATGGCTGCTGGCCGGCCTGTTGATCTGGGCGCCGCAGGACCTGCTGTTTTCATTTCAGGCCCGTGTATGGGGCCACGTGGCGATCGACGCGGCCGCACTTGTCGCGATGGTTCCGCCGCTTGTCTGGCTGTGGAGGAGGGATACCGTATGAACACCTTGCCTGCCTTCAATTGGGCGCTCAACCTGCTGATCGTGCAGGGCGCGATGGGCGCATTCGATACGCTCTATCACCACGAACTCACGCAGGACCTGCCGCACAGTCCGCGCGCGCGGCTCGAACTGGCGATTCATGCGGTGCGTTCCGTGCTTTACGGTCTCGTGTTCGCGTCGATCGCGAACGTCGCCTTTCACGGCGCATGGGTCGCGGCCATCGCGGCGGTGGTGCTCGTCGAAGTGGTACTGACGTTGTGGGACTTTGTCGTCGAGGACCAAAGCCGCAAGCTGCCGGCGACCGAGCGCGTGCTGCACACGCTGCTGGCCGTCAATGGTGGCGCGCTGTTCGGGATGCTCGCGATGCAGTTGGTCGTCTGGGCGCACGAGCCGACCGGGCTGCATGCGATCGACCTCGGCTGGCGCGGCTGGCTGCTCAGCCTGTTTGCCGTCGGCGTGACGGTGTCGGGTCTCCGCGACGGGATGGCCGCCTGCCGTATCGCGCGACGCGTTCCGGTCGCCAATCCGTTCGCGGGGCAGCCGCCCGGTAGCGTGCTCGTCACCGGCGGCACGGGCTTCATCGGCGAAACCCTCGTGAACCAGTTGCTCGATACGGGGCATGTGGTCACGCTGCTGGCGCGCGATCCGCTGCGCGCGGCCTACCAGTTTCACGGCCGCGTGCGCAGCGTGACGTCCGTCGAACAGTTGCAGCCGCACGAGCGTTTCGACACGGTGATCAATCTTGCGGGTGCACCGGTGCTGGGCCCGCGCTGGAGCAAGCGCCGTCGCGCACTGCTGCTCGCCAGCCGCGTCGGCGTCACGCATTCGCTGATGCGCTGGGTCGAGACTGCCGACGTCAAGCCGCGCACGTGGATCCAGGCCTCCGCGATCGGCTACTACGGCGTGCGTCCGGCCGACGAACGGCTCGACGAGGGCAGCCGCGCCGGCACCGGCTTCATGTCCGAGCTGTGCCGGCAGTGGGAGCTGTCCGCGCAGCCTCTCGAGCGTCATGGGGTGCGCTCGGTGGTGCTGCGGCTGGGCGTCGTGTTCGGCCCCGGCGGCGCGTTGCGCCCGATGCTGCTGCCGCATTACTTCGGGATGGGCGGACGATTCGGCGACGGCGCGCAGGTGATGAGCTGGATTCACCGGGACGACGTGCTGCGGATCATCGCGCGCGCGATGTCGAACCCGGGCATGTGCGGCGTCTATAACGCGGTGGCGCCCGGTGCAATAACCCAGCACGAGTTCGTGCAGGTCGTGACGAAGGTGCTGCGCCGTCCCGCATGGCTGCACGTGCCGGCCGCGCCGCTGCGCGTCGCGATGGGCGAGATGGCCGAGCTGCTGCTGGACGGGCAGCGCGTGATGCCCGCGCGGCTGCATCAGGACGGATTCATGTTCCGGTTCCCGACGGCGGAGCATGCGCTGCGCGACCTGACGCATCGGCCGCATGGCGATTTTGCGCACCCGGCCTGTCGCTTGCCCGGCAGTCGTGTATAAATTCGACGTGAACGCGTCCGGGACGTTTCGTGCGACCCGGGCGCTCCGCATCCGACCTCACAAGGAGACTGCATGCTGCACATCCTCGGCAAGATTCCGTCCATCAACGTTCGCAAGGTGCTGTGGCTGTGCACCGAGCTGAACCTGCCGTTCGAACAGGAAGACTGGGGCGCGGGCTTTCGTACGACCAACGATCCGGCCTATCTCGCGCTGAATCCGAACGCGCTCGTGCCCGTCATCAAGGACGACGATTTCGTGCTCTGGGAATCGAACACGATCATCCGCTACCTCGCGAACCGCTATGGCGACGACGCGCTCTATCCGGCCGAGCCGCGGGCGCGCGCACGGGTCGATCAATGGATCGACTGGCAGGGCGCGGACCTGAACCGTTCGTGGATCGGCGCGTTCCTCGGCCTCGTGCGGAAATCGCCCGATCATCAGGATCCGGCGACGATCGCGCAGTCGATCGCGGGCTGGACGAAGCACATGCGCGTGCTGAATGCGCATCTCGAATCGACCGGTGCGTTCGTGGCCGGCGACAGCTTCACGCTCGCCGACATTCCGATCGGCCTGTCGGTGAACCGCTGGTTCGGCACGCCGTTCGAGCATCCGGATTTCCCGGCGGTGTCGCGCTATATCGAACGCCTTGCGACGCGCGAAGGCTTCAAGACCTACGCGGGCAGCGCGAATCCGTGATGCATCGCAGGTAATGCGCGACGCGGCGGCGCGATGGCCGCCGCCGCGTCGCGGCCGTCACGCGCCGGGCGCCGGCACGGCGTCGAGCACGCGCGCGAGAAACGCCTCGTGATTCCACGCGGATTCCGGACGCGACAGCCCGAGCCGCACGACCACCAACTGGCGGCTCGGCACCACGCTGACGAACTGGCCTTCATGGCCGACCGCATGAAACGCGTCGGCCGGCATCGTGGCCGCATGCGGATCGCGATCGTTGAATGGCTCCGGCACCTTGACCCACAGCTGCGCGCCGAATTCCTGGCGCGTCGACAGCGGCGTCGCGCGCGTCAGGTAGTGCACCCAGCCAGCCGGCAGCAGCCGCTGCCCGTTCCACACACCATCCTGCAGCAGAAACTGCCCGAAGCGCGCCCAGTCGTGCGCGCTCGCATACATGTACGACGGGCTGACGAGCGTGCCGGACGCGTCGGGCTCGAACACCGCGCTGCGCATGTCGAGCGGCGCGAACAGCGCGCGGCGCGGATACGCGAGGTAGTCGTCCTCGTTGCCGCCCAGCGCCTCGCGCATCACGCGCGCGACGATCGCGCTCGTGCCGCTCGAGTAGTCCCACCGCGTGCCGGGTGTCGCGGCGAGTGGCTTCGCCGATGCGAACCGCGCGGTATCGGGTTGCGTGAACAGCATCACGGCGACGTCGGACAGCGGGTCGTCGTAGTCCTCGTTGAATTGCAGGCCGCTCGTCATCCGCAGCAGCTCGTCGAGCGTGATGGCCGCGCGCGGGTCGCCGCTGCCGCGCCATTCCGGCAACAGCGCCGATGCATCGGGCGACAGCTTGTGCTGCGCGACGAGCGTGCCGACCAGCGCGGCCGTCACGGTCTTCGTCATCGACCAGCCGGGCAGCGGCGTGTCGGCCGTGAAGCCGGGCGCATAGCGTTCGGCGATCACCTGGCCGCGCCACGTCACGACGACCGCGCGCGTGCGTCGCGGCCGTGCCGGATCGGGCTCGTCGAATGCGCGGTCGAGCGCGGTCTGCAGCTTGTGCGCGTCGATGCCGGCGGGCGGCACGGCGGGTGCCGGCTGCGCAGGCGGCGGATCGGGGAGGGTCGGCAACGCGGCCGGTAAGGTGGCTGGCAACGCGCCGGGCGACGGCCCGAGCGCGAGCGTGCAGCCGAGCCCGGGCCGGAAGTCGGCTTCACGCTCGGCAAAGCCGGCGAAGGTCGCCGTGGCGCGGTGATGGTCGGGATCGATCGACGGACGCACCAGTTTCAGCAGCGGATGCACGCCGGCCATGATGTCGACGTCGATCACGGAGGCGGCCGGGCGGCCCGATACGAACACGCCCGAACACAGTGCCTTCGCGGCGTAGCCGGTGGCGATCGGCGCGAGCCGCGACAGCATGTAGCCGGCATAGCCGACCGCGGCGAGCAGCACGACGGCCGCGCCGCGCAGGATCAACGTCTTGATGGGTGTCGTCATGCGCGAGCGTCCTCGGTTGTCTGCAGGCGGGCCATGAACCGGCAGTGTCGCAGGTTCCGGCGAGCGCTGGCAATCGCGGGTGCATGCGGCGCCGGGTGGTGCCGCTCGGACGCATAGTGCCCGGCATGTGCGAATCGTACGTGTCGATCGCCATGGTCGAACGGGCCGCAAGCGGCCCGTTCCCGTGGCGCGTCATTGCGCGTTGTTGTCGTTGTCCGGACGCAGTGTCCAGACTGTCGCGGTATTCGTGTTGTCGTCGACGGCCGCGAATTGCGGCTGGCCTTTGCTGCCTCGCCCGAATGCCAGGCCGAAGGCCGACCCCGGCGCGGTATCGACCTGCATCTGCGCGACGAAGCGCCCGTCCACCGTGAATTCGACGATCTCGCTCGGATGCAGCGGGTCGGCGTTGACCGCGTCGCCGTTCGCGGTCACGAGATGGCCGTTCGACGCGAGCGCCAGCGCGAGCGGGCCGTGCAGGTGCTTCGTGTCGAAGTAGATCATCCGTCCGACGCCGCCGTTGCGGTTCGTCGACGCGGCGTTCTGGATCGCGAACACCGCGTTGTCGCCCGTGGACGCGACGTACAGGACGTCGATGTTCGGGTCGTACGCGAGGCCGGTCGGGCCGACGACGAGTGCATTGGGATCGGTCCGGTTCACGTAGCCCGACGCGATGATGCGCGAACTCGGCAGCATCGTGACGCCGTTGGTGTCGATCGTCAGGTCGATCCGCGCGACCGTCCCGTTCAGCACGTTCGACACGAACGCGGTCACGCGCGGGCCGCGATCGATCACGGTCATGTCCCACGGCCCGTCGAGCAGCGTGGCGCTGACCAGTTGCGTGACGAGATTGCCTTGCGGACCGATGACGAGCAGCGAGCCCGGCGCGACCACGGTCTTGCCGTCCGGCGCCGGCACGTTGCCGACCAGCACGAAGCCGCTGCGCAGCACCGCGAGCGCGGTCGTCAGGCCGAGATTGTGGCCCTGGAAGAACGTCGCCGGCGTATTGCCGGGCGACAGCTTCACGATCGTCGTGCCGGTGCCTTGCGCGTTCGACGCCGCGTTGAAGTTGGACACGACGACGTCGCCGGGTTTCAGCGTGCTCCAGGACGGCACGCCGGGCGGTACGAACGCGATGCCGTACGGGTTGAGATCGCCGTTGGCGGGCACGGTCGATGCAGTGACCGACGCTGGCGGCAGGATGATGTCGCTGCTGCCGGCCCATGCGAAGGTCGACGACAACGCGGCCAGCCCGGCGCCGCAAAGCGCGCGGCATAGCGTGCGCGCAATCGCGCGGGAGGTGTGTGCGAAGACGGGCGTGGCGGGGGAACGACAGGTGGGGAGAGGGTCCATGGCATGACTCCGGTTGATGAGCGCGAGCAGTCATCCCGGCTGCCGGCCAGCGCAGCCGACGGGTGTCCGGCGCGGGTTCGCGATCGTGCCGCGCGAACCCACGCTCGAAATAAACGGATGGCGACGGCCGCTTATTCCATCCCGGTTGCGTCGTCACATGCGTGCCGGCAGCGATGGTTCGCCGCGATGACGACACGGCCCGACAAGTTGAAATGACGGCCGCCGTCGGCCGATAATCGTCCGGCATCGAACACTCACCCAATCCAACCGTTATCGGAAAACGCCATGTCCTACGACAACAACAACCCGTTCGCGAAAATCCTGCGCGGCGAACTGCCGTGCGTGAAGGTCGCGGAAGACGACGCGACCCTCGCGATCATGGATCTCATGCCGCAGGCCGACGGCCACGTGCTCGTGATCCCGAAGGAGCCAGCCGCGCAGATCTTCGATCTGTCCGGCGACGCGGCCGCGGCCGGCATCCGCATGACGCAGCGCGTCGCGGCGGCCGTGCGTGCGGCGCTCGAGCCGGACGGCGTGTTCATCGGCCAGTTCAACGGCGCGGCGGCCGGCCAGACGGTCCCGCACGTGCACTTCCACGTGATCCCGCGCTGGGAAGGCGCCGAGCTGCGGATGCATGCACGCGACATCGCCGACGCGGCGACGCTCGAAGCGATCGCGCAGCGCATTCGCGCGCGCTTCGTGTAACGGATCGACGGCACGCGGCGTGGCACGGCATGGCGGCCGAGAACCGGCGGCCACCGTGTCGCCATCGCTTGTTTCGGCGGTCACGCGAGGTAACACGTGTAACCGCCCGCGAAACTCGGCCCGGCAAGCCCGGCGCTAGACTCGGCGCATTGCTACATCGAGCGACAGGAAGGGCGGATCGCCTCTTCCTGCCGGCCGTCGCATCACGCGGCGGCACGGTCTTCGCGAGGTGCCATTCGTCTTACGCGCCGGGAATCGAGCCATGTCCAGACTTCTCATCACGCTTGCCCTGATCGGCGGCCTGTCCGGCTGCTACGTCGCGCCGCCGTACGGCTACTACGCACCCGCGCCGGCCTATTACGGCTACGCGCCGGCGTATTACGCGCCGCCCGTCAGCGTCGGGATCGGCGGCAACTTCCGCATCCGCTGATCCTGCACCGGGCGTGACCCGGGCCGCACCGGTCCGGGCCGCCGCCTTGCGCCGGACGAGTCGCGCGGGTTCGCGCGCCGCATGACGACGGCGCGCTGCGCGGCGTGCGCGCGGTTCCTATACTTCACAGGAAAGCGCATCCCGGCGAGGCAGCCATGTCAGTCACCCGCAAGGTCGCAGTCGTGTCGGGCGTATCCACGCTCGTCTATCTCGGGCTCGCCGTGCTCGGCAGCGGCGGGTTCGCCGCGTTCTTCTCGCATCCACCGCTGACCGTGGTGGTCGTCGCGACGTTCGTGATGGCCGTTGCCGCGATGTTCACCGAGGGCAACCTGAGCGCCGGCGAGCGCGAGAACCGCGACAACCGCTGGGTGCTCGCGGCGTTCGCGGTGACCGGGTTCCTGCTCGCGTACCTGCCCGCGCTGACCGACCGGCTCGGTTTCTGGACTTTCGGCGGCGATGCGGTGCGATGGGTCGGCGTCGTGCTGTACATCGCGGGCGGTGCGCTGCGCATCTGGCCCGTGTTCGTGCTCGGCAAGCGCTTCAGCGGGCTGGTCGCGATCCAGCCGGGCCATACGCTCGTGACCGGCGGCATCTACCGCCGCATCCGCAATCCGAGCTATCTCGGCCTGCTCGTCAATTCGGTCGGCTGGGCGCTGGCGTTCCGCTCCGGCGTCGGCGTGCTGCTGGTCGTGCTGATGATGGTGCCGCTCGTCGCGCGTATCCGTTCCGAGGAGGCGCTGCTGCGTTCCCAATTCGGGGCCGAATACGACGCGTATTGCGCGCGGACCTGGCGGCTGCTGCCCGGCGTGTACTGACCCTCTCAACTCTCCCCCGACCGGCGTTTCGGCGCGCGCTCACGGCGCGTGCCCGATGTGTTGCCACGTGTGTCTCAAACGTGCGACGCCACGTGTCGCCGGCCTGCCGTTCCGCACCGACGGATTCCTGCCAAAGCCAATACCGACAAGGGTTTCCGGGAATCCCGGAGCCACCGTTCGACGTCTGTTATTCGTAAACAACTTGTTACCAGAATGTCCACGGCAACGGTGCGGGACCGGTGCTATTCTTCGCCGCAAGCTCAATGAAATGAATTGGTCCGGGGTTCGGCACAATGCCTGAACCGACGTCGATCGATTCAGATCGCCGTACCGAGCGGACCTTCGATAACCAGATTGCGAACAAGGAAGAATACGGGAATGTGGAAGAAAATCGCCCCCGCTCTCGTCGTCGCCGCGCTGACCGGCGCGACTGCGCTGCCGGCCCTGGCCGGTGACATGAACAATGCGCTTGGCGGCGCGCTCGGCGGGGTAGCCGGCGCAGCGGTCGGCGGTGCCCTCGGCGGCAGCACGGGCTCGGTCATCGGTGGCGCCATCGGCGGCGGCGCGGGTGGCGCGGTGACGTCGAATCGTCACGAGCGCACCGGCGCGATCATCGGCGGCGCACTCGGCGGCGGCGCAGGCACCGCGGCAGGCAATGCGATGGGCGGCCGCACGGGCGGCCTGCTGGGCGCGGCGGTCGGCGGCGGCGCCGGCGCGGCACTCGGCGGCAACATGTCGCGCAGCTCGTACGAACGCGATTACGGCGATCGCGGTTATCGCGGCGATCGCGGCTATCGTCGCCACAAGCATCATCATCACCGCGACTGGGACTGATCGCCGCTGGCGCGGCACGGTGCGCGAATAGCGCACCGGCGCGCCGACGGCGTCGGCACCCGACGCGAGATTCGGCCCGGCGGCCTGCCGGGCCGCCATCGCCGGCCAGCCCGGCGACCCTTTCCGGCTTCATCAGCCGCTGCCATACGCCCGATCGACGGGCCGGCCAATTCCCTCCTCGACTTAATTCCCCGCTTCCCGACTACATCGCCTGTTGCGCCAGAACGCGTCAGCGCGGGATCGGCGAACGCCATCACTCAGATTCTGTTCGACACGTCCGCCGGCTCCGGCCTGACGATGGCTCGCGGCCGCGCGCGCATCGACCGTCTGCAATCCGCGTAACCAGATGTATCGCGAACCGCACGCGCAACCCGTATTGCCGCGACCGGATACGTCGCATCCGGCGCCGGGACGATCGTTCGCGTTGCCGCAGCCGTCAGGATTTCCCTGATAGGCAGACCGCCGCGCAACACCGCGTCACCGCGCATCGCGGGTGCCCGCAGGTAGTGGGAAATCGAATGGATATCATCGCAACATTTAATTGGTCGCTGGCGATCGACTTCGCTATCGTCAACGATGCCCGCGTACGGAGTCGAACCGTGCCGTCAGCCGCACACCTCGCCGCCTGTCGCGAGCGCCGCGGCGCGGCCGCCGGACCCACAAGCATGGGCCGTCGCGTCCGATGAACCGGACGGACCCGTCGCGAAGCCTGGCCGACCGACCGAAGGCGCATGCGCTTTCAAGCCACCCCGGCAACGATGTCCCGCCGCCGCATGCGCGCCCCACGCGCGTGCAAGCCGCCCGATGCCGTTTGCGCCAGGGGCCGGACCAACCCATTGCCTGGATGCACTATGTCTAAGACAACGTATTACGCGCCGCATGGCGGCCACCCGCCGCAGACCGATCTGCTGACCGATCGCGCGATGTTCACCGAGGCGTACGCGGTGATCCCGAAGGGGGTGATGCGCGACATCGTCACGAGCTGGCTGCCGTTCTGGACGAACACGCGCCTGTGGGTGATCGCTCGCCCGCTGTCGGGTTTCGCCGAAACCTTCTCGCAGTACATCGTCGAAGTGAACCCGGGCGGCGGCAGCGACAAGCCCGAGCAGGACAAGAACGCCGAAGCCGTGCTGTTCGTCGTCGAAGGCGAAGCCGAGCTGACGCTGCAGGGCAAGAAGCACGTGCTGAAGCCGGGCGGCTATGCATTCATTCCGCCGGGCGCGGACTGGACGCTGCACAACGTCAGCGATGCCGCGGTGCGTTTCCACTGGGTCCGCAAGCATTACCAGGTCGTCGACGGCATTCCGCTTCCGGAAGCGTTCGTGACCAACGAGCAGGACGTCGAGCCGATCCCGATGCCGGGCACCAACGGCGCATGGGTGACGACGCGTTTCGTCGACATGAGCGACATGCGTCACGACATGCACGTGAACATCGTGACGTTCGAGCCGGGCGGCGTGATTCCGTTCGCCGAAACGCACGTGATGGAGCATGGCCTGTACGTGCTCGAAGGCAAGGCCGTCTATCGCCTGAACCAGGACTGGGTCGAGGTCGAAGCGGGCGATTTCATGTGGCTGCGCGCGTTCTGCCCGCAGGCATGTTATTCGGGTGGCCCTGGCCGCTTCCGCTACCTGCTGTACAAGGATGTGAACCGTCACATGAACCTGACGCTGAACCCCGCGCGCTAAGCGCTGCGGCAGCAGTCGAATGCGAAAGCCCGCCGGTGCATTCTGGCGGGCTTTGACGAGATGGTCAGCGTGACCGAGGCAGCCCGATTCAGCGTACGCTGATCGGGCTGTTTCCTTTCCGGGAGATCATCACGGGCACTGTGACGTTGATCGGAATCGATCCAGGCAAGCACGGCTTCTTTCTGCATGCGCAGGACCGTCACGGTTACGCGTGTGCGACGCCCGTTGCGATACGTCACGGCTTCCCGTTGATCGCGGTCAGATATCGCGCGAGGTCGTCGATCGCCTCGGGCGGCAACGGCGCGCCATAGACCGCACGCATCTTGATGACCTCCGCCTTCCACTCCTGGAACGACAGCGGCGGTTGCCGGGTCACCATGTGGACCGAATGGCAGATCAGGCAATGCAGGTTCGCGAGATCGGCGCCCGGGCCGGGCGGAAACTTCTGTGTATCGCCGGGCAACGCGACCTCGACCGTTCCGGTCGGCGCGGCGCGCGCCGTCTTGCCCGTTTCCGCCATTGCGGCGCCTCCCGCGCAGGTCACCGCTGCGAGCAGGATCGCGGCACACGTCTTCATCATGATCGGCTCCTCACGCGACGAATACATGCGTCGTTTCGACCACGTTGCGCATGTAGCCGGCCGGGTTCCAGTTCGGCGTGTCCGGCTGCTCGACGCCGCCGTCGTTGATCGCCTTGACCTGCAACACGGCCTGTCCGGCGCGGTGCGGCGTGAACTGCGCCTCCCAGCGGCGCAAGCTGTACTTGCCGTAGTCCTTCCCGAGGCGCGCCGTCGCCCAGGACGCGCCGCCATCATCGGAGAACAGCACCTTGCGCACGCCCGTGTCGCCGCCGAACGCGATGCCCCGGACCGTCTGCGGCCGGTCCAGCGCGATCACGGCGCCGTCGTCGAGGTTGGTGATGAACGATCGCGGCACCATCCGGCTGATCGGCACGGTCTTGACGCCGGCCTGCCCGGGCTGAATGCTCGCGTGCGGCGTGTCGGGAATCTGATAGGCCTTCGCCATCCAGAAATTGTCGTCGCGCCGGTCGATGACCTCGATGTCGTTCAGCATCTTCACCCAGTACGTCGAATACCAGCCCGGCACGACGAGGCGCAGCGGGAAGCCGTTGAGCAGCGGCAGCGGCTGCCCGTTCATCCCGAACGCGACGATCACTTCGCCGTCCCGCGCGCGGTCGACGTCGAGTGCCTTGATGAAGGACGGCGTGGCGGGCAGCACGCCCTTGTCCAGGCCGTTGAAGCGGACCTGCACCGCGCCCGCCTTCACGCCCGCCCGATCGAGGATGTCCTTGAGCCGCACGCCGGTCCAGCGCGCGTTGCCCATTGCGCCGTTGCCCCATTCGCCGCCGGCGACGCGCGGCTTGAAGAAGCCGCGCGAATTGCCGGCGCACTGATTGACGGCGGCGACTTCGACGCGCGGAAAGCCGCTCATGAGGTCGCGCAGGCTCAGTTCGAGCGGGCGGTCGACGAGCCCGTGCACGGCGAGCCGGAACGCGCCGGCGTCGATCCGCGCCGGGATGTCGGCGAGGTGCCATCGCACGAAGAACCGGTCGTTCGGCGTGAACACGCCGTCATCGAACACGGAGAAAGGTGTTTCGAGCAGCGGGGGGCGGATGCGCACCAGCAGCATTTCGCCCTTTTGCGGAAAGTCGTGGGTCAGCTCGCGCAGCCCGTTCTCGAACGGTAGCGTGACCGCGTCGGCCGCGCATGCGCGGCGATGCCAGCTTGCGCCGACGGCCAGCAGGCCGCCAGCGGCGGCGGCCTGCATCAGGTGACGGCGCTGTGGATCATGTGGGTCTGCCATGACGACTCCCTCGTTTGCCGATCTGTCTGCCGAACCCGCGATCGCGCGCGGCTGCCAAAACGCCGGATCATGCGCGGCCGATGACCCGAGATTTCATGATAGGCGCAATCCGGCGCGATATCGGGCCGGATGGGGTTCGCGCGTGGAAGCGGTGCAGCAACGGCCGCCGGGCCTCGGTCGCGCCGCGCATTCCCGCTCGGGTTCCCCCGTGCATCGCTCGTCGCTTCCCGTCAGCGGCGACGTACCGTGAACGAGTCCCCGGCCTCCCTTGATCCCGCGGCCGCAAGATCCGGTCGGGCACCCGTCACGTGATCGCCTGCGGCATGCCGCCGCTCGGCTGGCGCGACCGGTATCACCGTGCGCGACGTCGATCAGGTACGCGCGTGACGCGAGACGCGCGAACGGTTCGGGCACGCTTTCCTAAATAAAATTTAGCCTGCCAAACTTTGGCTAAAGAATGTTCCGGTTTCGCGTTATCCCTTCGACAATGCGCGCCTTCCGTGACCGGTCGGCGTCAATCGCGCGCCGGCCGTCGCGGCATCGAAGAAGGAGCACGGCATGACCGACCACACCGCATCCCCTCCGCCGCAACCCGCGCCGCCGCGCCGCCGACGCGTGTGGCGCACGCTCGCGGGCGCGCTGCTCGGCCTGACGCTCGCGTGCGCGGGCATCGGCGCATGGACGATCCAGCGCATCTGGGCGCAGCTGCCGTCCGTCGAGCACCTGGCCGTCTATCGTCCCGCGCTGCCGCTGCGGATCTTCTCGCGCGACGGCGACCTGCTGGCCGAATACGGCGTCGAGCGGCGCGAGTTCGTGCCGCTCGAACGCATCCCGCCGCTGATGCGGCATGCGCTGCTCGCCGCCGAGGACGCGAAGTTCTACCAGCACGGCGCGGTCGATGTCGGCGGCCTCGCGCGCGCGACGTTCGCGAACGTCGTGACGGGGCAACCGGGGCAGGGCGGCAGCACGATCTCGATGCAGGTCGCGCGCAACTTCTACCTGACGCGCGACAAGGTGCTGAGCCGCAAGCTCGCCGAGATCCTGATGGCGGCCAAGCTCGAACGCGAATACAGCAAGGACAAGCTGCTCGAGCTGTACATGAACGAGATCTACCTGGGCGAGCGCGCGTACGGTTTCGCGGCGGCCGCGAACGTGTATTTCGGCAAGCCGCTCGACGCGTTGAGCGCGGGCGAGGCGGCCGTGCTCGCGGGGCTGCCGAAGGCGCCGTCCGCGTTCAACCCGGTCGTCAATCCGGCGCGCGCGACCGCGCGGCGCAACTATGTGCTCGGGCGGATGCATGCGCTCGGCCAGCTCGACGACGCGACCTACCGCGCGGCCGTCGATGCGCCGATCGCGCTGGCGACCACGCCGCCGCCCGGCATCATCGCCGCGCCGTACGTTGCCGAGCGCGCACGCCGGATGATGGTCGAGCGTTTTCACGACGACGCCTATACGCTCGGCCTCGACGTGACGACGTCGATCTCGATGCGCGACCAGCGCGCGGCCGAAGCCGCGCTTGAGCGCACGTTGAACCGACAGCCACGCGCGAAGCGCGATGCGCGCAACGGACTCGAAGGCGCACTCGTGTCGCTCGACGCGGCGACGGGCGACATGCTCGCGCTCGTCGGCGGCGCGGATTTCAGCCGCAACGTGTTCGACCATGCACTGCAGGCGTACCGCCAGCCGGGCTCGAGCTTCAAGCCGTTCGTCTATTCGGCGGCGCTGGAGAAGGGCTATTTCCCGGGCGTGCTCGTCGACGATACGCAGCGCACGCTCACGCGTGCGGAAACCGGCGCGCAGCCGTGGCGTCCGCGCAATTTCGGCAACCGCTACGAGGGCTTCATTCCGGTGCGGCGCGGGCTCGTGCGCTCGAAGAACCTGGTCGCGGTCAGCCTGATGCAGGCCACCGACGCACGCTACGTGCAGCAGCACGCGGTGCATTTCGGCTTCGACGCGCAGCGCAATCCGGCGTCGCTGCCGCTTGCGCTCGGCGCGGGTGCGGTGACGCCGCTCGAACTCGCGAGCGCCTACAGCGTGTTCGCGAATGGTGGGACGCGGATGGTGCCGCGCCTGATCCTGTCGGTGAAGCAGCGCCACGGCGGCGCGATGTACGAGGCGACGGCGCCGGCGGGCGAGCGCGTCGTGTCGGCTCGCAACGCATTCGTGATGGACAGCATGCTGCGCGACGTCGTGCGGGCCGGCACCGCGCGCGGCGCGCTCGCGCTGCGCCGCGACGACGCGGCCGGCAAGACGGGCACGTCGAATGGATCGAAGGATGTGTGGTTCGCCGGTTACTCGTCGGGCATCGTCGCGGTCGCGTGGCTCGGTTACGACACGCCGCGCCCGATGGGGCGCGCGACCGGTGCGACGCTGGCGCTGCCGGTGTGGCTCGACTACATGAAGACGGCCGTCGACGGGCGCACGCCGGTCGCTGCGACGCCGCCGCAGGATGTCGCTCTGGTCGACGGCGACTTCGTCTACGCCGAATACACGCGCGGCACGTGCACGGCCGACGTGCCGCCGTACATCCGCAGCCGCTTCGCATGCGGCGGCGCGCAGGCGGTCGATGCGCCGGATACGCCGGCCGGCGACGGCAAGCCCAACGAGCCGATGCCCGCGGCAGTAGACGCGGCCGAGCGCGAACGCGTGCTCGACCTGTTCCGGACCGACGACTGACACGCGCCATGCATACGCTTTATCTGATTGCGATCGTCGCGGAAGCGATGTCGGGGGCGCTGATGGGCATGCGGCGCGGGATGGACCGCTTCGGGCTCGCGCTCGTTGGCGCGGTGACGGCGCTCGGTGGCGGCACCGTGCGCGACGTGTTGCTCGGCCACTATCCGCTCGGCTGGATCGCGCATCCCGAATACCTCGTGATCACGCTCGTCGCGGCGACCGTCGCATCGTGGGCGGCACGACATGTCGCGCGGATGAAGACGCTGTTCGTTACCGTCGATGCGATCGGTCTCGCGGCGTTTACGATCATCGGCTGCGACGTCGGTGCGTCGACCGGCACGGCGCCGATCATCGTCGTGCTGGCCGGCGCGATCACGGGCGTCTGCGGCGGGATGCTGCGCGACCTGCTGTGCAACGAGATGCCGCTGATCCTGCGCGAGGAGCTGTACGCGAGCGTCGCGTTCGTCACGGGCGCGCTGTATGTCGGGATGCAGCATCTCGGCATCGATGCGGGTTTTGCGACGGTGGTCGCGCTGGCGGCCGGATTCTCGATGCGAATGCTGGCCGTGCGGCTCGGGTGGAAGATGCGGACTTTCGGCGCGGCGGACGTCGAGCATTGAGCGCGGCCGCGCCGGCGTTCAATCCGGCTGCATCACCTGGAAGACATTCCCTTCCGGATCGAGGCCGTCAACCATCCGGTACGGGAAACCGTCGTAGCGCTTGAGATCGCGCACGGTCACACCGTCGCCGGCGAGTCGGTCGCGATGCGCGTCGATCCCGGCGTCGATCCTGAACACGAGCTTCACGGGGCTGGTGGTCGCGTTCGCATGCGCGGCGGCATGGCGAAACGCCGGGCCGGCCAGATGCAGCGCCAGTTCGACCGTGCCCGCTTCGAGCACGACCCATTCACCGTCGATTTCCTCGATGACGGGGAGGTCGAAATACCGCTGGTAGAACGCCTTCAGCAACGCAACGTCGTGGACGTACAGGATGATGCGGGTCATCGGAAGCGGCATGGGGGTCTCCTCGAAGGGGATGCGTGAAGCGCGAATGATGCGAAGTGAAGGTCGGGGTGTCGGGCAAGGCCGGACGTCGAGCGACATACCGACCGTACACTACGCGGGCACCATCACCGGTGGCATACCGTCGCCGGTTTCCACCATCTTCACCGCGAAGCCGTAGCACTGCGCGATATGGGCGGGCGTCATCACGTCGCGCGGTGCGCCGTGCGCGACGATCGTGCCGTCGGCAAGCATCGCGATGGTATCCGCGTGCCGCGCGGCGAGGTTCGGGTCGTGCACGATCGCGAGCACGCCGAGCTGCCATTCGCGCGCGACGGCGCGCACGGTATCGAGCAGGCGGTGCTGATGCGCGAGATCGAGCGCGGCGGTCGGCTCGTCGAGCAGCAGGTAGCGCGGGCCGCTTTCCGTCGCATCGTCGTCCGGCCACAGCTGCGCGAGCACGCGCGCGAACTGCACACGGGCGAGTTCGCCACCCGACAGCGTTGTGACATCGCGGCCGACGAGCGCATCGGCGCCCGCGCGTTCGAGCGCGCGCCACGCGATGTCGCGATCGCGATGCGACGTCGCACCGCTGCGCCGCGCATGCGGATAACGACCGAGCAGCACGATTTCGTCGACGCTGAACGGGAAGGCCGGTTGCGCGGCCTGCGGCAGCACCGCACGCAGGCACGCGAGCCGCGGCGCGTCGATGCGCGCGAGCGGTTCGCCGTTCAGCGTGACGTTGCCCGACACGCGCACGCCGGTCGGCGCGACGCTGCCGGTCAGCTCGCCGGCGAAGGTCTTCAGCAGCGTGCTCTTGCCCGCGCCGTTGCGGCCGAGCAGCGCGGTCACGCGGCCGGGCTCGATCGACAGCGACAGGTCGCGCAGGATGGCGTTGTGTCGGCGGGCGACGTCGAGATGGTGGGCGGTCAGCATGGTCGTCGTGAGGGCGTGAGGGAGGGTTACCCGCCGAGCGCGCCGCGGCTCTTCCACAGCAGCGCGAGAAAGAACGGCGCGCCGAGCAGCGCGGTCAGCACGCCGAGCGGAATTTCGGCGGGGGCGGCGACCGTGCGTGCGGCGAGGTCGGCGGCGAGCGTCAGCAGCGCGCCGAGCAGCGCGGCGCCGGGTAGCACGATCCGCTGGTCGGGGCCGCACGCGAGGCGCACGCAATGCGGCGCGACGAGCCCGATGAAGCCGATGATGCCCGCGCACGACACGAGCGCGCCGACCGCGAGCGCGACCGCGACGAGCACGCGCCGCTTCAGCCGCTGCACGGGCACGCCGAGATGCAGCGCCTCGGTTTCGCCGAGCTGCAGCGCGTTCAGCGCGTCGCGTTCGCGCGCAAGCAGCACGCAGCCGATCGCGACGCACGGCGCGACGGCCGCCAGCGCGGACCATTGCGCGCCGCCGAGGCTGCCGAGGCTCCAGAAGGTCAGCGAGCGCAACTGCGCGTCGTCGGCGACGAACGTGAGCAGCCCGATCGCCGCGCCGACCAGCGCGTTGATCGCGATGCCGGCGAGCAGCAGCAGCGGCAGCGCGAGCCGGCCGCGCGACGCGGCAAGCCGGTAGACGAGCGCCGCGACCGTGAGCGCCCCGGCGAAGGCGGCAATGGGCAACGCGGCCGCGCTCACATGTGCGGCAAAGAGCGCGGGACCAAGCACGATCATCGTCGTCGCGCCGAGGGCAGCGCCGCTCGACACGCCGACGAGCCCCGGATCGGCGAGCGGATTGCGGAACAGCGCCTGCATCGCGGCACCGGTGGCGCCGAAGCCGCCGCCGACCAGCAGCGCCAGCGCGACGCGCGGCGCGCGAATCTCGAACAGCACCGCGCGCGCCTGCTGCGCGGCCGCATCGCCGCTCAGTGCGGCCCATGCTTCCGCGAGCGGAATGCGATAGGCGCCGACGCACAGCGCGACGACGGACATCGCGCACACGAGGCACGCGAGTGCGGCCAGCGCGAACGGCGCGAAGCGGCGCGACGTGCCGATGCGCGCGGCGCCGGAACGCGATGCGGATGACGGCGCGAGGAAAGGCGAAGCATGAGCGGGCATCGGGGCGGTCCGGAATCAGGCGAGCGCATCCGACAGGCGTCGGTGCAGGGTCGTGACGGCGAGCGGCAGGCGCGGGCCGAAGCCGAGCAGGAACAGCGCGTCGAGCGACACGACGCGTTGCGCGCGGCCGGCCGGCGTCGCGCCGAAGCCGGGCGTCGCGAGCAGCGCGGCGCGGCCGCCGACGGCCGCGAGCCCTTCGTCGGAGATCAGCACGACGTCGGGCGCGGCGGCCGCGAGTGCCTCGGTCGTCAGCGGCTTGTAGTGATCGAAGCCCTGCATCGCGTTGCGTGCGCCCGCGTAGCGGATCATCGCGTCGGCGGCCGTGCGCTGGCCGGCGACGAGCGCCTGGTTGCCGGTATGGTTCAGCACGAACAGCACGCGCGGCGGCTGCGCGCCGCCGGGTGTGCGCGCGGCGACCGCGTCGCGCGCGGCCTGCCAGTCGCGGTCGAAGCGCTGCAGCAGCGTGGTGCCTGAATCGCGCACGTCGAGCGCTTGCGCGATACCCGTGATCTTCGCGCGTACCGATTCGACGTCGTGGCGTTCGTCGAACGTCGTCACCGTCACGCCGGCACTTTTCACCTGCGCGATCGCTGTGGGCGGGCCGGCTTCCGCCGACGCGAGCACGAGATCAGGTCGCAGCGACAGCAGCCCCTCGGCCGACAGCGCGCGCTGGTAGCCGACCTTCGGCAAGCGCTTCGCGGCGTCGGGGTAGGTGCAGGTCGTGTCGGCGCCGACGAGCCGGTAGCGGGGCGTCTCGGCGCCGCCGAGCGCGAACGCGGTTTCCGCGAGCGCGCCGCCGATCACGACCACGCGCTTCGAGGCGGCCTGCGCGAGCACGCCACCGGGCAGCGCGCCCGCGAGCGCGCCGGCCACCGCACCCGCCAACACCGCACGGCGTCGCGGATCGAACGATCGCGCATTCATCGCGCGTCCCCGCGTGCCGCCGTCGGCAGCGTCGCAACGAGCGCGCGCCAGTCGTCGCGCTCGACCTTGCCGGGCTTGCGCTCGCCGAACAGCAGCGCGACGTGGTCGCCCTGCCGGTCGAACAGTTCGAGCGACGTGACGAGGCCGTCGCTCGTCGGCTTCTTCACGACCCACGCGGCGGCGATCAGGTCCTCGCGCACGTGCAGGTTGAAGCCCGGATCGAGCACGTTGATCCACGCGCCGACCTCGCGCACGTTCGCGACCGGGCCCGTGTGGATCTGGATCATTCCCGCGTTGCCGACGAACACCATGATCGGCTGGCCGCTCCTGGCGGCCTGTTCGAGCACGTGGCGCAGCGCATGCGCGGTTTCGACCGGATACGCGTATTGCGGATCGGCGAGGCGCAGCGCCTGCATGCGGCTCACGCCGAAACGCTGCGTGATGCCGAAGAACTGGTGCGTGTCGGTCATCGCATTCCACGCGGCGCGGAAGCCGGATACGTCGATCTCGGTATCGGCACGCTCGGGCGTCTTCGGTGTGGCGGGCGCGACATCGAGGCCCGGCTCCTGCGACGGCGCGCGCCAGCGTTCGACGAATGCGTCGTACGCGGCGTGATCGCTGTGCGCGCGCAGGTACACCTTGTGGATCGCATGACCCTGCGCGTCGAAGAACTGCAGGCTCTTCAGCGGGCCGTGCGCGGTCTCGTCGCGCACCGCGAACGCCGACACCCAGTGACGATAGAAGATGCGCAGGTCGATGTCGCCGAGCGCGAGGCCGACGGGGCCGTCATGGCTCATCTGCGCATATTCGCCGTCCTTCTCGTGGACGGCCGTGTCGTTGCGCGTGAGCGCCATCACGCGGCCGAGGCGCGGCATTTCCTCGAACATCGCCGGAAAGCGCGCGTCGAGCCGCACGACGTGCTCGCCAACGAACGCGGCGAGCGCCTCGCCTTCGCTGACGCCGAGCGCCTGCGCGACGTCGCGGTTGCGCAGCTGGCGCTCGGTCTTGAGCTTGACGAACGCGTCGCGCAGCGCGGCGGCCGCGCGGGCCGGCGTGGCCGGTTGACCGGGAAGGGCGGATTGCATCATGTCGGACTCCTTCAAGAAACGGTTGGGGTGGTAGCGCGTGCGGCGCGCATCAGAAATCCACTTTCATGCTGACGGCGACCGTGCGTCCGGACGACGTATACGCATCGAGCACCTGCGAATCGGCCGCGATGCCGCGCACGTCCGACCAGTTCCAGTACTTGCGGTCGAACAGGTTGCGGATGCCGATCGTTGCGCTCACATGTTTGTTGAAGCGGTAGCCGCCGCGCAGGTCGACGACGAACGACGACGGCGGCGCGAAGCACGCCTTGTTCGAACAGTCGGACTTGTCGATGTCCTTGTCGCGTTTCGCGGCCTGGAACAGCAGGTCGGTCTGCACGAACCAGCGCTCGCTCGGCTCGTAGCGCACGCCGAACACGGCCGAGAACGGGTTGACCGTGTTGAGCGGCTGGCTGGCCGCGCCGTTGTTCTGCGTCGAGCCCTTCGTGAACGCCATCGCCGTCTTCAGCGTGATGCCGTTCGGCATCGCCCATTCGGCGCGGCCTTCGAGGCCGTGGATGCGCGCGTCGGCGAAGTTCACGTACTGGAATACGAACGGGTCGGCCGGCCGGCCGCTGCCGGCGATCGTCGTGCGCGAGATGAAGTTGCGGTAGCGGCCCGAGAACGCGGCCGCGCTGTAGCGCACGACGCCGTAGCCGGTGCCGGCCTTGCCGCGCAGGCCGGCTTCGAACGTGTCGCTCGTCTCGGGCTTCAGGTTCGGGTTGCCGATCGACGTGTAGCCGTACACCGGGTTCGAGAAGCTGCTGTTCACCTGGTCGGGCGTCGGCGCGCGGAAGCCGTGCGCGTACTGCACGTACGGAATCAGCGCGGGCGTGATCTCGTAGAGCACCGAGACGCGCGGCGACAGTTCGTTCGCGCTCGTCGACACGGCCTTGCCGGTGAACAGCGGATCGTTTTCGGACGGGCTCAGCCGGTACGTGTCGAAGCGCAGGCCCGGCGTGACGAGCAGGCGGCCGTAGCCGATCTGGTCCTGCACGAACGCGCCGAACAGCGTGTAGTCGGTGTCGGGGAACGCCTTGTTCGGGAACGCCTCGCCGACGCCCGGCACCGTGCCGTTGCGCATGTTCGTCACGCGCGACAGGCTGCCGTCGACGCCATAGAGCAGCTTGTGTGCGAGCGGGCCGGTCGCGAAGCCGCTTTCGGCGAACGCGGAGCCGCCGAACGTGCGTTCCTTGTACTGGTTGTCGCGCGAGCGCGATTTCAACGGCGTGCCGCGCGTCTCGAACGCGTACTGGTCCTGCTTCGCGTCCTGGTAGTAGAACTGCACGTGCGCGGTCTGGAACCAGCGGAACGCGTCGTCGCGGAAGTCGTAGTCGACGCTGAAGCGGTTGCGCTCGAGCCGGTCGTTCGTCGTGAGGCCGAGCGTGGTGGGCGGATTGATCGCGGACAGCACGTCGGTGCTCACGCGTCGCTGCACCGTTTCGGCCGTGAACTTGATCGTGTCGCGCGTGGTGGGCGTCAGCACGAGCTTGCCGAGCAGCGATTCCGAATAGACGTCCTGAGGGTTCGACGTCGTGCGCAGTGTGCTCGCCGAATTGTTGCTGCCGCGCGTATCGACCTCATGGCCGCGCCGGCCGTCGGCGATGATCATCCCCTGCACGCGATCGTTGCCGCCCGCGGCCGACACGGTCGCGCCGATGCTGCGGTCGGCCGAATCGTAGCTCGGCCGGAACGAGAAGTAATAGGGCTTGTTGTAGATCGACAGCAGGTCGCGCGGATCCTTCGTGATGAAGTTCACCGCGCCGGTCAGGCCGTCGCTGCCGTAGAGCGCGGAGGCCGGCCCGCGCAGGATTTCGATGCGCTTGAGCGTGTCGAGATCGGCGTAGTCGCCGCGGCCCGCTTCGAGCGGACCGAACGAAAACGCGTTCGGCAGGCGGATGCCGTCCTCCATCAGCAGCACGCGATTGCCTTCGAGGCCGCGGATGTTGATGCTCGAATCGCCGTCGCGGCCGCCGCCTTGCGCGGCGCTGGCGGGCCGGTACGCGGTGCGGCGCACCGTGACGCCCGGCTCGTAGCGCAGCGCGTCCTTGATGTTGGTGGCCTGCTGCTCCTCGAGATCCTCGTCGGTGATCACCGACACCGAGGCCGCCGTGCGGCTCGCGGCCGTGGCGGTGCGGGTGGCCGTGACGGTGACGGGGTCGAGCAGCGCCGCGTCGCCGCGCGTGGACGCGGCGAGGACGACGGCAGGAGGCGGGGTGACGCCTTGCGGCGACGAATCGGCGTGAGCCGGGGCGGCGGACAGGCCGAACGCGCCGAACAGCGCGGCGCAGATCGGCCGCCGCGCCAGCGGATAGCAATGCACAGGTGGTCTCCCATTGACGAAAACAAGCCCGAGGGCTGGCTGGGTGACGCGTTCACCTGGCTGGCCCGCCCACGCGCGGAATGCGGCGAACGGAGAATTGAAAGGCAACTGATAACTTTACCAGTGTAAATGAGAATTATTATCAATACAAGCGAGGAAAGCGGCCCGTGCGGGCGCGCGCTCACCCGTGCGGCTCGGATGGGCCGCACCGGGAAATTCGGGAGAAAAGCGCGGGCCCTAGGCCAGCGCTTCGATGCGGATCAGCAGGTTGCGCGCATGCGCGATGAACGCATCGTGCGTTGCGCGATCGCTGTGACTTTCGAGGCCCGCCTGTTCGGCGAAGGCGATCTGATCGGTGTAGAGGTCGACGAGCGCACGGCGTTCGTCAAGGGGAAGCGCGCGGATCATCGACACGAGCAGCAGTTCCTGCGCGCGAAGCATGCCGGACAGCAATTGAACGTTCATGCCGACCTCCTCGGACGATGCGGCGGCAGGCCGCTCTTTCCATACTAGGCGGTCGGCGTACGCAGTGGAGGCGCGGTGCTTGCGATGAGGCGGCGGAAAGGGGATTCGATGGTGGTGATGCGTCGGTCGTGTGTAGCAGTGCCGCCGAAACTTGCCGCGCGTCTGGGTACATCGCGAACCGAAGCGAAACGTGCAGCGGGTGACCGGAATCAGCCGGCAGCCGTCGCCGCCCGTGCATCGCGCACGACCTGCGCGACGCGTTCGACGAACTCGGCATCGACGCTCGACAGTGCTTCGCGCTTGCCGTCGGGCATCTCGACCATCAGGCGATACGTGATGTCCTGCGTGACCCACGAGAGATAACCGACGACGACGAGCATCACGCCGACGACGAGCGCGGCGCTCGATGCGCCGATGCCGCCTGCGACGGCGGTGGCCGCGCCGATCAGCGAGATCAGCGACGGCACGAGGCGGTTCTTCGGAATCTTGACGACGTCGACCTGGCGGATGTCACGCAGTGCGAATACCTGCCCGGCGGCGGACAGGCCGTTGCGCGTGATCATCACGCCGCGTTCGTTGAATGCGTTTTCCATCGTGTGTTGCGTGGACGAAAACGCGCAGCGTAGCAGGTTTCGTTGTTGCGTCAAACGAGACCGACTGCCGCACGATGCGTGCGGGGCGGCCGAAAGGCGGGAAGCGGGTGGAACAACGGAGCGTTCAGAATTGCAGCCGGCCGTCGCCGTAAAGCCGGCCCGGCACGTGCGACGCGACGACCTCGGCGATCTCTTCGTCGGTCGATTCGGCCGGCACGATCTGGCGCCGCGCGGGCGCGTCGAGATGCATCGTCCATTCGACTAGCCGGTACGGGCGGCCCCACGGGCGCTGCATTTCAACCGATACGCGGCAGCTCTGGACCGGCATCGAGTGTTGGCACGTCAGAATCGCGTGCAGATGGCTGAAAACGGTATCTTCGATCATCATGGCCTCCGATCCTGTCTTGTGGGCAATCGATGGCGGCGCCGTCGGCATTTAAAAAAAAAGCCGCCGATGCTCAGGCGGCCAACAGGGGGGGTGAGAGCATCCTCTCAGCCCAGAATTAAGCGAAACTTAAAAGCACATAAAAAAGCGCCCCGCGTGGAGCGGGGCGCTTCTTGCCGTCGTGATCCGCGAGTTAAGCGGATGCTTTAGAACTTGTGACGGATACCGATACGTGCGGCGATCTGGTTCTTCGAACCCGTGCCCGACGTATTGAAGTAGCTCGTGCTCGAGCCGATCTGCGCTTGCACGCCCTTGCCCGATGCCTGCTGGTACACGACCAGGCCGTACACGTCCGTACGCTTGCTGAGTGCGTAGTCGGCGATACCGTTGACCTGGTTCCAGTGCCACGAATTGCCGCTCTGCGTCGCGTTCGTGTACGTGTAGCCGAGGCCACCCGACAGTGCCGGCGTGAAGGCGTACTTCGCGCCTGCTTCATACGCGTTGTAGAACGTGCCGCCCGCGCCCGAAACGGTCGAGAACTGCGTACGCGTCCACAGCAGCCATGCCGTTGCCGGGCCCCACACGTAGCGGCCACCGACGCCGTACGTGCGCAGGTCGCGGACGTTACCCGTGCTGATGTTCGCGATCGTCGTCGAGAATGCCGGCGACGACTGGCTCGGGAAGCGGATGTCCGTGTAAGCGGCGCCGACCGAAACCGGGCCGTTCGCGTAGTTCAGGCCGAAGCTGTATGCGCGCGACGAGCCTGCCGTCGTCGTCGTGCCCGACGTCGTCGCGGCTGCGCCGGCGAAGTCCGTCGAGTTCGAGAAGCCGTACAACGCGCCGAACGTGAAGCCCGAGTAGTTCGCGCTCTGGAACTTCACGGCGTTGTTGATGCGGCTCGACGTGAGCTGGTCGAGGTCGTTCACGTGGTACGCGTAGTTACCCGCGACCGTGTTGCCGCCCGTCGAGTAGTTCGAGCCGAGGATGTCGGTCGAGAACGAGTACTGACGGCCGAACGTGACCGTGCCGTATTGCGACTGGCTCAGGCCGACGTAAGCCTGGCGACCGAAGATCGCGCCGCCCTGGCCGAGCGTGCCGTTGCCGCTGTTGAAGCCGTTTTCGAGCACGAAGATCGCCTTCAGGCCACCGCCGAGGTCTTCGGTGCCGCGCAGGCCCCAACGGCTGCCTTGGGCAACGCCGTCGTCATACTTGAACAGCTTGCCCGTGCCGCCGTTGGCGGTCTTGCTGTGGTTCACGTAGCTGATACCGGCATCGATGACGCCGTACAGGGTCACGCTGCTTTGTGCGTGCGCCGTGCCGGCCGTTGCTGCCAGGACGGCGATGGTCAACAGTTTCTTGTTCAAAGGATTCTCCGAGCGAATAAATGGCGTGTCCAGTTGCGGTTCCGGCGCTCTCATGGGCGCTTTCACGGACCGGCGGCAACTTTATCGGCGGGCCACGTAATGAATATGACAGCGACTGTCATATGAAGAATGTGTGGTACCGATGCGACACTGAATTCTGCCCGGTTGCATAGCGGGGAGTTATACCGATTTCGGCTGAGATTCGATCCCGATCAGGAATATGCACATGAAATAAGCTTGGTTTGCGCTGTTCGGGCCCCATGCGACGATCCGTGCCTCAACAACGACACGGGACAAGAGGACACCATGCGACGTTCGATCCTGACCGGCCTCGGCGCACTCGCCGCGGCGCTGGCATTCGCGGCGCCCGGCGCGCACGCCGACCCGCAAACGCTGAAGATCGGCACGATGAGCGGCCCCGACGCGCAGATCTGGACCGAAGTGACGAAGGTCGCCGCGCGCGACGGCCTCGCGATCAAGGTCATCGAATTCAACGACTACGTGCAGCCGAACGCGGCGCTCGACTCCGGCGATCTCGACGCGAACGGCTTCCAGCACCAGCCGTTCCTCGACAGCCAGATCAAGCAGCGCGGCTACAAGATCGTCAACGTCGGGCTGACCTACACGGCGCCGATGGGCTTCTATTCGAAGAAGATCAAGTCGCTGAAGGACTTGCCGGTGGGCGCGAAGGTCGGGATCCAGAACGATCCGTCGAACGGCAACCGCGCGCTCCTGCTGCTGCAGAAATACGGCGTGATCAAGCTGAAGCCGGGCGTCGGTACGAACGGCGTGAACGCGACGCCGCTCGACGTCGCCGAGAATCCGAAGAAGATCAAGATCGTCGAACTGGATTCCGCGCAGTTGCCGCGCGCGCTGCCGGATGTCGATGCCGCGTCGATCAACACCGATTACGCGGTGAAGGCGGGGCTCACGCCGGTGAAGGATGCGATCGCGATCGAGGATCTGCGCGGGCCGTATGCGAACCTGATCGCGGTGCGTGCGCAGGACAAGGACAAGCCGTGGGTGAAGAAGCTCGTCGCGGCCTATGAATCGGACGATGTGCGCAAGTTCATCGACCAGAAGTTCGGCGGCGCGATCGTGCCGGCGTTCTGAACGGTCAGGCATCCCGGCCGGCTGGATCGCCGGACATCGACGATCCGGAAAGCAAATCGCCCGCGCAAGCGGGCGATTTCGTTGGTGCGCGTTATGGCGCGTTGGCACGCGCCGTGGCCCGGCGCGCGGGCCGCCCGCTCAGGCCGACAGCAGCGAACCGGTGCGGATCGCGGTCGCGCCGGCAATCCGCGCGACTTCCATGCCGGCCGTCGCGAAGCGCACGATCTGGCGCGCGTACAGCACGCCCGACACGCTGCTCTTCAGCGTGATGACGCGATCGGTCAGCGGATCGACGATGTCGGCCACTTCCTGGCCGGCCTCGATCCACGCGCCGACCGGCGTGCGGAACACGATCACGCCCGACACGGGCGCGACGAGCGGATCGGTGCCCGCGAGCGGCGTGGCCGGATGCGCGAGCGGCGGCAGCGGCGCCGGCGTGCCGTCGACGACACCGCGCTCGGTCAGGTATTCGACGATCGCCTGCGCGTCCTTTTCGGCCAGCTCGTACGACACGTCGCGTTCGCTGCGCAGTTCCACCGTGACGGAAATCGCGCCGTTCGGGATCGGGAAGCGATCGCCGAAACGGTTGCGCAGATCCGACCAGCAGAAGCTGTGGATCTCGTCGAACGGATTGCCGACCGAATTCAGCGCGAGCAGCGACGCCTGCGCGTCGAGATAGCGCGACAGCGGCTCGACGTCCGGCCACAGATCGGGATTGGTGTAGAGATGCATCACCGCATCGCTGTCGCAATGCAGGTCGAGCACGATATCGGCGTCGAACGACAGCTTTTGCAGCGCGAGGCGTTGGGAATCGAGCTCGGTGCGCGGCGCCTGCTCGTCGAGCGCTTCGCGCATCGCGGCGCGCACGGCAACCAGGTTGCGCTGGGCGTCGTTCGTGAGCCGGCTTTCGACGCGCGGCAGCACGAGCCCGGCGAGATCGTAGAAATTGCGGTTGAAGTTCTGCATCGAGCCGAGGTCGAAGCGGCCGAGGTGATCGCCGAACACGTGCTGCGACAGGCCGATCGGGTTCGGCACGGGCACGATGACGACTTCGCCGCGCAGTTTGCCGGACGTCTCGAGCGCGGCGATCTTGCGGCGCAGCAGCGTGGCGACCAGCATGCCGGGCAGTTCGTCCGCGTGCAGCGACGACTGGATGTAGACCTTCTTGCCGCCGCGCGGGCCGTAGTGGAAGCTCGTGATCTGGCGTTCGGTGCCGACGGCGGGGGAAATCAGCGGATGGGTCTGCGTTTGCATGATGAGGGGAGTGCGGCGCAGCCGCGAATGATCCGGTGTGCGTGGAAGATCGATTGTACGTTGCCTGCGTCGCCCCCATCAAACCGGTACCCGAACAATCCATTTTCTGTTGCGAATCATCGGGTTGGCACGGAAAAAAATAATGCTTCCGGCACCGCGCGCGCAAAAAAAAACGGGCTCCTTGCGGAGCCCGTCTGCACGGATGTGACGCGTGCGCTTGCTGGCGGTGTTACTTGCCGTAGACGTCGAAATCGAAGTACTTCTTCGCGATCTTCGCGTACGTGCCGTCCTTGCGCATGCCGGAGATCGCGCCGTCGATCTTCGCCTTCAGGTCGGTGTCTTCCTTGCGCAGGCCAATGCCGGCGCCATTGCCGAGCGTCTTCGGATCGTCGATATCCTTGCCGGCGAAATCGAAGTTCGCGCCGCGCGGCGTCTTCAGGAAGCCGATCTCGGCTTGCACCGCGTCCTGCAGCGCGCCGTCCAGACGGCCCGAGATCAGGTCGGCGTAGACCTGGTCCTGGTTCTGGTAAGGCACGACGTTCACGCCCTTCGATGCCCAGTAGGTCTTCGCGTAGGTTTCCTGGATCGTGCCCTGCTCGACGCCGACCGTCTTGCCCTTCAGCGATTCAGCCGTCGGCATCAGGCCGGCGCCCTTCTTCGTGACGAGGCGCGTCGGCGTGTTGAACAGCTTCTCGGAGAACGCAATCTGTTCCTGACGCGCCGGCGTCATCGACATCGACGACAGCACGCCGTCGAACTTGCGGGCCTTCAGCGCCGGGATCATCCCGTCGAAGTCGTTTTCGATCCACACGCACTTCGCGTTGATGCGGCGGCAGATTTCGTTGCCGAGGTCGACGTCGAAACCGACCACCTTGCCGTCAGCGCCTTTCGATTCGAAAGGCGGGTAGCTTGCGTCGACGCCGAACCGCACGGTCGTCCAGTCCTTCGCGTACGCGCTGCCGGCCGATACGGCAAGCAGGGCAACGGTCACAGCCGCAAGAATCTTTTTCACTCGGTGACTCCTCGTTTTGTTCGATGGGTGCGCGGTTGTGCCGCGCCGTAAGCCTTCGGTCCGGCGCGGCTTCGCGTCGGACTGTCCGTTTCGCCCACCCGATGCGGGCGCGCGACGTGCGCAAGATTATCAAGACAAAATACCGGCAGGGCGCCTAGGACAAGCCCCGATACCGGGCCCGGCGGCAGCGCGGCGGGGGCGCGACCGTTTCAGACACAGGAACGATTCAACCGAGCGTTTCGTTGACCGCCCGCTGCAGGCACGTGACGAATTGCGAGACGGCGGGCGTGGGCAGCAGGTCGCGCCGCGAGATGATCGACAGGTCGAAGCGCGGCATGCTTTCGTCGAGTTCGGCCGTGCGGATGCCGAGCGGCGCGACCATCGCGGCGAGCGGGCGCGTGAAGCAGCCGATCACGTCCGAGCGCGCGACGAGCCCGAGCGTGACCGCGAACGACATCGGCGATCTCAGCAGGCGCTTCGGCAGCGGCAGGCCGCGCGCTTCGAACATCCCGACCATCACGCTGTGCGGAAACTGTTCGGCGCCGACGGTGACGATCCACTCGGCGTCGAGCAGTTCCTCTAATCGGCGTGCGTGCGCGAGTGGATGGCCTTCGCGCATCACGATCGTGAACTCGGTCGACAGCAGCGGCGATTGCGTGAAATCGCGGTCGAGCGCGGGCACGTGGTGCATTGCAGCGATGTCGAGCGTGCCGTTGCGCAGCTGCGCGAGCGCGTCGGGCACCGTCAATTCCACGAGATGCAGGCTCACGTTCGGCATCGACCGGCGGAATGCCGTCACCGCGTGCGGCAGCGCCGTCAGCGCGATCGACGGCATCGTGCCGACCGCGACGCGCCCCGACATCTCGCCTTTCACGTGTTCGACGGCCTCGACCGTGCGACGGATGTCGCCGAGCAACTGCTCGGCGCGCGGCAGCAGCGCATGGCCGCAGGCGGTCAGCTCGACGCCGCGCACGCTGCGCGCGAGCAGCTCCGCGTTGAGCGCCGTTTCGAGTTCGCGGATCGTATGCGTGATCGCGGGCTGCGTGACGCCGAGTTCGCGCGCGGCGGCGCGCAGGCTCTTGTGATGCGCGGCGGACACGAACGCCTGGAGCTGCGCGATGTTCAGGGGGTTGCGGATGCGGGTCATCGATCGGGTCCGGTTGGCGCGACAGTGTGGCGAACGAGGTGGGGCGGCGGCGGTGTTCGGTCGCGATCCCGATGGTTGCATGCGCGCGGTGTCGTGTCGCTGGCTCGACGCATCGCGTGCCGCTGCGCAGGCGGCGGTGACGTTGCGAACGTCACGCGCCGGACCGCGCGCGGAACGCACGACGATACCGCTGCGGCGATGTGCCGACGACGTGCGCGAACCGCTCGCGAAACGCGGTGACCGATCCGAACCCGGCCTCCGTCGCGACATGCTCGATCGACAGTTCCGTGACCTCCAGCAACTGCTGCGCATGCCTGACGCGCGCGGTCTGCAGCCATTGCCGCGGCGACGTGCCCGTCTGCTCCTGAAAGCGCCGCGTCAGCGTGCGCACGCTCGTCGACGCCTTGCGGGCCATCGCGTCGAGCGTGAGCGGCTTGCGCAGGTTCGCCTGCAGCCAGTCCATCAGGTTTTGCAGCCCGTCGGTCGCGGCCGGCCATTCCGGCGCGATGAACTGCGCCTGCCCGCCTTCCCGCACGCGCGGCGCAACCGCGCAGCGTGCGGCGTCGACGGCCACCGCCGCGCCGTAGTCGGCCTGGATCATGTGCAGGCACAGATCGAGGCCGGCCGCCGCGCCGGCCGACGTCAGTATCTGCCCGTTGTCGACGAACAGCACGTTCGGGTCGACCGTCACGCGCGGATAGCGGCGCGCGAGTTCGGCGGCCGCGAGCCAGTGCGTCGTCGCGCGCAGGCCGTCGAGCAGCCCGGCTTCCGCGAGCACGAACGCGCCACTGCAGATCGACGCGATCCGGCAACCGCGCGCGGCCGCTTCGCGCAGGGCGGCAATCGCACGGCGTGACGTGGATGCGAGCGGTACCGACGTGCCGGGGACGACGATCGTATCGGTGTCGGCGAGCGCATCGAGACGAAACGGGGGCCGCAGTTCGAACAGGTCGCCGGCGACGCGCGGCTGCTCGCTGCACACGCGTACGCGGTAGGCCTGCTCGACGCCGGGCGCACGCACGCGCGCGAACGTGTCGCATGCAACGCCCAGATCGAACGGGACGACATCGGGCAAAGCGAGCACGGCGACCGTATGCATGGCGTTCGAGGGTTTGGCCAGAATCCGTCTAAAGATGTCATTTTAGCCAATGGCTCGGGCGCGTACCACACGCGACAATCACCGCAGACCAACCTGGAGGCACGCCGATGAAACAAGACGACCGCAATGCGTTGCGGAACCTGCAATACCTGTCGTTGCTGGAGGCGACCACGCTCGTCGTGCTGGTGTGCGTCGCCGTGCCGCTCAAGCATCTGGCCGGTTATCCGGTCGCGGTATCGATCATGGGCCCGATTCACGGCATCGCGTTCGCGCTGTACGTGTGGGCGGTCGTCGGCACCGCGTCGAGCGGGCTGTGGAGCAGGGGTGAAGTCGCGCGGCTCGTGCTGTCGGCCGTCGTGCCGTTTGCGGGACTCGCGAGCGCCGGATGGATCGCGCGCAGGCGGCACGCGCGATGATCTACCTGTTGCTCAAGGCCGTGCATGTGATCGCCGTCGTCACGTTCGTCGGCGGGCTGCTGATGCTGTCGGTCGGCGTCCGTATCGCCAACCTCGCCGTGCATCGCGCGGTGCGGCGCTGGGATCGCGCGGTGACGGTGCCTGCGCTCGCGCTCGTCTGGATCACGGGCGTGGCGATCGCGCTGAACGGACACTGGTTCGGCGCGGCGTGGCTGTCGGTGAAGCTGGTCATCGTCGCGGCGCTGTCGGCGCTGCACGGGATCCTGGCCGGCACGCTGCGGCGCATGGAGCGCGACGATCTCGTCGTCGCGCCCGCGTCGTGGCTCGGGCAGGCGGCGGGTGCGGTCGTGGTCGCGATGGGGATTGTCGTCGGGCTGGTCGTGATCAAGCCGTTCTGATGCGTTGAGACTAAGCCAGCGCCATCTCGACCGCCGCCAGCGTGCGTCGCCTGATCCAGCCGCTCCCCAGCCGGATCGCGAGCCAGTACGGCATGAACAGCCAGCGCGTGCGTGCGGTCGGACAGTGGACGAAGGTTTCCGTGCGCAGCACGCGCGCGCCGGATGCGAGCCCGACGACCTCGAACCGGAGCACCAGCTTCGCGTCGCGCGGATCGTCGTGGCGCACGAAGGCCGTTGCATCGGCGATCGTGCGCACGTCGGGCGCCGGGCGCCAGAAGCGTCCGACGAGGCCGAGCGACAGCGACGTGTCGTCGCGGCGAAGCAGCGTAAACGTGTCGAAGCCGAAGCGCGCGCGTTCGTTGCGGGCCGGCCCGTTGCGCAGCGTGCCCATGACCGACGCCGGAAATTCGCGCGCCCTCAGCAGCGCGTCGATGACCGGATCGGCGCGCATGTCGAGCGATGCGACGGTGTCGATGATGCGCGCGGGCGGCGCGGCGATCGGCTGCGATTCATGCACCTCGTGGAAGCCGAACGACGGAATGAACGGCGGCTTGCGCGCCGAGGTCCGGGTACGCGATTCGGAGACGATGCCGAGCGGGTTCATGGCGGCTCCTGAAGGCAAAACGCGATCGTAGCACCGGGCACGGATTCGCGTCGCGCCGCTTCCGCCTCAACAAAAAAAGCCTGGAAACTCGCGTTCCCAGGCTTGGAGACCATCAACGATGATGGTGGAGGAGACGTTGTCGTCCCGATGCGCGCCGCCCTTCTGCAGGCGACGTCGCGCATGACCCGCGGTCAGATTGCCCAGCCGCCGAGATAGAAGGTGACGAGCACGGCCGCGATGAGCACGGTACCGACGTTGAGCTTGCGGAATTCGCCGCTGGCGATGCGGCCGATCACGAGCGTCGAGAAGCCGAGCATGATGCCCGTCACGATGTTCGCGGTCAGCACGATGAACACGGCGCAGACGAGGCCCGACATCGCGTCGACCATGTCGTCCATGTGCAGCTTGCTCACGCTGCTGAGCATCAGCAGGCCGACGTACATCAGTGCCGGGGCCGTGGCGTACGACGGCACGAGGCCCGCGAGCGGCGAGAAGAACATCACGACGAGGAACAGCAGGCCGACCACGGCTGCGGCGAGGCCCGTCTTCGCGCCGGCGGCCACGCCGACGCTCGACTCGATGTAGGCCGCCGCCGGCGCGCCGCCGAGGAAACCGGAAAAGATCGAGCTGAGCGAATCGGCGGTCAGCGCGCGGCCGCCGTTGATGATGCGGCCGTTCTCGTCGAGCTGGCCGGCTTGTCCGGCGACCGCGCGGATCGTGCCGGTCGCGTCGAACACGGCGGTCATCACCAGTGCCAGCACGCTCGGCAGCACGGCCATCGACAGTGCGCCCTTGATGTCCATCGCGCCGATCAGCGATGCATGGCCCGGTGCGCTCAGCGACGGCAGCGCGAAGATGCCGTGGTACTTCACGGTTGGATCGAACACGAGGCCGAACACCGAGATTGCGATCACGACGAGCAGGATGCCGCCCGGCACGCGACGCTTTTCGAGGCCGAAGATCGCGGCGAGGCCGACGACCGACATGATGACCGGGAACGCGGTGATCTGGCCGAGCGAGACCGGCAGGCCGGCGCCCGGATTCTTGATCACGAGGCCGACGTCGTTCGACGCGATCAGCAGCAGGAACAGGCCGATGCCGATGCCCGTGCCGTGCGCGACGCCCGCGGGCAGGTTGCGCAGGATCCACGAACGCACGCCGGTGACCGAGATGCCCGTGAACACGAGGCCCATCAGGAACACGGCGCCGAGCGCGACCGTCGGATGCAGACCCTTGCCGAGCACGAGGCCGAACGCGGTGAAGGCGGTCAGCGAGATCGCGCAGCCGATCGCGATCGGCAGCTTCGCCCACAGGCCCATCAGCAACGAACCGAACGCGGTGGTGAGGCAGACCGCGACGAACACGGCGCTCGTGTCGAAGCCGGCCTTGCCGAACATGCCGGGCACGACGAATACGGAATAGACCATCGCGAGGAAGGTGGTCACGCCCGCAACGATCTCGCGACGCTGCGTGCTGCCGCGCGACGAAATGCCGAAGTACCGGTCGATGACTCCCTTGGTGCCAAAGTCAGTTTCTTCCGCGCCGACGTCGACCGTCGGCTGCACCGGGGTATCACTCATGAGCTTGCTCCTTTATCAGCATGCTGAAACGGCCCGTAGCGAACCGTCGTCAGGGTGTCTCGAATCTAATTGGGATTGTCGGCAACGTCGTGGGGACGAATGACGCGTGATCCATGTCGGTACGCGCGCATCGAAACGATCGCGAGTGTGTCGCGTCGTACGACGCGTGGTGTGGTCGACCCCGTCACGTGTGCTTTGCCGTAGCGAAGGTTAGGCGAACCGCCCATCACGTCCCATTGGGCGAAAAGCATGCAGCGCATGTCGCAGCGCTTATATCGGCGTGAAACGGGACTCCGTCGCGACGAAACGCGTGTATACGCCTAGTTCGAATCCGTTAAGGCGATTATTCGAATGCGGGATCGGCGGGCAGGGCGGGGGCGGGTGGATCATCGAATATTACGAATGGCTTTCGATGCAACTGTCGAGGCTGGTGGAAACGGCCGCGCATGCGGCGATTCTCCGGTGCGGGCAACCCGCATTCGGACGGTCTCGCCGCCGCGCGTGCGCGGTTCTCGTGCCCGCGCCGGCCTCAATTGTGCGCGAGACGCTCGAGATACGCGCAGAACATGTCGGCCATGGCCGTCGAATACGCGTCGATTTCCGCCGGCGTGCGCTCGTGTTCCGAAAACGCCTTGCCGCCGGCGGTAAGCGTGGTGGTGATCAGGTCGCACGCGACTGCGAGCGTTGCGTCGGGCACATCAGGCAGCGCCTCGCGCATGAACGCGCGGAAGATGACGGTGCCCGCCGCCCTGATTTCCTGCGCCTCGGGCGCGTCGCGATAGAGCGGCGCGGCGTCGTCGAGCGCGATGCGCATCCGCGCCTCGTCGCATTCCGAACGGATGAACGCGTGGACGACCGTGCGCAACCGCTCGGGCGGCGCTTGTCGAGCGTCCTCCAGCATGCCGCGCAGCATCTCGGCCGTCTGCCGCCATTCGTCGTGCTGGAGCCGGAACAGCACGGACGCCTTGTTCGGGAAGTACTGATACAGCGAGCCGACGCTCACGCCTGCCCGCTCGGCGACCCGCGCCATCGTGAAGCGCTGCGCGCCTTCGCTGGCCAAAACCTGAACAGCGGCCTGCAGGACATCCTCGACGAGACGGGTCGAGCGGGCCTGCCGAGGCTGTTTGCGCGTGGCGATCCGGGGGTTTCGGCGGTCGGTCATGAGCGGTTTGTCAATGCGAATAGTAAAACCTGAATAGTTCGTCATATTCTAGTCGGGTGCAACGACGCACTCAACCCGATACCGGAGATACGCATGACTACCCTGACGCTCGACCCGCTGGCTTCGCTGCTGGCGCGCCTGTTCGACGAAGCCGACGCATCGTCGCCCGCGACGAACCCGGACTTTGCCGACCTGTCGCACGACGAGCACGCGCGGCTGATGCGCAGCAAGACCGACTACACCGATTTCTATGCGCGCCTGAAGGACTATCCGCTCGCCGTGTCGCGCGAGACGGGCACGCTGCTGTACATGCTCGCGCGCAGCGGCGGCGCGCGGGCGATCGTCGAATTCGGCACGTCGTTCGGCATTTCGACGCTGCATCTCGCGGCCGCGCTGCGCGACAACGGCGGCGGCCGGTTGATCACGAGCGAGTTCGAGCCGTCGAAGGTCGTGCGCGCGCAGGCGAACCTGGCCGCGGCCGGGCTCGCCGATCTCGTGGAGATTCGCGAGGGCGATGCGCTGCGCACGCTGGCCGCCGATCTTCCGGAAACGGTCGACCTGCTGCTGCTCGACGGCGCGAAGGCGTTGTATCCGGAGATTCTCGCGCGGGTCGAACCGCGGCTCAGGCCGGGCGCGTTCGTCGTGGCCGACAACGCGGAATACAGCCCCGACTACCTCGCTTACGTGCGCGCGCCGGAACACGGCTATCTGTCGGTGCCGTTCGGCGGCGATGTCGAGTTGTCGATGCGGATCGGCTGAGCGCGTTTTGTAGCCGGAACGATGGTGTCGATGATGTCACGCTTCCATCCATTAAAGATAGGAAAGCTGAATAAATGGAGGCGGGACGGCAGGCGCCGGGATGGCACGCATTGCTTCGGGCGCCGCGCGCGTTACTTCAGGAACACGTAGCGCGCGAAATACGGGAAACGGCCGACCGCATGCTCGGCCGTGCAGGCTGCTGCCGGCGGCGTGCCGCCGGCCGTATCGAGCCGCTGCACGAAGCGCACGCCGGCCAGCGTGCCCGTTGCTGCCGGCGTCGCGGCGAGCAGCAGCTGCGGAATGCTGCCCGGGCGTGCGCTCGGCGCTTCCGCGAGTTTCTTGCCGGTAATGCGGCTGCCGTCGAGCGCTTCCCACGACGGCCCCGCGCCGTGCCGGACGACGAGCGTGCCGCTGCCGTCGAACAGCATCGCTTCCGGGCGCTGGAATGCCCACGCGAGCCGGTGTTCGGCATCGTATTCGCATGCGTAGATCTGCACGCCGGTCGCGGTCGTCGACAGTACCGGCGTTGCAGGCTCGGGCGGCGCGAGATTGCCCGCGTCGTCTGCGTAAGTCGGCGCGGTGAAAGCTGCGAAGGAAAGGCCGGCCGCGAGGGCCAGCAGCATGTCGCGTTTCGGGGAGCGGCTTGGCATGGCGGGGCATCCTTTCAGGTAGGGTGACGGTCGTGCGGAGTCGAACCTGTAAACGCTAGACGCCGATTGCGCAGGCTGCAATTCGGAAATGACAATCGCGGCGATAGTCGCCGCGATTGAGAGGGAACCGATGTGCGCGGCCGCTCGCCGCGGCGGTCGCGCGCAAGCGGCTCAGGACGCTCAGGCCGCGCCGGCCGGCGTCGGCGCGTGCTCGGCGATCAGGCGCTCGGCCTTCAGCGCGTCCCACAGTTCGGCCGGAATCGGCGCCGCGGCAAGCCGCAGGTTTTCGTCGATGCGATCGGGCCGGCTCGCGCCGGGGATCACGGCCGCGACGGCCGGGTGTGCGAGCGAGAACTGCAGCGCCACCGCACGCACATCGACGCCGAAGCGTTCGCTGATCTGCCGGATGCGTGCGACGCGGTCGAGCATCTCCTGCGTCGCCGGCTGATACTCGAAGTGGGTGCCGCCGGCGAGCACGCCGGAGTTGTACGGACCGCCGACGATGATGCCGAGCCCGCGCGCGACGCTTGCCGGCATCAGCCGTTCGAGCGCGCCCGCATGGTCGAGCAGCGTGTAGCGGCCAGCCAGCAGGAAGCCGTCGGGATCCGAGCGTTCGAGCGCGAGCTCGCACGGCTCGATGCGGTTCACGCCGAGGCCCCAGCCCTGGATGACCTTCTCGTCGCGCAGGCGCGTGAGCGCCTTCGCCGCGCCCGACATCGCGGCGTCGAACACGTCGAGCCAGCGTTCGCCGTGGAAGTCGATCGCCGGGTCGTGGATCCACACGGTGTCGAGCCGGTCGGTACGCAGCCGCTTGAGGCTCGCTTCGATCGAGCGCAGCGTGCCGTCCTCGGTGTAGTCGTAGACGATCTTGTTCGGCAGGCCATGGCGGAACAGGCCGCCCTTTTCGCCGAGATCGCGTTGCGACGCGTCCTCGTGTTCGTCAAGGACGAGCCGGCCGACCTTGGTGCCGAGCGAATAGGCGTCGCGCGGACGGCGGGCGAGCGCTTCGCCGAGGCGCAGCTCGGCGAGGCCGGCGCCGTACAGCGGTGCCGCGTCGAAGTAGCGGATGCCGCTTTCCCAGGCCGCGTCGACGGTGGCCAGTGCTTCTTCGTTCGGGATGTCCCGATACATGTTGCCCAGCGGCGCGGTGCCGAAACCCAGGCGGGAAGGGAGCGTGATTCTCATGTCGGATTCCTGTGGGTCATTCACGCCGCGGCTTGTGCGAGCGTCGGGTAGTCGGTCAGGCCTGACGCACCGCCGCCGAACAGCGTGTTGCGGTCGTGCGGCGTGAGCGTGGCACCGGTGCGCAGGCGCTCGGGCAGGTCGGGGTTCGCGACGAATGGGCGGCCGAATGCGACGAGGTCGGCCCAGCCGGCGGCGATCGCTTCGCGTGCGCGCTCGGCGGTGTATGCGCCGGCGTAGATCAGCACGCCCGGGTACGCGGCGCGCAGTTGCTGCTTGAATGCGACCGGCATCAGCGGGGCGTCGTCCCAGTCGGCTTCCGCGATGTGCAGGTAGCCGACGCCGAGTTCGCCGAGCAGCGTCGCGGCGGCGAGGTAGGTCGTTTCCGGATCGTCGTCGACGCAGCCGTTCAGCGTGGTCAGTGGCGCGAGGCGGATGCCGACGCGCGACGCGTCGCCGGTGCCTTCGATCAGTGCCTGCGCGACTTCGCGCAGGAAGCGCAGCCGGTTTTCCAGCGAGCCGCCGTACGCATCGGTGCGCGTGTTCGCGTTCGAGTCGATGAACTGGTTCACGAGATAGCCGTTCGCGCCGTGCAGCTCGACGCCGTCGAAGCCGGCTTCGATCGCGTTGCGCGCGGCGGCGCGGTACTGATCGACGATCTCGCGGATTTCGTCGATCGTCAGCGCGCGCGGCTCGGACGCTTGCACGAAGCCCGGCGTGCTGCCGTCTTCACCGGCGACGAACACGTTCACGCCCTTCGCCTGGAGCGGCGACGACGACACGGGTTGCCGGCCGCCGAGCAGGCTCGTGTGGCTCAGCCGGCCGACGTGCCACAGCTGCGCGAAGATGCGGCCGTGCGCGGCATGCACGGCGTCGGTCACCTTGCGCCAGCCGGCGACCTGCGACGGCGTGTGAATGCCGGGCGTCCATGCGTAGCCCTTGCCGAGCGGCGCGATATACGTGCCTTCGCTGACGATCAGGCCCGCGCTTGCGCGCTGCGCGTAATACGCGGCCATCAGGTCGTTGGCTTCGTCGCCGGGCTGGGTGGCGCGGGAGCGCGTCATCGGCGGCATCACGATGCGGTTCGGCAGCGTCAGCGCGCCGAATCGAAGCGGTTGAAACAGCGGGTCCTGGGTCATGATGTTGTCCTTGTGCGTGCCGCGGCTGACTGGCCGCGGACGGTTCCAATGTCGAATGGCGGGCGGCGTGCTCAGTCCCACGTCGGCGCGAGGCCGGCCGGGTCGACTTCGCGGCCGTTGCGTTCGAGCGCGGCGATCTGCGCCATGTCGTCGTCGGTCAGGCGCAGCGTCTGCGCGAGCAGGTTGCTCGCGAGGTTCTCGCGCTTCGTCGACGACGGAATCACCGAATAGCCGAGCTGCAGCGCCCACGCGAGTGCGACCTGCGCGGGCGTCGCGTCGTGACGTTGCGCGATCGCGCCGATCACCGGGTCGCCGAGCACCTTGCCGTACGCGAGCGTCATGTACGACGTCACGTGGATGCCTTCGCCGTTCAGGAACTCGACGAGCTTGCGGTTCTGCAGGTACGGGCTCAGTTCGATCTGGTTTGTTGCGATCGCGTCCTTGCCGACGGCCGCGATCGCCTGCTTCGTCAGTTCGATGTTGAAGTTCGAGATGCCGATCCGGCGCGTGAGGCCCTTCGCCTTCGCGTCGGCGAGCGCGGTCATGAACGTGTCGAGTGCGACGCCGTTGTCCGGGGCCGGCCAGTGGATCAGCGTCAGGTCGACATGATCGGTGCGCAGCTTGCGCAGGCTTTCTTCGAGGCTCGGCACGAGCTTGTCCGGCGCGTAGTTGTCGACCCAGATCTTGGTGGTCAGGAACAGGTCGTCGCGGCGCACGCCCGACGCGGCGATCGCTGCGCCGACTTCGGCTTCGTTGCCGTAGATCTGCGCGGTGTCGATCGCGCGGTAGCCGACGTCGAGGCCGTTGCGGACCGAGTCGATGACGACCTGGCCTTGCAGGCGGAAAGTGCCGAGGCCGAATGCGGGAATCTTGCTCATCGTGTGCTCCTGGGAGAAGGGGGGCGGTTGCGGTATGTGAGTCATTCTGGCGCCTCGGACTGATGAGATAAACGCCGTTAGAGGTCAAAAATATTTGATCTGAAATCAAGTATCGATCGTGACGCGGACCTGCTGCGGGCCGTTGCCGGCCTCATGCCGAGCGTGCTTGCGCGCTTGCGTTCGGATGGAGCGCCGGCAGCACGTCCGCTGCGATCTCGGCCATCGTCTCGTCGAGCGGGCGGCGGTTGCGGCGGAAATGCAGGCCGATGTGCCGCACGCCCGCGTCGCGCATCGCCGCGAGTTCTTCCGCCAGCGCGACGCGTCCCGCACGGGCGCCGAAGCGGTGCCGCTGCAGCGGCTCGTGCGGGTCTTCCGCGAGGTCGAGGTGGATGAAGCTCACGTACGGCTTGTCGCCGGCCACGGCACGCCAGTTCGCGGCGCGCTGCGCGTGGTCGGCCGGCGTGCCCGGATACGCGAGGCAGCCGTCCATGTGTGCGCCGATCCATGCGGGCGTCTGCTGCGCGAGGCCCGCGACGAGCAGCGGCACCGGCGACCGGGCGGCGGGCAGTACGTCGAGGCCGGGCGGCAGGTGAGCGCGCGCGCCGTCGCGCAGCAACGCGACCTGGTCGCGGAAGTTCGCGCCGCGCGACGCGAAGTCGCGGCCGAACAGCGGATATTCGACGGGCCGGTCGCCGCTCGCGACGCCGAGCAGCAGGCGCCCGCCGCTCAGCTCCTGGATCGTCGCGGCCGATTTCAGCGTCAGCAGCGGCTCGCGCAGCGGCAGCACGACGGCCGCCGTGCCGAGCAGGATGTCGCGCGTGATGCCGGCGAGGTAACCGAGATACGAGAACGTTTCGTACACCTGCGCGGCGTCGCCGAACGACGGGTCGTACACCGGCACGTCGCGCACCCAGAGTGCGCGGAAACCGAGCGTATCGGCCAGTTGCGCGAGCTCCGCGTGGATTTCCAGGTCGGGCACGCCGGGGCGGCGGCCGTCGCGCTGACGCTTGGCGTCGCCGGCCGGCGACCAGTCGTTGTCGAGCGGCAGTTCGATGCCGACGCTGAAGCCGCCGTCGGCGAGTGTGTCGAGTGAAGTGGACATGGTCGGGCTCCGTTCAGACCGCGCGCAGGCTGCCTTCGAGCCGGTAAAAATCGAGCGACGACGCGGTGAAGAACGCGCGCGACGTGCCGGCGGCAAAATCGTCGAGGTGCACGACCGTCGCGCGGTCGGCTTCCTGCCACGAGATCGCATAGGTCTCGCCGGCGACGTGCTGCCACGTGCACGCGACTTCGCCTTTCGCGCCGGCGTACGCGCCTTCGGTGATTTCGTAGCGCATGTGAAGACCGTCCTCGTCATACGCGTTGAGCGCGGTGAGGCCGTCGTAACGAACTTCGAAGGTCTTGCCCGCGAACGGCGGACGTCGGGTCGATGCGTTCATGCTGGTGAGCTCCTGCAAAGGGGTAGCGTTCAATGGGCGAGTTCGACGGGTTCGGCCGTGCGTGCCGGCAGCCCGTGATGGCGGTCGAGACGGCCGCTCAACGCGGTGAGCGCGAACGCGCCGAGCGTGACGACCGCGGCGATCCATGGCGTGTGGCCGAGGCCGGCGTGCGCGACGATCAGGCCGCCGAGCGACGAGCCGCCGGCGACGCCGAGGTTGAACGCGGCGATGTTGAAGCCCGACGCGACGTCGGTGGCGTCCGGCGCGAAGTGGCGCGCCTGCTTGACCACGTACACCTGCAGCCCCGGCACGTTGCCGAACGCGACCGCGCCCCACGCAAGCATCGTCAGCACGGCGAGCCATTTGACGTGGATCGTGAAGGTCAGCGCGAGCAGCACGATCGCGAGCAGCAGGAAGATCCGCTTGAGCGCCTTCACGGGGCCGACGGCGTCCGCGAGCTTGCCGCCCCATACGTTGCCGAACGCCACCGACACGCCATAACCGACGAGCACGAGGCTGACCTGCGACGGCGTGAAGCCCGCGATCCGTTCGAGCAGCGGCGCCATGTACGTGAATGCGATCAGCGAGCCGCCGTAGCCGACGGCCGTCATCGCGTAGACGAGCAGCAGGCGCGGCTGCGCGAGCACGCGGAGCTGGCGGGCGAGCGGCGCCGGCGGCGTTTGCGGCAGCCCGCGCGGCACGAACACGACCGCGCCGACGAACGCGACGAGGCCGAACAGCGCGACGATCAGGAACGTCGCGCGCCAGCCGAAGTGCTGGCCGATGAAGGTGCCGAGCGGAATGCCGGCGACGAACGCGACGGTCATCCCGCTGAACATCGTCGCGATCGCGCTGGCAGCCTTGTCCTTCGGCACCAGCGTGGTCGCGATGATCGAACCGACGGAGAAGAACACGCCGTGCGCGAGGCCGGTGAGGATGCGCGCGACGACCAGCGATTCGTAGCCGGGCGCCTGCCACGCGACGAGGTTGCCGACGGTGAACAGCGCCATCAGCGCGGCGAGCAGCGTCTTGCGCGGCACGCGGCCGGTGAGCGCGGTGAGGAGCGGCGCGCCGATGGCGACGCTCAGCGCATACAGGCTGACGAGCAGGCCGGCCGACGGCAGGCTGACGCCGAGGTCGGCGCCGATCGTCGGAATCAGCCCGACGATCACGAACTCGGTGGTGCCGATGGCAAAGGCGCTGAGGGTCAGCGCAAGCAGGGCGAGGGGCATGGCGGGATCCAGGTTCCAGTGACGATGGATCGCAGTGTGGCGCCTTTACTTTTGCGGAAAAACTGGTCTATAAACCAAATTGTTTTGATTTAAGATCAACAATGAAAATCACGCTCGACGAACTCCAGGCCTTTGCCGCCGTGGTCGACACCGGCTCGATCACCGCTGCCGCGCAGCAGCTCGACGTCACCGTATCGGCGGCGAGCCGCACGCTCGCGCGGCTCGAGGAGAAGCTGAAGACCACGCTGCTGCGCCGGACTACGCGCCGGCTCGAACTGACCGAGGAAGGGCGCGCGTTCCTGCAGGATGCGCGCGCCATCATCGAATCGGTCGAGAACGCGGAGGAGCAGATGCTCGCGCGGCGCGAGATGCCGTCGGGGCGCCTGCGCGTCGACGCCGCGACGCCGTTCATGCTGCACGTGATCGTGCCGCTCGTGCGCGGCTACCGCGAACGCTTCCCGAAAGTCGAGCTGGAGCTGAACAGCAACGAGGGGATCATCGACCTGCTGGAGCGGCGCACCGATGTCGCGATCCGGATCGGCCGGCTGAAGGATTCGACGCTGCACAGCCGGCGCATCGGCAACAGCCGGCTGCGTATCCTCGCGAGCCCCGCGTATGTCGAAGCGCACGGCCTGCCGCGCAAGGTCGAGGATCTCGACAAGCACACGCTGCTCGGCTTCACGCAGCCCGAATCGCTGAACGTGTGGCCGATCCTCGGCACCGACGGCGAGCCGTGCCGCATCGAGCCGGGCATCTGGTCGTCGAGCGGCGAGACGCTGCGGCAGCTCGCGCTGGACGGCGCGGGCATCGTCTGCCTGTCGGATTTCATGACCGCGCAGGATCGCGAAACGGGGCGGCTCGTGCAGGTGCTCGCGCGCCAGACGCTCGACGTCGAGCAGCCGATTCATGCGGTGTACTACCGCAACACTGCGATTTCGTCGCGGATCGCGTCGTTCGTCGACTACATGATCGAGGTGCTCGGCGGCAGCAGCGGCAACGATGCGCCGGCGCGGCGCAAGGCCGCGTGGATGGGGCCGCGGTAGCAGCGGCGGACCTGCGGGGAAGACGGGGCGGGTGCCGCCCCGGGTGGCCCGATCGGGCCGGCGTGCCGCGCGGCGGCACGCCGTTTTGCTTGCGGTTACGCTTCTTCGGACCAGGACATGCTGTCGCGCGCGAGCAGCGCCGACGAGGCCGCGGGCCCGAACGTGCCGGCCGTGTACAGGCGCGGCCGGTCGCCGAGCTGCTTCCAGCCGTCGAGGATCGGCTCGACCCACGACCACGCGGCTTCGAGTTCGTCGCGGCGCATGAAGTGCGTGAGGCGGCCGCGGATCACGTCGATCAGCAACCGTTCGTACGCTTCCGCGCGCCGCTCCGGAATCGCCTGCTGCAGGTCGAGGTTCAGGCTCACGGGCACCATGCTCATGCCGCTGCCCGGTTCCTTCGCGAGCATCTGCAGCTGGATCGACTCTTCCGGCTGCAGCTGGATCACGAGGCGGTTGCTGTAGTGGCGCGGGCCGCTCGGGATGATCGAGAACGGCATGTCCGCGAACTCGATCACGATTTCCGACTGGCGGCGCTGCAGCCGCTTGCCCGTGCGCAGGAAGAACGGCACGTTCGCCCAGCGCCAGTTGTTGATGTGCGCGCGCAGCGCGACGAAGGTTTCCGCGCGGCTGTCCGCCGGCACGTTGTCTTCCTCGAGATAGCCCTTGACCGGCTGGCCGTCGACCGCGCCGGCCGTGTACTGGCCGCGCACCGTGTCGCGCGCGACGTCCGACAGCGCCATCGGCCGCAGCGAGCGCAGCACCTTCAGCTTCTCGTCGCGCACCGCGTCCGGGTCGAGCGACACGGGCGGCTCCATCGCGACGATGCACAGCAACTGCAGCAGGTGGTTCTGCACCATGTCGCGCAGCGCGCCGGTGTGGTCGTAGAAGCCCGCGCGGCTGCCGACGCCGACCGTCTCCGCCACCGTGATCTGCACGCTGCGGATGTTCGGCCCCTGCCACAGCGGCCCGAAGATCGGGTTGCCGAAGCGCAGCACCATCAGGTTCTGCACGGTTTCCTTGCCGAGATAGTGGTCGATCCGATAGATCTGCGATTCCTCGAAGTGCTTGCCGACCGCATCGTTGATCGCCTTCGCGGACGCGAGATCGTGGCCGAGCGGCTTTTCGAGGACGACGCGCGAGCGCGCGTCGACGAGGCGCGCGGCCGACAGGTTGTCGCAGATCGTCGTGAACAGCTCCGGCGACGTCGACAGGTAGAACACGCGGATTGCATCGCCGCGCGCCGCTTCGGCGAGCCGCAGGTAGTCGTCCGGCGCGTTCACGTCGATCAGCACGTACTTGAACAGGTCGAGGAAACGGCTCCACGCTTCGGCGTCGAACGCTTTTTCGTCGATGAACGGGCGCGACTGCTCGTCCATGAACTTGCGATAGCCGTCGATGCCCCAGTCGCGGCGGCCGACGGCGATGATGCGCGTCTCGGGCGGAAGGTTGCAGTGCAGGTGCGCCATATAAAGCGCGGGCAACAGCTTGCGGGCGGCCAGGTCGCCGCCGCCGCCGAAAATGATCATGTCGACGGGCCGGTCGGCCGCGGTCTGGGTAGGCTGATTCGTCATGGAAGGTTCGCGGTTTGAAACGGTGAACGTGAAACGAACGTCGATGGCATCAGGCGCCGGCTGGCCGGCGCCGGTACGGCAAAACGCTAATAGTGCACGGTTTTGATGGATTGTGTATGCGTACCCCCGATGTGTAACAGGGCTTGCATCGTCCCGGTCGCCTGATTATGATTGAGCGCTCACTCATTAAAGGAATCCAACGTGGCCCGACCGCGCAGTCCGGACAAGCACGAAGCCATCCTCGCCGCCGCCGCCCGCGCGCTCGCCGAGGACGGCGCGACCGCGACGACCGCGCGCATCGCGCGGCTCGCCGGCGTGGCGGAAGGCACGGTGTTCACCTATTTCGAAACCAAGGACGCATTGCTGAACGCGCTGTACGTGAGCCTGAAGGCCGAGATGCGCGACGCGATGATGACCGGGTTTCCGGAAGGCGCACCGGCCGACCAGGCCGTGCGGCATGCGTGGAACGGCTACGTGTCGTGGGGCGTCGAGAATCCGGCCGGGCGGCGCGCGCTGCAGCAGCTCGGCGTGAGCGGGCGTATCGACGACGTGCATCGCGCGGCCGGGGCCGAAGGCTTCGGCACGATCCGCTCGCTGCTGCAGGAGCAGATCGTCGCGTCGCGCGGGTTGACGGCCGACGAAGCGCACGCGTTCTGCGCGGCGCTGTTTACGTCGATCGCGGAAACGGCGATGGAGTCGGTCGCGCGCGATCCGGCGCGGGCCGATGCGTACCGGGAAGCCGGGTTTCGCGCGTTGTGGGCCGTGCTGCACGCGGTGTGAGCGGGTGGCGCAGGAGGGCGTGAAGCCCGGGTTGCCTGCGTAGCCGAACGATTTTGGCAAGGCGATGCATCGCGCGAATCGCGCACGTATCGTCGTTATTAATGAGTGAGTAATCATTCATTTTGTTTTTTCAAGGAGCAGGAAAATGTCGAAAGTCTGGTTGTTAACAGGGGCCGCGCGCGGCCTGGGGCGTGCGATTTCGGAAGCGGTGCTGGCGGCGGGCGACCGGCTGGTGGCCGGTGCGCGCGATACGTCGCGGCTTGCCGACCTGGCCGAGCGTTACGGCGACCGGTTGCTGCCGATCGCGCTCGACGTCACCGACGAGGCGGCGGCCGCGCAGGCCGTGGTGGCGGCACGCGAACGGTTCGGCCGCATCGACGTGCTGGTGAACAACGCGGGTTACGGCCATACGGCGCCGTTCGAGCAGATGGGCGCCGATGATTTCCGCGACCAGATCGAAACGAACCTGTTCGGCGTGGTCAACCTGACGCGCGCGGTGTTGCCGTCGATGCGTGCGCAGCGCTCGGGCCATATCTTCCAGGTGTCGTCGGTCGGCGGGCGCACGTCGACGGCCGGCTTGTCCGCGTATCAGGCGGCGAAGTGGGCGGTCGGCGGGTTCAGCGACGTGCTGTCGAAAGAGGTCGCGCCGTTCGGCGTGCGCGTCTGCACGCTCGAACCGGGCGGGATGCGGACCGACTGGGCCGCGCAAGCGAAGCGCGGCATCGACGGCATGCTGCCCGACTATCAGCCGTCGGTCGGGAAGATTCTCGACCTGCTCGGCGCATATGGCGGCCATGAGATCGGCGACCCGGTGCGGATCGCGAAGCTGATCGTCGAGCTGTCGCGTCGCGACGACGTGCCGATGCGCCTGCTGCTCGGCGGCGACGCGCTGTTCGTGTGCGAGCAGGCCGAAACGCAGCGCGCGGAAGAAGCGGCGCGGTGGCGCGATACGACGCTGTCCACGCAGTTTCCGGATGCGAAGCTGCCGGCCGGGCTGGATGCGCTGAAGGGGCTGGAGTGAGCGCTGACATTCGCACTGCTGCCCGTGCAGCGTGAGCGGCAGGGCGATGCTGGCGCGGGCAGCTGCGCGCTGGCGTCGTGCGGCCGCGCCGGTGCGCTCATTCGGTCGGCACGGCGACCGGCACGCGCATCCGGTACAACGACACCGCTTGTATCGCGAGCGTGCAGACGATCGCCACGCCGTACGCCTGGAACAGGCTCAGCCTTGTGAGCGTCAGGCTCAGCACGTGGAAAAACGCCGCGAAGCTCAGCAGCCCGGTTGCCATGCCGCGGATCAGTTGCTGCGCGGCGGCGCGGCCGCTCATGCGATGCGCGAACACCGCGAGGATGATCACCATGAACGGGAACGACGCGAGCACGCCGCTCGTTTCCGGCCCGACATACGGCGCGATCATCGTCACGCCGACCACGAGGCCCGAGATCAGCGCCATGCGCAGCGGCAGGTCCCAGCGCGGCGGATCGAGCCGGGCGGCCCTGACTTCGGCGGCGGGCACGACGCTCAGCACGAGCGCAACGGCGAGGATCGCGATCAGGAACAGCCCGGTTTCCGGCAACCCGCTCGCCTGCAGCAAGAAGGCGACGACGGCAAACGCCGCGCTGGCGCCGGCCAGCGCCGCCGGCCATCCGCGCTGCGCGAGTCGACAATAGGCGACGCAAAAGGCTGCCTGCCCGGTCGTCGCGACGAGCGAGCCGGCCGTCGCGTGCGCGGCGAACGCCGGGCCATGCTCCAGCGCGAGGAACACCGAAACCGGCCCCGACGTGAGCGGCAACCCGACCAGCAATCCGCCGATCGCTTCGCCCCAGCGGCGCGCGGCGAGCGTGGCGGCCGCCAGCAGTAGCGGGGTGGCGACGAGTTTGAAAACCAGATGATCCATGATGAGCGACATGGCCCGGACAAAGCCCGCCTCGAACGAAGCGCGCGCCGGGCGTCGCGGCTTCAGGCATGAGGCGCGGTCGAGATTCCGTCGCGAAAAGCTCGCGGAATCGCCGCGCGTTGGCGCAGTCGGAGGGCCGGCTGGAGCGGCTGCCAGCCCTGCGCCTGCGTCCCAATATTGCGAGGCGCCGCCGGTGCTGACAAACGATTTGTCGTCATATACTGCGTGACTATCACTCACACGTAGCGCGACCGTGTTCGACCGGCTTCCCCCACTGCAAACGCTGCGCGCCTTCGAGGCGACCGGCCGGCTGTTGAGCATGACGCTCGCGGCCGAGGAACTGCACGTCACCCACGGCGCTGTGAGCCGGCACATCAAGCATCTCGAAACCCATCTCGGCGTCGCGCTGTTCCAGCGCCTGACGCGGCGCATCGTGCTGACCGAGGCCGGCGCGGCCTTTTTGCTGGACGTGAGCCGGACGCTCGGCGACCTGACGCGGGCGGCCGACCGGCTGCGCGCGCACGGCAGCGACAGCGTCACGCGGCTGAAGATCAACGCCAGCGTGTCGTTCGCGAACAAATGGCTCGCGCCGCGGCTGCATCGGCTGAAGGCGCTGCATCCGGAACTCGACATCCATCTCGACGTGACCGACACGCACGTCGACTTGAACGAAGGCGAGGCCGACGTGGCGATTCGCTACGGCAGCGGTCGTTATCCGCGCGTGCTGGCCGAGCGGATTCTCGAGGAGACGGTGACACCCGTCTGCAGTCCTGCCTATCGCGCGAAGATGGGCGGGTTGGGTTCCGTCGAGCGCATCGTCGACTGTACGCTGCTGCACGAGGACCGGATGCTGGCCAACTGGGAGCAATGGTTCGCGCTGGCCGGCATCCGCAGTGCGCGCAGCGATCGCGGGCCGGCGTACAGCCACGGGAGCCTCGCGATCGAGGCGGCGATACGCGGCGAAGGCGTCGCGCTCGGGCGCAGCGTGATCGTCGCGGACGACATCGCCGCCGGGCGTCTCGTCGCGCCGTTCCCGCAGTTCGCATTGCAGGCCGAGCGCGGGCACGACCTGATCTACCGGATCGGCAGCAAGGACGATCCGAAGGTGTGCGCGCTGCGGGACTGGCTCGCGGAGGAGATTCGCGTGTTTCTGCGCGGGACGAACTGAACCGCGGCGGCATCGGCATCGGCGGCGAGCGCGGCTGCCACCTGCGCTCGCGTCCGCCAACGACCACGCGGACCACGCAGCGGACGCGGCCAACGCGGCCGCCGCCGCGTCCCGCGCACGTGACCGCCCGCCCGGTGCGCGCTCACCGCCCGAGCGCGTAGAACTCCGCATTCGGCCGCATGTTCGTCACGTTCGCCAGGCGGTTGGACATACCGAAGAACGCCGAGATCGCCGCGATGTCCCAGATGTCTTCCTCGACGAAACCATGCGACTTGAGCGTGTCGAAATCCGCTTCGCCGGCCTGGTGCGCGGCCTGCGACACCTTCATCGCGAAGTCGAGCATCGCTTTCTGCCGGTCGGTGATATCGGCCTTGCGGTAGTTGGTGGCGACCTGGTCGGCGATCAGCGGATCCTTCGCGCGAATGCGCAGGATCGCACCGTGCGCGATCACGCAATACTGGCACTGGTTCACGCTGCTGGTGGCCACGACGATCATTTCCCGTTCGGCCTTGCTCAGGTTGCCCCGCTTGTCCATCAGCGCGTCGTGGTAAGCCATGAACGCGCGGAACTCGTCCGGGCGATGCGCGAGGGTCAGGAATACGTTCGGGATGAAGCCCGACTTTTCCTGGACGGCCGCGATGCGTTCGCGAATGTCCTCGGGCAAGTCTTCGAGCGCGGGCACCGGAAAGCGGCTGACGGGGGCGGTGTTTGCGGCGGTCATGAGGTCTCCTGGATAAAATGGCGCGGGCGCTCGCGATGCGCGAGCCACCGTCCGAAAAAAGCAACGCCGGTGGTCGCGAGCGGCGTTACGCGTTGACGTCGACGACGATCCGGCCGCGCACCTCGCCGTCGATCAAGTCCCCGGCAAGCGGGATGACGTCGCCCAGGCCGACCTAGTGGTTGATCGCGCTCAGCTTCCCGACGTCCAGATCGGACGCGAGCCGGCGCCACGCATCCAGGCGGTCGGCGCGCGGGCACATGACGCTGTCGATCCCGACGAGCGTGACGCCGCGCAGGATGAACGGCATGACGGTCGCGGGGAAATCCATGCCGGCGGCCAGGCCGCAGGCCGTCACGACGCCGCGGTACCGCCCGGCGATCAACTCGTCCAGTATGGATGCAACGGCAAGCCGGTCTGCGCGCTCACCTGGATGACGTCGAGCGTGACAAGCACGCCCATGCCGGCTCCGATCGTTGCCAACTTCTGCGATTTGAGACTCCGGACCACTGCGTTCAAATATGCCCCCGCCCGGGCCGCACCTGATTGGACCTCACCGCTGGGCGGCACGCGCGCCCCTGCGACCCGAGCGAGCTGAACGCCGGAACGCAACGCGCCGACGGCCGCACCGCCGATGAGTGCGCGCAGGACCTGGTCGTCGCTTGGCCGTTGATGATCGACTGCGATCGACGCTATCGCCACGCCGGTGATATTCGCGTCGGCGCCGATGACGGCGCCCGCGACGACCTTGAGCGCCCAGTTATCGCCCAACTTGGGGACGAGTCCGGACATGGTCCGGCTCATCGTGCTGGACGTGGCGCCGGAGACCGCACCCAGCGCCATTGCATGGCTCAGGCCTGCCCAATTCCACGAACCGCCGTGCTGGGACAGATAACTCAAGCCGGAACTCCCCGCTCCAGTAGCGCTGCCGCTCACCGTATTGGCGAAGGCCTTTCCCGTCGTGCCGATGAGAGACCGCCCGGTGCCCTGGCGTGCGGCCGCGGACGCGGACTGCTCGCCCGCGAGATCGGCGTCACCGGCGATGCCCAGGTCGGCGTCGGCGGCCAGTTCGTCGGACAGCCCGCCTGTCACGATGGAGCCGGCCGCGCCCAGTGCCGTCAGCACGCCCATGCCCAGGTACGTACCAAACAGGCTCCAGCTGAAATGGCCGGTCGGGTCGACATGATTGAGCGGGGCATTCAGTTCGAAGGCGAAGCGGTTCCATGCATCGGCGCGCTCCGGGCCGTGCGCGCCGAGCCGAGAATCCGGCGTGAGGAAGCGGCCGGTCCCGGGCGTATAACAACGCGCGCCAAAGTCGTACAGGCCCAACGCTGGATCCCAGGGCTTGCCTTCGTATCGCGCCAGCCCGGACGGCGCCCCGCTGGTCGTCCGGGGCAGGCCGTAGCCATCGTAGGCGGTAACCTCGAGCATGCCGCCGTCTTCATCCAGAACATGCGTGATGTTGCCCTTGCGGTCGCGGCGGAAATACCGGCGCTGGGTCGTCGATCCCGCTGTCTCGATCGAAGCGGCGTGCCCGAGCCGGTCGGTCAGCCATTTCACGATGCGGAGGCTGCCGTCCGCCCCGACCCGTTCCTGGTAGACGGGCCCCGCGTAGCAAAGCGTGTGGCCATCCGCGTGCGTTTCCTTCACACGTAGCCCGCGCTCGTCCGACGCGATGCGCAGCAGCACCGCGTCGTCCCGCGTCACCTTGGCCAGCCGGCCCATTCCGTCGTAGCCGAACTGAAGCGTCTCGCCGTTCGCCTCGCGGCTCGCCGTTCGTCCGCATGCATCCTGCGACGCGCGGTAGACCACGTCCCCGTCGTGGAGGAGGGTACGCGGAAAATGCCCGTGATAGTCGGTGTAGCGGTTGCCGTCCTTGACCAACAGGTCGCCGCCGGCCCCGTACGCATAACGGCCGTTGCCGTCCGGGAAACCCGGCACCACGGCCGACACCAGCCGCTTGTCGAGATAGGCGAACGATTCCGTGCGGTGCGCGACGTGCTCCACCTCGCGCGTCAGTTGCCCGAGCAGATCGTATTCCAGGGAAAAATCCAGTCGCGCCGCGTCGTCCCGGCCGCTGAGCCGTTCGCCATAACGCTGGTCCAGCGGGTTGTAGTCGTACTCGACGCCGATCCGCTCGCCAAGCGCCACCCGTCCCGGACTCCCCATGGGCGTGGCCAGCTCCAGCGGATAGGCGATGCAGACGCCGTCGAGTTCCTGCCGCGTCATCACGCCATGACGATACTGACGGTCCAGCCGGGTGCCGTCCGGATAGACCTGCGACCTCACCCGGCCGACCGGATCGAACACGGTCGTCATCACGAAGGGCGCGCGCGCACCGGCGATCGCCGAGGTTTCCTCGCCGACGTGGCCATAACAGTCATAAGCGAAGCGCCGCGACAGTTCCGTGGTTGCGTCGGCGGCGACGATGCTGACCGCGCACAGCTTGCCGTTGCCGTTGGTGCCGGCGTCGTAGACCTCCCTGAATTCCCGTCCGTCGGCCATGCGGCGGCGGATCACGCGGCCCAGCGCATCGTGCTCGTAGGCATCGATGCCGCCCGCCGCATCGGTGATGGACGCCAGCAGACCGGTGCTGGCGTCGTACCGGTAACGCAGCGCGTAGTCTTGTCCCGTCGTGTTCTGGTCCGGGTTGTCGTAGAGCGTCTTGCGGCCCAGCGAGTCATACGCGATGGTGTTGACCACGCCGGCCGGGTCCGTGGATCGCCGCATGCGGCCGAGCGCATCGTAAGCGAAGCGGGTTTCGTCGCGCCCCTGCGCACCCGAGACCGCGCTCACGCGCAGATCGCCGTCGAACAGATGCGAAGTGGTGTCCCGCGTGTATGCCTCCGGCGCACCCGCCGCCTCCGTGACCGTCTCCCGTTGACCGGTGTGGTAGGTCCACGCGAGCACGACGGTGCGCTCGCCGTCCCGCCCGGCAGGCATGGTTTGCCGGATCGGCCGTGCCTGCAGGTCGTACTCCCACGTCGTTTCCGCAGGCGCCTTCGCCGTGTTCAGATCCGGTGCGAAGAACGGCACGCTGCGCCTGGCCGGCTTACCGCACGCGGCATAGGTGGTCAGGACCGCGATGTTGCCCTGCGCCCTGCCGCTTTGCGTCGCCGCAAGCGTCGTTCGCGCGAGGCCGTCCACGTAGTGGCGCACCCAGCTCGTGTCGCGCGCCGCGCTATCCGGGAACGCTTGCAGGACAGTCTGCTCCGCGTACAACCCGCCGGCGCCGTCGTTCAGATAATCCAGCTGCGCCAGGGTCAGCACGCGCGCGCGGCCGAAGTCCTGCGTACCGGTGACTCGCGTCGTCACGCGATTCGCGTCCTGTTGCGTGCTGTCTTCCGGCACGGGGCCTTGCCGACACGCGTGACGCCCGAAACCGTCCAGCCCGACGAGATGCACGAAGCCGTTCTCGTCCTGCTCCGCCACCCGGACACCGAATCGCGGGTCGTAACCATAGTGGACGACAAGCGCAACGCCTTGCGCGTTCGGCGGCATGGTCACGGTGGCGGGGTAGGTGTGATAGACGGTCTCGAACGCGGTGGTCGTGGTGGCGCCGCCCGGCTGCGTCTCGGTGATCCGGTTGCCGCGCGCGTCATAACCGAGCCTGGTGGTCAGGAACACCTCGTTGGTATCGTCCCAGTGGCTCTGCGTCAGGACATCGCGGGTGCGTGGCACGTAGGTCCACGCAGAGAGCAGGTAGTCGCCTGGCTGAAACGCGGAGATCCGCTCATCGCGCGCGTTGGCGGAGCGCTTCTCGTACAGCGGGTAGCCCAACACCCAGGGTTCGCGCGGGCCCGCCGTGTCGTTCTGGAACAGGCGGTGCGTATGGACGACTTCGCTCTCGGCCAGTGGCGTGACGGGCGGGAACGGGGCGGTCGGGCGGATGCCGAACGGGTCTTGCCAGGCGATATAGCCATGCCAGATCGAGGTGCGCGGGTTGCCGTAGTCGTCATACACCGTGCTGCTGGCCACCGCGTAGTCCGGCGCGCCGTCGGCGTAGTGCCAGGCCAGCGTGCCGGTGCGCCGCACCTCGTAGGCCGCCGCCGCCGGCACGGGCTGTGGCGCCTGGTATGTGTTGGCCAGGCAACCGAGCACCATGACCCCGCCGGCCGCCAAGTCTGCTTCCATGCGCTCGCCGGCCAGACATCCCAGGTACGGAAAATCCTGAAGGTAGCGCTGCACGCGCCGCAAGCCGGTCTGCAGATCCACGCTCGTCACCTCGCCAAAACCCTCCCAGCCATGTCCGCCGAGATCGATGCGGGCATTGGCGTAGCGCATGCGGAAGCTGCGTGTGTACGCATACCGGTTCGCCTGCGCATCGTTGGTCAGGGTGTAGCCGGAGACGACGGAGATCGCCTGCCCGATCACGTCCTGCGTCGGGAACTGCGCGGGTGACAGGCGAGCCGGATAGCGCCGCGCGCTGACATGCGGGTAGGAGGACACGGCATCTGAATGATAGGTATCCGGATCGCTCAGCGTCGCATAGCGGATCGAGACGCTGCCGCCCAGGCCGTTGGTGATCTGGTTGAGCAGATCCGGCATCGGACCGGCCGAGAGAAACGGCTGGACCTGCACGTTGTTCGCGGCATCCGCGTAGGTGTAGAGCAGATCCGCCTTGCCGTCGCCATTGGCGTCCCCGATCTGGCAATTGAGCGAGGAGACACCGTATTCCGTATCCAGATCGGCGAGATGGCGAATACTGCCGTCGGGTACGGAACCGTACACCGTCGCCTTCAGCACGTCCCGGGTATCGCGCCAGCAATTCAGCAGGCAGGTTTGCGACCCGCCGTTGAAACCCAGCGGGAAAAGACTGGCGGCGGAGACCGACTGCCTGGGAAACGTCGAAACCGGCCCGGCCACGAAGCCGCCCGCGGCGTTCGACAGGAACGACTGGATCGTGAGCGGGGTCGACGAGGAGTGGCAGATCTGGATGATGTCGACCAGGCCATCGCCATTCGCGTCCGCTGGCAGGATGCAAACCTGGTTCACCGCCGACACGTCGAGGCACGACGACACGGCACGGGAGAAGAGCGCTACGCCGTCCGGGCTGCCTTGCGTCACGAAGGCGGTGGTGTTGACCACGCCGCGCGGGTCGTTCCACAGCAGCACCATGTCGACCATGCCGTCGCCGTTCACGTCGAGCGCCCACAGCGCATCTTTCGAATTTGGCGCCTCGCTGCCCGTGGTGGTGGTCAGCGCCTGCGACCGCAAACCGCTGCTGTCGCCCGAGCATTGCGACAGATAAGTGTCGAACGCAAGCCGCGCATTCGCGCCGCGATAGGCCACCACGAAGTCGGTGCGCCCGTCGGCATCGGCATCGAGCGCGTAGATGCCAATCTGTTTCGGATTCCAGGCGGCGTTCGTCCGCGTGGTGTCGGGTTTGCCGAAGCCATCCCCGTTCGACAGGAAGATATCGAATGCCAGGCGTCCTTGGGCGGAGTAGGCAACCACGAGATCTGTCAGGCCGTTGCCGTTGACATCGCCGGGCAGAACCTGATAGCTCGAGGACGCTCCGTAATAGCCCAGCGGACAATCGCAGCTCTGGACGTAGTTCACCCGCCCCTGGTCGACGCGCGCCAGAAAAACCACGGCATGCAGGACCCTGTCGCGATCGGCGTAGATCTGCACGATGTCGGTGATGCCATCGCCGTTGACATCCATCGGAATGGTCTGCAGCACGTTGGCGCGGTTCAGCAGCCGGCTGGCCGGCTGGGTGGTGTCGAAGCCCGGCTGACGCGCATCCTGCCAGCCGGCGCGAAGCAGCGGCAGCACGGCGCCGTCGGTGCCTTTCACCGCGACGGATTCCAGGCAACTCAGCCGGGTGGCGCTGCTGGTCCGGTATTGCAGCTGATATTGGCGTACCGGAACATCACCGTCCAGGGACACGGTGATCGCTTCCAGCAGATAGGACGTGGTGACGGCATAGCCGCCGAGATACGTGCGCATGACATCCGGGCGCACTTGTGAGCCGTAGGTGAAATCGACATAGCGGTTCGCCGCCAGATCGGCGCGGACGGTATAAGCGATCCGGGAGAGGTAAAACGCGCCGGTATTCTGGCTCCCTGGCACTGGCGTGTTCGTGTAGCGGTACTCGACGCGGTTGCCGTGCAGATCCTCCGTGGCGGCGAGCGCCCAGACGCGGACATGCCGGGTATCGCCCGCGAAGATCAGGCTGTCCGCTGTCGTACCGTACTCGTGTTTCGTCCCATCCTTCAGGTAGACGATGAAACCGTCCTGCGGCGTTGCCCCGGCCACGACCTTGGACCACTCGTGGATCTCGGCGTAGTACACGGTACCGGCTTGGCCGTATGCGCCGGATACGGCGATCAGGCGCTGTCCGTCGAGCATGTACCGGTCGTCGCGGCCGTAGTCGACACAGCCGTTGAAACCATCGATATCGCGTGTGGCTTTCGTGCGTGTGATCGCCGACAGCCCCGTGAGACTCCAGCCCACCCCCAGCACACTGTTGCCTTGCTGGTGCCCGTAGGCGAGGGCGATGCGCGGGTGCACCCCGGCGATGCCGGGGGGAACCTCGATAGGCAGGTGATAGGTCGCCTGTCCATTGGCGTCGACCGCGAACTTTCCTTGCCGCAGACCCACTGCGGATGGAGTCAGTGTCATGGGTGCCCCCGCGGTGGATTTATGCCGACTTGTCCGGATTCTTGAGATCCCATACGACGATCGAGCTTGGATAGCCGTTCCCCCGCGCCGTCGCGACGCAAGTCTTGGCGGTCGGCAGCATCCAGACGCAAACGTCGATCGGTGCGTGGGAGCCCGCGTCGGTCCAGACCAGATTGGCGTCGCTGGAAAGCGTGACTTGTTCGCACAGATCCTGCCGGACGCACTTCAACGCAGGAAAGGAAGACGAGCCCGGCGGTTCGTTGAAGTTCGTGACCGCGACGCAGCCGAGCGCGATGTATCCGTCGGGTGCAATCGGCATGTAAATCCCCAAATTACTCGGCTGATCGTGACCCACGCAGGTCCAGACCTGGGCGAAGCCGGTCGGACTGATCAAGCCATTCGGCTCCGAGGGTTTGTAGACGTTCTGCGTCAGTGACGGGGGGCTGTTGTAATTGGGCGTCGCGCTCATCCCCAACATGCTCCAGCCAGCGGGAATCTCGTAGGGAATCCAGAAAGAAATGTCGCCACTCGCGCGTGATCCGCTATCCGTAACCGGCGGCGTTTCGAAATAGCTGATTGCACGACTTTCGAGATAAATATCCGACATGCGAACCTCCGGAAAATTGATTTTTCAAATTGACTGGGTCTCTTCGCTATGCCCCGGGTAGCAACGCATGCATTCCCGTTTTTTGCGAATGCGTGTGGAATTCAAGCGGGCAGCCCGCAGGCCCGCTTCAATATACATGACGCTGTCGATGACTTTATGATTCAGGTTAAATTTTTGCTGGCGAAATTCAAAATTGCGACAACCATTTCGCTATAAAAATTAATCAATTGATTTATTGTTTAATTTTCTAATTTGGAATATTTATGGCTATTTCATGAACCGACCGGCTTTCCATAGACATCTTCGAGCCATCATTGGTGGCAACCGAGGCGGTCGGTACGAGCGGCAAGCGGTACCCCGGCGAGTTCAAGGTCGAAACGGTCGAGCAAGTTGCCGGGCGAGGCCGTTCGGTAGCGGATATGGCCCGGCGTTTGGGTATGACGACGCATGGCCGGTATGCCTGGCGAGCGAAGTTCGATAAGCCTGATCCCGTGCGGCAGGCGAAATTGGACCAGAACGCCGAGGTGCGGCGACTTCCGGCGCTGTACGTCGGCAACCCGGGCGGAACCTGCCCGCGAGTCCGGAAGAGCCAGTTCGGGCTCCCACCGGAATGGCTGTTGACTTGTGGGGGATGTGCTTGTTCTGCCCGGCTGGGGCTTAAAGCTGTTTTCGATCGGATGTAGATACGCCATGTACCGCGGGCGTACCGGGCCTGTACTCGATACCCGTATCTGCGTCTGATCGAAGCTCGCTTACGTCGAGCATCATCGGTATAAACCCTGATTAAAAAATCTTATCGCGGTGAAAAATTCCGCATCTTATTGAACGGATATCGGCTCGATATAGTGGCTCGCTTTACCGCACGCTCCCCCGGCGTGCGCAGACAAACAGCTGGAGCCCCTTGATGACCACCGCTACCCGATTCACCGAAATCGAGGATCTGATGCCCGCCGCCGGCGGGCTGCGCGAGATCCGTCACCACATCCACCACCATCCCGAACTTGCGTACGAAGAGCACGACACGGCCGCGCTCGTCGCGGACAAGCTCGAGCAATGGGGCTGGCAGGTGACGCGCGGGGTCGGCAAGACGGGCGTCGTCGGCACGCTGCGCGCGGGCGACGGCACACGCAGCATCGGCATTCGCGCCGACATGGATGCGCTGCCGATCGTCGAGGCGACGGGCCTGCCGTATGCGAGCGGCACGCACGGCAAGATGCACGCGTGCGGCCACGACGGCCACACGACGATGCTGCTCGGCGCCGCGCAGCATCTCGCGAAGACACGCAACTTCTCCGGCACCGTGCACCTGTATTTCCAGCCGGCGGAAGAGCACGGCGTCGACAGCGGCGCGAAGAAGATGATCGACGACGGCCTGTTCGAACGCTTTCCGTGCGACGCCGTGTTCGGCATGCACAACCATCCGGGCGCGGCGCCCGGCGTGTTCCTCACGCGGCGCGGCCCGTTCATGTCGGCCGGCGACAAGGCGATCATCACGATCGAGGGCGTCGGCGGCCACGCGGCGCGGCCGCACCTGACGGTCGATCCGGTCGTCGTCGCGGCGAGCATCGTGATGGCGCTGCAGACAATCGTCGCGCGCAACGTCGACCCCGCGCAGCCGGCGGTCGTCACGGTGGGCTCGATGCACGCGGGCACCGCGAACAACGTGATTCCGAACGGCGCGCGTCTCGAACTCAGCGTGCGCTCGTTCAGCCCCGACGTGCGCGCGTTGCTCAAGCGCCGGATCGTCGAGCTGGCCGAAACGCAGGCCGCGAGTTATGGCGCGACCGCGAACGTCGAATACATCGAAGGCTACCCGGTCGTCGTCAATACGGATGCCGAAACGGATTTCGCCGCGCAGGTTGCGCGCGAGCTGGTGGGCGACGCGCACGTGGTCGAGCAGACCGACCTGCTGATGGGCAGCGAGGATTTCGCGTTCATGCTGCAGAAGCGGCCGGGTTCGTTCGTGCGGCTCGGCAACGGCGAAGGCGAGGACGGGTGCATGGTGCACAACCCGAAATACGACTTCAACGACCGCAACCTGCCGATCGGCGCGGCGTTCTGGACGCGTCTCGTGGAGCGATACCTCGGGCAGTGATCGCGCGGCGCGTGGCGCGCGGCCGGCGCTTCCGGCCGCTTTGAGAGGAGAATAAAACGATGCAGAAAGACCATCTCGCGCTGCAACCCGCGTCGACGGGGGCCGCCGGAGCCGGTGCGACCGGCGCACCCGCCGTCACGCGACGCGGCGCGATCGCGGCGGCCGTGATCGGCAACTGGCTGGAGTTCTTCGATTTCACCGTGTACGGCTTCTTCGCGGTGCTGATCGGCAAGCTGTTCTTCCCGTCGAGCGATCCGACCACGTCGCTGTTGCTGTCGGTCGCGACGTTCGCCGCCGGCTTCTTCACGCGGCCGCTCGGCAGCGTCGTGCTCGGCGTCTATGCGGACCGCAAGGGGCGCAAGGCCGCGCTGAACCTGACGATCATGCTGATGGCGCTCGGCACGGGCCTGATCGCGATCGCGCCGACCTATGCGCAGGCCGGCGTGGCCGCGCCCCTGCTCGTGGTGTTCGCACGGTTGATGCAGGGCTTCTCGCAGGGTGGCGAATTTGGCGCGGCGACGTCGACGCTGCTGGAGCAGGGCGACAAGTCGCGCCGCGCGTTCCGCGCGAGCTGGCAGCTTGCGACGCAGGGCGGCGCCGCGCTGATGGGCTCGGGTTTCGCGGCGCTGCTGTCGAACACGATGACGAAGGATGCGCTCGAAAGCTGGGGCTGGCGGCTGCCGTTCCTGGTCGGCGTGCTGATCGCGCCGGTCGGCATGTATTTGCGCCGCCGGCTCGCGGACGATGCGCCCGGCGACAGCCATCACGGGATCGAGCGCGGCGTGCTGCACGAGCTGTTCTCGAAGCACACGCGCACGGTGCTGCTGCTGATGCTCACGGTGATGGGCGGCACGGTGTCGACCTACATCCTGACCTTCTACATGCCGACCTACGCGATCCACACGCTCGGCCTGCCGATGAAGCTGTCGATGTTCGTCGGTGTCGCGTCGGGCTGCGTGATGCTGGTCACGTGCCCGCTGTTCGGCTGGCTGTCGGACAAGCTTGGTAGCCGGCGCCTGCCGATCTTCGTCGGCCGCGGCGTGCTGGTCGCGCTGCTGTTCCCGGCGTTCTGGCTGATGAACCATCATCCGACGCTGTCGGTGATCCTGCCGCTGACCGCGCTGATGCTGCTGTTCTATTCGCTCGGCTCGGCGTCGGAAATGGCGCTGATGTGCGAATCGCTGCCGCGTCACGTGCGCGCGACGGGCATCTCGATCGCCTATGCGCTCGCGGTGACGATCTTCGGCGGTACCGCACAGCTCATCGCGACCTGGCTCGTGAAGACGACTGGCAGCAAGCTCGCGCCGGCCGGTTACGTGGCCGCGTGCGTGGTGCTGTCGCTGATCGCGGTCGCGATGCTGCGCGAGACGGCGCGGGAAGCGACGGACTGACGCGGCGTAGCGCGCGGCGGAGGCAGGCGGCAATACGCGCTTACCGCCCGCGCACCATCCTCAGGTACGACGCGAGCATCGTCGCCAGTTCCTGCGCGGCCGGCGTCAGCGGCACGGCCGCGCGCTGCAGCAGGCAGACGTCCTGCGATTCGGCCTGCTCGCGCACGGGCACCTTCGCGAGCACACCGGCGAACGGCCCGTGCCGCGTAATGGCTTCGGTTTCGAGCGCCAGGCAATCGGTCTGCGTGACGAGCTGCAGCGTCTCGAACATCCCTTCGACGGTTGCAAGGATCCTCGGCGGCGGCTGGCCGTGCGCGTCGAAGTACGCGAGCAGCCGGTTGACGACCGGGTCGGCGCTCAGGTTCGGCGAGCGCGTGGCGACCCATCCGTAGCCGGCCAGATCGGCGAGCGATTGCGCGTGCATCGCCGGATGGCCGTTGCGGCACACGACCACCGGCGCCGACGCATGCAGCGGCGTGACCGCGAGATCGGTCGTATCGGTCTGCTTCGCGACGAGCGCGATCGCGAAATCGACCGCGCTTTCCCGCAACCAGCCGATCATCATCCGCGACGTGCCGGTGCGCAGGTGCACGTCGACCTCGTCGAAGCGCGCGCGGAACGCGGTCAGCACGGGCGCGAACGCGTCGATCAGCGGCTCGGCGACGAGGCCGAGCGTGACGGTGCCTTCGTACGCGCCGCTCAGCTGCCGGATTTCCCGTTCGACCTGCTCGCATTCGCCGAGGATCGACCCGGAGCGCGCGAGCAGGCGCTGGCCGACGGCCGTCGGCACGATCCCGCGATTGGTGCGCGTGAACAGCGTCGCGCCGAGCGTCGCCTCGAGGCTTTGCAACTGCTGCGTGACGCCGCTTTGCGCGAGATCGAGCGCGCGCGCCGCGGCGCGCAGGCTGCCGTGCTCGACGACGGCCTGGAAGATACGAAGCTGGGATAGCGTGAACGCCATGGGCAAGCGCGATGCCGGTGATCGGAAATGGTGATCATGATAAGGCAGCAGGCGATTCCGGCGGCGGCGCGCGCGCACTACGATCGCAGGCAGTCCGGCTCATGCCGCTTGCCCACCGTCCTGCCTTCCGTCGACCATGAAACGCTTCCTCGTCCCGCTCGTTTCCCTGTGCCTTGGCTTGGCGGCCACGTCCGCCAGCGCGCTCGACACGCACGTCGTGCGCCTCGGTATCGACCCGACCTATCCGCCGATGGACGCGAAAGCGCCCGACGGCAGCCTGAAGGGCTTCGACGTCGATCTCGGCAACGAGGTCTGCCGCCGCGCGCAGTTGCGCTGCCAGTGGGTCGAACTCGAATTCTCCGGGATGATCCCCGCGCTGCAGGCGCGCAAGATCGACGCGATCCTGTCGTCGATGGCGATCACCGAGAAGCGCGAGAAACAGATCCTGTTCTCGTCGAAGCTGTTCCGCTTCAAGTCGCGGCTCGTCGCGCGGCCCGAACTCGGGCTCGGCAGCACGATGGCGTCACTGGCCGGCAAGCGGGTCGGCGTGCAGTCGGGCACGCAGTTCGAATCGTGGGCGCTCGCGCACTGGGCGCCGGCCGGCGTCAGCGTGGTGCCGTACAAGAGCCAGGACGACGTGTTCGCCGATCTCGTCAACGGCCGCCTCGACGCGGCGCTGCTCGGCACGGTGGAAGCCGATTACGGGTTCCTGCGCCAGCCGAGGGGCAAGGGCTTCGCGTTCGTCGGCGCGCCGCTCGACATGGGCGATCGCGGTGTCGGCATCGGCATGCGGCAGTCCGATACGGCGCTCAAGGCGTCGATCGACGGCGCGATCGTGTCGATGCTGAAGGACGGCACGTACGACAAGATCGCGAAGAAGTACTTCGATTTCAACCCGTACGGCGACTGAACGCCGTGCAGTTCGATTCAACCGATTCCCCCGCTTTCATCCGTTCGAGACCATCGATGCAGATTCGCACCACGCCGCTCCTGTCGCCGTCGATCGGCACGCAGCGCACGCTGACGAGCTTTCATTTCGGGCCGGCCGATACCGGCCGCAAGATCTACCTGCAGGCCGCGCTGCACGCGGACGAGACGCCCGCGATGCTCGCGGCGTTCGTGCTGAAGCAGCGTCTCGCGCAGCTCGACGCCGAAGGCCGGCTCGCGGCCGAGATCGTGCTCGTGCCGGTGTCGAACCCGGTCGGCCTCAATCATCATCTGCTCGGGCAATTCATCGGCCGTTTCGACCTGGCGAGCGGCCGCAACTTCAATCGCGGCTTCCTGCCGCTCGCGGAGATCGCCGCGCGAGCGCGCGACCGGCTTGGCGCGGACCCGGAGCACAATCGCGCGATCGTGCGCGAATGCGTCGGCGCGGCGCTCGACGACATCGCGCCGCGCACCGAATTCGATGCGCTGCAGCTCGCGCTGCTGAAGCTGTCGCACGACGCCGACGTCGTGATCGACCTGCATTGCTCGCTCGAAGCGGTGATGCACGTGTACACAAGCGACACCGCGTGGCCGGAAGTCGAACCGCTGGCGCGTTATCTCGGCGCGGAGGTGTCGCTGCTCGCCGAGGATTCCGGCGGCCATGCGTTCGACGATGCGCATCACCTGCTGTGGTCGCAATTGCGGCAGCATCTGCCGGAAGGCACGCCGATGGCGGCCGGCACCGTCGCCGTGACGGTCGAGTGCCGCGGCCAGCGCGACGTGACGTATGAATACGCGGAACGCGACGCCGCTGCACTCGTCGACTATCTCGTGTGGTGCGGCGCGGTGCGGGGCGAACGCACGCCGTTGCCGCCACTGGCCGCGCCGGCCACGCCGCTCGCGGGTAGCGAACAGTTCTACGCGCCGGTGAGCGGGATTCTCGTGCACCGCGCGGCGGTCGGCGCGACGATCCGCGCCGGCGATCCGCTGTTCGATATCGTCGATCCGCTGACGGATGCAATCACGACGATTTCGAGCGCGACCGACGGCGTGTTCTACATGCGCCGCGCGATCCGCTTCGTGACGGCCGGCGCGCCGCTCGGTCGCGTGACGGGCACGGTGCCGGTGCGCAAGGGGATGTTGCTCGGGGCTTGACGAGCGGCGCGCGCGACGAACCCGACCCACGCGAAATCGGCGGGAAATTTCGGGTTCCTCAGATAATCACTCGCCGCTCGATGTCGGCCTGCGCCGGGTCGGCCTCCTGTCGATGGTCGGCGAGGCAAGCGGCATCGTCAGCCGGGACGGTCACGGCCCGCCGTGATTCCCGGCGGCGCGCTTGCCGACCTTGCCGCGCGCCGTTGTCTTGCCCTTGCGCCCGCCCGCGTTCGAGAACATCTTCATATCCCGAAGGATGCCGCGCAGCAACGTATTGGCTGCGACGCCGAGTGTCCGTCCCGCCTTGACCAGCAGCCGCGCGTTGGCCGCCTCGAGCAATGGATGCGCGACGGGCAGTGCGACGAGTTCACCGGTCTCCAGTTCCCGATACGCAGCGAAGGCGGCGAGCAGCGTGACGCCGTTGTTGCGCTTGACGAAGTGGCGCAGCACGGCAAGCGAGTTGGTGGTGAGTGTCGGGTGGATCTGGAGGTTCTCCGCGTAGGCGAGCATCTGCACGGCTTGTCCGAGACCGAACGCGGGCGGCATCAGCGCGAGCGGATATTCGGTGAGTTCGCGTACCTCGACCGGTCGACCCCGCACGGCGAGCGGGTGCTCGGGATGGACGAGCGCCACCACCGGCTGCGGCGAGGTGGCGACGTACTCGATATCCGGATGCGCCGGGGGATTGTAGGCAAGGCCGATATGCGCGCGGCTTTCGGCGACTTCCTGGAGCAGTTTGCTGACCGGAAGGATATCGACGGTGACGTCGAGCTTCGGATAGCGTGCGCAAAAATCGGTGAGCACCTCGTCCATCAGGCAGTCGATATAGCCTTCGCTGGTGGCGATGCGGATCTCGCCGTGTTGCAGCCCGCGCAGTGCCTGCAAGCGGTCTTCGAACAGTTCCTGCTGGGAGCGGCAGCCGCGCCAGTACTCGAGCAGGTGCGCCGCGGCCTCGGTCGGCTGTACGCCGCGCGGCTGGCGCTCGAACAGCGGGGCCCCGATTTCTTCCTCGAGCAGCCGGATCTGCCGCGTGATGACGGACGGCGACGTGTTGATGCTGTCGGCCGCGCCGCGGATGGAGCCATGCGTCAGGACTTCATGGAAATAGCGCAAGCGGCGCTGGTTCAGTTCGCGCATCGTGTCGGTCCGTGTGCCGGTGAAGTGTTGCTTGTTGAGCAACAATAACTCGCTTAGGTTGCTCTTGCGCTGCTTTTTCGTCTCCTCGACGATTCGAACAGATTCGAACATCGATGCGGGATTCGAAGCAATACGCCCTAAAGGAGAGCGCATGTCCGCCATTCCATCCCCTCAAGACCCGGTCGCGACCGACAGCCCGGCCCATCAGGCCCTGTACCGCAAGCTGAACTGGCGCCTGCTGCCGTTCCTGCTGCTCTGCTATACGTTCGCTTATCTCGATCGCGTGAACATCGGGTTCGCCAAGCTCGCCATGCAGAGCGACCTGGGTTTTTCCGATGCGGTGTACGGACTCGGCGCGGGCATCTTCTTTCTCGGCTACGTCCTGTTCGAGATCCCGAGCAACCTTCTGCTGCCGAGGATCGGTGCACGCAAGACCATCAGCCGGATCATGGTGCTGTGGGGCCTGACATCGGCGGGCATGATGTTCGTCCATGACGAGACCACGTTCTACGCGATGCGCTTCCTGCTCGGCGTGTTCGAGGCCGGCTTCGCACCCGGCATGATCTTCTACCTGACCTACTGGTACGGTCAGCGCCGCATGGCCAGTGTGATGGCGGTCGTCATGCTGGCCGGCCCGATCGGCGGCATCTTCGGGTCGCCGCTGTCGGCGTGGCTGATGACCGGGCTGTCCGGCGCCCACGGCCTGGCCGGCTGGCAGTGGATGTTCGTCGTCGAAGGCCTGCCATGCGTGCTGCTCGGCGCGCTCGCACTCAAGGTGCTGTCCGACCGGCCGGCCGACGCGACATGGCTGACCGACGATGAGAAGCGAATGCTCGCCGCCGACCTGCACACGCCCGGCGCGGGTCATCACTCGTTCGGGCAGGTGGTGCGCGACCTGCGCGTGTACCTGCTGGCGTTTGCGTACTTCACGATCATCTGCGGCATCTACGCGGTGAGTTTCTGGCTGCCGTCGATCCTCAAGGCGGACGGCGTGACCGATACCATGCAGATCGGCCTTTACTCGATGATCCCGTACGTCTGCGCCGCGATCGCGATGGTGGTCATCGGTCGTCGTTCGGACCGCCGCGGCGAGCGCCGTCTTCACAGCGCGGTGCCCGCCCTGATCGGCGCGATTGCGTTGGCTGTGGCGACGGCCGCAAACGGCAACCTCGCCGTCTCGCTGATCAGCATGACGATCGCCACGGCGATGATCTGGACCGCCTACACGGTGTTCTGGGCGATTCCGTCGCAATACCTGAAGGGCAACGCCGCCGCGGGCGGCATCGCGCTGATCAATACGATCGGCCTGATCGGCGGCTTCCTGAGTCCGACCATCATCGGTGCGATCCGCTCGGCGACCGGCAGCATGGCAGCCGGACTGCTGGTCATGGTCGCGCTGCTCGTCGCGGGCGCCGCGGTACTGGTGGCGAACCGGCTTCCCGCGCCCCGCGACGCATTGGCGACAGCCTGACATCGCGGGCCCGCACGCATCCCGACAACCATCGCGGCGCACCGACCGCCTATTTCCGGAGACACGTTTTTGAACACGCGCATCTTGATCGCCGGCTTTCAGCATGAAACCAATACGTTTGCGCCATCGAAAGCCGCTTACGCCAACTTCGAGCGTGGCGAGGGCTTCCCGGCCATGGTGCGGGGCGATGACGTGCTCGCGCTACGCGACGTCAACATTCCTGCCGGCGGATTCATCGTCGCGGCGGAACGGCGTGGCTGGACCGTGCTGCCGGTCATCTGGGCGGGCGCAAGCCCGTCGGCCCACGTGACCGAGGATGCGTTCGAGCGCATCGCCGGCGAAATCCTCGCGGCGGTTCGCGGGGGCGGGTTCGACGCGGTGTACCTCGACCTGCACGGCGCGATGGTCGCCGAGCATACCGACGACGGCGAAGGCACGTTGCTGGAGCGCGTACGTGCGGCGGTCGGCCCGGCCGTGCCCGTGGTCGCGTCGCTCGACCTGCACGCCAACGTCACCGAGCGGATGCTGAGCGAGGCCGACGCACTGGTCGCTTTCCGCACCTATCCGCATGTCGACATGGCCGAGACCGGCGAACGCGCGGCCGTGCTGCTCGAGCGCCTGCTCGACCCGCACGCGGCGGGCCGCCACCCTCTGCATCGCACCGTGCGCCGGCTGCCGTTCCTGATCCCGATCAATGGCATGTGCACGCTGCTCGAACCCTCGCGCGGCATGTACGCGCAGCTCGCGGCGCGGGAGACCGGGGCCGTGACCTCGTTGTCGTTCGCGCCCGGTTTTCCGGCAGCCGATTTCCCCGAATGCGGCCCGGTAATTTGGGGCTACGGCGATGACGCCGCGTCGGTCGAGGCGGCCGTGCAGGCGCTCTACGACAAGATGCTGGCGGACGAGGCCGCGTGGCAGGTGCCGTTTCTGTCGCCCGACGACGCCGTGCGCGAGGCGATGCGGCTTTCCGAGGGGGCCGACAAGCCGGTCGTCATCGCCGATACCCAGGACAATCCCGGCGCGGGCGGAGACTCCAACACGACGGGCATGCTGCGGGCGTTGCTGCGCAATGGCGCAAAGGATGCGGCGATCGGCTTGATCTGGGATCCGGCGGCCGCGGCCGCGGCCCATCGCGCCGGCGTCGGCGCGTTCATCGATCTGGCGCTCGGCGGTGTCTCCGGCGTGCCCGGCGACGTGCCACACCAGGCGCGTTTCGAGGTCGTGAAGCTGTCAGATGGCGTATGCCGATATGACGGCCCGATGATGAACGGCATGCTTGCCGATATCGGTCCCGTGGCCTGCCTGCGGATCGATGGTGTGCTGATCGTGGTGAGCAGCGGCAAGGCGCAGATGCTCGACCGCAATCTCTATCGCGTGGGCGGCGTCGAGCCGGAAGCGATGAAAATTCTCGTCAACAAAAGCTCGGTGCACTTCCGCGCCGACTTCCAGGGCATCGCCCACGCGGTGCTGGTCGCCAAGGCGCCTGGCCCGATGACCGCGGATCCGGCCGAGTTGCCCTGGACTCGGCTGGCCCCGGGCATTCGGATGAAGCCGATGGGGAAGGCATTCCCGGGCAGCGGCTGAGGAGCGGCACGCTGCCGTACATCTGTGAGTGGGTGGCTGTCCGGGACAACGTTATCGCTGCGCCGGGCACATCGCGCGGCGCGTCGTTCCACGCCGCGCGGCGTGGGCGCATCCGCTCGCGGAGCGTCGCTCACCCCCGCCGCGCAACCAGCTCCGACACCGTCTGCGCGGCCTGCTGCAGCGGCCCGAGAAACTCCTTCACCATCTGCTTCGCGGTATGCCGCTGCGCGTTGCCGCTGATGTTCATCGCCGCGATGATCTGCCCGCGCCGGTTGCGGATCGGCGCGGAGATCGACATCAGGCCCACTTCGAGTTCCTGGTCGACCACGGCCCAGCCCTGCTGGCGCACCTGCGCGATCGTCGCCTTCAGTTCGCCAAGATCGGTGATCGTGCGCGGCGTGTGCGCGCGGATGCTGCTTTGCGCGAGCGTTTCGTCGAGCGCCGCGTCGTCGAGCGCGGACAGCAGCACGCGACCCATCGACGTGCAGTACGCGGGCAGCCGGCTGCCGATCGACAGGTTGATCGTCATGATCTTGTGGGTCGGCACGCGCAGCACGTAGACGATCTCGGTGCGGTCGAGCACGGCAGCCGAGCAGCTTTCGTGGATCTGCGAGGACAGTTGCTCCATCACCGGATCGGCGAGATTCCAGAACGGCATCGACGTCAGGTACGCAAAGCCGAGCTCGAGGATCTTCGGCGTGAGCCGGAACAGCCGGCCGTCGGCCTCGACGTAGCCGAGCGTCTGCAGCGTGAGCAGGATCCGGCGCGCGCCCGCGCGCGTGAGCCCGGTGGCCGATGCGACCTCGGTGAGCGTCTGCTCCGGGCGCGCCGCGTCGAAAGCGCGGATCACCGCGAGGCCGCGCGCGAACGACTGCACATAGGAGTCGCCGGGTTTCTGAGTGTCTTCGGTTGTCATGAGCGGGTGGAATGTCGTGCAGCCGAGAAGATAGCGCATGGGGCCTGACACGCCAACCGCACGGCGGATCGGGCGCTTGACAGGTCGTCCCCGCACTCCCTATGATGCGTTGAACGTTCGATACACGATCTTATGTTCGTATATAGAACATTTAAGCGCATCCCGGCGGGTTATGCAAGGGGCGCGCCCCGTTCATTTCCCAGCCTTGCAGGTGGCCGGAGCCAGCGCTGATGCGCCCGCACCGGCCGACCGCGAAGCACGGGACCGGAGCAAGCGCCCAAGCGTCAACTCCGGCCGACTGGAGACACTGATGACCGAAGCTTTTCTGTGTGATGCGATCCGTACGCCGATCGGGCGTTACGGCGGTGCGCTGTCCGGCGTGCGCGCCGACGACCTCGGCGCGGTGCCGCTCAAGGCGCTCGTCGAGCGCAACCGCGACGTCGACTGGACCGCGATCGACGACGTGATCTATGGCTGCGCGAACCAGGCCGGCGAGGACAACCGCAACGTCGCGCGCATGTCGGCGCTGCTCGCGGGCCTGCCGCAGGGCGTGCCGGGTTCGACGATCAACCGGCTGTGCGGTTCCGGGATGGACGCGGTCGGCGTGGCCGCACGCGCGATCAAGTCGGGCGAAGCCGCGCTGATGGTCGCCGGCGGCGTCGAGAGCATGACGCGTGCGCCGTTCGTGATGGGCAAGGCCGCGAGCGCGTTTGCGCGCCAGGCCGACATCTACGATACGACGATCGGCTGGCGTTTCATCAATCCGCTGATGAAGCAGCTGCATGGCGTCGATTCGATGCCGGAGACGGCCGAGAACGTCGCGGTCGACTACAACGTCAGCCGCGCCGACCAGGATCTGTTCGCGCTGCGCAGCCAGCAGAAGGCCGCGCGTGCGCAGCAGGACGGCACGCTCGCCGAGGAAATCGTGTCGGTCACGATTGCCCAGAAAAAGGGTGATCCGGTGATCGTGTCGCGCGACGAACATCCGCGCGAGACGTCGCTCGAAACGCTCGCGAAGCTGAAGGGCGTCGTGCGCCCGGACGGCTCGGTGACGGCCGGCAACGCGTCGGGCGTCAACGACGGCGCCGCCGCGCTGCTGCTCGCGAACGAGGCAACCGCGAAGCGCTTCGGCCTGACGCCGCGTGCACGCGTGCTGGGTATCGCAACGGCCGGCGTCGCGCCGCGCGTGATGGGCATCGGCCCCGCGCCGGCCACGCAGAAGCTGCTCGCGCGGCTCGGCATGACGATCGACCAGTTCGACGTGATCGAGCTGAACGAGGCGTTCGCGTCGCAGGGTCTCGCGGTGCTGCGCATGCTCGGCGTGGCCGACGACGATCCTCGCGTGAACCCGAACGGCGGTGCGATCGCACTGGGCCATCCGCTCGGCGCATCGGGTGCGCGTCTCGTGACGACCGCGATGTATCAGCTGCATCGCACGAACGGCCGCTTTGCGCTGTGCACGATGTGCATCGGCGTCGGCCAGGGTATCGCGATCGCGATCGAACGCGTCTGACCCGTGTCACGCGGCGAAGCGGCCGAATCTGCACCGCTTGCCGTTTTCAGAACAATGCGCGGCACGAGAATCGTCTCGTGCCGCGCATTGTCGTTAACCGGCCTGCGATAGTTGCTTGAGGCGCGCGTCGAGCGCGTCGATCTCGGTGTCCGCGAGCACCTCGATGCCATGCTGGCGCAGCAACGCCGCGGTGACACCGGCGCCCGCATGGCGCCGGTTCGCGAAACTCCCGTCGTAAATGAAGGTGCTGCCGCACGACGGACTGCCGTCGGCCAGGATCGCGAAGCGGCAATCGTGCGTGCGCGCGAGTGCCAGCGCGGTGTGCGCGCCGGACACGAACGACGCCGTCACGTCGGTGCCGTTCACGTCGACGATACGTGCGACACCCGACAACACCCGCTGCCCCGATTCACCTGCCGCGATTTCGGCGGGCGGGCGCGGCACGCTGAAGCCACCCGCCAGTTCGGGGCAGACGGGCACGAGACGCCCTTCGCGTTGCCACCGTTCGAGCGCCTCGTGCGCGGCGGTTTTCGCCGAGCCGTTGTAACGGACCGGATGACCGATCACGCACATGCTGACGAGGATCTTCGGCGCCGCTTGCGGCTGCGGTTCGTTCTGCAATTTCGCTCTCCGTGGCGGCTGACGGTCGACGGCGTGTGCGGAAAAGCGGGGCATTCGATGCTTCATCCGCGTGCCGATGCGTCAGGCCGCCGGCCCTTCCAGATGAATGTCTTCCGGTTCGAGCGCGTAAAGCGCCGGGTCGGGCGATGCGCTGACCGTGAAGCCGAGCCGCAGGTAGAAGTCGATCGTGCGTTGCGACGGCGTCGCCGACACGTACAGGCGAGCGGCCCCCATCTCGCGTGCCTGCACATGGGCCGCGCGATAGAGCTGCTCGCCGAGCCCGCAGCCGCGCCAGTCGCGGCTTACATGCAGGAACTTCAACTGCAGCATGTCGCGTTGCGCGCCGAGCGGCCGGCTGTCGACGATGGCCGCCGCAACGAGCCGTGCGCCGTCGAACATGCCGAGGAACCAGCCGCCGCGATCGTGGCAGTCGAGCAGGATCGGCGTGTAGTGATCGGCTTCGCCGTCAGGCCAGCCGTCGACGTCGTAGAAGTCCGGTACGAGATGCAGCGCACCGTCGCGCAGCACGTACAGGTGCTCGATGATTTCGCGCCGGTCGATCGTCCACACGAGCGGCACGTCGTCGCGTGCGAGCGTGCGGGCGGAAAGCGCGTCGCGCTCGGCGGTGGTGCGGCGCGTCATGCGGCCTCCCGGTGTGCGGCGATCGCAACCATCAGCGGCAGGCGCGGCATGCCGTCGGGCATCCAGTCGAGCACGTCGGCGCGCCCGACACGCGCGGGCAGGCCCGCGAGATTGCCGAGCAGCTCGCTTTCTTCCGGAAACAGCGTCGAGCCGCCATTGCGGAAAGACACGGCCTGATCGCCTTTATGGCGGTTATGCGCGACCGTCGCCGTATTCCAGGACAGCCGATTCAGTTCGTGCAATGCCTTTTTCATCGAATTCGAATACGGGTTGAATGGAGCAGGATAGACCGAATCGTTTCGCCGTGTGCAACGGCCACCCGCATTGGCGCGCCGCGCAGCGAGCTGCCATGCAGCGTTTCGTGACATCCGGATAAGCGCGCGCGGCGATTATCGCCGGATTATTTGATCGAAATCATGGCAATAGCCGAATTGAATATTTTATCCGCGGCAGGGGTAAGGTTTTCGAACGAATTGCCGACAGTAAAGTGGAAGACCGTCGTAAAGCGATCAACCGTTTTTCGGCTACTGAGCGTGATTTCAGCGCGGCGCGGACGACAGATCCGCCTTTCGGAGCCTTGCATGCGCAATAACCAGCCCGTTACCCAACAAGAATTCGATTTTCCCGACGACGTCACGCTGATGTCGACGACCGATGCAGACAGCGTCATCACCTACGCGAACACGACGTTTGCGCAGGTAAGCGGCTTCTCGAACGAGGAACTCGTCGGCCAGCCGCACAACGTGGTGCGCCATCCGGACATGCCGCGCGAGGCGTTTGCCGACATGTGGGCGACGCTCAGGCGCGGCGAACCGTGGACCGCGCTCGTGAAGAACCGCCGCAAGAACGGCGATCACTACTGGGTGCGCGCGAACGCGATACCGGTGATGCGCAACGGCGAGCCGCAGGGCTACATGTCGGTGCGCACGAAGGCGCCGAGCGACGAGTCCGCGGCCGCCGACGCGCTGTATCGCGCGTTTCGCGAAGGCAAGCCGGGCCAGCGCCGGTTCCACAAGGGGCTGGTGATCCGCACGGGGCTGCTGCGCATCGCGTCGCTGTCGCAGACGATGTCGGTCCGTGCGCGCGTGCATTCGGCGCTGTGCGTGCTGGCGCCGGTCATCGTCGGCGCGGGCTGGGCCTGCGGGCTTACCGGTGGCGGGCTCGCGGCGTTCGCCGGCGCGACGGTCGGCGTGGCGGCGGCGACCGGCCTGTGGCTCGACGCGCAGATCGTGCGTCCGCTGAAGCGGCTGCACGAACAGGCGTTGAACGTCGCGACCGGCGAAAGCCGGCGCGGCGTGCGGATGAACCGCGTCGACGAGATCGGCATGACGCTGCGCACGATCAACCAGCTCGGGCTGATGTTCCGCTGGCTCGTCGACGACGTCAGCGAGCAGGTGCACAACGTGCAGCGCGCGAGTAACGAGATCGCGCAGGGCAACAACGACCTGAGCGCACGCACCGAGCAGGCCGCGTCGAGCGTGCAGGAAACCGCCGCGTCGATGGCCGAGATGACGGCGACCGTCAACAGCAACGCGGAAACCGCGCTGCAGGCGAACCGGCTCGCGGGCTCGGCGAGCGATGCGGCCGGGCGCGGCGGGCAGGTGGTGAGCGAGGTCGTCACGACGATGAGCGACATCACCGCGAGCTCGCGCAAGATCGCGGACATCATCGGCGTGATCGACGGCATCGCGTTCCAGACCAACATCCTCGCGCTGAACGCGGCGGTCGAGGCCGCGCGGGCCGGCGAGCAGGGTCGCGGCTTCGCGGTGGTCGCGGGCGAGGTGCGGGCGCTCGCGCAGCGCAGCGCGAACGCGGCGAAGGAGATCAAGACGCTGATCGGCGCGAGCGTCGATCGGGTCGAGTCGGGTGCGCGGCGAGTGGACGAGGCGGGCCGGACGATGGAGGACATCGTCGCGCAAGTGAAGCGCGTGTCGGACCTGATCGCGGAGATCAGTTCGTCGACGGCCGAGCAGAGCACGGGGGTCGCGCAGGTCGATCAGGCGGTCGTGCACCTGGACAACATCACGCAGCAGAACGCGGCGCTCGTCGAGCAGAGTACGGCGGCGTCGGAGAGCCTGCAACAGCAGGCGACGCGGCTCGTGGATGCGGTGAACGTGTTCCGCTGATGTGCGGGGGCGGGCGAGGCAGGAGGAGGGCGGCCCGCATTACGCGGGCCGGCGTGGGGGGCGTGCTACGTCATTGCGCCCTGGGTATGGGATTCAGGTTCGGGCAACAGTGGTTAGGGCATCCCGGACTGACGTTCACTTCGACGCGTCGCCCGGATTGACCGAATTCGTCCGGCTTGAAAATTTTCCCCGCCAAGGCGCTTTTTTCGCCACGGATCGAATGCTGATCCAGAACTGCCATTACGTTTTCCGCTCGTTGCGTTGCAAGCTGTTGCGCGTCGCGTTCGGTTTGTTCGGCCAGTCCGATAAGCCATACCGTATCAATGATCGGAAAGCGCTTGTGCATGTCGCTCGACCATGCCGACAACCTCGACATTTCGGTCGGAGAAATCGCACTCGCATCAGCATCGAAAACAATATCGATGTAATGGGCGGGCATGTTCGACGCGCCGTCACAGGCGAACGCTGATTGTGCGCAGCTCAACGCGAGCGCGGCGGCGGTTAGGAATTTAGTCGCCATCGACAACATACCCCGCAATGCTGTCGGCGTTGTGGATTGCCAAGTCAGGATTTGACCGGCCCCAAGGCGCGAGAAATGGCGTGATTGTGTATTGATCGTCCGTCGAAGACATGGTGTCGTGGAAGTGGGTTGCTTCATGGATGATAGTAGATACGTGAGAATCAGCACCGTCGGTCCATGGGCGCATCGTGCAGAATCGCGCGCTGATGGCGATGGTATGTGTTGTCGTGTCTGGCGCGCATACATGCGCGGCCTCGTTGGCCGTTCCGCGCGGATGAGGCGTGCAACCCGTCGCCAGATCGCCAGCGCTGCCGCTTCGAACGACATTGTTTTCGTTGAACGCTCGAACTACGCCAAGCACTTTCGTTAAGCCGGTGAGCAGGTGCATACGCGTTCGCTCGTCGTTACGACCGAACCACTTGAAAACGCGATCTTTTTCGGACTGCGACCACCTTTGTAAAGCGACGGTGCGTACGCCTAGCTTCTCGACGGCTTTAGCTTGTGCCTTCGCGAACACGGCACGGAATTCCGAGTTAGTCATGTTTTCGCAGATCGGTCGCAAGTCAACATCCGCGAATGTCTGCGATCCCGCGATGGTGTTTGTTGTCGTCTCGGCGATGGTAGTTTGGTTTCCCATCGTTTCAGTCCTCGATTACGAGCTTCAATGCCTGCGCGCGTTCGGTTCGCACGCGCACGGTGCAGCCGTGTCGATCACTCACGCCGGATGCAAGCACGTTTCCGGATCGATCCTTGATCCAATAGCGCACGTTGCTTAACGGTTGCTTCGTCCTCACGTCGCGGATCACAAATTGATCGCTGTGAATGTCCGATGTCGACACGTATCGCGTGGGTGCGAATGCCGAATATCCAGAGAAGGGGTTCGCCGATCCATGTCCGCCGCCCCCAATGAAAAACGTGCAGTCGTTGCTCGCGACTAAAAGATTTTTCCCGCATGGAAAAAGTACAGCGTCGCCTTCCACGGCTACGGCACGTCCGCTACCGATAACGGATACCGCGCTTCCTGCTATCGGAAACATTCCCTCGCAATTCCCGCACGTCGCTTTGTCGCCGTCCAACGCAATGTGCTTGTTGTTCACGAATATGCTTGCGGTGTCAGCGATGACGATTCCGCCCGTCGTCGTTGCGTCGCCGTTCCTGATCGCTCGTCGGCTCATGGTTATGTCCTCAATCGAAGTTGGTAATGATCCATTCGTCCGACTCGAGGTCACAGATCGCATATCGATCGACCGCAGCCCCTGCGACTGTCGGCGGCATGTTGTTCTTCCACGGACTCGGATGTATGGACGAGCGATAGACAGTGGCCGGTAAGATTTTCTCTGTCTATGGAACGAGTACGAATTTTATTTTGGATTCCGACATAAATGGATGAAATGAAACGATCATCGAGGCTGGTGCGAAGGGGGATCGAGCAGAATACTGCAGCGTCGGTAAGCTTGAGGCAGCAGGTGACGAGGCTGGGAGGTTGCCCGCCCGTACGTCATGCCGGCGACTGTTGACGTGTGTCACGGCACCACCGGCTGCAGCGGTGCCTGCATGCGCTGACTCTGTGCGCACCGGGCCGTCGGGTGAAGTGTTCATGCGCGGGCAAACCGGATCGAGGTGGAACGCTCAATCTAGTGGCTTGCAGCGAAATGAGACTTGAACGAAATTCGCGCGCGATATGACGTATCGGCGGATACAGCGATCGAAATCGGGTGCGCAGAGCGGGGCGATATCGTGCGTATCAAGATGACGCGGGCGCGGCGGAGAGGGGCGCCGGCCCGCGTCGGACCGCCCGGTTCCGGCCGGGCGGTCAGGGCCTGTCGCGATCGCGGCAGGTCCTGAACCGTCAGACGGCGAGGCAGAGGTACTTGATCACGACGTAGTCGTCGATGCCGTAGTGCGAGCCTTCGCGGCCGAGGCCCGACTGCTTGACGCCGCCGAACGGCGCGACTTCGTTCGAGATCAGGCCCGTGTTCACGCCGACCATCCCGTATTCGAGCGCTTCGGCGACCTTCCACACGCGACCGATGTCGCGGCTGAAGAAGTACGCGGCGAGACCGAACTCGGTGTCGTTCGCGAGGCGGATCACCTCGTCGTCGCTGCTGAACTTGAACAGCGGCGCGAGCGGCCCGAACGTCTCTTCCTTCGCGACCTTCATCGCCGGCGTGACGCTCGTCAGCACGGTCGGCTCGAAGAAGCCGTGGCCGAGCGCATGGCGCTTGCCGCCCGTCACGACGGTCGCACCCTTCGCGAGCGCGTCCTCGATGTGTGCCTCGACCTTCAGCACGGCCGCTTCGTTGATCAGCGGGCCTTGCGTGACGCCCGGCTCCGTGCCGCGACCGACCTTCAGCTGGCCGACCGCCGCCGCGAGCTTCTGCGCGAACTGGTCGTACACGGCTTCATGCACGTAGAAGCGGTTCGTGCACACGCACGTCTGGCCGCTGTTGCGGTACTTCGACGCGATCGCGCCCTGCACGGCCGCATCGAGATCGGCGTCGTCGAACACGATGAACGGCGCGTTGCCGCCGAGCTCCAGCGACACCTTCTTGACCGTCGCCGCGCATTGCGCCATCAGCAGGCGGCCAATCGGTGTCGAGCCGGTGAACGACAGCTTGCGCACGATCGGGTTCGACGTCAGTTCGCCGCCGATCGCCTTCGGGTCGCCCGTGACGACGCTGAACACGCCGGCCGGCACGCCCGCGCGCTCGGCCAGCACGGCCATCGCGAGCGCGGAGAACGGGGTCGCCTCGGCGGGTTTCACGACGATCGGGCAGCCTGCCGCGAGTGCGGGGCCGACCTTGCGCGTGATCATCGCCGCCGGGAAGTTCCACGGCGTGATCGCCGCGCACACGCCGATCGCTTCCTTCGTCACGACGATGCGCTTGTCGCTCGCCGGCGTCGGGATCGTATCGCCGTACACGCGCTTGCCTTCCTCGGCGAACCACTCGAGGAACGACGCCGCATAGCCGATCTCGCCCTTCGCCTCGGCCAGCGACTTGCCCTGCTCGGTCGTCAGGATCAGCGCGAGGTCGTCGGCGTTTTCCATCATCAGGTCGTGCCACTTGCGCAGGATGACCGCGCGTTCCTTCGCGGTCTTCTTGCGCCACGCCGGCCATGCGGCGTTCGCGGCGTCGATCGCATGACGCGTCTCGGCCGTGCCCATCGCCGGCACGGTGCCGAGCAGGCCGCCCGTCGCCGGGTTGCGGACGTCGAACGTCTCGCCGTTCGATGCGCCTTGCCATTCGCCGTTGACGTAGGCCTGCTGGCGGAACAGCGACGGATCTTTCAGTGCCAGGGTTTCCTGAACAGTGCTCATTTGCGTAGCCTGCTTTGAAAATGGATGACGAAACGGCCGCCGCCGTCATGACGACGGCGGCGGCGCATTCAGTGGACGGGAACTCAGGCCGGCACGCCGACCGTTTCCTTCAGCACTTCCTCGAGGATCACGAGCGCTTCGTCGAACACGGCCTCGGGAATCGTCAGCGGGAACAGGAAGCGCACGACGTTCGAGTACACGCCGCACACGAGCAGCAGCAGGCCGCGCTCGAGCGCACGCGTCTGCACGCGCTTCGTGAATTCCGCGTCCGGCTCGCCCGAGCCCGGCTTCAGGAACTCGACCGCGATCATCGCGCCCGGGCCGCGCACGTCGGCGATCTGCGGCACGTCGGCCTGCAGCGCGCTCAGCTTCGCCTTCAGCACGTCGCCGAGTTGCGTTGCACGGTCGCACAGCTTCTCTTCGTCGATGATCTCGAGCACCGCGTGCGCCGACGCAACCGCCAGCGGGTTGCCCGCGTACGTGCCGCCGAGGCCGCCGGGCGCTGCCGCGTCCATCACGTCCGCACGGCCGACGACGCCCGACAGCGGCATGCCGCCCGCGAGGCTCTTCGCCATCGTGATCAGGTCGGCCAGCACGTCGTAGTGCTGCATCGCGAACAGCTTGCCGGTACGTGCGAAGCCCGTTTGCACTTCGTCGGCGATCAGCAGGATGCCGTGTTCGTTACAGATCTTGCGCAGCGCGCGCACGAATTCGGCCGGCGCCTGGTAGAAACCGCCTTCGCCCTGGACCGGTTCGAAGATGATCGCGGCGACGCGCTTCGGATCGATGTCGGCCTTGAACAGCATCTCGATCGCCTTGATCGAGTCGGCGGTCGTCACGCCGTGCAGCGCGTTCGGGTACGGCGCGTGGAACACGTCGCCCGGGAACGGGCCGAAGTTCAGCTTGTACGGGGCGACCTTGCCGGTCAGCGCCATGCCCATCATCGTGCGGCCGTGGAAGCCGCCCGAGAACGCGATGACGCCCGGACGGCCGGTCGAAGCGCGTGCGATCTTGATCGCGTTCTCGACGGCTTCGGCGCCGGTCGTGAAGAACGCGGTCTTCTTCGGGAAGTCGCCCGGTGCGCGTGCGTTGATCTTCTCGGCCAGTTCGACGTACGACGCGTACGGGACGATCTGGTACGCGGTGTGCGTGAAGTTGTTCAGCTGATCCGCGATCGCCTTGACGATCTTCGGGTGGCGGTGGCCCGTGTTCAGCACCGCGATGCCGGCGGCGAAATCGATGAAGCGGCGGCCTTCGACATCCCACAGTTCCGCGTTCTCGGCGCGGGCTGCGTAGAAATCGCACATCACACCGACGCCGCGCGGGGTGGCGGCGTTCTTGCGGGCCTGCAGGTCGGCATTCTTCACGGTCATCTCCTTGATGTTCTATCCGGTGAGTAGGGAATCGGGCGCGTTGGCAGCCCATGGAGGCGACTATAATCACATTTGGCTCTGGTAATCAGAGCCATTTCAATAAATATTCAGGAGCCAATCATGCGCGCGAGCGTGTTGTCGGACTGGCTGGCGCAGCGCCTTGTGCGCGGCTGCGAACAGCCGATCTACCGGCAGCTTCACCGGCTGCTGCAACAGGCGATCCTGTCGCGCGAACTGCCGGCCGGCACGCGCGTGCCGTCGTCGCGGCTGCTGGCCGCCGAACTCGGGATCGCGCGCAACACGGTCACACAGGTTTACGAACAGCTTGCGCTCGAAGGGTATGTGAATTCGGCCACGGGCCGCGGCACGTTCGTCGCCGACAGCGCGCCGGACGAGATCGTCGGCGCACCGCCCGACGCGGCGGCCGGCCCGGCCGTCGTGACGACGTCCGCGCGGCGGCTGTCCGCGCGCGGCACGCGGCTCGTCGAAGGCGCCGGCGTGTCGAAGCGCCAGGGCGGCGCGTTCATGCCGGGCGTGCCCGATGTGTCGCGATTTCCGGCGCGCGTATGGACGCGGCTGCACAACAAGTACTGGCGGCGTTTGCGCCCCGACCTGCTGACCTATGCGCCGGGCGGCGGGCTCGCACTGCTGCGCGAGGCGCTGGCCGATTACCTGCGCACGTCGCGCTCGGTGCGCTGCACGCCCGAGCAGATCGTGATCACGACCGGCATCCATCAGTCGATCGACCTCGCGGTGCGGTTGCTGACCGATCCCGGCGACGCGATCTGGACCGAGGACCCGTGTTACTGGGGCGTGCGCAGCGTGCTGAACGTGTCGGGGCTGACCACGCGGCCGATCCCGGTCGACGAGGAAGGCATCGCGCCGTCGGCCGCCGATCTCGCCGAACCACCGAAGCTGATGCTCGTCACGCCGTCGCACCAGTATCCGCTCGGGATGGTGATGAGCCTCGCGCGGCGGCGCATGCTGCTCGAATACGCGCGCCAGCACGGCTGCTGGATCATCGAGGACGACTACGACAGCGAATTCCGCTACGGCAGCCGGCCGCTCGCGTCGCTGCAGGGGCTCGACACGGCCGGGCAGGTGATCTACGTCGGCAGTTTCGGCAAGACGCTGTTCCCGGGGCTGCGGGTCGGTTACCTGGTCGCGCCGGAACCGCTCGCGGAAAGCTTCGCGACCGCGAGCGCCGAGCTGTATCGCGAAGGGCAGTTGCTGCAGCAGGCGGTGCTCGCGGAATTCATCGCGGAAGGGCACTTCGTGTCGCATATCCGCAAGATGCGCACACTGTACGGGCAGCGCCGCGAGGTGCTGCTCGATGCGGTCGCGCGCCGCTACGGCGAGTCGCTGCAGGCGCTCGGCAGCGACGCGGGCCTGCATCTTGTCACGCAATTGCCGGCCGGCGTCGACGATCGCGCGGTGGCGCAGGCCGCGCTCGAACGCAATATCGTCGTGCGGCCGCTGTCCGGTTATTACGCGGATCGCGAGCGCGCGGCGCCCGGGTTGCTGCTCGGTTATGCGTGCGTGCCGGAGGACGAGATCGCGACGGCGTTCGCGACGCTCGCCGAGGCGATCGACGAGCGGGCGTTCGGCAAGCTGGCCGCCGTCGCGTGACGGCGGCGGGCGCCGGTAACCGCCCCGGCGCTCAATACCCGATCCACACCGCGAACGTCAGCACGACGCACGACAGCGCGAGCAGCGTCAGGAACAGCGGCAGCACGAAGCGGATCCACGCGCCGAAGTCGACGCGCGCGGTTGCGAGGTACGCGAGCAGCATCCCGGACGTCGGCGTGACGAGGTTCGTCAGTCCGCCGCCGAGCACGAACGCGAGCACCGACGTCTGGCCGCTCACGCCGGAAAGCTGCGCGATCGGCCCGATGATCGGCATGCTGACCGCGGCCTTGCCCGACACCGACGGGATGAACACGTCGAGCACCATCTGCACGCCCATCAGCCCGTTCGCGACCCACACCGGCGATTGCCCGTCCGCGAGCCGCGTGAAGAAATGGATCAGCGTGTCGAGCACGAGGCTGTTCTGCAGCAGCAGCTCGACCGACGCGGCGAGCCCCATCAGCAGCGCGGCGAGCATCATGTTCTTCATCCCGTCGACGAACGCGTCGGCCGCGCTGCGCGAATCGAGCCGGCCGATCACGGCCGTCGCGATGCTCACGGCCGCATAGAACGCCGCGAGTTCGACGTTGCCCCATTTCAGTTCGCGCGTGCCGTAGATCAGCATCGCAACGGCCGCGGCAAATACGACCAGCGTGGCCTTGTGGCGCAGTGACAGCTTCGCGGTTGCATGCGCGGCGGTGCCCGACGCGGTTTGCCCCGCCCGGTAGCCGGTGTTGCGCACGTAGCGCAGCAGGTACAGGATGCCGATCGTCAGGAATACGACGAATACGGCCGCGCGCAGCGCGACGCCGCTGAACAGCGGCACGCCGACGAGCGGCTGCGCGACGGCGAGCGCGAGCGGGTTCGTGACCGACGCGATATAACCGATCTTCGCGGCGATCGCGACGAGCGCGACCGCGAACAGGTCGGACAGCCCGAGGCGCCGCGCGATCACGACGACCATCGGGATGATCACGAGGTATTCGGAGATGAAGCCGAGCAGCGTGCTGCCGAGCCCGATCAGGATCATCAGCATCGGCGTCAGCAGGTACGCGTTGTTGCCGGTGAGCTGCAGCAGCCGGTCGATGCCGGCATCGACGACGCCCGTACGGCGCATCACGCCGAACATCCCGCCGACGAACATCACCATCACGATCAGCGGCGCGTTCTTCAGCAGGCCTTCCGGCACCGCGACGAACGCGGACACGAGGCTCGCCGGCAATGCATGCGCGGGCGTGCTGTGGCTGACGGCCGGCGCGACGAGCGTCGCGAGCGCGGTCGTCTTCGGCACCACCTGGTAGGTGCCCGGCACGACGAGCCGGCCGTTGCGCGCGAAGTGGCCGGAGTCGACGATCCACGTGAGCGCGATCGCGGCGGCCAGCACCCACAGCATCATCACGACCGGGTGCAGCATCTTGCCGTGCGGATGCGGCGCGTGGCCGGCGCCCGCCGTTGGATCGTCGGCCGTGAGCGCGGGGGTGTCGGCGCCGTGCGCGCCGGCCGGGTTCGGGGAAGAGGCGGACATCGGATCCTCGTCGAAGAAGGAGCGGGCCGTCAGGCCGGTTGCAGCGCGGCGCGCGCCGGGACGTAGCCGAGTTCGGCGGAAATGGCGTGGCTGCACGCCTGCAGGCGTTCGAGATAGTCGGGAATGTCGGCGTGGCTCACGCGCACCTCGGGGCCCGTCACGCTGACCGACGCGACCGTCGCACCCGTCAGGTCGCGCACCGGCACCGCGATCCCCACCGCGCCGGGTGTCACTTCGCCGCTGCTGACCGCATAGCCCTTGCGTGCGACCGCGTCGAGTTCGCCGGCGAGTTTCGGCTGATCGTCGGCCTGCCCGGTCCTGCGCAGTTGCACGAAATACTCGTCGCGCACCGCATCGGGCGCGAACGCGAGCAGCACCTTGCCCGACGCGCCGAAATTGATCGGCCGGCGGTTGCCGACCGAGCCGACGGTGCGCACCGCATGCGTCGTTTCGCAGCGCGCGACGCATACCGATTCGAGCCCTTCGCGCACGCGCAGCACGACGGTTTCGTTGATCGCCTGGTTGAGCGCGAGCATGTGCCGGTGCGCGGCGCGCACCAGCGCGTTCTGCTGCGATGCGGCCACGCCGATCACGAACGCCTGCGGGCCGAGCGCATAGGTGGACGTGCGCGGGTCCTGCACGACGAAGCGGTGCAGTTCGAGCGTGCACAGCATCCGGTAGGTGCGCGACTTGTTGATGCCGAGTTGCGACGCGAGTTCGGTCACGCCGAGGTGCGGATGCTCGGCCACGTAGGTCAGCAGCTTCAGCGCGCTGTCGACGGCGTCGACGATGTAGGTCGTCATGCGGCATCTCCCGGTGCGGCGACACGCGCGCGGACGTAATCGGCGAGCGCGTCGAGATACGCATCGACCGAGCGCTTCAGCGCGACGAAGCCCGCGTGTTTCGCGAACGCGGCTTCGTCCATGTAGAGCGCGCGGTTGAATTCGATCTGGATGCTGTGGCGCTGCCGTGCCGGATCGGCGAGCGCGGTCAGCAGGTCGCCGCCCTGGTACGGGTCGTTGATCTGCACGCGGTAGCCGGCGTCGGCGAACCACTGCGCGGTCCACGCGGTGAAGGCGGGGTCGGCGGTCGTGCCGCGCCGGTCGCTGACGACGACGTCCGGCCGCAACGCGCCCGCGTCGACGTTCATCGCATTGCCGCGTGATTTCATCGAATGGCAGTCGATGTGCCACAGCGCGCGATGCGCGGCATGCAGCGGCTCGGCGATGCCGGCGAGCGCGCGGCGGTACGGCCGGTAGTACGCGTCGATCCGGTGATGCACTTCGGCGAGCGACAGCTTGCGGTCGTACAGCGGCACGCCGGGCAGCGCGTCGCGCCGGATCAGCCCCATCCCGCGCTGCGTGTACGGCTGCGGCGAAAGCGGCTCGGGCCACGGCTCGGCGAGCAGCGTTGCGTCGATGTCGGTTTCCGCGCGGTTCGGATCGATGTACGCACGCGGAAACGTCGCGCCGAGCAGCGTGCCGCCGTGCGCGGGGGCGCCGGCCCACAGTTCGTCGATGTACGCATCCCACGTGGTGCGGATCGCGTCGTCCGGCGCGACGGTGGCGAAGTCGGGCGGATACGCGATGCCGCTGTGCGGCGAATCGACGACGATCGGCAGCGCGGGCGCCGTCGGCGCTGCGACGAAATACGCGGGCGATTCGCCGTCGGTCGCGTTGTTGCAATTAAACGTCAGCATGGGGATCAGGTTCTTTACCTAGTGTCTCGAAGCGTTTTGCTCGTTCGTTTTAATCATTAAAACAGCGTATCAATATTTCACAACGGCAGAAAATTGCGGTCAAGGGCTTTTTTCGACGCGGGCATTACGCGTTGTGATCGGCTCGTAATGCCCGCCGTTATTGGGTTTGTTTCATTCTTCGAAACGCACTGCGAGCAAGGCCGTTTCGACTCCCTCGTGCGATTTTTGGCATGGCTTGACGCTTCAAATCGCCGAATTCGACAATGAATAAGACGATGTTTTATTCAATAAAACACGTTGCGGGCGAAATAAATCGCTCCCCATATTCAATCGACAAAAGGGGTCGGAGATGAAGCGGAAAGAGATGGCGGTCGCGCTGGCAGGCGTTGCAATCGCGGCGGGTGCGACGCACGCGCAGGCGCAGTCGAGCGTGACGCTGTATGGCGTCGTCGATTCGGGGATCACGTACACGAACAACCAGAACGGGCATGCCGCGTGGCAGGCGACCGGCGGCAACGAGCAGGGCACGCGCTGGGGGCTGCTCGGCAAGGAAGAACTCGGCGGCGGCACGCGCGCGGTGTTCCGGCTCGAGAACGGCTTCAACATCGAGAGCGGTGCCGCGAGCCAGGGCGGCCGGATCTTCGGGCGCCGCGCGTACGTCGGGCTGGAAAACGACCGCTGGGGCACGCTGACGATGGGCCGCCAGTACAACGCGGCGCAGGAAGTGCTGGAGCCGCTGCAGATCGGCGCGACCACCGCGCTCACGCAGTACGCGCTGCATCCGTTCGACACCGACGACCTGAACAACACGTTCCGCACCAACAACTCGGTGCAGTACCAGACGCCCACGTGGTACGGGCTGCGCGCGGTCGGCCTGTACGGCTTCTCGAATTCGACGTCGTTCGCGGAAAACCGTGTGTGGAGCCTCGGCGCGAGCTACGAGAACGGGCCGCTGCAACTCGGCGCGGCGTATGTGCGCGTCGATCATCCGGCGCTCGACACCACCGGCGCGGCGGCGTCCGACAACTACTACACGTTCATCAAGGGCGTGACGCGCCAGCAGATCTGGGGCGCGGGCGGCGCGTATGCATGGGGCGCCGCGACGTTCGGGCTGCTGTACACCAGCTCGCTGTTCAACCTGCAGACGGGCGGCGCGCTGCGCTTCAACAACTACGAGGGCAGCGTGCGCTACCTGATGACGCCCGCGCTGCAGTTCGCGCTCGGCGAAACCTACACGCAGGTGCTCGCATCGCAGGGGCCGAAGCCGAGTTCGCACTACCTGCAGACGAGCGTCGGCGCGCAGTATTTCCTGTCGAAGCGCACCGATATCTACGTGAATGCGTTCTACCAGCGCGCGTCGTCGAACACGGTGGCCGCGATCGAAGGGATCTCGAATCCGTCGAGCACGCGTACGCAGATCGTCGCGGTGACGGGCATCCGCCACAAGTTCTGACGCGGCACGCCGCGGGCGCGCGTGCGGCTTACAGCCGGATCAGCGCCGCGCCCGCGACCACCAGCGCGCACGCGGCGAGCCGCTGCGCGCCGGGTCGCTCACGCATCACGAACCAGCCGATCGCGACCGCGAAGATCGAGCTCGTTTCGCGCAGCGCCGACACGGTCGCGACCGGCAGGTGCCGGTACGCGAGGATCACGATCCCGTATGCGGCGAGCGAGATCGTGCCGGCGATCGCGCCTTGCCGCAGTGCCGTGCGCGAGCCGAGCACCGCGCGCGGGCCGCCGCGCATCGCGCAGACGAGCACGAGCTGCGGCACGCTCCACAGCAGGTACACCCACGCGATGTAGCCGAGCGCGCTGCCGGACACGCGCGAGCCGATCCCGTCGCAGATCGAGTACGCGGCGATGAACACGCCCGTGAGCAGCGCATACGGCACGCCTTCCCCCGAGAACCTGAAGCCGCGGCGCAGCGCGAGCGACATGATGCCGAACGACACGAGCGCGATGCCCGCGAAGCCGAACGGCGTCGGCTGCTCGTGCAGTATCGCGAACGCGAGCACCGACACGAGCAGCGGCGAGATTCCGCGCGCGATCGGATAGATCTGCCCGAACTCGCCGTTGCGGTAAGCGCGCGCGAGCGTAAAGCAGTACGCGACCTCGAGCGCGGCCGATGCCGCGATGTACGGCCACGCGGCGGGCGCCGGCGCGGGCAGCAGCGCGGCACCGGCGATGCCGAACGCGAGATACGGCAGCGACATCGTGCCGAGCTGGACGAGCCGGTCTTCGCTGACGTGGAGGAACGCATTCCAGATGGCGTGCAGCAGCGCGGAGCACAGCACGAGGCCGATGAACAGGTGATCCATGAACGAAGGTGTAGGCAGGGCGGGAGAGGCAGGCGGCGTCAATTATGTGGGTATCGGGCGCGTTCGCGCGGAATTGTCGATAATGGAACGTTGTTATTCACCGGATGCCGACGATGACCGATGCCACCCAAGCCCAGCCTGCCGTTCCGCGCCTCACGAGCCTGTCGCACGGGGGCGGCTGCGGCTGCAAGATCGCGCCGGGCGTGCTGTCCGAGCTGCTGAAGCGCGCGACGCCGCCCGCGCTGTTCCCTGATCTGCTGGTCGGTACCGAGACGTCCGACGATGCGGCCGTCTACCGGCTCAACGACGAGCAGGCGATCGTCGCGACGACCGACTTCTTCATGCCGATCGTCGACGATCCGTTCGACTTCGGCCGTATCGCGGCGACCAACGCGCTGTCCGACGTCTATGCGATGGGCGGCAAGCCGATCCTCGCGCTCGCGCTGGTCGGCATGCCGATCAACGTGCTGCCGCACGAGACGATCGCGGCCGTGCTGCGCGGCGGCGAAGCGGTGTGCGCGGACGCCGGCATTCCGGTCGCGGGCGGCCATTCGATCGATTCGGTCGAGCCGATCTACGGGCTCGCCGCGATCGGCGTCGTGCATCCGTCGCGCGTGAAGCGCAACGCGGCCGCGCGCGCGGGCGACGTGCTCGTGCTCGGCAAGCCGCTCGGCGTCGGCGTGCTGTCGGCCGCGCTGAAAAAGAGCCAGCTCGACGCCGCGGGTTACGCGCAGATGATCGCGACGACCACCAAACTGAACCGGCCGGGCACCGCGCTCGCCGCGTTGCCGGGCGTGCACGCGCTGACCGACGTCACGGGCTTCGGGCTGCTCGGCCATACGCTCGAACTGGCGCGCGGCGCGCATCTCACCGCGCGCGTGCACTATGCGTCGCTGCCGTGGCTCGCGGGCGTCGAGGCGTTCGTCGCCGACGGCGTGTTCACCGGCGCGTCGGGTCGCAACTGGGCCGCGTACGGCACCGATGTGCGGCTGGCCGACGGGCTGCCGCCTGTCGCGCAGGCGCTGCTGACCGATCCGCAGACGTCGGGCGGCCTGCTGGTCGCGTGTGCGCCGGAAGCGGTCGACGAAGTCCTCGCGTGCTTCCGCGCCGACGGCTTCGATCGTGCGGCCGTGATCGGCGAGATGGTGGACGGGCCCGCGCGCGTCGACGTCGCCTGACGCGGAATTTCCGCACGGGATTATTTTTGCGGTCGCTAGAATCGATGCGTTCCCTCGAACGCATCGACGACCGATGAACGACTTCCTGTTCGGGCTGATGATCGCGCTGTCGGTCGGGCCCGTCGCACTGATGATCGCGAACTACGGCATGCGCGCCGGCACTGCCACCGGCGTGCGCGCGGCGGCGGGCGTCGCCGCTGCCGACGGTTGTTATGCGGTCGTCGCATTCACGATCGGCGCGATGCTCGCGAGCACGCTCGCGTCGCACCTGTCTTTGTTCCGCGTCGTCGGCGCGCTCGTGTTGCTCGCCATGGGCGCACGGATGCTGTGGCAGGCGCTGCGGGATCGGCGCCGCACGCTCGATGGCGCAGCGCCGCCGCCGGGCAATCGCCCGTTCACGTCGATGTTCTTCGTCACGCTCGCGAACCCGCTGACCATCCTGCTGTTCTATGGCTACGCGACGGCTGCCGCCGGCGCGCATCGGCACTGGCTGCTGGGCGCCGCGTGCGTGTTTGCCGGCAGCCTCACGGGGCAGCTCGTGTTCGCGTTCGGCGGCAGTGCGATCGGGCGCGTCGTGAAGTCGCCGGGGTGGCTCGCGGCGAGTCATGTGGTCGCCGCGCTGGTCGTGCTCGGTTATGGGGTGGCGGGGCTCGCGCGCGTGTAGTGGATCGGCAGTTGGCCGGTGCGGAAGGGTGTGACGATCGGCGGCCTGTCGGCGGGCGTTCGTTCCTGCCAACCGGATAGCATTCCTGATGGTTGTCATGCAGCGCGATGGCGCGATGGTGTGAATCCGCGGCGACTCACCGCGTTACGCAACACGCGCGCCGTCGCACGAAACACCGGCAGCCGTTTCGTAGCCGGGTTCCGCATTGCGCATGCCCGTTCTATACTCCCTCGCGCAGTCTCCGAGAGCCGTTCTCACCCAACATCATCGAAACAAGGAACGCCGATGCTGACTCGCTCCATTCTTTCCGCCGCCGCATTCTCGCTTGCGGCCTGTGCGACCGCGCCGTCGATCGCGCAGGACAACCAGGGCAACAACGCAGGCAACAATGCATTCGCCGAGACCGGTGCACAGGGCCGCCCAGTCAAGGTCATGATCATCACGATGTTCGGTCCGGAGGGCCAGGCCTGGCTCGACCGGCTCGGCCCGTGGCGCGACATCACCGTGCCCGGCCTGTCGCCCGACTATCCGGCCGTTCACTGCAACAAGCAGGACGTGTGCGTCGTGACGACCGGCATGGGCTACGCGAACGCGACCGCGACGATCATGGCGCTCACGTTCTCGCAGCGCTTCGATCTGCGCCGCACGTATTTCCTGGTCTCAGGCATCGCGGGCGTCGACCCCGCGCAAGGCACGGTCGGGTCGGCCGCGTGGTCGAAGTACCTCGTCGATTTCAGTCTGCAGTGGGAACTCGATGCACGCGAGATTCCGGCCGGCTGGAATACGGGCTATCTCGGCATCAACACGAAGAGCCCGAACGACAAGCCGCCGCTTGACTACCGCACCGAAGTGTTCCAGCTCAACCCGCAACTGACCGACGCCGCGTACGCGCTGTCGCGCAACGTCGTGCTCGCCGACAGCGCGCAGGCGCAGGCCGCGCGCGCGAAGTTCACGTATGCGCCGGCGAACCGGCCGCCGACGGTGATCCAGTGCGACACGTCGTCGGGCAACACGTGGTTCTCCGGCACGTTGATCGGCGAGCGCGCGCGCCAGTGGACCAAGATCCTGACCGACGGCAAGGGCACCTACTGCATGACCGCGCAGGAAGATAACGCGACGTATGAGGCGCTCAAGCGCGCGGCGAGCGTGAAGCGGGTCGACCTGTCGCGCGTCGCGGTGCTGCGCACCGGGTCCGATTTCGACCGGCCGTATGCGGGGCAGACGAGCGCCGACAACCTGCTGAACTACGCGGACCAGGGCGGCTTCGCCCCGGCGACCGAAAACCTGTACCGGGCGGGCAATCCGCTGGTGCAGGACATCGTGACGCACTGGGGCGAATGGCGCGACGGCGTGCCGCGCAGGTGAGTGAGTCTAGCGACGCGTTGGAGTCACTCGATCATTCACGCGTAGCCGAGCTCCGGGCGAGTCAATATCGCCTGGAGCAACCGGATTGGGGCTCGCGGGGCCGACTGCAGAGGATCACGGCCCGGGTTGCGCGAGCATGAGTTCGATGCGCGTGTATTCGGGCCCCAATAGTTGCATGGTCGCAGTCTCACCGTGCTCGTCCGTCATGCCGATATATTGCGTTGCACTGGTGCTGATCCGGTAGCAGGTGTGCATCAACGGCTTGTGGTCTTGATTTCGTAAAAGCAAGGTCTGATTGCGTGTGCGTGCGGTCCAGCGTTCCGTTGTCACAAAACGCGCCGATGTGGGCTCCCGGCTGTCGCCGCACGAAAAGCGGATCGAGTCGGGCCGGGGCCCTGGTGTCTCGGGCGTCAGGGCATAACTGGCGACACCGGGCGTACCCGCCGAATTGCAGAGACTCTGACACCCTGCAGGCGGGCATTTCGGAGCGAACTGGACCCACAGCTGCTTTCTGTCATCGGGATCGAGCTTGCCGTTCCTGCGCGACACGATTCGCTCGTCGACGTAGATGTCGTCGGGCGACATCCCGAGTTGCACGAGAAACGATTTCATCTGCGCACCGCGTTGCTGCGCGAGTTGATTAGGTCGGTTTTCCCAATCGTAAGCCGTCGCGTCGATCGAGGCCGCCGCCCCTTCGCGCGTCCATTCCCTGGCGGTCAGGTAGTGTCTGACGACGGCGAGTCGGTCGCTGTTGGCGATCTCGGTCGAATTCAGCGGCAGTTCCATGCTGTCGGTCAGCAGGATCTTGCACGCATTGGCCTGTATCGGGAGCGACAGGAGGGCGCCGAGTATGACAGGGAGGGCATGTCGCATGGGTTGCTCCGATTCAACGCGCCAGAATGAACCAGGCGATGTTGTCTGCATTGCCGATCGCGATGCCCGGGTAGCGTTTCGCGAACTGGGCGCAGGCCCAGCGACCGTATGCCGCTGGATGGTCGCCCGCGTCGAAAGTGTCAGCAAAATGGGCGCACTCGTGAACGATGGTCAGCTGCTGCGAGGAAAGGTTTCCGGCTGATCGCTCGGGTAGCGAGCAAAACGGGAGATTGATCGCGATAGTATGAGTCGCGGTGTCGGGGCGACAGACATGTGCGACCATGGCGTCGAGATGTTTCGTGTTTGGCAGACATCCTGTTGCGCGGTCGGCATCGGAACCGATGCGGACGAAGTTTCTTGGGCCGAGATTAGCCATCACCCTGGCCAGGGCATCGAGCCCCGAAGTTAGTCTGCGTCTTGTATCGATATTTGCCGAGCCGAACCACTCGATGACTCGCGCTTCCGTGGCCGGATTCCATCGCGTCAGTTCCATGCGCCGTCGCAGTGTGATCTCGACTGCTTCGTCCCGCAATTCAAGTATCCGTTTCCTGAACGCCGAATCCGTCATGTTCGGACAGATTGGCGGTCCGTCGAGCGATACACTGGGCTGTGACGACGTTGTCATGGGCGCTCTCCATATGGATATCATTTGGAGTGCTGATGCTAAGTGCCCGAACTAGATCGATGATCCACAAAATTGCGGCTAACCGAACGAATGAGTATTGGTAAGTGTGAATGGCAGGCAGGAAAGGCTGCGGTTTCTTGCGGCGAACAGGTGTTCTTTCGCTGGCCCGGCCGACGTGATGATCTGGATTGAGACCGCTTGGACTTGGGATATGCGGCCGATAGACCACGAGTATGGCGGTAAGCGCGCCCCGGCAGACTAATCAGCCCGTGTCAATCGATGTGTCGGGCATTGACGCGACTTGGTCGTTGGATCGACCTTAGGTAATGTCACCAATCGTGTCGCAATAGCGGTCGCTGTAACTGCGGCACAAATGCGCCGCAGTGGCCGGCGCGCCGTACCCCGGCGACCGAAAACCTGTACCGCGCGGGCAATCCGCTCGTGCAGGACATCGTGACGCACTGGGGCGAGTGGCGCGACGGCGTGCCGCGCAGGTAATGGCCGGACGGATGACTCAGCCGGCGCTCAATGCGAGTGCGGGGCCGAACGGAACGGCGTCCACACGGGTGTGGTGTCGTCCCAGTGATCGAGCGACGAAGGAAGTGGGTCGTTCATCATGTGCTCCTGCAACTAACTGACTCAACGAGTCGTCGATGGGTGTGTCGCGACGCCGCGCACGGGCAATCCGCTGCGCGGCGTTGCGCGTTTACCGGCCTCCGCCGGCGAGCTGGTTGCTTTCCTGCATCGGGCGATACGGGCCTTGTGCGAACTCGAGCCCTTGCGGATACGAATTCGCCTTGCGCAGGTACGCGAGCGTGCCGTCGCGGCGAGCCTGTTCGACTTCCGCGCTGACCTCGGCGCGGGTGCGCGGGCCGTAGTGCTGCGAGTACCACGACGTGTTGCCGTAGTCGCCGGCATGCGGGGTGCCCGAATCGGCGAAGGCCGGTGCGGATACGGCGAGTGCGAGGGCCAGGGCGGAGAGAAGGTGGCGGCGGTTCATGACGTAACTCCTGTCTGTCGGAGTTGGCGCCTTGGCGCTTACTCCGGTCCCATTCAGCGGGATCTGTTCGATGCGCAACGAGGTGCGCGACAGGGTTTACTCTAGGTATCTGTTCCGTCGCGATAAATGCGGCAGACGCGAATTGAATTGTCGTGTCAGTGGAACAATCGTCATCCGTATGGCCGGCAGGGTTATGCGGAAGGCGCCGGCAGCCCCGTGGCGCGGGCCTCACGCGGGTGCGACGACCACGCGCAACGTCACGCAACGGCGCACGCGGGCGATTGCCGCGTTCGGCACAAAGGTTTGCTGCGGATTCGGGAAGGATCGGGTGCGCCGCGCAGGCACGCGGCACGAAGGCGGGACAACGCGCGGGCTGCGCAGCCCGCGCGTGTTGGTTCAGACGATTACGCGACCCACTCGTTGATGACCGGCGTGTCGAGCGCCGGCGCGCGTTCGGCTTCCTCGAACGTGCGCTTGCTGCACGTCGCGTCGAGGCTGCCCTTGCCGCTCAGCAGCGGGCAGCGGTCGAACACTTCGGCGACCCAGTCGACGAACACGCGCACTTTCGGCGACAGATGGCGGCTGTGCGGATACACGACCGAGATCGGCATCGGCAGCGGCTTGACGCCGGGCAGGACTTCCTTGAGCCGGCCTTCGCGCAAGTGCGGCAGCACCATGAAAAGCGGCGGCTGGATCAGCCCGAAGCCTTCGACCCCGCAGGTCACGTACGCATCCGCGTCGTTCACCGACACGATGCTGTCCATCTTGACCTCGATTTCCTTGCCTTCGCTCAGGAAGGTCCAGTCGATCGTGCGGCCGGTGCGGCTCGAGAAATAGTTGACGGCCTTGTGCTGGCTCAGGTCGTCGATCGTCTGCGGCTCGCCGAAGCGCTCGAGGTAGTCGGGCGCGGCGACCGTCACGCCTTCGAACAGGCCGACCCGGCGCGCGACGAGCGACGAGTCCTGCAGCGCGCCGACGCGGATCACGCAATCGACGCCTTCCTGCAGCAGGTCGACCGGCCGATCGGACAGGCCGAGCTGCAGGTCGATGTCGGGGTAGCGCGTATGAAATTCGCACAGCGACGGAATCACGAGCAGCCGTCCGATCGAGCCGGGCATGTCGATACGCAACTTTCCGTGCGGCTTCCGGTTGTTCGCCTGGAAGCTCGCTTCGGTTTCCTCGACGTCCGCGAGGATCCGCACGCATCTTTCGTAGTACGCGGCGCCGTCCGGCGTGAGCGACAGCCGGCGCGTGGTCCGGTGCATCAGCCGCACGCCGAGGAATGCTTCGAGATTCTGGATGATCGTCGTGACGGACGCCCGCGGCAAGCTGAGCGTTTCTGCTGCCTTGGTGAAGCTGCTTGTATCGACGACGCGAGTAAACACCTGCATGGCCTGAAGCCGGTCCATCACAACCTCCGCAATCTAATTTGCCGCCGGAACAAGAAGGCTGCGCTACCTCGTGGGTGAACGCAGCCTCGGATTGTTCGGGGTCGTTGAATTGTGTTGCCGGATTATAGGCATTTATCCCAATGTCTGCCGGACCCAGAATTCGTTCCATCTCGAAATGGATGCTGCATCGTCATGGACGCTTCTGAATTCAGCAAATTCCTGAAAGCCGCGTTGCCCGTGCAAGCCATGGCTGGCGCGGCGTTGACCGTGGCCGAAGTGGAAATTCCCGGCTACGCGCAGGACATCGTGCTGCGCCTCTACCGCCGCCCGGACAAGACCGGATTGCCGGTAGTGCTTTACTTCCACGGCGGCGGCTTCGTGCGCGGTTCGCTCGAAGACGCCGATTTCGCCGCGCGCTTTTTAGCAGAACGCTTACCAGCTCTCGTAGTGTCGGTCGACTATTCGCTCGCGCCGGCCTTTCCTTTTCCGGCCGCGCCGGAGGATGCGTATCGCGCCGCCGTGTGGGCCGCGACGCGTGCCCGTGCGTTCGGCGGCAATCCGAAGAAGATTGGCGTCGCGGGCCACGACGCGGGCGGCCAGCTCGCGAACTGCCTCGCGTTCATCGCACGCGACCGCGGCGAAGTGTCGATCGCCGCGCAGGCGCTGTTCGGGCCGATGCTCGACCCGAGCATGACGCGCATCGGCGACGCCGATCGTCTTGCCTCCGACATCACCGCGCGCGAATGCGCGGCCTGTTATCGCGCGTATCTGCCGCAGGCGGCGCAACGCATGCACCCGTACGCGGCGCCGCTCGAATCGGTGCGCCTCGCGGGGCTGCCGCCGACGCTCGTCGTCACCGCGCAGAACGACGTATTGCACGTCGAAGCGGAGAAATATGCGGGCTGCCTGATCTCGTCGGGCGTGCTCACGCAGGTGATCCGCTACCCGGACATCACGCACGCCGCGCTCGCGACGCACGAAGCCGCCTTCGAGGAAGCCGTGCGCTTCTTCCAGTGCCGCTTCCAGGCGCGCCAGCCGAACCGTTCCGAATAACCAAACCAATCCACGCTTACTGGAGATCCACATGGCCATCCTACGCACCTCCCGCTCCCGAATCGCGACCGCCGCGATCGTGACGCTCGCCGTCGTCGGCCTCGGAACGTTCGGCGCGATGCGCGTGAACGCGAACGCGCCCGAAAAAGCGGCGGCGCCGCTGCCCGAAGTCGACGTCGCGACCATCGTGCCGCAGACCGTGACCGACTGGCAGAGTTATTCGGGCCGCCTCGAAGCGATCGAGAAAGTCGACGTCCGCCCGCAGGTGTCGGGCACGATCGTCGCGGTGAATTTCAAGGACGGCGCGCTCGTGAAGAAGGGCGACGTGCTGTTCGTGATCGACCCGCGCCCGTACCAGGCCGAAGTCGACCGCGCGGCTGCGCAGCTCGCGGCGGCCCAGGCGCGCAACGGCTACGCGCAGACCGACTGGCAGCGCGCGCAGCGGCTGATCGGCGACAACGCGATCGCGAAGCGCGATTACGACGAGAAGCAGAACGCGGCCCGCGAGGCGGCGGCGAACGTGAAGGCGGGCGATGCCGCGCTGGAAACGGCGCGGATCAACCTCGGCTATACGCGGATCACCGCGCCGGTGTCGGGCCGTGTGTCGCGCGCGGAGATCACGGTCGGCAACGTCGTGTCGGCCGGCGCGTCGGCCGCGCCGCTGACGACGCTGGTGTCGGTGTCGCCGATCTACGCGTCGTTCGACGCGGACGAGCAGACCTACCTGCAATACATCAACGGCGCGCGTGACGGCCGCAAGGTCCCGGTCGAACTCGGCCTCGCGAACGAAACCGGCTACTCGCGCAGTGGCGTGATCGATTCGGTCGACAACCGGCTCGACACGTCGTCCGGCACGATCCGCGTGCGTGCGCGCTTCGACAACGCGGACGGCGCGCTCGTCCCGGGCCTCTACGCCCGCGTGAAGGTGGGCGGCAGCGCGCCGCACCAGGCACTGCTCGTGGACGACGCGGCGATCAACACCGACCAGGACAAGAAGTTCGTGTTCGTCGTCGACCAGCAGGGTCGCGTGTCGTACCGCGAAGTGCAGCAGGGGATGCAGCACGGCAACCGGCGCGTGATCGTGAGCGGGCTTTCCGCCGGCGATCGCGTCGTCGTGAACGGCACGCAGCGCGTGCGCCCCGGCGAACAGGTGAAGCCGCACATGGTCCCGATGACGGGAGGCGATGCGCCGTCCGCGCCGCTGGCGGACAACGCGAAGCCGGCCGCACCGGCGAAGGCGGATTCGTAAGCGGCCCGCCGCTTCGATTCCGCGTTCAACCAGACAGAGCCACACATGAACATTTCAAAATTCTTTATCGACCGGCCGATCTTTGCAGGAGTCCTATCGGTGATCATCCTGCTGGGCGGGGTGATCGCGATGTTCCTGCTGCCGATTTCGGAGTATCCGGAAGTCGTGCCGCCGTCCGTGATCGTGAAGGCGCAGTACCCGGGCGCGAACCCGAAAGTGATCGCCGAGACGGTCGCGTCGCCGCTTGAAGAGCAGATCAACGGCGTCGAGGACATGCTCTACATGCAGTCGCAGGCAAACAGCGACGGCAACATGACGATCACCGTCACGTTCAAGCTCGGCACCGATCCGGACAAGGCCACGCAGCTCGTGCAGAACCGTGTGAACCAGGCGCTGCCGCGTTTGCCGGAAGACGTGCAGCGGCTCGGCATCACCACGGTGAAGAGCTCGCCGACGCTGACGATGGTGGTCCACCTGATCTCGCCGGACAACCGGTACGACATGACCTATCTGCGCAACTACGCGCTGATCAACGTGAAGGATCGCCTGTCGCGGATCCAGGGCGTCGGCCAGGTGCAGCTGTGGGGTTCGGGCGACTACGCGATGCGCGTGTGGCTCGATCCGCAGAAGGTCGCGCAGCGCGGGCTGTCGGCCGAGGACGTCGTGCAGGCCATTCGCGAGCAGAACGTGCAGGTCGCGGCCGGCGTGATCGGCGCGTCGCCGTCGCTGCCCGGCACGCCGTTGCAGTTGTCGGTGAACGCGCGCGGCCGGTTGCAGACGGAAGACGAGTTCGGCGACATCGTCGTGAAGACGACGCCGGACGGCGGCGTCACGCGCCTGCGCGACATCGCGCGGATCCAGCTCGACGCGTCCGAATACGGGCTGCGCTCGCTGCTCGACAACAAGCCGGCTGTCGCGATGGCGATCAACCAGTCGCCGGGCGCGAACTCGCTGCAGATCTCGGACGAAGTGCGCAAGACGATGGCCGAGCTGAAGCAGGACATGCCGGCGGGCATCGACTACAAGATCGTCTATGACCCGACGCAGTTCGTGCGTTCGTCGATCAAGGCCGTCGTGCACACGCTGCTCGAAGCGATCGCGCTGGTCGTGATCGTCGTGATCGTGTTCCTGCAGACCTGGCGCGCATCGCTGATTCCGCTGATCGCGGTGCCGGTGTCGATCATCGGCACGTTCTCGCTGCTGCTCGCGTTCGGGTATTCGATCAACGCGTTGTCATTGTTCGGGATGGTGCTGGCGATCGGGATCGTGGTCGACGATGCGATCGTCGTCGTCGAGAACGTCGAGCGCAACATCGAAAGCGGGATGAACGCGCGGCAGGCGACCTACAAGGCGATGCAGGAAGTGAGCGGGCCGATCATCGCGATCGCGCTGACGCTCGTCGCCGTGTTCGTGCCGCTCGCGTTCATGTCGGGCCTGACCGGCCAGTTCTACAAGCAGTTCGCGATGACCATCGCGATTTCGACGGTGATCTCGGCGTTCAACTCGCTGACGCTGTCGCCGGCGCTGTCCGCGATCCTGCTGAAGGGGCACGGCGAGAAGGAAGACTGGCTCACGCGCGTGATGAACCGCGTGCTCGGCGGCTTCTTCCGTGGCTTCAACAAGGTGTTCCATCGCGGCGCGGAGAACTATGGCCGCGGCGTGCGCGGCGTGCTGTCGCGCAAGACTGTGATGCTGGGCGTGTACCTCGTGCTGGTCGGCGCGACCGTGCTGGTGTCGAAGGTCGTGCCGGGCGGCTTCGTGCCCGCGCAGGACAAGGAATACCTGATCGCGTTCGCGCAGCTGCCGAACGGCGCGTCGCTCGACCGCACCGAGAAGGTGATCCGCGACATGGGTTCGATTGCGTTGAAGCAGCCGGGCGTCGAGAGCGCGGTCGCGTTCCCGGGGCTGTCGGTGAACGGCTTCACCAACAGCTCGAGCGCGGGCATCGTGTTCGTCACGCTGAAGCCGTTCTCGGAACGGCACGGCAAGGCGCTGTCGGCCGGCGCGATCGCGGGTGCGCTGAACCAGCAGTACAGCGCGATGAAGGATTCGTTCGTCGCGGTGTTCCCGCCGCCGCCGGTGCTCGGCCTCGGCACGCTCGGCGGCTTCAAGATGCAGATCGAGGATCGCGGCGCGGTCGGTTATGCGCGGCTCGCGGATGCGACCAACGACTTCATCAAGCGTGCGCAGCAGGCGCCGGAACTGGGCCCGTTGTTCACGAGCTACCAGATCAACGTGCCGCAGCTCAACGTCGATCTCGATCGCGTGAAGGCGAAGCAGCTTGGTGTGCCCGTCACCGACGTGTTCAACACGATGCAGGTGTATCTCGGCTCGCTGTACGTGAACGACTTCAACCGTTTCGGGCGCGTGTACCAGGTGCGTGTGCAGGCCGATGCACCGTTCCGCCAGCGTGCGGACGACATCCTGCAGCTCAAGACGCGCAACGACAAGGGCGAGATGGTGCCGCTGTCGTCGCTCGTCACGGTGACGCCGACGTTCGGTCCTGAAATGGTCGTGCGCTACAACGGCTACACGGCGGCCGACATCAACGGCGGCCCGGCGCCGGGCTTCTCGTCGGGTCAGGCGCAGGCCGCGATCGAGCGCATCGCGCACGAGACGCTGCCGCGCGGCGTGCGGTTCGAGTGGACCGACCTCACGTACCAGCAGATCCTCGCGGGCAACGCGGCGATCGTCGTGTTCCCGATCAGCGTGCTGCTCGTGTTCCTGGTGCTCGCCGCGTTGTATGAAAGCCTGACGCTGCCGCTCGCGGTGATCCTGATCGTGCCGATGAGCATTCTGTCGGCGTTGACGGGCGTGTGGCTCACGCAGGGCGACAACAACATCTTCACGCAGATCGGCTTGATGGTGCTGGTGGGGCTGTCGGCGAAGAACGCGATCCTGATCGTCGAATTCGCGCGTGAACTGGAGCACGACGGCAGGACGCCGCTCCAGGCCGCGATCGAGGCGAGCCGGATGCGGCTGCGCCCGATCCTGATGACGTCGATCGCATTCATCATGGGTGTCGTGCCGCTCGTCACGTCGACGGGGGCGGGTTCGGAGATGCGCCATGCGATGGGTGTCGCGGTGTTCTTCGGGATGCTCGGCGTGACGCTGTTCGGGCTGATGCTGACGCCGGTGTTCTACGTCGTGCTGCGTACGCTCGCGGGCGGCAAGATCCACGTCGCCGGCAAGGACTCGGCGGGTTATGGCGTGACGCCTCCGGGCGTACCGGCACCGGATGCTTGAGGATAGAAAGATGAACAACATGCACAACTCGAATGGCCTGATGCGCTTCGCGAAGGTGGCGGCCGCGAGCACCCTGCTCGCGACGCTGCTCGCCGCGTGCGCGGTGGGCCCCGACTACAAGCGCCCGGATGCGTCGACGCCCGCCGCGTACAAGGAAGCGCCGACGCTCGCGCAGGGCGAACAGGCCGGCACGTGGAAGACGGCCGAGCCGTCGGACGGCGCGCATCGCGGCGAATGGTGGACGGTGTTCGGCGACCCGGTGCTCGATTCGCTCGAGACACAGGCGCTCGCGGCGAACCAGAACCTGAAGGCCGCGGCCGCGCGGGTCGAGGAAGCGCGCGCGGCGACGCGTTCGGCGCGTTCGCAATGGTTCCCGCAGATCGGCGCCGGTTTCGGGCCGACGCGTGAAGGGCTGTCGGCGGCGTCGCAGTTCCAGCCGCAGGGCACCGGCCCGACCAACGCGACGCTGTGGCGCGCGCAGGGCACGGTGTCCTACGAGGCCGACCTGTTCGGCCGCGTCGGCCGCAACGTCGAGGCGTCGCGTGCCGACCAGGCACAGAGCGAAGCGCTGTTCCGCTCGGTGCAGCTCGCGCTGCAGGCGGACGTCGCGCAGAACTACTTCGAACTGCGCCAGCTCGACTCGGACCAGGACCTGTACCGCCGCACGGTGGAACTGCGCGATCAGGCGCTCAAGCTCGTGCAGCGCCGCTTCAACGAAGGCGACATCAGCGAGCTCGACGTGTCGCGGGCGAAGAACGAGCTGGCCACCGCGCAGGCCGATGCGGTCGGCGTCGCGCGCCGGCGCGCGGCCTCCGAGCATGCGCTCGCGATTCTGCTCGGCAAGGCGCCCGCGGACTTCGCGTTCAAGGAAACGCCGATCGTGCCGGTCGGCGTGAAGATTCCGCCGGGCCTGCCGTCCGCGCTGCTCGAACGCCGTCCGGACGTGTCGGCGGCCGAGCGCGCGATGGCGGCCGCGAACGCGCGGATCGGCCTTGCGAAGTCGGCGTATTTCCCGAAGCTCGATATCACGGGGGCGTTCGGGTATGAAGCGTCGACGCTCGGCAGCCTGTTCATGTGGTCGAGCCGCACGTTCCTGCTCGGACCGTTCGCCGGCACCGCGCTGACGCTGCCGCTGTTCGACGGCGGGCGCCGTGCGGCCGGTGTGCAGCAGGCGCGCGCGCAGTACGACGAGCAGGTCGCGAACTACCGGCAGCAGGTGCTCGTCGCGTTCCGCGAGGTCGAGGACAATCTCGCCGATCTGCGCCTGCTCGACGACCAGATCCACGCGCAGGATGCGGCCGTCAATGCATCGCGCCGCGCGGCGACGCTGTCGCGTACGCAGTATCAGGAAGGCGAGATCGCGTATCTCGACGTGATCGACAGCGAACGGTCGGTGCTGGTGTCGCAGTTGCAGGCGAACCAGCTGACCGGCGCGCAGGCCGTGTCGACCGTCAACCTGATCCGCGCGTTGGGCGGTGGATGGGGTGCGGCGCCGACGGCGGTCGGCGACGCGGCGATGGGCAAGCAGGAAGTCGCGGTGCGTTGACGCACCGGCTCGCGACGGGCCGCCGTAACAGGCGGCGAGTCGAGAAACCCCGATCCGTGACGATGCGGATCGGGGTTTTTTATTGGCCGTCCGTTATGCGGACTGCTCCGGTTTCACGTCCGTGCGTTCCGCGATTACGACCGCGTAGCGCTCGACGGCATCGGCAATCCGCTTTGCCAGCACGGGGTCGCGCACCGCGCGGGCGAGCGTGACGCCGCCCGAAAGCAGCGCGAGGAATGCGATCGCGCGATCGTCGTCGGGCGGGTCGCCCAGACCGGACGACACTTCGTCGACGATCTGCCGCAATGCCTGTTCGTACGCGTCGCGCGTGTCGTCGTCGGCGCGCATCACTTCCGGCGACAGGCTCGGCAGCGCGCAGCTCTCGCCGAGTTCGCAGGTGCGCCGCGGCCCGAGGTAGAACGCCGCGAACGGGCGCCGCCAGCGCGCGCCATGCTCGGCCTTGAACGTCGCGACGCCCTGGCGGAGCTGCTCCAGACCGTCGAGGACGACGTTGCGGAACGCTTCGCCCTTCGATTTGAAATGCCCGTAGAACGCGCCATTGGTGACGCCCGCCGCCTTCGTCAACGGACCGATGCCCGAACCGCCATATCCCTCCTGACGGAACAGGCGGCTCGCCGCCTCGAGGATGCGTGTGCGGGTTTCGTGCTTGTGCTCGACGGAATAACGCATGACTGGCTCGCTTCAGAGTGATCGCTCTTTATCTTGAATAGAGAGCGATCAGTGTCTAATGTATAGAGAGTGACTGATATTTATATCACGTCACGATTCCGATGACCTGACCAGGAGGAAGTGCGATGCCGATCACGCTGACAGTATCCGAAGGGGTTTTCACGCCGGACGACGAGGGGCCGGTGTTTGCCGAGCTGACCGATGCGCTGCTGGATGTCGAAGGATTGACCGGGAATGCGTTCCTGGCGCCGAACGTGGTGGGCACGCTCAACGTGCTGCCGCGGCACCGGACCTTCGTGCATGGACGCGCGGAGCCCGCGGCATTCGTCGAACTGAAGCTGCCCGCCGTCGCGCTCGCGGCGCCCGACAAGCAGCAGCAATACGTCGAACGGGCGACCGCGATCGTGCTGCGCCACGCGGGCGGGCGGCTGACGCCCGCGCAAGTCTGGGTGAATGTCGTCCATGCCGTCGATGGCGGATGGGGGATTGCCGGACGGCGCTACGACAACGCGTCGCTCGTCGATTCGATCCAGAGCGCGGCGGCGGCGGCACAGTAACTGCAACTAACGGTCTAGCCGTCAGGCGTTGACCGGCGGTGGGGGGG
>NZ_JBQVSQ010000001.1:1526132-1580319 GCF_052952715.1 Burkholderia sp. YIM B11467
CGCCGCCGCACCGGCTACCTGCCGTCGCATGCAGTGCGCAGCGCGCGAACCAGTTCGCTCGCCGCCTTGCCGAGCCCCGTGTGCTTCGGCCGCCGCAGGTACACGGGCAGCGGTAAGCCGTTGCGGATGTTCTCGAACACGAGCGGTGCGAGTTCGCCGTTGGCGACGTATCCGCCGATCACCGACGCGGGCAGGTTCGCCCAACCGTGACCGGCCTTCACGAGCGCGATCGCGGTCGTCATGTCGGTCACCTTCCACGTGCGGTTGCCGATCAACGGCCGAACGTCGGTCAACGGCCGCTCCGGATCGGCGATCACGATCTGCCGGAAGCCCGACAGCCGTTCGATCGCTTCCGGATGTGCGCCTTCGGCGATCAGCGGATGCGCCGGCGCAGCGACGGCAATGAGCGTCTCGGTCCACAGCGCGTGGATCTGCTCCTGCGGATGCAGGTCGAGCCCGCAGTACGCCACACAGAGATCGATGGCGGCGCGATGCAGCGCGTCGACGATCGCGTCCTGCGGTGCCGTGACGACACTGATCGCGAGCGCCGGATATTTCGCGGCGACCGCCGTCAGCGCGCGGGCGACGGGCGCGCTGTCGATCTCGGCCGCGACGCCGAGCCGCAGCGTGTCCTCGACGCCTTCCGACAAGTGCTGCGCGTGTGCGCGCAGCACCTGCAACTGCTCGGCGATCGAGCGCGCATCGGGCAACAGCGCGGCCATCGCGGCAGTCGGCGTCGGTTCCCGTGTGCCGCGGTCGAACAACACGAGATCGAGTTCGGCCTCGAGATTCGCGATCGCCATGCTGATTGCCGACGGCGTGCGGCCGAGCGCGCGCGCGGCCGCCGAAAACGAGCCTTTGTCGATGACGGTGAGCAGCATGTCGATGTGGTCGCTGGTCAGCATGTGCGGCCTCTCCTGTCAGAAAAATTGAAAGGACCTGACTTTTGCGGACGACGGACCCGCTGATAGTCTCGCCACCTTGTTCGAGAGGAAGGTGGATGGTCATGCAAGGGTGGAAGAGACGCATAGTCTACGTCGTGATGTTCGAGGTGCTCGGCATCCTCGTCGCGTCGTCGGTGCTCGGCATGCTGAGCGGCGCGAGCGCGGCGACGAGCGGCCTGCTCGGCGTGATGATTTCGACGACGGGCGTCACCGTCAATTTTCTGTACAACCTCGCGTTCGAAGCATGGGAGCGGCGGAGCGCGGCGACGACGCGCACCGTCGGGCGTCGTGTGCTGCATGCGATCGGTTTTCAGGTCGCGCTCGTGACGTTCCTGATTCCGCTGATCGCGTGGTGGCTCGACGTGTCGCTGCTGCAGGCGTTCCTGTACGACGCAGTGCTGATCGTGTTCTTCCCGATCTTCACGTTCGCGTACAACTGGGCGTTCGACAGCGTGTTCGGGTTGCCGGATGCGGTGACGCGCAAGTCGGAGGCGGCGGCGTAACCGGGCGCCCTCGATGCGGACGGGCGCCCGCATCGTGCGGGGAATGAAACGGGGAATATCGGGCGGAACGAACGCCGCCCGGGAAATTACGCGGCGATGAACTCGTGCACGAAGCGGTTGAACACGGCGGGGCTTGCCGCATTCATCCCGTGCGACGCGCCGGCGACGGTCTGCCGTTGCGCATCGCCGATCCACTGCGACAGCGTGTCGACGTTGTTGCGGAACATCTTCGGGCTGCGCTGGCCGTCGATCAGCAGCGTGCGGCACGCGATATCGCCGGCCGTGTGCTGCGAATACGCGGGCAGCGGATCGCGCAGTTGCTTCGGCAGCGTGCTCGCGTTGTCGATCGCCATCGTGCGAAAGCGCGACGTGCTCTTCTTCCATGCGCCGGGCAGGCTCACGGAATCGACGAACATCTCGAGACCGGATTCGACGTCGCCTTGACCGATCAGGTTCACGGCCTTCGTGCGCAGCGCGAGCGCGGCGGCCGGCAGCGCGGCTTCGCGCACGCCCTGCTGTTGCAGCGGGCCGCCCGGATCGGCGAGCGTCAGCGTGTCGACGAGATGCGGATGCTGGCGTGCGACGTTGAATGCCACGCTGCCGCCGCGCGAATGGCCGACCAGATGCACGGGGCCGAGATCGAGCGCGTCGATGAATTCGGCGAGCTCGTCGACGTGGTTCTGCCAACTGAACTCGTCCTGGATGCCCGCTTCGACGGCCGGCCAGTAGTGGCTGAGGCTCGGCGCGATGCAGCGGTAGTGGGCCGACAGCGATGCAAGCTGCGGATCCCAGTAGCGGTAGTCGCACAGCGAACCGTGCACGAACACCATCGGCGCGCCGCTGCCCCGCTCGACATACGGCAGGCTGATGCCTGACGAAAGCGTCGCAAATTGCAGGTCGGGGTTCGCGAGCACGGACGGCTCGATTCGCATGTTCATGACTGAAAGACTCAAAGGTGCGTCAACTCGACGCAACTATGCATCACGGCGACCTGCAAGGAAAACGCATAATTTTCATCGTGACGATCAATTTTATTGATGGCTCGGCCGCAAAGCCTTGTCGGGCCGTGGTCGTGTGTTGAGATTCTTTCAATCGTCTGACGGTCTGAGCGGGCCGAAGGGGCGTGCGAAGGCCTGCGCGCGTGCGCGATCGCATCGAAAAAAGCGGGGAAGTGCGCACGCCGCGGATGCGGCGCGCGCGTCAGCGCACCGTCAATGCAGGCGCGGTCTGAAGCTCGACGGGGAGGTCGTTGTCGGCGGCGAACCGCATCGCGAAGTCGAACGCGTCGGCGCACACGCTGCGCAGTTCGTCCGACACGATCAGGCATTTGACGCCGCCGTCGACGACGGGCATCGCGAGCCGCGACAGCGCGCACGGATAGCCGGGCCGCAGTTCGCCGACGAACAGCGTGATGACGCCCGCGAGGCGCTCGGGCCAGTCGCTGGGGCGGAAGGTTTTCTGCGCGCGTGTGACGCCGCGGATCAGGTGGCCGTCGACGCGGCCGTGTTCGGTGACTTCGATGCGATCCATGCTGTTGTGCGTGTCCTCGTTCGCGTCATTCGCCGCCGTCGGCTGCCGCGTCGCCGTGCGCGGGAATCCGCAGGTTGCGCAGCTTGTGATAAAGCGTTTTCTTCGGCATGCCGAGCGCGACGCTCGCCTCCGCGACGTTGCCGTTGTGACGTCGCAGCATGTCCTCGATCAGCATCCGTTCGAAATACGCGAGCTGCTCCGTGAGCGTGCCGCCCGCGGTCGGCGTGCCGCCGGACGACAGCAGGCTGTCGCCGGTCAGCCCGAGCACGAAGCGGTCGGCCACGTTCTGCAGCTCGCGCACGTTGCCGGGCCATGCATGCGTCATCAGTTCGGACACCTGCGCAGCCGTGACGACCGGCGCCGGCTGCCCGAAGCGTCGCGCGGCCGCAAGCACGAAATGCTCGAACAGCAGCGGCACGTCCTCGCGTCGCTCGCGCAGCGGCGGCAGCTCGATCTGCGCGACGTTGAGGCGATACAGCAAGTCCGCGCGAAAGCGCCCGTCGGCCGCGAGTTCCGCGAGGTCGGCCTTCGATGCGGCGACCACGCGGCAGTCGACCGGAATCAATTCGTTCGCGCCGAGCCGTTCGACCACGCGCTCCTGCAGCACGCGCAGCATCTTGATCTGCAGCTGAATCGGCATCGTCTCGATCTCGTCGAGGAACAGCGTGCCGCCCTGCGCCCATTCGATCTTGCCGATGCGCTTCTTGATCGCGCCGGTGAACGCGCCGGCCTCGTGGCCGAACAGTTCGCTCTCGAAGATCTGCTCGGGCAGGCCGCCGCAGTTCAGCGCGACGAAATGCGCGTCGCGCCGGCCGCCGAAGTCGTGCAGGCTGCGCGCGATCAGTTCCTTGCCGGTGCCCGTCTCGCCGGTGATCAGAACGGACACCGACGTATCGGCGAGGCGCAGGATCTTCTTGCGCACGTCGGCCATCGCGGGCGACTTGCCGAGCACGAATGCCTCGATGCCCTGCCAGTTGTTGAGCGCCGCGCGCAGCCCCTGCACCTCGAGCGTCAGGCGGCGCTTCTCGACCGCGCGTGCGACGCGGCCGGCGATCACGTCCGACGAGAACGGCTTCTCGATGAAGTCGTACGCGCCGACCTGCATCGCGCCGACGGCCGTCGAGATATCCGCGTGGCCGCTGATCAGCACGACCGGGATCTGCGCATCGACGGCCATCACGCGATCGAGCAGCTGCAGCCCGTCGATGCCCGGCATCCGCACGTCCGACACGATCACGACCGGCGCGCCGGGCGCGACGTGCGCAAGTGCGTCGGCGGCCGCCGCGAACGCATCGACCGGGAATCCGGCAAGCGCGACGGCCTGCTCGACGCCGATCCGGACGTTTTCATCGTCCTCGACGACCAGCACCCGAATCTCATCTTCCATGCTCTGTCCTTTGCAGCGTCGCCGCCGCGAATTCGATACTGAACTGCGCGCCGCCTTCGTCGCGGTTCGTCGCGGCGATCTTCGCGCCGAACGCCTCGACGATGCGCGACGTGATCGCGAGGCCGAGCCCGAGGCCCTGGCCGCGCGGCTTGGTCGTGACGAACGGCTCGAACAGGTGCGGCAGCACCTCGGGCGCGATGCCGGCGCCGCTGTCGGCGACCGTGAAGCGCACGCGGCCGGCCTCGTCCGGCCCGGCGGCATCGATGACGATGCGGCGCACCGGCGCGTCATGCACCGCGTCGAGCGCGTTGCCGAGCAGGTTCACGATCACCTGCTGCAACTGGCTCGATTCGGCCGATACCGCCGTGCCGGGCGCGATGTTCACGTCGAGCTGCACGCCTTCGTCGCGGATCCGCGCGTCGTAGATGAGCCGCGCATGCGCGACGGCCTCGTTCAGCGACACCGCGACGCGCTCGACGTCGGGCTTGCGCGCGAAGGTCTTCAGCTCGCCGGTGAGCACGGCCATGCTGTCGACCAGCTTGCCGATCCGTTCGAGATTGGCATACGCCGGCGCCGGCTGGCCGCGCTCGAAGAACGTGCGTGCGTTGTCGCACAGCGTGCGGATCGCGACGAGCGGCTGGTTCAGCTCGTGCGTGAGGCCGGCGGCCATCTGCCCGAGCACCGCGAGCTTGCCCGCGTGCACGACTTCCTGCTGCGAATCGCGCAGCCGCTGCTCGGTGCGCTCGCGCTCGACGATCTCGCGCTGCATCTGTTCGTTCGCGGCGGTCAGCGCGGCCGTGCGCTGCGCGACGGTCAGTTCGAGCCGGTCGTTCGCGCGGCGCAGCGCGTCCTGCGCGCGCAGCCGTGCCGCGATCGCCCGGCGCCGCTGGATCGCGTAGCCGGCCAGCAGCGCGGCAATCAGGAACGCGCCGGTGACGAACACGAACGCCGTCTGCTGCTGGCGCCGCGCGCCCGCGATGTCGAGCAGCACCATCAGCGAATCGCCGGCCTGCGGCGCGGGGCGCGACATCACGAGATAGCGGGTGGTGCGGTCGGGGTGCCGCAGGTCGGGGAACGTGCCGAACCAGGCGGCCGCGCTGCGATCGCCGATGCGGCGGTACGGCAGCGCGTCGACGGTGCGGCCCGCGTATTGCCGCGACGCCTGGATGTCGCGCTGTTGCTGCGCGGTGATCGGGCGCAGCGCGGTGAATTTCCATGCGGGTTCGGTCGAGATCACGACCACGCCGTTGCTGTCGACGACCATCGCGGCGACGCCCGGCGCGCGCCATGCCGATTCGAGCGAATCGACGCTGATCTTGACGGCGGCCACGCCGATCGGCACGCCGTCGTCGCGCACCGCGCTGGCGAAGTAGACGCCCGGCACGCCCGTGTTGGTGCCGATGCCGAAGAAGCGGCCGCTGCCGCGCGCGAGTGCATCCTTGAAGTACGGCCGGTACGACACGTTGGTGCCGACGAAGCTGAGCGTCTCGTTCCAGTTGCTGGCGGCGATCACTTCGCCCTGCAGGTCGATCACGTCGACGGCGCCGCTGCCCGCGTCGCGGTTCACGGCTTCGAGGTAGGTGTTCACGGTGTGCACGAGCGCGGGCGTGTCGTGCGGCGCGGCCTTCAGCATCGCGCGCACGCCGTCCTGCCGCGCGACCAGGCCGGGCAGGATCTCGAAGCGGCCGAGCTCGCTCTTCAGGCTCGACGCATACAGGTCGAGCCGGTGCGCGCCGGTTTCCTCGAGCGCGTCGATCGCGCGCTCCCACGCGAAATCGACGGCCGCGCCCGCCACGCCGACATACAGCGCGGCGGCCGACGCCCAGCCCCACCACGGGATACCCTTGAAGCTCTTCTGCACGTTCGCCCTCATCGAAGCCCGTTATCGGCGTGAACAGGCCCTGGCCGCCCAACCGGTCGTCCGGACCCGGCCGTCCGGAACGACGCGCGCCGCGCGTCGGCTAGGCCGGCGGCGGCGCGTGCGAAGCAGCCGGCGCGACGGTGCGCGCGGCGGCGCATCATCCGAAGTGCGCGACCAGGATCAGCGTCACCGTGACGACGATCGCGCCGCCGATGCGCGTCGCGATCTGCGCGAACGGCATCAGTTGCATCCGGTTCGCGGCGGTCAGGATCGCGACGTCGCCGGTGCCGCCTTGCCCGCTGTGGCAGGCGTTCACGATTGCGGTGTCGATAGGGTACATCTTCATCAGGCGGCCGACCACGAAACCGGTGCCCATCAGCGTCGCGACGGTCGACACGATCGTCACGACGTTGACGATCGTGAAGGCGGCGGTCAGCTTGTCCCACGGCGTCATCGCGACGCCGATCGCGAACAGCAGCGGATACGTGACGGCGGTCGAGAAGAACTTGTAGACGACGAACGCGCCTTCCTGCAGCGGCGGCGACACCGCGCGCGCCAGCTTCACGAGCACCGCGAGGAACAGCATCGCGACCGGCGCGGGCAGGCCGAACAGCTTGAACGCCATCAGGCCGACGAGGTACAGCGTGATCGCGGTGATGCCGGCGCCCGCGATGTGCGTGACGTCGACGTGGCCGCGGATCTCTTCGCTTTCCGGCGTCATGTCGCCCGTTTCGCCGACCTGCAGGCGGCCGTTGCCGGTCAGGTGCGGCAGGCGCTTGCCGAGCATGTCGAGCGCGCCCGACAGGATGATCGCGGTCAGGCTGCCGAGCATCACCGGCGGCAGCACCATCGCGAACATCTCGCCCTGCGGCAGGTGCATGAGTTCCGAATAGCCGATCGACAGCGGAATCGCGCCTTCGCCGACGCCGCCGGCCATGATCGGCACGACGATGTACAGCAGCGTGTGGCGTGCGCCGAGGCCGAGCGCGGTGCCCACCGCCGTGCCGACGATCGCGGCCGCGACCGAACCGACGGCCAGCGGGATGAAGATCTTCAGGAAGCCCTGGATCAGCACGCGGCGGTCCATGCTCAGGATGCTGCCGACGATGATCGACGCGATGAACAGGTACAGGAAGTTGGTCGACTTCGTGAATTCGACCGTCAGGTTCAGCACCGGCTTCGGCAGCAGGTGGTAGTACGTGAGCGCCGACGGCACGAAGGTCGCGAAGATCGCGGCCGCGCCGATGTTGCGCAGCAGCGGCAGACGCTTGCCGAGTTCCGCGCACGTGAAGCCGAAGAACGCGAGCACGGCGATCGCCATCGAGATCTCGCCGGGCACCTTGCCCGTCACCGCGAAACCGACGATCAGCGCGAGCAGGATGAAGTAGACGGGCAGCGGGATGATGCCGATGCGGATTTCCATCAGCTTCCACCAGCCGTCCGGCCAGAAGCGTTCGCGCTTGGCGGGACCGGCTTCGACAATCGGCTCCGGATGGGGCGGGGTATGGATAGAGGTCTGCAAGACGTGTCTCCTGATGTTGGAATGCCTGCATTGCTTCGCGGCATTGTGTGCCGTCTATTACGCAACCTCCGTGCCAGCTGTCCGGTTTGCCTTGAAGCTTGCAGATCGTTGATTCGCAAGGGGTTTGTTTCGTCTGCGGAAAGAGTCACACGAACGGCGTTCCGAGATTTCGGAATTCGCTCGGTGGCCAGGCCGAGATTTCAGCCTGAGGGCCGGCCGGGCGCCCGGCCAAGCGCAATCGCGCGCCATATCGCCGCGCGCGATTTTCTTCGCACAATCGCTTCGTAGACCGTCCTCCCGCCGCTCTCTATCATCGACTGATCCTTTTCCGATGCGACGACGACTGTCCGGAGAACGCCCGCGCGTTCGCCGCGGCGTCGCTCATCCGTCGATACCGTCTTTGGACAGGAGAGTGGTTTCCATGCTGCATGCCGTTTTTTCCGCCCGCTTTTCCTCCGGCCGACTGGCGCGGTTTGCCCGGCCGGCCCGCCTGCTGGCAGCCGCGCTGCTGGCGGCGTTGCTTGGCCTCGTGCTGCCGAACGGCGCGCGCGCCGAACCCGCGCCGCTGAAGGTCGGCATCTCGACCAGCCCGCAGATCGACGCGCTGAAGATCGCCGCGAAGGAAGCGAAGGCGCAGGGGCTCGACGTGCGGATCATCGAGTTCACCGACTGGAATACGCCGAACGCGGCGCTCGCGAACAAGGACATCGACGTCAACTACTTCCAGCACATCCCGTTTCTCGAGAACGCGAACAAGCAGGGCGGCTACAACTTCGTGTCGATCGCGCCCGGCACGATCATGAAGATCGGCCTCTATTCGAAGAAGGTGAAGAGCTTTGCCGAGCTGAAGGACGGCGCACGCGTCGCGATCGCGAACGATCCGGTGAACGGCGGGCGCGGGCTGTTGCTGCTGCAGCGCGCGGGCCTGATCACGCTGAAGCCGGGCGCCGACTACCGGGCGACGACCCACGATATCGTGGCCAACCCGAAGCACCTGAAGATCATCCCGCTCGAAGCGTCGCAGCTCGCACGTTCGCTCGACGACGTCGATCTCGCGCAGGGCTACCCGAGCTTCATCAAGCTTGCCGGCACGACCGACCCGAACAGCGCGCTGCTGTTCGACGGCACCGAGAACAAGAATTTCGCGATCCAGTGGGTCGTGCGGCCGGACAGCGTGAACGATCCGCGCATCCGCAAGTTCATCGCGATCTACCAGCACTCGCCGGCCGTGCGCAAGGCGCTCGACAACGCGTTCGGCTCGCTGTACGCGATCGCGTGGTGACGGAGGCGAACATGGCGAACGACAACAAGAAGATCCTGCTCAACGCGTTCAACATGAACTGTGTCGGGCACATCAATCACGGACTGTGGACGCATCCGCGCGACCGCTCCGCGCATTACACCGATCTCGACTACTGGGCCGATCTCGCGAAGACGCTCGAACGCGGCAAGTTCGACGGGATCTTTCTCGCGGACATCGTCGGCGTGTACGACGTGTTCGGCGGCGGCCCCGATGCGGCGCTGCGCGAATCGGTGCAGGTGCCCGTCAACGATCCGCTGCTGCTCGTGCCCGCGATGGCGCAGGTCACGAAGCACCTCGGCTTCGGCGTGACCGCGAACCTGACCTACGAGCCGCCTTACCTGTTCGCACGCCGCATGTCGACGCTCGATCACCTGACGAAGGGGCGCGTGGGCTGGAACATCGTCACCGGTTATCTCGACAGCGCCGCGCGCGGGATGGGCCTCGCGCAACAGATCGGCCACGACGACCGCTACGAGCGCGCGGACGACTACATGGACGTCGTCTACAAGCTGTGGGAACAGAGCTGGGACGACGATGCGGTGATCCGCGACGCGCAAGCACGCGTGTTCGCGCAGCCGGGCAAGGTGCGGCGCGTGAAGCACGACGGGCCGTTCTATTCCATCGATGCGATCCACCTGAGCGAGCCGTCGCTGCAGCGCACGCCGGTGCTGTACCAGGCCGGTTCGTCCGCGCGCGGCGTCGAGTTCGCGGGTCGTCACGCGGAATGCGTGTTCGTGAACGGGCAGAGCAAGGCCGCCGCGCGCGCGGCGGCGCTCGACATCCGCGCGGCCGCCGCGCGGCAGGGCCGCGATCCGGCATCGATCCGGATCTTCGCCGGCGTGAGCGTCGTGACGGCCGAGACCGAGCGGCTCGCGCGCGAGAAATTCGACGAATACCGGCGTTATGCGAGCCCGGAAGCCGGCCTCGCGCATTTCGCGAGCTCGACCGGCATCGACTTCGCGAAGTACGGCCTCGACGAGCCGATCTCGTATGTGAAGACCGATTCGATCCAGTCGGCCGTCGACGCGATCTCGCGCAAGAGCACGACCGGCACGTGGACCGTGCGCCGGATGCTCGAACAGATGTCGCTCGGCGGTCGTTATGCGCCGATCGTCGGCTCGCCGTCGCAGGTCGCGGACGAACTGCAGTCGTGGATCGACGAGACCGGCATCGACGGCTTCAACCTGACGCGCACCGTGATGCCCGAGTCGTTCGAGGATTTCGTCGACTGGGTCGTGCCCGAGTTGCAGAACCGCGGCGTCTACAAGGAAGACTACGATCCCGCGCCGACGCTGCGCGAGAAGCTGTTCGGCGCGGGCGCGCGCCTGCCCGCGTGGCACACGGGCGCGCGGCACCGGCCGGCCGCCGTATCCGAATCCGCGCATCCCGCGCATGCCTGAACGTGACGGAGCGAAGCGATGACGCAATTGTTCGATACGCTGGGTTTCATCGACGCATCGGCCGCGCGGGCCGGCGCCACTGCAACGGCGCATGAAGCGGCGGCGACCGTGCCGTCCGGCGGCGTGGCCGTGTCGCTGGAGCAGGTCGGCAAGGTGTTCGCGACGCCGCGCGGCCACGCCGCCGCGCTGCGCGACGTGACGCTCGACGTGCGGCGCGGCGAGGTATTCGGGATCATCGGCCGCAGCGGGGCCGGGAAGTCGACGCTGCTGCGGCTCGTGAACGGGCTCGAACGGCCGAGCTCGGGCCGCGTGCGCGTGCAGGGCGTCGACGTCGGCGCGCTCGACGAGGACGGGCTCGTTGCGCTGCGGCGGCGCACCGGCATGGTGTTCCAGCATTTCAACCTGCTGTCGGCGAAGACGGTGTTCGAGAACGTCGCACTGCCGCTGAAGATCGCCGGCGTGCCGAAAGCCGAGCGCGTGCGCAAGGTCGAGGCGCTGCTCGACCTCGTCGGGCTCGCCGCGAAGCGCGACGCGTATCCGGCGAGCCTGTCGGGCGGCCAGAAGCAGCGCGTCGGCATTGCCCGCGCGCTCGTGCACGATCCCGAGGTGCTGCTGTGCGACGAGGCGACGTCGGCGCTCGATCCCGAGACGACGCAGTCGATTCTCGCGCTGCTCGCCGACATCAACCGCCGCCTCGGGCTGACGATCGTGCTGATCACGCATGAGATGGAGGTGATCCGCGCGGTGTGCGACACGGTCGCGGTGATCGAACAGGGCGAAGTCGTCGAAACGGGCCCCGTGTGGCGCGTGTTCGGCGATCCGCGCCACGGCGCGACGCGCGCGCTGCTCAGCACGCTCGTGCACGACCTGCCGGCCGAACTGGCCGCGCGCGTGCAGCCGCTGTCCGAGCAGGCCGCGTTGCCCGACGGCGCGCAGGTCGTGCTCGACGTTCGTTATACGGGCGAGAGCGGCGGCGAGCCGGACGTCGGCGCGCTCGCGGCGGCGCTCGGCGGCTCCGTGCGGTTCCTGCACGGCGGGATCGAGCGCATCCAGGGGCATGCACAAGGGCGGCTCGTGATCGCGGCGTCGCCGCGCGCCGATGAAGCCGGCCAGTCGTCGACACGCGGCGGCGCGGTCGCCGCGCTGCTCGAACGTGCGCGCCGCCACGCGAATCACGCGGAGGTGCTCGGTTATGTTTGAGCTCTGGTGGCCCGAACTGCTCGACGCGATCCGCGACACGCTGTCGATGGTCGCCGCGTCGGCCGTCATCGCGGCGCTGATCGGCATCCCGCTCGCGGTGATCCTCGTGACGACCGCGCCCGGCGGCATCTACGCGCGGCGCGGCGTGAACGCCGTGCTCGGCGCGCTCGTCAACGTGTTCCGCTCGACGCCGTTCATCATCCTGCTCGTCGCGCTGCTGCCGTTTACGCGCGTGCTGATCGGCACGACGATCGGCGTATGGGCGGCCGTCGTGCCGCTGTCGATCGCCGCGATCCCGTTCTTCGCGCGGATCGCCGAAGTGAGCCTGCGCGAAGTCGATCGCGGGCTGATCGAGGCCGCGCTCGCGATGGGTGCGAAGCGCCGCCACATCGTGTGGCACGTGCTGCTGCCGGAGGCGCTGCCCGGCATGCTCGGCGGCTTCACGATCACCGTCGTCGCGCTGATCGGCTCGACCGCGATGGCGGGCGCCGTCGGCGCGGGCGGGCTCGGCGATCTCGCGATCCGCTACGGCTACCAGCGTTTCGACACGACCGTCATGGCGACCGTGATCGTGATCCTGATCGCGCTCGTCTCGGCCGTGCAAATCACGGGCGACCGCCTGGTCCGACACGTGACCCGGCGCACCTGAGCCGTGCCACAAGCACGCGCTCGTTTCATTCATGAACCTGAGAGAACCCTACCCATGACCTTGCCCCTCGGCGCGCCGCGCGAATGGAACGGACAATTCGAGGAAGCGCTGTTTCTCGACGTGGCGCGACGCCATCGTCCCGGCTTTCCCGACAAACTGACCACGCCGCCGCGCGAGCCGCTCAATGCGGACGAACGGGCCGCCGTCGCCGACTACTACACGAAGATGGCGTCGCACGACCTGTTCATCGTGCAGGTCGTCGCGAAGGCGATCGACACGCTGTTCCGCGATGATCCGCATTTCCAGCTGATCCTGTCGCGCCAGCTCGGCGACGACGGTGCGCACGCGGTGATCGGACGAGAGCGCGTGACCGAACTGACCGGGCGCGATCCGCTGCCGGAAGTCGACCGGCTCGTCGCCGCGCACTGGGCGCGCATCGGCGACATCGCGGTGCGCGACGTCGCGGGTTTTCTCGCGTTCGAATGGCATTACGAGCTGCACATCCTCGCGAAGCTGTGGATCCAGCGCAAGACCGGCCGCATCGGTGACGGCGCGATGCGCGAACACGGCGAGAACCGGATCCGGCCGGACGAGGAGTGGCATCGCGTGCAGATCGTCCAGTGGTGGTTCGAGCGGCTCGCGACGCTGCCGGCCGCGGAGCGCGATGCGCTGATCGATCGCGTGATCGCGGCTGACGAGGAAACGCAGGCGCGGCTCGACGGTTACCTGCACGACGAGTACGCGCACACCGCGCATGTGTTCGGCGCGGACATCGCCGAATATCGCGCGATCTATGACGACTGGCGGCGCGAGATCCTGTCGCGGCTGACCGGCCGCAAGCTCGGCGCGCTGGTGCCGCTGTCGGGCGAAGCGGTTGCGCGGGAAGCCGCACTGCAGGAAGCCGTCGCATGAACGATCCACGCGGCCCGGCGACCCTCGCGCCGGATACCGATGTGCCTGCCTTCGACCGTGACGCGCTGGCGCGCGCGATCGACGCGCTGCGGGCGACCGCCGCCGCACGCGACCGTGCGGGCGGTCACGCGGCGCAGGAAAAGCAGTGGCTGGCCGATGCGGGCCTGCTGACGCTCGCGGTGCCGCGTGCGTTCGGCGGGCAGGAAGCCGCGTGGCCCGCGATCTACGACGCGATCCGGCAGATCGCGCGCGTCGACAGCGCGCTCGCGCATCTCGTCGGGTTCCAGTGCCTGCAGGTGGTCAGCATCGACGTGTGGGGCAGCGCCACGCAGCGCGAGCGCTATCTGCACGGCACGGTCGAGCAGCGCTGGTGGTGGGGCAATGCGGTCAATCCGCTCGACACGCGGCTCGTGGCCGCCGCGACGCCCGATGGCGGCTACCGGCTCGACGGCGTGAAGGGCTTCTGTTCGGGCACGCGCGGCTCGCAGCGGATGACGGTGTCCGCGCACGATCCGGAAACGGGGCGCACCGTGTTCGGCGTGGTGCCGACCGATCGCCAGGGGATCACGGTCAACGACGACTGGGATCCGATCGGCCAGCGCCAGACCGACAGCGGCAGCGTGCGCTTCGACGGCGTGACGCTCGCGCCGGACGAGGTGCTGCACCGTTCCGAGTCGCCGCCGACGCCGCGCGCGACGCTGCGCACGCTCGTGTCGCAGCTCGTGCTGACGAACCTGTTCGTCGGGCTCGCGGAAGGCGCGCTGGCCGACGCGCGCGACTACGTGCTCAAGCATGGCCGGCCGTGGATTCACTCGGACGCCGTGCAGGCGGCCGATGATCCGTACACGCTGCAGCGCTTCGGCGACATGCGCGTGCGGGCCGTCGCCGCGGCGGCGCTGGCCGATCGCGCGGCCGACGCGTTGCAGCACGCGTGGGTGCGGCGGGATGCGTTGACGACGGACGAGCGCGCCGAGGCGGCGCTGGCGGTATCGGACGCGAAGATCGTCGCGCAGCGCGCGGCGCTCGACAACGGCGAGGCGCTGTTCGACGCATGCGGTGCGCGTGCGACAGCCGCGTCGCTTGGCCTCGACCGCTTCTGGCGGAACGCGCGCACGCATACGCTGCACGATCCGCTCGACTACCGGCTGCGCGACGTGGGCCGGTTCGCGCTGACGGGGGAATTGCCGCAGGCGTCGCTCTATACGTAAGTGAGTGCGCGCTGCGTCACTGATCGCCGGGAGGCTGGCCTTCCGGCGGCACCGCCGCGGGCGCGGGCTGGCCGGCCAGCGACGAACTGCCTTCCGTTCCCGCGCGCCGGTACGACACCAGTTCGTTCGTATAGCGCGCGGTCCGCACGCCGTTCGTGTCGTAGTACTCCTCGACCGACTTCACCCAGCGTCCGACCGCCGGCACGTACCAGAACGCCTTGTAGGTCTTGCCGGTCTGTTCCGTGGTGCCGTTGTTGTGGCTTTGCATCAGGATCGTCGAACCGTTCAAGGTGCGGGACACGCCGGACGTGATCGACTGCCCCGGCGCGCCCTGTGCCTTCCACGTGCCTTCGGCCTCGATCTTGATCGCATCGAACTTGCCGCCCTGCACCGTGATCGTGTCGGAGCCGACGACCTTGTAGTGCGTGTCGTACGCTTCCGACGCATGCTGCGGATTCGGGTGCGACTCGGTGTAAGCGAGCGCCCAGGTCTTGCCGACCGTCAGCGGAAACGCGAACGGGCGGTTCACCACGGTTTCCGTGCCGTTGACGCTGCGCGCACGGCTCCAGTCCGCATCGACGATCAATTCACGGGGCGCCTGCGTCGCGCCGCTTTGCCGGGTTTCGATGTAGATGTGTCCGGGTGTCGTGCGCTGCACGGAAATCTCGTCGCGCGTCTGGCGCCAGCCGTTCGGGCCGATTTCGACGGTGTTGATGTAGGTCCAGGTATCGCCGGGCTTCAGCGCCGGGGCCGCGATCGATTGGGCGAGCGCGACGCCGGGCAGCGCGACACAGAGTGACAACGCGGCAAGAGTTTTCTTTTTCATGGTGGTTGTGGGTGGCCAACGGTCTCGCCGGCGAGCTTATCAAGCGCACCTTTCAACTGGCATGACATGTGCGGTACCGCTGCCGCACGACCACGCATGCTGGACGCCGAAAATGATATGTTATATCGTTTCGATACAATATATCATCCGATCCTCAACGTCCTCTACCGGAATCGCCCGATGAGCACTGCACTCCATCCGTCCACGCGGCTCCCCGTAACCGTCCTGTCCGGCTTCCTCGGCGCCGGCAAGACGACGCTGCTCAACCACATCCTCAACAATCGCGAGGGCCGGCGCGTCGCGGTCATCGTCAACGACATGTCCGAGGTCAACATCGATGCCGCGCTCGTCCGCGACGGCGGCGCGGGGTTGTCGCGCACCGACGAGAAGCTGGTCGAGATGAGCAACGGCTGCATCTGCTGCACGCTGCGCGAGGATCTGCTGATCGAGGTCGACCGGCTCGCGCGCGAAGGGCGCTTCGACCAGCTCGTGATCGAATCGACCGGCATCTCCGAGCCGCTGCCGGTGGCCGAGACGTTCACGTTCGAAGGCGAGGACGGCCGCAGTCTCGGCGAAGTCGCGCGGCTCGACACGATGGTGACGGTGGTCGACGCGTTCAACTTCCTGCGCGACTACGCGTCGCGCGACAGCCTGCAGTCGCGCGGCGAATCGATGGGCGACGAGGATGCGCGCACGGTCGTCGATCTGCTGATCGACCAGATCGAGTTCTGCGACGTGATCGTGATCAACAAGATCGACCTGATCGACGGCGGCGCGCGCGAGCGGCTGGTCGCGCTGCTGCGCGGGCTGAACCCGCGTGCGCGGATCGAGATCGCCGAATTCGGCAAGGTGCCGCTCGAACGCGTGCTCGACACGGGCTTGTTCGACTTCGATGCGGCCTCGCGTGCGCCGGGCTGGCTGCAGGAGATGCGCGGCACGCACACGCCGGAGACCGACGAATACGGAATCCGCAGCTTCGTCTACCGCGCGCGGCGGCCCTTTCATCCGCGGCGCTTCTTCGATCTCGTCGAAAGCGAATGGCCGGGCGTCGTCCGCTCGAAGGGGTTCTTCTGGCTGGCCACCCATCCGACCGTCGCCGGTTCGTGGTCGCAGGCCGGCGCGGTCGCGCGGCACGGGCCGGCCGGCCACTGGTGGGCGGCCGTGCCGCCCGAGCGCTGGCCGCAGGATCCGGAAGCCGTCGCGCAGATCCGCGCGCGCTGGGACGAGCACGTCGGCGACGCGCGCCAGGAACTCGTGCTGATCGGCATGGACATGGACGAGGCCGCGCTGCGCGCGCGCTTCGACGCGTGTCTGCTGACCGATACCGAAATGGCCACCGGCCCCGAACACTGGACCACGTGGGACAACCCGTTTCACGACTGGCCCTGACCTGAACGCGCTTCCTGCATCGATCCGGATGGAGAAGGCGCTCCACCGGATCTCGAGCATGAATGCAGCCCTTCCCGATATTTCCCTGACCGATGCCGCACCGGGCCGCCGCCCGCTCGAGTGGGTCGGCATGCAGGGCATCGACCTGCCCGTTGCCGTCGCCGAGCCCGGCTGCCGGCGCGACGTGCATGCGCGCGCCGACGTGCAGGTCGATTTGCCCGCGCCGCATGTGAAGGGCATCCACATGTCGCGGCTGTACGGGCTGCTCGACGCGCTCGGCGACGGCGCGGCGCTGTCGCCGGCCGGTTTGCGGCGCATGCTGCGCGCGATGGTCGACAGCCATCGCGACTGCGCGTCGCGCAGCGCACGGGTGCGGCTGCGTTTCGACCTGCTGGCGCGCCGCGCGGCGCTCGTCACCGACGGGCTGGCCGGGTGGAAGTCCTATCCGGTTCGGGTCGACGCGGTGCTGACCGGCGACGCGTTCGAACTGCGCGCGCAGGTGACGGTCGCCTATTCGTCGACGTGCCCGTGTTCGGCCGCGCTGTCGCGGCACTGGGTCGAGCAGGCGTTTCTGGCGGCGTTCGGCCGCGAGGATCGCGTGGCGCCGGCCGCGGTCGCCGCGTGGTTGCAGCGGCATGCGACGGCGGCCACGCCGCACAGCCAGCGCAGCGAAGCCGTCGTGAGCGTGGCGTTGCCCGTCGACGCCGCGACACTCGGGCTGATCGACCTGATCGATCGTATCGAGCACGCGCTCGGCACGCCGGTGCAGACGGCCGTCAAGCGTGCGGACGAACAGGCGTTCGCGGTGCTGAACGGCGGGAACCTGATGTTCGTCGAGGATGCCGCGCGCCGTGTCCAGGCCGCGCTGGACGGCCGCCATGCGAACCCGCGCGTTCGCGTGCGTCATCTGGAAAGCCTGCATCCGCACGATGCGGTGGCGTGGGCCGCGCCGGTTCGCGAAGGCGTCGACGCATGCTGATCCGCAAGCTGTTCCGTTTCGAGAATGCGCACGTCGTGCGCGGCTGCAGCACGCGGCGCTGCTCGCATTCGATCCACGGCCATTCGTACCGCGTCGAGCTGGTGCTCGAAGCGCATGCGCTGGACCACGGGCAGATGATCTACGACTTCGGGCTGCTCAAGGGCGACGTGCGCGACCTGATCGACGCGTTCGACCATGCGGTGACGCTCTGGTCCGGCGACGATCCGGGGTATCTCGACAGCATGCGCTGCCACTCGGAGCGCTGGGTGCTGCTGCCCGTTTCGCCGAGCGCCGAGCAGTTCTCGCGCGTGTTGTTTCGTCTCGTCGATGCGGTGCTGTCCCGCACGAACATGTCGAACGGCGAGGCCGACGTGCGGCTGCATTCGGTCATCGTGCACGAGACCGAGACCGGCTACGCGCAGTGTTTTCGCGACGATGCGTTCAATCCGCGCATGGGCCGCATCGACCTGGATGACATCGTGTTCGCGCCGGCCGTCGCCGCGCAGTGGCGCGATCCGGGCCTGTTCGAACGGCTCAAGCGCGACCCTCTCCTTTCTCAGCAGGAATCCTCATGATCAGAAAGAACCCGCGCGGCGACCTGCCGCAGATTCACCCGAGCGCGTTCGTCGATCCGACCGCCATCCTGTGCGGGCTCGTGATCGTCGAGGAGAACGTGTTCATCGGCCCGTACGCGGTGATCCGCGCCGACGAAACGGACCCGGACGGCCGGATCGCGCCCATCGTGATCGGCGCGCATTCGAACATCCAGGACGGCGTGGTGATTCATTCGAAGTCGGGCGCGAGCGTCACCATCGGCCGGCATACGTCGATCGCGCATCGCGCGATCGTCCACGGGCCGTGCCAGGTCGGCGACGGCGTGTTCGTCGGGTTCAACAGCGTGCTGTTCAACTGCACCATCGACGACGGCTGCGTGGTGCGCTACAACGCGGTTGTCGACGGCTGTCACCTGCCGCCGGGTTTCTACGTGCGCTCGACCGAACGCATCGGGCCGGAAACCGATCTTGCCGCGTTGCCGCAGGTGACGGCCGACGCGAGCGACTTCTCCGAGGACGTCGCGCGCACGAACAACGCGCTGGTGCTGGGCTACAAGCACATCCAGAACGAGTTCTGAGTCATGGGCGAACACATTCGACCTGAACGGAGCGACGGGCCGAAGCGCCGCCACGTCGACCTGCTCGTGCACGGCGGCACGGTGATGACGCCCAACGGCGCCGAGCGGATCGACGTCGCGTGCGCGGATGGCCGTGTCGTCGCGCTGGGCGCGTTGCACGGCACCTGGAGCGCCGACGTGCTGCTCGATGCCGGCGGGCTGCATGTGCTACCGGGCGTCGTCGACAGTCAGGTGCATTTCCGCGAACCGGGCCTGACGCACAAGGAAACCATCGAGGCCGGTACGCGCGGCGCGGTGCTCGGTGGCGTCACGACGATCTTCGAGATGCCCAATACGCATCCGCTGACGCTGGGCGAGCAGGATCTGCAGGCGAAGCTGGATCTCGCGCGCGGCCGTGCATGGTGCGATTACGCGTTCTACATCGGCGGCTCGGCCGCGAACGCCGAGCGGTTGCCGGTGCTTGAACGGCTGCCGGGCTGCGCGGGCGTGAAGGTCTTCATGGGCAGTTCGTTCGGCGATCTGCTGGCCGACGACGAAGCCGTGTTGCGCCGGATCCTGCGCAACGGGCGGCGGCGCATGGCCGTGCATGCGGAGGACGAGGCGCGGCTGCGCGAACGCAGGGCGCTCGTGGACGCGAGCGGCGACGTGCGCGACCATCCGCACTGGCGCGACGTGCAAAGTGCGCTGGCCGCGACGCGGCGCATCGTCGGGCTGGCCGCCGAGACGGGTCGCCGGCTGCATGTGCTGCATGTGTCCACCGCGGACGAAATGGCATGGCTCGCGCGGCACCGGCGACGCGTGACGGTCGAGGTCACGCCGCATCACCTGAGCCTGCACGCGCCCGACTGCTACGAGCGGCTCGGCACGTTCGCGCAGATGAACCCGCCGGTGCGCGAGCGGCAGCATCGGGATGCATTGTGGCAGGCCGTCCGAGACGGCGTGGTCGACGTGATCGGCAGCGATCACGCGCCGCATACGCGCGACGAAAAGCGCCGGCCCTATCCGCAGTCGCCGAGCGGCATGACCGGCGTGCAGACGCTGCTGCCGCTGATGCTCGATCACGTGCATGCGGGCCGCCTGAGCCTCGAACGGCTGGTCGACCTGACCAGCGCCGGGCCGGCGCGCATCTTCGGCATCGAAGGGAAAGGGCGCGTCGCGATCGGCTACGACGCCGACTTCAGCATCGTTGACCTGCACGCGCGCCGGATCATCCGCGACGAATGGATCGCCAGCGTGAGCGGCTGGACACCTTACGACGGCTGCGCGGTCACCGGCTGGCCCGTGCACACGGTCGTGCGTGGGCAGGTCGCCGTGCGCGACGGCGCGTTGAGCGGACAGCCCGCAGGGCAGCCTGTCACGTTTCTCGATGCCTAGATCGGCAGGCGCACCGTCTGCTTGATGCGCTTCAGCGGAATCTCGGTTTCGACGTTGCGTACGCCTTCGATCTGCGTGAGCGTTTCCATCTGGAAGCGCTGATAGTCGTCGAGATCGCGCGCGATGACGCGCAGCAGGTAATCGTAGCTGCCGGCCATCAGGTGGCATTCGAGGACTTCGGGCGCCTGCTCGATTTCGCGCGCGAAGCGCTCGACCGTCTTCTTGTCCTGGCGCTCCAGCGTGACGCGCACGAACGCCGTGAACCTCAGGTCGACGGCGGCGGGGTTCAGCAGCGCGACATACGCGTCGATCACGCCCTGCTCTTCGAGCAGGTGCACGCGGCGCAGGCAGGGCGTGGCCGAGAGTCCGGCCTGTTGCGCGAGTTCGGCGTTCGTCTGGTTCGAGTTCTGTTGCAACGCACGCAGAATGCGTCGGTCGATCGCGTCCAGTTTGGTTGGCATTTTTCACTACCATCGATGCGGATGCTAGAGAATAGCGCCAAATCCGGCATTTCAAATAGCCAAATACGCATCCAATCTCCACCGCAACGCGCCGATAATCGGACGACCGGCCGGCCTGTGCGACGCGCGCGATGCCCGTGCCGGCCATCCCCTTCAGGAGATCTCCGATGCTGCACGTATCCTGGCTGCCGTTCATCGCCACGTCCCTTTTGATCATCGTCACGCCGGGCCAGGACATGGTGCTCGTGATGTCGCGCACGCTGTCCGGCGGCACGCGCGCGGGCCTCGTGACCGCGGCGGGCGTCAGCGTCGGGCTGCTCGTGCACACGATGCTCGCAACGCTCGGGCTGGGTGCGCTTCTTCAGGCATCCGAATGGTTGTTCACCGCGCTGAAGGTGGTCGGCGCGCTGTACCTGCTGTATCTCGGCATCACGCTGCTGCGTTCGTCGGGCGAGCTGACGCTCGCAAGCAGCCGCGGCGCGCCGGCATCGCGGCTGCGCACGTTCGCGCAAGGCGCGCTGTCCAACATGTCGAACCCGAAGGTCGCGCTCTTCTATCTGGCGTTCCTGCCGCAGTTCGTCCCCGCGGGCGCCGCGCATCCGATGCTGTCGCTGTTCGTGCTGGGCGCGACGTTCGCCGGCCTGACGTTTCTCGTCAAGGGGCCGGTCGCGCTGTTTGCCGGCCTGCTGTCGGCGTCGATCCGCCGCAACCCGCGCATCCTGACGCGCATGCATCGCGTCAGCGGCGTGGTCCTGCTGGCGCTGGGCGTCAAGCTGGCGTTCGAGCGCCGCTGATGGCGGCCGTTAAGCCGGCAGCGCGTCCGCCAGCGCGCGCATTGCGTCCACCGTCTCCGGATTCGCCGGAAAGAACGCCTCGATCGCGAGTTCCGACAGCGTCACGTCGACCGGTGTGCCGAACACCGTCGTCGTACTGAAGAACGTCAGCTCGCCGGCTGCGGTGCGCAGCCGCAGCGGCACCGCGATATCCGCGAAGTCGGCGCGCGCCTGCGTGTCGTCGGGCTGGCCGGCCGGCGCCGGATACGCGGCAAGCTCGTCGCGCAGCGCGTGCAGCGTGCGGTCGCCGCTCGCATCGATCTGCCGCTGCAGCCGATGCAGGATGTGCGCGCGCCATTCATGCCAGTTGACGATTTGCGACGCGAGGCCGTCCGGGTGCAGGCTCAGGCGCAGCACGTTGACGGGCGGCTGCAGCAGCGACGGATCGGCCTGCGCGACCAGCGCGCCGAGCATCCGGTTCGCGGCGAGCAGTGTCCAGTGGCGGTCCACGGCGAGCGCCGGGTAGGGCTCGTGGCCGCGCAGCACGGCTTCGACCGCATGGCGCGCGGCATCCAGTTGCGGATCCGAGAACGGCCGCTCGCGAAACAGCGGCGCGAAGCCGGCCGCGACGAGCAGCGCATTGCGTTCGCGCAGCGGCACGTCGAGACGCTCCGCGAGATGCAGCACCATGTCGCGGCTCGGCTGCGCACGACCCGATTCGACGAAGCTCAGGTGGCGCGCGGACACTTCCGCGTCGAGCGCGAGCGCCATCTGGCTCAGGCGCCGGCGTTGCCGCCACGTGCGCAGCAGCGGGCCGATGCCGGATGCGCGGCTGGCGGACGGGGAGGGCGAATGGAGGGCGGCGGTCGGGTTCATGACCCAGATGATAGGCAATCCCGCGCGCGTTGGGCATTACCAGCGAGGTAAGCATCGCGCCGTTCCCCGGGCGCGTCCCGGCGCTGCGTTACCATAGCCTCCGTGCCAACTGAGAGACGACGCCGGACCCGCGATTGAAAACGCATGGGCCGGTGCCGTGCATATTGACGACAAGGCATTTCAGGGGAATCCAACAATGAAAAAACATGCCGTCCGGCTCGCCTGCGTGGCGATGCTCGCACTCGCCGCGACCACCGGCCACGCGCAGACCGAAGCTGCGCAGGTGGAAATGAGGGCCGCCGCCGCGGCCGCCAACGGGGCCGTCGTGAACGGCCCGACCGACATCGACGTGAAACACGAAGCCGTGCTGAAGCTGAAGGCCGGCGAGTCGTTCGTGCCGGCTGCCGAAGCCGGCCGCTACCTGCGTTCGATGGGCAACTCGGTCGACGAATCGAAGCTGGTCGGCCTCGTGCTGCCCGACGATCCCGACGCCGACTGGATCTCGGTCGTGTCGTTCGAGCCGAGCGGCTATATCCGCGACGACGACGCGAAGGACTGGAAGCCCGACGAGTTGCTGAAGAACCTGCAGGCCGGCACCGAGGAAGACAACCCGGGGCGCAAGGAGCGCGGCCTGCCCGAGACCGAGGTGGTCGGCTGGGCGAAGGCGCCCGCGTACGACGCGGCCACGCACCGGCTCGTGTGGTCAGCGATCATCCGCGACAAGGGCGCGCCCGCGAACGCCGAGAACGACGGCGTGAACTACCGGACGCTCGTGCTCGGCCGCGACGGTTACCTGTCGCTGACGATGGCGTCGACGCTGGCCGACCTGCCGAAGTACAAGGCGTCGGCCGACGACCTGCTGTCGAACATCAGCTTCAACGACGGCAAGCGCTACGCCGATTTCAACAAGTCGACCGACCACGTCGCCGAGTACGGCCTCGCGGCGCTGATCGTCGGCGTCGGCGCGAAGAAGCTCGGCCTGCTCGCGCTGATCGGCGCGTTCGCGGTGAAGTTCTTCAAGATCGGCGCGGTGGCGCTGCTGGCCGGTGGCGCGGCGCTGAAGCGCTTCTTCGGGCGCAAGCCGAAGGCGGCCGCGGTGCCGGTCGTCGCCGACGCGTCCGACATCACGGGCACGGAGCGCAAGGAATGACGAAGCTGTTGCTGCTGATCTTCGGCGGCCTCAAGCTCGGCAAGGTGCTCGTGTCGGCGGGCACCATGCTGGCGTCGATCGCGGTCTACGCGCTGTTCTACGGCTGGCGGTTCGCGGCCGGTTTCGTCGCGCTGCTGCTGGTGCACGAAGGCGGCCACTACCTCGCCGCGCAGCGGCGCGGGCTCGACGTCGGGCTGCCGACGTTCATCCCGTTCGTCGGCGCGTGGATCCAGCTGAAGGAGATGCCGCACGACGCGGAAACCGAGGCGTATGTCGGGCTCGCCGGGCCGTTCGTCGGCACGCTCGGCGCGCTGGCCTGCTACGCGGCCGCGCGCCACTACGACAGCAACCTGCTGCTTGCGCTCTCGTACACGGGCTTCTTCCTGAATTTGTTCAACATGATTCCGCTGTCGCCGTTCGACGGCGGGCGGATCACCGCGGTGCTGTCGCCGCGCATCTGGTTCGCGGGCGTGCCCGTGCTGATCGCGCTGTTCGTGTATCGCCCGAGCCCGCTGCTGATCGTGATGGCGATCCTCGCGCTGCCGCAGTTGAAGCGCGCGTGGCGCTACGATCCCGACGCGCCGGAGAACCGCGTGTACTACGCGACGTCGATCGAAACGAAGACGACCTATGCGCTCTGCTATGTCGGCCTGCTCGCGTTCCTCGCGCTGATGACGTCCGGCGTGCACGACATGCTGCGCGTCGCGCATTCCTCGCTCTGATGCAAGAACGGCGGCCGCTGTTACGCGGCCGCCGTCGTATTCCTGCCTGTTTTGCCGACGCTCAGGCGTCGCGATGTCGCAGCTCGACGCGCTTGATGTCCTTCACGATCACGAGATAGCTGAACACGGTGACGAGCGCGTTCAGCCCGACGAACACCAGCGCGCCGTTGAACGAGCCGCTCGCGCCGACGAGGTAGCCGATCGCGATCGGCGCGACGATGCCGGCCGTGTTGCCGAACATGTTGAACAGGCTGCCCGACAGGCCGATCGCTTCCTTCGGTGCGGTGTCCGCGACCACGGCCCAGCCGAGCGACCCGATGCCCTTGCCGAAGAACGACACGGCCATCAGCACGATCACGAGCGCTTCGCTGTCGACGTAATTGCAGCCGATGATGACCATCGACAGCGCCATCCCGCCGACGATCGGAATCTTGCGCGCGAGCGTCAGCGACACGCCGCGGCGGATCAACCCGTCCGACAGCATCCCGCCCAGCACGCCGCCGAGGAACCCGCAGATCGCGGGCAGCGACGTCATGAAGCCGGCCTTCAGCAGCGACATCCCGCGCGCCTGCACGAGGTAGATCGGGAACCACGTGAGGAAGAAGTACGTAAGCACGTTCACGCAGTACTGGCCGAGGTACACGCCGATCAGCATTCGGTTCGACAGCAGCTGGCGCACGTAGTACCAGCCGGCGACCCGGCTGCTTTCGGACGCTGCGCCCGCACCGCGTGCACCGGCCGGCCTGGCCGTCGAACGCACGAGGCCGCCGCCTTGCTCGATATGGTCGAGTTCCGCACGGTTCACGGCCGGATGGTCGGCCGGATCCTTCATCACGCGCAGCCACAGGAACGCGAGCGCGATGCCCGCGAGGCCGAGCCACAGATACACCTGGTGCCAGCCGTACGCATGCGTGAGCCACGCCATCAGCGGCGAGAACACCACGGCCGCGAAATATTGCGCGGCGTTGAAGATCGCCGACGCCGTGCCGCGCTCGGCGGTCGGGAACCAGCTCGCGACGACTTTCGCATTGGCCGGGAACGCGGGCGCCTCGGCGATGCCGACCGCGAAGCGCATCGCGAACAGCGCGGCGACCGCGAACGCGGCGCTGCCGCCGAGGCCGATCGTGCTCTGCAGCAGCGTGAACGCCGACCACAGGAAGATGCTCGCCGCATACACGCGCCGCGCGCCGAAGCGGTCGAGCAGCCAGCCGCTCGGCAGTTGCGCGAGCACATACGCCCAGCTGAACGCCGAGAAGATGTAGCCCATCGTCACCGGATCGATGCCGAACGCCTTGCGGATCGGCGTGCCGGTGATCGACAGCGTCGCGCGATCCGCATAGTTCAGCGTCGTGACGACGAACAGCATCGCCAGGATCCAGTAGCGCACGGCGGTCCGGCGCGCGGTGCGCGCGAGATCGATCGGAAGATCGCGAGGGGTGGTCTGATTAGGCACTTTAATGTACGTCGTCGTATGACATGAGCCGAAGTTTATGGGCAATGCCCGGATGCAGAAACCTCGGGTTTTCCCTTTGGATGGTGACAGGAAGCGGTCTCAATTCCGTGATAAGGTCCGGTAAACAAGGATGTCCGGCACGTGGCCGGAGGTCCGGCAGGTAGTACGATTAGTGAAATGATGTCGGCAGACATCGTATCTGTTGGGCTACAATGAACAACCCATTCCCGAATCACGGAGCACACCCCATGCAACTGACAGGAGAGATGCTGATCGGCGCCGACGCGGTGGCCGGCTCGGCCGGATCCTTGCGCGCGTTCGACCCGACGAAGGGCGCGCCGATCGATGCGCCGGCATTCGGCGTCGCGACGCAGGCCGACGTCGAACGCGCGTGCGAACTCGCGCGCGACGCGTTCGATGCGTACCGCGCGCAGCCGCTCGCGGCTCGCGCGGCGTTTCTCGACACGATCGCGGACGAGATCGTCGCGCTCGGCGACGCGCTGATCGAGCGTGCGCACGCCGAAACTGGCTTGCCCGTCGCGCGGCTGCAGGGCGAGCGTGGCCGTACCGTCGGCCAACTCCGGCTGTTCGCACGTGTCGTGCGCGACGGGCGTTTCCTCGCCGCGTCGATCGATCCCGCGCAGCCTGCGCGCACGCCGCTGCCGCGCGCGGACCTGCGGCTGCAGAAGGTCGGGCTCGGGCCCGTCGTCGTATTCGGCGCGAGCAATTTCCCGCTCGCGTTCTCGGTGGCCGGCGGCGATACCGCGTCGGCACTCGCGGCCGGCTGCCCGGTGATCGTGAAGGCGCACGAGGCGCACCTCGGCACGTCCGAGCTGGTCGGCCGCGCGATCCGCGCCGCCGCGGCGAAATGCGGGATGCCGGCCGGCGTGTTCTCGCTGCTGGTCGGCCCCGGCCGCGTGATCGGCGCGGCGCTGGTCAGCCATCCGGCGGTCCAGGCCGTCGGCTTCACGGGTTCGCGGCAGGGTGGCATGGCGCTCGTGCAGCTCGCGAACGCGCGCCCGCAGCCGATTCCCGTCTACGCGGAAATGAGCAGCATCAACCCGGTCGTGCTGTTCCCGGCCGCACTCGCCGCGCGCGGCGACGCGATCGCGACGGGCTTCGTCGATTCACTGACGCTCGGCGTCGGCCAGTTCTGTACGAACCCCGGCCTCGTGCTCGCGATCGACGGCCCCGATCTGGACCGCTTCGAAACCGTCGCCGCACAGGCGCTCGCGAAGAAGCCGGCTGGCGTGATGCTCACGCGCGGTATCGCTGATGCGTACCGCAACGGCCGCGGCAAGCTGGCCGAACTGCCGGGCGTGCGCGAAATCGGCGCGGGCGAGGCCGCGCAAACCGAATGCCAGGCGGGCGGCGCGCTGTACGAAGTCGGCGCGCAGGCGTTCCTGGCCGAGCCGGCGTTCAGCCACGAGGTGTTCGGGCCGGCGTCGCTGATCGTGCGCTGCCGCGATCTCGACGAAGTCGCGCGCGTGCTCGACGCGCTCGAAGGTCAGCTGACGGCCACGCTGCAGATGGATGCCGACGACAAGCCGCTCGCGCGCCGGCTGCTGCCGATCCTCGAACGCAAGGCCGGGCGCCTGCTCGTCAACGGTTACCCGACCGGCGTCGAGGTCTGCGACGCGATGGTGCACGGCGGCCCGTTCCCGGCGACGTCGAACCCGGCCGTCACGTCGGTCGGCGCGACGGCGATCGACCGTTTCCTGCGGCCCGTGTGCTATCAGGACTTCCCGGACGACCTGTTGCCTGAGGGGCTGCAGGAAAGCAATCCGCTCGCGATTCCGCGTTTGCGCGACGGGAAGGGCGAGTAACGGGCCGGATCGACTGAAGGCGCGATCCCCGGCGGCTAGTGCGCCGGGGATCATGCCGGCACCGGGAAACGAAAAGGCGGAAGGGGCTCGCGAGCCCCTTCCGCCTTTTTGCATGGCACGGCCTTTCGTGCCGCCGGTCTCGCCGCGTCAGTGGGCGGGGTGGGCGGCGATTTGCAGGCGTTCGGCTGCGGCGAGAAGGCGACGGTCGCGTGTCCACAGCTTGCTGCCGCTGGTCAGTCGGACCGACGCGAGCAAGTGGGCGTCGACGTAACCGATGCCGAGCCCGTGGAGTGGCGCGATCTCGATCATGCGTTGAACCTCGTCGTCGGTTGCCGAGGTGGAAGCGGGAAGGTCGCGCAGCGCGTCCAGCACGGTCTGGCGATCGCGCAGGCTGCCGAGCGAAAGCTCGCCGACGACGAACGGATGGATCAATACCCGCTCGGCTTCCAGCAGCGAGGTGAGCGTTGCATCACCGGCTCGCAGGTGATCGATCCAGACGGAGGGGTCGACAAGAATCACGCTGGCTCAGATGGGCGGCGCGGGACGGATTCGAGGTCGGGTTCGGTGCCGCCGAGACGAGCCAGCCGTCGTGCGCTTTCTCGGGCAATCAGCGCGCGCAGTGCTTCTCTGACCACCGCCGACTTTTCGGTGATGCCAGTCAACTGCTGCGCTCTGGCGAGCAGGGCGTCGTCCAGGGACAAGGTGGTGCGCATGATCGGCTTTCGAATGATGAGTGCATCAACTATGTCACCAATTGATGTCGATGGTGATGCCTTGCGCTGATCGGGAGATGGCCCGGCATCGTGTCGGGGCAACCTGATGAGTCAGGCGGTCGGCGTGGCGGCACTGGAAACGCAAGGCAGCCGCCGATCTTGCCGCCTTCCACGTCCCCCGAATTTCTCCTACAGTAGCGAAGCCCCGGACCGTGCGGTCCGCGGGCGAACCTGAGAGACCGACAAAAGACAACGAGGGAACCCTCCAATGAACATCAACAAGCGTGGCGATCACCTGTTCGCGGCCGGATTGTGGAAAGCGATCGGCGACGTCGCGAAATCCGTCCGCACCCAGATCGGCGAATACAGCGAAGGGCGCGTGCTCGCGAATGCATTGCTGGAGTTTCAGCACGACCTGGGCGGCAGCGAATTCGACGTGACGATCAACCAGGGGCGGCTCGTCACGGGCGCCGATGCGCATTCGCTCATGTTCGGGCAGGCCGTCCGACGCTTCCGGCAGGACATGGAGGCGCTGGTGTTCGCGCTCCAGTACCGGCGCAGCATCGACGAACGCGACCCGAGCCTGCGCACCGAAGCGCTGATGCAGGCGAACAGCCAGCTCGCGACCGCGAAGCAGTCGGCGACGATCACGGTCGGCCGGTTCTTTGATGCGGTCGTCGACCGCGACGTGCTCGGGCAGATCCTCGACGGCGAATCGAATACGCGTGTCCGTACGGGTGCGCAGGGCCAGATCGAGGCGACGCGGGTCAAGCTGGGGAACGTGCGCTACCGGATCGTCGGGATCATCGCGCAGATGTGACGGCGACGGTATGCATCGCGGCGGATGCGTGCGTCGGGGCGGAAAGGAAAGGAAACATACGGTCGCGGCAGGCGGGAGCCGGCCGCGACGCAACACCGCGGGCCACGGCGCCGATGAAGGCGCCGCGCCGGCCGCGCCTGCTTACTGCGGGCCCATCTTCTTGATCAGCACGTCGAGCTCGGCCGCTTCGGCTTCGGTGAGGTCGACGAGCGGTGCGCGCACCGGGCCCGCGTCGTGGCCGACGAGCTTCGCGCCGGCCTTCACGATGCTGACCGCGTAACCCGCGCGGCGATTGCGGATCTTCAGGTACGGCAGGAAGAAATCGTCGATCAGGCGGCCGACCGTCGCGTGGTCGTCCTTCGCGATCGCTTCGTAGAAATCCATCGCCGTCTTCGGGATGAAGTTGAACACGGCCGACGAGTACACCGGCACGCCGAGCGCCTTGTACGCGGCGGCGTAGACTTCAGCCGTCGGCAGGCCGCCGAGGTACGCGAACCGGTCGCCGAGGCGGCGGCGGATCGTGACCATGCTCTCGATTTCGCCGACGCCGTCCTTGAAGCCGATCAGGTTCGGGCAGCGGTCGGCGAGGCGCTCGAGCATGTCGGCGTTCAGCTTCGAATTCGCGCGGTTGTACACCACGACGCCGATCTTCAGCGCGCGGCACACCTGCTCGACGTGGTCGGCGATCCCTTCCTGGCTCGCTTCGGTCAGGTAGTGCGGCATCAGCAGCACGCCGCTCGCGCCGAGGCGCTCGGCTTCCTGCGCATATTCGATCGCGACGCGGGTCGCACCGCCGGCGCCGGCCAGGATCGGCACCTTGCCCTTGCAGGTTTCCGTCGCGACGCGGATCACGTCCGAATACTCGCGCTGCGTGAGCGAGAAGAATTCACCGGTGCCGCCGGCCGCGAACAGCGCGCTCGCGCCATACGGCGCCAGCCATTCCAGGCGCTCGGCATAGGTGGTCGGGCGGAAGCTGCCGTCGGCGTCGAAATCCGTCAGCGGAAACGACAGCAGGCCGTGGGAGATGATCTGTTTGAGTTCTTGCGGTGAAGTCATGGTTGGGGTCGTCCGTCTAGCGCGAGTGCTGGGTTCGTCGGGAACGGCATACGTGCCACATTGGCGATGTCGTTGTATGTCATCGTACAACGAGGGGAAGGGTGACGCAAGCGGTTTGCTGGCCGTTCGATAGTAGGGTCTTTCCGGATAAGGGTTTACGCAGCATCGCCGGCTAACGTTGAATGTCGTATGATGACTAACGATATGGACGATAGCTTCCAGGAATTCCGATGACTGCTTCCCCTCTCTACATCCGCGTGCACCCGGACGACAACGTCGCGATCGTCGTCAACGATGGCGGCTTGCCCGAGGGCGCGACGTTCGCCGACGGGCTGACGCTGTGCGAAGGCGTGCCGCAAGGGCACAAGGTCGCGCTTGCCGACCTCGCGGCCGGCGACCCGATCGTCCGCTACAACGTGGTGATCGGCTATGCGCTGACCGACTTGCGGCGCGGCAGCTGGGTCAACGAACGCACGATGCGCATGCCCGAACCGCCGGGGCTCGACGATCTGCCGCTCGCGACGCGTGCCGCGCCACCGCTGCCGCCGCTCGAAGGTTATACGTTCGAGGGCTTCCGCAATGCGGACGGCTCGGTCGGCACGCGCAACATCCTCGCGATCACGACGACCGTGCAGTGCGTGTCGGGCGTCGTCGAGCATGCGGTGAAGCGGATCAAGGCCGAGCTGCTGCCGCGCTACCCGAACGTCGATGACGTGGTCGGGCTCGAGCACACGTACGGCTGCGGCGTCGCGATCGATGCGCCCGACGCCGACATCCCGATCCGCACGCTGCGCAACATCAGCCTGAATCCGAACTTCGGCGGCGAGGTGATGACCGTGAGTCTCGGCTGCGAGAAGTTGCAGCCCGAGCGCCTGCTGCCGCCCGGCTCGATTCCGGTCGCCGCCGACGGCGCGGCCGACAACGGCGGCGTCGTATGCCTGCAGGATGCCGCGCACGTCGGCTTCAACTCGATGATCGACTCGATCATGACGATGGCCGAAACGCATCTCGAGCGGCTGAACCGCCGCCGCCGCGAAACGTGCCCCGCGTCGGATCTCGTCGTCGGCGTGCAATGCGGCGGCAGCGACGCGTTCTCGGGGCTCACCGCGAACCCGGCCGTCGGCTTCGCGGCCGACCTGCTCGTGCGTGCGGGCGCGACGATCATGTTTTCCGAGGTGACCGAAGTGCGCGACGGCGTTGCGCAGCTCACGTCGCGCGCGGCGAACGAGGAGGTCGCACGCGAGATCATCCGCGAGATGGACTGGTACGACCGTTACCTGCAGCGCGGCCGCGTCGACCGCAGCGCGAACACGACGCCCGGCAACAAGAAGGGCGGCCTGTCGAACATCGTCGAGAAGGCGATGGGTTCGATCGTGAAGTCGGGCAGCGCGCCGATCGCCGGCGTCGTGCGTCCCGGCGATCGCGCGCGGCAAAAGGGGCTGCTGTACGCGGCGACGCCCGCGAGCGACTTCATCTGCGGCACGCTGCAGCTCGCGGCGGGGATGAACCTGCACGTGTTCACGACCGGCCGCGGCACGCCGTACGGTCTCGCGCAGGTGCCGGTGATCAAGGTCGCGACGCGCAGCGATCTCGCGCGCCGCTGGCACGACCTGATGGATCTCGACGCCGGGCAGATCGCGACCGGCGCGGCCACGATCGAGGACACGGGCTGGGAACTGTTCCGGCTGATGCTCGACGTCGCGAGCGGCAAGCGCCGCACGTGGGCCGAGCAATGGAAGCTCGCGAATGCGCTGACGCTGTTCAATCCGGCACCGGTGACCTGACGCGCACGGTCGCGACGGCATGCGATGCGGGCGCCCGAGGGCGCCCGTTTTTTTTGCGGCCGCGAAAGGTGGCATCGGCGCAGTTGCGCGTCGTCCGGCAGATCGAACGGCTGGCGTGCGTACTCGACGCGGCCGGCGCGATTTCCTTACCTCGCACGTAATCGACCGCCCACCCGAGGCCGGCGACGATAGCGGCACGCGGACCCGAAACATCCGCGACATCGTCCCCTCATCGATACAAGGAGCCTCGCATGAACGCCACCCAATCCGTCCCGTCCGTTCACACCGACCTGATCGACCGCTACTTCGACGCATGGAACGAATCCGACGTCGGCCGCCGCCGCGCGCTGATCGACGCGACCTACGCGAGCGACGCGGCCTATCGCGATCCGCTGATGGCCGGCGACGGCCACGCGGGCATCGACACGATGATCGCGGCCGTGCAGGAGCGATTCCCGGCATTCCGCTTCCGCCGCACGACCGACGTCGACGCGTTCGGCCAGCACCTGCGGTTCTCGTGGGCACTCGTGTCGCCCGACGGCGCGGCGATCGTGAAGGGCTCGGACTTCGGCACCGTCGACGCGTCGGGCCGCTTGAAGTCGGTCACGGGTTTCATCGACGAGATGCCGGCCGCCGTGGTGTGAGCAGCGAGCACACGTAATCAGGAGTTGCTATTGGAAGCCCGAGAGTGCGCCCAAGGCGTCGATTCGGTGCAATCAAGCTAGCGACAAAACGCTGGCGATGCGCGCACGACAGCGGACTGAATCAAGGCCGTACGTGCGCGCTTTCCCAACTGCTAGCGCCGTGCTGAATCGCTGACACGCAACGATGCGGGATGAGGTCGGATGGCGTTAGCAAGTGGCGAGGTGCGCCAGAGCATCCTGTTCGAGCGTGCGCATCGCGCGTTCCAGCTGTTCGTGGTCAAGGTCGCGATGTAGTCGATGTGCGGACGCATGCTGGTCGTTGAGCTTTCGCATGACTCGCTCGGACGCATTTGACAGGTCGAGCTGAAACTGCAACTCATCGCGAAAGACGAGATTGACGACCTTGAATGCGTAGTCGATTACGATTGCTCGCAATGGGCAGGCGTCGACCATTTCTCGAAACTTGCTGTCGTAGGAGGCCACGAAGGGGACAAAGAAGTCGGTATTGTTAGTTCCCATTGACCGTGGTGTCGCTGACAAGAGTTCAGCCATTCTGAACAACGTCAAGTCCCATGACATGCTGCGCAAGCGTTCGAGCGATTTCAAAGTCGGCTGAGTTACTGGAGTGAAGAATTGAGGGACTTCACCGGCGCCGCCTAGCAATTTCCACGCAAAGTAGATTTCCGCCTTGGGAAATTTACCCAGAGTCTCGAGGCTGAAACTCACCAGTTCTTCCAGTGCCTGGGCAGGCTCGCTATGCTGTCCGCGCCAATTCAGCAATGCGGCCTTCAAAAGCACAACGTAGGTTGCCAGGCGACGTGTCTGCAGAAAGCGCATGGGCTGGGCAAACACGGTGGCATTGAGCGTGTCTTGGACGATCGTGTCGATGTCGTCGTCAGATACAGTGAATATCGGCTTGCCCGGTGGTTCGTCCAACGCACCGGGAGCAAAGTGATCGAGTTTCTTGAGCGCCTTCAAGGTCTGAATGGGACGATTGTTCCCTTTCACTGAAAAATGCTCGAATTCTTCTGAGAGATAGGCAAGGTAATCGAAATTGAAACTTCTTTCTCCGCGCCCGCAGGCTAGGTGCAGCAGCTTGTACAGGTTTTGAGGTTGTGATGGCTGCTTGCCTTCGGCAAACAAGCGAATCGCATCGGTTACATTTTTGTCAAGGCTGATGGAGAAATCGATTTTTATCGATGCCTTGCCGTTCAACGATTGCTGATAAATGTCATCGGTATAGAACAAAAGCCCGGTTCCATCGAAGAAGCTCTTCAGTAACGGGCACTCATTTTCGATTTTATCGAGCTGTATATCTTGGATGTCGAGTGTTGTGGTCTGAGTGGCATACGTCACGTACAAGCCTCGGAAGCATTCTCGATCTGATTCAATGATGCTTTTGAATGATGCTCCCTGGTTTGCAGTCGCGATCGCAGTTAGGGCTCGCCGGATTTTTTCGACATTATTCATTGGGTACCTATTCGGTTTTGTTCGGATGCTGGTGGATAGGGTGAGTGGAATTGTCGAGATTGGTTTGGAAAATATTCAGCTTTTCGATCTATTTGCTGCGATAGTTGCTGATTTTGTTTTTATTGGTATGGACGCGAGCCTTAATAATACATTCACCGCAAGCACACGATGAGCTTGTACGTAACCCGTCAGATCACATGAAGTAAATGGAATTGACGCGTCGGTCACGGGTTTCATCGACGAGATGCCGGCCGCGGCGTCGTGACCCGAGCGAAGGATGCACAACGGCCACCGGGATCAGGTAACGTTACGCGGTTTGTTCCTGATCCCGGAGACCACTCGACATGCTGAAAAATCTCGACCCGCTGCTGCACGCCGACATCCTGCACACGCTGCGCGCGATGGGCCACGGTGACGAAATCGCGATCTGCGACGCGAATTTCCCGGCGGAATCCGTCGCGGAGCACACGGTGGTCGGCCGCGCGCTGCGGATCGACGGCGCCGATTCGGCGCGCGTCGCGCGTGCGGTGCTGTCGGTGCTGCCGCTCGATACGTTCGTCGACACGCCTGCCTGGCGGATGGAAGTCGTCGGCGACGCAGCCGCGGTGCCGCCCGTGCAGCGCGAGGTGCAGGCCGAGATCGACCGCGCGGAAGGGCGTGCGGTGCCGCTCACCGGCATCGAGCGTTTCGCGTTCTATGAGCGCGCGCAGCAGGCGTACGCGGTGATCGTCACCGGCGAGCTGCGCGGCTACGGCTGTTTCATCTTCAAGAAGGGCGTGCTGTTGAGCGACGCGGGCTAAGCGTATTTTCCGTGCCGCCGCCTGCGGGCTGCGCGGCCGCCGCCGTGTAAAGATTTGCTACAACCTTTTTCTTGGGCACGGCCGAAAGACCCTCTATGCTGACCGATTTGCCGCGGGCCCCGCAGAGCCGCGCGGCCCCGAGCCGCCCGGGCGCGCCCCGTGCGGCCGGCTGAATTGCATACGAGGAGAGAGGCATGACGCGTTCCGTCGATTCCGGCGTCATTTTTTTCGCACGCCTGGCGCTGGCGGCGTTGTTCTTGTGGGGCGGCGTAATGAAGCTGCTCGGCTACAGTGATTTCGTCGGTTACCTGCACGGGCTGAACGTGCCGTATCCGCAGGTCATCGGGCCGATCGTCGTCGCGATCGAAGGGCTCGGCGGCCTGCTGCTGATCGTCGGCTACAAGGTGAAGCCGCTCGCGCTGCTGATGGCGTTCTATACGGTCGCGACCGCGATGGTCGGGCACAATTTCTGGGACGCGACCGACGCCGCGGTCCAGCACGACATGGTGATCCACTTCTGGAAAAACATCGCGATCGCCGGCGGTTTCCTGCTGCTGTTCGTCACCGGCGCCGGCGGCGCGAGCATCGACGGCCTGCGCCGGCCGAGTTCGTCGTACGGCGGCCTGCGCTGATCACACGCACGCCGTTGCGCTGAAGCAAAAAGAAAGGGCCGAATCCCGCGGGATTCGGCCCTTTGTTCATGGAACGGGCGCGGTGCGCGCCGGCGTTCAGTGCGTGCCCTTCACGTCCTTCGCATCCTTCGCGAACTGCACGGCGATCGCGCCGAGCACGCAGATTGCCGCGACGTACACGACCGGTGCGAGCGGATTCGATTTCATCATCAGCGACACGATCACCGGCGTGAGGCCGCCGAAGATCGCATACGCGACGTTGTACGAGAACGAGATGCCCGAGAAGCGCACGACGGCCGGGAAGCTCTTGACCATCACGAACGGCACCGCGCCGATCGTGCCGACCATGAAGCCTGCGATCCCGTAGTAGAGCGGCAGCGTCGACGCGTCGGCCGCGACCTGCACGAACAGCAGGTAGTAGCACGCGGCCAGCCCGATGCCGCCGATGCCGAGCACGCGCTTCGCGCCGATCCAGCCTGCGAGCGAACCGGCGGTGATGCAGCCGGCCGTCAGGCACAGCGTCGCGACGCTGTTCGCGAACAGCGTGGTCGCGGGCGTCAGGTGGAATTGCTTCTGCAGCAGCGCGGGCGTCATCAGGATCACGACGACGATCGCGGCCGACAGCATCCACGTGAGCAGCATCGACACGATCACCGCGCGGCCGTGGTCGCGCAGCACGGCCTTCAGCGGAATCTCGGCCGCGAGCGCCTTCTTCGCCTTCATCTCGGCGAACACCGGCGTCTCATGCAGCCAGCGGCGCAGATACACCGAAAACAGCCCGAACAGGCCGCCGAGCAGGAACGGGATGCGCCATGCGAACGCACCGACTTCGGCGGCCGAGTAGCGGCTGTTGATGCCCGCTGCGACGAGCGAGCCGAGCAGGATGCCGGCCGTGAGGCCCGCGGTCAGCGTGCCGCACGCATAGCCGATGTGGCGCGACGGCACATGCTCGGACACGAACACCCACGCGCCCGGCACTTCGCCGCCGACCGCCGCGCCCTGCAGCACGCGGAACAGCAGCAGCAACACCGGCGCGAGGATGCCGATCGAGTCGTAGGTCGGCAGCAGGCCCATCAGCAGCGTCGGCACGGACATCATCAGCACGCTCAGCGTGAACATCCGCTTGCGGCCGAACAGGTCGCCGAAGTGCGCCATGATCACGCCGCCGAGCGGGCGCGCGAGATAGCCGGCCGCGAAGATGCCGAACGTCTGCAACTGGCGCAGCCAGTCGGGAATGTCGTGCGGGAAGAACAGCTGTCCTATCGCCGGCGCGAAGAACACGAAGATGATGAAGTCGTAGAACTCGAGGGCACCGCCGAGTGCGGCAAGGCCAAGGGTTTTATAGTCGCCGCGCGTGAGCGCGCGTTCGGCGGCGCGAGGCACGCCGCTCAATTCGGAAGCTTGCATGGTCAGGACGATCGGTTTTCGAATGTTGTTGTCGGTGCTGCGTCTCCAGGGCCCGCTATCGGCATGGACTGACAAGGCGCGGCTTGCATCGTCGAGGCGTGCCGGGTGCCGGATGGAGCACGAAACACGCACCGCCGCACCGGGATGGGGCGCGGCGGAGACGAAGCGTCAAAGCGGGTGGGAGGATTCTACAGGAGCGCGAAATGCGCGAGCGCGGGGGCGCGCCGAGGAACGCTTCGGACCGTGAAGCTGACGCACGCGCGGCGCGGGCGGCCGGTGAGCCGCTTGCGCGCCGCGCGGGGCAGGGTCTCGTGTACGAGTCGGATCAGTTGCCGGCGATCGTATCGACCGGCTTGAACGCGCCGTGCTCGACCTTGTAGATCGTCACCGGCGCATCCTTCAGGTCGCCCTTCGTGTCGTACGCGATGCTGGGGGCCGACACGCCCTTGATCGACACCTTGCCGAGATACGGCGTATAGACCTTCGGGTCGGTCGAGTTCGCGTCCTTCATCGCGGTGAGCAGCGCGATCGTGCCGTCATACGAGTACGGCGAGTACGTGATCACGTCTTCGTTGAAGCGCGCCTTGTAGCGTGCCGCGTAGCCGGCGAAGCCCGGCATCTTTTCCTTCGGCAGCCCGCCCATGTAGACGATCGCGCCTTCGGCCGCTTCGCCGCCGACCTTCAGGAACGTCGGCGAGCGCGACATCTCGCCCGTCACGAATGCCGACTTCATCCCGAGCTGGCGCATCTTGCGGATCATCGGCGACGATTGCGCGTCGCCGCCGCCGTAGAAGATCGCGTCCGGATTGACGCCCTTCAGGTTGGTCAGGATCGCGGAGAAGTCGAGCGCCTTGTCGTTCGTGAAGTCGCGCTTGACGATCGTGCCGCCCGCTGCCTCGACAGCCTTCGCGAATTCGTCGGCGATGCCCTGGCCGTAGGCCGTGCGGTCGTCGATGATCGCGATGCGCTTGAAGCGCAGCGTCTTCACCGCGTACGTGCCGACGATGCGGCCCGCTTGCGCGTCGCTCGTCAGCAGCCGGTAGGTCGTCTTGTAGCCGCGCGCCGTGTATTGCGGCGACGTCGCCATCGAGATCTGCGGCAGCCCCGCGCGATCGTACAGGTCGGACGCCGGAATGCTGGTGCCCGAGTTGAAGTGGCCGATGACCCCGCGGACGTTGTCGTCGATCAGTCGCTGCGCGACGGTCGTGCCCGTGCGCGGGTCGGCCTGGTCGTCCTGCGAGTCGAGCTGGAACGTGACGGGCTTGCCGCCGATCGTCGGACGCGTCGCGTTGAAGTCGGCGATCGCGAGTTGCACGCCCTTCTGCATGTCCGTGCCGTAGTTCGATTGCGGGCCGGTCAGCGGTGCGGCGAAACCGATCTTGACGACGTCGGCGGCGATGGCGTGCGCGCCCGACAGTGCGCAGGCAGCGGCCAGCGCGACGTGCGATACCTTCAGCTTCACTTTCACTTCCCCTTGATGGCGTGGTTGGGCCGCCGCCGGCTTGCGGGCCGGCGCCGGTAAACCGGGCGAGACGGTTCGGTCGGCAGGCCGATGCAAAGGCCGTGCGTGCTCGCCGCGTGCAGCCTGGGCTGTGCCGGAATCGGCGTGCGCGCTGGCTGGTGCGGCCGGCCGTGCGCGCCGATTGCGGCAGCGGCGTGATGTCGTCTCGTCACCGTGAAGCGAAGTCTAGATAGCGAAAATACGCGCGTCTTGCGCGTTCGGTGCGCAGCCGGCGACGATATCGGCATATCGTCGATAACCCTGATATATGCCGAAATCGTCACGCCGAATGCGCAAACGCGCCAAGACGCAGTACGTCGGCATTTTTAGGATGACGGATTCGGGTGCGCGTTGCAGTCGCGTCGGCGCGGTACGCCGGCAGCGGCGGAAACGGAATCACTGCCGGCCGCGCACGCGCATCGAAGTGGTTGCGCACACAACGTATTTCACTGGCCGATGCCGGCCGATCGGCAAACGCGATGCGGCCGGCCGCCGCACGCTTGCCTGCCCCGCGATCGGCGCGACGCGATTGACGGGGCGCTCCTATAATCGACGCCATCTGCCACTCGCTACGCGGTTGCCGGGATGACGACCTTGCTTGCCGTACCGCCCATGAGCCTGTCCGACACGTTGCGCTACCAGCCCGACAACGCCGATCTCGGCGCGATGCTCGCGCACTTCCGCCTGCTCGAACCGGTGTTCGATGCGCTGCCCGACGTCGCGTTCTTCGTGAAGGATGCGAACGGCCGCTACGCGCTCGTCAATCGCACGCTGGCGATGCGCTGCGGCTACAAGGACAAGCGCGACCTGCTCGGCAAGACGACCGACGAAGTGTTTCCGCGCCGTTTCGGCCGCAGCTATTTCGAGCAGGACATGGCGACGATCAACGCGGGCCAGCAACTGATGGACCAGCTCGAGCTGCACCTGTATCCGGGGCGCCTGCCGGGCTGGTGCCTGACCTGCAAGGAGCCGCTGCGCGACGCCGCGGGCAAGGTGGTCGGCCTCGCGGGCATCTCGCGCGACCTGAAGGCGCACGAGGGATCGCACCCGGCGTACAGCCGGCTCGCCGACGTGGTCCAGCACATCCAGGATCACTACGTGCAGCCGCTGAACCTGAAGCAGCTCGCGCAGATGGCCGGGATGTCGGTCGCGCAGCTCGAACGCTACTTCCACAAGGTGTTTCACCTGACGCCGCGCCAGGTGCTGCTGAAGACGCGGCTCGATGCGGCCACCGCGTTGCTGATCACGCACGACAAGGTGACCGACGTCGCGGCGCTATGCGGTTATACGGATCACAGCGCGTTCACGCGCCAGTTCAAGGCGACGGTCGGCGTGACGCCGACGGAATACCGGTTGATGCTGCAGGAGCGGGCGGGGTGAGATGCCGGCCGGCGAAGCCGACGCGGCGCATGAACGGGGTGGGGCGTAAAACGGCGGGAAAGTGGTGGAACAGCTTGGAACAGCGGCGGCTCAGCGGTAGCCGAGCCCTTTCAGGACGGCCGTGCCGTTTTCGGTCAAGCGGAAGCTCGGTGCCGTATCGGGGTCGAGCTTGACCATCTCGATGAGGCCGGCTTCCTGCAGCGCCGGCAGTTCGGGTTTGGCGTTCGCGCCGATCGGTGCGTGCAGCAGGACCAGCAGCGTCGCGATTTCATGATGACTGAGCAGGCGGCGCAGCATTGTCTTCTTTACAGGGGGCGCGGCCTGGCGGCCCGCGGGTGCTTCTACGGCGCTCATCGCTTTCCTCCTTTTCGAGATAACCATCGGGTACTGGTTGCGGATGGTGCCCACGAAGACTTAAGCGATTCTTAAAACCGTGGCCGGCGACGGGATGCTGCGCTGCGGTACGGGTTACCGTATGTAACGTCATACGGAGCGCGGCTTCCGGCCCGGTCGCGGGCAGCCGCGTGGGCTGGTTCGCAGTCGCTCGATTCACCACGATGGTGCGCGCCGGATGCGGCCCTTTGAGCCGGCCGCGAGCCTCGAACTTCGGGCCGCCATGTGATCCAGCCCCAAACCTCCCGCTTCGCATCCTTCCCTTATTTCCTGCGCTGCGCCTGCGCGGCGAGCCGCACGGCCGCGTTCGTCGCGCCGTAGCCGTCGTATCCACCGCGCCGCTCGACGATCTCGAGCGAGAAGCGGTTGTCGACCAGTTCCGTATACGCGTGCAGGAATTCGCCGCCGTGCTCGTCGCGGTCATAGAGCAGGTGATGCGCGCTCAGCGTGTCGATCAGTTCGTCCGGCAGCGCGTAGCGCGCGGCGAGATCGTCGTAGTAGTTGGCCGGAATGCGCAGGAACGGCACGCCGTCGGCCGCGAACGCGGCGATCGTCTTCACGATGTCGTCGGTGCGGAACGCGACGTGGTTCAACCCCGTGCCGTGGTAGCGGTCGAGCGATTCGGCGACGGCCGTGTGACGGTCGACCGACGCGTTCAGCGCGATCCGCACCGAACCGTCGGCGCTGCGCACCGCGCGGCTGCGCATCAGCCCGTACGGGTCGGGTACGAGCCAGCTGCGCTCGGCCTCGAAGCCGAATGCCGTCTTGAAGAACAGGATCCACGTGTCGAGCGCGTCGGCCGGCAGCGCGAGGCACACATGGTCGATGCCCGTCAGCGGGCCGACTTCGCTCGGACCGTCGATGTCGGTCAGCACGAAGTCCGATTCATACAGCGTCGGCGCGTTCGGCGTTTCGTCGACGAAATACTCGAGGCTGCCGTCCGGCGCCTGCACGCCGGGCAACACGCGCTCGTTCGGCCCGACGCGCCCGGAGAACGGCACGTAGCCGAAGCCGGCCGCGCGTTCGAACGCCACTTTCGCGTCGTCGACGCGGAACGCCGACGCGCACAGCGACAGCCCGTGCTGCTGGAAGAACGCATCGGCGAACGAGTCGCGCTCCGCGTTCAGCACGATCGACGCCGCGCCGTGCTGGAACAGCGTCACGTCTTTCGAGCGATGCCGGCCGGCGAGCCGGAAGCGCATCCTGCCGAGCCATTCGCCGACGGTCGCCGCCGCGTGGGCGTCGACCGCGAATTCGATGAACTGGAACCCGACGTGCGCGGGCGGCGCCGGCGGCGCGAAGAGCGGCTGGCCGGCGGCCGGCGCACGGCCGTCCTGCGCGAGCCGCTCGCGCGTCAGGTCTTCCAGGTAGAGCAGCGAGCGATGACCGTCGGCGGCGGTGATCGCGGTCGGCGCCGCGCGGAAGCCGTCGTTGAAGATCTCGAGCGACAGCGGCCCCGTGTAGCCCGACTCGATCACGCGCGCGGTGAAGCGCGCGAGGTCGAAGTCGCCCTGGCCCGGGAACGAGCGGTAGTGGCGGCTCCATTCCAGCACGTCCATCGCGAGCTTCGGCGCGTCGGCGATCTGCACGAACGCGATCCGGTCGCCGGGAATGTCGGCGATCGCGTCCGGCGAATCGTCGAGCGACAGCGTGTGGAAGCTGTCGAGCGCAAGGCCGAGATGCGGGCTGTTCACGGCATTCACGAGCTTCCATGCATGGCCGTACCGGTTCACGACGCGGCCCCACGCGAGCGCTTCGTACGCGGCGACCACGCCGGCCTGCCGGGCGGCTTCCGCGAGCGCGCCGAGCTGGTCGACCAGCAGCCCGTCGTCCGCGATCGTGTCGGCCGACACGTTGCTGCAGACGAGGATGCGGTCGGTGCCGAGCGCGTGCATCACGTCGAACTTGCGCTTGATGCGATCGAGGTTGCGTGCGAGCTGGGCCGCGCTCACGCCCTCGAAGTCGCGAAACGGCTGGAACAGCACGATGTCGAGACCGAGATCGGCGGCCATGCGCCGGACGTCGGCCGGCGATCCGTCGAAGTAGACGAGGTCGTTTTCGAAGATTTCGACGCCGTCGAAACCCGCGGCCTGGATGGCGGTGAGTTTCTCGGCGAGCGTGCCGGACAGTGACACGGTGGCGATCGAGCGCTTCATGGGGCGAATCCTGCGGATGAGCGGGGCATGGCGTCGGTCGAACCGGCCCTGAATGAACCAGTCGTTGAGTTCCGGGCGCGCGCCATATCCCGAATTTACTAGGTAAGTGAGGCGGATTATACAAACTAACTAGGTGGTACAAATTAGCGAAAACCCGAAAAGACATTGCGCTTGCGCAAGCGCACACTAGCGCCAAATCTTGACGTCAGGGGGCGAAGTCGACTAGCGATTCGCCCCCGTTTTAGGAGCAGAAACACCATGAACAAGCACAAGGTGCTGGTGCTGAACGGCCCGAACCTGAATCTGCTGGGCACGCGCGAGCCGCATATCTACGGCGCGGAAACGCTCGCCGACGTCGAGCAGCGCTGCCGCACGGCCGCCGAAGGGCTCGGGCTGGAGATCGATTTCCGCCAGTCGAACGCCGAGCACCAGCTGATCGACTGGCTGCATGCCGCGCGTCACGACACGCACGGCATCGTGATCAACCCGGCCGCCTATACGCATACGTCGGTGGCGCTGGCCGATGCGCTGTCCGCGATCGCGAAGCCGGTGATCGAAGTGCATATCTCGAACGTGCATCGCCGCGAGGCGTTTCGCCACCATTCCTATGTGTCGGCGGTCGCCGAAGCCGTGATCTGCGGCTGCGGCACCGAAGGCTACGTGTTCGCGCTGCAGCGTCTGTCGACCCTGTTTGCGCAGGGAGCCGCGCGATGAGCCGCCCGTCGTTTCTGATCGGCCTGATCGGCCAGGGCATCGGCGGTTCGCTGTCGCCCGCGATGCACGAGGAGGAAGGATTCCGCCAGGGGTTCGGTTATGTCTACCGGCGCCTCGATCTCGACGCGCTCGGCGTGACCGTCGACGCGCTGCCGCAGTTGCTCGATGCCGCGCAGCGGATGGGCTACTCCGGGCTCAACATCACGCACCCGTGCAAGCAGCGCGTGATCGAACACCTCGACGAACTGTCGGACGATGCGCGCGCGCTCGGTGCGGTGAACACCGTGCTGTTCAAGGACGGCAAGCGGATCGGCCACAACACCGACTGGTCGGGTTTCGCGAAATCGTTCCGCCGCGGCCTGCCCGGCGCGTCGCTCGAGCGTGTCGTCCAGCTTGGCGCGGGTGGCGCGGGCGCCGCCGTGGCCCATGCGGCGCTGCAGATGGGCGCGGCCGAACTGACGATTTTCGATGTCGACGGCACGCGTGCCACCGCGCTCGCGGCCGAACTCCAGCAGCGTTTCCCCGCGGCACGGGTCGTGCAGGGCGACGATCTCGCGGCCGCGATGCAGGCCGCGACGGGCCTGATCCACGCGACGCCGACCGGCATGGTCAAGCACCCGGGCCTGCCGCTGCCGGCCGAACTGCTCCACGCGGGCATGTGGGTGGCCGACATCGTGTATTTCCCGCTCGAAACCGAACTGATCCACGCCGCGCGCGCGGCCGGCTGCGCCACGTTGCCGGGCGGCGGGATGGCGGTGTACCAGGCCGTCGACGCGTTCGAGATCTTCACCGGACGCACGCCCGACGCCGAGCGGATGTTCGATCACTTTCAGTCGCTCGTCGCGCGCTGATCCCATTCCATAAAGAGAGACCAGGAGACGACCATGCAGCACACCACCCACACGAGCGCCGCGTCGGCGCCCGCCGCCGGCACGGTCCGGCGCACTTCGGCGCGCTACAAGATTCTCGCGCTGCTCGCGATCGGCACGATGATCAACTATCTCGACCGCACCGTGCTGGGGGTGGCTGCGCCGCAGCTCACCAAGGAACTCGGCATCAACGCGGCCGTGATGGGCATCATGTTCTCCGCGTTCTCGTGGACGTACGTCGCGATGCAGGTGCCCGGCGGCCTGTTCCTCGACCGCTTCGGCAGCAAGGTCACCTATTACTGGTCGATGACGCTGTGGTCGCTCTGCACGTTCCTGCAGGGCTTCGTGCCGGGCATCGCGACGCTGTTCGCATGCCGGCTCGGCCTCGGCGTGACGGAAGCGCCGTGCTTCCCGACCAACAGCCGCGTCGTCGCGACCTGGTTCCCGCAGAACGAGCGCGCGATGGCGACCGGCACCTATACCGTCGGCGAGTACATCGGCCTCGCGTTCTTCAGCCCCGTGCTGTTCGCGCTGATGGGCGCGTTCGGCTGGCGCTCGCTGTTCTGGGTCGTCGGCGCGATCGGCATCGCGTTCGGCCTGGTCTGGTGGAAGTTCTATCACGAGCCGCGCAACCATCCGGGCGCCAACTCGGAAGAGCTGGCGTATATCGAGGCGGGCGGTGGTCTCGTGCACGGTGCGCGCAAGGACGGCGACAAAGGCGGCAAGGGCGAGCAGAAGAAATTCAGCTGGGCGATGGCCGGCCAGTTGCTGAAGAAGCGCCAGCTCGCGGGCATCTGCCTCGGCCAGTTCGCCGGCAACTCGACGCTCGTGTTCTTCCTGACCTGGTTCCCGACCTACCTCGCGACCGAGCGCCACATGGGCTGGCTGAAGATCGGCTTCTTCGCGGTGATGCCGTTCATCGCCGCGTCGGTCGGCGTGATGTTCGGCGGGATCTTCTCCGACTGGCTGCTGCGCCGCGGCAAGTCCGCGAACCTCGCGCGCAAGCTGCCGATCATCGCGGGCCTGCTGCTCGCATCGACGATCATTCTCGCGAACTACGTGAAGAGCAACGAGGCCGTGATCGCGATCATGTCGGTCGCATTCTTCGCGCAGGGGATGGCCGCGCTCGGCTGGACGCTCGTGTCGGACATCGCGCCGGACGGCCTGCTCGGCGTGACGGGCGGCATCTTCAACTTCGCGGCGAACCTCGCGGGGATCGTCACGCCGCTCGTCGTCGGTTTCATCGTCGCGTCGACCGGGTCGTTCGTCGGCGCGCTCGTGTTCATCGGCGTGATCGCGCTGGTCGGTGCGCTGTCGTACATCTTCGTCGTCGGCGACATCAAGCGGATCGAACTGTAAGCACCGACTCCACGCACATTTCGTGCGTTCGCCCGGCGGCCGGTTGGCCGCCGGGCTTTTTTGTTTGTGCGCCGGCCGGAGTGCCGGTTTGGGTGCGCGTTACGCGCGCTGCACGGCGATGCCGAGCGATTCGACCGCCTGCGCGATCGCCGCCACCGCGCGCCGGATATCGTCGGCATCGATCGCGCCGATGCAGCCGACGCGGAACGTCTCGAGCTGCGTGAGCTTGCCGGGATACAGGATGAAACCCGCGTCGCGCACCGCGTCGTAGAAGCGGCGGAAATCGTAGGCCGGATGGTCGGGCGCGTGGAACGTGACGATCACCGGCGCCTGCACGCTCGCGTCGAGGAACGGCGCGAAGCCGAGCTCGCGCATCGATTCGATCAGCGTCCGGCAGTTGTCCAGATAGCGCGCGCCCCGCGCGGGCTGGCCGCCTTCGGCGAGGTACTGGTCGAGCGCGGCGCGCAGCGCGGCGATCACGTGCGTCGGCGGTGTGAAGCGCCATTGGCCCGTCTTGCGCAGGTACGCGTACTGATCGTGGAGATCGAGCGCGAGCGACGGCGAGTTGCCTTCGCATGCGTCGAGCGCGTCGCGCCGCACGATCGCGAAACCCATCCCCGGCACACCTTCGAGGCATTTGCCGCTCGCCGAGATCAGCGCATCGATGCCGGTGCCCGCCAGCGCGATCGGCAGCGCGCCGAACGAACTCATCGCGTCGACGATCAGCCGCTTGCCGTGGCGCCGGCACGCGGCCGCGATCGCATCCAGCGGGTTCAGGATCCCGGCGCTCGTCTCCAGGTGCACGAGCGCGACGTGCGTGATGCGCGGCTCGCGCGCGAACGCGGCCTCGACCGCTGCCGCGTCGACGGCCGTGTCCTCGCCGAACGGCAACGCGATCGCGTCGATGCCGAGCCGGCCGAGGATCTTCAGGATGCGCGCGCAATACGCGCCGTTGTCGGGCACGAGCACGACGCCGTCGCGCGGCACCAGCGTGCCAAGCGCGGCCTCGACCGAGAACGTGCCGCTGCCCTGCATCGGTACGCACACGTACTCGTCGCCGCCGTGCGCGATGGCGACGAGGTCCGCGCAGACGCTGGCCGTCAAGTGGTTGAAAGCGGCGTCCCACGACCCCCAGTCATGTTGCATTGCGAGGCGGGTTGTGGCGGACGTGGTGAGCGGGCCGGGCGTAAGCAGGATCGGGTCGGACATCATTTTTCTCCAGCGAAAGTCGAACGAAACGCCGGGCGGCATTTCTGAATGACTTGCATGATAGTGGCAAAATGTGTCATTTTTTGGAAATTGTGGCATTCGTCACGGCTTTGTCATCGAACGCTGTGATCCTTCGGTTGCCGCGCGAAACCACGCTCAGCGCGGCAGCGAGGCGGGCCGTTGATCGGCCTGCCCGGAGATAAAAGGACCGGGATCGTGCCCCCGGCCATTTGGTGTTCCGCCTACGGAGAAGTGAGATGACACTGCAGAATTCCTCGCGCGCCGCTGCCGGCGCGTTCCGCAAGCTCGCGCTGGCCGCCTGCGCTGCCGGTCTGCTGCAAGGTGCCGCGATGCCGGCGCATGCGGCAAACGCGGTCGTGCTGTATACGGCGGACGGTCTCGAGAACCTGTACCGCGATGTGCTGCCGGCCTTCGAGAAGAAAGAAGGCGTCAAGGTCAACATCGTGACGGCAGGTAGCGGCGAGGTCGTCAACCGCGCGAACATCGAGAAGAATTCCCCGAAGGCCGACGTGATCGTCACGCTGCCGCCGTTCATTCAGCAAGCCGGCCAGATGGGTCTGCTGCAGCCGTACCAGAGCGTGAACTACAAGAACGTGCCGGCGATCGCGAAGGCCGAGGACGGCACGTGGGCGACGTTCGTGAACAACTACTTCTCGTTCGCGATCAACCCGGACGTCGTGAAGAGCCAACCGAAGACGTTCGGCGACCTGCTGTCGCCGGCCTACGCCGGCAAGGTCGCGTACTCGAACCCGGCGACCGCCGGCGACGGGATGGCCGTGCTGATCCTGACGACGTCGCTGATGGGCGAGGACAAGGCGTTCGACTACCTCGCGAAGCTGTCGCAGAGCGTGAAGTTCCACACGAAGGGCACGGGCTACCTGAACGTGCTGCTGTCGCGTAACGAGATCAGCGTCGCGAACGGCGACCTGCAGATGGACCTCGACGACGCCGAACACGGCGCGCTGTCCGTCAAGCCGATCTTCCTGTCCGCGAAGGACGGCGACCAGCCGACCACGTTCCAGCTCCCGTACGGCATCGGCCTGATCAAGAGCGGCCCGAACCAGGACGTCGGCAAGAAGCTGATCGACTACCTGATGTCGACGGACGTGCAGTCGAAGGTGCCGGACATGTTCGGCATCCCGGGCCGCACCGACGTGCCGCTGACGGGCAAGAACGGCGAGGCGGTCAAGAAGGCGATCGCGGGCGTGAAGCTGATCCCGGTCGACTGGACCCAGGTGATGGCGAAGAAGCCGGTGTGGATCGAGCGCTGGAAGAAGGACGTGATCGGCAGCTCGGGCAAGCAGCTCGACGTCGTCAAGCCGAAGTGATCGGCGCACGCCGCCTGTATTAGTGAGCAAGAGGATGAACCCGGTGGAAACCACCCTGACCCATCCCGGCGCATTCGGCGCCGCCGAACCGCACGCGACGCTGCGGTCCGGCGCGCCGGGCGGCGTGCAGATCGAACACCTGAGCGTGCGCTACGGCGCACGCACGGTGCTGGAAGATCTGTCGCTGTCGATCGGCGCCGGCGAATTTCTGACCGTGCTCGGCAAGAGCGGCTGCGGCAAGACCACGCTGCTGCGCTTCATCGCCGGGTTCGTGAAGGCCGACGGCCTGACCGGCACGCTGACCGTTGCCGGACGTGACCTGACCTATGCGCCGCCGCACAAGCGCAATCTCGGTCTGCTGTTCCAGAACTACGCGCTGTTCCCGCACCTGTCGGTGTTCGAGAACGTCGCATTCGGGCTGCGCGCGCGCGGCATGGCGTCGTCGGAAGTGACGCGACGCGTCGCCGACGCGCTGAAGCTCGTGCAGCTCGGCGATGCGGGCCATCACCTGCCCGCGCAACTGTCGGGCGGGATGCAGCAGCGCGTCGCGCTGGCGCGCGCACTCGTGATCGAGCCGGACGTGCTGCTGCTCGACGAGCCGCTGTCGGCGCTCGACGCCAACCTGCGCGCGTCGGTGCGCAGCGAACTGAAGGCGCTGCACGAGCGCCTGCCGAACCTGACCGTCGTCTGCGTGACGCACGACCGCGACGACGCGCTCGTGCTGTCCGACCGTGCGCTGCTGATGCGCGACGGCCACATCGCGCAGCTCGGCACGCCGCAGCAGTTGTACGACGCGCCGCAGGACGGCTACGTCGCACGCTATCTCGGCCCGGCGAACCTGCTGCCGCCGCATGTGATCTTCCCGCTCGGCGATCCGCGTCACGAAGTGCGCGGCAAGGTCGCATGCGTGCGCCCCGAGCGCCTGACCGTGATGCCGCCCGCGGCGGGCGGCCTGCACGGCACGGTGTCGTCCGTCGAATGGCAGGGCGCGGACCTGTCGATCGCGGTCGTGATCGACGCGGCGCCCGACGAACCCGTGCGCGTCACGATGCAACGCGGCCGCGGCGCGGCCCCCGAGCGCGGTGCGCGCGTTTCCCTGCATTACGAGGCAGACGATGTCGTCCTTATCGAGCCCTGAAGCCGGCCTGCCGCCGCACGTGCTCGCGTCGGCCGCCGCGCACGCGGCCGTCGCGCGGCGCCGCAAGCGCATGGGCGACCTGCACCTGGTCGCGCTCGCGATCGTCGTGCTGGGCCCGCTCGTCGTCTATCCGCTGGTGCGGCTCGTGCTGCTGAGCGTGTCGGGCGATCACGGGCTGAGTTTTGACGCGTACCGGACCTTCTTCGGCAACCCCGACACGCGCAACGTGCTGCTGACGACGCTCGGCGTGCTGTTCGCGAGCGCCGGCACTGCATCGGTGCTGGGCGTGCTGCTGGCCGCGCTGCTGTTCTTCAGGCCGTTTCCGGGCGCGTCGCTCGTCACGCGCTTCCTGGAACTGTACGTCGCGTTTCCGTCGTTCCTCGTCGCGTTCACGCTGATCTTCCTGTACGGCTCGCAAGGGTCGATCAGCATCGCGCTGCAGCACCTGTTCCATCTCGAGAATCCGCCGCTCGATTTCCTGTTCGGCATCGGCGGCGTGATTCTCGCGCAGACGGTGTTCTATACGCCGTTCGTCGTGCGGCCGACGCTCGCGTCGTTCGCCACGCTCGACCTGCGCCTGATCGAAGCCGCTCGCAGCCTCGGCGCGCCCGGCTGGATGCTCGCGCGCCGCGTCGTGCTGCCGATCGCATGGCCGGGCATCGCTGCCGGCACCGTGCTGTGTTTCCTGCTGACGCTGAACGAGTTCGGGATTCTGCTCGTGCTCGGCAGCGCGCGGCTCGTGACGCTGCCGGTCGCGATCTACAGCAGCGCGACCGTCGACCTCGATCTGCCGACCGCATCGGCCGGCGCGGTCGTGATGCTGGCACTGTCGCTGGCGCTCTATACGGTTTATCGCCGGGTGAACCGGCGTGCGACGGGAGGGAACGATGTCCGCTGAATTCCGTATCGGGCCGGCCGTGCCGCGCCACCAGATCGGCTGGAGCGACACGCTGCTCAAGCATGCGTCGCGCATCGCGCTCGCGCTGGCCGCGTTCGCGTGTTTCTGGCTGTTCGTGCTGCCCGTCGTCGTCGTCGCGCTGTCGAGCGTGTCGACGCAATGGTCGGGCACGATCTTGCCGGCCGGCTACAGCCTGCGCTGGTTCGAGCGACTCGGGTCGCCGGAATACGACGCGCTGCTGACGAGCCTCGAAATCGGCTTCGGCGTGTCGGCGGTCGGCACGATCCTCGGGCTGTGGCTCGCGCTCGCACTCGAAGGGCGCGACCGGCGCGGCCTCGGCGCGGTCGTCGATGCGCTCGTGATGGTGCCGAACGGCGTGCCGAGCGTCGTGCTCGGGCTCGCGGTGTTGATCGCGTATCACCAGAAGCCGGTCGACCTGTCGAGTTCGGCGGCGATCGTCGTGTTCGTGCAGCTCGCGCTGATTCTGCCGTTCTGCTATCGCTGCGCGGCCGCCGCGCTGCGTCCGGAACTGACCGTGCTGCGCGAAGCCGCGGCCAGCCTCGGTGCGCCGCCCGCGATGGTGCTGCGCCGCGTGCTGCTGCCGCAGCTCGTGCCGGCGCTGCGCGCGAGCCTCGCGCTCGGTTTCGCGCTGTCGCTCGGCGAGCTCGGTGCGACGCTGACGGTTTATCCACCCGGCTTCGCGACCGTGCCGATCGTCGTGATCGGCCAGGTGGAGCGCGGTTATTACCTGCCGGCGTCGGCGCTGTCGCTGCTGATGCTCGGCGCGTCGCTCGCGGCGCTGCTGCTGATCGCCGCGCGTGTGCCGCGCGGCAAGCGGGTGGCATCATGAACGCCGCGTTCGCCATGCGGCTGCCCGGCGAGCAACCCGCACCGGGCAAGGTCTCGACGGATTTCGCGGGGCGGTCGGTCGACGTCAACGGCCGGCGCTACCGGCTGCCGGTCGAGCCGACGGTCGTCGTCTGCGTCGACGGCTGCGAGTACGCGTATCTCGAACGTGCGGTGGAAGCGGGCGTCGCGCCGTTCATCGGCCGGATGATCGCGGAAGGCACGGCGTGGCGCGCCGATTGCGTCGTGCCGACCTTCACCAACCCGAACAACCTGTCGATCGTCTGCGGCGTGCCGCCGTCGGTCCACGGGATCTGCGGCAACTACTTCTGGGACGCGGCCGCTGACGGCGGGCGCGGCGCCGAAGTCATGATGAACGACCCGGCCTATCTGCGGGCCGGCACGCTGCTCGCGGCGGCGTCCGATGCCGGCGCGAAGGTGGCCGTCGTGACGGCGAAGGACAAGCTGCGCCGGCTGCTCGGCTGGCAACTGAACGGCGTCTGCTTTTCCGCCGAGAAGGCTGCGCAGGCGAATCTCGCGGAAAACGGCATCGTCGACGTGCTCGACTGGGTCGGCCTGCCGTCGCCGGACGTCTATAGCGCGGCGTTGTCCGAATTCGTGTTCGCGGCCGGCGTGCGGCTCGCGCAGACACGTCAGGTCGACCTGATGTACCTGTCGACCACCGACTACGTGCAGCACAAGTGCGAGCCCGGCAGTGCCGGCGCGAACGCGTTCTACGCGATGATGGACGGTTACCTCGCGCAGCTCGACGCGCTCGGCTGGGCGATCGGGCTCACGGCCGATCACGGGATGAACGCGAAGCACGACCCCGCGACGGGCCGGCCGAACGTGATCTATCTGCAGGATGCGTTCGACGGGTGGTACGGCGCACAGTCTGCGCGCGTGATCCTGCCGATCACCGATCCGTACGTCGTGCACCACGGCGCGCTCGGCTCGTTTGCGACCCTCTACCTGGCGCCGGGTGTCGACCGGGCCGAAGCGATGTGGCGCGTCGACGGCCTCGACGGCGTCGAGCTCGTGCTCGACAACGCGGAAGCCGCTGCCCGCTTCGAATTGCCGGCCGACCGGATCGGCGATCTCGTCGTGATCGGCCGTCGCGACATGACGCTCGGCACGCGCGAGCGGGAACACGATCTGTCGGGCCTCACGGTGCCGCTGCGTTCGCACGGCGGCGTGTCGGAGCAGGAAGTACCGCTGCTGTTCAATCGCCGTATCGAGCGGGACGATCCTGCGCGTCGCCCGCGCAACTTCGACGTGTTCGATTTCGTGCTGAACCGGATCGCGACATGATGGCTCATCCCCGGCAAGACCACCCCGAGTTTCGCGCCGAGGCGTTGCGCTGGTGCGGCACGCGCGCGACGCGCGAGCGCACCTTCGACATCGACGATCCTTATACGGGCACGCGGGTCGGCACCGCGCCGCTCGCCAGCGTCGACGACGTGCGCGCCGCGTTCGATTACGCGATGGCCTACCGGCCGACGCTCACGCGCTACGAGCGTTCGCAGATCCTCGAGCGCGCGGCCGCGCTGCTGCGCGAGCGCACCGAGGAAGCGTCCGACCTGATCACGCTCGAATCGGGGCTGTCGAAGCAGGATTCCCGCTACGAGATCGGCCGGGTCGCCGACGTGCTGAAGTTCGCGGCGATCGAGGCGTTGCGCGACGATGCGCAGAGTTTCTCGTGCGACCTGACGCCCCACGGCAAGGCGCGGCGCGTGTTTTCGCAGCGGCAGCCGCTCGACGGCGTGATCGTTGCGATCACGCCGTTCAATCATCCGATGAACCAGGTGGCGCACAAGATCGCGCCGGCGATCGCGACCAACAACCGCGTGATCGTGAAGCCGTCGGAGAAGGTGCCGCTGTCGGCGTTCTATCTGGCCGACCTGCTTTACGAGGCCGGGCTGCCGGAGCCGATGCTGCAGGTGCTGACCGGCGATCCGGGCGAGATCGCGGACGAACTCGTCACGCATCCGCATGCGTCGCTGATTACATTTACCGGTGGCGTGGCGATCGGCAAGGCGATTGCCGCGCGGGCCGGCTACCGGCGCATCGTGCTGGAGCTGGGCGGCAACGATCCGCTGATCGTCCTCGAAGACGCCGATCTCGACCGCGCGACGTCACTGGCGGTGCTGGGCTCGTACCGGAATTCGGGCCAGCGCTGCACGGCCGTCAAGCGGATGCTGGTGCAGCGCTCGATCGCGCCCGCATTCACCGAGTTGCTCGTCGAGAAGACCCGCGCGTGGAAGTACGGCGATCCGTTCGATCCCGCGAACGAAATGGGCACCGTGATCGACGAGGCGGCGGCGCGGCTGTTCGAGGCGCGGGTCGGAGAAGCGGTCGCGCAGGGCGCGCGCCTGCTGACCGGCAATGTGCGGCGCGGTGCGCTGTATGCGCCGACCGTGCTCGACAACGTCGATCCGTCGATGACGATCGTGCGCGAGGAGACCTTCGGCCCCGTGTCACCTGTGATGACGTTCGATACGATCGACGACGCGATCCGGATCAGCAACGGGACGGCGTTCGGGCTGTCGTCGGGTGTCTGTACCGATAGCACGGCCGCGGTCGTGCGGTTCGTGAACGAGCTGAACGTCGGCACCGTGAATGTGTGGGAGGTGCCCGGATACCGGATCGAACTGTCGCCGTTCGGCGGGATCAAGGATTCGGGCCTCGGTTACAAGGAAGGCGTTCAGGAGGCGATGAAGAGCTTCACGAACCTGAAGACGTTTTCGCTGCCTTGGGAGTAAACGGATGGCATTGACGGTGGAAGAGATCCACGGGCTGTATCGCGAGCATGGTCATGTGGCCTACAGCGGGGAGCCGGTGACCCAGCTCGAGCATGCGCTGCAGAGCGGGTTGCTGGCGGAAGAGGCGGGAGCCGGCGAAGCGCTGGTCGCGGCGGCGTTCCTGCACGACCTCGGGCATCTGCTGAATCGCCAGGGCGAGACGCCGAGCGCGCGCGGGATCGACGACCTGCATCAGTATTACGTGCTGCCGTTCCTGCGGCCGCTGTTTTCCGACGCGGTGCTGGAACCGATCCGGCTGCACGTCGACGCGAAGCGCTGCCTGTGCCGCACCGACGCCGGCTACTTCGAGAGCCTGTCGCCGGACTCGGTGCGCAGCCTCGCGCTGCAGGGCGGCATCTTCAGTGAAGAGGAAACGGTGGCGTTCCTGCAGCGCCCGTTTGCGGAGGACGCGCTGCGTCTGCGCCGCTGGGACGATACGGCGAAGGAAGAAGGCAAGGCGACGCCGGATCTCGATCACTATATGGAGATCGTCGCGCGCCAGGTGCGCGCGGCCTGACGGTTCGGCCGCTTCTATACAAGGCCCCGCACGCGGCAGCGTGCGGGGCCTTATATTTTTTGCGAAACCCCTTGCGCGAACGGCGTGGGGTGCATAGAATCACGCCTCTTTCGCGCTAACGGAAACGCAGCGCGGACGAGGGAAGCGGTGCGGTTGGGGTGTGGTGGTAACGAACCCTGGCAGCACTCGAAGATGAACCCCGCAGTCGCAACGAAGCAGTTAAAAAGTTGTTGACGAGCTGCGAAACACGGTTCATAATCTCGCTTCTCTGCTGCTGAAAACGCAGCGCTGCTGAGAAACACCAAGTTCCTCGCAGATTGCTCTTTAAAAATTAACAGCCGATAAGTGTGG
>NZ_JBQVSQ010000002.1:0-219804 GCF_052952715.1 Burkholderia sp. YIM B11467
CTCGTGCTGCTGTGGGGCACGCTCGTCGCTGCCGGGCTGCTGTTCCTCGGCCGCCGCGTGTTCAAGCTGCTCGTGCTGATCAAGGAAGCGTTCATGCTGTCGTTCGCGACCGCGAGCTCGGAAGCCGCGTATCCGAAGATCCTCGATGCGCTCGATCGTTTCGGCGTGCGCCGCAAGATCTCGAGCTTCGTGATGCCGATGGGCTATTCGTTCAACCTCGACGGCTCGATGATGTACTGCACGTTCGCGTCGCTGTTCATCGCGCAGGCCTACAACATCCACCTGTCGCTCGGCACGCAGATCACGATGCTGCTGATCCTGATGCTCACGTCGAAGGGGATGGCCGGCGTGCCGCGCGCATCGCTCGTCGTGATCGCGGCGACGCTGCACCAGTTCAACATTCCTGAAGCCGGGCTGCTGCTGATCCTCGGTGTCGATACGTTCCTCNCTCGCTCGTCGTCATCGCGGCGACGCTGCACCAGTTCAACATCCCGGAAGCCGGGCTGCTGCTGATCCTCGGTGTCGATACGTTCCTCGACATGGGCCGTTCGGCCACGAACGCGGTGGGCAACTCGATCGCGAGCGCGGTGGTTGCGAAGTGGGAAGGCGAGTTGATGTCGGAAGCCGAAGCGCAGGCGCATGCCGCGCATCTCGACGCCGAACTCGAACGGCAGGGTAGCGATCCGGCCCAAGGCGCGGGCCGCGCGAACCCGGTCTGACGCTAGACCGTCAACGCTTCGTCGATGCACGCCGCCAGCACCATCGCGGCGGCGTTGCCCGGCGTCGAACCGAGCAATTGCGGCGCATAGACGCTGTCGCCGATCGCGATCGGCTGCCCCGACAGCGCGCAGACGCCGCGCTTGCGCGTCGTGAACAGCCGCCACTTCTGGTAGCCGTAGTGCCCGGTGCAGGCGTCGCGCCACGAAATCATCACGGTGTCGGCGGTGGGCCGTTCGAGCACGCTGATGGTCGGCCGGCTCGTCGCATCCCATGACGGTAGCCGGTCGCGCGTCACGCTGCGCCGCCGGGGCTCGCCCCACGAGACGGACGGCATGTCGAAGCTGCCGATCGCGGCAACGGTCATGAGCCAGGGCGCTATACGGTTATTCATGTCGGTGTTCCTCGAAACGTTACGCGGTGCCGCGACGCGCGGCATCACGACAGGCGGATGCGCGGCTGCACGCAGCCGTTGATCCGTTCGGCGAGCCACAGCAGGGTCGCCTTGGAGAAGCCGTGCAGCGCCTGCTGGTGCCGCCGGTAGAGCATCAGGTGGCTGAACTGCGCGAAGCGCCCCTGGATGAAGCCGCCGCGGAAGAACCCGAACTGCCCGAGCGTGCCGAACGCGTCGTAGTCGCTGATCGACACGAGCGCGCCGAAATCGTGAAAGGCGAACGGTGGAATCGGCGTGCCGTCGAGCCATGCGGGCAGGTGCTTCGCGAGATGCTCGGCCTGCTGCGTCGCGACCTGCGCGGTCGGCGGCAGCGGCCGTTCGTGGCCGTCGAGCAACAGGCTCGCGCAATCGCCGATCGCGAACACGTGCTCGTCGGCCGTTGCCTGCAGCGTGGGTCCGACGACGATCTGGTTCGCGCGGTTGGTGTCGAGCCCGTCCAGCGCCTGCATGAAATCGGGCGCCTTCACGCCGGCCGCCCAGACCATCAGGTCCGCTTCCGCGAACGACCCGTCGCCATAGTGGAAGCCGTTCGCATCCGCCGCCGTGACGCGTGTCGACGTCAGCACGCGAAAGCCGATCTGTTCGAGCCGCCGCTGCGCCGACGCGGAAATCTTCGGCGGAAACGCGGCGAGGATGCGCGGGCCGCTTTCGAGCAGCGTGAGTTGCAGCCGCTCGCGCACCGTCGCGTCGCCGTACGCCTGCGCCACTTCCAGCAAGCGGCTCAGTTCCGCCGCGAGTTCCACGCCCGTCGCGCCCGCGCCGACGATCGCGACGCGAAACGGCTCGTCGCGCGCGATGCTGCGGAACACGCGCATCCGCAACGCTTCGTTGAAGGTTTCGGCCTGCTGCTGGCTGTCGATGAAGTAGCAGTGCTCGCGCACGCCCGGCACGCCGAAATCGTTGGCCTGGCTGCCGAGCGCGACGATCAGCACGTCGTAGTCGAGTTCGCGCGCCTCGATCACCACGTCGCCGCTCTGCGAGCGGATCTCGCCGAGCTGCACGCGGCGGCGCGCGCGATCGAGCCCCGTTAGTTCGCCGGGCTGGTACGTGTAGCCGTGGTCGCGTGCATGGGCGAGGAAGATCACCTGCTGCTGCTGCACGTCGCGCGTGCCGGCCGCGATCGTGTGCAGCATCGGCTTCCAGATATGGGTCGGGCTGCGGTCGACGACGGTGACCTGCGCCCGCCCGGACCGGCCGAGACGCTCGCCCAGGCGGGTCGCGAGCTGCAGTCCGGCGATCCCGCCGCCGACGATGACGATGCGTTTAGGGGTTGTCATGGATAAATCATCACGTGATGAATAATGTATGATCCTAGCGCTTCCCGGCTCCGCGTGTCAACGGAGCGGGGCAGGCAGCCCGGTTCCGGCGACGTGAAACCGGGGCCCGAACACGGGCATTCGAACCATTCAAGGGGAGCAGGAAAACGTGGCTGAAGTCACTGAGCGCGCGCCGTCGAAGCGGCGTACGCGCGGGCGGCCGCTGGCGGATGCGTCCGTCGGTCCGGACGTGATATTGCGGGCCGCGCGCCGCACGTTCGCGAAGCGTGGCTACGACGCGACGAGCGTGCGCGAAGTCGCGCGCGAGCTGGGCGTCGACGCGGCGCTGATCGCCCATCATTTCGGTACGAAGGAAACGTTGTGGCTCGCGGTCGTCGAGCAGATCGTCGACCTGGCCACGCCGATGTTCGACGCGCTGCGTGCGTTGCACACGTCGTCATTGCCGCATCGCGACCGCGTGCGGCGTGCGCTCGAGCTATGCGTCGATCACGAGTTCGACGAGCCCGACATGGGGATGTTCTTCTCGACGGCGGCGACCGAAGTGGGCGGGCGGCTCGACCGGCTGCAGGAGCGGATCGTGCGGCCGTATCACGAGGTGATGTTCCCGCTGCTGTCGGAGGCCGTGCAGGCCGGCGCGATCCGCGCGGTCGATCCGAACGTGCTGTTCTTCATGCTCGCGAGCGCGATCGGCACGACGGTGTCGTACAGCCACATGATGCTGGAGTACACGTCGCTGCCGACGCAGCGGGACGCGTTCCGGCAGGCCGTGCTCGACGCCGCGCTCAACCTCGTCGGCGACTGAGCGCGGCGCGCGGCCTCCGCATCATTCGACGTCGGTGGGCGGCTTGTCGCCGAGCCAGCGCCGCGCGCCGGGCCCGTTGCGGCCCGCGCGATCCTCCGGGTTGGTCAGCTTGCAGCGCTTCAGCGACAGGCAGCCGCAGCCGATGCACTCGTCGAGGTTGATGTAGAGCCGCTGCAGTTCCTCGATCCGGCTCGCGACGCGCTGCTTCCAGCCGCGCGACAGCCGCTGCCAGTCCTTGTTGCTCGGGGCGGTGTCTTCAGGAAGGCTGACGAGCTGTTCGGCGATCTCGTCGAGCGAATAGCCGATCTTCTGCGCGAACACGATGAATGCGATCAGCCGCAGTACCGCGCGCGAATAGTGGCGGTGACTCGAGCCGTTCCGGTGCGACTTGATGAGCCCGCGCGTCTCGTAGAACCGCAGCGTCGACGCCGGCACGCCGCTGCGTGCGGCCACTTCGCGGATCGACATCAGCGGCCATTTCGGTTCTTCCGGGGTACCCATGACGTTCTCCGGGAAAAGCTTGACTTGAAGTTAACTTCAACTTTTATGCTACGCGGCAGTTTAACCCGTCGCGAGGCATCATGGTTTCCTTATCCCTACGCAGGACGTCGCCTTTGGGCGCCGCCTGCGCACTGCTGCTGGCGTTGTCGGGCTGTCACGACGGCAAAGGTGCAGCGTCAGCCTATTCTGTTCCCGAAGTCGGCGTCGCAACCGTCGCGCCGCGCACGGTCCGCCTCGCCGACGAATTCAATGGACGCGTCGAAGCGGTCGACGCGGTCGATTTGCGGCCGCGCGTAAGCGGCTATCTGCAGCGCGTCGCCTACAAGGAGGGCGACCTCGTCGCGCAGGGCACGTTGCTGTTCGAGATCGACCCGCGCCCGTACCGCATCGCGCTCGACCGTGCGAACGCGCAGCAGCAGCGGGCCCGCGCGGCCGCGAGCCTCGCGAACGTGCAGCTCAAGCGCGTGCAGACGCTGATCGATGCGCATGCAACGTCGCAGGAAGAACTCGACAACGCGCGCGCCACCGCCGAGCAGGCACGCGCGGACCTGCAGGCGGCCGACGCGGCCGTTGCCGACGCGAAGCTCAATCTCGGCTTCACCGAAGTGCGAGCGCCGATCGCGGGCCGTGTCGGCCGCGCGGTCGCGACCGTCGGCAATCTCGCACGCGCGGACGACACGCTGCTGACGACCGTCGTGTCGCAGGATCCCGTCTACGTGTATTTCGACTGCGACGAGCAGAGCTACCTGCGCTACAACGCGCGCCGCGCCGATCCGAAGCATCGCGCGATCGGCGCCGATCCGGTGCGCGTGGGCCTCGCGAACGAGACGGGCTTCCCGCATGCGGGCACCGTCGATTTCCTCGACAACCGGCTCGACCCGCAAACCGGCACGATCCGCGCGCGGGTGCGGTTGACGAACGCGGATCACACGTTCACGCCGGGCCTGTATGCGCGCGTGCAGCTCGTCAGCGGCCGCGACCAGGATGCGCTGCTCGTCGACGACAAGGCCGTGCTCACCGACCAGGATCGCAAGTACGTGTACGTGATCGGCCCCGGCGACAAGGCGCTGCGCCGCGACGTGACGACCGGCCGCGAGTTCGAGGGCGAGCGGATCGTCGAGAGGGGGCTGCAGGCGGGCGACCGCGTGGTCGTCGACGGCGTGCAGCGGATCTACTATCCGGGTGCGCAGGTGAAGCCGAAGGCATTGCCTGCGCGGGCTGATGCCGGTGCCGGCAATGGCAATGGTGGCAATGGCGGCACCGGCGGCGGCACGCAGGCCGTGGCCGATGCCGGCGCGCCGGCCGCGCAATAACGGGAGACATGCGATGGATTTCTCCCGATTCTTCATCGACCGGCCGATCTTCGCGATCGTGCTGTCGATCGTCATCTTCGCGATCGGCCTGATCTCGATACCGATGCTGCCGGCCGGCGAATATCCGGAAGTCGTGCCGCCGAGCGTCGTCGTGCGTGCGACGTATCCGGGCGCGAACCCGAAGGAAATCGCCGAATCGGTCGCCGAACCGCTGGAAGAGGCGATCAACGGCGTCGAAGGCATCATGTACATGAAGTCGGTCGCCGGGTCGGACGGCAGCCTGCAGGTCGTCGTCACGTTCCTGCAGGGCGTCGATCCCGACACGGCCGCCGTGCGCGTGCAGAACCGCGTGAGCCAGGCGCTGTCGCGCCTGCCCGACGAGGTGCGCCAGTACGGCGTGACCACGCAGAAGCAGTCGCCGACGCCGTTGATGTACGTGAGCCTTTATTCGCCGGACAACAGCCGCGATTCGCTGTACCTGCGCAACTACCTGACGCTGCACGTGAAGGACGAGCTGTCGCGGCTCACCGGCATCGGCGACGTTGGTGTGTACGGCTCCGGCGATTACGCGATGCGGCTGTGGCTCGACCCGAACCGGCTCGCGTCGCGCGGGCTGACCGCGAGCGATGTGATTGCCGCAGTGCGCGAGCAGAACGTGCAGGTGTCGGCCGGCCAGCTCGGCGCGGAGCCGTCGCCGAAGGCCAACGACTTCCTCGTGTCGATCAACGTGCGCGGCCGGCTGCGCACGGTGCAGGAGTTCAGCGACATCGTGCTGCGCAACGGCGACGACGGCCAGGTCGTGAAGCTGTCCGACGTCGCGCGCATCGAGCTCGGCGCGGGCGACTACACGCTGCGCTCGTATTTCAACGACAAGCATTCGGCCGTGGTCGGCATCTTCCTGTCGCCGGGCGCGAACGCGCTCGACGTCGCGAAGGCCGTGTATGCGAAGCTCGACGAGCTGTCGAAGCGCTTCCCGCCCGGCGTCGCGTACCGCCCCGTGTGGGACCCGACGGTGTTCGTGCGCGAATCGATCCGCGCGGTGCAGCACACGCTGATCGAGGCCGTCGTGCTGGTCGTGCTCGTCGTGATCCTGTTCCTGCAGACCTGGCGCGCGTCGATCATTCCGCTCGTCGCGGTGCCCGTGTCGGTGGTCGGCACGTTCGCGTTTCTGCATCTGCTCGGCTATTCGATCAACACGCTGACGCTGTTCGGGCTCGTGCTCGCGATCGGGATCGTCGTCGACGATGCGATCGTCGTTGTCGAGAACGTCGAGCGCAACATCGCACAGGGGTTGAGCCCGCGCGATGCCGCGCATCAGGCGATGCGCGAGGTGTCGGGGCCGATCGTCGCGATCGCGCTCGTGCTGTGCGCGGTGTTCGTGCCGATGGCATTCATGTCGGGTGTCACCGGCCAGTTCTACCGGCAGTTCGCGGTGACGATCGCGATTTCGACGGTGATCTCCGCGATCAACTCGCTGACGCTGTCGCCCGCGCTCGCCGCGAAGCTGCTGCGTCCGCACGGCGCGCCGAAGGACGCGCTCACGCGTGCGCTCGACCGTGCGTTCGGCTGGCTGTTCCATCCGTTCAACCGCTTCTTCGAGCGCAGCTCCGGTCGTTATCACGGCGTCGTCGCGCGCACGCTGAAGCGGCGCGGCGCGGTGTTCGCGGTCTATGCGGCGCTGCTCGCGGCCACCGCGCTGCTGTTCAACGCGGTGCCGGGCGGCTTCATCCCCGTGCAGGACAAGCTGTACCTGTTCGCGGGCGCGAAGCTGCCGGAAGGCGCGTCGCTCGCGCGCACCAGCGCGGTGACCGAGCAGATGACGAAGATCGCACTCGGCACCGACGGGGTCGAGATGGTGCCGGCGTTTGCGGGGCTGAATGCGCTGCAGGGCGTGAACACGCCGAACATCACGAATTCGTACGTGATCCTGAAGCCGTTCGACCAGCGCCACCGCAGCGCCGCGCAGATCAACGCGGACTTGAACGCGCGTTTCGCGGCCATTGGCGGCGGCATCACCTATGCGCTGATGCCGCCGCCGATCCAGGGCCTCGGCAACGGTTCGGGCTACTCGCTGTACCTGGAGGATCGCGGCGGGCTCGGCTACGGCGAATTGCAGAACGCGCTCACCGCGTTCCAGGCGGCGGTCGCGAAGACGCCGGGGATGAGTTACCCGGTCAGTTCGTACCAGGCGAACATCCCGCAGCTCGAGGTGAAGGTCGACCGGCTGAAGGCGAAGGCGCAGGGCGTCGCGCTGACCGACCTGTTCAACACGCTGCAGGTCTACCTCGGCTCGATGTACGTGAACGACTTCAACGTGTTCGGCCGCGTGTACCGCGTGATGGCGCAGGCCGATGCCGGTCACCGGCAGACGGCCGCCGACATCGCGAACCTGCGCACGCGCAACGCGAAGGGCGAGATGGTGCCGATCGGCTCGATGGTGACGGTGGGGCCCGCGTACGGACCCGACCCGGTCGTCCGCTACAACGGCTACCCGGCTGCCGACCTGATCGGCGACGCCGATCCGAAGGTGATGTCGTCGTCGCAGGCGATCGCGAAGCTCCAGCAGATCGCGAAGGAGGTGCTGCCGCCCGGCATCACGCTCGAATGGACCGACCTCAGCTACCAGCAGGTCACGCAGAGCAACGCGGCGATCGTCGTGTTCCCGCTCGCGGTGATGCTCGTGTTCCTCGTGCTCGCCTCGCTGTACGAGAGCTGGACGCTGCCGCTCGCGGTGATCCTGATCGTGCCCGTGTGCATGTGTGCGGCGCTGTTCGGCGTGTGGCTGTCGGGCGGCGACAACAACGTGTTCGTACAGGTCGGTCTCGTCGTGCTGATGGGGCTCGCGTGCAAGAACGCGATCCTGATCGTCGAGTTCGCGCGCGAGCTCGAAATCCAGGGCAAGGGCGTGATCGAGGCCGCGCTCGAGGCCTGCAAGCTGCGATTGCGGCCGATCGTGATGACGTCGGTCGCGTTCATCGCAGGCTCGGTGCCGCTGCTGATCGGCAGCGGCGCGGGCAGCGAAGTGCGCGCGGCCACCGGTATCACCGTGTTCGCGGGGATGCTGGGCGTCACGCTGTTCGGGCTGTTCCTGACACCCGTGTTCTATGTGGCGATCCGCAAGCTCGCGGGCGGCACGCCGGCCGTCTGGAGCGAACAGCACGGCACCCTTGAAGGAGAAAACCGATGAGCGCCGCTTTCCGTCTTTCCGCGCTCGCGATGTCGGTGACGCTCGCCGCGTGCGCGGTCGGCCCCGATTTCAAGCAGCCCGACACGGCCACGGCCGCGCGGTTCGCACGTGACGCGCATCCGGCCACGCAGCGCGATGCGTCGTCGTCCGATACGCTGCCCGACGCGTCGGCCGATGCCGATGCCGCGTTCTGGCGCGGCTTCGGCGATCCGGCGCTGACGCAGTTGATCGACGCGGCGCTCGCGGCGAACCAGGACCTGCAGGTCGCCGTGTCGCGCTACGACGCGTCGAATGCGCTGCTGTCGCAGGCGACCTTCGATCGTTATCCGACGATTACCGCGAGCGGCCAGATCGGCCATCAGCTGATGAGCAAGGACCAGGCGTTCGGCGCGCCGCGCAGCCAGCGCGACACGCCGACGTCCAGCATCGGGATCAATGCGGCGTGGGAGCTCGACCTGTTCGGCCGCGTGCGCCGCTCGATCGAGTCGCAGCGTGCGGAAACGGCTGCCAGCGCGGCGGACGTGCGCGCGGTGCGAGTCGCGATCGCCGGCGAGGTCGCGAGTACGTACGTCGACCTGCGCGGCTCGCAGGAGCGGTTGCGGATCGCGCGCGAGAACGCCGACAACCAGAAGCAGACGCTCGCGCTGATCAATGCGCGGGTCGGCGCGGGGCGCGGCTCCGAGCTCGATGCGGCGCGCGCGCGGGCGCAGTACGAATCGACGACGTCGCGGATTGCCGTGAACGAAGCCGCGATCGGTGTCGACGAGCACCGCCTCGCGGTGCTGACCGGGCAGACGCCGGATGCGCTGATCGGCCGGTTCGACATCCCGAACGCCGCCGCGTCGGCGGGCACACCCGTGCCGCTGCCGGCGCTGGCCGCCGACATCGATCCCGGCACGCCGGGCGACCTGCTGCGCCGGCGTCCCGATGTCGCGGCCGCCGAGGCCCGGCTGCACGCGGCGACCGCGCGCATCGGCGTCGCGACGGCCGACCTGTTTCCGCGCTTCACGCTGTCGGGGCTGCTCGGCAGCGCGACGAGCAGCTACGGGTTCTTTCGCGCGGGCAGCGACACGAACCTGATCGCGCTCGGCATCGACTGGTCGTTCCTCGACGTCGGCCGCGTGCGCGCACGGATCGCCGCGAGCGACGCGGAAGCGGCCGGCCAGCTCGCGCAGTACCGGCAGACCGTACTCGGCGCGCTGGAGGAGACCGAGAACGCGCTGCTGCGCGTCGCGCGCACGCGTGACGAGACAACGCACCTCGTGCGTGCGGCGGACGACAGCGCGCGGGCCGCGCAGCTCGCGCAGACGCGCTTCTCGGCCGGCGCGATCGACTACTACGAAGTGCTCGATGCGCAACGGACGCTGCTGCAGGCGCAGGATGCGGCAGCCGACGCCCGGATGCGCAGCGCGGCGTCGACGGTCGCGCTGTACAAGGCGCTCGCGGGCGGCTGGCCGTCGGGAACGGGGCAGGGGGCGCTCGCGCAGTCGGGGCAGTAGTGCGGGCGGGGGCGGCGCGACATCGCGCCGTCGTCGACGAACGCGCGGATCGGCCCGCCGAAGGGTGTGTATGCCACTGCAAATGCAATGACGGGGAGGGAAATCGTATCGAGGTAAAATTTAATTGCAACTGCAATTAAATGAAAGGAACGACCTGACATGAGCGCACCCGAACCCGATCTGTGGTTCTCGTTCGTCCGCGCGCACCGGACGATGATTCGCGAGATCGAGCGGCGCCTCGCGGATGCCGGCCTGCCGGCGTATGCGTGGTACGACGCGTTGTGGGGGCTCGAAAGCGGGCCCGACGGCACGCGCCGGATGCACGAACTGGCCGACGTGCTTGCGATCGAGCGCTACAACCTCACGCGGCTCGTCGACCGGCTCGAGCAGGAGGGGCTCGTCACGCGCGCCCGTTCGGCCGACGACGGCCGTGCCGCTCATGCGAGCATCACCGACAAGGGGCGGGCACTGCGCAAGAAGATGTGGAAGGTGTACCAGTCGACGGTCGCGGAACTCTTTCTCGGCCAGTTCTCCGGCAAGGATCAGGCGGCGTTGACCGTTGCGCTCGATCGGGTGACCGCCGCGGCGCGCGAAGCGGCGGCCGACGCCAGGTAGCGGCGTCCGGCACGCGCGTCGGACGCGCACCTGCCGATGCATCGCCTGCGCGGTCCGGCCCGCCCGGATCGCGCAATCTGCATATCCCTCCTTCGCGTATTGGCATGTTGCCGAAGCCACCGGTCCCGGCATAGGATTGCAATTGCAACGATTGCAGTTGCAACGCTAACCGAATGACAAGGACCCGACATGACCTCGACGCATTCCCTTACGTTCTATACGGCCGACACACCGAACGGACACAAAATCGCGATCTACCTGGAAGAGGCCGGGCTCGCGCACGACCGCGTGCACGTGAACCTGTCCGCCGGCGAGCAGCGCAGCCCGGCGTTCCTCGCGATCAACCCGAACGGCAAGATTCCGGCCATCGTCGACCACGACACCGGGCTGGCCGTGTTCGAATCCGGCGCGATTCTCGGCTATCTCGCCGCGAAGACGGGTTGCCTGCAACCCGAGACGCTGGCCGAGCGCACGGCGGTCCAGCAATGGCTGCATTTCCAGATCGGCGGCATCGGGCCGATGCTCGGCCAGCTTTGGTGGTTCCTGCGTGCATCGAAGACGGTCAATGCGGAGGCGATCGACCGTTACCGGAACGAGGCGCGGCGGCTCTATGGGGTCGTGAACGGCCGCTTGTCGGCATCGGTATATCTCGCGTCGTCGCGGTATTCGATTGCCGACATCGCCGCGTTTCCGTGGCTGCGCACGGCGTCCGAACTCGATCTCGATCTCGCCGCATACCCGCACGTCGAGCGCTGGCTCGCCGATATCGAGGCCCGGCCGGCGGTTCAGCGGGGCCTGGCCGCATGCCGCGCGCCGGCGGCCGAGCAGGTGCACTGACATTGCATCGCCCGCGCCGCACGAGCGGCGCGGCAACCGGCCGGTTACCCACCCGGAAACATTGTTCTCCTTCGTCGTAAACGTCTCGAATGCGTGATATTTGCGCCCCTCGATCCGGTTTAGAGTGGCCGCGAATCGATGACGATGTGTCGCATGGCCGCAGCCTCGGGCCGTGCAGACGCACCAGAGGAGTGGGAGACAAATGGGTGAAGGCAGGATTACGCAGGTCGAGTCGTTCGGTTTCGAGCGCATTCCCGATGCATCGCGCTATGCGCGGCCGATCGATCTGTTCAGGTTGCTGTTCGGCGGTTGCAATACGTTTTCCACATCGGTGCTCGGCAGCTTTCCCGTGCTGGTCGGGCTGTCGTTCAAGGCGGGCGTCGCCGCGATCGTGCTCGGCGTGCTCGCCGGCACCTGCATCCTCGCGCCGATGAGCCTGTTCGGCCCGCGCAACGGCACGAGCGACCCCGTGTCGTCCGGTGCGCATTTCGGCATTCACGGCCGGATCGTCGGCTCGTTCCTCGCGCTGCTCACGTCGATCGCGTTCTTCTCGCTCGCGGTGTGGAGCTCGGGCGACGCGCTCGTCGGCGGCGCGCACAACATGATCGGCGTGCCCGTCAACGGCTTCACGCTCGGCGTGGCCTACCTGGTGTTCGCGGTGCTCGTGCTGATCGTCTGCATCTACGGTTTTCGCTTCATGCTGTGGGTGAACAAGATCGCCGTGTGGGCCGCGAGCATCCTGTTCGTCGCCGGGCTTTTCGCGTTCGCCGGCCTGTTCGACATGAATTACGCCGGCACGCTGCAACTCGGCAGCGCGGGCTTCTGGGCCGCGTTTGTCGGCGCCGTGCTGGTCGCGCTGAGCAACCCGGTGTCGTTCGCATCGACGCTCGGCGACTGGGCGCGCTACATCCCGCAGCACACGCCGAAGCATCGTGTGATGGGCGCCGTGTTCGCCGCGCAGATCGCAACCTTCGTGCCGTTCTTCTTCGGCCTCGCGACTGCCACGATCATCGCGGCGAAGGCGCCCGCATTCATCGCGTCGAACGACTACGTCGGTGGGCTGCTCGCAGTCTCGCCGCGCTGGTTCCTGTTGCCGATGTGCCTGATCGCGATCATCGGCGGGATGTCGACCGGCACGACCGCGCTGTACGGCACCGGCCTCGACGTATCGAGCATGTTCCCGCGTTTCCTGAACCGCGTGCGTGCGACGCTGCTGATCGGCACGATCGCGATTGCATTCATCTTCGTCGGCCGCTTCTGGTTCAACCTCGTCGAAAGCGTCGCGACGTTCTCGACGCTGATCGATACGTTCAGCTGCCCGTGGATGGCGATCATGGTGATCGGCTACGTGACGCGCCGCGGCTACTATCTCGGCGACGATCTGCAGGTGTTCAACCGCGGGCTGCGCGGCGGCCACTACTGGTTCACGCACGGCTGGAACGTGCGTGCGATGGGTGCATGGCTGCCGGCCGCGTTCGTCGGGCTGTCGTTCGTGAACCTGCCGGGCCAGTTCGTCGGGCCGCTCGGCAACCTCGCGGGCGGGCTCGACCTGAGCGTGCCGGTGTCGCTGGCAGTGGGCGGGATGCTGTATTTCGTGCTGCTGACGCTGTATCCGGAACCGGACGGCGTGTACGGTCCGCACGGGCGCCGTTTCGTACGCGGCGGCAAGCAGACGGCGCGCGGCGTCGGCGCATCGTCGATCCAGCCGAAGGGATACTGAACGACGCGTGGCGCCTGGCCCCGGAACGACAACGCCGCCGAGCGGGCCTGGCCACCGGCGGCGTAGTCGTTTCCGTTTCCGTCAGCGCGACGGCCTGCCGGCGTGTCGAGCCGGATCAGTGGAACGTGCTGCCCGCGAGCATCCCGCCGTCGACGATGAATTCCGATCCCGTGCAATACGTGGATTCGTCGGACGCGAGGAACAGCACGAGACTGGCCACTTCGTCGGGCTTGCCGATGCGCGCGATCGGCAGGCCGCTATAGATGGAAGCAGGATCGAAGTCCGAGAATTCGGGCGGGCGCGCCATCACCGTATCGATGCCGCCCGGATGCACCGAGTTCACACGAATGCCGTGACGGCCGAATTCGAGTGCGGCGGCCTTCGTCATCCCGCGCACCGCGAACTTGCTCGACACGTACGCGCTGCCGCCCGCGACGCCTTCCATCCCGGCCGTCGACGACACGTTGACGATCGAGCCGCCGCCCGCGTCCTTCAGCGCGGCAAGCACCGACTTCATGCCGAGCCAGCAGCCGACCTGGTTCACGTCGATCACCTTGCGATAGTCGTCGAGCGAACACGCTTCGATCGGCACGAGCTTCAGGATCGCCGCGTTGTTCACGAGGATGTCCAGCCGCCCGAAATGCGCGAGCGTTGCATCGACGGCGGCCTGCCAGTCGCCTTCGCTCGTCACGTCGAGATGCTGGAATCGTGCTGCGTCGCCGAGTTCGGCCGCGACGCGCTGGCCGGCTTCGTCCAGCACGTCGGCGATCACCACGCGCGCGCCTTCGGCGACGAACCGGCGTGCCTCCGCTTCGCCCTGGCCGCGGGCGCCGCCCGTGATCAGCGCCACCTTGCCTTCGAGTCGTTTCATGCTGCTTGCTCCTGTGAGTGAGAAGGGACGCGCGCGGGTCCGCTCACGCGGAGGTGGCCGCCGCGTCGATGATGCGGACCGGATCGGTGCCGTCCCATGCGCGGGCTTCGGCGATGCCGAACGCGATCATGTCGCGCATGCCGGCGCCTTCGATCACTTCGACGCGCACGCCGGGATCGTCGGCGTCGTCGAGATACGCGACACGCGTGGCCGGGTTGTGCGCTTCGAACAGGACGCGCAGGCCGCGCGCCGTGAGCCGCGCCACCGCGGTATCGAGATCGTCGACGACCCACGCGACGTGATGCAGGCCAACGAGCGGTTGCCCGTGCGCATCGCGGTACGGCGACGGCGTGTCGTTCGTCACGTGGATCAGTTCGATCTGCAGACCGCCGCGACACGCGAGACCGACGTCCATCGTGATCGTCACCGGTTCGCCGAGATGGCGGCCGTCGAGGCGTACGTTGCGGAACACGGTCCACGGGCCGATCTCGTGGCGTGCGCGCCAGCGCGCAATGCTGCGATCGAGGTCGGCGACCACGTAGCCGATCTGGTCGATGGGGCCGAGGACTGGGTCGTTCATGTCGTCTCCGTGGCGCGGCGCGCGTGTGCGTGTGCGTGCCGCGCGCTGAATGACGGTCATGATCGCAACAAAGCGCGCGCTTCGTGCCGTCCGAACGGACTAGCGCGCGTTGTTTGCATCGCGACGATGCGGATGCGCGAGATGGAAGGAAGGTGGGGAAAGGCGAGCGTTGCGGATCGACCCGCGCGTCACCGCGCGTTCGGCCCCTTGACCGTCAGCCGGCACACGGTCGCGAGCGCGAGCAGGTTCGGGTCGCGCTCGCGCCGGTGCAGGAAGCTCAGGCCGATCGTCTGGCGGATCGTGGGGCCGGCGAGCGGCACGAGCGCGATCTTGTGCGCGAACAGGTCGCGCACGCGGCCGGGCAGAAGCGAGCAGCCGACGCCGCCCGACACCAGGTTGATCAGCGAGAAGATGTCGCCCACCCGCATCACGACATTCGGCGTGACGTCGGCCGCGCGGAACGCCTCCGTGAAGCCGTGGTGCGTCGCGAAGCCTTCGCCGAGCGACACGAACGGCACGTCGCGACACGCGCCGAGATCGATCGCATCGCGATGCGCATACGGCGAATCGATCGGCGCGGCGAAGAACATCTCGTCCTCGAACAGCGCGATCGATTCGATCTCGGCGTCCGGTTCGGGCAGCGCCATCAGCGTCGCGTCGATCGCGCCTTGCCGGAGCTTGTCGAGCAGGTCGGCGTTCGAGCCGAGCACGAGCTCGGCCTGCAGTTCGGGGCGGCGCTCCTTCAGCGCGATCACGACCTCGGGCACGGTGCGGATCGTCAGCGAATAGAGCGAGCCGATCTTCAACTGGCCGGCGCCGTAGCCGGCCGCCTCGCGCGTCGCGCGGATCCCGTCCGTCATCGTCTTCAGCACTTCGCCCGCGACTTCGGCGAGCACCAGCGCGGCGTCGGTCGGAATCAGGTTGCGCCCCTCGTGACGGAACAGCGCGCAGTGCATCCCTTCCTCGAGCGTATGCAGCGCGCGGTGCACGCTGACCGTGCTGACGCCCAGCGCCTCGGCCGCCTTCGCGAGGCTGCCAGCTTCCATGAAGGCGAGCAGCACCTCGAGCTTGCGGAACGTGATCTCTTCGTTGATGCGGTTGCGCATGATGCGGGCGACGGGAAGGGCGGCCGTCGATTCTGCCGCAGATCCCGGGCTGCAACAATGCGCGAATTACCGGGGTTTGCGCGCGGCGGGGCCAGCCGGGGAAACATTTAATCTCCGGCTAATCATCTACCGCAGGCGTTAATTGATGCGGGATTTCGGCGTCCCTATCATCGGTTCACGCCGGTCGTGCGCGCGGGCCGAGAGGGTCCGTCGGGCCTGTCTCGCATCGGCCGGCGATACGAACAGCGGGTTCGCCCATGCCTGCCGCGGAAGGCGGCAGCCATGCGGCGCGGCACCATGAGACTGCAGGAGACAAGCATGCGCGACTCACGTCGGAACTCGCGGCATCGGCAGGTGGTTGCCGCTGTCGTCGGCAATACCCTCGAGTGGTACGACTTCATCGTTTACGGTTTCTTCTCCGGCATCATCGCGCGGCTGTTCTTTCCCGCCGAGAGCCAGTACGCGTCGCTGCTGATGTCGCTCGCGACGTTCGGCGTCGGCTTCTTCATGCGCCCGGTGGGCGGCATCCTGCTCGGGCTTTATGCGGACCGCAAGGGCCGCAAGGCCGCGATGCAGCTCATCATCTTCCTGATGACGCTGTCGATCGCGCTGATCACGTTCGCGCCGTCATACGCGACGATCGGCCCGGCGGCGCCGATCCTGATCGTCGTCGCGCGGCTGCTGCAGGGTTTCGCGACGGGTGGTGAATACGCGAGCGCCACCGCGTTCCTCGTCGAAAGCGCGCCCGCGAACCGGCGCGGCCTGTATGGATCCTGGCAACTGATCGGCCAGTGTCTCGCGGTGTTCTCGGGCGCGGCGATGGGCGCGTGGGCCACGCAGTCGCTGTCGGAGGCCGCGCTGCACAGCTGGGGCTGGCGCGTGCCGTTCGCGCTCGGGCTGCTGATCGGGCCGGTCGGCCTGTGGATCCGCCGGCACATGGAGGAGACCGAGGCGTTCCTCGACGCGAGCAAGTCGACGGTCGAGCCACCGGCGAGCGTGTCGCGCGTGCTGCGCGACAACCTGCGCGGCGTGCTGGTGTCAATGGGGCAGACGATCACCGGCACGGCCGTGTTCTACGTGATGCTCGTCAACCTGCCGACGTTCGCGCACAAAACGTTCGGGCTGCCGCTCGACCAGGTCTTCAAGGTGCAGATGGTGGCGGTCGCGCTGCTGACGGTGACGATTCCGATTGCGGCGATCGTGTCCGACCGTATCGGCCGGCGGCCCGTGCTGATCGCCGGCATGCTGGCGCTGCTGACGGTCACGTATCCGCTGTTCTCGTGGCTGGCCGCGGCGCCGAGCATCGGGCGCCTGCTCGTGATGCAGCTCGTGATCTGCACGATCATCGGCATCTGCTACGGCCCCGCGCCCACCGCGCTCGCCGAACAGTTCGCGACGCGCTCGCGATCGACCGGCATCGCGCTCGCGTACAACGTCGCGGTGATGATCTTCGGCGGCTTCGCGCCGTTCATCGTCACGTGGCTGACGCACGCGAGCGGATCGCCCGTCGCGCCCGCGTGGTACGTGCTGTTCGCGGCGTCGTTCGGGCTGCTCGCAAGTGTGTTCATGCACGACGGCGCGCCGTGCGTGCTCGCACGCCGGCAATTTCAGGGCGAACCGCTGAGCGCCAAGTAGCAACGGGCTGCGGTTGCCGCTCGATTCCGGCGGGCAGGCAGCGCTGCCCGATCCGGATGCTGTCGTCGAGCGCATCGACGCGTTTGTCCCCGCGCCATCGCAGGCCGCTATGATGGTGGCACGCAAGCTCAGCGTGGGGGATGGCAAATGTTTTCAAGGTTGAAGAAACTGCTCGATGGCGGCACGGCACGCGCGGCCGTTTTGCTGCAATCCGGCCGACGGGCCGCGTGGTCGGGCGAAGCGCCGGTGCAGCCGCGCCATGTGCTGTGCTTTCTCGGCCGGGATCGAGAACTGCAGCACCTGCGCGATGCGGCGAACGCGGCGATTGCGGAATTCGCGACGGGGTTCGGCATCGATGACGCGTATTCCGTCGCCGAACCGGACGAGCGGATGAGCCGTTCGTTCGAGGTCTGCCGCGACCGCGTCGCAGCGGATGCGTGGACGCCGGCCGACGACGAAGCCGTCGGCACGCACCAGTCGGTGCTGTATGTGCTCGGCCCGCGCATGACGCGGGAGAATGCCGTGCGTGCGTCGATCGGCGCGCTGTTCCTGGTCGATCGGCTGATCGACGCCGGCGCGGTGGCGGTCAAGGGCGAGAGCGCGGGTGTGGCGCACGGGCTGCACCGGTGGCGGGAGCTGATCCGGATGGGCGCGGTCGCGACCGACGCCGACGATGCGCTTGCGCAGAACCGGGTGTGCCGGCTGGCGTTCGCGTTGCGCCCGCTGGCATCGGACGGATACTTCGAAAGCGTGGGTTTTCATCTGGCCGGCCTGCCGGACGTGCAGGTGCCGCGTTCGCGCGGCAGCGATCGCGACGCGGTTGCCGTCATCGACGGCGTTGCCGACGAGATCGTGCGGCACGGGATCGACGCGACGTTGCGCGCGCACGGTGCATTGCTGATCGACGACGCGTCTCACGACGAAGACGACTTCAAGTTCAATCCTTACGGGCTCGTCCGGCTGTCGACGTGAAGGTCGACGCGTGCCGCCGGGTCTGACCGGACCCGGGCCGGGCGCCAGGAGTTGGCGTCGGGCATCGCGGCGATCGATCGGTTGCAGCGTCGGGTCGGGTATCGGCACGGCCGATGATTAGCATCGCGGGCGGCGGCCTACCGCGGCCGCCGCCCGATCATTACGCTTGGGCGATCATCCACTCTGTCCGGAAGGTCGCCATGTCCCGGCTCGACTACAAGCTGCTCGGCCCCTGCCTGCTCGCCATCGCGATCGACGCGATGGGGTTTGGGCTCGTTTATCCGATGATGTCCGCGATCTTCAGCGATCCGCACGCGGGCATCCTGCCGGCCGACGCCGGCGCGCACGCGCGCAATTTCTACCTCGGTCTCGGCTACGGGATCTACCCGCTGTGCATGTTCTTCGGCTCGTCGCTGATGGGCGAACTGTCCGATCGCTACGGCCGCCGCAGGATCATGCTGCTGTGCGTGCTCGGCCTCGCGGCCGGCTACGCGATGATGGCGGCCGGCGCATGGCATGCGAGCGTCGCGCTGCTGCTGGCCGGGCGCGGGCTCACCGGCCTGCTGGCCGGCTGCCAGGGCATCGCGCAGGCGGCGATCACCGACCTCAGCACGCCCGAGACCAAGGCGTACAACATGAGCATCATGTCGCTCGCGTTCAGCGCGGGCGTGATCGTCGGCCCCGTGCTCGGCGGCGTCACGTCGGACCGGACGATCTCGCCGCTGTTCGATTACGGCACGCCGTTCGTGCTGGTCGCGGCGCTGTCGGTGGCGTGCGCGTTCTGGACCTGGGTGTCGTATCGCGATTCGGCCGCGCCGCGCGGCGATACGCGCATCGATCCGCTGCTGCCGCTGCGGATCATCCGGGAGGCCGCGCGCCAGCGCAATGTCGCGTTCCTGTCGGCGGTGTTTTTCCTGATGCAGGTCGGTTACGGGCTCTACCTGCAGACCATCATGCTGTTGCTGCAGGCGAAATTCGGCTACACGAGCGCACGGCTCGGGCTGTTCAGCGGCGTGATCGGCCTCTGTTTCGTGTTCGGCCTGCTGTTCGTCGTGCGGCTGATGCTGCGCGTGTGGCGCGTGGTCGATATCGCGAAGACAGGCCTGCTGGTGGCCGGTGTCGGCCAGATCCTGTCCGCGCTGTTTCCGCACGAGCCCGTGCTGTGGGCGCTCGCGATGGTCGTCGGCTGTTTCGACATGGTCGCGTACACGACCATGTATACGGCGTTCTCCGATGCCGTCAGCGCGGACCGGCAGGGCTGGGCGCTCGGCGTCGCGGGCTCGGTGATGGCCGTCGCGTGGGTCGTGACGGGCGCGCTCACGAACCTGCTGCCGGTGTTCGGCGAGATCGGCCTGCTGTTGATCGGCGGCGCGGGTTTCCTGCTCAGCTTCGTGATGATGGCCGCGTACGGACGCACGCGGCCGGGCGCGCGAACGGCCGCGCTGTCGTAGGCGCTCGCGCACGTTGGCCCGATCCTGTCGGACGTTGTCCTGCGGGCCGCTGTCGCGCGAAGCCGCGCGGCCCGACACTGGCGCCTCGCGGTCGGGGAGGCCCCAGGCCGCGTCCGGCGGCGCCGGCAGCCCGGCGCGCCGTCCCGTTCGATGTGCCAACCGAGAGAGCGACCCATGCAACATCCGACCATCCGTACCCTGGCAGGCGCGACGGCGCCGACGTCGATCGACGCTGCCCGCACCGCGCTGCTGGTGATCGATTTCCAGAACGAATATTTCAGCGGCCGGCTGCCGATTCCGGAAGGACCGCGCGCGCTGGACAATGCGCGGCGCGTGATCGCGTTCGCCGATCGCGCGGGCATTCCGGTGTTTCACGTCCAGCACGTCGATACGGCCGACAGCCCGATCTTCGCCGACGGCAGCGACGGCTTTCGCTTTCATGCGGACCTGCAGCCGGCGCCGCATCACGCGGTCGTGAAGAAGACGTCAGTGAGCGTGTTCCCGACGACGGACATCGACGCGCGCCTGAAGGCGGCCGGCATCGACACGCTGATCGTCACGGGCCTGATGACGCATGCATGCGTTGCCGGCGCGGCACGCGATGCGGTGCCGCTCGGTTATGCGGTGATCGTCGTCGACGACGCATGCGCGACGCGCGACCTCGATGTCGCGGACGGCGGCACGGTGCCGCACGGCGACCTTCATCGCGCGACGCTGGCCGCGCTGTCGGATACGTTCGGCGACGTGCTGACGACCGGGCAGGTGCTCGCGCTCGACGTCGCCTGACGGTCGCCCGATCCGCGCTTCAGTCGGCCCAGCCCGGCGCGGCGTACACGACTTCGCCGCGGAAGCACGTCTCGATCACGCGGGTTTGCGCGAACGTCTCGACCGGGTGCGCGAACGGATTGCGGTCGAGGATCGCGAAGCTTGCGTCCTTGCCCGCTTCGAGCGAGCCCGTGCAGTCGTCGAAGCGCAGCGCATACGCGGTGTTCACCGTATAGGCTTCGAGCATCGTGAGCAGGTCGAGGCGCTCGTGCGGATTCCATGGCGGGCTGTCGGGCTGGTCGATCAGCAGGTGCGTGACGCCCGTCTGGATGATCTGCATCGGGTCCATCGTGCTGACCGACCAGTCGGAACCGGCCGCGAGCATCACGCCCGCGTTGCGCATGCTCCGGAACGGGTAATTGCGCGCGGTGCGCTCGGCGCCGAGCAGGTCGCGATAGAGCTGTTGCTGCTCCTCGCGCGCGGCCGTCCACAGCGTCTGCACGCTCGCGATCGCGCCGAGCCGGTTGAAGCGGCTCATGTCGGCCGGATCGACGAGCTGCAGGTGCGCGAGCTGCGCGCGCCGGTCACGCATCCCGTTGCGGTACTGCACGTACTCGAGCGCGTCGAGCGTCATGCGCACCGCGCGGTCGGCGAGCGTGTGGAAATGCAGGTCGAAGCCGGCCGTATCGGCGAGCAGGCAGATCTCGTTCAGCGCGTCCTGGCTCCATAGCGCGAGGCCGCAGTCGTCGGTGCCGGCGTACGGCTCGAGCAGCGCGGCGGTCTTCGATTCGGGCACGCCGTCGACGAAGATCTTCACCGTATGCAGGCGCAGGTTGTCGCATTCGTATTCGCGACGCCACGCGACGAAACGTTCGACCTGCTCGCGCGGGTCGCGGCGCGGGTTCGCATAGAGGCCCGCGCTCATGTAGGCCTTGAGCGTGCCGGCGCGCTGCGCGGCGGCGTAGGCCTTGAGTTCGGCCTCCTCGACGCGCGCGTCGAACCAGCCCGTGATGCCGAAACCATGCGCCATCGCGTGCGCTTTTGCGAGCGATTTCGGGTAGCCGGCCGGGCTCAGTTGCGGAATGATCGGGCAGATACGGTAGAACGCCGCTTCATGCACGACGCCGTTCGGCGCACCCGCCGCGTCGCGCTCGTAAACACCGCCGGTCGGATCGGGCGTGTCGGCGTTGATGCCGGCCGCTTCTAGTCCCTTCGTGTTGAGACAGCCGCTGTGCACGTCGAAGCCGACCACGAGCAGCGGCCGGTCGGGCACGATCCGGTCGAGCAGCTCGCGGGTCGGATACGCGCCGAACGCGGCGAGGTTGGCGCCGCCGAGATAGACCCACGGTTCGTTCGGCGTCGCATCGGCGCACGCGCGGATGCGCTGCAGGATCGTGTCGGGATCGTTGATGCCGGACAGGTCGAAGTCGCCGAGGATCTGGTGGCCTTCGAGCGGGTGCACGTGACCGTCGATGAGGCCCGGCAGCATCAGCCGGCCGGCCAGGTCGACCATCCGTGTCGCGGGGCCGACCAGCGGGCGGATGTCGTCGTCGCGGCCGACCGCGACGATCTTGCCGTCCTTCGTGGCGAGTGCCTGCGCGAAGCGGCGCTGCGCATCGCCCGTGTAAAGCAGGCCGTTCAGATAGATGGTATCGGCGTGTTGCATGTGTCTCCTCCGGATCGGGGGCTGATCGACGGGCGCACGTGTCCCGCGGGCGGGCCGTCTGGCTCGTCCGGTCTCGTGTACCCGGTCGGGTTGGAATGGGGTGTGGCTTTATGTGCCGGTGCTGCGCGGCAGGGGCGGCGGTGGGCCGCGTCGAATGCCGGTCGCCGCCGGCGCGTCATGCCGGTTTCGCCGACGCGTCCGTGTCGGCAAATCGATGGGCGGCGCGCTCGCGGCCGTGCGGGCCGGCGTCCATCCGGTATGCGGCATTCCGTGTCTCCGTGGCATCCGACGCGTTCCTGTCGTCGGGTGAGTCAGATACTAGGAGCGGGGCGGCCGGCTGTCTGTCATCGTTTTGAGGACAAACCGCGACAAAGGCGGAGGGTGCTGCGATGACGCGATGGCGTCGTCTAGTGACCGCGGTCTTCCGGTGTATCGTCTTCGGTCACGCACCACGCGAACAGCCCGGCCCGGTTCGGGACGCCGAGCTTCGCGAGCGCGCGCCCGAGATAGGTGCGCACGCTGCTCGGCTTCAGCGCGAGCGTGTCGGCGATCTGCGGGACGGGTTGGCCCTGCAGCACGGCGCGGCACACGAGCCGTTCGCGCTGCGACAGCGCCGCGCCGCTGGCCGACAGCCGCTGTTCGAACCGCTGCAGCAGCGCGCCGTCGTCCGAACGCGGCGTCAGGCGTGCGAGCCGCGCATGCTGGATCAGGAGCGGCAGCACGAAATCGCCGAGCTGCCGCAGCAGCGCCAGTTCGGCCAGCGTGTACGACGGCTGGCCGCGTCGGCGGAACAGCGAGAACGCATAGACGTAGTCGCGCTCGCTGCCGAGCAGCGTGCAGTCTTCGCCGAGCTCGCCGAGCGCGAATTGGCGGCCGTACTCGGTCGCCGTGTCGATTTCCTCGTTGCACGAGAACACGAGCTGCGAATCGGTGGTGCGCTCGATATGCGGGAGCAGCGTGTCGGTGCGCCACTCGCCCTGTGTATACAGATCGAGCGCATGGCGCGTGCCGTCGGGGTCGTCGCCGCCGGCGAAGAACAGCACGTCGACGCTGTCGACCGATTTCGACGGCGCGTCGCGCCGGTAACGCGTCGCGACGCTGTAATGGGACTGCGGGTCGACGGTTTCGCGCAACCACGCCCAAAGCCGGGCGGGAAACTGCGGACTGCCGAGGCTGGCGACCAGGTCGCCGGCGTTGCTCAGGGAAATATGGGCGGGGCTCATCGTTGACACCGTCTTCGCGAACGGCCGCGTGTGCCGGCCGTGCTTCGTGTGCGGCCGCGCGCTGGCGGAGCGGCCGGCGGTGCGGTCAGGCGAGACGGAGGCCGGCGCGGCGGCGATGCTCGATTGTAGGGGAGTTCGCCGGCGCGGGGCAGCCGCGCCTCGCCGGTGCGGCTGCCGGATCGGTCGTCAACGGGCGGTGCGCTTCGTCGCGCACCGGCCCCGCGCGTCAGAACATCGTGTTCTGGTTCGCGGGTGCGTCGGGCACCGGCTGGATCACGTCCCAGTGCTCGACGATCTTGCCGTCCTTCACGCGAAAGATGTCGACGACCGCTTCGCCGCGATCGCCCGGACGCTCGGTCGCATGCACGTGCAGGTACACGAGGTCGCCGTCGGTCGCGCTGCGGACGATGCGTGCGCGCGATGCCGGGTTCTTCTGGAAGGCGCCGACGAAGTACGACACGAACGGCTTCTTGCCGTCCGGCACGTGCGGGTTGTGTTGCTTGTAGTCGTCCGCGACGACGGCGGCGGCTTCGACTGCTTCGTGCTTGTTGAAGAAGCGGTCGTAGAACGTCAGCACGAGCTGGCGGTTCGCTTCCTCGGCTGCCAGGTCGCGTGGGGCCGGGCCGGCGGCCAGCGCGGCGGCCGACGCAGCCAGCAGGACGAATGCGGCTACGGCGCGAACGGGGGAGCGGAGCGATGACATGTAGCGTTTTCCTTGTCTGATGGTTCGTGGGTCGGCGCGCGATGCGCGACCGCGGGTTGCGCCGATCGTGATGATCGACGGGGCATGCGGGCGTGGCTGCAGGCACGCATGCGCCGCAGCGATGCAAAGGGCTCGCCGTGAAGCCCCTGCGTCGCGGCTACTCAAATTGCGACGCCGCGCGGCATCGTCATGCTTCGTTGAACTGGCGAATCCGGGCGGCTGCCGGGCCGATCGAATGGTACAGTTGCCGCGAACCCGTCACAAGAAGTCACCGCGGTGTGAACAGGTCACACCGCGATGACCGTGCGTTGCCCGTGAAAGAGAATCCCGCCATGCCGTTGCCGTCCGCCGACGAAACCGTCGAACTCGATCAGCCGTGCCCGATCCGCGATGTGCTCGACCGCATCGGCGACCAGTGGAGCCTGCTCGTGCTCGAAGCGCTGTCCGGCGGAACGATGCGCTTCAACGAACTCGGCCGCGCGATCGGCGATGTGTCGAACCAGATGCTGTCGCGCACGCTCAAGCGGCTCGAGCAGGACGGCTTCGTCAGCCGCACGCTGTTCGCCGAAGTGCCGCCGCGCGTCGAATATGCGCTGACCGACCTCGGGCGTTCGTTCCTGACGCCGATGCAGGCGATGATCCGGTGGGCCGACGAACATCATCGCGCGATCTGCGCGGCGCGCCGTCGTGCGAGGGAGTCAGAGGGTGGGGGGCGCTGAGCGGAACGCGTGCACCGTTTCGTCGATTGGCGGTGTGCCGCAGATGGCGCGCGATGCGATGAGAGATGGCCGGATGCATACACATCGGCATCGCATGATTTCGTTATCCGAAGAGTTTCGTCAGGATCGAAGGCCTGTCGATGCCTTGCCGTGTTGGTCGGACATGCGGCAATGCGCTTGCGACGCGACGCCCGGATCGATGGCTTGGCATCGGGGCGAACGAAACATGCAGCCCTTTGCTGGCCGGCGTGCGATCAGAGAGCGGCAGGAATCCGGTCGATGCAGGATTGCGCGCCGGGGATCGGCGGGCATGTTGATTGCCGACGTGTTGCCTGATTGAGGCTTTAGCGTCGGTTTGGACGGCCGGGATCGTCCCAGGGAAGGGCAGGCGGCGCAGGATTCGCGCGCGCCTGGCCTGGCGCCATGCTTCCATGCCCGAACGGCGCGGATTCGTGCGTGCCGTCAGGCTCCGGACCCTCCATCGGCCGGAGCCGGTCGGCGGCCTAGCGCCACGAACCGTCGACGTAGATCCACACCTGCCCCTGGCGACGCCAGTAGCCGGGAACCCACCGACGCCCCGGGCGCCGTGCGACCCAGCGGCCGGACACCCATATATAGCGGCCGCGCTGCCAGCTCCAGTAACCGTCCGTCCATATATAGCCATGCGGCCGCGGCGGCGGCGGGCGGCGGTCGTGCCGGGCCGCCGGCGGCCCGAAGCCCGGGCGGTCGGCGTAGGGCGGCCCGCCGGGCACGCGGTTCGGGCCGGACGGCCGGTACACGGGCGGCGCGGGCTGGGCCGAGGCGGCGCGGAGCCAGCCGGTGCCGACAAAGGCGGCGGTCAATCCGATGGCGCGCAACAACGAGCGTCGATTCATGGCGTGTCCTATTCTGAAATCGGGTTCGCCTTACATTAGCCTGCCGGTCGACGGGCCGGGTTACGCAGGCGGTTAAGCCTGTTACCGCATGTCACGGCCGGTGGCCGAGCCGGCTGCCGCCGCCACACGGGGCCGTTCGGGCATGCCGCGCGGTTGCGTGACGTCGGCTTCGTCCGACCGACCGGATGTTTATCCGCTGTCCGCCCCGTTTCAGGAATCCGGAACCCTACATTCGAGGTCGGATTGGGTAAAAATTGCCGATTTATGGGGTTTGCCCGGAGTGGTTTGTTGTTTCTATGCAACCGTCAAGACGATGACATGAAAGAATGATGCGATGAAAGCCTCCAAAAAGCTGCCGTCAAGAGGCCAAAAACAAGCGTTAAAACAAATACTTATAACTCGGCCCCACTTTCATTATTTCTAGTTCTGGAAAAGCTTATTTCTTTATTCGCGGATCGCGCCCCTAGGGTACACCCCTAAACTCACGGTTCCCAAACGGGCAACTATCCGGGCGCGGCCAGCAGGACCGATGGCGTTCCCGGGCGGTTGAGACCGTTTATGAAACAAGGTCGCGAGACCTGCCTCTTTTTAGAAGGGAGCTCCACGAATGAACAAGACTCTGATCGTTGCAGCAGCTGCAGCATCGTTCGCTACCGTCGCTCACGCGCAAAGCAGCGTCACGCTGTACGGCGTGCTGGACGCAGGCATCACCTACCAAAGCAACGTCGCAACGGGCGTCAACGCAGCTGGCGTGCCGGTCAACGGCAAGTCGCGTTGGGCGATGGGTTCGGGCATTGACCAGAGCCGTTTCGGCCTGCGTGGCTCGGAAGACCTGGGTGGCGGCCTGAAGGCAATCTTCACGTTGGAAAGCGGCTTCAACATCGGTAACGGCAAGTTCGCGAACGGCAACGGCGGCATGTTCAACCGTCAAGCTTTCGTCGGCCTGTCGAGCCAGTACGGCACGGTCACGCTGGGTAAGCAATACGACGCAACGCAAGACTACCTGGCGCCGCTGACGGCAACGGGCTCGTGGGGCGGCACGTACTTCGCGCACCCGCTGAACCTTGACCGTCTGAGCACGAACGGCGATGTCGCACAGAACAACACGGTCAAGTTCACGAGCGCGAACTACGCTGGCCTGCAATTCGGCGGCACGTACTCGTTCTCGAACAACACGAACTTCGCCAACAACCGTGCGTACAGCGCGGGTGCTGCATACCAGTTCCAAGGTCTGAAGCTGGCTGCTGCATACTCGCAAGCGAACCTGGGTGACGGCACGAACGCAAACGGCGCAACGTCGTCGGCGATCGGTGGCATCGCTAGCCAAGGCCGCGTCCGCACGTACGGTGCTGCTGCTGGTTATGCATTCGGCCCGGCGCAAGTCGGTGCTGCATGGACGCAAGCGCGTCTCGACAACAATGCAGTCGGTAGCCTGGGCTCGGTGCGCACCGACAACTACGAAGTCAACGCAAAGTACAACCTGACGCCGGCTCTCGGCCTGGGTGCTGCTTACACGTACACGAACGCGAAGATCAACAACGGCAGCACGCACTGGAACCAGTTCGGTCTGCAAGCTGACTACGCACTGTCGAAGCGCACGGACGTCTACGCACAAGCTGTGTACCAGCGTGCAGCGAAGAACGGCATCGGCGCATCGATCTACAACGGCGACAACTCGGTTCTGCCGAGCTCGTCGATCAACCAAACCGCAGCAACGGTTGGTCTGCGTCACCGCTTCTAAGCGTGACGGCGGGGTAACCCGCTTCGCAGCATCGAAAAAGGCGCCTTCGGGCGCCTTTTTTTCGTCAGCAGCATGCGATGGCGACAAGCCGGATCGTCCGGACGCAAAAAAGCGAGGCCTGTGCCTCGCTTTTTTCGTTCTGCGCCCGGTGCGGCGCGGCGCTGGCCGGCCGGCGGCGTCAGCGCGTGTATTCGCCGTTGGCTTCCGGCTGGAACACGATCGCGGCGACCTTCATCAGCTTTTCGGCGCCGCTCGGCTGCATCACCTTGACCATCTGGCCGCGTTGCGTACCCAGCAGTGCCATGCCGACGGGTGAGAACACGTTCAGGCGGCCGAGTTCAAGATTGGCGGCGTCCGGATAAACAATCGTCCAGGTGGCCTGTTCCTGGGTCGCTTCGTCGAGCAGCGTGATCTGCGAGTTCATCGTGACGACGTTTGCCTTGATGGTGTCGGGCTCAACGATGTCGGCGCGCTCGAGCAGCGTGTCGAGCATCGTCTGGAAGCGCGGGTTGTGTTCGGCGTGCTTCTCGAGGCGAGCGACGTCGAGTTCGGTCAACTGATAAAGGCGTTGTTTCATGGAAGTTCTCCAAATGATCGGCAGGGGCAGGCGTGGCGTGCCTATGAGGATCGCCCGGAGCCTGTCTGACCTGGCTCCGGGAGGAGACAGAACCGTCAGATCAGGCGCCGGGCAGGGGCGAGCGGCGCCTGGGCCGTGCGTCGAGCGAGAGGATGCGCCGGATGGCCGGCGTGCGCGCGCACGCCGGCCGGGCCGGACGGCGAAACCGAAAGGGGCGTGTGCGCGTGCATGGTGGATGGAATATCGACAGGCGAATATAAGCTTACGATTCTACAACACAACCTTCCGGACATGTGACCTGCCTGTTGGCGTTTCGTCTGCGATTGTTGTGTAGATGAAGTAAGTGATGGCAGCCGCGTCCAGAAACAGTGGGCGATTTTTTCCAAAATCGCAACGCTGTATGTTCAAACTAAGGGTTTCCCCTTGGGATGACGCGCACTACACTGGATTCATTCGCTTCAGACAGTCCTGCCGAGGCGACGTCAAAAGAGAACATATTCCGGAGGTAAATCATGAAGTCGATCATCTACGCAGCCATCGCCGCATCCGTCCTTGCCGCTCCGATCGCATCGTTTGCGCAGTCCGAACAGGGGCTGACGCGCGATCAGGTCAAGGCCGAACTCGTGCAACTCGAACAGAATGGCTACAAGCCGCTGGCGAGCGATTCGCAATACCCGAACAACATCCAGGCCGCCGAACAACGGATCCAGCCGAATCAGCCGATGCTCGCGCAGGCCGATACGAGCGGCTACGGTGCGGTGGCCACGGGTGCCGGCCAGGCAGGCCGTCGCATGACGCGGGAAGCACCGAACCCCGTGAACTCGGTCTATTTCGGTAACTGAACGTCCCCGGGTCTGCCCAAGCGCACCAGTTAATCGACGAGACGCGCGCCAGCCGCGCGCGTCGTTCGCCCGCAGGAGCAGAACCTCCGTCGCCGCATTCCGGCGGCTTTCCGCCCAGACGCTGACGCGTTTGGGCCTTTTTTGCTGGAGCGGGTCAGACGGACGTGACCGCGGGCGTGCCGTGAATATAGTGTTCGAGCTGGCTGATCGTGAACTGCTGATCGGCAATCACGCTCTTCACGAGGTCGCCGATCGAGATGAGGCCGATCAGCTTGCCGCCGTCGAGGACGGGCAGGTGGCGCATCCGGTGCTCGGTCATCAGCGCCATGCACTCGTCGGTGGATTGCGACGGTTCGACGTAGCGCACCTTCGCCGTCATGATTTCCTCGACGCGGGTGGCTTTCGACGAACGATCCTGCAGGACGACCTTGCGCGCGTAGTCGCGCTCGGTGACGATGCCCGCGATGTCGTCGCCGTCCACGACCAGCAGCGCGCCGATTCCCTTCTCCGCCATCAGCTTGATGGCGTCGTAGACGTAATCGGTTTTCTTGACGGTGTAGATGGTGCGGCCCGAATCCGGCTTGGCCTTGAGAATCTGCGCGACAGTCGTGCTCATTCGCTTTCTCCGTGTGCAGGTCGATGCGAGGCGTGCTGCGTGTCACCCGATGAGCCCCAGTATAGCCGGGCGGGCGGCGGCAGTCGCGTGACGTTTCCAGATTAGCGGTAAACTCCGGTCACGCACTATCCACACAAGTCCTACATTCCTGAACGTTTCGATTGAATTCATGATGTCTTCGCGTCCCCAATCGCCCACGCCGGGCAATGGCCATGCCGACGAGTGCGTGACGCTCGTCGCCACGGCGTCGCTGCCCACGCGCTACGGCACGTTCACGTCATACGCGTTCCGCGTATCGGGCAGCGATGCCGAACATCTCGCGCTCGTGATGGGCGACGTGGCCGGCGAGCAGTCCGTGCTGACGCGGCTGCATTCCGAATGCCTGACCGGCGACGTGTTCGGCTCGTACCGCTGCGATTGCGGCGAACAGCTCGATCTCGCGTTGCGCTACATCGCGGCAGAAGACCGCGGCGTGCTGCTGTATCTGCGCGGCCATGAGGGCCGCGGGATCGGCCTGAGCAACAAGATCCGCGCGTACGCGCTGCAGGAGCAGGGGCGCGACACCGTCGAGGCGAACCTCGACCTCGGCCTGCCTGACGACGCCCGCGAATACGACTCGGCCGCCGCGATCCTCAGGATCCTCGGCGTGACGTCGGTGCGGCTGATGAGCAACAACCCGGAGAAGTTCGACACGCTCGCGAAGCACGGCATTCCTGTCTGTGAGCGCGTGGCGCTTGCCGTGCCGGTGCGTGAGGAAAACGAGCGTTATATCCGCACGAAGCAGATGAAGTTTGGGCACTACTTCGAAGAAAACGAGTAACCGCAGCGGGCGCCCTGGCGCCCGTTTTTCGCTACTTGTTCGTCCGATCGCCGCCTCCCGAGGCGGCGATCGCGTTTTTCCCCTTCATCCGTTCGGCGGCCGGGTTCGTGACGTTGCCCGCGTTGCGTCGTCGAGATCATCCATGATCACGCCTCCGAAGATCGATACCGAACGTCTGACACTGCGTCGCTGGCGACCGTCGGACGCGGGTGCGCTTTCGACGATGCATGCGCATCCGGACGTCACGGCATGGCTCGCGCGCGGCCCGATGTCCATCGATGAGGCGAGCGACGTCATCGCACGCTTCGAAGCGCATTTCGATGCACACGGGTTCGGTCCGTGGGCGGTCGAGCGCCGCACCGACGCGATGCTGATCGGGCTTTGCGGGCTGTCGCACGAAGTGCGCGCAACGCATCCAATGGCGCCATGCGTCGAGATCATGTGGCGGCAGGCGCACCACGCATGGGGGCACGGCTACATCGCCGAGGCCGCCGCCGCGGCATTGGCCGACGGATTCGACCGCGTCGCGCTCGGCGAGATCTTCGCGTGGACAGCAGACACTAACCTGCGATCACAACACGTGATGCAGCGGCTCGGCATGCAGCATCAGCCCGCACGCGATTTCGATCATCCCGCGTTGCCGGAAGGGCATGCGCTGCGGCGGCACGTCGTGTATGTCGCGCGCCCAGGCGGCTGCGCCTGACGACTCACGCGCGCCTGCCTGTCAGCGCCATGTGCCGTTCTGCAGCACGATCCGGTAGCCGTCGGCATCCTCGAAGGTCTGGCCTGATATTTCCCAATACGGATTGAACGACGTCACCGGCATGAAGCCGTGTGCGGCCGCGCGCTCGCATGCGGCTTCCCATTCCGGGCGATCGGGCAGGTAGAAGACGATCAGGTCCTCGGGTGTCGGGGACGGTGCGATCGGGTGGTCCGGACAGTGCGTGAATTCGAAGTGGTAGTCGAGACCTTCGCGCCCGAGCATCACGCCGGAAAAACCATCGTGATCTTCGAAGCGCGCGAGCACCGACAAGTCGAGGGCGTCGCGATACATGCGCTCGGTTCTGGCGAGATTGCCGACCGGGCGGGCAATGCGCAGGTGTGCGTGCAAGATGGCCTCGGGGGAGCGTGGCAGACCCGCCGATGATAATCCGGTCGATCGAGATCGTGGCGCGCCGGAATGCTCAAGCAGTCGGGCGGCGAAGGGGAGGGGTGGTATGGCCCCGCAATCCGCGCGGGCAATAAAAAAGCCCGCTGCTTGAGCGGGCTGAATCCATGTTTGGAGACATGGAGGAGACAGACGTAAATTTAAGGGAAAACCCGGAGGTTGGCAAGCCCCCCGTTGTAACCATGCAACTCGCTGCGATACCGGCCGCGTCGCATCGACGCGGCCGTTGCCGCACTCACATGCCGGCGGCCCGCGCGTGCGCCGCAAACGCGCTGAACCGTTCCTGCGCGACCGGCAACGCGTACTTGTCGCGCATCTCCGTCTCGATCCACGCACAGGCCTCGCGCGCGCAGTCGGTCAGCGCGTGCCGCGTCGTGTGCCCGTCGATGTCGTAGACGAAACGCACGCCGACCTCGTCGTCGGCAACCTGTCGCTCGAGCTGATTGAGATGCAGTTGCGGCCCGTGCTGATGCGACAGCGCACGCAGCTCGTCGAAGTGATATTCGAGCCAGTCCGCGAAGAACAGTGCATCGCTATGGCACGGCAGGCGGAAGGCCGCGCTGCGCGACGGGCGCGGCCCGGTCTCGCCGGCCGCCGCGTGCGGTTCGCCGTCGGGGGCGATGGGCGTGTCGACAGGCGCGAGCGGGTGCTGAATCCGCCGGTAAGGCTCGTGATCGCGCAGCGCATGCCACAGCAATTCGTCGCCGGCGGCGCCGGATGGCTGCATCGTCAGGTCGTGCCGGCCGTCGCCGGTCGGGGCGATGTCGCGGATCACGAGGCGCAGCGAGCAGAGCGGCTCGTCCGCGACCAGCAGCGTCGCCGGACGCGGCAGCCCGCAGACGAGCGGCGCGGCGCCGGCGGCACGAAACACGAGCCCGCGGCGGTCGAGCCGCACGAGCGGCAGCGGCCTGGGGAACGACGGATAGGCGACCGCGATGCGGGCGCCGTTGGCGCTCGTCAACCCGGGCATCATCGCGCGAAAGACCTGAGACTGGTCCACGTTGGTTCTCCTTCGTTACGATGCCGCCCGACCGGAAACGCGCGTTCCGGCTCAGGCGGCGATGGCTTGCCGGGCAGCCTGCCCCGGCTCGATTCCTAGTGCCGCAAACGTTTGCGAATCGATATCGATCCAGCACGCGACCACCAGACGCCCGTCCACCTGCTTCGGCGGGCCCGCCCGGTGCGCGTGTATGCCGATCCGGCGGAACAGCCGCTCCATGCTCGCGAACGTCACGCCGATCAACTGCCGCGCGCCGAGCTGCGCCGCGCATTCGACGACGGCCGCGAGCATCGGGCGCACGGCCCATTCGGCATTGCCCGACCCGCCTTCGTCGTCGGTCGCCGCGAACCTGGACAGCTCCCAGACCGCGGCCGATTTCGGCAGCGGCATGTCCTCGGCGATCAGCTCGGAGAACAGCGACTCCAGCAGATACGGGCGCGTCGTGGGCAGCAGGCGCGCACATCCGCACATGTCGCCGTCGGCGTTTCGCGCGAACACGTAGACGGTATCGTCGCGATCGAACTGGTCGCGCTCGAAACATTCGTTCGCCGACGGAAGCGTCCAACCGAGCTGTTCGATGAACACGCGGCGCCGATAGCGCCCGAGATCCGCTGCAAGTTCGTGTGGCAACCGCCCTTCCTCATGAACGAAGGTCTGCATGGGTGTCCTCGGATCTGTGCTTTTGTATGCATGCATTACATCGCGCAGCACGAGGAGGCTGTAACTGGTAACTCTTACAGGTTGGCGGCGTAAAAACGCCATTTAGGACGTGGTAACGGTTTCTTGATCGACGGGATTGAAAACCGGGCCGCTTTTGCTTATAAAGAGCGCCAGCGTTGCTGAATTAATCCGAGGAATGCTCGACCGGTTGTCACTGGAGCGTGGGACCGGCATGATAGGCGTCGTTGCGATCGAGCAGGGCCGACGTGACGGCGGCGGGCCAGTCGATGCGGGCGAGCCGCGCGGCGAGCGCGGCGGCCGTGCGGAACATGCCGATGTCGGTGGCCGTCGCGTCGACGACCATCACGTTGCTGCGGACGTCGCCGCCCGCGATGACGAACATGCCCGTTGCGCGTTCGAGGTACCAGTCCCAGCCGACCGTCACGTAAGGGACGCCGGCACGGGCCGCGCGATGCCATTCGGTATAACCGGCGAGGCGCGCGTCGATCGCGTTGTCGCGCAGTTCGGCAAGCAGCGATGCATCGAGGCCGCTTGCGACATGGTCGAGCGCAAGCACGGCGAGTGAGCCTTCTGTCAGGCGCACATAGCCGTCCGCGGACGGGCCGGAGACCGGATGCAGCAAAGGTGAAGTCATGCGCGGAATGTAGCAGCCCCAAACGGGTGCTGAAACCTGACAAGTATGACAGCGTGACGTTGTCGGAGAACGAATGGAACTGCGCTGGCAGGATGCCTATCAACAATTCAGCGCCGCGGAAGACGAGCAGCAACTCTTCCAGCGGATGGCTGCCTATTCAAAACGCCTGGGGTTCGAATACTGCTGTTACGGCATTCGCGTGCCGCTGCCGGTATCGAAGCCGGCGGTCGCGATCTTCAATACCTATCCGGAAGGCTGGATGGCGCACTACCAGTCGCGGAACTACATCGATATCGATTCGACGGTTCGCGACGGCGTGCACAGCACCAACATGATCGTCTGGCCGGACGTCGACCGGATCGACCCGTGCCCGCTGTGGCAGGATGCGCGCGACTTCGGGCTGTCGGTGGGTGTCGCGCAGTCGAGCTGGGCGGCCCGCGGCGCGTTCGGTCTACTGAGCATCGCGCGCCATGCCGACCCGCTGACGCCGGCCGAGGGCGGCGGCGCCGAATACGGCCGCCGCCACGCCGCTCACTCCATCAACGGCTCCGCTTCCTTCGCGGTCCAGCTCACGCTGGAAATGCTCTTCTCCATGCTCATCCGGCTCGCGATCTGCTCGAGCTTCTGCTGATCCTTCGGATGCAGCTTCAGCGTCGCGGTCACCTTCAGCCGGTCCGGCTGATCGGGCACGTCCTCGCTCGTGAGGCTCTGGAACGACAGCGGCTTCGCGTACATCGAGTTCGACAGCAGCGTGCGGATGTGCACCTCGTCCGAGGTCAGGCAGATCACGGTGATCTGGTATTCGCGCACGAGATCGGCATTCGACACCGGTGTCGCGTTGATCGCCTGGCTGACGCCGCGCAGCACCGTATTGGTGAGCAGCACGACGCCCGTGCCGGCGAGCGCGGGCGCGAAATGACCGGAGCCGGACAGCACGCCGACGGCGGCGGAGCACCACAGCGTCGCGGCCGTGTTGATGCCCTGGATCGAGCCCTTGTCGCGCATGATCACGCCGCCGCCGAGAAAGCCGACGCCCGACACGACGTACGCGGCGATCTGCGTGACGCCCGCGACGCCGTTGCCAGTCAGCACGCCGAGCGTGACGAACAGGCACGCGCCGCTCGCGACGAGCGTGATCGTGCGCAGGCCGGCCGTGCGCTGGCGCATCTGGCGCTCGAGGCCGATGGCGACGCCGCAGGCGAACGCGGTGAAAAGACGGAGTGCGAAATCGAAAGTCATGGTTGTCCTGCCGTGCAAGGAGCGCATGCCGGCTCGCGTCGCTGCGGCGTTATGCCGGAGGCGACGCGAAGATAGCCGTCATCGCGCGGTACTGTACCGCGCGAATGCGTCATTCAGTGTGAAACGGTAGGCGTGCGGGCTCGCGGAACGCGAGCCGGGGCAGGAGAGCTGCGGCGGACAGGCGTTCAGGCGGCAAGCGGCGCACGCAACGGAGTGCTGCAACTGTCCACGATGGTTCCTGAAGGAAGAATGGGCGGCATTCTAGTAGGCGGCGCGCGCATGCGTCAACCGCCTTGCGGCGGTTGCGCTACTGCGCCGAGCCGATCGTCCCCGTCGCGAGCGCGAGCGCGGCGGCCGCCGACAGCGCGCCGGCGTAGCTGTCGACCTCCGCGTTGCGGGCCGCGAGCAGCTGGCTTTGCGCGATCGTCGCATCGGTCACCGACCCGACACCGTTGCGGTACGCGGTCAGCGCGGCATCGTAGCTCGTCTGCGCGGCGTCGACGAGCGCCTTGGCGGCGTCGTGCGACGCGAGGCTCGTCTGCACCGCGTTCTGCGCGGCGACGACCTGGCGGACGGCTTCTTCCTTGGTCCGCGTGAGGCGCGCGGAGGCGCTTTCCGCATCGTTGCGCGCCTGCATCAGCACGGCCGAGCGCAGGCCGCCGTCGTACAGCGGGATCGTCACGCCGAGGAACACGCCGCCGCCGTAGCGGCTGCCGTTCAGGTTGACGGTCGGCGCCTGGTCGCCGATCGCGGGCAGCGCGGTGATGGCCGTGCCGCCGCTCGCATACGACGTCGACGCGGACAGGAACACCTTCGGCATGAAGGCGGCCTCGGCGGCCTTGATCTTCGCGCGATTGGCCTTTTCGAGCGCAAACGCGCCCTGCAGGTCGGGGCGGCGCGCGATCGCGTCCGACACGATCGAATCGACCGACGAACCGAGCGCGGGCGGCAGCGGCCGCTTCGGCAGCGCGGCGATCGTCGGCTTCGATAGCGGCGAGATGCCGAGCGCGGACACGAGCGCGAGATAGCTGTCGCTCTGTGCGCCGTTCGCCTGCACGAGCGCGAGGTTCGCCTGCGCGCGGTTCTGGGTCGCCTGAGCGAGTTCGACGACCGTGCCGACGCCGTGCTTGAGCCGCGCGCGGGAGGCCGCGAGGATCGCATCCGAGTTCGCGAGGCCCTGCTGCGCGCTGAGTGCGCGCGAGCGTGCGGCTTCATAACGGTAGTACCCGACCGTCACGTCGTGGATCACCTGCTGGTGTACGGCCGTGAATGCGACGTTCGACGCGATCGATGCCTGTTCGGCCGCTTCGACGCGCGCCGCGCGGCCACCGAAATCGAACAGCAGCCATTGCAGCGACAGCGCCGAGATCGTTCCGTGCACGGTGGTGTCGCTCGACGAGTCGCCGAGGATCGTCGACGTCGAACCGTGGCTCGCCTGGTACGCGCCCATCGCCGTTGCCGACAGCCGCGGCAGGTAGGCGGCCTTGGCAAGGCCGACCGCGAGCGCCGCGTTGCGCGCGTCGTTCCATGCGATGCGGGTCAGCGGGTTCGCCGATTCGGCGAGATCGATCAGCTCGGGCAGCGTGTACGCATGTGCGGAATCGAGCGCGGCCGGCGGCGATACCGACGCGAGCGCCGGCGACGCGGGCAGCGTGTAGTCGTGCGCGCCTTGCGCGGACACGCGCGGCGGGCCCGGCACGATGTCGCCCGCGGCCGACGTTTGCGGCTGCCACGGGCGGTCGGACGCCTCCGGCGCCAGATCGATCGACGACGTCGCGCAGCCGGCCAGCGCGACGGCGGTCGCGAGGGCGGCGGCGGCGATCGAGGCGGCCGGCGGTTCAGGTAGGCGCATGAGGGACAGGCTCCTTCGGTGTGGCTTGACGGGCGGCGTCGGCGATGTGCGCGAGCCGCGTGTCGATCAGGTTCAGCAGCGCGTCGCGTGCGGGGTCGGTGGGGGCGGTGCTCGGCGGCGGGGCCGGCGGCGCGGGTGAATCCGCGTGCGGTGCGGTTTCGTCGTCGCGGGGTTCGACCACGCGTGCGAGCTGCGTGCCGATCGCCGCGTCGCCCGGTGCGCGTTCGGCGAGCAGGAACAGCGGGCCTTCGAGCGCGCCGAGTTCCGCGAGCGCGCGCCGTCGCGCGGCGAGCCACGTCGCGGCCGGCCGCACCCATGACGGTTCGTAGTGGATCAGGCCGAGTTCCTGCGAGATCGCGCCGTGGCGCGCGAACGCGTCGGCGGCCAGCGCGCGCCGCTCGGCCGGCTGAGCGATCTGCGCGAGGCGCTGCCATTGGTCGAGCAGCGCTGCAAGCGCCGTGTCGATCTGCTTGCCGATGCTGACGGGCCAGATGCGCGTGAACACGAGATACACGACCACGTTGCCGAGCAGGATGCCGATCGTGCGATCGCGCGCGAGCGTCAGGTCGAAGCCGGGGCCCGCGCCCTGGATCACGCACAGGAAGAACGCGAATGCGACCTGGAAGCCCGCGTACGCGATGCGCGGCGACCCGAAGGCGACCCATGCGGCCAGCCACGCGCCGGCGAACACGAGCGCCATCAGCTCGCCGATCGACGACAGCGACGGCACGACGAACACGAGCGCGGCGGTGCCGAGCAGCGCGCCGACGATGCAGCCGGCGATGCGCAGCGTGAGCTTCTCGACCGTTTCAGCCGTCGAGCCGAGCGACACCATGTAGCAGGTGATGAAGCAGGTATGGATGCCCGACCAGTCGAGCTGCGAGTACAGCAGGTAGCAGAACATCGCCGCGGCGGTGGTTTTCAGCGCGTAGCGGATGTGGTCGGGGTTGGTGCGCGCGTCGGGCAGGAAGAACCCGCCGCGTGGTGCGGGTGGCGCAGGGGGCGCGGCGGGTTCGGCTGCGGCATCGGCCGGCGCGTCGGTGGCGGCCGGTTCCGCGAAGTGCGTGATCGCCGTATGCAGGTCCGTCGCGACGACGCGCGCGAGCGGCGCCAGCGCATCGGCAGCCGGCAGCGCGAGCGTCACGTCGACCGGATAACCGCCGTGTTCGAGGATGGCGGACATGTCGTCGAGCGTCGTCGCGATCGGCTCGACGAACGCATCGGGCAGCCGCGCGTCCGGTTCGCGGTCCGCGAGCGCGACCGCCACGAGCAGCGCGGTGCTCGACGCGATGGCCTGCCGCAGCGCGACGACGTCGGCGGCCGACGACGAGCCCTCGAGCTTCGACAGCTTGAGCCACGTGAGCAACTGCTTGTCGCCTTCGCGCAGGCTCGCGTCGAACGCGGCGCGCGTGTCGCTGCCGTCATCGCCGTCGTCGCCGCGCAGCCGCCGCGCGGCGAGCCGCAGCCGCTTCGCGAGCTGCGCTTGCGCGAGCTTGCGCGGCGACGGCGCGATCAGCAGGTTGACGACGATCGCGACGCCGACCGGGATCGCGACCATCAGCCACGCATAGAGCAGCGCGCGCGTCGCAGCTTCGCCGAACGGCGCGAGGCCGAGCTGGTCGAGCCCGAAGCCGACGATCATCGCGAGGATCGCGCCGACCGGGCGCAGCTTGCTCGCCGACGTCAGGTAGAGCAGGCCGACCGACAGCACGGCCATGCACGCGACGCGGAGGATCGAATAGTCGATGCTGAAGATCGCGACGCCCATCACGAGCGCGATCACGATCGTGACGAGCAGCAGCATCGCGACCGCGAGCACGACGCTCGTCACGCGGTCGGCGCGGTTCAGGAAGAACACGACGTACACGGAAATCGCGGCTTCGGGCGTGCCGTACCCGCTCGTCACGAGCACGACCAGCGCGCAGATCAGCGCGACCCGCACGGCCATCACCGCGCGCCCCGGAAACGGCACGAGCAGTCGCAGGACTTCGCGCGGGCCCGGCGAGCGGACGTCAGCGGCAGGCTGAGCCATGCCGGACCTCGACGATCGCGCTCGCGCCGACGCGCACGAGCTTGCCGTCGGGTTCGTCGAGCTTCACGCGCACGGGGAAGCGCTGCGCGACGTGCACCCAGTTCACGGAGTTCTGCACGATCGGCAACGAGCGCGGCAGGTTGATGCGCGCGCTGTCCGCGATGCCCGCACCGATGCCGACGACCTTGCCCGTCATCGGGCGGTCGCGGTCGATCATCGAATAGACGGTCGCGCAGTCGCCGAGCGCGATGCGGTTCAGCGACGTCTCGCGGAAATTGCCGACGGCGAACCATTCGCTCGCGTCGATCAGCGTGAAGATGGACTGGTTCGGCGCCAGGGTTTCGCCGGCGAGGACGCTGAGGCCCGTCACGAGGCCATCGTGCGGCGCGCGCACGATCGTATCGTCGAGCGCGTGCTGCGCGCGGGCCAGCGCGGCCTCGCGCGCATGCAGCGTCGCGATCGCGTCGGCCTCGTCGCCGATCGTCTGCGCGGACGCGCGCTGCTGTTCCTGCGCCTGCGCGAGCGACACGGCCGCGTCGCGCTGGCGGACCTTCGCCTGGTCGAACTGCTGCGCGCTGACATAACCCTGCGCGGCGAGCGGCGCGAGCCGGTTCACGTCGCGCGTCGCGAGGTCGGCGTTCTGCGTCGCGCGCTTGACCTGCTCGGCGGCGACCGCCGCGTTCGAGCGCTCGCCGATCAGCGAACGGCGGCGCGTATCGAGCGATGCGCGTGCGAGCTCGAGGTCGGCCTGCGCCTGCGCCACCGTCAGCCGGTACGGCACGGGATCGATTTCATACAGCAGGTCGCCCTTCGCGACGCGCTGGTTCTCGTGCACCGCGAGCCGCACGATGCGACCGCCGACAGGCGACGCGACGTGCACGACGTCCGCATCGATCGACGCGTCGTCGGTGGACGGGTAGGCGGTCGTGCGGTGGTACGCATACGCGAGCGCCGCGATGCCGAGCGCGACGATCGCGAGCGCGATCACGCGGCCTTTCATGGAGGGGCGGGCGGTTCCGGCGGCTTTCATGCGAACGGCCCCGTGCCGGCGAGCCAGACGAGCACGGCGACCACGAGCCCGATCGCGGTGCAGACGGCCAGCTGGTAGGGCACCGTGGCGGCCCAGCCGGTCGCGACGAACAAGCGGTGCGCGACGATCGCGCCGACGATGCCGACGATCGCACTGACGAGCCAGAGCGGGAAATACGCGCCGAACAGGACGTACGACGGTGCGCCGCGTGATGCGCAACCCGCGAGCGGCAGGGCTGGCGCCAGGACGGCGGCGACGCGCAGGGGCGCACGCGGCATTGTTTTTCTCATGGTGTGACGAGCTCGACGATGGGGGGGGATGCCGGGCGCGGCGCAATGCGGTGCGTCGCCGCGACGACGATTCCGCGATACGGAGCCGATAATAAATCAGCAGGATGCGGACCGCCAGCAGTCCGTCCGGCGGCGCGTTTCGGCAGCGGCGACCAGGTCGTCACGATTCTGCCAGCGCAAGCTCGTATAGGGTTGCTAACAGACTGTAAAGCATCGTCAGACAAAAGCAGGGTGGCGGACTTTGTCATGTCGATGCCGTGGAATCGGTGCGGAAGCGGCCGATTGCCACTCGAATACATGGGAATCCGGTCAGTCTTGCCGGTTGCGGGCATCCTCGACGAGCAGGTCGACGAGATCGCGCGCGAAGCGCGGCAGCGCGTCGAGATCGGCGACGCAGATCTGCAACTGGCGTTCGGCCCAGTCGTCCTCGAGCGCGACGACGCGCAGCGCCATCGTCTTCGCGTGGCGGCGCGCGGTCCCTTCGGGCAAGACGCCGACACCGACGTTCGCCTCGATCATCCGGCAGGCCGTCTCGAAGTTGCTGACCTGGATGCGCCAGCGCAGCGTGCGCTGCACGTCGGCGGCCGCGCGCTTCAGGAAGTTGTGGAGCGCACTCGCCTCGGGCAGGCCGATGAAGTCGTGGTCGAGCGTCGCGACGAACGGCGTCGATGCCAGGCTGGCGAGCGGGTGCCCGAGTGCCGTGGCCAGCACGAGGCGGTCGCTCCGGTACGGCATCGCCTGCAACCCTTCGGTGCGCACGTCGCCGGCGACGATGCCGATGTCGACCACGCCTTCCTGCACCGCGCGCACGATGTCGGGGCTCAGCCGCTCCTGCATGTCGATCGTCACGTCGGGATGCTTGACGAGATAGTGGCGCAGCACGGCCGGCAGGAACTCGCTCATCGCCGTGGTGTTCGCGAACACGCGCACGTGGCCTTTCACGCCCGACGCGAATTCCTGCAGATCGCCTGTCAGTTGCTCGAGCTGGCGGAGCACGCGGTGCGCATGCGTGAGCAGCGTTTCGCCCGGCGCGGTCAGCGTGACGCCCTGGCTCGTGCGGCTCAGCAGTTTCACGCCGACCTGCTCCTCGAGATTCTTGATGCGCATGCTGGCCGCGGGCACGGACAGGTGCGCGCGCTCGGCGCCGCGCGTCAGGCTGTTCGCCTCCGCGATGTGGGTGAAGAGTTTGAGGTCGACGAGATCGAAGCGCATGGCGGTGGCGGCGGGAGGATGGCCGATTATCGCGCGAAGCCGCGCGAGGCTCCACCGGCGGCCGCGACCGGTCGTCGCGGCCGGGATCTGTGTACCATCGTGCGTATGACGCAAAGCGCGGCACGGGGCATCACGGCCCGGTGCGATGCGCGTCGCGGAAGCGGTATCGCAACGAAGGTGAGTGTTCCATGCGAAGTTTCTTTGTCCGGTTCATTGCAATCGGCGTGCTGTTCCATCTGTACGTCGGGATGCGGATCATTCCCGATGCGTTCGCGTCGCCGGTCGCGCGCACGATCGCGGCGCTCGTGCTGGCGAGCTTCGTCGTGCTGATCCCGGTCGGCATGTTCTCGCGTCGTTTCGACGAGGGCTGGGCCGCGACGCTGGCCGGCTGGGTCGGCTCGCTCGTGATGGGCTTCTTCTCGTCGCTGCTCGCGCTGACGTTGTTGCGCGAATTCGTGCTGCTCGCCGTGCTCGCATGGCGGCAACTCGGGCACGACGGCGCGTGGAGCGGCGCCGCGGCCGACACGGCGCTCGGCGTGCTGGCGGGCGCCGTGCTCGTCACCGCGATCGGGTTTGTCGGCGCGCGCCGCACGGCGGCGGTCAAGCGCGTGTCGATTCCGGTCGCGGGGCTGCCGGCCGCGCTCGACGGGCTGTCGATCGTGCAGCTGTCCGACATCCACGTCGGGCCCACGATCAAGCGGCCCTATGTCGAACGGATCGTGCGTGCGGTCAATGCGCTCGATGCCGACCTCGTCGTCGTGACGGGCGACGTGGTCGACGGCTCGGTCAAGCGCCTGCGCGACCACACGGCGCCGCTCGGCCGCATGCAGTCGCGGCACGGCAGCTTCCTCGTGACCGGCAATCACGAGTATTACGCGGGTGCGCATGCGTGGATCGATGAATTCCGCCGCATCGGGCTGACGGTGCTGCTGAACGAGCACGTGCTGATCGAGCACGGCGGCGCGCGCGCGGTGCTCGCGGGCGTGACCGACTTCACGGCGGGCGGGTTCGATCCCGCGCATCGCAGCGACCCCGCGCAGGCGCTGGCGGGCGCGCCGCACGACGTCGGCACGAAGATCCTGCTCGCGCACCAGCCGCGCAGCGCGGAAGCGGCGAACCGAGCAGGTTTCACCGTGCAGTTGTCGGGACATACGCACGGCGGCCAGTTCCTGCCGTGGCCGCCGTTCGTGCGGATGCAGCAGCCGGTGATCGGCGGGCTCAGCCGCTTCGGCGATCTGTGGCTCTATACGAGCCGCGGCACCGGCTACTGGGGGCCGCCGAACCGCTTCGGCGTGCCGTCCGAGATCACGCTGATCCGGCTGACGCGCGGCGGTTAGGCTGCTGCTGTTACTCGATGCGGGCGATATCGTCGAAGTCGAAACGCGGGCTGCGCGGGAACAGGCCGGCCGGATCGCCGTAGCCGAGATTCACGAGGAAGTTGCTCTTGATCGCGGTGCCCGCGAAGAACGCGGCATCGACCTTCGCGCCGTCGAAGCCGGACATCGGGCCCGCGTCGAGGCCGAGCGCGCGCGCGGCCAGGATCAGGTACGCGCCCTGCAGCGACGAGTTGCGGAACGCGGTGGCCTCGATCAGCGCATCGTTGCCGGCGAACCAGCTGCGTGCGTCGGCGTGCGGGAACAGGCGCGGCAGGTGGTCGTGGAACGCGAAATCCATCGCGACGATCACGGTGACGGGCGCGGCCATCGTCTTCGCGAGATTGCCTTCGGACAGCGCGGGTTTCAGGCGTGCCTTCGCTTCGGGCGACTTGACGAACACGAAGCGCGCGGGGCTCGAGTTCGCCGACGTCGGGCCGAATTTCGTCAGGTCGATCAAGCGGTGCAGCAGCGCGTCGTCGACGGGTTTGTCCTGCCACGCGTTGTGCGTGCGCGCGGTGAGGAACAGTTGGTCGAGGGCGGAATCGGAGAGTGTCGTCATGATGGGATCCGGGAAGAGGGCGGCCGGGTCGCGCCGGCCGGCATGGCGAAAGAAAGCGGCGCTCCCGGCAGGGCGCGCCGCGACACGCCGCGATGATAGCGTGATGCGCGAAAGCGCATCGCGGCGCGCGGTGGTTTCCTTTCATCGTCGAATGAGAGCGCATGGCGGCGTGCGGCGCCGTTGGCTAGTATGCAGGCATGCACTGTTCGCTCCGTTCATCACCCGTTCCCTCCGACATGTCGACGCCCGATCTCTTTGCTGACACGCCCGCGCCCGACGTGGACTGGTACCCGGACTGGCTCGCGCAAGCCGATGCCGATCGCGTGCTGGCCGCGCTGATCGGCGAGGTCGCGTGGCGACAGGACACGATCCGCACGCCGCGCGGACGCATTCCGTTGCCGAGGCTCACCGCATGGCAGGGCGAGCCCGATGCCGTGTACGTGTATTCGGGGATCCGCAACGTGCCGGCACCGTGGACGCCGGCCGTGCTCGACCTGAAGCGGGCGGTCGAGGCGACCTGCGGCGCGCGCTTCAACAGCGTGCTGCTCAATCGCTACCGCAACGGGCAGGACAGCCTCGGCTGGCATGCGGACAACGAGCCCGAACTCGGCGACGCGCCGGTGATCGCGTCGGTGAGCCTCGGCGCGATGCGCGTGTTCGATCTTCGCCATCGCGCGACCGGTGTCACGCATGCGTATCGGCTCGTGCACGGCAGCCTGCTCGTGATGCGCGGCCGCACGCAGGCCGAATGGCAGCATCGCGTGCCGAAGGCGCCGAGCGTGCAGGGCGAGCGCGTCAACCTGACGTTCCGGCGCGTGATGCCGGCCGGATAGATCGCGCCCTGTTTCCACAATCCATGAATGACCGATGCAGGCAATCGGTCTTGTGTGCGGCACGTTGCCGCACGAGGGCCGTACGGTGTGGCCCGATATGGCCCGGAGGCCCGTGCCATATGGGTTTCAGGCGGATTCGATCGACCGCCCGGTTCCGATAGATGAGTGAAACCTCTGATGGTGCGTCGCAACAATCATTGACTAGACTGTCGAATGGCAGAAACGCGTCGCATCCCGGCGCGACCTTTTCGACATGCCCCGTGTGTTGCCGATGCAACGCGTAAGGGGGCAGGAGCATAACGCGTGACCCTATTCGACCCTTCCTTCGAACCCTCGCTGCACGTCTTTGAACAAGACGGCGGATGGCAATGGGCGCTGACGGTGAAGCGGGCGACCGGCGTCGGTGTGAAAGTCGTCGCATTCAGCCAGGAAGGCTTGCGCGGCGAAGCCGAGGCTTACGCCGCCGGCCAGCTTGCCCGTGCCGAGTATGACGCCGCCGTGACGGCCTGACGCCGTCGCGGCGCTCCCGCCCGAGGATCGCCTCTACCGCCCACCGCCCGTTGCCGGGCGGTTCTCTCCCGATCGTTTTCCGTTTTCCGTCGGCCGCGATGCATGCATCGAGCGACACCGCGCGTCGCACGCGGTGCGCCGGCGCGCGTGTCCGTTCGCGCTTGTCGCGCCAAATGGTCCGTACCATTCGACACGTGTGTGCCATACGCGGCGCTTAACGTCTTCGCACGGCGTCCGTCGCGCCGGCGATGCGGCCTGCGCCGCAGTCTGGACGCCGGACGCCGGGCGGCGACCCATCGACAAGAACGCAGGTCATGTGCGACGACAGAACCGACTACAACCGCCATGCGCGCGGCCGATCGCGCATCGCGCGGGCGCCGGAACGGGGATTCACGCTGATCGAGGTGCTGATCGCGCTGGTGATCGTGGCGGTCGCGCTCGGCGCCGTGATGCGCGCGATCGGCGCGCTCGCGTCCGATACCGATACGGCCCGCATGCGCCTGCTCGCGTTATGGAGCGCCGACAACGCGCTCGGCGAGATCCGCATCGCATCGACCTGGCCATCCGTCGGCACGAACACGTTCGCGTGCCCGCAGGGCCGCTACCGGTTCGTGTGCCGACAGTCGGTGGCCGCGCTGCCGAGCCCGCTCGTGCGTCGCGTGACGGTGAGCGTCTTTCCGTCCGCGTCGAGCCGCAACGTGCTAGCCGAAGTCGTCACGGTGATCCAGAATGAAGCGCGCCGTTGAACCGCGCGCGGCGGCGCGCGCCCGCGGCTTCACGCTGATCGAGATGCTGGTCGCGATCACGCTGCTCGCCGTGATCGCGCTGCTGTCATGGCGCGGCCTCGACGCGACGATCCGCGGCCGCGACGATATCGCGTCGAATCTGGCGCAAACGCGTCTGCTCGGCCGCTATTTCTCCCAATTGCAGTTCGACCTGACGAACCTCGTGACGGCCGACGAGGTGTTCGGGCCGCCGCTGCGCATCCGCCCGAACGAACTCGTGATGGTGCGCCATCTCGGGGTCGGCGGCGGACCGACGCAGATGCAGGTCGTGCGTTACCAGCTCAAGGGGCGCGAACTCGTGCGCAGCGCGTCGCAGCCGCTCGCGTCGCTGGCCGAGGTCGACGACGCGCTGCATCACATGGATGCGTTCGCGCGTGTCGTCGTCAGCAATGATGCGCGCTCGATGCAGCTTTCCGTGTGGATTCCGCCGGGGGGATGGACGACGAGCCAGACCGTCATCGAACAGGCCTACGCGCAGTTTCTCGCGCAGCACGGCATCAGCAACTCGACGTCGATCGGCGCGCCGGTGCCGCGCGGCGTCCGCTTCACGGTCACGATGGGCGCGCCGGCGGTCGAATTCGTGCGGACCATCCCGATTGGTCAATGAAAGCGCGATGCCGTCTGGCGCACGCGGCCACGCCCGGAAAGCCGTTCCGTCCCCCGGACAAAATGGTCCGTAACTTTCGTCATACGTCTGTTATTGGCTGTCCATTAGTCTCGTGACGAGCATGACCGCCGCGACCGGTTCCATCGACCGGTTCAGCGGCGGCATCGGCAACCGGGAAGGGGGCGAACGTGACGGTCGAGCACCGGCATGATGCACACGCGGGCGCGTCGGGGCACGACGCGCGCGGGCAATGGCAATCGGCGGCGATCCTGAGCCGCGCGCAGCAATGGCACGGCGCAGGCCGGTTCGACGACGCGGCACGCGAATATCTCGCGGTGCTCGCGAACGAGCCTGATCATCCGCAGGCGCTCCATCTGTACGGGGTGCTGCAATTTCAGCGCGGCGCGGCCGACCATGCCGAAGCGCTGCTGCGCCAGTCGATCGCGATCGAGCCGGACGCGCGTGCGCTGTCGGATCTCGGCGCGATCGCCGGCGAGCGCGGCCGCATCGACGAGGCGCTGGACCATTTCGCGGCCGCGCTGCGCGCGGCGCCCGACGACGTGCAGACGCTCGTGCGCCGCGGCAACACATTGATCGGCCTGCGCCGCTACGACGACGCGCTCGCGTCGTTCGACCGTGCGCTCGCGGTGTCGCCGCTCGTGCTCGACGCGCTCTGCAATCGCGGCGGTGCGTTACGCGCGCTCGGCCGCCTCGACGACGCGCTCGACACCTACGACCGCGCGCTGATGGTCGATCCGCATTCGTTCGAATCGTGGTTCAACCGCGGCCTCGTGCTGCGCGAGCTGCGGCGCGCGGCCGATGCGCTGCACTGCTTCGATCGCGCGAACGCGATCCGGCCGGGCGTCGCCGCGATCATGGCCGAGCGCGGCCGCACGCTCGCCGGGCTCGACCGTCTCAACGAAGCGCTTGCCGCGTTCAACGAGGCGATCGCCGCCGATCCCGCGCGGCTCGACGCGCTCTGCGACAGCGCGGCCGTGCTCGAACGGCTCGGCCGCGCCGACGAGGCGCTCGCGCGTTGCGAACGCGTGCTGGCGCGCGATCCGGATCACGTCCGTGCGCTCGCGAGCCGCGGCAATGCGTTGCTGCAGCTCGAGCGTCACGATGAAGCGCTCGACAGCTACGACCGTGCGCTGGCGCTCGATCCGCGCTCGATCGACACGTTGTGCAATCGCGGCGCGACGCTGCGCGAGCTGAAGCGCTTCGACGCGGCGCTCGCCAGCTACGATGCCGCGCTGGCGCTCGATGCGCACTTCGCCGAAGCGTGGACGAACCGCGGCAGCGTGCTGCAGGACCTGCACCGCTACGACGACGCGATCGCGTCGCTCGATCGTGCGCTCGCGCTGCGCCCCGATCAAGCGACGCAGTGGCTTGCACGCGGCAACCTGCTGGCCGACCTGGGGCAGGTGGACGTTGCACTGGCCGCCTACGACCACGCGCTCGCGCTGCAGCCCGATTTCGCCGGCGCGCATTGCGCGCGCGCCGCGCTGCACCTGACGGAAGGCGATTTCGCGCGCGGCTGGCACGGGTACGAATGGCGGCTGCGCGACGCGCGGTTCGCGCGGCATGCGCGGCCGTTCACGCAGCCGGCGTGGCGCGGCGACGAACCGCTCGACGGCAAGACGATCCTGATCCATGCGGAGCCGGGCCTGGACGACACGCTGCAGTTCTGTCGTTATGTGCCGCTCGTCGCCGCGCGCGGTGCACGCGTGGTGCTCGAGGTGCAGCCGGCGTTGCGTGCGCTGATGGCGTCGCTCGCCGGTGCGGCCCACGTGATCGCGCGCGGCGAGCCGCTGCCCGCCTTCGACTGCCATGTGCCGCTGCCGAGCCTGCCGCATGCGTTTCGCACCGACGCCGACACCATTCCGAGCCCCGCCGCGTACCTGCATGCGGATCCGTTGCGCACGCGCCAGTGGGACACGCTGCTCGGCGAACGGCGCAGGCTGCGCATCGGGCTCGCCTGGGCGGGCCATCCGGCGCACCGAAACGACGCCGGCCGGTCGATCGATTTCGCGCGGCTTGCGCCGCTGTTCGATCTCGACGTCGACTGGATCAGCCTGCAGAAACCCGTTCATGAACACGACGAAGCGCTGCTGGCGGACACGCCGGTACGCCGCGTCGACGACGAACTCGGCGACTTCGCCGATACGGCCGCGTTGATCGGCGCGCTGGATCTCGTGATCGCGGCCGATTCCGCGGTCGCGCATCTGGCGGGTGCGCTGGGCGCGCAAGTCTGGGTGCTGCTGCCCGACCCGCCGGCCTGGCGCTGGATGCGTACGCGCGGCGACAGCCCGTGGTATCCGTCCGCGCGGCTGTTTCGGCAGCCTGCGCCCGGCAACTGGGCGGATGCGATCGGCGCGGTGCGCGCCGCGCTCGAACCGATGACACGTTAGACACAACTCGCGATACGAACAGCGACCAGTGGGGGCCACACGATGACACCAAACGGGGAAGGGACGTCCTTTGCGAGCGCGCCGGTCGCGCCGGATTGCCGTCCGCCCGATACCGCGCAGCTCGAACGGCTGCTCGTGCGTGCGCGCAAGGCGCATCACGAGGGCGCGCTGCAGCATGCGGAGAACGCGTATGCGGAACTGCTGGCGCTCGATCCCGAGCATCCGGAGGCGCTGCACCTGCTCGGTGCGGTGCGTTTCCAGCAGGGGCGGCTCGACGATGCCGAGCCGTTGATGCGGCGCTCGGTCGAGCGCCAGCCGGTGCCGCTCGCGCTGGCGAACTACTCGGCGGTGCTGGCCGGGCTCGGGCGCGAGCACGATGCGCTTGCGCGCCTCGACGAGGCGCTCGCGATCAATCCGGTGCATCAGCGCGTGCTGTTCCAGCGGGCCGGCCTGCTCGCGCAACTCGCGCGGTACGACGAGGCGCGCGCGGTCTACGATCGCCTGCTCGAACTGACGCCCGGTTTCGCCGACGGTTATGTGAAACGCAGCGACATGCTGCGTGCGCTCGGCCGCTTCGATGACGCGCTCGCCGACTGCGACCGCGCGATCGCGCTCGCGGGCCGCACGTTCGACGCGATGCGCGGGCGCGGGCTCGCACTGCGTGAGCTCGGCCGCTATCGCGACGCGGCGGACAGTTATGGCCACGCGCTCGCGCTGCGGCCGGGCAGTGCCGATGCATTGTTCCTGCGCGGCGTCGCGTATCTCGACCTGCACGACCCCGAACACGCACTGGCGGATTTCAATGCGGCGATCGCGGCGAGCCCCGCGTTCATCGACGCGATCTTCAACAGTTCGGTCGCGCTCGAACAGCTTGGTCGGCACGACGAGGCGCTGATGCGTTGCGACCGTGCGATCGCGATCGATCCGCGCCATGCGCGCGCGCTCGCCAATCGCGGTAATGCGGCGAGCCACCTGGGCCGTTATGCGGATGCGGTCGACAGTTATGCGCGCGCGGTCGACGCCGAGCCGGGCAGCACGGGCGTGCTGTGCAACTACGCGAGCGCGCTGATGCGGGTCGACCGTCACGACGACGCGCACGACATGTGCGACCGTGCGCTGGCGATCGATCCGCACTACGCGCCCGCGTCGTTCACGCGTGCGCGCGTCCGGCTCGAAACGCATCGTTACGACGACGCGCTCGACGATCTCGCGCGCGTGATCGTCGCGACGCCGCGCGACAAGTTCGCGCATTTTCATCGCGGCAGCGCATTGTCCGCGCTGCGGCGGCACGAGGATGCGCTGCGCGCGTATGCGGAAGCGATCGACATCGATCCCGACTACGCGCACGCGCACTGCATGCGCGCGTTCCTGTGCCTGTCGATCGGCGACTTCGCGGCCGGCTGGGCCGAATACGAATGGCGCTGGCGCGACAGCCAACTCGACGGCAGCCGGCGCGACTTCGCGCAGCCGCGCTGGACGCACGGGATGCCGCTCGACGGGCAGACGATCCTGCTGTATCCGGAGCAGGGCCTCGGCGACACGTTGCAGTTCTGTCGTTACGTGTCGCTCGTGAAGGCGCTCGGCGCACGCGTCGTGCTCGAGGCGCCCGTCGAGTTGAAGGCACTGTTCGCGACGCTCGACGGTGTCGACGTGCTCGTCGCGCGCGGTGATCCGCTGCCGCCGTTCGACCTGCATTGCCCGCTGCTGAGCCTGCCGCTCGAATTCCGCACCGATCTGTCGTCGATACCGGCGGGCGCGCCGTACCTGCGCGCCGATCCCGCGCGCGTCGAGCGCTGGCGTGCGCGCCTGGGCGCGGCCGACCGGCCGCGTATCGGCCTCGTGTGGGCCGGCAACCCGCTGCACCTGAACGACCGCAACCGATCGATCACGCTCGCCGACCTGCTGCCGCTGCTCGACGACCGCTACGAATGGATCAGCCTGCAGAAGGTGATCCGCGACGAGGACCGTGCGGCGCTCGACACGAGCGCGATCCGCTTCGTCGGCGACGAACTGACGGATTTCGCCGAAACGGCCGCGCTGATCGATGCGATGGATGCGGTGATCAGCGTCGACACGTCGGTCGCGCACCTGGCCGGCGCGCTTGGCCGGCCGCTTGCGGTGATGCTGCCGCACACACCCGACTTCCGTTGGCTGCTCGATCGCGACGACAGCCCGTGGTATCCGGGCGCGCGACTGTTCCGCCAGCCGGAGGGCGGCCAGTGGGCGCCGGTCGTCGAGCGGATTCGCGACGCACTGCCGGCGCTGGTGACGGGAGCGCTGCGATGAGCACGGCGCAGGCACCGGCGTATGGCGCGGGTGCCGCGCCGCTGCGGGCCGCCGTCGACGATGCGCTGCGCAATGCGCGCGCAAGGCTCGAGCAGCGCGATTTCGCGGGGGCGGGCAAGCTTTACGAGGGCGTGCTGGCGATGATGCCCGACCATGTCGAGGCGCTGCATCTGCTCGGATTCGTGCATCTTCAGCGCGGCGATCCCGCGCGCGCGGAGCCGCTGATCGCACGGTCGATGCGGTCCGGGCTGAACCAGCCGTGGAATTTCGCGAATCATGCGGCGGCGCTGACAGGCGCGGGCCGTCATCGCGAAGCGCTCGAGGCGGCCGCACAGGCGCTCGCGCGCGATCCCGGCCATGCGCCCGCGCAGGCGGCGCGCGGCGACGCGCTGCACGCGCTCGGCCGGCATGGCGAAGCGGTCGGCGCCTACGATCTCGCGCTGACGCGCGAGCCGGGCCGCACGTTGACGTGGGTCCGGCGCGGCGAGGCATTGCGCGCGCTCGGCCGGCCGGCCGACGCGGTGATCAGCATCGAGCGCGCGCTGCGGATCGATCCGGACGACCCGGCCGCGCTCGCCGAACGCGGCCATGCATTGCGAGCGCTGGGTCGCGGCGACGAGGCACTGCATTGCTTCCAGCTCGCGATGGTCGTGCGCGGCAAGACGCCCGATCTCGTCTATGCGTGCGGCTACACGCTGATCGAGCTCGGTCGCCCGGCCGAGGCGCTGGCGTGTCTCGACGAAGCGCTCGCGCGTCTGCCGGACGATACGCAACTGCTGTTCGTGAGCTGTGTCGCGCTCGATCTGCTGCATCTGCGCGACGAGTTGCTGAAGCGCAGCGACCGGTTGCTTGCGCGCGACCGCGACAACGTCGGCGCGTGGGTCGGCCGCGGCAACGCGCTGCTCGGGCTGCGGCGCCATGAGGAAGCCGCGCACGCGTACGGCGAAGCCCTCGCACGCGCGCCGGCGGATTTCGACGCGCTGCGCAATCGGGCCGGCGCGCTGCGCGCGTTCGGCGCGTACGACGAAGCGCTCGCGCATTACGACCGTGCGCTCGAAGCGCGCGGCCCGCACGCGGAAGTGCTGTGCAATCGCGCGATCGCCCAGCAACTGCTCGGCCGCTACGACGATGCGCTCGCGAGTTACGCGGCGGCGGCCGGCGCGCAAGGCCGGACGGCGCAGGAGATCTACACCCGCGCGGTCGCGCGCCAGCAGCTCGGCGACTACGACGCCGCGCTTGCCGATTTCGCGCTTGCCTGCGTGCGTGATCCGAATCACGGCGTCGCGCGTCGGTCCGAGGCGTTCTGCCGGTTGGTGATGGGCGACTTCAATGCCGGCTGGCGGCAGCACGAAGCGCGCTGGGATGCCGCCGACGTGATGCTGCACCGGCGTCATGCGGACCGCCCGCAATGGACGGGCGACGAACCGCTCGCGGGCCGTACGCTGCTGCTGCATGCGGAGCAGGGTTTCGGCGACACATTGCAGTTCTGCCGCTACGCGAGCCTTGCGCACGAGCGCGGCGCGACCGTCCTGATCGATGCACCGGCCGCGCTGGCCGATCTGCTCGGCACGCTGCGCGGCGTGAGTCGCATCGTCGCCGACGGGCAGCCTGCGCCGGCGTTCGATCTTCATTGCCCGATGATGAGCCTGCCATTCGCGTTCCGCACGACGCTCGACACGGTACCGGCCGACGTGCCGTATCTGCGTGCCGACCCGCGGCGCGGCGCCGCGTGGGTCGAGCGGCTCGATGCGATCGCGCCGGCGCGACGCTTGCGGGTAGGGCTCGCGTGGTCGGGGAATCCGGATCACGCCAACGACGAAAACCGGTCGATGACGTTCGCCGCGCTCGCGCCGCTCGTTGCGCTCGACGCGACCTTCGTGAGCGTGCAGGTCGGGGTGCGTATGCGCGATGCCGAAGCGTTCGCGGCAAGCGGCGTGCTGTCGTTCGAAGCGGAACTGAAGGATTTCGCGGAAACGGCCGCGCTCGTCGACGCGCTGGATCTCGTGATCGCGGTCGATACGTCGGTCGTGCACCTGGCCGGTGCGCTCGGGCGCCCCGTGTGGGTGCTGCTGCCGCGCGTGCCGGACTGGCGCTGGCTGCTCGAACGCGCCGACAGCCCGTGGTATCCGGGCGCGACGTTGTTCCGGCAGCAGCGGCCCGGCGACTGGCCGGCGCTGGTCGAACGCGTGGCGCAAGCATTGGCGGACCGCATCCGTGCGCACCGCGAAACGGCGTGACCGGCCGACTGTGACAAAAGCTACGGACCTTTCACGCGCGGCCGGAATGGTCCGTAACACCCGCCACGCCGCTGCCATCGGGCCTTCGTATGTTCTTGTGATTCCAGCGTCCGGGTTCGGGCCCGGGCGCAACGACGAAGCGCGACAACGGATCGGCGCCGCTTTCGGCGCGATCGTCGTCAAGCGCAATTTCATAGGATTCGGGGTGAAGAATGGCAGCACGCGCACGCACGGCACGACAACCTGACGCGACGGGTTCGCGCCCGGTCCTGAAATCGGAACTGCGGCCGCTGGTCCGGGCCGTGGCCCTGATGCTGCTGGCGGGCGTGTCCGCGCACGCGCAGGCGGCCGGCATCATGAACCTCGGCGCGGCGACCGCGCGCGCATCGGGCGGCGGTGCGGGCGGCGCCGGCGGCGCGCCGGGCATGCCGAATCTCGGCGTGTCGCCGCAGCAGGCGCAGCAGGCGAGCCAGCCGTCGATCCGCAACCTCGGTTATGCCGCGCATGCGATTGCCGCGCAGATCGCCGCGCAGCAGAACGCGGCCGCGGCGGCCGCGAAGCTGCCGTCGACCGTGCCGAACGGGCTCGCGCCGGGCGGGTTGCAAGTGGCGGCCGGCGCGACGAGCGACACCAGCAATCCGGTGCTGTGGTTCAACGCGAACGCGCCGACGCAGAACGTCGACGCGAACGGGCACGTGAACGTCGACGTCAAGCAGACCGGGCAGAACGCGGTGCTGACGTGGGAGACGATGAACGTCGGCCGGCAGACGACGCTGAACTTCGACCAGTCGGCCGGCACGCAGACGAACGGCGCGAACAACTGGGCCGTGCTGAACCGGATCAACGACCCGAGCGGGCGGCCGAGCCAGATTCTCGGCAACATCACCGCGCAAGGGGCCGTGTATGTGATCAACCGGAATGGCGTGCTGTTCGGTGCGGGGTCGCAGGTCAATGTGCATTCGCTGGTTGCGTCGTCGCTGAACCTGCTCGATATGAAGAATCAGTTGGTGCCCACGCCGGCGGGTATCGTCGCGAGCAACCAGCAGTTCTTGAGTTTGCCGGCGGGGACGACCGGTGGGCTGGCTTATCCGGAGTCGGGGAGCTCGAACGGGACGGTCGGGGCGGGGGGCAAGCCGAACGAAGTGCTGGGGCTCGGTAATCAGGCGCTGCTGACCGGTACGTATCAGGCACCGGGCGACGTCACGATCGAGCAGGGCGCATCGATCACGACGCACACCAACGGCACGGCAAGCGACGGCGGCTTCGTGCTGGTTGCGGCGCCGAACGTGACGAACGCCGGCAGCATTTCGGCGACGTCGGGGCAGGTCGTGCTCGCGGCGGGCGTGGGGGTGAGCCTGCGGCCGAACGGAGCCGGGACGACGGGCAACCCGCAAGTCCTGCTGCCGGAGTTGAGCGGGCAGATCGTGGCGGTCGATCCGGTCACCGGGGCATCGATCGACGTGACACCCGCCGGCACGCTGACGAACACGGGCATCGTGCAAGCCGCGCGCGGCAACGTGAACCTGCTCGGCAGCCGCGTTGCGCAGAACGGTGTGGTCGGCGTGACGACGAGCGTGAACACGCCGGGCACGATCACGATTTCGACGGCGGACGAGTACGCGTCGAACAATCCGCTGGGCATTCCATATCCGAATCAGGTCCTGAGCGGCGTCGACAACGTCAACCGTGCCGGCCTGCTGAGTTTTGGACCAGGTTCGGTAACGACGGTACTGCCGGACAACAACGGCCAGATCGCGACGTCGACACCCGGCACGACGTTCACGCCGGGCGGCATCACGATGACGGCCGGTTCCGTGTGGTTCCAGGGCGGCTCATTGATCGAGGCGCCGGGCTCGAACGTATCGGTGACGGCTTATGCGCCGTCGATCGTGACGAACAAGGTGCCGGGTCAAACCGCGGTGCCGGGCCGGATCTACGTGGACGATGGCGCGACGATCGACGTGTCGGGCCTCGCGAACGTGCAGGTGCCGATCTCGCAGACGCTCGTAACGGTCGACCGGATCGGCCAGAACGAACTGGCGGATTCGCCGCTGCTGCGCAACAGCTTTCTGTTCGGGTTGAAGGGCGTCGTCGTCGACAGCACGTTGACGGGCACGCGCAGCGACGGCGTGCAGTGGGTCGGCAGCCCGATCCTGAACCTGTCGGGTTACGTGAACCTGATTCCGCGCACCGTCGATCAGTTGCTGACCAACGGCGGCACGATCACGCTGTCGGGCAACGAGGTGGTGACCGCGACCGGTTCGTCGATGAACCTGAACGGCGGGTATGTGCATTTCAACGGCGGGATGATCAACACGACGCGGCTCGTCGATGCCAATGGTGCAATCGTGCCGATCGGGCAGGCGAGCCCGTACGACCGCTATGTCGGCATCGCCGGGCAGTTCGTCGAAAGCCATCCGCGCTGGGGCGTCACGAAGTCCTGGTTCAACCCGCTGCAGACGGGCGGCACGTACCAGTCCGACTACATCGTCGGCGGCAATGCGGGCACGCTCGATCTGTTCGCGTCGCAAGCGCTGGTGCTCGACGGCGACATCAGCGCGCAGGCGTTCGGCGGCGCGAAGCAGATGCAGGGCAACAGCCTGCCGTCCGGCGGCACGTTCAACCTCGGCGCCGATCCGAAGCTGGCCGGCGGTACGCTGGCCGGGATGACGTGGAACACCGTCGCCAACCCGACGATCACGTTCAACGGCATTTCGGGCTTCGCGATCCTGCAGGACAACGCGCCGCAACTCGGCGCGCTGATGCCGGGCTTCTCGATCGGTACGCCGCTCGACAAGACCGCGTACCAGTCGCTGGCCGCCAACGATCCGAACAACTTGATGACGACTCAGGTCGTGCCGGTTGCGAAGCTGAACAACGGCGGTTTCGCGAACCTGAACGTGTCGGAGGACAAGAACGCGGGCAAGGGCATCACGGTCGCACAGGGTACGCAATTGAACCTGCAGCCGGGCGGGTCGATCTCGCTCAACAGCACGGCGATCGGTGCCGACGTGAATGTCGCGGGGCGACTGTCCGCACCCTCCGGTTCGATTTCGATCACGAGCGGGGGCAATGTCGTCGTCGGGCCGCAGGGCGCGATCAGCGCGGCTGGCCAATGGGTGAACAACGACGTGCAGGCCGCGCCTGGCACGACGCCCGGCAACAGCCAGTTCATCAACGGCGGGAGCATTGCGCTGTCGGCGACGCAGGGATCGGTCACCGTGAACGGCAATGCCGTCGACACGACGGGCTCGGTACTGCTGCAACCGGGAAGCGTGCTCGACGTATCGGGCGGCGGTGAAATGCTCGCGAACGGCCAGCTGTTGCTCCAGAACGGCGTACCGGCCGGGCGTGGCGGCAACGTTTCGTTGAAGACCTATGCGGTGCCTGCCGGGGGCGCGCAGTTCGGCGATACGGGGGACGGCGGCGCGATCCTGCCGAATGCGCAGCCGACAGCCGGCACGATCGCGATAAACGGCTCGATCCTCAGCGAGGGCTTCTCCGGTGGCGGTACGCTGACGCTGCAGGCGCTCGGCTTCCGGATCGGAGGGGCGCAGGCTGCGGCGTCTCCTTGGGACGTGTACCTGCCCGAGTCCTTCTTTTCCCGACAAGGTTTCGGCAAGTATGTGCTGAACGCGTACTACGACTCGACCGTCGCACCGGGCGCAACGGTCGCGCTGACGCAACTGAACCGTATTCCTGATGTGCTGACACTCCAGCAGACAGGCTCGGGGGCAAATCTGACGGCGGCGGGCCTGACGACGATCGGCCAGTTGGACGCGTATCACCGCCAGCCAACCAGCCTGGTGTTGACGGGCGGGAATGAAGTGGCATGGCAAAACGGGACGGGTATGGCGGTGTCCTATCCGGGGGTGACCGGTGCGGTCACGCTGTCGTCCGGCGCATCGATCAATGCGGATGCCGGGGCGAGCGTGGCACTCGCCTCGCCAAAGCAGGTCACAGTGCTCGGTTCGGTAGTCGCTCCGGGCGGTTCGATCACGTTGAGCGCGGATACTGGCGGCGCGAATGTACAGCCGGGACAATTGAATGTCTTCACGCCGAGCAACAGCCGGTCGGTCTGGCTTGGGTCCGATGCGACGCTCGACGTATCGGGTGTCGGGCTTGCCGATCCGCTTGCCGTGCCGGTCAAGATTGGCGGAACCACAGTCGTGCCAAATGCCGGCAAGGTGTTGCCGGGTGGGTCGGTTACGCTGTCGAGCGATTCAGGCTACGTGGTTGCGCAAACCGGTTCGACGATCGACGTGTCGGGCACATCGACGAACTTCGATCGTCTGCAGGCGAACGGCACTTATGCGTCGCAGCCCGTGTGGAGCGATGCCGGTTCGATCACGCTGTCGGCCGCGTACGGCCTCTTCGCGGACGGGACGCTGGCCGGCCACGGTGGCGCGTCGCAGGCGCGCGGCGGCACGCTGACGATCCTGCCGCATCAGAACAGTAGCGCGGCCGGTGCGACCGCGCTCGTCGTGCGGCAGGGCGGTTCACTCGTTCCCGCCGGACTTGTGCAGGGTCAGGATTTCTCGACCGCGATCGATCCGACCACCGGGCAGCCGATCGGCCAGCCGACCGGCGTGATCCAGTTTGCCGCCGATCGCCTGAGCGGTTCGGGAATCGCGAATCTCGTGCTGGGCGACAGCACACCGTCCCCGATTCCTGTGGCGGTGCCGCCGATCGTGTTTGCCGGTGACGTGAATCTGACGTTACCCGAATCGGTGACGCTGAATACCGGACGAATCGCGGCAATCGGGATGGATCAGCTTTCAACGCTGCTGTCGACGCCGGCCAAACCGGCTAGCGGCAGTTCGGCGCTCGCGGACCTGCTCGCGCGGCCACCGGCCCGTCCGCTCGGCACGACGGTGACGATCAACGCGCCTTATGTCGCGCTGGCGGGCCCGACCGCGACCTCGGCAACGCCCGCATTCGCGCCGGTCGCGACGCTGTCCGATGCAACGCTGAACGTGAACGCGTCGTTCGTCGATCTGCGCAATCAGTTCCAGCTGAACAACATCGGTCAAGCGAATCTTGCGAGCAGCGGCGATATCCGACTGAGTTCGACCAGTGTGACGCAGTCGGGCAAGGCGCTGCTGCCGGGCGTGCTGTACACGCCGGGCAATGTGACGTTCAGCGCCGCGAGCCTGTATCCGGCTACCGGCAACACCTTTATCGTCGATGCGGTTGGTCCGGTCGATTCGTCCACCGGCAAGCCCGCGCCGACCACCGTCACGTTCGGCACGACCGGCTCGTCGGGCACGCCGCTGTCGGCGGGCGGCACGCTGCTCGTCGACGCGACGAACATCATGCAGGGCGGCGCCGTGCGCGCGCCGTCGGGCACGCTTGTGTTCGGTGTCGGCGATCCGACGAGCGCCGCGACGCAGCAGCAGTTCAGCAACCTGCCGCTTGTCGCGACCGATTCGGTGACGTTCGCTAACGGCAGCGTGACGTCGGTTTCGAACGGCGGATCGATCATTCCTTATGGCACGACGATCGACGGCGTCGAATGGCAGTTCAACCCGCTTACAGGCACGACGGGCTCCGATCTGAATGCGCCGCCCGCCAAGTACATCGGCGTGAACGGCACCAGCGTCGCGCTCAACAAGGGCGCGACGATCGACCTGTCCGGCGGCGGCGACCTGCAGGCCGCCGAATGGGTGCCGGGCACGGGCGGCACGCGCGACGTGCTGTCGCAATACAACGTGAGTTATGCAAGCGGCAAGGGTGCGACGGCGGTGCCGGTCAATGCGGGTGCCGGGAACGTCTACGCAATCGTGCCGGGCGCGCAATCGCCGGTTGCTGCGTACGATCCGCTGTTCGCGCAGACAGTGCAGCCGGACATCGCCAGCAACGGTACGCCGACAACCAAGACCGTGGCGCTCGGCGTCGGCCAGGCCGGGATGAACGACGCGATCGGCAAGGCCGTCTACCTGTCCGGCGTGCCGGGACTCGCGGCCGGCTACTACACGCTGCTGCCGGGCAAGTATGCGACGCTGCCGGGCGCATACCGCGTGACGGTGTCGGCGACGACAGGCAACGTCGTGCCGGGCGCATCGCAGGTGCTGCCGGACGGCACTGTCATGACGGCCGGGTACTTCGCCGATGCGGTGACGGGCGGGCGCAGCGCGACGCCGACGCTCTTCAACGTGCAGTCGGGCGCGGTGTGGCAGCAGTACTCGCAGTACACGCTGAAAGGCGCGAATACCTTCTTCACCGCGCAGGCCGCGAAACAGGGCAACGTGACACCGCCGCTGCCGGTGGACGGCGGCCAGCTCGTGCTGGCCGCGACGAAGGCGCTCACGCTCGGCGCGACGCTGAACGCGGCGGCGGGTGCGGGCGGCGCACCGGCCGAAGTCGACATCGCGTCGCAGGACATTCAGATCACCGGCAACGGCAGCGGGGCGCTGCCCGGTTATCTGCAGATCGGCGGTGATGCGCTCGATTCGCTCAATGCGGGCAGTCTGCTGATCGGCGGCACGCGTGCCGCGACGACGAAGGGTGTGACGATCACGCCGATCGCGAACAGCGTGGTGGTGTCGAACGACGGGAACTCGTCACTGAAGGGCCCGGAAATCCTGCTCGTGACGAAGACCGATGCGAGCGGTACGGATTCGAACGCGGCAAACGGCTTGCGTGTCGACGCAGGCGCATCGATCGTGGCGGCAGGCGACTATCCGGCTGCGAAGGATCAACCGATCACGATCGCCGGCGACGGCGCGCTGCTGCGTGTGTCGAATGGCGCGATGGCGCCGCTCGCGCGCACGGGCGGCACCGGCACGGGGCTGCTCACGGTTGGCGCAGGCGCGACGCTGTCGGGCGGCCAGGCGCTGATGCTCGACTCGTCGGGCAATCTGAAAGTCGACCCGAGCGCGGTGCTGTCGGCGAAGGCGATCACGGCGGACGGTTCGGCGATCACGTTCACCAATGCGACTGGCGCGGCCGCTGCGAACCTGCCGGGCTTCGTGATCGATCAGGCAGGACTTGCGCAGCTCGCCAACGCGGATCTGGTTTCGTTGCGCAGCTATGGCGCGATGGGTTTCGTCGGCGACGTGAACGCGACGTTCGGCAAGAGCGTCGACCTGAGCGCGGGCACGTTCACGAGCGATGGCGGCCGCGTGACGCTGAACGGGCAGCAGATCGCGTTCACGAACGAGACGGGTGCGCCCAACGGCACGGTCGTGCCGGGCAACGGCACGCTGACGGTCAACGCGAAGGAGATCGACTTCGGCACGGGCACGAAGACGTTGAGCGGATTCTCGTCGGCGAACATGACCGCGAGTGGCGGCATCGTCGGGCAAGGCACGGGGACGTTCGATTTCGGCGCGCTGCCGGTGACGCTCAATGCACCGGTGTATTTCGCCGATACGAGTTCCGCGGCGACCGTGAAGACGACCGGCGCGTTGACGCTGAACGGCGCAGCGGGCACCGCGTTGACGAAAACGCCGGTGGGTGGCGCATGGCATTTCATTGGCGGCACGCTCGCCGACAACGGCGCGATGATCGCCGCACCTGCCGGCAACGTGAGCCTCGAGGCGACCACCGGCAACCTGACGATCGGCAGCGGCTCGACCGTCAGCTCTGCGGGCGTGTCGAAGCAGTTCTTCGACGTGACGCAATACGCGCCGGCCGGTTCGATCGTCCTGACCGCCGATGCGGGGACGGTCGATGTGCAACCGGGCGCGACACTCGATTTCTCGGGTGCGAAAGGCGGCGGCGCGGCGGGCAGCCTGACGCTGTCGGCGCCGAAGCAAGTCGTGAATCTCAACGGCGCGATCAAGGGTGGTGCGACGAGCGGCTATGCCGGCGGCTCGCTGTCGCTCGATACGGCGGGTGCGACCGATCTCGATTCGATGGCGAAGACGCTCGCATCGAGCGGCGTGAACCAGTCGATTGCCGTTCATACGAAGTCGGGCAACCTGACACTGTCGGCCGGCAATGCGCTGACCGCACGCTCGGTGTCGCTGACGGCCGATGGCGGCGCGGGCAATGCGTCGGATACGGCGAACGGCAACGTGAACGTGCTGGGGACGATCGATGCATCGGGCAAGTCGGGCGGGCAGATCGACCTGTACGGGCGTAGCGGTGTCGACCTGGAGGGGACGCTGCTCGCGCGCGGCTCCGATCCGACGCAGCGCGGCGGCAAGGTGAACATCGGCACGAGCGCGGTATTCGATCCGACCGTTGCGAATCCGTACAACGCGACCTACGGTTACGAGAACATCGATCCGTCGCGCTCGGGGTTGATCCGGGTCGGCGCGAATGCGCTGATCGACGTATCGGGCGGGATGGCCGGCGGATTGTCGGGCGGCACCGTAAGTTTCCGCGCGCCGCTGCTTGCGGACGGCAGCGTCGATGTCCAGTTGCCGAACGCGTTCAACAGCGGCAAGGGCATCGTCGGTTCCCGTGCGACCACGCTCGAGGCCTACGCGGTGTGGAGCACGACCGACGCGACGTCTGGCGCACGGCACTTCGACGGCATCGTCGATCCGGCGGGCTGGTACGACAGCAACGGGCATTTGCTGGCCGGCACGTTCACCGCGCAAGGTACCAATCCGCCGACCTTCACGTTCATGCCGGACGCGAACGGTGACGGCGGCGGCACGCTGAAGAACAACGCGACGGGCGCGCAGGTGGTGCTGACGGGCAGCCAGGCTGATCTGGCGTCGCTGTACAACGGCGTCACGTCGATCGGCTTCCCGGGGATGAACAGCGCGTACTTCGTACCGACGACCGCGAACGCCGATCATCAGAATTACTACGGCGGACAGATCGTCAAGGCGAGCGACGGCACGTTGTCGATGACGCCCGGCACGCTGATGGGATTCATTCAGGGCGGGCTCGGCGCCAATGGGCCGAAGCTGCAGGGATCGACGGCGAACATCGCGAATTTCCGGGTCGCGCCTGGTATCGAGTTCGACAACCCGGGCACGGCGATCAACGGCGGCAACATCTCGATCCTGTCGAACTGGAATCTCGGTGCGGGTCTGCCGAACAACAGCGGGACGATCGTGCCTTCATATCGCTACAACGGGACGGTCGCGCCGATGCTGACGTTCCGGGCGACGAACAATTTCGATGCGGAAGCGAGTATTACCGATGGATTTTTCCAGAGCCAGGTGGCGACGATTCTGGGGGCGACGGGGAGTGCTTCAGCCGGCGGAACCTACGCGGGCGCGCTGACGCTGTACAACAACCTGCTGTCGGTTGATAACCCCGCGTCGATAACGGTCCAGTTCTATACCGGGGCGGCGCAGTCGCTGGCATCGTTCTCCAGCAGCCCGCAGAACCCGTTGTACGACCCGAACGTGCCACTGGGCGCTCCGCTGACGAACCAGGCGGCCCAGTACTATTCCAACTATCTTCAGTACGCGAATTCGTGGGGCGTGTATTACGGCGATTGGGCCAGCGGTCTGTACACGTCGCACATCCTGCCTTACAGCCCGTTGCATACGCCGGCACCCGTCCTGTCGAAATACGCGTCTTACGCGGACTATGCAGCAGCGTACTTTGGCCCCGGAAGCTGGTTGAACGGCTACACCAATGTTTCCATCGTCGGGCTGGTCCGAAACGGCACGACCGTGACCCCCAAGTTCGGAACGCCGACGGCACCGAGTCTGCCGACGAGTGCCGGCGATTACGGACAATATATTGCCCTGTACAACAACTACCTTAACAAGGTGTCCGGTACAAAGCCGCTGAACAGCCCTCTGCTGCAGCCGCAAGGTGTTTACAGCTTCTTCTTCGCGCCGACGGCACCGACGTCGATTCCGTTCGCCGGCGTGAATATCGGTGCATTGGCCGGCAACCTGCCGGCCAACGTTGCGACTGCCGACAATCCGTTGCCGATCAGTTTCGCCGCACTGTTGGGCGGACAAAGCTCGTCCTATCGCATCATCGCCGGCGCGGACCTGGCCAGTGCCAATCCGCTTGCCGTGCAACCTGTTGCCGCATTCAACGCCGGCGGCGCGCCTGCCGGTGACGTGACGCTGAGCCAGCACACGGCCTACGTCGATTCGAAGGGGCTGACATTGCTTCAGCCGACGACGATTCGTACCGGCACCGGATCGATCGACATTGCCGCGGGCAACGATTTCACGCTGGCGGATACGACCGCGCCTGGGGTGGTATATACGGCGGGTGCGCCTGCGCAGGGTTCGCCTGCGTTGGGTATTCCGACGGCAGTTATGAAGGGCGGCCCGGGCATGCAAGACATCCTGGTTACGCCGACCGTGAATCCTGATTCGGCCGGCGACATATCGATCCGTGTGCAGGGCGATATCAACGGTGTCCAGAACGTGACCGATGCAACAGGTGCGGTGACCGGCGGCGCCGGGAACAGCATCAGCCAGTACTGGTGGCAGTGGATGCAGATTACCCCGGGGACAACCGCGAGTAACGTTGCCATCCTCGCTCCGCTGACCCGGACCTCGATCGATTTCGGTGCGTTCGACCAGGGCGTGATGAGCGTCGGCGGCAACGTCTCGGTCATTGCCGGCGGCAATATTTCGGACCTGGCCGTATCGTTGCCGACCACGTGGTACCTGAACGGAAACAGCAAGCCCGTCACCGTCGGCGGCGGAAATCTGACGGTGCGAGCGGGCGGCGACATTCTGAGCGGCGACTACTTCGTGGCGAAGGGAACGGGGACGATATCGGCTGGCGGAAGGATCGGGTCGGATATTTCCGTGGCATCTCGGCAAATTGGCGTGGCTCCGATTGACGTGTCGACGGTGCTTGCAACGCAGGACGGAATATTCGACGTTACCGCGCGGCAGGGCGTGGATATTGGCGCGGTACTGAATCCGTCTTATTCGAGCAGCTATGCGCAGAGCGGCGGGCAGCCGACTGCAGTAGTCCGTCTTTTCGATTACGGCCAGTATGCTGACAACCAGGGTTATTCGTCGACTTCCGCGGTCAATGTGCTATCCACGACCGGCGACGTCCGGCTTGGTACACCCGGTGGCATGTTGACCGGTGCGAACGGCGTGTTGCCCGCCAGCATGAATCTGACTGCGTTCGACGGTGCGATTGATATGCAGTCCGGCGGGGTTCTCTATCCGTCGGCTGTGGGTCAGTTGAATTTGATCGCGGACCAATCGGTGACCCTTTCCAATGTATCGGCCAAGCGAACTGACGCCGCATTGCCCGATACGTTCGGTTTGTCCGACGCCGATCCATCGCAGATGCCTTCGCCGACAAACCCGCAACTGAAGGTAACCATTCCGGCGTTGACGAATACGACGCTCGCCGCACATGCGCAAAATGCGCTTCATGGCGACGATTTGCAGCCCGCGCGCCTTTACAGTCTGAACGGAAGCATCGTCAATGGCACCGTCGATACTCCCGGCAATAGTGACGACTTCTACCGGAGTCTCGTCACGCTGTCGATCGACAAGCCGGCGCTCGTGCAGGCCGGGCTGGACATCGTGAACCTGGCGTTCTGGGGGCAGAATCTGCGAAGCTCCGATGTGACGCGCGTCGTCGCAGGGAGGGACATCTACGACACGCCGATTCCGTTCCTTGGAGGCGGCGCAGTTCCGGTTCTGTCGCTTGGCGGGCCGGGTTGGTTTGATATTCAGGCCGGACGCAATATCGGCCCGCTGACGAGCCAAGCCGAGTTGTATAACCAGAAAGCCAACACGGGTGGAGTCGCGCACCCGTTCACCGGTATCGATGCAGTCGGTAACGCGAACAACCCGAACCTGCCGCACGAGAGCGCGAACGTTAACGTGCTGTTTGGCGTGGGCCCCGGTGTCGATCTACCGGGGTTCGTCTCGACCTATATCGCGCCGGGCAGCTCGGTTGCCGGCGTGCCGAGCGCGACGCCCGCGTTGATCGCGTTCATGGAGCAGTACGACGCGGGGCTCGGCGTCGATACGGGATTGCAGGCGGACAAGGACGCCGCGCTGGCCAAGGTCGGCCGGTTGACGGCCGACGACGCGTGGAAGCAATTCCAGGCGTTGCCGTCTTACGTACAGCAGCTCTTCGCGGAAAAGGTGTTGTTCGGCGTGCTTGCGCAGGTTGGTGCGGACTTCAACGACCCCGCGAGCCAATACAACGGCCAGTACGCGAGAGGTTACCAGGCGATCAATACGCTGTTCCCGGCTTCGTTCGGCTATACGGCGAACAATCTGGGTGGTGGTTCGAATGGCGCGAACAAGCAGGTCGGCACGGGCAACCTCGATATCCGCAGCACGACGATCCAGACGCAGCAAGGTGGCGACGTGACGATCCTCGGGCCGGGCGGGCAAGCGCTCGTCGGCAGCACGACGGCGCCGCCGCAGATCGTGGACGCCAACGGGAACGTGGTGGCGGGCCCCGGCACGATGGGGATCCTGACGCTCGAGAAGGGCAACGTCGATATCTTCACGGACCAGAGCGTGCTGCTCGCGCAGAGCCGGATCTTCACCGAGCAGGGCGGTGACATGACGATCTGGAGTTCGAACGGCGACATCAACGCGGGCAAGGGCGCGAAGACGTCGGCCGATACGCCGGCGCCGCAGTATGTATGCGATGCAAACCATTACTGCACGGTCGATTCGCGCGGGCAGGTGACGGGCGCGGGTATCGCGACGCTTCAAAGCATACCGGGTGCGCCGAAAGGCACGGTCAATCTGATCGCGCCGCGAGGGACCGTCGATGCGGGTGACGCGGGTATTCGCGCGGGCAACCTGAACGTGGCAGCGTTGCGTGTCGTGAACGCGGACAACATCCAGGTGACGGGCAAGGCAACCGGTATTCCGCTCGTGCAAGCCGTGAACACGGGAGCGCTGACGGCGGCGAGTTCCGCGGCATCGGCCGCGAGTCAGGCCGCGCAGGATATCGCGAAGAACAATGCATCGGGCGTGGCTCCGCGTCGCTGGACGATCAGCGTGCAGGTCGAAGGCTTTGGCGATAACGGTCCGGATGGCGGGTCGAAGCGACGCAAGTCGGAACAGGTTGGCTACGATTCGTCGAATTCGGTTTCGCTGTTGGGATTTGGAGCGGCCGGGTCGACGCAGCGGACGCTGCTCAGCAAGGAAGAGCTCGCGAAACTGAACAGGTTCTGATCAGGCTGCATCGGTATCGATAGAATCGAACCGGAAGAGAATGCCCCGCCTTGGAAGGTCGGGGCATTTTTTTTAACCATTGCCCGGGACGCGCGTGGTTTGTCTGTCCAATGGCTTGTCGATACAGCCGGATTCCTTTCCCGCTGGCGCAGGTCTGCATACCCGGAAAATCCCGACCAGAGACTGTCCGGAATCGAACGGCTTGACGTGCAACTTGATGCCCGCGTTACTCGGTTACTCGGTTACGCGGGCCAGGGCAGTCGGGCAGGCGAACCGGAGGGCGCGGAAGGGGGATCTGCCTGGGGCGGTGCGAAGGGCCGGTTCGTCGCGTGGCCTCTCGTCGAGAGCGTTGTATCGCAATGGTGCCCGTGCATGAAAAAACCCGCCTCGAATGCTCGAGGCGGGTTCGACAGGACGCGTTGAATCAGTAACGATCCGGATTAACGACCGGTATACAGCACGCCACAGATCCCTGCGTCGCCGATGTCCAGGTTGTTCCCGCTCGAGTTGCTCAGGAAGTTCGCGGAGATGGCGCTCTGGAAGCCCGACGGCACGGTGTCGAAGCCGTTGCCATGAACGACCGACGCGTAGCTGGAGTTCGTGTAGTGGTTGTTCAGGAAGTCGTGAACCGCCGTTGCAGCAGCGCCGTTGGCATAGCACTGGCTCAGGATGATCTGGCTCGTGCCGGAAACCGGATAGCCGGCAGACGGGTTGGCCAGAGCGTTGTACGCTGCGCCGGAAACCGGGACCCATGCATTCGGATCGGCAGGGTTGGACGGTGCGGAGATCGTACCCAGTGCCGTCGTCGCATTCGCATAAGTCGGCGCGTAGTACGTGCTGTTCGACGAGTTGTACAGGCTGGCGATCGGAAGCTGCAGCGCGCCCGACGACGTCACGACCGCGCTTTGCGACGCGAGGAACGTGTTCGTGTAGTCCGGGCTCAGGTACGCGACGGCAGCCGTACCGGCCGACGACAGCGACGCGAGCGAGCCGCGGACGCCGCCGCTACCCGACGCACCGATGAAGTTCGACGGCACGCCCGACGGGAAGGCGGTCGTGTTCGCGAACGTCAGCGAGTCGACGAACGTCACACCGGCCTTCGTGTTGGCCGACGTACAAACCGCAGCCAGGTGGCGGGTCAGCAGTTCGGTCGTGCCGCTGCCGTCCGCGCGATAGACGACCTTGATCGGGGCGGTCGACGCATACGCCGAGTTGGTTTCCGGGTTGGTCACTTGATTCCAGCTCGTGAGTGCGCCCGAGAAGATGCCGCACAGATCGTTGTCATTCAGCGCGATGCTGTGCGCTTGACCCGGCGTCGTTTGCGGCGTCGTCGAGCTCGTCACGGCCGGGCCGTTGACGACCGGCACCGTGATGGCCGTCACGATATACGGAATCTGGATCAGCGGGCCGCTGTTCGAGCCGACCGTACCGGAGTTGTACGCCGTGACCTGAGCGGGCGTCAGCGCGGCATCGCTGTTGGCGAAGTGAACCGTGCCCGAGACACCCGCGCCGAAGAACGTCGGCTGGTTGTTCAGGAATGCGTTCTGGCCGGCACCCGAGCCGACCGAGTAGTACGTGAACGTGCCTTCGGACGTGCCGAACAGGCCGATTTCGCTGTTGGCGTTGCTGACCGAGCCGATCGTCGGAGCGACGAGCGACGAGCCGCCGCCTTGAATCACCGGGCCTGCGGCCATCGCGAGCGATGCGCCCATGCCCGAAACGACGAGAGCCAGGACCTGACAGATCTTGCGCTTGCTGGATTTCATGAGAAATTTCCTTGGACGAAGATAAACGGGAACCCCTGCAACAGCGGTTGGAATACTTGTGAACCGCCGGGTAAATGTAGGGGGAAATCCGTATGACGCGTGTGAATTTTTAATAACGAATGGTACGTAACATTTTTATTGATATCGGGAGCGCGTTATCCGGATTGGCGGCGCATTAATTCGAGACCGATTCATGGGGTTCTCGATTCCCAGATGTTGGGAATGTGGCCGTGCACCAGGGCGAAGCCTTGTATTGCCGGGCTGTTGGTGCGCAGAACAGCGCTATCGCAACATCAAGTCAGTTTCGTGGCGAATGCTACGGAACATTTCTTCCATAAACGAATGGGTGATCCGGTTGAGATATTCCTGAAATTGACTGGATAGTTTTGATAAGCGAGCATCACTTTATGATTGCGAGATGGTTAATGCTTGAATAATTGATGTGGTCGCTCAAGATGAAATCGTTTCCCCGATATAAGAATAACGACCAAAAGTAATAAGACCCGAAAAGAACAAAAAAGGTAGCCCAACATCCGTCACAAATTTGCGCCGGTTCGCTCCTTAGTCTTCCCCGTCGACTCCGTCGGGCGCGTTGCGCGACGTCGTCGGAACAAGTCCTATGCGTGACACGAGGGCACAGACATGTCGGCATTCCGCTACGAAGCGATCGATCCCACCGGCCGCACGCTGAAAGGCGTGCTCGAAGCCGACAGCGCGCGCGCCGGGCGCAGCCATCTGCGCACGCAGGGGCTCACACCGCTCGTCGTCGAGCTGGCCGCGCAACGCCTGCATGGCGCGCGCCAACAACGTCTGTCGTTCGGCCGCAAGCTGTCGCAGCGCGAGCAGGCGATCCTCACGCGCCAGCTCGCGAGCCTGCTGGTCGCGGGGCTGCCGCTCGACGAAGCGCTGTCGGTGCTGAGCGAGCAGGCCGAGCGCGAATACCTGCGTGAGCTGATGGCGTCGATCCGCGCGGAAGTCGTCGGCGGCCATTCGTTCGCGAATGCGCTCGGCCAGCATCCGCGCGATTTTCCGGAAATCTACCGCGCGCTCGTCGCGGCCGGCGAGCATACGGGCAAGCTCGGCATCGTGCTGTCGCGTCTCGCGGACTACATCGAGCAGAGCAACGCGCTGAAGCAGAAGATCCTGCTCGCGTTCACGTATCCGGGCATCGTCACGCTGATCGCGTTCGGCATCGTCACGTTCCTGCTGAGCTACGTGGTGCCGCAGGTGGCGAACGTGTTCACCAGCACGAAGCAGCAGTTACCGACGCTGACGGTGGTCATGATGGCGCTGTCCGATTTCGTGCGGCACTGGTGGTGGGCGTCCTTCCTGGCGACGATCGCGATCGTGTTCGCGATCCGCAAGGTGCTGTCGCGGGAAGGGCCGCGGCTCAGGTTCGATCACTGGCTGCTGACCGCGCCGCTCGCGGGCAAGCTCGTGCGCGGCTACAACACGGTGCGCTTCGCCAGCACGCTGGGCATCCTGACCGCGGCCGGCGTGCCGATTTTGCGCGCGTTGCAGGCGGCCGGCGAGACGCTGTCGAATCGCGCAATGAGCGCGAACGTCGACGATGCGATTGTGCGCGTTCGCGAAGGCTCAGCGCTGTCGCGCGCGCTGGCCCACACGAAGACGTTCCCGCCGGTGCTCGTGCACCTGATCCGCTCGGGCGAGGCGACCGGCGACGTGACGACGATGCTCGACCGCGCGTCAGAAGGCGAATCGCGCGAGCTCGAACGCCGCACGATGTTCCTGACGAGCCTGCTCGAACCGCTGCTGATCCTGGCGATGGGCGGCGTGGTGCTCGTGATCGTCCTCGCGGTGATGATGCCGATCATCGAGCTGAACAACATGGTGCAGTGACGCGCGGTTCAGCGCACGAACGCGTTCGCCTTCTGTACGGCGGGCAGCGCGATCTCGCGTTGCAGGCCGTTGCGGTCGACGACGATCGAGCGCGCGCGCACTTCGGCGAGCTTCGCGGCTTCGCCGATCGCCGAGCCGATGCGCACGACGCGCGCGGCTTCGCCGCCGACGCTGACGATCGCGGCCGCACGTCGTGCATCGAACGCGAGCACGCCGAGCAACTGGATGGCATCGCGGCCATCGTCGGGCTTGGCACCGAAAAGCTGCGCGCTGGCCGTGACGTCGAACGGCGCGGGCGGTGCGGTACGGGCGGGTGCCGGCGCATCGGGTGCATTCAGCAGGCGCGCGGCCCATATCGACACGGCGACGAGCGCCGTGCCGGCGACAAGGGTCGCGACGAGCGGCAGAAGGTCGACGCGAGACGGAACGGTGCGGAGCAGGGCGAGCGGTTTCATGGCGACGGATCGATTCGATGAACAGGGAACGGTTTCCATTCTTTGACGCAAGGGTGAATGCATGATGACGACGCACGACGCAGCGCGAACATCGCACGCAAGGCTGGCGCATGAACTTGCACGCCGTCGTACGCAACGCGGCTTCACGCTGATCGAGATCATGGTGGTCGTCGCGATCCTCGGGATTCTCGCGGCACTGATCGTGCCGAAGATCATGAGCCGCCCCGACGAGGCACGGCGCATCGCCGCGAAGCAGGACATCGGCACGATGATGCAGTCGCTGAACCTGTATCGCCTCGACAACGGCCGTTATCCGTCGCAGGAGCAGGGGCTCGCTGCGCTGATCCAGAAACCGACCACCGATCCGGTGCCGAACAACTGGAAGGACGGCGGTTATCTGGAGCGGCTGCCGAAGGATCCGTGGGGCAACGCATATCAATACCTGAATCCGGGCGCGCACGGCGCGATCGACGTGTTCAGCTACGGCGCGGACGGCAAGCCGGGCGGCGAGGGGAACGATGCGGACATCGGCTCGTGGCAGTAACGGCATGACGATCGCACGCGTCAGGAAACGTCGCCCGCTCGCGGCGCGTCGCGCGGCGGGCTTCACGCTGCTGGAGATGCTCGTCGTGCTCGTGATCGTCGGGTTGCTGGTCGCGGTCGTGACGCTCGCGCCGTCCCGTAATCGCCGCACGGATCTGGCCGAGGAGGCGCAGCGGCTCGCGAACCTGCTCGAATCGGCCGGCGACGAAGCGCAGGTGCGCTCGATGCCGATCGCGTGGCAGCCGGTGGGCGGCGGCTACCGGTTCGTGCAGCGCACGGAAAGCGGCACGTGGGCGCCGATGACGGACGACCTGTATCGCGCTCGCCGCTGGGGCACCGAGGTGACGGGCGTGTCGGTGCGTTACACGGGCGGCGGTGAAACGCCGTCGCGTATCGTGCTCGGTAGCGAAAGCATCGACGTGCCGGTGACGATCACGCTGTGGTCGGGCGACGTGCGGATGGCCGTGGTCGGCACGGGCATCGGCAACTTTGTCGTCCGTCGGCCATGAGCGGCGCGTGCGGCGCCCGGGAGGCGCGATGTCGAGCCTGATCGTGCTGCTGCCGTCGATCGGCACGTTCGATGCGGAAAACTGGCAAGCGGTCGCGATGCCGTACGCGCTGTTCGACCGGCGCGGCCAGCTCGTCCGTGCGGGAAGTGCACATCGCGATGCGTGGCCGAAGGCCGCGTCGACGGTGCTCGTGCTTGCCGCGCGCGATACGTTGCTCGTCGACGTGACCCTGCCGCCCGTGACGGGCACGAAGCTGCGGCGCGTGCTGCCGCATGCGGTCGAGGAATACCTGATCGGCGATGCGCAGCAGAGTCACGTCGCCGTCGGCCCGGCTGCGAGCGGCAATGCGGCGCGATCCGTGGCGGTGGTCGATCGCAAGCGGTTCGGCGAAGTGATCGACTGGTTCGACACGGCCGGCCACCGGCGCGTGCGTGCGGTGCCATTGATTCATTGCATGGCGATGGGCGGTGGCGAGCAAGCGGATGGCGACGAGCACAGCGAAGCGACGCCAACCGCGGGCGGCGAAGCCGATGTGTTGATCGTGAGTCCGCCTGTACCGAGCGAGATCGTTGGCGAAACGGTAGCCGACCCGCCACGGCTCGAACTGGCCGTCCGGCGCGGAACGTCGGGGTTCGGTCTTGAAACGCGCGCGTCGGCGCTGGACGCAACGATTACCGAGTTGCCGAAACACGAATCCGTTCGAGTCCATGTGCTGGTTGTCGACGCTCATGACGATGTCGAAAGCGGCGCTGCAACCACATCGGGCATGCTCGAACGCGGGGCCGGACATTCGGAGATGCTGCCCGTCGCACGCACATTGCCGTGGGAAGTGCTTGCACGCGGCGCGCTCGACTGCAGGTTCGACCTGTGCCAGTTCGAATTCGCACGCAACACGCGCGCCGACGGTGGCGGATGGCGTCGCTGGCGCGTGCCCGCCGGTCTGGCGATCGTGTCGGCCGTCATCGCGATCGCGACGATCAACGTGCAGTGGTTCCAGCTGCGTCATCGCCAGGATGCATTGAATGCGCAACTGACTGCCCGCGTGAAAGCGGCTTTCCCCGACACGACGGTGATGCTCGACCCGCCGATGCAAATGCGGACCGGGCTCGAACGCTTGCGCACAGCGGCCGGCGAGCTGCGGGCGAACGATTACCTGGTGCTGTCGGCATCGTTGTCGCGTGCGCTTGGCCCGATCCCGTCCGATGCGATCGCGACGCTCGACTACCGCGACGGCGCACTGGCTGTCGCATTCCGTCCCGGTACCGCCGTCGACGGCGACGGATTCCGCCAGCGCCTGCAGGCGCAGGGCGTGACGGCCAACGAGGAGGATGCGAAATGGATGCTCGGCTCCACGCGGCCCGCGCCGCGCTGACGCAGTGGCTCGACGGCCGTTCGCCGCGCGAGCGCGTGCTGCTGGCGGGCGGCGGCGCGCTGTTGTTCGCGGCACTGGTCTACAACGTGATGTGGGAGCCCGCATACACGGGCCGCACCCGGATCGCGGCAAACCTGCCCGCATTGCAGATGCAGGTGGCCGAAGCCGGCGGGCAACTCGCGGAGGCACGGCGGCTGCGTGCGGCCGCCGCGATCCGGCCGCCTGCCGGTGCTGCGCTGCGGGACGCACTTGCCGCGTCGCTCGTGCAGGCCGGCATCGCGAAGGCGCAAGTCGCGGTGCTGGGCGAAGGCATCCAGGTGGACGCAAAGGGCGTGTCGTTTGCCGCATGGATGGACTGGCTCGACCGCATGCGCCACACGCACCACGTTCGTGTCGTGAGCGCCCACGCGAGCGCGGACGGCAAGCCCGGCGTGACGTCCGTTTCGGCGCTGCTGCAGCTGCAAACGGCCCGTTGAATGCGTGCTTCGCGAAAACCGAGGAAAGTATTGAGTCGCTTCGCTGCACGGTTCACCTGACTGTCATAGTGCCCGCTCACAATCTGTCGTTCGTTTGCCACGGAACCGCTCACGGGGGTGCGCGTTTCGCCGGCAACGTGCAACTCCACTTCCGTCCAGGGATTCATGACTCGTTCACGGGCGCCGACCGGTGTCCTGGCGCTCGTTGCGTGGCTCGCGTTCGTCGTGCTGTGCATGCGCGGCGTGCAGGCACAGGAGACCGGTTCCATCGGCCGCCAGCCGGGCAGCGTGGTGCGTTTCGATCTGCCCGCGCAGCCGCTCGCGAAGACCTTGCAGGACTTCGCGCGGATCACCGAGCTGATCGTGCTGGCGCCGGCGCCGCTGCTCGACGGGCGTACGAGTGCGCCGGTCCAGGGCGAATTCGCGCCGCGCGACGCGCTCGAGCGGATGCTGGCCGGAACGGGGTTGCGTGCGGAATTCTCGCGTCCGGACGAAGCGATCATCGTCGCGCAGCCGGCCGCCGAGATGGCGCCCGCCACGGCTGACACGCCGGCGGATGCGGCCTTGCCGATCGACGGGATCGGCGATTCCGGAGATCGGCGCGCGTTCGCGGGCCTGCTGCAGGCGCATCTGATCGATGCGTTGTGCGCGCAGCCGGCGGCCGTGCCGGGCAGCTATCGACTCGTCGCGCAGGTGCGCATCGACAACAGGGGGGCGGTGGTGGCGGTCAACATGGTGGCATCGAGCGGCTCGGCCGCCCGCGACGCGGCGGTGATGCGCGCGCTGCGTGCGTTGAAGCTGGACGATGCGCCGCCGGCAGACCTGCCGCAGCCGGTCACGATCCTGCTGCGACCGGCCGGCAACGGCGTGCATTTCCGTTGTCCGGCGCCGCAGCCGGCCGTTCGGGGCTAGGCCGCCATGTCCGACAGCAACCGCACCGGGCTCAGGAAGCTGCTGGCGACGCGCTATGCGTACCTCGTCAGGCGCCTCGAGCGTGTGACGGGGTCGAAGGACGGCGCCGCCGACGCGCTGCACGAAACCTGGCTGCGCCTCGAGAACGCGAACGTCTCCACGCAGGTGACGAATGCGGACGCTTATATACTCGGGATGGCGAACAATGTCGCGATCGACCAGCATCGCCGCGAACGGCGCCATCTGCACGACGACGATGTCGAGACGCTGCTCGAGATGCCCGACGAGCTGGCCGACCCCGAGCGCATCGTCGCGGCGCGCCGCAAGGTCGAAACGCTGAAGGACGTGCTGCGCGGCCTGCCGCCGCGGCGCCGCGCGATCCTGCTGGCCGCCCGCGTGGACGGTCTGCTGAACCGCGAGATCGCCGAGCATTTCGGCATTTCGCTGCGGCTGGTCGAAAGCGAGCTGAGCGCGGCAATGAAGTACTGCCTGCAGCGCATGCAGGAAGAAGACGGTGATTCGTACACGGGTGCGCGAGGCGGCCCGCGTAAATTTTGAGCATCCGGACGATGACGAAAGCCCAGGCCGAACCTGCCCACGACGAACTCGACGAAGCGAGTGCGTGGCTGTTGCGTCTGCGCTCGGGGGACGCGAGCCAGGCCGAAGCCGACGCGTTCGAGCGCTGGTGCGCCGATCGTCCGCAAGCCGCCGATCTGCTGCGCGACACCTGGAGCTCGCTGCGCACGGCTGCGACCGAACTCGCGCACGAGGAACGCGCGGCCGCTGCCTGGGCAAACGTTGCAAAGCGCGAGCGCACGATGCGTACCGGGCGGCGCGCGTTCATCGGTTTCGCGGTCGCGGCCGGCGGGTCGTGGCTCGCGCTGCGCCCGCCGATGCAGTTGTGGCCGTCGCTCGGCGACCTCGCGGCCGATTACCACACGGGCACCGGCGAGCAGCGCAGCGTCGCGCTGTCGTCGCGCGTGACGGTGGAACTGAATACGCAGACGCGTCTCGACGTGTTGGCCGCGAGCGATGCCGCGCACGGCGTCGAAGTCGTCGCGGGCGAAGCGGAGATCGACGCGGCCGCACCGCCGGCCGACCGCGCGACGCCGATCCAGCCCGTCACCGTGGTTGCGGGCGGCGGCCGCATGCAGGCGAGCGTCGCGCGCTTCAACGTGCGGCGCACGGGTTCGCAGGTGTGCGTGACCTGCCTGTCCGGCACGGTCGCGCTCGAGCATCCGCGCGGCGCGCGCACGCTGAAGGCCGAGGATCAAGTCGTCTACGACGATCGCGGCGTGCAGCCGGTGGCGCGGATCGATCCGGGCGCGGTCAGCGCATGGCGGCGCGGCATGCTGGTGTTCAACGGCGTGCCGCTCGCGGATGTCGTCGACGAGATCAACCGCTATCGGCGCGGCAAGGTGATCCTGCGCAGCGCGTCGCTTGGCACGAACCGGATGCAGGCGCAGTTCCCGATCACGCGGCTCGACGACGTGATCGACATGGTCGGCCGACTGTATGGCGCGCACATCACGCGCCTGCCCGGCAATATCGTGCTGCTGAGCTGACCGGCTTCCCGCGCTTAACTTCCCCGTCTTCCTTCCGTCGGCGATTGATTCGCCTCCTTTCCGGCTGTCCGCGCACTGCGGGTTACGGCCGTCCGATACGACCTGATCAATGAGGGCCGGCAAACGCCGGGCCGTCTGTCATGACGGCCCGGTGGAGCGTCGTCGGACCCGAGGCGTGGGTGGCAAGCGCCCCGGCCGCGCAGCGATGCGCGGTGCGGGGGATGTGTGTCGATGGAGCTTCGGGCGGTGGCGTGATCATGAACGAATCGCAACGGGATGCGGATTCCGGCGACGCGAACACGCGCGCCGACGCGATCCGCGAGGGCGCGGTGCGCTGGCTGCTGTGGCTGCGCGCCGGCGACACGACGGAACAGGAACTCGACGCTTTCGCACGCTGGCGCGCGCTGAGCGACGAGCATGCGCGCACGGTTCGCGAGCTGATCTGGATGTGGGCCGTGCTGGAGACGGTCGGCCGCCAGGAGCCGGGTGAGCCGGGCGGGTCGACGCGCACGCACTGATGCGGTGCGCGGGTGTCGCAAGAAAGTCTGCGGGTTAGGCGGGCTCGCTTCGACCTTGTATATGAGAGAGCGAGGGGGCCGTGAAGAGGGGGCGTAGAGCGGGACCGGGGGCGGCTTGGCCCCCGGATCACCGCTGACGCGGCGGGGCGGCGTGCGGCGAGGTCTGGCCGGCCGAGCCCCGGAAGCCCGGATTCACGCGTCGGGATTCAAGATTCAGGATGGCGCCCCGTGCTGCAGGCCGGCGCGTGCGCCGCTCCACGCGGCGTCGAGCGGATCGCCGGCGTCGCGCAGCGGCTCGCGCAGAAACGGAAAGCGTTCGACGAACGGTGCGGATTCTTGCAAGGCCACGATATGGTTGACCATCCATTGCAGCAGCTCGCCGCCGTGCCGGACCTGTTCCGCGCGCCAGTCCGGCATCGTCGAGAAGAGTGCCGAGAAGCCGCTCCAGCGCGACGGACGATCGTTGTCGCCGGGCCGGAAATAGGTGTTCATCGCAACGTCGTGCGCGTCGGTCAGCGTGCCGACGAACAACCCGTGCGGCGTCGGCACGCCGATCTGCTGCCAGCCTTCCGCAAGTGCGAGCGAGCGCATCACGCGCGCCGCGACGAACGCGATGCGCGTTTCATGCTCGATTTCCGCAAGCGACATCACGCCGTTGCGCTGCATGCAGCGCGCGACCGCGTGCGGCCGGATCGCGTTCGACGCGAAGCTGCGCAGCACGAGGTCGGGTACCGTCAATTGCAGCTGGAATTCGCGCAGGCCGTGCTCGGCGCTCATCGTCGAGAAGTTGACGAACAGCCCTTCGGCATGGCCGAGCGCGCCGACGTACGGCTCGAGCCCGAGGCGCGCGAGCTTCGGTGCGATCTGGCGTTCGAGCAGCCGCATCAGGTTGCGGCGGTTGCGCACGCCCGTGAAATCGTCGATGCCGCGCGTGACGATGTCGCTGATTTCCCAGCGGCGCTCGTCGGCGACGAGCCGCGGAGAGCCGCTCAGGTCGAACCGGGCGCGGCCGTGCGCCACGCGTGGATCTACGTACATGCCGGTGCCTCGTGCATCGATTGCGGGCGGACCGCCGCGACGGCGCGGCGTCGCGCGGATCGGGTCGCCCACGATGCTGCGGCGTCGAAAACGCTTCGTCAAGTGCGATTGCGCCGCGCCGCGGTCAGGCGGGTGCAGCCGGACGAACAGTGTGGAGTGAACGGATGATGCGAACGATCGTGGAACGCTTCGTCGAACAGAGCCCGATGACGATCATGACGCGGCTCGTGTTGCAATGCGCGCTGCATGACGACTGGATCGATAGCGCGGCCGAAGCCGACGAAGAACCCGACGACGAGTCGATCCGCGAGACGCTGTTCGCGCTGGCGGTCGACGCGATCGCGGCGCTTGCCGCGCGGACGCAGATGCCGCAGGCGGCGCCCGGAAGCGCGCTGTCCGCGTCCGGCGCCGCGGTGGCCGCGCTCCACGACGGCATGAGCCGGTGGCGGGCCGGCTGGGGGCGCGCGCTCGTCAGGGACAGCGTCGACCTGCTGTTGCCCGTCGCGGCGGCGCGGGCCGACGAACGTGCGCGCGCGCTCGGCGGGATGCGGCTGCGCGTGCTGGACGGCGCGGGCGACGGTTGCGCACCCGGTGCCGGCTGCGGTTGCGGTCGTGCCTGCGACGACCCGGCACGCGATGCGGCGATGGGCCTGACCGGCGCACGCGTGCTGCCGGTCTACGATCCGGATCTCGCGATGATCGTCGATCTGCTGCCGGTCGAACGCGGCCGCTCGCATGAACGCGCGTTCGTCGGCGCGCTGCTGGAAACGGTGAGGCCCGGCGAGCTGTGGATCATCGATGGCCGTTTCGATACCGATGCGATCGTGTCGGGCTGGCCGCGCCGCGGCGGCGCGTTCGTGCTTCGCGACTATGGCAACCCGGCGGTATGCCGGCCGCTCGGCGGCTGGCGCGATGCCGGTCGGCTCGATACCGGGTACCTCCGCGAGCAGGCCGTCGGCATCGCGGGCGACGGCGACGTGGCCGGTACGCTCAGACGGATCGAATGGCGCGATCACACGCTCGACGGCAGTCCGGGCGCGACGATCGCGGTGCTGACGAACCTGCCGGTCGAGCAGTTCGACGCGTGCCAGGTCATGCAGTTGTCGCGCCGTCGCTGGCGCGACGCGCTGCCGTTGCCGCTCGACCCCGTGCTCGGTGCCACGCTGTTCGGCGGCGTACCTGCGCGTGCGTCGTTGCTCGCGAGCGGCATCGCGGCATTCGCGTACAACGCGTTCAGCGTGATGATGCGCGTCGTCGTTGGCGCGCTCGGCCTTGACGAACGCGATGCGGAACGCGTGCCGTTGCATATCGCCGACAGTGTCGCGGCAACCTATGCGGGGATGATGATCGCGCTGCCGCCCGGCTGGTGGCGGCGCTATGACCAGCTACCCGCGACGACGCTCGGCCAGATCGTGCGGATGCTCGCGGTGCACGTCGATCCGCGCAGCGAGCGGCGCAGGCGCCGCGACAACCGTCTGTCCGCGAAGTCGCAGGCGCTGCTGCGCGCGGCGACGCTCGAACACCTGCTGCACGACGATGGCGGCGATCCGGCCGCGAACGTGTTCAGCCTGCGCACGATCGCGATGGCGACGCGCGACTTCAGCAGCAATCCGTCGAAGGCGTTGCGGCATGCGGGCGAGGCACTCGTGATGGTCACGAAGTACAACCGGCCGATCGCGCTGCTCGTGTCGATCGACGACTGGAACCGGCTGCTGGGCGAAGTGCGCGAGACGAATCTCACGCGGCTGTCGTTCGATTGCGCGGCAGCGCAGGGCGCGCGTTCCGTCGCGTTGAGCGAATCGTCGCTGAACTAGCCTGCGGTTCGGGCTGCCTTCGCGCTCAGCTCGTGAGCCGATGGACCCAGATCACCGATGTCCACGTGAAATTGCCGCTGCCGTAGCGCGCGATCAGCGTGTCGACGCGCGCGTTGATGCGTGCCGAATGCACGCGGCAATGCACGAGGAAATAGATGCTGTTGACGCCGACGGCCGATCCGTCCGGCAGCGTCGGATTGCCGCCGCGCGCGGGCAGCAGGTATTCGGCGATGTCGCCGGTGCTGACGAAGTACGCGGTGGCGCGCCGGTCGACGAGCCGCTTGGCCTGGCTGGCCGACAGGGTCGGAATCGCGGCGACCAGCACGGGCTCGGCCGCGGTATTGGCGTTGACGGTGGTCAGGTCCGGCAGGATCGTCGCGAACGGCGCCAGCGTGTCGATCGCATGCGCGTCGTAGCCGGGGATGCGCGCGAGATCGTCGATGGAAACGAGTTGCAGCGGCCAGCCGTCGGGGCCGTTCGTGTCGCGCAGCGAGCGCAGCATGTAGTCGGCCGTCAGCTGCGCGAGCGCGGGATCGAGCGATAGCTGACCGAGCAGCCGCCGGTACGCCAGCACGCCTTCGCCATTGGCCTGCCACGGCTTGCCGGGCGCGGCGCGCGACACGAGGTTCGTCAGGTTGAAGCGGGCCTGCGCATCCTCGACATGGCCGGAAATCCACGCACGCGACAGCTCCGCGTTGACCGCCGCGGCGTCGGGCGGCAGCAGGTCCGCGAGCTGCACGTCGGCGGCCGGCGACGACCACGGCTGGCCGACGAACGTGACGTTCGACGTCGCGCTCTGCGCGCGCAGCGTCGCACGCGCCCATTCGACCGCCGCGCGCTCGACCCACATCGTCTGCGTCGCGAGCCGCTGGTTCTCCACGTCGCGCGTCGCGACCTGCTGGCGCCACAGCACGCTTGCCGCGAGCGTGGCGGCCAGCGCGACGACGAGCAGCACCGTCACGATCGCGATACCGCGTTCGCGCGGCGCTCGCGCGTTCCCGAACCTTCCGTCTCGATGCATTCGCTTGGCTCCCGCAATGGCGCGCGACGGCGCTCAGTCGACGAACGCCAGCCACGCGTGTGCGATGCTCGCATGCGCAGATGACGTGACGCCGAACATCGCGGTGAGCCCGGCCACCCAGAACGCGAGCGTCGCGGCATGCGTGCCGTCGGCGCTCACCGCGAGCGGACCGACCAGCGACGCGATCGAATGCGAGCGCCACAGCAGCAGCACGAACAGCGCGCACCCAACCGCCATCGCGACGAAGAACAGGTAAAGCGCGACCGTCGAACGCCGCGTGAACGGCGTGCGGTGATGCCGCTGGTTCGCCGCGACGATCGCGGCACCGTTCGCGACCGGCACGATCGCCATCGCGAGCATCCAGAACAGCGGCTGATCGCTCGACGCGTTGATCAGCAGCAGCGTGCCGATCGTCCAGATCGGCGGCGCGAGCAACGTGAGCACGACCCACGACACCAGATGCCAGACCAGCCAGGGCGCGCGCCAGCGCAACGGGCGCCGTGCCGCGGCAAAGGCGGCGGACGGCCGCCGGCCGGCGGTCGCGGCATCGCCGGCAAGGCGCCCGGCGAGCCACCGTACGAACATCGTGGCGAATGACATGGAGGAATCCTGGCGTTGACGTGTTTGGTTTTTACCCTTTTACCCAATAGCTAGGACGAAGCGAGCGGCCACAAACCGCAGGATTTCGCACGACCGGGACGTTTCCTGCGGCGCCGCATCACGAACGCGGTGCGCGGAAACGGTCTCGCGCGCATCTCGTGAATATCTTCAGTGGAATGTCACAAAAACTTCCCGGTTGAAACCTGAGGATTGTCGTGCCGCACGAAAGGGCAACGCGCCAGGCGCGTCGCCTTCGGAGCGGCAACACGTTTGCCGGCGATCGCGCACGAGCGCGACGTCCACGAGCCTTGACGGCCATGGCGGACGAAACGCACACGAAACGGGGGCCACGCACATTCCTGCGCAACGTCCCGCGCGATTCGCGCGGGCTGCCGTTGCGCGCGCATTGCAGGCCGCACGCTGGCGGCCGTGTCTCGCTTCGGGCGTCGCGTCGGACGGCCCGCAAAAAAAGTTTGCGGCAATGCGCGCCCGGTTCCGTCTAGGTAGGTGAGAGCGGCGATTCGAGCGCCGCACACGATCGTCGTTGCCGACCGACGCAGCAGTGCCGCTGTGTCGCCAGGTGGCCGATCGTGACGATGCGCGCCGGAGGTTGCGGGTTTTCCGGATTCGCTTCGTCCTTTCCGGTAGATGCGTCGAGCGCACCGGGTACGGGAATCGGGAAAAGCATCGAGCAAATCATGCTAAGGATGACGAATAAATCGTCATCAAAGTGAAACAGGCATTTGATAGCGGAGCAAGCGGCTGGCGCGGTGCGCTTCGTTGCGATCCGGAACAACAAAGGGGAATGGCGCATGCCGCCGAGAGTAGACCGCAAGTCACGCGAACGATGGCGGCTGAAGTGCCGATGCCTGGCCGGCGCCGTGCTGGTCGGAGGGCTGGGCCTCGCGCCGGGCATTCATGCGCAGGAAGCCGCACCGGCCGCGAAGACGGCCCCGCAGACGTTCGACGTGAATGCCTTCGTGGTGCGCGGCAACACGACGTTGCCGACGCTCGAGATCGAGAAGGCCGTGTATCCGTTCGAAGGGCCGGGCCGCACGCTCGCCGACGTGAACGCGGCACGCGACGCATTGCAGAAGGCGTACCAGGAGCGCGGCTACCAGTCGGTCGTCGTCGAGCTGCCGCAGCAGCAGGTGAAGAACGGCGTGATCCTGCTGCAGGTGGTTGAGGCGAAGGTCGGCCGGTTGCGCGTCGACGGCGCGCAATACAACTCGCCGCAGAACATTCGCGACGCGGTGCCCGCGCTGGCCGAAGGCCAGGTGCCCGATTTCAACCAGGCGCAGCAGCAGCTCACCGACCTGAACCGCTCGGCGGACCGGCAGGTGATCCCGGTGCTCAAGCCGGGCGCGATGCCGCAGACGGTCGATGTCGACCTGAAGGTCGACGATCACAGCCCGCTGCACGGCACGCTCGAACTGAACAACGACAACAGCCCCGGCACGTCGACGCTGCGCACCAGCGCAAGCCTCAGCTACTCGAATCTGTGGCAGCTCGGCCACGTGATTTCCGGCACCTATGTGCTTGCGCCGCAGCATCCGAACGACGCGCGTGTCTACGCGTTCTCGTATCTCGCGCCGATCAAGGATTCGCGCTGGAGCTTCCTCGCGACGGTCGTGCACTCGGACAGCAACGTCGCGTCGGTCGGCAATACCAACGTGCTCGGCAAGGGCACGACGTTCGGCTTCACCGCGATCTATTCGCTGCCGGCGTCGGAAACCTACGCGCATTCGGTCAGCGTCGAGATCGACCGCAAGCATTACGACGAGAACGTGTCGCAGCCGGGCCAGGGAATCTCGACGGCGCCGCTCACCTACGTGCCGGTGACGCTGTCGTACAACGGCCAGCTGAGCCTGAAGAACTCGCAGACGTCGTTCTCCGCGTCGATGACGACGAACATCCGCGGCCTCGGCAGCGACTGGGGCGCATGGGACAACAAGCGCTACAACGCGACGCCCGATTTCGTGTACGGCAAGTTCGACGTCAACCACACGCAGCGCTTCGCGAACGACATGCAGGCCAATGCGCACGTGAACGCGCAGATCTCGAACTCGCCGCTCGTGTCGAGCGAGCAGTTCGCCGCGGGCGGGATGAACAGCGTGCGCGGCTACATGCAGGCCGAGAACACGGCCGACAGCGGCGTGATCGCGTCGCTCGAAGTGCGCAGCCCGTCACTCGCGAAGTGGCTCGGCGGCGCGGTCGGCAGCCGCCTGAACGAGTGGCGCTTCCACGCGTTCTTCGATGCCGCGCACCTGTGGCTGCTGAGCCCGCTGCCGGAGCAGACGTCGCGTTTCAACCTGATGAGCGTCGGCGTCGGCACACGGCTGCAGATCATGAAGTACGCGAGCGCGGATTTCGAGGCCGGGTGGCCGCTGAAGGCGGGCGTCTATACGCGGCAGTACAGCCCGCGGTTCGATTTCTACGTAAGGCTGGGGTTCTGACGGATTTTTTTTGACCGTGCCGGGGCGATGCGACGAGCGCGGCGCCCGCACATTCGGGGAGTGGATCGTGAAGCGAGTCTTGTTTTTCCTGTTGGCGGTGATGCTCGGCGTGCTGCCCGGCATCGCGAACGCATGGTGGCAGAACGACTGGTCGTACCGGAAGGCGATCACGATCGACGCGAGCGCGAAGGGCGCGAATCTCGCCGAGTCGGCCGGCCGCGTGCCGCTGCTGATTCGCCTGCACTCGGGCAACTTCCAGTTCGACGGGCTGGCCGACAACGGCGCCGATATCCGCTTCGTCGCCGCCGACGACAAGACGCCGCTGAATTACCACGTCGAGCAATACGATCCGGTGCTCGGCGTCGCGCTGATCTGGGTCGACATTCCGAAGATGCCGGCCGGCGCCGCGGAGTCGATCTGGATGTACTACGGCAACAAGAAGGCGCCGGACGGCAGCAAGCCGGCCGAGACCTTCGATGCCGACTACACGCTCGTGTACCACTTCAACGGCGCGGCGGGTGCGCCGCCGAAGGATATGACCGCGTACGGCAACAACGCGCAGAACGCATCGTTCCGCACGGTCGAGGACGGCATCGTCGGCAAGGGCGCACGGTTCGACGGCAGCGGGTCGTTGACGCTGCCGGCGAGCCCGTCGCTGAACCTGGCTGCCGGCGGCAGCTTCACGTTCAGCGCGTGGGTGAAGCCGTCGGCGCTGGCGCCGAACACGCTGCTGTACAGCCGCCGCGACGGCGCGAACGCGCTGCTGATCGGCCTCGACAACGGCGTGCCGTTCGCGCAGGTCGACGGTGCCGCCAACAACCCGGCACCGGTGCGGACGCCGGCCGCCGCGCCGGTCGCCGCAAACCAGTGGACGTATCTGGCCGTCACGGCCGACGGCAAGAACCTGACCGTCTACGTGAACGGCAAGCAGGCCGCGCAGGTCGCGGCGACGCTGCCCGCGCTGAACGGCGTGGCGACGATCGGCGCGGATGCGGCCGGTGCGCCGGCCGGGCTGGCTGCCTACACGGGCGCGCTCGACGAACTGCGGTTGTCGAAGATCGCGCGCTCGCCGGCCGCGCTCGCCGTCGACGCGCTCGCGCAGGGCTCGGAATCGAAGCTGGTCGCGTATGGCGCCGACGAGAAGCAGTCGGGCTTCGGCTTCGGTTACTTCGGCGTGATCGTGCAGTCGGTGACGGTCGACGCGTGGGTCGTGATCGCGATCCTGCTCGGCATGGCGGTCGTGTCGTGGGTCGTGATGTGGACGAAGGCGCGTTACGTCGGCACCGTCGACAAGGCGAACCTGTATTTCGTGCAGCGTTTTCGCGAAGTGGCCGGCCGTCACCTGGTCGGTCTCGCGCATGTCGACGAAGCGAGCGACGACGGCCGCCGGCTGTATCAGTCGTCGCTGTACCGGCTGTACAAGGCCGGCGTGCACGAAATCCACAGCCGCGTGGACGGCAACGGCCGCACGGTGATCACGTCCGAATCGATCGAGGCGATCCGCGCGTCGATGGACGCGACGCTCGTGCGCGAGAACCAGCGGCTGTCGAAGTCGATGGTGCTGCTGACGATCGCGATTTCGGGCGGCCCGTTCCTTGGCCTGCTCGGCACGGTGGTCGGCGTGATGATCACGTTCGCGGCGATCGCGGCGGCCGGCGACGTGAACGTCAACGCAATCGCACCGGGTATCGCGGCCGCGCTGCTCGCGACGGTGACGGGCCTGTTCGTCGCGATTCCCGCGCTGTTTGGCTACAACTACCTGCTGATCCGCAACAAGAACGTGACCGCGAACATGCAGGTGTTCGTCGACGAATTCGTCACGCGCCTTGCCGAAGCGCATCGCACGCCCGATCACGCGGTGCTGGCCGACTGACCGCACTGAACGCAGCAGGAGATCACCATGCAGGTTCAGGACGACGACAAGCCGTACGACGACATCAACATCACGCCGATGCTCGACCTCGCGTACGTGCTGCTGATCATCTTCATCATCATGACGACCGCGTCGGTGCAGGGCATCAAGGTCGATCTGCCGAAGGCGAGCTCGTCCGCGAGTCTCGCGAAACCGAAGACGAAGGCGATCACGGTCGCCGATTCGGGGCAGGTCTTCCTCGATGCGTACCCGGTGACGATGGACGAGCTCGAGAGCCGGCTGCGCACCGAGAAGGCGACCAATCCGGAATTCCCGATCGTGCTGAAGGGCGACGCGGCCGTGCAGTACCAGAAGGTCATGGACGTGCTCGACCTGCTGCGTCGCCTCGACCTGTCGCAAGTCGGTCTCGTGACCGGCAGGGCGAAGCAGGGTTAGGGCGCGCAATGGAAATGACCTACAACGGCGGCCCGCCGGACAAGGGCCCCGGCCGCTACGTGAAGCCCGTCGTGATTGCGCTCGTGCTCGCGGGGCTGGCCGCGCTGATCTGGCGTTTCGCGGGCGATACCGCGGGCGTGAAGCGCGTGAGCGCGCCGCAGGTGACGACGGTGATCCCGTTGCCGCCGCCACCGCCGCCGCCGAAACAGAAGCCGCCGCCCGAGAAGGTGAAGGAAGAGGTCAAGACGCCGATCGACCGACCGACGATCGCGCCGAAGCCGTCCGAAGCGCCGAAGCCGTCGGACAACCAGCCGAAGCAGATGACGATGAATGCCGATGCGCAGGCCGGCAGCGACAACTTCGGCATCGGCGCGGGCGACGGTTCCGGAATGATCGGCAGCGGCGGGGGCGGCAAGTTTGGCAATGCGAGCTACGCGCAATACATGGTGTACGTGCTGCAGCGCGCGATCGAGCAGGACAAGGGCGTGCAGGAGGCCGGCGGCGCGCGCTTCGCGGGCAACCTGAACCTGTGGATGGATCCGTCGGGGCGAATCACGAAGGTGACGATCGCGCAGTCGACCGGCGACGCAAAGATCGATGCAGCCGTGGTCGCGGCGGTCGAAGCGCTCGGCAAGGTCGACGAGGTGCCGCCGCCCGCGACCGCGTATCCGGTACTCGTCAAGCTCCAGGGACGCAAGCCGGCATGACGACGCGTGCGCGAAATGGCGAATGAATCATGGGGCAGCGCCGTCGCACGGTTGCTGCCGGAAAAGAAACGAAAATTGTTCGGAGTGCTTCGATGATTCGTAAGATGAACGGACGGGGTGGGGTGCCCCGCAACGGCGCGCTGCCCGCGCGCCTGTCGCGCGTCGGCGCGGCGGTGCTGACGCTCGGGCTGACGTGCGCGTCCGGCGCGCATGGGCAGTCGCTCGAAGCGCAGGCGGCATCGGGGAAGGCCGCGCCGACGGAGAGCGTGGTGATCAACCTGATCAACCTGCTCGTCAAGCGCGGCGTGCTCACGCAGCAGAACGCGAACGAGCTGATCAGCGAGGCGCGTACGGAAGCCGTACAGGCGAGGGCCTCGCGAGGGGCCGGTGCACCCGTGGTGGCCGGCGCCGGTGTGGTCAACCCGCCGACGCAGCCGGGCGACGTCGCGGTGCCGTACGTGCCGCAGCTCGTGCGCGACCAGATCCGTGACCAGGTGAAGCAGGAAGTGATCGCGCAGGCGAAGGCCGAGAACTGGGCGCAGCCGAACACGTTCCCCGACTGGGTGTCGCGCATCAAGCTCGACGGCGACCTGCGCGTGCGCGACGAATACCATTTCTACGGCAGCCGCAACGCGAACAACGTAACGAACTTCGCGGCGATCAACCAGGGCGGCGGGTTCGACATCAACCCGAACACCAACACGACGCAGTTGCCGACGCAGAACACCACGCAGAACCGCAACAACCTGCTGCGCTACCGCGCGCGGCTCGGCGTGACGGCGACGCTGTCCGACGACATGATCGCCGGCATCCAGCTCGCGAGCGGCAACGACAACGGGCCGGTGTCGACCACGTCGACCGCCGGCGGCGGCTTCGCGAAGAAGAACATCTGGCTGAACAAGGCGTTCTTCGCGTACAAGCCGACGTCGTGGCTGAACCTGACGGCCGGCCGTTTCGACAATCCGTTCTTCAAGTCGGACCTGGTGTTCTCCGACGACCTGATGATGGACGGGCTCGCCGCGAACCTGCGCCATGCGCTGCCGTGGAATCCCGACGTCACGTTGTTCGGCACGCTCGGCGTGTTCCCGATCCAGTACACGAGCGAGAACTTCCCGTCGAACAGCACCGACAAGGCCGGCAGCGACACGAAGTGGATGTTCGGCGCGCAGTTCGGCGCGGACTGGAAGATCGATGCGAAGAACCGGCTGCGCGGCGCGGTCGCGTACTACGACTTCCAGAACATGCGCGGCACGCTGTCGTCGCCGTGCGCGCTGTATCTCGGCGCGACGAGCTGCAACACCGACAACGAGGCGCCCGCGTTCATGCAGGGCGGCAACACGCTGATCGCGCTGCGCAACATCGTGCAGAATCCGAACCTCGCGCCGGGGATGACGCCGCAGCCGCAGCTCTTCGGGCTCGCATACAACTATCGGTTGCTCGACCTGAAGGCGCAGTGGGACACGGTGGTGGCCGATCGCTTCAAGCTGCGTCTCGATGGCGAATACGTGCGCAACCTCGCGTACAACGACAACAAGGCGTTCGCCGCGGCGTCGCTGCCGGTCAACAACTACGAATCGACGTCGGTGAACGCGACGCGCGCCGACTACCGCAGCGGGCCGAACGGCTTCCTCGCGAAGGCGACGATCGGCGAGCCGGAGCCGCGCGAGAAGGGCCAGTGGAACTTCTCGATCGCGTACAAGTACCTGCAGCCGGACGCCGTGCTCGACGCGTTCAACGATCCCGACTTCCATCTCGGCGGCACCAATGCGCGCGGCTACGTGCTCGGCGCCGCTTACGCGGTCGCACGCGACACGTGGGTGTCGGCCCGCTACCTGAGCTCGAAGGAAGTGTACGGGCCGCCGGTATCGATCGACGTGCTGCAGATCGAGCTCAATGCTCGCTTCTGACCGGAGCCGCGAATGAACACTACCTTTCGCACGATGTTCTCGGCCGGCGTGGCTGGCGCGCTGCTGTTCGCGGCCGCCGGCGCGCACGCGCAGAGCATCGAGGACAAGCTGCGCAGCCAGTTGCGCTCGACCGTGCAGGAGCTGCGCCAGCTGCAGGACAACCAGGCGCAATTGCAGACCGACAAGGCGGCGGCCGAGAAGCAGCGCGACGACGCGCTCGCGCAACTGAAGGCGTTGCAGGGGCAACTCGCGACGGCGCGCGGCGATTCGGGCGCCGAGGCGGCCGCGAAACGCGCGCTCGCGCAGGAGCGGGCGGGTCGCGAGCAGGACGCGAAGTCGCTGGCGAAATACAAGTCGTCCTACGAGGATCTGCTCGCCGTGTCGCGTGCCCGCGATGTGCAGCACACGCAACTGCAGAAGGATGTTGCCGCGCGTGACACGCAACTGAAAACCTGCCAGGCACACAATGCCGACCTGTATCGCGTGGGGCACGAGATTCTCGACGCGTACGAGCATGTCGGGTTCGGCACGCTGTTCTCGTCGCGGCAGCCGTTCGCGCAATCGGCGCGCGTGAAGTACGACGATCTCGCGCAACGCTACGGCGATGCGCTGTATGCGGGCAAGTACGACCCGGCCGCGCGTCCGGCCGTCGCGGCGCCGGCGTCGGCCGCGTCCGCGAATGCGCAGTGAACCTGGGGCCGGCGCAGGGCATCAACCGATCGATTCGATGAATACGGGGAAGACAGACATGCAAGACAAGCAACCGAACGCCGGCGACGAACGCGCGGCAAACGATGCGCCGATCGAAGCGATCAGCGCCGACCGCCTTGCCGACGTGCTGCGCCGCGCGGGCTACCGCGTAACGGCGACCGAGCAGAACGGCACGGTGCAACTGATGAGCGCGAGCCAGGGCATCGGTTTCGCGGTGCGCTTTGGCAACCCGGCCACCGCGCCGGCGCCGCAGGGCACCGATGCTGAAGCCGCCGCGCAGCCGTACATCGACTACACGCTGTCGTGCGTGCTGCAGGTGCAGGGCGAGTTGCCGACCGAACTCGTCGCGGACTGGAACCGGACCAAGCGCTTCGCCCGTCTCGCGAGCCACGGGCCGTTTCTCGCGCTGGAGATGGACGTGGTCGTCGCGGGCGGCGTGTCCGAGCGCTACCTGCGCTCGACGATCGAGCTGTGGGATCGGCTGATTCAGGAATTCCTGCTGCACCTGCGCAACCGTCCCGCGATGGCCGAGCAGGACGCGGCGCGTGTCGCGGCGAGCGAACCCGCCAGCGCCTCGGTCGCCGGAGCGGCCACCGAGGCGGCTGGAATCGAGGCTGCCGCGCAGTCGTGATCGCCGTGAGCCGGATCGGCGCCGTGAGCGCCGGCACGGCGTCCGCATTTCAAGAACAATCGAGAGGGCCATCGAATGATGATGACGAAGATGAAGGTGCTGGCAATGGTTGCAGCCGGTCTCGTGCTGGGTGCGCCGCTCGTTGCGTACGCACAGGATGACGTGATCGCGAACGCCGCGCAGGCATCGGTCACGCAGGCCGACATCGCGGGTCTGCTGAAGGCGGTGAGCCCCGAAGGACGCGAACGCCTCGCGGCCGATCCCGCGGCGCTGGACCAGGTCGTGCGTTCGACGCTCGCACAGAAGGCCGTGCTGGCCGAAGCGAAATCGAAGGGCTGGGACAAGCAGGCCGAGGTGCAGGCGGCCGTCGAGCAGGCGCGGCGCGATATCGTCGCGCGCAGCTATCTGACGTCGGTGAACGCGCCGCCGGCCGACTATCCGTCGGACGCGGAGATCCAGTCCGCGTATGACACGAACCGCGCGGCCTTCACCGCGCCGCGCGCGCTGCACGTCGCGCAAATCTACATCGCGGTGCCGCCGAACGCGGACGCCGCGACGCTCGACAAGGCGCGCAAGCAGGCGGCCGATCTCGCGAACCGCGCACGCAGCGGCGATTTCGCGGCGCTTGCGAAAGCGAACTCGCAGGACAAGGCGAGCGCCGCGAACGGCGGTGATCTCGGTTTCGTGCCGGACGCGTTGATGGTGCCGGCCGTCCGGCAGGCGGCCGACGCGCTGAAGCCGGGCCAGGTCTCCGCGCCGATCCAGACGCCGGCCGGTTTTCATGTGGTGAAGCTGATCGACGTGCGCGCGGCCGCGCCGCGCCCGCTGGCCGACGTGAAGGAACAACTGCGCGCGATGCTGCGCGCGCAGCGCACCCAGCAGAATGCGCAAGCGTATCTCGCGAAGCTGGCCGCGAATGCGCCGATCAACGAAGACGCGCTGAAGAAAGCGCTCGCGTCCGCCCGGTAGGCGCGCTCATGGCACCTGTCCGTTCGACGCCGCGCGTCGAGGCGCCCGACGCGCGCACGCCGGGGCGCCGCCGCCCGGCCGCCGCCGCCGACCGTCCGCGTATGCCGAAGGCGCACCCGTGGCCGGGCCGGCCCGGCGAATGGCCGACGCATTGCCCGCTGTGCTTCGGCGCGCTGGAGCCGTTGCCCGGTGCGGGCGGTTATGCGCGGCACCGGAGCACGCGCTGCTCCGCGCAGTGCGTGCTCACCACGCGCCAGTATCAGCCGGAGGAACTGGCGATACGCGGCTCGCGCGACGTGCAGGTCGCGGCGCTGCATCGCGAGCGCTTTATCGCACATTGGCAGCGTCACTACATGCTGATGCGCCGCGTGTGGCCCGCGCTCACGATCGGTCGTTTCATCGCGGTGATCGCATGCGTGGACGTTGCGGATCTCTGGTCGTACCGGATGTTGCGCGACGACGATCTCGCGGCCGTGCTGCTCGTGCTGGCCGGTTTCCTGCGCGTGCCGGATGCGCCGGACACCGATGCGCGCACGCCCACGGTGCGCTGGGTGAGGTTCTGGTTCGACGCGAGCGTGCGCGACGTCGGCGATCTGTGGACGGCCGGCAATGACGCGCCGCCGCTGTTTCGCGTCGACTATCGGGAACCGCTTGTCACGCCGTATCCGACCGGCGCGCAGGTGCAGGCGTGGCAGCCGGTCGACGGCATGCGCGATGCATGGGTGCGGCACGCCGATGCGCATGAGCCGGCCGTCGACGCGACCGATCGCGCGGCATTCGCGCGTTTTCTGGCGCGCGCGCCGGTGTCGGGTACGAGCGTATGAGTGCGGCGGCGCACGCGCGATGGGGCTATTTCTGAAGGAGGCGCGGATGAAGATGCGGCGAGACGGAATCGCGACGATCGTCTGCCTGCTGCTGGCGGCCGGCGCACACGCGCAGGGCAGCCGCGCGGCGGCGCCGGCCAACGCAGGGTCGGCAACGAAGCCGGTGTGCGTCGATGCGGAAGTCGACGGCAAGCGCGCGCTGTCGTACGACTGCCTGAGCCAGCAACTGAAGCCGAAGGCCGAGCCGCAGACCGGGGCATCGCAAACGGATTCGGAGCGGCTGTCGAAACAGCCGTCGAACCGTCTCGGCACGTTCAACCTGTCGACCGAGCAGAACCGCTTCGGTTCGAACTGGGGCCGGTCGGTGACGCCGCAGCGACCCAATGCGCCGGTCGCGGTGCCGCCGAAGTGACGCAGGCGATTGCGATTGCAGCGCGGGCATCGACGAGGAACAGCGACATGAAAGCGGGCAAGCATACGGGCCGGACGAGCGTGCTGCGGGCGATCGCGGGCGGGCTCGCGTTCGCCTGCGCGTGTGCGACGGCACTGGCCGCCGAGCGGCCCGCGCAGGCGAACGCAAGCCCGCCGACCGTCGCGCTGCCGAACTTCGCCGCGCTGGTCCGGCGCGTCGGCCCGGCCGTCGTCAACATCAGCGTCACGCGCGAAGTCACGCAGATGGGCATCCAGTTGCCGCCCGGCATCGCGCCCGATCACCCGCTCGCACCGTTTCTCGCGCGGCGCGTGATCGGCAACCGCGAGGAAGTGAGTCTCGGCTCCGGCTTCATCGTCAGCGCGGACGGCGTGATCCTGACCAACCGGCACGTGGTCGGCGATGCGACCACCATCGACGTGAAGCTGACCGACAAGCGGCAGTTCAAGGGGCGCGTGATCGGCAGCGATCCCGTGTCCGACGTCGCGGTGATCCGCATCGACGCGCACAACCTGCCGGTTGTCGCGACCGGCGACCCCGCGCGCGCCGAAGTCGGCGACTGGGTGATGGCGATCGGTTCGCCGTACGGGTTCGCGAACACGGTCACGCAAGGCATCGTCAGCGCGAAATCGCGTTCGTTGCCCGGCGAGCGCGCGATTCCGTTCATCCAGACCGACGTGCCGATCAACCCCGGCAATTCGGGCGGCCCGCTGTTCGACCTCGGCGGCCGCGTGATCGCGATCAACTCGATGATCTTCTCGAAGACGGGCGGTTATCAGGGGCTCGCGTTCGCGATTCCGATCGACATCGCGCTCGACGTGAAGGACCAGTTGCTGCGGACCGGCAAGGTCACGCGCGGCCGGCTCGGCGTGGCCGTGCAGGAAGTGAGCCAGGCGCTCGCGCGTTCGTTCGGCCTCGCGAGCCCGGACGGCGCGCTGATCACGATGGTTGAAGCGGACGGCCCGGCCGCTCACGCGGGCCTGCAGGCGGGCGACGTCGTGCTCGCGGTCGACGGCAAGCCGGTCGCCGAATCGGCCGACCTGCTCGGCACGGTCGCGAGCATGCGTGCCGGGCGGCAGGCCGACCTGCTCGTGTGGCGCGCGGGGCGGGCGATGCACGTGATCGCGACGGTCGGCGCGTTCGACAGCGGCACGGCATCGGCCGGCGGTGAGCAAGGGCCCGCGCGGTTCGGGCTCGCGCTGCGTGCGGCGACCGAGCAGGAACGCCAGCGGCTCGGCGTCGGCCAGGCGCTCGTCGTCGAGCAGGCGAGCGGCCAGGCCGCCCGCGCGGGTTTGCAGCCCGGCGACGTCGTGCTGTCGGTCAACGGTACGCCGGTCGCGAGCATCGGCGCGCTGATGACCGAGATCGACGCCGCGCACGGCAACGTCGCGCTGCTCGTCCAGCGTGGCGGTACGCGGCTGTATGTGCCGATCGAAATCGGTTGAACGGGCGCGGCAACGCGGCACGTGAGCGAATCGTCGAAACGGGAGGCGGGATGAAGCGATTGCAGAAGTGGGGTGCGTCCGGGTGGCTGCGGGCGATCGCCGTCGGATATGCGCTGGTCGTGGGGGCCACGCCGGCCGTCGCGCAGACGGCCGACGTGCCGCAGACGTGGATCCGTTATGGCCAGCTCGCCGGCCAGCAGTTCCAGGCTTGGCTCGAAGCGGACGGCGATGCGGCCGACCGGCTGCATCGTTATCTCGAGACGCGCGTGCTGAATGCGAGCGCCGATGCGCCGCCGCCCGCGATCGTCGTGCGCGCGTGGATCGGCGCGAACGGCGCCGTCACGCGCGTCGAATTCGCGTCGCTCGGCGACGCCGACGCGGACGCGACGCTGCGGCAACTGCTCACGGCCGGCCCGCTCGCGGAGCCGCCGCCGCCCGACATGCTGCAGCCGCTGCGCGTGCGCCTGCGGCTCGCGCCGAATCCTGACGCGGCGGCCGCCGCCGCACCGGCGTCGGCGGTACACACGCCGTGACGCTCGGAGGCGGAAGCTGAAGCCTGGCCGATGTCGGTGGATATCGTAATAAGATATGAGGTTATTGCGTTGGCAGGACGCTGACGACCCTTTTCGTCAAAAGGAGCTACCCATGCAACTGACCCAGTTAGGCGGACATGTCGCCCAATCCGGTTTCCCAGAACGGCAGAAACATGCGCAAGCGCTGATGTTCGGCATGGCCAACATCAACGAGTACGTGTCCGCCGGCGTTTGTTACGACGCCGCGGCCTATGTCAGGTACCTGCTGCGCGGCGACGCGATGATCGCGCCCGGTGCGCTGCTCGACACGGTCGGCCAGCTCTGGAAGACGCGTTTCAACTTCGAGGCCGGCGATCAGTGGGACGGGCGCGCCAGCATTCCGGCGGGAACCGCGGTCGGCTTCTCCCGGAACGGCAATGTCTTTCATGCGGCGATCGCGGTCGGCGGCAGCCGGATCCGGGCGGTAAACGGTGGCCGTCTGGGCAGCGGATGGCTGTATGCGGTCGATCTTGCACGGGAACTCGCGCCGGATGCGGCCGGCGGCTTCACGTACGACCGCGCGAACATCCGGGTTCATCTGTCGCGCCTGTAGGCAACCCGGCATCGAATACCGCGCCGGCCGCCGTCCTTCGGCCGCTCGCGGCGCGCACGGACCGGGCGGCGGTTTCCCGCCGTTCGGCGATTTCCGCATGGCGTCGCGCTGTCCATCGCTGCTATCCTCTCGACCGTGAATGACTCTTCATGGGGTCGCGGATGCGCATGCTGCGTCGCGGCGATGCGCGCGGGTACGAGCCTGCGTGCGCGCTGAGGTAGCATGACTGAATATCCACGATGATCCATGGCCTGTTTCGTGACTGATTTCCTTCCGTCCATGTCCACATGGTCAAGACAACGATGAGCGGCGCTCCCGAATCTGCGTCGCCCGGCGACGACGAATCGTCCGGCGGCGCGTCGTCCTATCTGGTGCCGGGGCTCGAACGCGGGCTGCGGATTCTCGCCGAATTCTCCGCGCGCGAGCCCGTGCTCGGCGCGCCCGAATTGTCCAAGCGCATCGGCATCCCGCGCACGACCACGTTCCGTCTGCTGCAGACGCTCGAGGCGCTCGGCTTTCTCGAGCGCGTGAACGGCGACCGCTATTTCCGGCTCGGCGTCGGCGTGCTGCGGCTCGGCTTCGAATACCTGAACTCGCTCGAACTCACCGATCTCGGCGCACCCGTGCTCGAACGGCTGCGTGATTCCACGGGCTTCTCGACGCACCTGCTGATCCGCGACCAGCGCGACGTCGTGTTCGTCGCGAAGGCACAGAGCAACGCATCGATGTTCGGCTCGGTGAAGGTGCATGTCGGCACGCGCTTGCCCGCGCACGCGACCGTGCATGGCCATGTGCTGATGGGCGACCTGACGCGCGACGCACTGCGTCAGCTCTATCCGGAGAAGCGGCTCGAACAGTTCACCGAGCGCACGCCGGGCACCGTCGACGAACTGTACGAACGCGTGCGTCAGTACGCGCGGCTCGGCTACGCGGTCAGCGAGGCGGCATTCGAGAGCGGCATTTCGGCTGTCACGGCGCCGGTGCGCGATCATTCGGGCTCGATCGTCGCGGCGATCACCGCGACGGTGCCGCGCTCGGAGATCGGCGAGGCCGGCGAGAAGGAGCGGCTCGTCGAAGCCGTGTGCGGTGCGGCGGTCGACCTGTCGCAGCGGCTCAACTATCGTCCGCTCGAAAGCGATCCGACCTTCGCGCACGCACGCCACAAGGTCGCGATGTTCTGATCGCGCCGACGCGCGGCCGGCCGGGCCGCCGTCGTGCTCACGCGCCCGGTGCGGGCAGGCCGTGCACGAGCAGCGCGAGCGTGTCCGCGCCCGCGTGGCGATCCACGGAAATCGCCTGGTAATCCGGCGACTCGATGAACCGGCGCGCTGCTGCTTCGTCGGGAAACGACATCAGCACCACCTTGTTCCGGTCCCATTCCCCGTCGAGCGTCACCGGCGCGTCGTCGGCCGCGAGCAGGCGGCCGTCGAACCTGCGAAATACATCCATGAAGCGCGCCTGATACCGGTCGTATGCGTCGCGCTGCATGAAGCGAAGTTGCGCCAGCAAGTAGACGGCCACGGTCGTCTCCGTTCATCGGAATTCGCCGATGCTACCCGTTGCCGGCGCGACGCGGACGGCCTCGCCAAAGACAAGAGCGGCCCGCGGGCCGCTCTTGTTTCGTTTCGGGCGCCGAACGCCCGATGCGTGAACCTGCTCAGAACGAGTGGTGAATCCCGGTCAGCACGATCACCTGGTTCGCGGTGCTCGACACACCGGCCGTGAAGAGCGCCGCCTGCGCGCCGCCCGAGCCGTGTTCGACCAACACGTTTGCATAAAGCTGCGTGCGCTTCGACAGCGCATAGATGTCGCCGAGCTCGACCTGCGTCCAGCGGCGGCCGGCCAGCGTCGTGGTCGCCGCGCCGCCCGCGATCGTGTTGAACGCGCTGCTGCGGTAGTTCACGCCCGCGTCGTAGCTCTGGAACGTGTCCGAAAAGCCGTTCGACTGCATCTTCGTGCGCGTGTAGAGGCCGTGCACGAGGAAGTCGCCGAACTGGTAGGACGCGCCCGCGCCGATGTTCTCGACCTTGTTCGCGATGTAGCCGTTCGCGGTGTTCTGCCCCTGGAACGAAGCGATGCCGGTCTGGCTGATCAGGATCGAGCGGTCGTGCTCGTTCGAATACACGGCCGACGCCTTGAACGGCCCGTTCGCATAGTTCAGCGCGACACCGACCGACTTGCCGGTCGAGAAGTTCGTCGTGTTGCCGAGCGCCATCGTCGCCGCGGCCGAGAAGCCCGCGTAGGTCGGCGAGCGGTATTTGACCGAGTTGTTGTACGGCACGTTGCCGGTCGCGGCGAGCCCGTCGATGTTGCCGGGGTGGAACGCGTACCAGCTCATCGCGAGGTAGGCCGTGCTGAGCGGATCCAGATAGTCGAACGACAGCGGCGTCTGGCGGCCGAGCGTCAGCGTGCCGTAGCGCTCCGAACTGAGGCCGACGAACGCCGCGCGGTTCCAGATCGTGTTCGCGGTCGCGAACTGGCCGTTGTTCGTATAGAAGCCGTTTTCGAGCTGGAAGATCGCCGACAGGCCGTCGCCGAGGTCTTCCTTGCCCTTCAGGCCCCAGCGATCGGGCTGCGTGTTGCCCTGGATCATCGCCCACTTCGCGTGGCCGCCGACGTTGTTCACGTACGCGACGCCTGCGTCCAGGCTGCCGTACAGCACCACGCTGCTCTGCGCCCACGCGCCGGACACGGCGCCCAATCCGATGACTGCTGCTGCTACCGCATGCTTGACCATTTGATCTCCTGACTCTCCAACCTGATGAAAACGTGCCGTGGCGGCATGCGCGGTGACGGCCGGCCGTCGCGCGTGTTCCACCGCCGGGTGGGCATTTTGTATGTTCCATATAAGGAACAGTGTGCCTCTGATGGAATGGAGTATAGAGGCGTCATGCGCGTGATCAAAAATAAATTTTTCGGGACGGATGGGTTCCCGGACGCCGCCCGACACCGGTGCGAGACGCCCACAAAAAGGGCATAACTCCCCGCCACACAACAAAAATTTACATTTGATGGGGTAGGCGGAAGCAATGATCGACCCGGCGGTCGGTGTTTTCCCTAGGGCATGCAGCTTTTTGTTTTACTCGTGGAAAGTCGCTCCTATAATCACCATCCATAAACTGACGTTCCTAATATGGAACAAAAGAGAAGCAAACCGAGAGTCGATCAGAAGGAAGGGTGTGAGATGTCTGAACAATGGATTTGCGCCGGACACGCCGGCGCGCTGTCGGAAGACACGCCGATCGAGTTCAAACGGACCGACGGCGTCGAAATCGGGATCTACCGCGTCGGCGACGACGTGTATGCGCTCGAGAACGTGTGCCCGCATGCGTACGCGCTGCTCACGCAGGGGTTCGTCGACGAAGGCACGGTCGAATGCCCGCTGCACGAGGCCGTGTTCGACATCAAGACGGGCGAATGCCTGAAGGGTCCGGGCGGACGCGCGCTGAAGCAGTACGCGGTGCGCCTCGCCGGCGAGGAAATCCAGATCAAGGTGGAATGACATGAAAGAAGCGACCGTCAACTTCAATCCCTTCCTGAAGCCGTGGGTGGCGCCGCAGCCGAACAACGTCGCGGGCAAGGGGCAGATCGAGATCCCCGGTCAGGTCGAGAACCGGATCTGGCAGAACCGCAAGGCCGAGCCGACCCAGTACGAGAACGACTTCGGCGATGCGCTCGAACGCGTGTTCGAAGCCGGCGCGACCGAGCTGGACGATGTCGTCGCGGGCCTGAACCGCATCGGTTTCCGCGCGCCGGACGGCAAGACGTGGACCCCCGAGCGCTTCCGCGCCGAACTGGCCTCGCTCGCGGAATGACCGCGCCGAGCGCGTGACCGCCGACCCGACGACAACCGCATCCGGAGCACACTGATGACGTCCCCCGTACAACATGCAGTCCAACACGACCCGGTCCGTGACTATCTCGACCGCGGCATCAAGAACTACTGGTATCCCGTCGCGCCGAGCTGGCAGGTGTCGAACGCGCCCGTCGGCCTCACGCGCCTGTCCGAGCAGATCGTGCTGTGGCGCGATCACGAGGGCAAGGTCCACGCGCTGGAAGATCGCTGCCCGCACCGCGGCGCGCGCCTGTCGCTCGGCTGGAACCTCGGCGGCAACATCGCCTGCTGGTATCACGGCATCGAAGTCGACGGCGGCGGCACGGTCAATCGCGTTCCGGCCGTGTCGAACTGTCCGCTCGAAGGCACGAAGTGCGTGAAGTCGTATCCGGTCGAAGAGAAGGCCGGCGCGATCTTCCTGTGGTTCGGCGATGAAGCGCACGGCGAGCCGGCGCCGCTGAACCTGCCCGAGGAACTGGTCGCCGACGAATACGCGCACTTCCTGTGCGTGTCGAACTGGAAGTGCAATTACCAGTACGCGATCGACAACGTGATGGACCCGATGCACGGCGCGTACCTGCATGCGACGTCGCACTCGATGGCCGAAGGCGACAAGCAGGCCGACATGCGCGTGCGCAAGACGGAAACGGGCCTGATGTTCGAGAAGATCGGCCAGCGCGACGTGAATTTCGACTGGGTCGAACTCGGCGAAACGGGCTGCCTGTGGATGCGCCTCGCGATTCCGTACAAGCAGAAGTTCGGCCCGGGCGGCAACTTCGGGATCATCGGCTTCGCGACGCCGGTCGACGGCGACAACTGCCAGGTCTACTTCTGGCGCACGCGCAAGGTCGACGGCTGGCAGCGCGACGTGTGGCGCTTCATGTACCGCAACCGCCTCGAAGGCTTGCACTGGGACGTGCTCGAACAGGACCGCTACGTCCTCGAAAGCCTCGCGCCGCAGGCACGCGATCACGAATACCTGTACCAGCACGACATCGGCGTCACGCGGGTGCGCCGGATGCTGCGCCAACGCGCGCAGGAACATCTGTCCGCGCTCGACGCGCATCGCGCGGCGCAGGCCGCTTCGGAGCCCGCGAATGGCTGAGCGCGCTCCGGTCGTGTCGCTCGCGGGGCGCCGCGTGCTCGTCACGGGCGGCGCGCGCGGTCTTGGTGCGGCGTTCGTGAAGGCGCTCGTCGCGGCGGGTGCGCAGGTCGCGTTCGGCGACGTGCTGGTCGACGAAGGCCGCGCGCTTGCCGAGGAGCTTACGCAAGCCGGTCATGCCGCGTTTTTCTTCGCGCTCGACCTGGCCGATCCGGCGAGCGTCGACGCCTTCGTCGCGCAGGGCGCGGCGGCGCTGGGCGGCATCGACGCGCTGATCAACAACGCGGCAATCACGAACTCGGGCGGCAAGCTGTCGACGGAGCTGGACGTGTCGACCTGGGACGCCGTGATGAACGTGAACGTGCGCGGCGTGTGGCTCGTCAGCAATGCAGCGCTGCCGCACCTCGCGCAGTCGGGTCGCGGCGCGATCGTGAACCTCGCATCGGACACCGCGTTGTGGGGCGCGCCGAGGCTGCTCGCGTACGTCGCGAGCAAGGGCGCGGTGATCGCGATGACGCATGCGCAGGCACGCGAGTTCGGCGTGCACGGCGTGACGGTCAACGCGATCGCGCCGGGGCTGACCGAAGTCGAGGCAACCGCCTACGTGCCGGCCGAGCGCCATGCGTTCTACATGCAGGGCCGCGCGCTGACACGCGCGCAGGTGCCGGACGACGTGACGGGCCCCGTGCTGTTCCTGCTGTCGGACGGCGCGCGCTTCGTGACGGGCCAACTGCTGCCGGTGAACGGCGGCTTCGTAATGAATTGATGTTTTCACTCTGAATGAAGGAGAGGACGATGGCGGACGCCGATCTCGATCGCAAGTCGTGGGACCAGCCGGAAGGCGCAAGCTTTGAAGACTGGATGGAAGGGCGCGTGGCGCGTTATGCGACGCGGCGCTACGACTGGGACGCGCTGAAGTTCCAGGCCGACTACGACCCGAAGTACCGCCGCGCGCAGATGCGTTATGTCGGCACGGGCGGCACGGGCGTCGCGAAGGACGTCAACACGGTGCCGGCCGGCAACTTCACGTTCTCGACGATGGTCATCCCGGCCGGCAACATCGGCCCGAGCCACATCCACATCGACGTCGAGGAAATCTTCTTCGTGCTGCGCGGCAAGATGAAGGTGATCTGCGAGCGCGACGGGCAGACGTGGGAAGCGATCCTCGGCGAGCGCGACCTGATCTCGGTGCCGCCGGGCGTGTATCGCACGGAAATCAACATCGGCGAGGAAGACGCGCTGATGTGCGTGATGCTCGGTTCGTCGAAGCCGATCACGCCGACCTATCCGCCCGATTCGCCGCTGGCGAAGATCAAGCGTTGAGCCGGGGCGGGTGAAGCAATGAGTGTCATCGACAAACGTGAACGCGACCGCACCGCGGCGTTCGCCGCGCTGCTCGGGCAGTTTCCCGAGCAGCGTTGCGCGGCCGGCGCGGCGGGCACGATCGGTTATCGCGAGGCCGGCGCGCAGCATGCGGGCCGCGCGCTTCCGGTCGTGCTGCTGCACGGGATCGGCTCGGGCGCCGCATCGTGGGTACGCCAGCTCGACGCGCTCGGCGCATCGCGGCGCGTGCTCGCGTGGGATGCGCCCGGCTACGGCGTGTCGACGCCCGTGCATGGCGCGTCGCCGGCCGCCGCCGATTACGCGGCGTCGCTGAACGCGTGGCTCGAGGCACTCGGCATCGAACACTGCGTGCTGGTCGGTCATTCGCTCGGCGCGATCATCGCGGGCGGTCTCGCCCGTGCGATGCCCGCGCGGATCGCCGGCCTGCTGCTGGTCTCGCCCGCGGGCGGCTACGGCAGCGCCCCGGCCGAAACGCGCGAATCGCGCCGCGACGCGCGGCTCGCGATGCTCGCGGAACTCGGCCCGGAAGGGCTCGCCGAGCAGCGCAGCGGCAACATGCTGTCGGGTTTCGCGAGCGAGGATGCGCGTGCGTGGGTGCGCTGGAACATGGCGCGCATCGTGCCGGCCGGCTACGCGCAGGCCACGCATCTGCTCGCGAACGCCGATCTCGCGACCGATCTCGCCGGTTTTCGCGGCCGCACGGCCGTGGCCGTCGGCGCGAACGACGCGATCACGCCGCCCGCCGCCTGCGAGCGGATCGCTGCGGCCGCGCAGGTCGGGCTGCAGGTGATTCCGCAAGCAGGACACGCCGGTTACGTGGAAGCGCCGGCCGTTTATTCCGCACTGATCGGCACGTTCTGCCGTCAGTGCGATACGCAGCGAGGGCTGGTATGAGCGAACCGCTGCAACAACACGAATCCGAGAACGCGAAGGCGGAAGCCAGCTACGTGGTGCCGGGCCTCGAACGCGGGCTGCGGATTCTCGCCGAATTCTCGCCGCGCGAGCCCGTGCTCGGCGCGCCCGAGTTGTCGAAGCGGCTCGGCATTCCGCGCACGACGGTATTCCGTCTGCTGCAGACGCTCGAATCGCTCGGTTTCCTCGAGCGCGCGGACAAGGATCGCAACTACAAGCTCGGCATCGCCGTGCTGCGGCTCGGCTTCGAATACCTGAGCTCGCTGGAGCTGACCGATCTCGGCCTGCCCGTGATCGAAAGCCTGCGCGATGCGACCGGCTTCACGACGCACATCGTGATCCGCGACGGCCGCGACGTGGTGTTCGTCGCGAAGGCGCAGAGCCAGTCGCCGGTGTTCAGCTCGATCCGCGTGAACGTCGGCACGCGCTTGCCCGCGTATGCGACGACGCACGGCCACGTGCTGATGGGCGACCTGTCGCTGAAGGAACTGCACGCGCTGTATCCGGAGCGCGCGCTGAACCGGATGACGAGCGCGACGCCGGAGACGGTCGACGCGCTGTACGAAGTGATCCGCGAGGATGCGCTGCGCGGCTACGGCGTCAGCAATTCGTCGTTCGAGCGCGGCATCTCGGTGGTCACGGCGCCGGTACGCAACGAGACGCAGAAGATCATCGCGTGCATCACGGTGACGGTGCCGCGGCCGGAGATCGACGCGGCGCTGATCGCCGACGGGTTGATCGACAAGGTGCAGCGCGCGGCGGCGGAACTGTCGCGGCGGCTCAATTACCGCTCGGATGACGAGCACACGTTTCTGAAGGCTTTAGGACTGCGATGATTCAGATCGATCTGACCGGGCAGGTTGCGGTGGTGACGGGCGGTTCGTCCGGCATCGGCCTCGCGACTGCCGAACGGTTCCTGCAGGCCGGCGCATCGGTCGCGATCTGCGGCCGCGACAGCGACCGCCTTGCGCGTGCCGAAGCAACGCTCGGCGAAAAATACTCCGACGCGCAACTGCTCGCCGAGCGCTGCAACGTGCTCGACGAAGCCGACGTGGCCGCGTTCGCGCAGGCAGTGTCCGCCCGCTTCGGCCGTGCCGACATGCTGGTCAACAACGCAGGCCAGGGTCGCGTGTCGACCTTCGCCGACACGACCGACGACGCATGGCGCGAAGAGCTCGAGCTGAAGTACTTCAGCATCATCCGCCCGACGCGCGCGTTCCTGCCGCTGCTGCGCGGCGCGCAGGCACCGACGATCACGTGCGTGAATTCGCTGCTCGCGCTGCAGCCCGAGCCGCACATGGTCGCGACGTCGTCGGCGCGCGCGGGCGTGCTGAGCCTCGTGAAGTCGCTCGCGACCGAACTGGCGCCGCAGCGCATCCGCGTGAACTCGATCCTGATCGGCATCGTCGAGTCGGGCCAGTGGCGCCGCCGTTACGAAACGCAGGCGCAGCCCGGCGAAAGCTGGGAAGCGTGGACGGGCGCGCTCGCCCGCAAGAAGAACATTCCGTTGAATCGCTTCGGCAAGCCCGACGAGGCCGCCTGGGCACTTTTTTATCTCGCAACGCATCTGTCGTCCTACACGACGGGCAGCCATATCGACGTTTCTGGAGGCTTTGCACGCCATGTCTGAAAAAACCACGGTTGGCGAGCTGATTGCCGCCTTTCTCGAGCAGTGCGGCGTGAAAACCGCATTCGGTGTCATCTCGATCCACAACATGCCGATCCTCGACGCGATCAACTCGCGCGGCAACATTCGCTATGTCGGCGCGCGCGGCGAAGCCGGCGCGGTGAACATGGCCGACGGCCTGGCCCGCGTGTCGGGCGGCCTCGGCGTCGCATTCACGAGCACGGGCACGGCGGCGGGCAACGCGGCCGGCGCGATGGTCGAGGCACTGACGGCCGGCACCGCGATGCTGCACATCACGGGGCAGATCGAGACGCCGTACCTCGACCAGGATCTCGCGTACATCCACGAAGCGCCCGACCAGCTGACGATGCTGGACGCGATCTCGAAGGCCGCGTTCCGCGTGCGTACGGTCGAAACCGTGCTGCCGACGATCCGCGAAGCCGTGCGCATCGCGCAGACCGCGCCGACCGGCCCCGTGTCGGTCGAGATTCCGATCGACATCCAGGCTGCCGAAATCGAATGGCCGGAAGACCTTGCTCCGGCGCACGTCACGGTGCGCGAGCACGACGAAGCGCGCGTCGCAAAGCTCGCCGATGCGCTCGCGGCCAAGCGCCGCCCGCTGCTGTGGCTCGGCGGCGGCGCGCGTCACGCACGCGAGGAAGTCGAACGCCTCGTGAAGCTCGGTTTCGTCGTCGTGACGAGCGTGCAGGGCCGCGGCGTGCTGCCCGAGGATCACCCGGCGACGCTCGGCGCGTTCAACGTGCACGCGTCCGTCGAAGCGTTCTACAAGACCTGCGACGCACTCGTCGTCGTCGGCTCGCGCCTGCGCGGCAACGAGACGCTGAAATACAAGCTCGCGCTGCCGCAGCCGCTGTTCCGCGTCGATGCCGACGCGCTTGCCGACAACCGCGGTTATCGCAACGAGTTGTTCGTGCACGGCGATTCGAAGCGCGTGCTGGCCGAGCTGGCCGACCGCCTCGAGGGCCGCCTGTCGGTCGATCCGCAGTTCGCGGCCGATCTCGCGGCGGCGCGCGATCAGGCGGTGACCGACGTGGCGAAGGGCCTCGGGCCGTACAAGCAGCTCGTCGATACGCTGCAGGGCGCCGTCGGCCGCGACTACAACTGGGTGCGCGACGTGACGATCTCGAACAGCACGTGGGGCAACCGCCTGCTGCAGATCTTCGAGCCGCGTGCGGGCGTGCATGCGCTGGGCGGCGGTATCGGCCAGGGGATTCAGATGGGCATCGGCGCGGCGCTGGCGGGCGCGGCGGCGAAGACGGTCTGCCTCGTCGGCGACGGCGGCCTGATGGTCAACGTCGGCGAGCTCGTGACGGCCGTGCAGGAAAACGCGAACGTGATGATCGTGCTGATGAACGATCAGTGCTACGGCGTGATCCGCAACATCCAGGACGCGCACTACGGCGGCCGCCGCTGCTTCGTGCAATTGCACCAGCCCGATTTCGCGCAGTTCTGCGCGAGCTTCGGCCTCACGCATTACCGGATCACGTCGCTCGACCAGGCCGAAGCGATCGTGCGCGAAGGGATGGCGAAGGAAGGCCCGGTGATGGTCGAAGTCGACATGCTGTCGGTCGGCTCGTTCGCATCGCAGTTCGCAGGCCCGCCGGTGAAGAAGGAAGCGCCCACGGAGCGCCAGTATGCGTAACGCGCACGCACCCGTCGACGTCGTGATGATCGGCTTCGGTGCGATCGGCGCGGCCGTGTACCACGCGGTCGAGCACGATGCGTCGCTGCGCATCGCGCACGTGATCGTGCCGGAACACCAGCGCGCGGCGGTGCAGGGCGTGCTCGGCAGTGCGGTCGAGGTCGTGTCGTCGGTCGACGCACTGGCCCGTCGCCCCGAGTTCGCGCTCGAATGCGCGGGCCACAGTGCGCTCGTCGATCACGTCGTGCCGCTGCTGAGGGCCGGCACCGACTGCGCGGTCGCGTCGATCGGCGCGCTGTCCGATCTCGCGCTGCTCGACGTGCTGTCGCGGGCGGCTGACGAAGGCAACGCGACGGTGACGCTGCTGTCCGGCGCGATCGGCGGCATCGATGCGCTGGCTTCCGCGCAGCAGGGCGGCCTCGACGAAGTGCTGTACGTCGGCCGCAAGCCGCCGCTCGGCTGGCTCGGCACGCCGGCCGAGGAATTGTGCGACCTGCGCGCGATGACCGAGGAAAAGGTGATCTTCGAAGGCACCGCGCGCGACGCCGCGCGGTTGTATCCGAAGAACGCCAACGTCGCGGCGACCGTCGCGCTGGCGGGCCTCGGCCTCGACGCGACGCGCGTGCGCCTGATCGCCGATCCGGCCGTCGAGCGCAACGTGCACCGCATTACCGCGCGCGGCGCATTCGGCGAGATGTCGCTCGAAATGAGCGGCAAGCCGCTGCCGGACAACCCGAAGACGTCCGCGCTGACGGCGTACAGCGCGATCCGCGCGCTGCGCAACCGCGCGGCTCGCTGCGTGATCTGACGGGCCACCAAGCGTCCGCCCGCGCCACGGCGAGGGCGGCTGTGCAGAGACAGATTTGTGGGACTTGTGACATGACTCCTTTCGATACGAGCCTCGTACCCGACGGCAACATCCTGATCGGCGGCGAATGGCGGCGCGGCCGTGGCGCGCCTTACGCGAGCATCTATCCGGCCGACCAGTCGCTGAACATGGAAGTGTCGACCGCGAACGCGGAAGACGCGGCCGAAGCCGTCGAGGCCGCCGATGCCGCATGGCGCCGCGCCGACTGGGCCGGGCTGAAGCCGCACCAGCGCGCACAGGTGCTGTACCGCATCGCGGATCTCGTCATGCAGCGCCACGAGGCGCTCGCGAACCTGCAGCGTCGCGACAACGGCAAGCCGATCGGCGAGACCCGCGTGCTGGTGGCCAGCGCCGCGAACACGTTCCGCTATTTCGCGGCCTGCCTCGAAACGCTCGACGAGGAGCTGACGCCGTCGCGCGGCGACTACCTGACGATGAGCGTGTACGAGCCGATCGGCGTGATCGCGGCGATCACGCCGTGGAATTCGCCGATCGCGTCCGACGCGCAGAAGCTCGCGCCGGCGCTCGCGGGCGGCAACGCGGTAGTGCTCAAGCCGGCCGAAGTCACGCCGCTCGTGTCGCTCGCGCTCGCGCGCATCTGCGAGGAAGCCGGCGTGCCGAAGGGCGTGTTGAGCGTGCTGCCCGGCAAGGGTTCGGTGATCGGCGACGTGCTCGTGCGTCATCCGCTCGTGAAGAAGGTGTCGTTTACCGGCGGCACCGAAGTGGGCCGCGGCATCGCACGCATCGCGGCGGAAAAGCTGATGCCCGTGTCGCTCGAACTCGGCGGCAAGTCGCCGACGATCGTGTGCGACGACGCCGATCTCGATCACGCGGTCAACGGCGTGCTGTACGGCATCTTCAGCTCGTCGGGCGAAGCGTGCATCGCCGGTTCGCGGCTGTTCGTGCAGCGCGCGGTGTACGACGAATTCATGCAGCGCCTGGTTGCGGGCGCACGCAAGCTGCGCGTCGGTGACCCGACGCGGCCCGATACGCAGATGGGGCCGCTGATCACCGCGAAGCACCGCGAATCGGTCGAACGTTACGTCGCACTCGGCCTGGAAGAAGGCGGCCGGTTGTTGTGCGGCGGCGAGCGGCCGTCGGGCGACGGGCGCGAGAACGGCTTCTTCTATCAGCCGACGATTCTCGAAGGCTTGCCGAACAGCGCGCGCATCTGCCAGGAAGAAATCTTCGGGCCCGTGCTCGTCGCGATGCCGTTCGACGATGAAGCGTCGTTGATCCGGCAGGCGAACGACAGCGTGTTCGGCCTTGCCGCCGGCATCTGGACGCGCGACTACAAGCGTGCGTGGCGCATCGCGCGTGCGCTGGAGACGGGCACCGTCTGGATCAACACATACAAGCTGTTCTCGATCTCCACGCCGTTCTCGGGCTGGAAGGAGAGCGGGATGGGCCGCGAGAAGGGGCGTCTCGGCATCCGCGAGTACATGCAGCAGAAGAGCCTCTACTGGGGCTTGAACGACGCGCCGCTGCCGTGGGCGAACTGAGCGAAGGGGAAAAACGCAATGAGCATTCTGGGAATCGAGCAGATCACGTACGGTGTCGACGATCTCGCCACCTGCCGGCGCTTTTTCGCCGACTGGGGGCTGAAGGAAGTCGAGCACGACGACACGCAAGTACGCTTCGAGACGATGAACGGCTGCACCGTGCTGGTCGTCAAGGCTGACGATCCGGCGCTGCCGCCCGCGTTCGAAGCGGGCCCGACGGTGCGTGAAGTCACGTGGGGCGTCGCGACGCAGCAGGAACTCGACGCGCTGCGCGGCAAGTTCGCCGGCCAGCCCGGCTTTTACGCACGGAAGGATGCGCTCGGCTGCACCGACCCGAACGGGATGGCGATCCGTGTCGAGGTCACGCGCAAGCGCACGCTCGACATCACCGGCTCGCCATCGAACGTGTGGGGCCAGACGCTGCGCGTCGACGAGCCGAGCCCGATCTATGCACGCGCGGAGCCGGTCGAGGTCGGGCATGTCGTGTTCTTCACGAACTGCCTCGACGCACAGGAAAAGTTCTATCACGAGCTGCTCGGTTTCGAGACGTCGGACCGCTACCCGGGCCGCGGTGCATTCATGCGCTGCGCGCCGCACGGCGGCCACCACGACCTGTTCCTGCTCGCGTTGCCGAACGGCAAACGCGGCCTGAACCACGTCGCGTTCACCGTGCGCGATATCCATGAAGTGTTCGGCGGCGGCATGCATATCGACCGCTGCGGCTGGGAGACGCAACTCGGCCCGGGCCGTCACCCCGTGTCGTCCGCGTACTTCTGGTATTTCCAGAATCCGGCCGGCGGCCTGATCGAGTACTACGCGGATGAGGACGTCCTGACGCCCGAATGGCAGCCGCGCGAATTCGAGCCGGGCCCGACCGTGTTCGCCGAGTGGGCCGTCGACGGTGGCCTCGACGGCAACACGCGCCGGCAGAAGAACGCGAAGGCGCCGGAAGGCAAGTTCATGACGGAGCGCAAATCATGACCGAAGCGAACACGTCCGCGCAGCCCGCACCCGGCACGGTCGTCGTGATCGGCGGCGGCCAGGCCGCCGGCTGGGTGCTGAAGACGTTGCGCGCGGAAGGCTACGCGGGTCGCCTCGTGATGATCGCCGACGAGGCGCACCTGCCGTACGAGCGTCCGCCGCTGTCGAAGGCCGTGCTGGCCGGCGATGCCGATATCGAAACCGTGCGCGTCGTGCGTCCCGACGAATTCGACGCGCTGAACGTCGAGGCGTGGCAGCCGGAACGCGCGGCATCGATCGACCGCGCGCGCCGCGTGGTGACCACCGCCAGCGGCCGCGAGATCGCATACGACCGGCTCGTGATCGCGACCGGCGGCACGTCGCGCCGCCTGCCGGACGCGATCGTGAAGACGCCGAACCTGCACTACCTGCGCACGCTCGACGAAGCGGCCGCGCTTGGCGAGAAACTGCGCGCCAGCCGACGCGTGCTCGTGATCGGCGGCGGCTGGATCGGTCTCGAAGTCGCGGCGACCGCGCGCAAGCTCGGCATCGAGGCGGTCGTGGTGGAAGGCGCGCCGCGGCTGTGCGGCCGCTCGGTGCCGCAGATCGTGTCGGATTTCCTGCTTGACCTGCATCGCTCGAACGGCGTCGACGTGCGTCTCGGCGCGGCGCTCGCGTCGCTCGACGCGCAGCCGGGCGACGCATCGAAGGTGCGTGCGACGCTGGCTGACGGCACGACGATCGACGCCGATTTCGCGGTGGCCGGCATCGGCCTCGCGCTGAATGCGTCGCTCGCGAGCGACGCGGGGCTGGCCGTCGACGACGGCATCGTCATCGATGAATTCGGCGCGACCAGCGACCCGGCGATCTTCGCGTGCGGCGACGTCGCGAACCATCACAACGGCTGGCTGAAGCGGCGCGTGCGGCTCGAATCGTGGGCCAACGCGCAGAACCAGGCGATCGCGGCCGCGAAAGCCGTGCTCGGCGTGCGCGCGCCGTACGCGGAGATTCCGTGGTTCTGGTCCGATCAGTACGACGTGAACCTGCAGATCCTGGGCGATCTGCCGGCCGATGCACAGCTCGTCGTGCGCGGCGAACTCGCCGCGCGCCGCGCGACGCTGTTTTTCCTTGGCGACGGGCATGTGAGAGGTGTCATCGCCGTGAACAACGCACGCGAGCTGAAGCTCGCGCGCAAGTGGATGAACCAGGGCCGGGCAGTGGATACGGAAGCCCTGGCAGACACGACCAAAGCGCTTGCCTGACCGGGCAGAGAGACTACGGAGACACCCCGCATGAGCACTTTCGACAACGTCGTGGCCGGTCGCGCCACGATGGAAGCTGCCGCCTCCACGCCCGGCGCGATCATCGCGCGGCTCGAGCGGCTTCCGGCCAACGCGATGCAGATCCGCGCGCGCGTGCTGATCGGCACCGCGACGTTCTTCGACGGCTTCGACGTGATCACGATCGCGGCGACGCTGCCGCTGCTGATTCACAAATGGGGGCTGTCGCCGACGCAGATCGGCATGCTGATCGCGTCCGGCGCGATCGGCCAGCTGATCGGCGCATTCCTGTTTCCCGCGCTGGCCGAGAAGCATGGCCGCGTGAAGGCGATCGCGTGGAGCTCGGCCGTGATCGGCATCACGAGCATCGCATGCGGCTTCGCGCCGACCTTCGAGATCTTCGTGCTGCTGCGGATCCTGCAGGGGCTCGGGCTGGGCGGCGAGCTGCCGGTCGCCGCGACGTACATCAACGAGATCACGCGCGCGCATGGCCGTGGCCGCTTCGTGCTGCTGTACGAGATTGTGTTCCCGATCGGCCTGCTCGTGTCGATGGCGCTCGGCGCGTGGCTCGTGCCGCGCTTCGGCTGGGAAATCATGTACTTCGTCGGCGGGCTGCCGCTGATCCTGTCGCTCGTGCTCACGCGTCTCGTGCCGGAATCGCCGCGCTGGCTCGCATCGCGCGGGCGGCTCGCGGAAGCCGGGCGCGCAACGAGCGTGTTCGAAGCGTCGGTGCGCGGCGAGCTGCCGCCGGTCACGCAGGTGGCCGCGTTCGACGAGATGGTGCGCCAGCATCCGAAGCGCAAGATGAGCGACCTGTTCAGCGCCGCGTATCGCAAGCGCACGCTCGCGGTGGCGACGTTGTGGGCGACCTGCGGGTTCATCCAGTACGGGTTGTCGACGTGGCTGCCGACGATCTACAAGAACTTCTATCATGCGCCGCTGCAACTCGCGCTGAACCTCGCGGTGATCGGCTCGGTGATGGGCGTGCTCGGTTCGCTGGCGTCGGCGCTGCTCGTCGACAAGCTCGGCCGCAAGCCGGTGATCGTGTGGTCGTTCGTGCTGTGCGCGCTGTCGCTGGCGTTCGCGGGCATTTATCACGCGTCGTCGGTGTATGTCGTCGCGATCTTCTGTTCGCTGTCGCTCGGGTTGATGGCGTCGGGGTTCATTACCGCGTACGTCTATACGCCGGAACAGTATCCGACGAGCATCCGCGCGTCGGGCTGCGGGCTCGGCAGCGCGTGGTTGAAGATCGCATCGTTCGTCGCGCCGATGGTCGTGCCGCACGCGATCATCGGCGGGAACCTCGCACCGGCGTTTTACCTGATCGGCGTCGTGCCGCTGATCGCCGCAGTGACCGTGCACTTCGTCGGGATCGAGACGAAGGGGAAGGTGCTCGAGGCGCTTGAGGCATAAGCGCAGCCGATAGCGGCGGATGAGATGAAATGGCCCGGACGATGTCCGGGCCTTTTTGCGTTTGGCGTTAGGCATGTTCTAATCCAGCGTCCATGTTCCCGATCGCTGCCGCTGCCATGCCCATGTTCGAACCCGTCACGCTCGATACGCCGCGTCTTCTTCTGCGTCCGCTTCGCGAAGCCGATGCGCACGCACTGTTCGATCTCTGGTCGGATGCCGAAGCGATGCGCTATTTCTCGTTCTCGCCGATGACGCATATCGAGCAGGCAACGGAGCGCGTTGGACGCAACCTGACGACGTCCGCCAGCGGGCAGGATCTGATCTGCGTGCTCGAACTGCGGGAATCCGGCGAAACGCTCGGCGAATGCGTGCTGTTCCATGCGAACGAGCAATGCCGCCGTGCCGAGATCGGCTTCAGCCTGCGGCGCAAGTACTGGAGCGGCGGATATATGCGCGAGGCGACGTCCGCCATGATCGATCATGCGTTCGACACGTTGCGGCTGAACCGGCTCGAAGCCGATATCGATCCGCGCAACGCGGCGTCGGCGCGGCTGCTCGAACGGCTGGGCTTCGCGCGGGAAGGGCTGCTGCGCGAACGCTGGATTGTCGGCGATGAAGTGTCGGACAGCGCGCTGTACGGTTTGCTCGCGAGCGATCGCCGCGGGTGACGCGGCGGGGCCGGTGCCGGTCGCTCACAGTCTCGCGAGCCAGCCCTCGACCATTGCTTTCCCGCGCAGTATCGCGACCCACCGATCCGGCAACGCCTGCTCGCCATACAGCGCACCGGCGAGGCTGCCGGCGATCGCAGCCGTCGTATCCGTGTCGTTGCCGAGCGCGATCGCGCGCTTCACGCAGTCTTCGTAGCTGCCCGTCGACAGCAGGCAGTGGATCGATGACCAGAAGCTGTCGACCACATAACCGGACCCTTGCGGCGCATCGAAGCGGCCGTCGAGCACGATCTTCAGCTCGATCTCGTCGGCCGTGCCTGCGTAGCGCGCCAGCAGTTCGTCTTCAGCCGCGCGCACCGCATCGGGCGCCGGCTGGCCCTCGACGATCCCCAACGCCGTCAGGCTATAAAGCGCGCAGCAAAGCTGCGAGCGCACGTGGCCGTGCGTGACGACGCTCTGCTTGCGTGCGAGCCCGATCGCTTCGTCGCGTGACGCGGCAATCATGACCACGGGAAAGCAGCGCATCAGCGAGCCGTTGCCGTTGTCGCGCTCGTCATCAGGCCCGGCGGTTGCCGGTGCCGCGCCGGCCGCCAGCGCGTGGAACGCACGCTGCGTCTGCAGGCCGACGTCGAACACACGGCCGTCCGGCGTGAATGCGCCGCGATGAAACCAGTCCTGCAGGTTGTCGGCCAACGTGTCGAGATTCAGGTCGCGGTCGTGCAACAGCGCGTCGAGCAGCGCGAGCGCCTGCGCGCCGTCGTCGCTCCAGGTGCCGGGCGGTACGCCGTCGTGCGCGCGTGCAAAGCCGGGCGGCGGCGTCATGTCGATCATGGCGGGCGGCGGGATCGATGCGGCGTCGTGGAATTCGTACGGCACGCCCAGCGCGTCGCCGATCAGCAGGCCAAGCAGGCCGCCGCGCAGGCGGGAAAGTCGGTTCGGAGTGGCGGTCATCGAAAGGTGGCCGGGTGGAGCGGCTCGCGTCGCGGAATACCGTGCAGACTAGACCAATCGCATCGGCGTGCCTAGCTGATGCGATGCGGCCAGTGCGAATGAATGCCGCATGGCCCGCGTGCGCCGGTGAACTAGAGTCGAGCGGTAGCGGATCAAACCACACCGGGAAGACGACGCGCGATGGCCAAGAAATTTCCCCTGCATCCCATGCATCCGGAGAGGATCTGCTGGGGATGCGACAACTATTGCCCGACACACGCGATGCGCTGCGGCAACGGCTCCAGCCGCACCCAGCACCCGAGCGAACTGCTCGGCGACGACTGGTATCGATACGGCGACTGGGGCATCGAAGGCGCGGAGGCCGACGACGCGTCCGAACCCGGCGGGTAGCGATAGCGACAAGTTGCCTCACCCGCGAGCGTCCCGTTTCTTGATCTGCATCACGGTGGCGAAAGGCGTGCCGAAACATCATGAAAAAGATGCATAAGAAACGCATCTTGAAGCGGGCGAGACGTCCGGCGGCAAGGAACCCGCGTTCCGCCGTCGTGTGCGCCGACCCGCGCCCCCATGATCGAGAAAGGAGAGCACCGTGTTTTGCTACCAATGCGAACAGACCGACCGGACTGGCGCGCGGCCCGGCTGCGCGTCGGCGAAGGGCAACTGCGGCAAGGATGCCACGACGGCCGATCTGCAGGACCTGCTGGTCCATGCGGTGAAGGGCATCGCGCAATACGGCGCGATCGCGCGCGCCGCGGGCGAGCCCGATCGCGATGCCGACCGGTTCGTGCTGTACGCGATGTTCACGACCCTGACCAACGTGAATTTCCATGCGGCACGCTTCGTCGCGCTGCTGCGCGACGCGGCGCAGACGCGCGACCGCGTGAAGGCCGCGTGCGAAGCCAACGCACGGGCGGCTGGAGCGGCCGTTCCTGCGCCGCAGGGGCCGGCGACGTGGCAGCCGGCGGGCGATCTCGCCGGCCTGCTGGAACAGGCCGCGACCGTCGGCATCGACACGGGCCTCGACAAGGTGGGCGCAGATATCGTCGGCCTGCGCGCGCTGGTGCTGTACGGGCTGAAGGGCGTGTGCGCATACGCGCATCATGCGCGGGTGCTCGGTTACGAGCGCGACGACATCTACGAGGGTATCGAGGCGGCGCTCGCGTTTCTCGCGAGCGAGCCCGACGACGTCAACGCACTGCTCACACAGGCGCTCGATCTCGGCCGGTTGAACCTGACGGTGATGGAACTGCTCGACAGCGCGAACACCGGCCGTTTCGGCGCGCAGCAGCCGACCGCCGTGCGCGTGTCGCCGGTGACGGGCAAGGCGATCCTCGTGTCGGGCCACGATCTCGGCGATCTGCACGCGCTGCTCGAACAGACGGCCGGCACGGGCATTCACGTGTACACGCACGGCGAAATGTTGCCGGCCCACGCGTACCCGACGCTCAACGCATTTCCGCACCTGGTCGGCAACTACGGCGGGGCGTGGCAGGACCAGCAGAGCGACTTCGCGCATTTCCCCGGGCCGATCCTGATGACGTCCAACTGCATCATCGAGCCGATGCCGCAATACCGGCAGCGCATCTTCACGACGGGGCCGGTCGGCTGGCCGGGTGTGCGCCATCTCGAGCATCACGATTTCTCCACGCTGATGCGCGCCGCGCAGGCGCTGCCCGGTTTCCCGGCCACGGCGCCGGAAGAGACGATCACGGTCGGGTTCGGCCGGCATGCGGTGCTCGGCGTCGCGGACCAGGTCATCGACGCGGTCAAGGCCGGGCAGATCCGCCATTTCTTCCTGATCGGCGGCTGCGACGGCGCGGCGCCGGGCCGCAACTACTACACCGAGTTCGCGGAGCAGGCGCCCGACGACACGGTCGTGATGACGCTCGGCTGCAACAAGTACCGGTTCAACCGGCACGCGTTCGGCGATATCGGCGGCATTCCGCGGCTGCTCGACGTCGGGCAGTGCAACGACAGCTATTCGGCGATCCGGATCGCAACGGCGCTCGCGGACGCGTTCGATTGCGGCGTGAACGACCTGCCGCTGTCGCTCGTGATCTCGTGGTTCGAGCAGAAGGCGGCGGCCGTGCTGCTGACGCTGCTCGCGCTCGGCCTGCGCAACATCCGTCTCGGGCCGACGCTGCCGGCGTTCGTCACGCCGGGCGTGCTCGCGGTGCTGGTCGAGCAGTTCGGCATCCAGCCGATCGGCGACGCCGGTGCCGACCTTGCCGCGTCGCTGGCGCGCAAGGCCGCGTGAGCGGGATCGTTCGATGACTTATCGGATCGAGATCACGACGCGCGACGGCGAACGGTTCGGCTTCGGCTGCGACGCCGAACAGGATTTGCTCGCGGCGGCGGCCGACGCAGGCATCACGCTGCCGTCGCAGTGCCGGCGCGGAAGCTGCGGCGCGTGCCAGGCGACCGTCGTCGACGGTGCGTACGAGATGCAGGCCGACAGCGCCGGCGTGCTGCCGGTCGGCCAACGCGGCGCGGTCCTGTTGTGCCGGACCACGCCGCGCGGCGATCTGCGGGTCGCCGCACCGTACGACCGGACCAAGGTGCTGCTGCATCCGGTGCCGGTGCGCACTGCACGGATCGCGACGCTCGACACGATCGCCGCCGACACGATGCGCGTCGCGTTGCAAGTCGAGCCCGACGACACATTCGGCTCGGCCGTGGAGTTCGAGCCGGGTCAGTTCGCCGAGCTCGAGGTGCCGGGCAGCGGTTTGCGCCGCCCGTATTCGCTCGCGAACACGAGCAACTGGGACGGCCGCCTCGAGTTCCTGATCCGGCTGCGGCCGGATGGCTGGTTCTCGACGTACCTGCGCGAGCGCGCACGGCCGGGCGATCCGCTGACGGTCCGCGTGCCGATGGGCGGTTTCGGGCTGTTCGCGGACAGCCTGCGGCCGCGCTGGTTCGTTGCGGGCGGCACGGGGCTCGCGCCGATCCTGTCGATGTTGCGACGCATGGCCGAGTATCAGGAGATGATCGACGCGCGACTGTTCTTCGGCGTCAATCAGGAAAACGAACTGTTCATGCTCGACGAGCTTGCGCGTTTGCAGACCGACCTGCCGCAATTGCGGGTCGATCTGTGCGTATGGCGGCCGGGTGGGGAGTGGGCCGGATTTCGCGGCACGCCGGTCGACGCGTTGCGCGCGGCGCTCGCGCAGGCCGGTGCGCTGCCGGACATCTACGTGTGCGGGCCGCCGCCGCTCGTGCAGGGTGTGAGGGACGCGGCCATCGTGGCGGGCGTGCCGGATGCGCAGTTCGCGAGCGAGCGTTTTACGGGATGATGCCCGCGGGTGTTGCCTGCGCGTTGCAGCGAGGCGAGGGCGATTTCCCCGGGTGCGGGTGACTTGCCGGATTCACGGGGCGAACGTACTCTTTGTCGACACCACGATCCACCAGCGGGTTCTCGACCATGCAAGCCCATCCCCTGCGTCTTTCTCCCGGCGACGATCTGCGCGCATCCATCGAGGAAGCGTTGCGTTCGCACGCATCGCACGCGGCATTCGTGATCCAGGGCATCGGCAGCCTGAGCGTCGCGCAGTTGCGCTTTGCCGGCGCCGACCTGCCGACCGAACTGCGCGGCGACCTCGAAATCCTGACGCTGGCCGGCTCGGTCTCGCCGGACGGCGCGCACCTGCACATGTCCGTATCCGATGCGAGCGGCCGCGTGTCGGGCGGCCATGTGGCGAGCGGCTGCGTGGTGCGCACGACCGCCGAGATCCTGCTCGCGCTGCTGCCCGCGCATCGTTTCGCTCGCGAACCCGATGCGGGCACCGGCTTCAACGAGCTGGTGATCCGTCGCGAGCCGGGCGGCGACGGCGCGTGAGCGCCGCCGACGCAGCGCCGAAACCGTCGAATATTCAGAACTTCCCACCATCCGTCATTCGCAAGGAGACCCTGCATGGATGATTCCGAAATCGAACAGAAAGTGTGGGACATCGTCCGGACCTGGCTCGAGGGTGCGACGCCCGAGCAATGGCACCGGTTCGCCGCGCGCTCCAATTACGACGGCAACGGACACGCGCTGCGCTGGCTGCTCGACAACCGCAACGTCGATCACGCGACCGCGCTGCTGATCTACTGGAATCTCGGCGCCGCGTGGTTTGTCCAGTACGCGAACGAAAGCGATCTGGGCGACGCGTCGTATCAACTGGACACGTTCCGGCTGCTGCGTGAAATCGAACGGCGCTACGCCGAAGGCTATTACGCCGATCACGGGATCTGGTTCGATCCGCATGACTTCGAAGGCGCGGGCCCGAACGATTATCCGGACGTACCGGTTGCTCGGCCGGTGCCGGCGCTGATGCTGCAGCCGACGAAGGGCCGCGAGTATGTCGATCTCGACGACGCGGAAGGTTATGACGAGGGTCTGCCGTTCGACGTGGTCGAGCGGATCAACGCGCTTTACGACTGACCGGGCCGGTGCCTCGAGCCGAAGCCGCATGAAAAAAAGCGCCGCAGGCATGCAGCCTGCGGCGCCATCGTGCGGCGCCGCGACGGGAACGACCCGCCGCAGCCCGGCTGCGTGCTTACATCTGCACGGTGTCGGCCACTTCCTTGAAGTCTTCGATCTGGTCGAAGTTCATGTACTGGTAGATCTTGTCGCCGTTGGCCGTGAGCACGCCCATGTCGGCCATGTACTCGTCCTTGGTCGGGATCTTGCCCAGACGCGAGCAGATTGCGGCCAGTTCCGCCGAGCCGAGGTACACGTTCGTGTTCTTGCCCAGGCGGTTCGGGAAGTTGCGGGTCGACGTCGACATGACCGTCGCGCCTTCGCGCACTTGTGCCTGGTTACCCATGCACAGCGAGCAGCCCGGCATTTCGGTACGCGCACCGGCCGTGCCGAACACGCCGTAGTGACCTTCTTCGGTCAGCTGCTTCTGGTCCATCTTGGTCGGCGGCGCGACCCACAGCTTGACCGGGATGTCGCGCTTGCCTTCGAGCAGCTTCGACGCGGCACGGAAGTGGCCGATGTTGGTCATGCACGAGCCGATGAACACTTCGTCGATCTTCGCACCGGCCACGTCGGACAGCGTCTTCACGTCGTCCGGGTCGTTCGGGCACGCGACGATCGGCTCATGGATGTCGGCGAGGTCGATCTCGATGACGGCCGCGTAGTCGGCGTCGGCATCCGGCGACAGCAGTTGCGGGTCGGCCAGCCACTGTTCCATCGCCGCGATACGGCGCTGCAGGCTGCGCGGATCCTGATAGCCCTGCGCGATCATCCACTTCAGCAGCGTGACGTTGCTGTTGAGGTATTCGATGATCGGTTCCTTGTTCAGGTGCACCGTGCAACCGGCGGCCGAACGCTCGGCGGACGCATCCGACAGCTCGAACGCTTGCTCGACCTTCAGGTCGGGCAGGCCTTCGATCTCGAGAATGCGGCCCGAGAAGATGTTCTTCTTGCCTTGCTTGGCCACCGTCAGCATGCCTTGCTTGATCGCGTACAACGGAATCGCGTTGACGAGGTCACGCAGCGTCACGCCCGGCTGCATCTTGCCCTTGAAGCGGACCAGCACCGATTCCGGCATGTCCAGCGGCATCGTGCCGGTGGCGGCCGCGAACGCGACCAGGCCCGAGCCTGCCGGGAAGCTGATGCCGATCGGGAAGCGCGTGTGCGAATCGCCGCCGGTGCCGACGGTGTCGGGCAGCAGCATGCGGTTCAGCCACGAGTGGATCACGCCGTCGCCCGGGCGCAGCGCGATGCCGCCGCGCGTGCTGATGAAGTTCGGCAGCGTCTGGTGCGTCTTCACGTCCACCGGCTTCGGATAAGCGGCGGTGTGGCAGAACGACTGCATCACGAGATCGGCCGAGAAGCCGAGGCAGGCGAGGTCCTTCAGTTCGTCGCGGGTCATCGGGCCCGTGGTGTCCTGCGAGCCGACCGAGGTCATCTTCGGTTCGCAGTACGTGCCCGGGCGGACGCCCTGGCCTTCCGGCAGACCGCACGCGCGGCCGACCATCTTCTGCGCGAGCGAGAAGCCCTTGCCGCTGTCGGCCGGCTGATGCGGCTGGCGGAACAGCGTCGACGGCGCGAGGCCCAGCGCTTCGCGTGCCTTCGCGGTCAGGCCGCGGCCGATGATCAGCGGAATGCGGCCGCCGGCGCGCACTTCGTCGAACAGCACGTCGGACTTGACCTGGAATTCGGCGATCACGGCGCCGTTCTTCAGTGCCTTGCCGTCGTACGGGCGCAGTTCGACCACGTCGCCCATTTCCATCAGCGACACGTCGAGTTCGATCGGCAGTGCGCCGGCATCTTCCATCGTGTTGTAGAAGATCGGGGCGATCTTGCTGCCGAGGCACACGCCGCCGAAACGCTTGTTCGGGACGAACGGGATGTCTTCGCCGGTGAACCACAGCACCGAGTTGGTGGCCGACTTGCGCGAGGAGCCGGTGCCGACCACGTCGCCCACGTAGGCGACCAGGTGGCCCTTTTCCTTCAGCGATTCGATGAACTTGACCGGGCCGCGCTTGCCGTCTTCTTCCGGCGTGATGCCCGGGCGCGTGTTCTTCAGCATCGCCAGCGCGTGCATCGGGATGTCCGGGCGGGTGGTGGCGTCCGGCGCCGGCGACAGGTCGTCGGTGTTGGTTTCGCCCGTCACCTTGAAGACGGTGATGGTCAGGCTTTGCGGCACTTCCGGACGGCTGGTGAACCATTCGGCGTCGGCCCAGCTTTGCAGCACGGCCTTCGCGTGCGCGTTGCCCTTGTCGGCGAGTTCCTTCACGTCATGGAACTGGTCGAACATCAGCAGGGTTTTCTTCAGCGCGTCGGCGGCGACGGCCGCGACTGCGTCGTCGGACAGCAGTTCGATCAGCGGCTGGATGTTGTAGCCGCCCAGCATCGTGCCGAGCAGTTCGGTGGCGCGTTCGCGCGAGATCAGCGGGCAGGCGGTCTCGCCCTTGGCCACGGCGGCCAGGAAGCCGGCCTTCACGCGGGCGGCTTCGTCGACGCCGGCGGGCACGCGGTAGGTGATCAGTTCGAGCAGCGTCTGCTCTTCGCCGGCGGGCGGGTTCGTCAGCAGTTCCACCAGTTCGGCGGTCTGCTGAGCCGTCAGCGGCAGGGGAGGAATACCGAGCGCGGCGCGGGCGGCCACGTGAGCACGAAAGTTTTCAAGCATGGGGAGACCTGCTGATATTGCGTTTGAGGGGAAGGCCGTTCCGGCACTCCGGGGCTGTTCCAGGCACTGCTTTGAACGCGATTCTAATCGCATCACTCTATAACGTCAAATGTCTTATGTCTTATATAAGACTTGCGGCGCGGACCGTTCGAGGCCGCGGCGGGCGATGGCATGCACCGTGTCACGAAGCCACCGGCCTCGATTCGGATTGCCGGTGCGGCACATATCTGCACAAGCACGCAAGAAACGGTACACACGCGGCGCTTCCCCACGCCTACGCTTCGTGTCGCGCGGCTTGCAATCCGGTTTCAAAGGCGCGGGGCGAAAAAGGGGCGTGCGCCCGTCGATTCGTCCTGAGCGGTCGCGATGCCTTCAACTCCGTCGATCAAGAACATGCGATCCCGAGATTCGATTGTCCTGCTGGTGTCACTCGTCGCGTCGTCGGTCGTCCAGGCGGCCAGGACCGGTGACGAGACGCGTGGTGCGGCCAGCCGGCCCGTCGCGCTGGTCTATCGCGGGCCCGCGGCGTGCGACGGTTGTCCCGAGGCGATCGCCGCGCGCCTGCAGGAGTCGGACTACAGGTTCAGGGTGATCTACGTCGGGCCGGCGGAAAGGCTCAAGATCACGCCCGGCGCGCTGGCCGGTGCCGCGTTATACGTCCAGCCCGGCGGCGGGCAGGACATTTCCGGCGCGGCCGCCAGCATCGGGAGAAACTCGATCAGGGCCGTGCGGCACTACGTGTCGAACGGCGGGCGATACCTGGGCATCTGCATGGGCGCGTACCTGGCGGGCGACCAGGGTTTCGGGCTGGTCGACGGCGAGATCGACTCCGAGGTCGACCGGCCGGGCTCGACGATTCACGGTATCGCGGACACGGTGGCGCCGGTCGTCTGGCGCGGGAAAAAGCACTGGATCTACTTCCAGGATGGCGCGACGCTTCCGGTCGCCCGAACCGGCTCCGGCGGTGTCGTGCTGGCGACCTATCCGAACAACGATATCGCGGCCGCGACATACCGCTACGGCAAAGGGCGCGTCGGGCTCGTCGGCCCGCATCCCGAGGCCGATGCAAGCTGGTATCGCCAATACCGTCTCAGGAACCCGGACGGCGTTTTGCCGGACATGGCGTACGACCTGATCAACGCCACGATGAAGCCATAACGGCGCGTGTCCTACTTTCGCTTGGCGCGATACGCGTCGAGATTCTTCCGCGCCTGCGCGCGGATCGCGCGTTGCACGAAAGGCGTCCAGCCGAGCAGGGCGCCCTTGAGCCCGAGCGCCTGACGTGCCCAGCGCCACAGGTCGAAACTGTCGCGATGCTCGACGATGCGCCCGTCGCGAAACCGGAACTGTGCGCGGATCCGGTTGACCACCATCCGGCCGGTCGCAGTGAACCGGTAGTGCGCGACCCACTCCGCGTGCCCGGTCTGCTCGTCCGCGTCGACCTCGCCGAACGTCAACGAAAATTCCTGCGCACGTGCGACCAGCATGCGCCACATGTCGCGGGCGAGCTCGCCGCGCAGTTCACCGAATGCGGCGTCGCTGAAGACGACGTCGTCGGCATAACAAGCGAGCATCGCGTCGATGTCGCGCTGCTGGAAGGCTGTGTAAAAGCGCTGGATCAGCTCGGTGTTCGGATGACTCATCTTTTAATTGGCTGTCGTTGTAGATGAAGCGGCGTCTCGACGCGGCGGCCGGAAGCCGGGCAAGCCACTGTAGCGGAAATCGAATGCGCTGTCGCCGACGGGCGCGCTCGCGCGCGGTGATTTCTCCCGGCTGTTCCGCCGGCCGGCCAATTGATGGAAAATCGCGCGCTGGAGGCCGGCAAGGCCCCGACCTGAGAGCGCGTTGACCGTCGAGAACCCATCCATGAAATTCCGCATTGAAGCGCCGTTCCGGCGCACGTTGTTGCTCGTGCTGCTTGCGCACGCATCCGAATCCTTCGCGGCCGGGCTCGACTGCACGCAGGCAACCAGTCCGACGGAAAAGGCCGTGTGCGCGTCGAACGACCTGCATCTGGACGACGGCAGGCTGTCGGCCTTTTACCGGAAGCTGTCCGATGCGTTGCCGCCAGGGCAGCGCACGACGTTGCGCACCGCGCAGCTCGGCTGGCTGAAGACCCGCGATCAATGCGGCGCCGATCACGGCTGCCTCGAGCAGCGCTATCTGTCGCGCATCGCCGATCTGCAAGCGCGGCTCGCCACGGTGCTCGCATATCGCCCCGACGCCGAAGACAAGGCCGCGCTCGACGACTTGCGTACGCTCGTCGAACAGGCGCGCCGAACGGATTCACGCTCGCCGGTCGACAAAGCGATCGAGCGGCTGCGGATCAAGGACGCCGTCACGCACTTTTCGAGCGAATCCGGCGGCGAGCAGGGGCCGGTTTTCCCGGCGGCCCGGCCCGGCGGCGTGACGGCCGACGAATGGAAAGCGTTGAAGGCGTCGCAGATCGACAACGACGACACGGCGATGGGCGCGTTCTACACGCTCATCGATCTCGACGGTGACGGGCGGCGCGATCTGGTCGTCGAATCGGCATCGAACGGAACCGGGTTGTGGTCGTCGGTCGACGTCTTGCGGCGCAACGGCGGCAAGTTCGAGGTGCCCGGCGAGTCGAACGAGGCGATCGAACGCAGCCTGTACACGACGAACGGCCGCGGCGCGAATCAGGCGGCCGAATGGATTCGCGTGCGCGGGCGCGTCTATGCGCTTTATCGCGACAGTCATTACGGGGTGGACGAGTTTTACCTGCTGCGACCATTTACCGTCGTCGACCAGGTGCCGAAACTGACGGTGCACTACCGTTACCGTCTGTCGGTGCCGGTCGAGCAGCACGATGAAGGTGGGAAGAGCACGACGGTGCTCGATGGCACGTTGCATGCGGCCCTCGAACAGGCGCTGCACGCGGTGAGCGACAGCACCGCGCTCGATGCCGGCGCCGACAAGCCGCTATGCCCGATTCCGCCCGACGTGCAAGGCGACGATCGCAGCGAGTATTCGAACTACGGCCCCGGCCACTACACGTACGAGATCGTCGGCGACATGCCGGTTCATGTCGGCGGCAAGTGCTACATCGGCCGGCTGATCGACTGGTTCGGGCAATACGGAAAGGACGGGCTGACAGCGCAGTTGTCGATGCGACTTCCCCGCGACGACACGGATCACGAGCAGACGTTCAGCGTGACCGGCAGCCGGGTCGTGACGTCCGTCGCGACCTCGATCGAGAAAATGACGGTAAACAGCGGGAATTGACGTCTGCGCTCACGATTGCGGCGCAGCCGGCTTGCCACCGGATTCGCGTCAGCGGGCCGCCATCGCGACGTCCTGATGGTCGCGCCCCGTCACCAGGCAGCCCGACATGAACGCCTCGCTCTGGCTGCTGGCGGCTGCCGCGCCGAAGCCGCGGCCGAGCGCGTCGACCTTCACCTGCGCGGCGCCTTGTTCGCACGCAAGCGGGCTGGCGTCGCGGCCCTGCGCATGCAGGATCGCACGATCGCCAATGAGATAGGCCAGCAACGCGAAAACAGCGATATGTACGGCTCGTCTCATGGTTTGTCTCCTCGTTGCTCAAGCGTAACGCGGACACGTTCGACGAAGCACTTGGGGGTTCCCCTTGTAAACGTCTGCTGAAACGGGGGCGGGGCAGAGGGAATCTGTCCCGTTTTTGATGGCTCGCGAGCAGGAGGCGTTGGCGGCTTTCGGGCCGGCGGCCGGCGGTTTCAATGCGTCCAGCAGACGAAGCCGAGCGTGCAGCACGGCCATCGTGCGCCAGATTTCCGTGCGGCAGGCGGGTGATTCGCGCGAGTTTGACGAATGTCAGGGTGCGGGTGGGAGGGGACGGTCGCGCGGCCGTTCAAAGCGATAGCATGAATGCATGATTTGACGGAACGCGATGCCTGACGAACGCAACGCATCGGATCCGGCAAGCAGGTCCGTGTTGAATATCGCTGTCGAAATAGTGAGGAATCCAAATGTTGAACGTCTCTTCCGTACTGATCAGTCTCGCTCCGATGTGGGCAATTCTGCTGGTTGCGTCTTCGGCGGCCGCCTATTTTGTGTTCTGGCGCAAGGCCATCAAATAAACGCTGCGCGACAGGCGCGCGTGGCGCGCCATGCCTGTCATTCATTGCACCGCAGTTACCGGCACATTCGAAATCCGCACCAGCCGGTCCATCACGCTGCGGCGAAATACCGACAACAGCGTATGAAGCGGATCCTGCCGCGGCGCGACGACCACGATCTCGTCGCACCCGGTCTCGGCTGCCGCGGCTGCGATCGTATCGGCCACCGGCCCGACCTTCATCACGACGCTGAATTTCACGTTCGCATCGCGCAAGATCCGCTCGGCCATCGCGAGATCGTCGGTCGCGAATTTCTCCTCGATCGCGCGCAGCCGCGACAGCGGGTGAAACGCCTCGAGCCGCGTCGATTCGAGCGGCGCCTGGACGTTGATCAGCACGATTTCCGACGCGCACCGCTCTCGATACAGAAACGTTGCGTGCCGGACGGCCTGAAGCGAGCGCGGCGAATGGCCAACCGGAACCAGCAGCTTGAGCATGGACGATGTCCCAGGAACGAAGTACTTCCAGCGTAGCGTTCCGCCGCCGGAAGCGATCTAAAGAGATCGGATGTCCGCGTAAAAAAGTCGTTAACGCGGGCGGTGTCGTGGCGCGTCTATTAGAAATATAAGAAATTTAAGTTTATGCGCATAAACGAGGACGCCGGCCGTCCGCGCCACCCCGATTCAGTCGAATCCGCAATGAATTGCGCCGCAAAATATCGGAGGTCGCCTGGAAAGCGTCGCGTAGAGTAGAGCATCGGCCGCCGCCCAGCGGCCCGCCATTCGATAACGCTTCCCAGGAGACCCGCATGCCGCACGGCGCCCCGCAGCTTCTCGCTCCCGCTTCCATTCCCGTCGACCCGATCGTGCGCCTGTCGGCAGGCGAACTCGCGTCGGCGATCCGCAGCAAGGCGGTCTCGTGCGTCGAGACGATGCGCGCGTATCTCGACCACGTCGAGCGCGTGAACGGCGCGGTCAACGCGATCGTCGCGCTGCGCGACCGCGACGCGCTGCTCGCCGAAGCCGCGGAAAAGGATGCCGCGCTGGCGCGCGGCGAGTATCACGGCTGGATGCACGGGATGCCGCAGGCGCCGAAGGATCTGGCGATGACGAAGGGGCTGCGGACGACCTACGGTTCGCCGATCTTCCGCGAGAACGTGCCGCAGGCCGATTCCGTGGGCGTCGCGCGGATGCGCGCGGCCGGCGCGATCTTCATCGGCAAGACCAACACGCCCGAATTCGGGCTCGGCTCGCATACGTTCAACGAGGTGTATGGCGCGACGCGCAATCCGTATGACCTGACGAAGAGCGCGGGCGGCAGCAGCGGCGGCACGGCGGCGGCGCTCGCGTCGCGGATGCTGCCGGTGGCGGACGGCAGCGATTTCGGCGGTTCGCTGCGCAATCCGGCCGCGTTCTGCAACATCTACGGCATGCGCCCGTCGCAGGGCCGTGTGCCGCGCTGGCCGGGTGTCGACGTGTTCGTGCAGCAGCTCGGCATCGAAGGGCCGATGGGCCGCACGGTCGGTGACGTCGCGCAACTGCTCGCGATCCAGGCCGGCTACGACGCCAACGATCCGCTGTCGCTCGCGGAAGATCCGGCGGTGTTCGCGCAGCCGCTCGACACGGACCTGCGCGGCAAGCGCATCGCGTGGGTCGGCGACTGGAACGGTTATCTCGCGACCGAGGCTGGCGTGCTCGCGCAGTGCGAGCAGGGGCTGGCGACGCTGCGCGAGATCGGCTGCGACGTCGATGCCGCGCTGCCGGCGTTCGCGCCCGACCGGATCTGGCGCCTGTGGCTCGCGCACCGGCATCTGCTGTCCGGCGGCGGGCTGCTCGCGCACTATCGCGACCCGGCGCGCCGCGCGCTGCTGAAGCCCGAGGCGATCTACGAGATCGAAGGGCTGCTCGCGATGCAGGGCGCGGCGGTGTTCGACGCGAGCGTCGAGCGCACCGCGTGGCATCAGGCCGTGCTGAGCTTCTTCGACCGTTACGACTTCATCGCGGCGCCGACCGCGCAGGTGTTCCCGTTCGACGTCGACCAGCGCTGGCCGAAGGAGATCGCGGGCCGCGCGATGGACACCTACCATCGCTGGATGGAAACCGTCGTGCCGTGGACGCTGGCCGGCTGCCCGGTGATCAACGTGCCGGTTGGCTTCAACGACGCGGGGCTGCCGATGGGGATGCAGTTGATCGGGCGCCCGCGCGCCGATCTCGCCGTGCTGCAGCTCGCGCGTGGCTACGAACAGGCGGCTGACTGGGTCGGCCGGCGGCTGCCGGCATGGATGGCCACGTAACGTCGCGGCCCGCCGGTAGCAGGTAGCCGGTGGCGGAGTGTCGAAACGGGCGGCGGCGAGCTGCCCGTTTTGCTTCGATCCCGGCGCGCGGTGCCCGTCGGTGCGAGGCGACAGCGATGCGTTTCGCCGTGCCGCTTGCGCAGGCGCTGCAAACAGCCGTCATTGATGCGGTCGGAGAGCGAATACCGGCGCCTGCCAGATATTGCGCGGCAATCGCGGATGAATCCGCGCGATGGTGTCCGTCGGTCGCGGAATGGCAAGCGGCCGCGCGGCGCGATTTCGTTTCGATGTGTTTCAGTCGTTGCGGCGGCGTGCGACGCGCTTCGACAATATCGGCCTCAATCATTCGGGCACGAGGGAAACACATGAAGCACATTCGCGCGACCGGCAGGCATCTGGCCTCGGCAGGCATTGCGTTCGGCATTCTGGTGAGCGGCGCCGCGCACGCGCAGCTCGACCTGCAGTCGATCGGCGCGTCGCTGCTCGGCGGCGGGCAGCAGCAGGCGGCGCCCGCGCAGGGCGGCGTCGCGCAACTGCTGCAGGCGTATGTCGGCGCGAACCAGCAGGTGCTGTCCGGCCAGTCGTCGCTCGCGTCGGCGATGGGGTTGACCGGTGCGGCCGGGCAGGCGCAGCAGGCCGCGAGCCAACTGGCCGGCGGCAATGCGCTGACGCCGGCCGCGCTGTCGCAGATGGGCGGCGCACAGCAGTCGGTGTCGCAGGCGCTCGGCCAGGCTTTCGCGAGCGGTAGCGCGACGCACGGCCCGGTCGACAAGCAGGCGTTCAGCAATGGCCTCACGTCGCTCGGGCAGGGGCTCACGCAGTATTCGCAACTGCAGTCGGGGCTCGGCAATCTCGGTTCGACGAGCGCGGCGTCGCTGCTGCAGTCGGGCCTGAATCCGCAGAACATGCAGGCCGCGTCGTATATCGCGCAAAGCGCGCCGGGCCAGTTGCAGTCGCTCGCGGCGACGCTCAGCCAGGCCGTGCAGTTCGCGACGAGCCAGGGCATTTCGGTGCCGTCGGTCGCGTCGTCCGCGCTGAAGCTGCTGCCGTAACGTTGCGCGGGCGTGCGCGCGGTGCGGTGCCGGCATCGCGCGCGACGGCGAACAATCGCCCTGCGCAACCTGGGGATTTCGCGCGATGCTATCGTGGCGTGTCCCTCTTATCGGTGCAGGTTCATGACTGACTCGTTCGACCTCTCGCGCTTTTTTTCCCGCATCGGCTACGACGGCCCGGCTGAGCCCACGCTCGACGTGCTGCGCCGGCTGCATCTGCTGCACCCGCAGGCGATTCCGTTCGAAAACCTCAATCCGCTGACGGGCGCGCGTGTTGCGCTCGACGTGCCCGCGATCGTCGACAAGGTGATCGGGCACCGCCGCGGCGGCTACTGCTTCGAACTCAACAAGCTGTTCCATACGGCGCTCACGACGATCGGCTTTCGCGTGACGCCGCTGATCGCGCGCGTGCGCTGGATGATGCCGCCCGAGATCGTCACCGCGCAGACCCACATGGTGCTGCGCATCGATCTCGACGATGCGGTCTGGCTCGCGGACATCGGCTTCGGCAGCGCGACGCTGACCGCGCCGCTGCGCTTCGTGCCGGGCGAGCGGCAACTGACGCCGCACGGCGCGTTTCGGGTGATCGATGCGCCGGTCGACGGCGAATTCGACCTGCAGTTCGAGACGCCCGACGGCTGGCAGACCACCTACCGTTTCTCGCTGAAGCCGACCGAGTGGATCGATTACGACGCCGCGAACTGGTTCACGTCGACGTATCCCGAATCGATCTTCCTGAACGACCTGATCGCGTGCCGCGTGCTGCCGGACGGCCGTGCGGCGCTGCGCAACACCACGCTGACGCTGCGCGACGCGGCGGGTGCCGGGCGCACCGTCACGTTCGACGACGCGGCCGCGTGGGGCGCATGCCTGCGCGACACGATCGGCATCGATACGACGGGATTCGATCTCGACGCACTGTTCGCGCGGCTGGCGGCGCGCGCCGCGAAGTAACCCGAACCCACGGTATTTACAGGCGGCCCGCACACGGGCCGCGCCCGATCACGCGGTCCATCGCCATCACCCGCACTTGATTTTTGCTAGATTGCTAGCATACTAGCTTTCATGATCGACGAAGAAGTGAAGCAATTCAACGTGTACCTGCCGCTCAGCCTGATCCGGCAGGTCAAGCATCGCGCCATCGAAACGGAGCAATCGCTGTCCGCACTGGTGGCCGACGCGTTGCGCGCGTACCTGGCTGCGCCGCAGCCGGGCGCGGGGCCGTCCAACAAGGAGGAGTGACATGTCATCCGAGCGAATCGAAGCCGTGTTCCTGACCACGCACAACTGGGGCAAGTCGGCGAAGTTCTTCCAGGCGCTGGGCTTCAAGCTGGAATTCGAAACCGATCACCAGTCGGGCCAGTTGCGCAGCGGCGACGGTCCCTATCTGTTCATCGCCGAGGTGCCGCCGGGCGAGACGCCGGACCTGCAGGTCGTGCTCAAGGTGCCGGACGAGCAGGCGGTGCAGCCGCAGCCGATCGTCGATGTCGTCACGCCGTTCGAGGACACGCACTGGGGCACGCGCGACATGACCGTGCGCGACCCGGACGGCCGCGTGTGGCGGCTGCAGGCGCCGGGCAAGCAGGGTGCGTGAGGCCGCCATGACCGATACCCGCGAAGACGCCCCCGACAGCACCGCCGCGCGCGTTGCGCTGTGGCGCGCGCTGCATGTCGAACTCGATGCGCCGCCGCACGTGCTCGCCGACGAAATCGGGCTCCGGTTGCTCGCGCCGGCACCGGGCTGGCAGCAGCGCGGCGACATGGATCCGCAGTTCACGCGGCCGTTCCGCGCGTCGATCGTCGCGCGTGCGCGCTTCATCGAGGATCTCGTGGTCGAGCAGGCCGCGCACGGCGTGAGCCAGTACGTGATCCTCGGCGCGGGCCTCGACAGCTTCGTGCAGCGCCGGCCCGACATGGCGTCGCGCGTGACCGTGTTCGAAGTCGACCCGCCGGCGCCGCAGGCATGGAAGCAGCGCCGTCTGGTCGAGCTCGGCTTCGGCGTGCCCGACTGGCTGCGTTTCGTGCCGGTCGATTTCGAGGCGAAGCAGTCGTGGCGCGATGCGCTCGTCGCCGCGGACTTCGATACCGGCAAGCCGGCGGTCGTGGTGTCCACTGGCGTCAGCATGTACCTGACGCGCGAGGCGAACGCGGCCGCGCTGCGCGAAGTCGCGTCGCTCGCGCCGGGCTCGACGCTCGCGATGACGTTCCTGCTGCCGTTGGAGAATGCGGATCCGGACGTGCGCCCCGGGCTGGAAATGGCCGCGAAGGGCGCGCGCGCGAGCGGCACGCCGTTCATCAGCTTCTTCATGCCGGCGCAGATCCAGGTACTCGCGCGGGAGGCCGGCTTTGCGACCGCCGCGCACGTATCGGCCGCCGAACTGACGCGCCGTTATTTCGCTGATCGCACCGACGGCCTGCGGCCGCCGAACAACGCGGAAGAGCTGCTGGTCGCGACCGTCTGACCCGTCACGCGCGTTCGAGCACGGCCATCTCCCGCACGATCACGAGCAGCACCGCGAGACTTGCGCCGCCCGACGCGCGCAGGTCCGCGAGCAGATGCGCGTAGCGTTCGAGCGCGGCCTCGCGGCGCTCGCGCCATGCGCCGACGATCGTCTCCGGCGTGGTCGAATCCGGCGACTCCGCGAGCGCGCTCGTGGCGAGCGTGCGCTTGAGGCGCGCGACTTCCGCGAGCGCGGCCGCGCGCGCCAGCATGTCCCAGTGCGTCGGCGTCGGCAGGGTCGCCGCGCGTTCGCTGATCCAGCCGTAATTGAGCAGCGTGCCGAGCGAGAAATAGACGCCCGCGACGAGTTCGAGGCTGCGGTTGCTGGTCGCGGCCACTTCGGCGATGTCGAGCAGCGCGGCCGAGATGTCGCCGCTCGCGACGCGCACGGCGAGCGCGCTGTCCACGCCGGCTTCGACCAGCACGCGCTGCCGCTCGGACAGCGCTTCGAGATCGTCGGCCGGCAGCAGCGACGGCAGTTGCGGCGCGAGCCGCTGCGCCGCGTCGCCGCAGCGCGCGATCAGCTCGGCGACGCCGCCGTCGGCCACCGCGCCGGACTGCAGGTGCCGCAGGAACCACAGTGCCGCGCGCTCCAGCAGCCGCGCGACGTCGACGAACATGCGCGCCTGCACGTCGTCGGCGACGCGGTTGTCGAGCGCGTCGATGTCGCGCCATACCGCATCGAGGTCGAACACGTCGCGCGCCATGATGCATGCGCGCACGATGTCGCCCGGCTTCGCGTCGGTTTCCTCCATCAGCCGGTGCACGAACGCGCAGCCGACCCGGTTCACGAGCGCATTGGTCAGGTGCGTCGCGAGAATCTCGCGGCGCAGCGGATGGCGGCGCATTGGCTCGCTGAAGCGTTGCTGCAGCGGCTTCGGGAAGTAGTCGACGAGCATCGCGGCAACCAGCGGATCCTCGGGCACGTCGGATTCGAGCAGCGCGTCGTAGAGCCACATCTTGCTGTACGCGAGCAGCACCGCGCGCTCGGGCGACGTCAGGCCGAGCTTCGCGGCCTGACGTTCGGCGACTTCGTCGTCGGTCGGCAGGAATTCGATCACGCGGTTCAGGCGGCCCGCGCGTTCGAGCCAGCGCATCAGGCGCGCCTCGGCATCGAGCAGCTCGACCGCATAACGACCCGCGATCGACAGCGCCTGCGTCTGGTAGTAGTTGTCGCGCAGCACGAGCAGCCCGACTTCGTCGGTCATCTCCGCGAGCAGCGCGTTGCGTTGCTTCTCGGTCATCTCGCCGTCGGAGACGACGAGCCCGAGCAGGATCTTGATGTTGACTTCGTGATCCGAACAATCGACGCCGGCGGAGTTGTCGATCGCATCGGTGTTCATGCGGCCGCCGCGCTGTGCGAATTCGATGCGGCCGAATTGCGTGCAGCCGAGGTTGCCGCCTTCGCCGATGACCTTGCAGCGCAGGTCCGCGCCGTTCACGCGCACCGCGTCGTTCGCGCGGTCGCCGACCTGCAGGTGGGTTTCGCGCGCGGCCTTCACGTAGGTGCCGATGCCGCCGTTGTACAGCAGGTCGACCGGCGCCTGCAGGATCGCGCGGATCAGCTCGGTCGGCGGCAGCGCGTGCGCGTCGATGCCGAGCGCGGCCTGCACGGCCGGCGACAGCGGGATCGTCTTCGCGGTGCGCGGATAGACGCCGCCGCCCGCCGAAATCGCGGCCGGATCGTAGTCGGCCCAGCTCGAGCGTTCGAGCGCGAACATGCGCTCGCGCTCCGCGAAGCTCGTCGCGGGGTCGGGGTTCGGGTCGAGGAACACGTGCCGGTGATCGAATGCGGCGACGAGCCGGATATGCGGCGACAGCAGCATCCCGTTGCCGAACACGTCGCCCGACATGTCGCCGACGCCGACCACGGTGAAGTCGGTCGTCTGCGTATCGACGCCCATCTCGCGGAAGTGCCGCTTCACCGATTCCCAGGCGCCGCGCGCGGTGATCGCCATCTTCTTGTGGTCGTAGCCGACCGAGCCGCCGGACGCGAACGCGTCGTCGAGCCAGAAGCCGTATTCGTGCGAAATCGCGTTCGCATAGTCGGAGAAGGTGGCCGTGCCCTTGTCGGCGGCGACGACCAGATACGGATCGTCGGGGTCGTGACGGACGACGTCGGGCGGCGGCACGATCGCGTTGCTCACCAGGTTGTCGGTCAGGTCGAGCAGGCCGCGCAGGAACGTCTGGTAGCACGCGATGCCTTCGCGCATCCACGCTTCGCGATCGCTCGGCGGCGGCGGGTTCTTCACGACGAAGCCGCCTTTCGAGCCGACCGGCACGATCACGACGTTCTTCACCATCTGCGCCTTCATCAGCCCGAGCACCTCGGTACGGAAATCCTCGCGGCGATCCGACCAGCGCAGGCCGCCGCGCGCGACGCGCCCGCCGCGCAGGTGGACGCCCTCGACACGCGGCGAATACACCCAGATCTCGAACATCGGCTTCGGTTCGGGCAGGCCCGGCACTTTCGCCGGATTGAACTTGAACGACAGATAGGGTTTCGATGCGCCGTTCGCGTCGAGCAGGAAATAGTTCGTGCGCTCGGTCGCGTTGATCACGCCGAGGAACTGGCGCAGGATGCGGTCCTCGTCGAGGTTCGGCACCTGGTCCAGCGCGGCTTCGATCGCCTTCAGCAGCCGTTCGGCCTGCGCGTCGCGCGTGTCGCCGGTGCGCGGATCGAAGCGCAGCAGGAACAGCTCGACGAACTGCCGCGCGATCGCCGGATTGCCGGTCAGCGCACGTTCGATATACGCGTCGCTGAACGTCGAGCCGACCTGCCGCAGGTATTTCGCATACGCGCGCAGGATCGTCACTTCGCGTGCGCTCAACTGCGCGCGCAGCACGAGGCGGTTGAAGTCGTCGTTTTCGATCCGGCCGTTCCAGATCCGGTCGAACGCATCCTCGAACAGGTCTTTCACGCGCTCGATGTCGAACTCGGCATCGTCGGCGAGTTCGAGGCCGAAGTCGTGCACCCACGCATGCGCGGCGTCCTGCGACTGGATCCGGTACGGCCGCTCCTCGTCGACGCGCACGCCGAGATGCTCGAGCATCGGCAGGCTGCGCGACAGCGCGATCGGGTCGCCGGCGCGAAAGACCTTGAAGCGGAATGCGCGCGGTTCGGCCTCGATCGGCCGGTACAGGTTCATCGCGAGCTGGCCCGAATCCTTCACGCGCTCGATCAGCTCGATGTCGCGCACGGCCGTGCGCGCCGGATAGTCGTCGCGATAACCGGCCGGGAACGAGTCGGCATAACGTTGCAGCAGGCGGTTGCCTTGCTCTTCGCCGAAGGTGTCGAGCAGCGCGTCGGCGAGATCGTCCTGCCAGCGGCGCGTGACCTGCACGAGCCGCGTTTCGAGCTCGCGTGTGTCGACGTCGGGCATCGTGCCCGGTTCGGCGTGCACGACGAAATGAATCCGTGCGATCGCCGATTCCGACAGCAGCGGTGTGAATTCGACGTTCACGCCGTTGTACGCGTCGATCAGCAGCTTCGCGATGCGCCGGCGCAGGTCGGTGTTGTACTTGTCGCGCGGTACGAACACGAGGCACGACACGAAGCGGTCGAACCGGTCGCGGCGCACGAACAGGCGCGTACGCTGGTGTTCCTGCAGCCGCAGGATGCCGAGCGCGATGTCGTAGAGCTGGTCTTCGTCGGCCTGGAACAGCTCGTCGCGCGGATAGGTTTCGAGCACGGTCACGAGCGACTTGCCGAGATGCCCCTTCGGCAAAAAGCCCGCGCGCCGCACGATGTTCGCGCACTTGCGGCGCACGATCGGGATCTCGGCGCTCGACACCATGTACGCGGTCGACGTGTAGAGCCCGATGAAACGGCGCTCGCCGGTGACCTTGCCGTCGGCGCCGACCAGCTTCACGCCCACGTAGTCGAGATAGCCGGGCCGGTGCACGGTCGCGCGCGAATTCGCCTTGGTCAGGAAGATGGGCCACGCGCCCATGATGATGTCCGCGGCGGCCGGCGGCAGCGGCGTCACGTCGGGCGCGCCCGTCGTGCGCAGCGATTCGCGCAGGATGCCGAGGCCCGTGCCCTCGATGCCGCGCAGGCCGAAGCCGGTGCCGTCCGACACGAGCGCGTAGTCGCGGTGGCCGAGGAACGTGAAGTGATCCGCGGCCATCCATTCGAGGAACGCGCGCGCCTCGAGGTCTTCCGCGGTCGATTCGCGCGCCTTCATCTCCTTGATCGTCGCGCGCGCGATGTCGACGATCTTCGGCCAATCCTCGACCGATGCGCGCACGTCGCCGAGCACGTGCGCGATGTCCTCGCGCAGCGTGTCGAGCAGCGCCGCGTCGCCGCAGCGATCGACTTCGAAGTGGATGAACGACGCGAGTTGCGACTGGCCGTCGCCGGGCGTCGCGCCGCCCGCGTCGACGCGCTCGATGCCGCCGCTGGTGCCGCGCCAGATGCGGAACACCGGGTGCAACGCCGAATGCAGCGCGAGCCCGAGGCGGTTGACGGCCATCGTCACCGAGTCGACGAGGAACGGCATGTCGTCGTTGACGATCTCGATGACCGTGTGGTCGGAGTGCCAGCCGTGCTGTTCGAGGATCGGGTTGTATACGCGCAGCCGCTCGCTGCCGGGGACGTATTTCTGGGCGGTCTGCCAGTGCGCCATCGCGGCGCCGTACAGATCGGCGATGCTGCGGTTCTGCAGATCGTCGGCGTCGACGAAATCGTAGTAATGACGCAGGAATGGTTCGACGATTCGGAACGTGGCTTCGGGCAGGCGCCCGCGCGCGAATTCGACGACATCGGAGAGCAGGTGTGCGACGACTTCCTCGTTCTTCGCTTCCATGGCGGTCTCCCGGGTGGCCATTGGCTGCTGCGTCTGTCCGGCATTATGCGCCGATTGCGTGACAAAGCGATGTGCGGGCGCACAACGCGGGCGGGGGGAGAAGGCCGCACCGCAGTGCCTGTCGCGGGCACTGCAGGGTGTGACTCAGCGCAGTGCCGGCGGCGCAGTAGCGACGCCGGCTATTAAGCTCAGCGCTCGTCGCTCCACAGCTTCCCGGCCGTCGCCCAGTTCTCTTTCTTCACATCGGTGAGGATGATGTCGACCGAGCCCGGCGCGCAGCCGAGCGTCTCGCACGTGACACGCGTGATCGCTTCGACGAATTCGCGCTTCTGTTCGACGGTGCGGCCTTCGAACAGCTGGATATTGAAAGTCGGCATGACAAGTGCTCCGGTTGGGTTTGAACGATGCGGCCGCGGTCGCGGCCATGATTGCGGCGTCAGTCGCGATACGACGGATCGATCCGGTCGAGCCGGCGCAGCAGCGCCGGCCATTCCAGTTCGCCTTCGATCGCGCCGCCGTCGCGCAGTTGTTCGGCGGTGCGGTCCGCGACGGCCGGGTCGGGCAGCACGAGCGGCCCGCCACCTGCCTGCGCGCGGACCTGGATGTCGCACGCCTTGATCAGCGTATCCATCAGCACATAAGCTTCGGCAACGGTGCGGCCGACCGTCAGCGTGCCGTGATTGCGCAGCAGCATCGCGGATTTCGCGCCGAGGCTCGCGGTCAGCCGCGCGCCTTCGGCCGGCGAGAACGCGAGCGCTTCGTAGTCGTGGTACCCGAGGTCGCCATGAAACCGCAGCGCGTGCTGCGACGCGGGCAGCAGTCCGTCGCGCTGGATCGACACCGCAATGCCGGCCGTATTGTGCAGATGCATCACGCAGACGGCATCGGCGCGCGCGGCATGGACGGCCGCGTGCAGCGCGAAGCCCGTCACGTTGACCGCGTGCTCGCTGTCGCCGATCCGGTTGCCGGCCAGGTCGATCTTCACGAGATTCGATGCGCGAACCTCGTCGAACGTGAGGCCGAACGGGTTGATCAGGAAGTGGCCGGGCTCGCCGGGCACGGTCGCGGAAAGATGCGTGTAGATCAGGTCGTCCCAGCCGTTCAGCGCGACGAGCCGATACGCGGCGGCGAGGTCGACGCGCAGCCGGCGTTCGGCGTCCGAGATCGGGCCGCCGGGCTTCACGGCATCAGGACGGTGTGCGAATGACGACATCGGTTTCTCCGAGGGTGAAGCGGCGCGCGACCGCCACCGTGACCCACGACGCAAGCGCGAACGGGGCCGTGAATGCGGGCATGCCCGCGCGCGTCGCGAGCCACTGGATCAGTGCGGCGAGCGCGGCGGCCGCGAGTGCCGCGCGCGGGCCGCGCGGCATCAGCGCGAGCGCGGCGAGCGCGCCGTTGAAACCCAGCAGGCCATCGGCGTACGACGCGCCGCTCGCGCCGAGCGCGACCAGCAGCACGGTCGACACGATGGCGCCGCCGAGCGCGACCAGCAGCACGGTCGACACGATGGCGCCGCCGAGCGCGAATGCGGCTGCACGGCGCGACGCGGCGGCGATGCCGGCGACGATCAGCGCGCCGGCCCATGCACCTTGCGCGAAGGTGGTCTGGGCGACGCCCGAGAGCAGCGCGTCGGCGACGGAAGAAAGCGTCAGCGCCGCGTCGGCCGCGGCGCCGTTCGCATGCTGCAGCGCGACAAACGGCAGCCACAGTGCGGTGACGGCGAGGCACGGGCTCGAATACGGACACTGGCGCCAGCGGGCGAGCGGCACGCGCATCGCGCGCTGCACGAGCGCCGCGCCGATCGCGGCCAGCGGCACCAGCGCGACGGCTGCGAGCGAATCGGGCGCGAACAGCACCGCGATCAGCGCGGCGAGCGCGCCGTTGAAACCGTGCAGCCCCTGTTCGACGTCGCGGCGCTCGGCGCCCGTCAGCACGGCGGTCATGCTGGCGGCGGCCGAGCCGAGCAGCGCCGCTGACGCGAGCCGCAGGTCGGTCAGCGCCAGCGCGGCGAGCAGCAGCGCGCCGGTCAGCGCATTCGCCTGCAGTACGATCTGCCCGATGCCGCGCAGCAAAATGCGCAGGTCGATCGACGGCGAAGCGGGGCGGGCGGTAGGCATGGCGGCGGCGGAACAGGACGAGCCGCGAGCATAGGACACAATCTCATGCACCGGAATAGGGAATTCTGGATAGTCAGGATTTGTGTTCGGTGCCCCAGAACGGGGAATGGGTAGGTTTGACCGGGGCTAAGTTAGCGTTTTTTGTGCGTTGCCTGCTTTGTTGGCGAGTTTGGGTATCGGCTGGCGTTTTCGTGACGGGACTTGTACAACGATGCCCCGAATCGGGGAAACCGGGAGGTGGAACGATGCGTGAAGTGCGTTGGGCGTCGCTCGAAGGCGACGGGGTCGAACATCTGACGTTCGACCGGAGCGGTGGCGGGATCGTCGTCGAAAGCGCGGTGGTCGGCCAGCGCTATGGCCGCGCATACGGGCTCGCGTATCGCGTCGAATGCGATCCGCACTGGCGCGTGACCTACGCGGTGCTCAAGGTGATGGGCGGCGGCACGCTCGAACTGCGTGGCGACGGCGCAGGCCACTGGCACGACGGCGCGGGCCGCGCGCTGCCGGAACTGGACGGCTGCATCGATATCGACATCGCGGCGACGCCGTTCACGAATTCGCTGCCGATCGGCCGCCTCGGGCTCGCACGCGGCGAACGGCGGCCGATCGACGTCGCGTACATCTCGACACCGGACCTGAAGGTCACGCCGGTCAAGCAGGCCTACGCGTGCATCGAGCCGGGCCGGCGCTACCGCTACGAAGGGATCTTCCGGAATTTCACGGCCGAGATGGATATCGACGACGACGGGCTCGTTGTCGACTACGAGACGCTGTTCAGACGCCTGCCGGCGCCGACCGGGCGCTGAACCGCGGCGTTCGTGACTGCCGGCCGTTCGTGCGCGGATGCGAAGCGGTCGATCCGCGACGCGATCATGTCGGGGTGGCGCAGCACGATCCAGTGCGTGCCGTCGATTTCCTCGCGCACGTGGTCGCCGAGCCAGCGGTCGAGATCGACCGACATCTCGGGCGTCACGTAACGATCGCGCACGGGTACCAGGATCTGCACGGGCGCCTGCGCGTACCGTTCGCGCGGCTTGCGCGCCCGCGCCAGGAAGTTCGCGCGGTAGAGCTGCAGGCCGTTCAGCGCGTTCTTCAGTTGCACGGGGTCGCGCTCGGCGCGCACGCGTTCGGTGAGCTGCAGCCAGCGCGGCCACAGTGCCGCGCCGCCGAGCCGCCACACCAGTGACGGCACGACCGGCAGATGGAAGAACGCGATGTACCACGACTTCAGGCTCTGCTTGAGCCGCATCTTCGCGCGGAACACGTGATCGAGGCACGGGCCCGAGATCGACGTGTACGACGCGATCCGGCCACGGAACGCGGGGTCGGTCACGGCCTCCCAGCACTGGATCGAGCCCCAGTCGTGGCCGACGAGGTGGAATGGCCGGCCGCCGCAGGTCGCGTCGGCCACCGCCTTCAGGTCGTCCGCGAGCCGCGCGAGCGTGTAGTCGGCGCGGCGGCGCGGCGCATCGGACGCGCCGGCGCCGCGCACGTCGTACGCGATCACGCGGTAGCGCTTAGACAGCCGCGCGCGGATCGGCGCCCACACGGCCGCCGAATCGGGGTAGCCGTGCACGAGAATCAGCGGCGGCGCGCGCCGCGACCCGCTTGCATAGACGGCGAGTTTCACGTCGCCGGACTGGACGGTCAGCATCTCGTGGGCGCGGGCCATGGCGTCACGCCTGCGGAACCGGGTGCAGCGGCACGCGGCGCGGGGCGGCTTGCGCCGCATAACGCGCGTTGGTCGCGTCGATGTTCTCGAGCAACGTGTCGAGCCCCTGCAGGTACTGATGGTTGTCGTGGTCCCACGGGTGGAAGCCCGGGCGGAAGTAGTCGAGCCATTCGCGCGCGATGCTCGGGAACACGCCGTGCTTCGGGCTGTACAGATACTTCACGAGGCGCCACATGCCGCCGAACTTGCCGTGCTCGCGACGGTGCGCGCGCATCAGGCGCACGTGGAAGTCGAACACGATCGTCCAGAAGAACACCGTCGTCGTCAGCATCGTGCCCGTGCGCAGCAGATAACTGCCGAGGCCCGGCTTCATCACGGTGGTCCATACGTCGTACGACACCGCCTTGTGCTCGGTTTCCTCCATCGCGTGCCACATCCACATCTGCTGGTAGCCCTCGACCGAGCCGTCGATCCGGTGCTCGTGGCCCGACAGCAGCTGGTTCGCGAGGATCGCCGTGTAGTGCTCGAGCGCGATCGTGATCGCGAGCTGCATCGAATGCGGCAACGCCTTCCTGAACCAGCCGAGGATCGTCCACAGCCGTTTGTCGAGTTTGTGCGCGGGTAGGCCCGCCGCTTGCAGCAGGTCGTTGTATTCGATGTGCTCGCGCGTGTGCATCGCTTCCTGGCCGATGAAACCGAGCACCTGCTTCTTCAGTTCGGGATCCTCGATCTGGTCGCGGTAGTTGCGCACCGAATCCATGAAGAAGCGTTCGCCGGCCGGGAACAGCAGCGACAGCGCATTCATGAAGTGCGTGACCGGCACGCCCTGCACATGCCAGTCGCGCGCGCGTTCGGGCGGCAGCGCGAAACGGATGTCGCGTCGCACCGGCATCATGTTCGGGGTCGTCATGATTGTTCTCCTCCCTGATTGCCTGCATTGTTGTACGTGGCGTGCAGCGGCGCGGGCGCCGGCGTGCCGTGTGCGGTCTGGCGGCGTGCCTTCGCGGCCTCGCGGCGGGTCGCCAGCACGACGAGCGCCTGATACGCGGACGGCAGGATACGCGCCATCCAGTCGCCGGCCTTCGCATCGCGGCCGATCAGCACGCGGCGCTTGTTCCGGCGCACGCCGGCGAGGATCGTGCGTGCGGCGTCGTCGGCGGTCGTGATGAAGAACTTCTCGAACGTGTCCCGGCCTTGCTGCTCGCTCGCGACCATGAAGCCGACCATGTTCTTCGACACGCGGCTCGCCTGCGCGATGTTCGTGCGGATGCCGCCCGGATGCACGCAGGTCGCCGACACGCCGCACTTCATCATGTCGAGTTCCTGGCGCAGCGATTCAGTGAAGCCGCGCACCGCGAACTTGGTCGCGTTGTAGCCGCTCATGCCCGGCTGCGCGAAGATCCCGAACAGGCTCGACGTGTTGATCACGTGGCCGTCGCCCGATGCCTTCAGGTACGGCAGGAACGCCTTCGTGCCGTGCACGACGCCCCAGAAGTTGATGTTCACGATCCACTCGAGATCGCTGTATTCCATGCCTTCGATCGTGCTCGACAGCGCGACGCCCGCGTTGTTGAAGATCAGGTTGACCTTGCCGTGTTCCTTCGCGGTGTCGTCGGCCCACGCGAACATCGCGTCGCGTTCGCCGACGTCGAGCACGCGCGTCGACACGCGCACGTTCGGCGCGATCGCGCGGACGATCCGTTCGGTTTCCGCGAGGCCGACGCCGTTCTTGTCGGCGAGCGACACATGGCAGCCGGCCTGTGCGAGCTGGATCGCGAGCGAGCGGCCCATGCCCGAGCCGGCACCCGTGATCGCGGCGACCTTGTTGGCGAAATCTCTCATGTCGGTGGCTCCTTGTCTGGCTCAGGCCGCTTCGGCGGAAGTGGAAGCGGAAGCGGCGGGCGCGGCGACGGGCCGCGCAGTCGTGTCGTGTTGCGGCGCGCGATACGCGTGGTAATCGGCGATCGAGAAGCGCGCGGTCGCCTGGCGGAAGCGCCACGTGAAGCCCGGCCACAGCGTCGTGTTCTTGCCCGTGCGCGGGTCGAGATACCAGCTCTTGCAGCCGCCCGTCGACCAGATCGCCTTCTTCAGCTTGCCCTGCAGGTCGCTGTTGAACTGCGCCTCGACGAGCGGACGCACCTCGATCGCATCCGCTCGCTCGCGGTGCATCGCCTGCAGCGCGCCGAGGATGTATTCGATCTGCGACTCGATCATGAACACCATCGAGTTGTGGCCGAGGCCCGTGTTCGGGCCGACGATCATGAAAAAGTTCGGGTAGCCGGGCAGCGTCGAGCCGAGATACGCGTGCGCGCCGTCGCGCCACGCATCGACGATGTCGAGGCCGCCGCGGCCGACGATCGCGCCGCGCGGGAACGGATCGGCAACCTGGAAGCCGGTGCCGTAGATCAGGCAGTCGACTTCATGGCGCTTGCCGTCGGTCGTCACGACCGCGTCGGCCTCGATGTGGTCGATGCCGGTCGTGATCACGTCGACGTTCTTGCGCGACAGCGCCGGGTAGTAGTCGTTCGAGATCAGCACGCGCTTGCAGCCGAGCGTGTAATTCGGCGTGACGGTCTTGCGCAGCTCCGGATCGGGAATCTGCTTGCGGATGTGGCGCAGCGCGAGCTTCTGCACGTTCTTCATCAGCGACGGATGGATCGCGAAACCGAGCACGCGCGATTCGAGCATCCAGTAGATGCCGCTGCGCACGGCCTTCTGCGTGAACGGCAGCGTGCGGAACAGCCACTTCTCGAGGCCGCTCAGGTTGCGGTCCGGTTTCGGCATGATCCACGGCGGCGTGCGCTGGAACAGCGCGAGTTCCTTCACACGCGGTGCGATCTGCGGCACGAACTGGATCGCGCTCGCGCCGGTGCCGATCACCGCGACGCGTTTGCCTTCGAGCGCGTAGTCGTGATCCCAATGCTGCGAATGGAACGCGCGGCCCTTGAAGTTCTCGACGCCGGGAATCGCCGGCAGCGCGGCGCGCGACAGGCCGCCCATCCCCGACACCAGCACGCGCGCGGACAGCCGCTTGCCGTTCGCGAACGTGAGGCGCCAGCGCTGCGCGGCTTCGTCGTACTCGGCGCGCTGCAGTTCGTGGTTCAGGCGCAGGTGCGGGCCGACCCCGAAGCGCTGCACGCAGTCTTCCAGATACGCGCGGATCTCCGGCTGCGGCGCGAACATGCGCGTCCAGCGCGGGTTCGGCGCGAACGAGAACGAATAGACGTGCGATTGCACGTCGCATGCACACCCGGGGTAATGATTGTCGCGCCACGTGCCGCCGACCGACGCGGCCTTCTCGAGGACGACGAAGTCGGTCACGCCTGTTTGCCGCAGGCGGATCGCCATCCCGAGACCGGCGAAGCCGGTACCGATGATGGCGATATCGATGGTTTCGTCCTGGCCGTCGTGGCCGGGCGGACCGAAAGGCAACGTGCGAGCATTCATCCGGGTGTCTCCGATTTGGCTCATTTTCGAATGTTACATTGTTTGATGTAACGATAGTGGGTGAGCCCGGAAACCGCAAGAGGCTAGAAGCGCCGCTCTAAGGGCCGGAAACCAGACGGGAAAAGGCTGAGCGGGGTTTGGAACGGGCCGGTTTCCGCAATGCGGAATTCACGGAAAGGCCCGTCGATGGGGCGAGACAAGCGGTGGACGAGACCGCCGGCGCGCGGCGGTCTGTTTGAAACGGAATCAGGGGCGGATCGATCGGGCGGCGGTCTCATGGAAAACCCCGGCCACGATCATGACCTGCGCGAGCGCATAGAGGCCCCAGATCAGGTAGTCGATGCCGGGAAAGCCGCCGAGGAAGCGGCCGACGCCGATCAGCGTATCGGAGCCGACGAAGACCAGGCTGCCGACGGCCACCAGCGGGCCGTGCGTGCGGGCGGCGAGCGCGAAGCTCGCCATCACGCACAGCACCAGCATGTACACGGCGACCGGCGCCAGCAGCTCGCCGAGGTGCGGAAGGAAGGCCAGGTAGAACGCCGGCGCGGCGATCCACAGCACGACGAGCGCGCCGATGCGCCAGCCGTGCGGCCGCGCGCGCCAGCGGAAGAAAATCGCGCAATAGAAGAGATGCGTGAGCAGGAACGCGCCGAGGCCGAAGACGAACGACAGCGGCCAGTCGGGCAGCGCGAGCAGCACGTCGCCGAGCACGGCGGTCGCGAGCGCCGCGCACAGCCACGCGCGTTCGCGCCGCGCGCCGCAGGTGCTGCCTGCCGCGAGCAACAGGATGCCCATCGCGGCTTTCGCGGCGGCCTGGCCGGGATAGGGCGCGACGGCGAGCGACAGCCCGTACAGCAGCGCGGCGGCGACGGCGAGCGGCCAGAGCCGGCGGTAGGTGGCGGGAAGCGTGGCGATCAAGGCGGGTGTCTCCGGTTTGTTGTTGTCTGCGGTGGACGGCGCGCCGGCGGCGGCGCGGCTGCCGGCCATTATCCGGAAGAAAAGGCGTGCGAAAACCGGCGAATCCTTCTAGGAAACGGTGCCGATGCGGCCGCCGGATTTCTTCGACGCGTTGCCCCGGTCGAACCGGGGCAACGACTTCAATTCGGCTTGTTATGATCGCCGCCGTATTGCCGTTGTCGTTGTCCCGCCCGGCCGCGCGACTGGATGCGCAAGCCGGTGCGTACCCGATGAATCCATGCCGTGCCCGGCCCGCGCGCCAATGCGAAGCGGGGCGGGGCCGGCTCCCCACGAAAACAGGTTCGACCATGACCGAACTTTTCCACGGCGACGGCGCGATCCGTCGCACGACGCCGTACGGCTCCTCGATCGAAAACACCTATGCGGGTGTGCTGTCGTTCATGCGCCGCAACTATTCGCGTGCGCTCGACGGCGTCGACGTCGCGATTTCCGGCGTGCCGCTCGACCTCGCGACGACCTATCGTTCGGGCGCGCGGCTCGGGCCGGCTGCGATTCGCGCGGCGAGTGTGCAGCTTGCGGAACTCAATCCGTATCCGTGGGGCTTCAATCCGTTTGACGACCTCGCGGCCGTCGACTACGGCGACTGCTGGTTCGACGCGCACAACCCGCTGTCGATCAAGCCCGCGATCGTCGAGCATGCGCGCACGATCCTGCGTTCGGGCGCGAAGATGCTGACGCTCGGCGGCGACCACTACATCACGTATCCGCTGCTGGTCGCGCACGCGGAGCGCTACGGCAAGCCGCTGTCGCTGATCCATTTCGACGCGCACTGCGATACGTGGGCCGACGACGATCCGGACAGCCTCAATCACGGGACGATGTTCTACAAGGCCGTGAAGGAAGGGCTGATCGATCCGGCGACGTCGGTGCAGGTCGGGATCCGCACGTGGAATGACGATTTCCTCGGGATCGAGCGGCTCGACGCCGCGTGGGTGCACGATCACGGTTCGCGCGCGGCGGTCGAGCGGATCGTCGACATCGTCGGCGCGCGGCCCGCGTACCTGACGTTCGATATCGATTGCCTCGATCCGGCGTTCGCGCCCGGGACGGGGACGCCGGTCGCGGGTGGGTTGTCGTCCGCGCAGGCGCTGGCGATCGTGCGGGCGCTTGGCGCCGTGAATCTGGTTGGCGCGGATGTCGTCGAGGTGGCGCCGGCTTACGATCATGCGGACATTACGGCGATTGCGGCCGCGCATGTTGCTTGTGATTTGCTGTGTCTGTGGCGGCAGAAGAAGGTGGCGGGGGCGTTGAAGTAAACGGGCGGGCCCGTGGCTGCCGAGCGACCGGTCATGGGCCGCACCACGGACGTTGATGTTCGTATGAAAACCGCTAGACTGCGTACGCCTTCCCCGCACATGGACTGAACCATTCAGGATAGCGACATGACCGAAAGCGCTCTAACCTTTACCAGTCAGACCGAATGGGAAAGCTGGTTGGGGCAACACGGCAGCAGTTCGACCGGTGCATGGCTGCGTCTGGCGAAAAAGGGCACCGGGCAGCGGACCGTCACCTACGAACAGGCATTGGAAAGCGCCCTCTGTCATGGCTGGATCGATGGCAAAAAGCAGGCTGAGAGCGAGCAATACTGGTTACAACGCTTCACCCCGCGCACCGCAAAAAGCATCTGGTCCAAACTCAACAAGGAAAGGGCTGAAGCGCTGATCGCCGCAGGCAGAATGCGCCCGCCCGGCATGAGCGAAATCGAGAAGGCCAGGAAGGACGGCCGCTGGGAGGCTGCCTATACGTCGGCCAGTCAATCGGTCGTGCCGGACGACCTGCAGGCGGCTCTGGATGCCAATCCGGGCGCCAGGAAGTTTTTTGCAACCCTGAACAGCCGCAACCGCTATGCCATCCTGTATCGGATACAGAACGCCAAAAAGCCGGAAACGAGGGCGCGCAAAATCGCGGAATTCGTCGACATGCTGAACCGTGGCGAAACCTTCCATCCATAAGTCTTGCGATTCTGGCGGAGGTTTTGCCAAACACTAACCCGTCATGGCCGCTGCGGCTCAGCGACCGTCATGTGTGGAACACACCCGAAGCGCTGCTACTGGCCGAGTTCAGCCGTTGAGATGTTGCTTAAGCACGGTTGGCTCGACAGGCACTGCCGGCCACAGCTGAACAAGATAGTGGTCTTGCCCTTCAAGTCCGTCTTCCGACAGCGTAGCCAAGCCAGAACAGGAGAGCCTGACTCTGTATGTCCCGGGTTCAAGTTCGAATCGGGCGGCATCCGGGAAATAGTCCATGCAGCCAGCCACGACAAGCGGTCCCACGTTAATGATCAACGTGCCTTCAACCACGTGATCGAAGTTGGCGAGATCATTCGCAGGCGCGTCACTCATAAATTCCAGCGTCACGGGTACGTGCATGTTTCGAACAGTACCAAGCCCGATCACGTCCTGGTCTTCCGTAACGGCCAACATGCGCTCCACTGCCGCGTCATCCCACGCCACCGATAGATCTCCGTCCGCGATCTCGTCTTGAAGATAGAACTGGAAGTAGTCCGCGAATAGTTCAAGCTGGTGTGATCGCATTGACGTGATTCTCCTGGCATTGACTGAGATCAGTTTCAACGACGGCGGATTTTCCGGACAACCGCCCGTGACCGGGTCGTGCCGGATGACGGACTTTGCCCTGCCACGACCTTGGGCAAATCCTGCATTGCAATTGACGGTTATACGCGTCAAGCCATGTCAGAAGGGACTCGTGGCGGGCAAATCGTCGACGGTCCGGGGAGTGGCGCCGACTGTCCGTTCGTGGTCGAACGCGGAACTGCAAGTTCGGCCCGACAGCGAGATATTCGCACGATAGCCGACCTTCCATCGCCGCCCGACTTGGACCACACAGACGAAGATTTCGGCAAGATGAGCAGCGACGGTCAACGCAGATGCGTTGTTGGCAGATGGCCGTCGTGAGGGGGTCGCTGCTCTTCAATCGGTCGCATCAGCGTTACGCGTGACGCGGCGCTTCAACGGGCGGTGTGCCGTCATGAAACAGCGTTTTCAGCTGCGAACGCAGCTCCGGCGAATCGGCATGCTTGTGGACCGTGACCGCATGCTGGACAGCCGCCTCGAGCAACTCGTTTTCGGAATCCGCGGATAGCGCAACGGAACAGTTCATTTCGCTCGGGAATTCCCGGCAATCGATGTATTTGCGCGTCATGATGTCCTCTTCATACGACAGTAGTCATGGGTCTTGCGTGAATGACCGCGCGGGATGCCGCGCGAAGCACATAGGGCACGTTTGCGCCTCCTTGTCGCGGACGAAATGATTTTGAAAGTATAGGTTGCGTGCAATGAATTCGCGGTAGCGCATCGAAATTTGCGGCGTCCCGGGTGCGTCGCCCGTACGACGTGCGGCAGTTGCCGCCTGCAGCCAGGAATGAAACAGGGATGTAATTAACGGCCGACTACATGGCTGACGAAATCCACACACAAAAGTCCATTGTCTGGCCGGAAGCGACGTTTGAATGGCACTTCGAACGTGCGGGTCGACGTCCGTAGATGGCCGAACGCCGGCAGTTCGTCCCGCGGCTCACCGAAAATTCCAGAAGAACGCAAAAGGCCGACGGGCAGGGTGCCCGTCGGCCTTTTTTTCGAACACGTGCGCGCTGAGCTGCGCGTTACTTCGCCGCGACCGCCGTCGCCACGCGCTTGTCGGTCCACGCGTTATCGGCGACGCTCAGCTTCTGCGGAATCAGCTTCGCCCCATAAAACGCATCGGCAACGCCTTGCTGAACCTTGACGATCTTCTCGTCGATCGGCACCGCACCGAACGGCACGCGCTTGATCCACGTCTCGACGAGCGGCAGCGGCAGCCCGACCTTCGGTGCGATCAGCGCGGCGGTCTCGGCCGGATGCCCGTTGACCCACAGGCCTGTCTCGCGCGCCTGCTTCAGGATCGCACCGACCACGTCGGCATGCTGCTCCGCGAAATCGCGCGTCGCCTCGTAGAAGTTGTTCGCGGGCGTGAGGCCCGTGTAGTCGGACAGCGTGCGAATCTTCAGCGAATTCTGCGCGGCTGCGTAGTACGGATCCCACACGGCCCACGCGTCGACGTTGCCGCTCTCGAACGCGGCGCGCGCGTCGGCGGGCGGCAGGTACACGGGGCGGATCTCGTCGTAGCGCACGCCGGCCTTCTTCAGCGCTTCGAGCAGCAGGTAGTTCGCGCTCGAGCCTTTCTGCAGCGCGACCTTCTTGCCGCGCAGGTCGGCGAGCGAACGGACCGGCGAATCGGCCTTCACGAACACGGCTTCGTTGTGCGGCGACGGCGGCTCCGCGCCGACGTACACGAAGCGCACGCCGGCGGCCTGCGCGAACACCGGCGGCGGCGCGCCCGTATAACCGAAGTCGATGCTGTTCGCGTTGAGCGCTTCCAGCAGTTGCGGGCCGGCCGGGAATTCGAACCACTGCACGCCATAGCCGAGCGGCTTGAGGCGTGCTTCGAGCGAGCCTTGCGCCTTGATGACCGACAGCAGGCCGGCCTTCTGGTAGCCGATGCGCACGACCTTGTCGGCGCTGCCCTGCGCGAAGGCCGACGTGGCGGCGACGGCGACGAGCGCCGTCGCGGCGGTGCGGGTGATCCAGCGGGTGAAACGAATCATCGAACGGACTCCATGCGAAACGTCTTCGGGGAGCGGCCGGTGCCGCTCGGTTGGAAGAATCGTCGCATGGGCGATCGTGCCCGCAAACGAAGCATTGCCGATATCAATATGACGGCGGCGGGCTTATGCTTTGTCGCCGTCGCCTTGCGTATCCGAAGAGTCGGGCGTGCCGGACTGCCGCGCGGCCTCGTCGCTGAGCTTCTTGTCGAGGATCGTCGCGACGCGGCCGCCGAGATACGCGCTTGCCGCGGTTTCGAGCGCGCGGTTCGTCTCGCCTTCGACGAACACGGCCGCGAGCGGGCGCAGGCGCCAGATCGCGTCGATCAGTTCGGGCACGTCGGTGGCTGGCGGCAGCGTGTCGGCGTCGTAGCGGTCGAGCCGCTTCACGACGAGGTCGACGAGCAGCCGCGCGATCGCGTCGAAGTGCGGCCGCGCGAGGCTGATCACGTCAAGCAGCTCGCGCGGCGGGATGCCTTCCTTCGTCATCGCGGCGGCCGCCTCGAGCAGCGCGGGGCTTTTCGCGACGAACGACAGGCCGTGCCGTTCGAGCAGGCCGAGCTCGGTCACGCGGGAAAGCTGCGTGGTGGCCTGCGGGCCGAACATCTGCGCGAGCGCGGCGAGCGAATAGGTTTTCGGCAGTTCATGCGACCAGCGGCCGCCGATCGCGTTTTCGAGGCCGAGGATCGAACGCAGGTCGTGGCCTTCGTCGATCGCCTTGATCAGGTCCTGGATGTTCGACAGCGTATAGCCGCGCGCGAGCAGGTGGTTGATCAGCTTCAGGCGGGCGACGTGCGTGTCGTCGTAGATGCCGACGCGCCCGCGTTTCTCCGGCGGCGCGAGCAGCCCGCGGTCCTGGTACGCGCGAACGTTGCGCACGGTCGTGTCGGACACGCGCGCGAGTTCGTCGACCGTGTACTCGTTGCGGGAATCGGCCGCGGCCTCGTCGGGTGTGGAATGAGTCTGTTTTGCCATGCGGCCATTCTAGCGCGACGGGGCGGGCTCGGGCGAGGCGGGCAGCGTGTGCGCGCCGTCGCCGAGCGGGCGCTGCATCAGCGCCGTGTCGATCCAGCGGCCGTGCTTGAAACCGACCGCCTTCAGCGTGCCGGCCGGCTCGAAGCCGAACGCGCGATGCAGCGACGTCGAGCCGCCGGTGCCGCCGTCGGCGATCACCGCGATCATTTGCCGCCACGGGCCGGCCTCGCAGCGCGCGATCAGGGCCGCGAGCAGCGTACGGCCGACGCCGCGCCCGCGCTGCGCGTCGTCGATGTAGATCGAATCTTCGATGGTGAAGCGATACGCGCGGCGCGTACGGTACGGCGTCGCGTACGCATAACCGGCCACGCGACCGTCGCATTCGGCGACGAGATAGGGCAGCCCGTCGCGCAGCACCGCGTCGCGGCGCGCGCGCAGCTCGGCGGCGTCGGGCGGCGTTTCCTCGAACGACGCGACGCTGTGGAGCACGTGGTGCGCATAGATCGCGTGGATCGCGGCGAGATCGGCGTCGGTCGCGTCGCGGACGATGCAGGCGGCTGGCGTGGTGGACATGGTGACGGGGGGCAGGGCCGGGATGCGGGCAAACCATGACTATGCGGGCGATTGCGTGACACGTAAAGCGGCCGGCCGCGCGTCCGGCGCCGCGGCGTTCAGTTCGGCTGCCGCTTCTTCTGCGTGTCGCGCGGCAACTCGTCGAAGCGGGCGAAGTAGTAGGCGGAAAAGCGACCGAGGTGCCCGAAGCCGAACGTCAACGCCGTATCGGTGATGCTGGCCACCGGGTCGCTCAGCAACTGCACGCGCGCGGCGTCCAGCCGGATGTTGCGTAGCAGCGCCATCGGAGTCGCGCCGTGGTAGCGCCGACACAGCACGTTCAGCGTCCGGAGGCTGACACCGGCCGCCCTGGCGAGATCTTCGAGCGAGATCGGCGCGCAGAGCCGCGCGTGGATGAATTCGTGCAGCGCATCCATCTGCCGGATGCCGCCACGCGATCCGGCGTGCGTCGGCGCGCCGCGCGCTTGCGGTGCCGGGCCGGCCTGCGCGGCAGCGGGCGACGGCGGGCAATGCACGAGCAGGAATAGCGCGAGGCTCCGTTCGAAGTGGTCGCGCCATTCGGCGCGGATGCCGCCGTCGTCGGCAACGGCGAGCACGTTGAGCAGCGACTGCGCGATCAGATCCCATTGCGACGCAAGCGCCGTCGGCAACAGGAATCCCGGCGCGAGGCCCGGCGCCGCTTCGTCGGGCCGGCGGCCGCAGACCGCGCGCATCAGCGAATCGGGCACCTTGACGATCAGTTGCCGGGTGCCGGACCGCCAGCGGAGCCGGACGCGCGACGTCGGCGCCAGCACGGCGGTGCGCCCTTCGGACACGCCCATCACGTGCCCGTCGCACTCGATTTCGGCGCCGCCCGCGAGCGACGTGTGGACGAGCGAAAAGCCGTCGAACGGGCGCGGGGCGACCTCGACTTCGGCGCCGTACTGCAGCGCGTAGACGCTCAGGTGATTCAGTTGCCCCTTGAAAAGCGCTGCGTCGGGTATGCCTTGCTTCCAGCGCAGCGCATGCTCGGCCAGTTCCAGCGAGACCTGCTCGTGCGCATCCGTGCGCAATCCTGATCGAAACACGCAATTCCGATACAGCGCGGACAGCACGTCCGCATTCGCGGTGAGGGGCATGGGGCGTCTCCTGTGTGGCGCTTGTCGTGCGGCACATCCGGCTGGCCGCGGATGCGCGTCGTGCCACATCGGTTTCTCTTGTGAGCGAGATATCCTGAAAGGATGATATTGATCTTTGTCAGGCTTGTCGAAAGTTTCGCAAGAATCGGATAGTCCAGTTCCCGCCGAGGAAAAATCCGGATAGCGCGCGGCGTGCGGCACGAGAAAAACGGATCGAATTCGCGAGCCGCCTGCAAATTCCGGATAGTGGAAATCATTGTGGCTTCCTACACTGCGCCGGCATCCGGACGGACAGCGGCGCATTTCGCGATGATGATTCGTACAACTACTAAATCGATAGGCTGAGCGATCGTATTGGTTCGAGCGCGCGTGATGCGACGGCTACCGTCGGGCCTGAATCCCCTCTGTAAAAAAGAAGGAAGTTCCATGCGTCAAATCAACCTGCAGGCGCTCTCCGACGATGCGCGGCTGGGCAAGCTGCACGGCGTCGTGCTGTTCTGGTGCGCGCTGATCATCGTGTTCGACGGGTACGACCTGGCGGTGGCCGGCATCGCGCTGCCGGCGATCATGAAGGAGATGGGCGTCAGCCCGGCGCAGGCCGGATTCATGGTCAGCTCGGCGCTGTTCGGCATGATGTTCGGCAATATCGTGTTCGGGACCATCGCCGAGCGGATCGGGCGCCGCTGGGCCATCGCGGCCTGCCTGACGCTGTTCAGCGTGTTTACCGCGGCGGCCGGGCTGGCGCCGACGCCCGCGCTGTTCGGCGCCGCGCGCTTCCTGGCGGGTATCGGCATCGGCGGCGTGATGCCGAACGTGATAGCCCATATGACCGAGTACTCGCCGCGCCGCATGCGCAGTACGCTGGTGACGCTGATGTTCAGCGGTTATTCGGTCGGCGGCATGCTGGCGGCCGTGATGGGCAAGGGGATGATCGAGGCGTTCGGGTGGCAGTCCGTGTTCGTCGCGGCGGCCGCGCCGGTGCTGCTCGTCCCGCTGTTCGTGAAATGGATGCCGGAATCGCTGCCGTTCCTGATCCGGCGCGGCAGGACCGACGAGCTTGCGCGCATCGCGCGCCGGCTCGATCCGACGTACCGGCGCGAACCGGGCGACTGTTATGTCGTTCCGCGCGAGGACACGGCGGGCGGCGCACGGGTTCGCCAGTTGTTCGACGACGGTCGTGGATTCAGCACCGTCATGTTCTGGATCGCCTGCTTCATGTGCCTGTTCATGGTGTATGCGCTCAGTTCGTGGCTGACGAGGCTGATGGCGAGCGCCGGCTACAGCCTCGGCTCCGCGCTGACCTTCGTGTTGGTGCTGAATGCCGGCGCGATGGTCGGCGCGATCGGTGGCGGCTGGCTGGCCGATCGCTTTCCGATCAAGACGGTGCTCATGTCGATGTATTTGCTCGCCGCGGTGTCGATCACGCTGCTCGGCTACCCGATGCCGACCGCGCTGCTGTTCGTGCTGGTCGGCGTCGCGGGCGCTTCGACGATCGGCACGCAGATCGTCAACTGCGCGTATGCGGGCCAGTTCTATCCGATGGCGATCCGCTCGACCGGCATCGGCTGGACGCTGGGCGTGGGTCGCAGCGGCGCGATCCTGGCGCCGATCGTCATCGGTCTGCTGGTAGGCATCGATCTGCCGCTGGAACAGAACTTCATGGCGATCGGACTGCCCGCGCTGGCGGCGGCCGTCGCGGTCGGCCTGATCGATCATCGGCGCTCGGCGTCGCATCGCGGCCTTCCGGCTTCGGCCGGCGAACGGCAGGCGTCGCCCGCGCGGCAATCCTGAGCGGCGCATCTGCGGGGCGCAACCCGCCGGGGATCGCGGCCGGCCCGCCGCAGTGGTTCTGACGCGGCTGCGGCGTCAGAGCCGCCCGTCCGCCGCGTGTACCGCGTCCGCGATCGCATCCGCGACGCGCTGCACGCGCGGCGAGCGGCGCACGTCCGGGTGGACGACGAGCCAGATCTCGCGCTCGATGTCGCAGCGCGGCGCGGCCGTCAGCTCGACGAGCGGCGCACCGGCGTGCGCGGCCGGATCGTCGACGAGAAACCTGGGCAGCAGCGCGACGCCGGCCCCCGCCGCGCACGCGCGATGTTGCGCGGCCAGGTCGTTGGTGACGAACGCGAAACGGCGCCCGGCCGCGAAGCGTTCGAGCCACTGCTGTTGCGGCGTTTGCGCGAGCGCGTCGTCGTAGCCGACGAACGGCCAGGTGTCGGGCGGCGCATCCGCCCATTCCGGTGACGCGCACAGCGCAAAGCGCATCGTGCCGAGCCGGCGCGCGGCGAGCCCCGGCTCGCTCGGCCGCGACAGCCGTACCGCGAGATCGGCTTCGCGCGCGTACAGGTTCGCCGCATGCATCTCGCCCATCAGGTCGATCCGCAGCGCCGGCCACGCGTGCTGCGCGCGGGCGAGCCGCGGCGCGAGGAAATGGCTGGCGAACACCGGCGACGCCGACACGCGTACCACGCCGTCGAGTGCCGCCGCGCCCTGCGCGGCGCGCGCGAACGCATGCGTGTCGGTTTCGATGCGTGCGGCGTGCTCGGCGAGGTGCAGCCCTTCGTCGGTCGGCGGCCAGCCGCGCGGCAGCCGGTCGAACAGCCGGATGCCGAGCGCGGACTCCAGCGCGTCGATGCGCCGCGCGACCGTCGAATGCTGAACCTGCAGCGCCCGTGCGGCGGCCGACAGGCTGCCGCCGCGCATCACCGCGAGGAAGTAGCGGATGTCGTCCCAGCTCATCGGCAGTGCAGACGCGGCAGCGGGATCTTGATCGTGATCGGTCGAATTTTGCACAGTAAGTGGGCGACAAACATGAATTCCGTTTGATTATGCACGATGGGATGATCGTGTCACTTCATTCGATTGTGAGGAACGTCATGACCCAAACAACCACCGCCATCCGGATCGGGATCGACCGTTACGGCGACGCCGGCGTGCTGCGCCGCGTCGATGCGCCCGTCGCGCCGCCCGGTGCCGGCGAAGTGCGGATTCGCCAGACCGCTATCGGCGTGAATTTCGTCGACATCTATTTCAGGACGGGCGCGCACGCATTGCCTGCGTTGCCGGATGCGCTTGGCGTCGAGGCGGCCGGCGTGATCGACGCGGTCGGGGCCGGCGTGACGGATCTCGTCCCGGGCCAGCGCGTCGCGTACGCCGGTATGCCGACCGGCAGCTACGCGAGCCTGCGGACGATGCCGGCCGAGCGCGTATTGCCGATACCCGACGGCCTGAGCGACGACGCGGCGGCCGCCGGGCTGCTGAAAGGGATCACCGTCTACATGCTGCTGCATCGCGTCCGGCAGGTCGGCGCCGGCGACACGGTGCTCGTGCACGCGGCGGCCGGCGGCGTCGGGCTGCTGGCGACGCAGTGGGCGCGTGCGCTCGGCGCGCGGGTGATCGGCACGGTCGGGTCGGCCGCGAAAGCCGCGCTCGTGCGCACGCACGGCGCGGAGGCGGTCGTCGATTATCGCGAGGAGGATTTCGTCGCGGCCGCGCGTGCGTTCGGCGGCGGCGCGGGGGTCGATTACGCGATCGACGGGATCGGCGGCGACGTGCTGACGCGCACGCTCGGCGCGATCCGTCCGTTCGGGATGGTCGCGAGCATCGGGCAGGTTGCCGCGATCGGCGCGCGGCAAACGCTGGACCTCGATGAACTCGGGCCGACCCGCTCGATCGCGCTGGCCCGGCCGAGCGTGCTTGGTTTCATCGCGCGCGACGTCGCCGGGTATCGCGAAGCCGCGCGCGCGACGCTCGAACGGCTGGCGGGCGGCATGCACGTCGAGATCGGCGCGCGGGTGCCGCTCGAACAGGCGGCCGAGGCGCACCGGTTGCTGGAGTCGCGTGCGACGACGGGGGCGGTGGTGCTGGTGCCGTAACGGCGGGCGAGTGCGGATCGCGATGCGGCCTGACGTCGCATCGCGGTGCTGCCGCGGCAGCCGGTCAGTTGTGCTTGCGCAGCGGCGCATCCTCGACGAACCACGCGAGCACGAACGCGATCGCAACCACGACGGCCGCCGCGAGATACACGACATGCAGCGAGCCCGCGAACGCATGCAGGTACACGTCGCGCACCGCGTCCGGTAACTGGTGCACGGCACCCGGGCCGAGCGCGGGCGGCAACTCCGTGCCGGCCGGCAGCGCCTGCAGCATTCGCGACTGCAGCCCGTGCGAGAACAGCGCACCGAACGCTGCAACGCCGATCGAGCTGCCGATCGAGCGGAACAGCGTCGCGCCCGACGTCGCGACACCCATGTGCCGGAACTCGACCGTGTTCTGCACCGCGAGCGTGAGCACGGGCATCACCATCCCGAGGCCGATCCCGAGCAGCGCCATGTAGGCGTACATCGTATGCAGCGGCGTATCGAGCGTCAGCGTTGACAGCAGCGCCAGCGCGATCCCGCCGATCAGCGTGCCCGCGATCGGAAACATCCGGTACGAGCCGAGCCGCGAGATCAGCCGGCCGCTGATCACCGACATCGCGAGCATCCCGCCCATCATCGGCAGCAACTGCATGCCGGCCTGCGACGGCGTCGAGCCCTTCACGACTTGCAGGTAGAGCGGAATGAACGTGACCGAGCCGAACAGCGCGGTGCCGACCACGAAACCGATCAGGCTGACCAGCACGAAGGTGCGATGGCGGAACAGCTCGAGCGGGATGATCGGCTCGGCCGCGAGCCGTTCTTCGTAGATGAAGCCGCCGATCGCGACGAGGCCGAGCACGAGCGTCATCCACAGTTGCGGCGACGTCCACGGCAGCAGCGAGCCGCCTTCGCTCGTGAACAGGATCACGCAGGTGAGGGCGGTCGCGAGGAACGCCGCGCCCATGTAGTCGATCCGGTGCTTCACGTGCGCGGTGTGCGGCCGGAACGCGATGCCGATCACCGCGAGCGCGAGAAAGCCGAGCGGCAGGTTGATCGTGAAAATCCAGCGCCACGACAGGTGCTCGACCAGGAAGCCGCCGAGCAGCGGGCCGATGATGGTCGCGAGGCCGTAGACGCCGCCGAACATCCCCTGATAGCGCGCCCGGCGATCGGGCGGAACCAGATCGCCGATCGCCGCCATCGTGACGACCATCAGGCCGCCGCCGCCGAGCCCCTGCAGCGCCCGCAGCACGATCAGCTGCGTCATGTCCTGCGCGACGCCGCACAGCGCGGAGCCGGCGAGGAACAGCACGATCGCGGCCTGCAGCACGATCTTGCGGCCGTACAGGTCGCCGAGCTTGCCGTACAGCGGCAGCACGACGGTGGACGACAGCAGGTACGCGGTGACGACCCACGACAGCTGGTCGAGGCCGCCGAGCTCGCCGACGATCGTCGGCAGCGCGGTCGACACGATCGTCTGGTCGAGCGCGGACAGCAGCATCACGAGCAGCAGCGCGGCGACGATCAGCGCGGTGGGCGCATCGCGGCGGGCCGCTTCGGCGGCCGGCTGGGTAAGGAGGGTGTTGGTGGTCATCGGAATATCTGCCATGGCAGGGAATTGATCCGAAATATAACCATGGATGATTGCCTAGTCAATTTCTGCCCAGCCTCGATATGTTGCAACCGTAACAGGAGATTGCCGGCGCGAAAAATTGACCGTGATCAGACGAAAAGCAGGGGCGGACTCAAGTTTTCTGCAGGCAAACCGTAATCCAGAGTGCTGCGGACCGATTGCCGCGGCACTTTTCATCGCTCACGCCCGTCATGAACCTGAACGCCCTGTTTTCCCGTTTCTCGATCCGTACGCGGATCTTCTCCACGCTCGGTCTCGTCGCCGTGCTGCTCGTCGTGTCGGGGCTGATCGGCCTCGCCGGCATGCAGAGCTCGAACCGCGCGCTCGATGAGGCCTATACGCAGCAACTGGCTGCGAAGACCGCGCTGTCCGCGGCGAGCCTGAACCTGACGATCGTGCGCACGACGCTCGACCGCGCGCTGCTGCATCCGGAAGCGCCGGAAGTGCCCGATCTCGTCAAGAAGGCCGAGAGCTATCTCGCGAAGGCCGACACCGCGTGGCGCGGTTACGCGGCGATGCCGCACGACGGCGACGAAGGCCCGCTCGCGAGCCGTCTCGACGCCGCGCGCCAGGCGCTGATCGGGCAGGCGCTGAAGCCGCTGATCGACGCGATCCGCGAAGGCCGGCGCGACGAGGCCGACCGGCTGCTGATGACGGTTGCGCCGCCGCTGTCGGTCGCGCTCACGCAGGCGACCGATGCGCTCGATGCTTACCAGGTCGCGCGCGGCAAGGATGTCTACGACACCGCGCAGACCTATTACGGCTGGATGCGCGCGGGCGCGATCGCGGGCATCGCGTTCGGCCTGGCCGCGTGCCTCGGCTGCGCGATCGGCCTGCATTTCGCGATCACGCAGCCGGTGAACCGACTGCTGTCGCATTTCCGCCGCCTGTCGGACGGCGACCTGACGTCGGAAGTACGCTGGTCGTCGCGCGACGAGATGGCCGAACTGGTCAAGGGCGTGACGGGCATGCAGCGCAGTCTCGCGGACACGGTGCGCCAGGTCAGCCAGGGTTCCGAAGCCATCTCGACGGCGACGCACCAGATCGCGGCCGGCAACACCGACCTGTCGCAGCGCACCGAGGAACAGGCGTCCGCGCTGCAGGAGACGGCCGCGAGCATGGAGCAGCTGACGGCCACCGTGAAGCAGAACGCCGACCATGCGCTCGAGGCGCAGGCCTGTGCGGACAGCGCGAGCGAGATCGCGACGCGCGGCGCGACGGTGGTCGGCGAGGTGATCGGCACGATGAACGAGATCGACCACAGCTCGCAGAAGGTCGCCGACATCATCGGCACGATCGAGGGGATCGCGTTCCAGACCAACATCCTCGCGCTGAATGCGGCGGTCGAAGCCGCGCGCGCGGGCGAGCAGGGCCGTGGTTTCGCGGTGGTCGCGGGTGAGGTGCGCACGCTCGCGCAACGCTCGGCGTCCGCGGCGAAGGAAATCCGCACGCTGATCGGCGAATCGGTCGAGCGCGTCGCGACCGGCTCGCGGCTCGTCAGTATGGCCGGCACGACGATGCAGGACATCCAGCAGGCGATCGGGCGCGTGACGGGCATCATGACGGAGATCGCGGCGGCGTCGAGCGAGCAGCGCGACGGGATCGAGCAGGTGAATCGCGCGGTGTCGCAGATGGACCAGGTGTCGCAGCAGAACGCGGCACTCGTCGAACAGGCCGCGGCGGCCGCCGCGTCGCTCGAGGAGCAGGCCGATGGGCTGCGCCGCGCGGTGGGAGCGTTCCGCGTCGCTTGACGAATGGATGGCGGGCGCTGACGAGGCGTTCGCTCGCCCGCCGCGTCAGACGTCGGTGAGTTGCGCGGCCGCGCGCGACGACGCGACGATCAGCAGCTTCATCGTCGCGCGCGTCGCGCCGACGAACAGCTTGCGCGCGGCGCGCGCGTCGAGCGTATCGAAGTCGACTTCGGTGAGGATCACGCACGGCGCCGACTGGCCCTTGAAGCGGTAGATCGAATCGAGCAGCACGTCGCCTTCGCGATATTCGGGGTTGCCGAACAGGTCGTACTTGCCGGTGAAGCTCTTGATCCGGTGCGGGCCGAGCTGGTCGAGCGGTGCGAGCACCGAGCCTTCGCGGCCGCGATACGACAGCACCGCGATATCCTGCTTGCGGAAGCCGAGCGACAGCGCCTGCGTGATCGCGCGCTTGGTCGCGTCGATGCAGGCTTCCGCCAACGCGTCGCCCGACGCACCTTCTTCCCCGTATGCCGACACCGACGGATCCGAACCGTCGAACGGGCTGCCCGAGCGCAGTTCGGCCGCGAGCGGTTCGACGCGGCCGACGACGTCGCGCACGAATTCCAGCAAATCGCGCGGGCTGCGGTAGTTCGTGAGCGCCTTCAGCGTGACCCAGCCGGGCAGCGCGACGGGCTCGCGCATGTACAGGTTCTGCAGTGGATCTTCCAGCCACCACCATGCGCCGTCCGGTGCCAGCAGGCGCTCGAGCGCGGCCGCCCACGGCGCATGGAAATCCTGCCCCTCGTCGACGACCAGCACGTCGAAGCGCCAGCGCTCGGGGATCGGCGTTTGAGCGAAGCGCGTCTCGAGCCGCTCGAATTCGCCGGGCACCTGGAAGTCGGGCGTATAACCGCCATCGCGCGCGACCCAGTCGCACAACTGGTGGTAGTTCGCGATCTTCGCGCCGGGCGGCGCGATGCGCGCGATGTAGTCGGCGAGCGGCCGGTTGAAGCACACGTACAGCACGCGCTTGCCGGCGGCGACGGCATCGCGCATCGCCTGCACCGCGAGCTGCGTCTTGCCCGAGCCGGCCGTGCCGGTGACGCGCAGCCGGAACGGCGCGAATTCGAGCTGGCGCGCCCACGCGGCGAGCCCGCCCGACAGCCGCGTGACGAGCGTGCCGGCCTGCCCGACGAGCGCGCTCGTGTCGGGCGTGAGCGCCAGCTCGTCCGCGAGGAAATGGTGGAGCTTCGACGCGTTCGGAAAGTGTTCGTCGTCCTCGGGCAGGATCTGCAGGATCACCTGCGCGAGCTGCGCCTTGCGCGACGCGTCGACGATGCGGTCGGCCGCGACGCCGGCGATCGACGCCTGGCGGATCGTGTAGTCGGGGCAGTACAGCAGCGCCTCGACGCCGTAGACACCCGCGCCGAGCGCAACCGTCAGGCGCCGGTGCAGCGTTTCCTGCGTGCGCGCGAGCTGGATCGGAACATTGCGTTCCTTCTGCAGGTAGACCTTCACGAGCCCCTTCGGCGTTTCGCGCAGGAAGCCGGCCTTCTGCTCGATCAGCAGCACGCGGCCGGCCGGGCTCACGACGACGAACGCGGCCTCGCCGAACACCGAGAAGGCCTGGTCGGCGCGCGTCCAGTGCACGCCGTGATACACGGTGTAGCTGTCCGGCAACGCGTGTTCGAGGGCAGCGAGCGTTTCGCGCTCGCGTTCGGCCGCGCCGGTCGCGGCGAGGCTTTTCCAGTCGTCGGGAATGAGGCGGGCCATGGAGTCGGGCGGCGTACGCGTGAACAGGTGCGGCTATTGTACTGAGGAACCTGTTCACGACCGCACGGCCCGCACGGACGCCGTGCGTCCGGAAGGTGGGCGATTGTTACCCGCGCGTGAGCCGTTTCGCGAGATCGGCGCTGAGGATCGCCATGCGCGCGGGTTTTTCGTAGCAGACGACGTCGAACGCGCGGATCACTTCGCTGATGTCGGCCTCGCTCGCGCGGCCTGTGAGCAGGTCGCCCGTCAGCACGAAGATCGGCGCGCCCGGGTTGTCGGACGTGCGCACGGCCTTGATCGCGGTGGCGGCCGTGCCGTCGTCGAACAGCCATTCGGTCAGGACCGCGTCGAACGCCTGGCCCTGCAGCGCGTCGACGAACGCCGCGAGACCGTCGAACGCGGCCGTCGCGAAACCCTGCCGCTCGAGATAGCGGCACAGCTCGGTCGCGCTGACGCGATCGGGGTCGATCACGGCGACGACGAGCTTGTCGCTCTCCGCGCGGCGCGGATAGATTTCGATCTTGTGCACGTCGTACGCATTCTGGTACAGCGCGCCGGTGTGGCGCAGCACGCGCCAGCGGCCGTTCTGTTCGTACGCGACGAACTCGGGGCGCGCGCCGGCTTCGAGCGGCGCGCCGATCCATGCGGTGCAGGGAATCTCGGCGACGCCCGCATAAAGGACGGCTTCCTGCGAGTACGCGCCGACCATGCCGGGGTCGAGCGTCTGCGCGCCGAACAGCTGGGCGGCGGGTTCGCCGTACGCTTCGGCGACTTTCTTGATCTGCGCGAGTGTCCAGGGGCTGCTGCCGCGCAGTTTGCGGTGGCCTTGCGAGAAACTCAGATCGAGGATGCGGCACAACTCGGTGGTCTGCTGGCGCTTGCCGATGCCGTTGCGGGTCATCAGCTCGCGCACGCGCTCGGCGACCGCGAGGGAATCCGTGGTGATTGCTTCAGTGGTCATGCTACGGGAACGGATCGTGACGTTCAGAACGACGCCTTGCGGCAGTCTCGACGGACAGTCTTCATGACGTCCAATGGCGAGCCGACCGGCCACGCGCGGAAAAGATAACTTTACCGCAAAATGGTCGTCATTCCGTGTCGCGAACGGTGCGTTTCTGTGAAAGGTGTGTCACTACGTTACCGCGACGGCCCATATCCGGATGCATTAACGCCCGACAGGAAACAATGACGACAACCTATCCGCTGCACGATGCATTGACCCGCGCCGACACGGCACTGCCGGCCGAGGCCGACGTCGTGATTGCCGGCGCCGGCATCATGGGCTGCGCGGCCGCGTACTACCTGGGCCTGCGCGGCCTGAAGGCCGTCGTGCTCGACAAGTCGCGTATCGCCGGACAACAGTCGACGCGCGCATGGGGCTTCGTGCGGCAACAGGGCCGCGAAGCCGCCGAGGTGCCGCTGATGATGGCCGGCATGCGGATCTGGGAGAGGTTAGAGGAAACCCTCGGTTTCGATCTCGAATGGCGGCAGGGCGGCTGTCTCTATATTGCGGACAACGAAACGGACTGGTCGTCGTTCAACGCATGGCTCGGCGTCGCGCGTGAGCACGGGCTCGACACGCGTACGCTGACGCGCGCGCAGATCGACGAGCGCGTCAGCGGCCTTTCACCGCAGGCACGCACGCTCGGCGGGCTGTACACCGCGACCGACGGGCAGGCCGAGCCGCGCCGCGTGGCTGCGGCGTTCGCCGCGCGTGCCACCGAGGCCGGCGCGCGCTTCTTCGAAGGCTGCGGCGTGACGGCGATCGAGACGGCCGGCGGCGCGGTCGTCGGCGTTGCGACCGAGCGCGGCAAGATCCGCACGCGGCGCGTGATCTGCGCGGCCGGCGCGACCAGTTTCCGGCTGCTCGACGGCGTCGGCATCCGGTTGCCGCAGCAGGCCGTGCGCGGCACCTGCATGCGCACCAATGTGGTGCCGCCGGTATCGGCGTCGACGGTGTGGGGGCACGGCCTCGGCATCCGGCAGCGCAAGAACGGCGCGATCAATCTCGCCGACGACATGCAGGTCGACGTCGACCTGACGCTCGGCCACCTGCGCGGGTTGAGTCTCTTCTGGCCGCAGTTCTGGTCGCAGCGCGACAAATTCCGGCTGCACGTGAATTCGGCCGCGTGGCGCGACGTGTTCGCGCGTATCAACGGCGCGACCGGGCCGATCGAACCGCGCGATCCGCAGCCGCAGCCGAATCGCGCGCACGCGCCGCGCGCGCTCGCGAAGCTCAAGGCGATCTTCCCCGCGCTGAAGGACGTGCAGATCGTCGAGGCCTGGGCCGGCCTGATCGACGTGCTGCCCGACGGCATTCCGGTGATCGATGCGCCGGGGACGCCGTCGGGGCTCGCGATCGCGACGGGGTTCTGCGGTCACGGTTTCGCGATGGGGCCGATCGTCGGCCGGCTGCTTGCCGAATGGATCGACACGGGTGCGCCGTCGCTCGACCTGTCGGCGTTCCGCGCACGGCGTTTCGTCGACGGCACGATGGTGCGGCCGCGCAGCATGCTGTAACGGACGAATCGATGCAATGATGTCGGGCCGGATCGCCGCGTTCCCGTCGTAGAATCGAGCCCGCATCCTTCAGGAGATTCCCCGTTGGCTTCGCCCTCCGACAAGCGCCGTTCGTTGCGCTCCCGCCTGCGTCGTGCCCGCAATCCGTGGCAGGCGCCGCGTGCGCGCATGCTGTTCACGCGTCCCGCGACGTCGCCGCGGCGCACGCTGCTGTTCCGTGTCGGCGCGGTCGTGCTGTTGTGCATGCTCGCGTTCTTCGTGCTGTATCTCGATCGCGACGGCCTGCGCGATTCGACCAAGAGCACGCCGATGACCGTCGCCGATCTCGTGTACTTCACGATGGTCACCGTCGCGACGGTCGGCTACGGCGACATCGTGCCCGTCACCGCACGGGCGCGCCTGCTCGATGCGTTCTTCATCGTGCCGATCCGCATCGTCATCTGGTTCATTTTCCTGGGCACGGCGTATCAGTTCGTGATCCAGCGCGTCATCGAGGAATTCCGCATGAAACGCCTGCAAAAGCAATTGTCCGATCACATCGTCGTGTGCGGTTATGGCCTGTCGGGGTCGATCGCCGTGCGCGAGCTGCTCGAGAGCGGTGTCGATGCCGCGACGATCATCGTGATCGATTCGCAGCAGCAGGCGCTCGAGGCCGCGACGTCGCTGGGCGTGACGGGGCTGCTCGGCGATCCCGCGCACGAGGATCTGCTGCAGCAGGCGCAGGTGCGCGCGGCGAAGGCCGTGATCATCTCGGTGACCGACGATCCGACCGCGATCCTGTTGACGCTGTCGGTGCGCAGCATCGCGCCCGATACGAAGATCGTCGTGCGGATCCAGGAGAACCTGTACCAGCGGCAACTGCGGCAGGCCGGTGCGGACGTGATCGTGTCGTCGACGAAGATCGGTGCGCTGCTGCTCGCGGACGCGGTGCATAGCCGCTACATCGTGCCGTTCGTGAACGACATGCTGTCGACGCGCGGGCGCGCGACGCTGATCGAGCGCGAGGCGTTGCCGCACGAGATCGGCTGCATGACCAATGTCGTTCCGGGCGCGATCGTGGTCGGGCTCGATCGCTGCGGGAAGATCCAGTCGTTTTACGAAGACCCGCCGTGCAGGATCGAGGCGGGCGATACGCTGGTGGTGATTCAGTCGGCGAGGATTCCGGATGCGGATGTTTGACGGGCGTTCTTCAAGCGGGACGCGATAGATTCACGTCAACGGGCCGAACGCTGCTGCTCGCGATCCGGCTCCATCGCGGAGCCGGCCCTTCCGATAATCGCCCGCCACCTCGCCGGTCAACGCACCGGCGCCGCCGACGCCAGCAGGCTGCGCAGGAACACCATGATCATGTGCCCGATCGGCACCTCGGACAGGATCGACTGCTGCAGCGACAGGCCTTGCGAAAGCCCCATGAACGATACGGCCAGCACGGCCGGAGATTCGGGCGGCACCTTCTTCAGCCTCGCGAAAATCTGCTCGATGCAATAGGCGAGGCCATCGCGGTGGGCGTCCAGCAACGCTTGCGACGCCGCGGCAAAAGCCGGGTTGCGTCGCCCCTGAAGCTTGAACTCGACGCCCAGCACCGACCACTCGGGCTCGGCATCGACCGTCCGCGACCAGACTTCCAGCGCATTCAGGATGTCGTCCCCGGTTGCGGACGGGTCGCTCAACGCCCGGGCGATGTCGGCCACCTGCGTCTTTGAGCGCTCCTGCATCAGTTCGACGAACAGCGCTTCCTTGCTGGCGAAGTTCGAATAGAACGCGCCCTGCGTATAACCGGCTTCGGCAGCGATATCCCGGAGCGACGTGGCGCCGAAACCGCGATCGACAAACAGCCGCTTTGCCGAGGCGAGCAAATGTGCACGGGTCTGCAGTCGACTTTCTTCGCGGCTCAGCCGCGGGGGAAGGGGCGCCATGTTCATGGCGGGAAGGATATCAGTTGATATTTGAGATAGATACCATTACGATCGCGTTTCACATATCACTTGATATTTGAAACGTGACGCGGGATTGTGCATCGGAATGTCGCCAGTGCGGCTTGTCGTTTTCTTCGCGTCGCGTGACCCGATGCACCGAGATGAGCCGCGTGCCGATCAAGTGAATGCCGCCCTCGCGGGGCGTGGTGAAACAATCTGTTAGTCATGCGAATCATGTTGATTCTCATGCGGATGCGATGCAGGAAGCAGAAGATGAGCGTGAGCAAGACCTATGCGCAGCTCGTGGTCGAGCTGTCCGAGCTGGACGAGGAAATCGAGCGCGCACGCGCGCGCGAACGCATCGATGCGATCGAGAAGGTTCACTCGCTGATGGACACCTATGCGATCAAGCATCGCGACCTGGTCGGCCGCAACGGCCGCCGGGGTTCGTATGTCGTGAAAGTGCTGCCGGCGCGGTATCGCGACCCGGCAAGCGGGAAGGAATGGAGCGGGCGTGGCAATGCGCCGCTCTGGATCCGCGGCAAGGACCGTCGCCGGTTCGTCATATGCAAGCCTCGGTCCACCGGCAAGAAAACCAAGGCGAGTTGACGGCGCATGACGGGCGCGCCGCCCGACGGCTGGCGCTGGACTACGGCGACACCGATTTCGCCGGCGTGTGACCCGGCGGCGTCAGCACCACGAGCAGCGTCGCGCCGGCCGGCGATGGCGCCACGTACGCATGCGGCCGATGCGACGAAAAGAGCGCGCTTTCACCGGGCCGCAACCGCGTTGGCTCGCCATGCTCGAAATGAAGTTCCAGTTCGCCCGACAGCACATAGCAGAACTCGTCGCCCTCATGACCGGCGAGCCCGCCGGCTTCGTCCACGGTGCGCGCGTCGACCTGCATGCGCAGCGTGATCATCCCCGCCGAACTGTCGCGATGCAGCAGCGCGTACTCGTACGGGATATTCGCGATTCGCGTCGTGACGATGTCTTCCGCGTGGCAAACGCTGAGCGAAGTGCGATGACGCGGTGGGTTGGTCAGCACGTCGCGCCAGTCGAAGCCCATGCCTTCGATGATCCGGTGCAGCACGCCGAAGGTCGGCGACATCTTGTTCGTCTCGATGCGCGAAAACGTCGCCGCGGGCACGCCGGTTAGCCGGCTTGCCTCGTTCAGCGTGAGATCGCGCGACTGCCGCAGCGCGCGCAGCCGCTGTCCGATCTGGTCGGCGGGAACCTGCAGGTGCTCGCGGCGCCGCGGCTTGATCGGCAGCGCCGAAAGGAGCGACGCGACGCGGGTTTTCTTGCTCATTACCGTCCACCGGGGAGAATGTTTTTACCGATACGTAATAAAAATATACCGCATCCGCGCGATCCCGGGTGATGCAATGTGCAGCGCTTGTCGTTGGCCGGTATCGCGGCGTACACTTCCGAGGCGTTGTGGTGACGAAAGCGGGGCATCTTCGGTGCCTCGTTTTTTTGGCCTCTGAGTTTACGTATCCGTAAATTTCGTGGCCGTGCACGACGCATCTCGTCCCGGCCGTCAGGACGCAATGCCGTACACATGATGGATGGAGATCAAGGCGGCGACGCGGCGCCACGGTCAGAAATTTACGTATCGGTAATTTCGGAGAGCGTGACATGAATCAGCAAGACGATCGGATGGATGGCGCATATCGCGCGGAAGGCTGGGTGCAATGGCCCGGCGAGCCGGAGTTGAGTTTCCAGTTCGCGCGCACGCTCGGCGGTGCGCAGGAAGGCGCGAGCCTGATCAGCGAATGTTTTCGCGCGGCATCGAGGATGACTCCTGGCGATACCGAGAGCTGGTATCGCGAATGGCAGGTGCTCGCGAAGACCAGCGAGCAGCGCGCGCTCGACGCGTTCGAGCGCGGCTTCTTGCGTACCGCGAGCAGCAACTGGCTGCGCGCGGCCAACTACTACCGGTCGTCGGAGTTCTACCTCGCGCATGACGACGTGCGGCGGCGCGATAGCTTCGACAGCGTCGAACGTTGCTCGCATCGCTATCTCGAAGGGCTGACGCCGGCCGGCGAGATCGTGCGGATACCGTACGAGGGCGGCGCGCATCTCGATGCGTATTTCATCCCGTGCGCAGGTAGCGACGTGCGTTCGCCGGCCGTGATCGCATTCGGCGGGCTCGACGAATACAAGGACGAACTGCTCCACGAGATGCCCAAGCACGCGCTGACGCGCGGCATGTCGCTGCTGCTGGTCGATCTGCCGGGGCAGGGCGGCACGCTGCGCCGGCAGGGGCTCGTGAACCGCCCCGATACGGAGGTGCCGGTCGGCGCGTGCGTCGATTACCTGCTCACGCGCGGCGACGTCGATCCCGGCCGGATCGCGTTGTACGGCGCGAGCGTCGGCGGCGTCTATGCGGCCCGCGCGGCGTCGTTCGAGAAGCGCATCGTGGCGGTGGTGTCGGATTCGGTGATGTTCGACATGGCGTCGCTGTTCGCGAGCTGGCTCGATACGCCGGACCGGCTCATCTGGCGGCACCTGAAATGGGTGTTCGGCTGCGCGACGCCGCAGGGCGTGGTCGACAAGGCACGGGATTTCCGTCTCGCCGGCGTGATCGACCGGATTCCGGTGCCCTATCTGGTGCTGCAGGGCACCGAGGACTGGCTGGGACTGAAGACGGCGACCGATACCTACGACTACGCGAAAGCGCACGGCGTCGACGCGACACTCCGGCTATTCGCGCCGGATGAAACGGGCGCCGCGCACTGTCAGGTCGACAATCCGACGCTCGGGCAGGAATTCATCTGCGACTGGCTGGCGGCACGGCTGGGTATCGACCAGCGCGAAGTCCGGCGGCGGACGCAGGCCCTGGCCTGAGCGACCGGGGGGCGGGGGCGTCCGGGAGACATCATCCGCCGTGGTGGGTGGCGCCTCCCGGTGCGAACCACTGCACGCGCTTACCCGCGCCCCACGAACGGCATCGCGGTCGCCATGATCGTCATGTTCAGGATGTTCGTGTCCAGCGGCAGACTCGCCATCTGGACGACCGCGTTCGCGACATGCGTGACGTCCATGCGCGCCTCGGGCGCGAGGCTGCCATCGGCCTGCGGAACGCCTTGCGTCATCCGCTCGGTGAGCGGCGTCGCTGCGTTGCCGATGTCGATCTGGCCGCACGCGATGTTGTACTTGCGGCCGTCCAGCGCCAGCGACTTGGTGATCCCGGTCACCGCATGCTTGGTGGCCGTGTACGCGATCGTATCGGGGCGCGGCGCGTGCGCCGAGATCGAGCCGTTGTTGATGATCCGGCCACCCTGCGGCGTTTGCGCCTTCATCAGCCGCCACGCGGCGCGCGCACACAGAAAAACGCCGGTCAGGTTCGTCGCGACGACGCCGTTCCACACGTCGAATTCGTAGTCGCCGAGCGACACGGGCGGCGCGTTGCGTCCTGCGTTGTTGAACAGCACGTCCAGCCGGCCGAACTGCTGCGCGATCTGCGCGAATGCGTGGTCGACCGATGCTTCGTCGGTGACGTCGGCGGGAAACACCTGTGCGTCGCCGCTGGCGGCGCGGATCGCGTCTTGCGTTTCGCGCAACGATTCTTCCGTGCGTCCGAGCAGCGCGACGGTGAACCCCGCTTGGGCGAGCGCGATGGCCGCGGCGCGACCGATGCCGGATCCGGCGCCCGTGACGGCTGCGAATTTCTTCGTGACAGACATGGCTTGATTTCCTGCTGGTTGAATGAAGAGAGAGGGGGGGGCGCGTGATCGAAGTCATCGCCGGCAATGGTTCTGACGTGCACGGTGCGCGTGTTCAGGCGACATCGTACAGCGCGCCCGGTTTCGCGATCACCACGCCTATTTCTTCCGCCCGGGCACCGCCTTCTTCGCCCGCGCGCCCGTCTCTGCGAACAGACCGACCACCACGTCGCGCAGCCAGCGGTTCCCTTCGTCCTGATTGACCCGCGTATGCCACAGCATATGAATCGGCGCACCCGGCAGCGTGACGGGCAACGCGCGCCAGCCGAGCGAAAACGGCACGGCGAGCTGCAGCGCGAGATGCTCGGGCACGGTCGCGATCAGGTCGGTGCGCTGCAGGATGTAGCCCACGCTCATGAAATGCGGCACCGTCAGCCGTACCTGGCGCGTCACGCGGCGCCGCTTCAGCCATTCGTCCACCTGCCCGTGACCGGTGCCGGCCGATACCACGACCAGGTGCTCGGCGTTGCGCCACGTATCGACCGTCAGCGGTGCGTCCTCGAGCGGATGCCCGCGGCGGAACAGGCACACATAACGCTGATCGAACAGCCGGCGCTGATAGAACCCGCCCTTGAGTTGCGGCAGCAGACCGATCGCGAGGTCGACGCGGCCGTCGGCCATCTCGTCGCCGAGGTTGACGCTCGTGTTGCGTACGGTATTGAGCGCGATGCCCGGTGCCGCTTGCGACAGGTGTTCGAGCAGCGCGGGCAGGAACACGACTTCGCCGATATCGGTCATGCCGATCGTCAGCGTACGCGTGGCGCGCAGCGGATCGAAACCGGTCTCGGGATTGAGCGCGGCGTGCAGCGTCGCGAGCGCGTGCGAAACGGGTTCCGCCAGCCGCAGCGCGAACGGCGTCGGCACGACGCCGCCCGGCCCGCGCACGAACAGCGGATCGCCGAGCCGGCGGCGCAGCTTCGCGAGCGCGTTGCTGACACCCGGCTGGCTCATGTTCATCTGCTCGGCGACGCTCGACACGCGCCGCTCCTGCATCAGCCGCTGGAAAAGCAGCAGCAGGTTGAGGTCGATATCGCTCAGTTCCATGGGTTTCGCGTTGCCTCGTTCATTGCATTCAGTGATGAAGCAGATTCATTTCATTTTATTGCGGGATGAATGTCTACTCCCGAAACTACCGATACGGCGCATGCATTCGACATGACCGCTGCGCAGCACGCAGACCCTACATCTGAATATCGGAGACATCCTCATCATGCAGACGAACCTGAAGATCGCGATCGTCGGCGCCGGCATCGGCGGCCTGACGCTCGCCCTCGCATTGCGCGAGCACGGCATCGACGCGCAACTCTACGAGCAAACCGACGAACTGCGCGAAGTCGGCGCGGCCGTCGCACTGTCGGCCAACGCGACGCGCTTTTACGAACGCATGGGCTTGCGCGCGGCCTTCGACGCGGTGTGCGCGGACATCCCGGGCCTCGTCTATCGCGACGGGCGCAGCGGCGCGGTAATCGGCCATCATCGTGGCGACCCCGACTATCGCCGGCAATTCGGCGGCGCGTACTGGGGCGTGCATCGCGCGGATCTGCAGGCCGTGCTGTCGAAGGCGGTCGGCGCCGATTGCATTCATCTCGGCCATCGGCTGGTCGATCTCGCGCAGCATCCCGATCGCGTCACGCTGTCGTTCGACAACGGCGAGTGCGTCGAAGCCGATCTCGTGATCGGCGCGGACGGCGCGCGCTCGATCACGCGTCGCTGGATGCTCGGCTACGACGATGTGCTGTATTCGGGCTGCTCGGGGTTTCGCGGCGTGGTGCCGGCCGCACGCATGGACCTGCTGCCCGATCCCGACACGATCCAGTTCTGGGTCGGGCCGCACGGGCATCTGCTGCACTATCCGATCGGCGACCACGGCGACCAGAATTTCCTGCTGGTCGAGCGGCATCCGTCGCCGTGGCCGTCGCGCGACTGGGTCATGCCGTCGGAGGAGGGCGAGCAATTGCGCGTGTTCAGGGACTGGCATCCGGCGGTGGTGCAGATGATCACCGCCGTGCCGATCAGCCAGCGCTGGGGGCTGTTCCATCGTCCGCCGCTCGGCCGCTGGAGCCGCGGGCGCGTGACGCTGATCGGCGACGCCGCGCATGCGCTGGTGCCGCACCACGGGCAGGGCGCGAATCAATCGATCGAGGACGCGGTGGTGCTGGCGGCGCAACTGGCGAAGGCCGGCCCCGGCAACTGGCGCGAGGCGCAGGAGGCGTACGAGCGCCTGCGTCGCGGCCGGACGCGCAAGGTGCAGTACGCGTCGATCTCCGCGGCCGACGTGCTGCACCTGCCCGACGGGCCGGCCGCGCAGGCGCGCAATGCGCGTCTTGCCGAGCGCGATAGCGTGCTGCATCACCTGGACTGGATTCACGATTTCGACGCGCTCGCCGAGGAACCGAGCGAGCGGCAGGGTGGTACGTGGCTTTGAATCGGCCCGCCCGGACGAAGGCGGCCGAGCTGGCGTGAAGCCGGTTCGCCGCGGACCCGGCCCATCGCACCACGCGCCCGAGCGATTCAGCCCAGCAACGGCGGCAATTCTTCCTTCAGAAAATCGACCAGCGCGCGCACGGCCGGCATCATGCCGCGACGTGTCGGGAACAGCAGCACGAGCCGTCCTTCCCGCGAGCGCCACGTCGGCAGCACGACCTGCAGCGCACCGGCCGCGATCTCGGCGCGGCATGCATACAGCGGCAGGCTCGCGATCCCCATGCCGGCCAGCGCGGCCTCTTTCAGCGTGGCGACGTTGTCGCTCTGCACGCGCGGCCGGATCGTTCGCGTGACGACGTCGGCGTTCGCGCCGATCAGCCGCAGCGCGGCGGCCGGGTCGCCGATCGGCGCATGGATCAGGAAGTCGTCTTCGGGGAGGGCGTCGGGCGTGTCGATCGGACCGGTCGCGGCCAGATACGCAGGGCTGGCGACCAGCCCCCAACGCGCCGTGCACAGCGGAACCTGCACCAGGCTGGACGATTCGACGTCGAAACCCAGCCCGCGAATCGCGACGTCGATGTGTTCGTCGATGAGGTCGACCTGCCGATGGCTCGCCTGCAGCGCGAGCCGCACCTTCGGATGGCGCTGCATGAAACGGGGCAGCAGGCCGGCCAGCACGATATCCGTGATCGCCACCGGCATGCTCGCGCGCACCAGCCCCGACGGCTCGGCGGTGCGGCGTCGCACGGCTTCTTCGCCGGCCAGCGCCTCGTCGATCATCGCGCGGCAATGCACGTAGAGCGCTTCGCCGGCGTCCGTGAGGCTGAGCCGGCGCGAGGTTCGATGCAGCAGCCGGGTGCCGAGACGGGCCTCCAGGTCGGTGATGCGCCGGGAGATATGCGACTTGCTGACACCGAGCGCGTCGCCCGCCGCGGTGAAGCCGCGATGCTCGATGACCTTCGCGAACAGGTAGAGGTCGTTCAGATCGGAGGAAGCCGGATTCATTCGGGGTTCGCCAGGGAGGGGACGTCGATGGATCGTTTCCATATGGAAACAATGGGTTGATCTGTAGTGTATTTATCGTTTGTCGTTGCGTAAATATCATTCTTTCCAACCGGCGCTGACAGGCACCGGGCGATTCGGCAGACACATCGATTCGCCGATCCGTCATCCCGACGTCAACGTGAGGAAAGACATCATGAAACGCATCTCCCGCTTCTCCCTTCTGAAAGCCGCGGTTGTCGCAATGGCGTTCGCCGGCACGGCCGGCGCGACGGCGCTGGCCGCCGAAGCCGCCCCGGTATCCGCACCGGCCGCCGTCGCCCCGTCGGGCGCGCCGTATTCGCTGCTGTCGCGCGACAACACCGTGCTGGTGCTGGTCGACCACCAGGTCGGCCTGTTCACGGGCGTGCGCGACATCGACGTCGGGCAGCTCCGGCACAACGTGGTCGCGCTCGCGAAGGTCGCGAAGACGCTCGGCATCCCGGTGATCGTCACCGCGACGATGCCCGACGGCATGTGGGGGCCGACCATCCCGGAACTGAAGGCGGCACTGCCCGGCGTGCCGGTGATCAGCCGCACGTCGATCAACGCGTGGGACGACCCGAACGTGCGGGCCGCGATCGAGAAGACGGGCCGCAAGCAGGTGGTCATCGCCGGCGTGTCGCTGGAGGTGTGCGCGACGTTCCCGGCGCTGGCGCTCAAGGCCGCCGGCTACGACCCGCGCGTGGTGCTCGACGCGTCCGGCACGTTCAGCGACGCGAAGCGCACGGCCGGGCTGCAGCGTCTCGCGGGCGCCGGCATCCCCGTGACCGACTACGCGACGGTGGGCGTCGAGCTGCTGCACGGCAACGACGATCCGAAGGCGCAGGAAGTGTATGCGGACCTCGACATGCCGTTCGCGAACCTGGTCTGGCAGCTCAAGAGCGCGTCGGGCAAGTGATGGAGCAAGCAGTATCGCGGGCCGGCGAGGGCGCGTGCCGTCCTCGCCCGGTGATCGTGACGGAATCGGTTATCCACGACGGAGCAGGACGATGAACGCATTCGTGCGCATGTCGCGCGTCATTGCCGGCCGCGATTTGGCGATCGGCGCATCATTCAGCGCAAAGCATTTCGACGAGGGCATGTTCGACGGGGCGATGGACCCGGTCGTCATGCTCGACCACTTCCAGATGACGGGGCCGACGTTCGAGCCGCACCCGCATGCGGGCATCTCGGCCGTGACGTACGTGTTCGAGGATGCGACGGGCGCGCACGTCAACTACGACTCGCTCGGCAATCACGGGCCGATCGAACCGGGCGCGCTGCACTGGTTTGCCGCCGGCCGTGGCGCCGTGCATACGGAGCAGCCGGAAGGCGACGGGCATCGCGTCCATGCGCTGCAGATTTTCGTGAACCTGCCGGCCGCACGGAAGTACGACGCACCCTACGCAGTCCGTGTCGAGCCGCATGACATCCCGGAATTCACGGCGCCCGGCGTGCGCGTGCGCGTCGTGTCGGGCAGCAGCAACGGCGTGAGCGCGCCCGTCACCGCGAAGCTGCCCGAGCCGTTCACGTTGCTGGACGGATTCCTGTCGCATGCATCGTCGTTCGACCATGTGCTGCCGCGCGGCTGGAACGCGACGATCCATGCGGTTTCCGGGACGCTGCGCGTGGAGGCCGCGGGGGCGGCGCGCAGCCTGAAGGCCGGCGAGGCCGTCGGGATCACGTTCGATCGCGAGGCTTCGGCCGACGGCGCGTGGATTCGCGTGATCGCCGACGACGATGCGCACTTCGTCGTGCTGTCCGGTGCGGCGTTACGGGAGCCGATCGTCAGGCACGGTCCGTTCGTGATGAATACGCGCGCGCAGCTCGACGACCGGATCAGCGCTTATCAGAGCGGGGCGTTCGGGCAACTGGTCGCGCCATTCGTCGCGTCGTGACAGGGGCATAGCAGGACGCCGCCGCCGCGCGTTTTGCCGAACAACCTATTCCGTCCGGGCGACGCGACACAATCGCGAGCCCGTTCGGACTGACCGTCACTTCACGCATTCGAGCGCGTACTTCAACCCCTGCCCGAGCAATCCGCGCCACACGTCCCACGTATGCCCGCCGTCGACGATGCGCAGCTCGGCCGGGTTCTGCGCGCGGCGCAGTTGCGTGTACAGCACGCTCGATTCCGCCTGGATCGTCAGGTCGTCGTCGCCGGCCGCGATGAACATCGGCACGCGCCAGCTGCGCGCGAAATAACCGCGCATCAGCGCCGGGTAGTTGAGTTCGTGCCACACGCGCGAGTCGAACTGCCGGTCGCCGAACACGCCGACGTAGCGCGCGGCGGAATTGAGCGGCGGCTCGTTCGCGTAGATCGCGGGGCTCAGCAGCATCGCGCCGCAGAACAGCCCGGGTTCGAGCAGCGAGAAGCGCAGCGCGCCGAAGCCGCCCATCGACACGCCGCCGATCGCGCGACCGGCGCGCTGGTTCGACACCGCGAAGTGCGCTTCGACTTCGGGCAGCAGGTCGTTGAGGAACGCGCTCTGCATCTTCTCCTTGCGGTCGACGTACCAGTCAGTGCCGCCCTGCGGCATCACGATCACGACGGGCGGAATCTCGCGGCGCTCGATCAGCGTATCGGTGGTGGCCTGCAGCCGGCCCTGCGTGATCCAGTCATTCGCGTTGCCGGCGTTGCCGTGCAGCAGGTACATCACCGGGTAGCGCGCGCCTTCCGGGTTGTAGCCGGGCGGCAGGTAGACCGTGTACGACCACTCGCGCTTCAGCGACGCCGACCGGAACGAGCGCAGCACGACGCTGCTGCCCGGGTTGACCGGCGGCTCCAGAGCGGTCGACGGCGTCGTCGCGGTCTGGACGGCAGGCGGCGGCGCGGGCGACATCGTCGGCGCGGCCGGCGTGGCGCGGGCGGTGGCGATGGAGCCGGCGATCAGGGCGACGGCGAACGGAAGGGCGAGTCGGCGCATGGCGAATCGTTTGTGAAGAGGCGCCGGCTATCGTAGCAGCGGCGCATGACGGCGCGGCGCATCATCGCCGCGAGCGGAACGGCAGCCGCGCGACGAGCGGCCCGTAGAGTTTGGCGACGAGATACAGCAGGCCGATCGCGACGACGTCGGCAGTCAGGCCGAGCGGCACGTCGAGATAACCTTCGGTCGCCTGGTAAAGCAGCGAATCGACCGCGAGCGAGATGCCGGTGCCCGCGACGAAACACAGCAGCCCCTGCCGGCCGATCGTGCCGATCCACGGCATCGCGTGCGCGACCTTCTTCATCCAGCCGAGGTGCACGAGCTTGGCCGCGAGCCACGCGATCGCGAGGAAGTTCACGAGCCGCAGCGCGCCGAGGTTCTGCTTGATCGACGGATCGGTCGGGAACGGCTCGATGCGCAGCCGGTAGTACGCGCCGGCCGCGACGATCGCGAGCGCGCCGGCCGTCAGCAGCCAGCCCTGCGGCTTGGGCGCGAGCGTCTGGTAGACGGGCTGGCAGCGCGCGATCACGCCGAGCACGAACAGGAACTGCCACGCGAACGGGTTGAAATCCCACGGCGCGCCTTCGACGGTCGGCAGAAAGCGCGCGACGTGCGGCGCCGCGATCCACAGCGACCCGCTGAACGCGAGCATCAGCCAAGGCTGCGTGCGCGCGAGCGGCAGCGCGAGCGGGACGAGCAGCGCGAAAAACGCATACATCGGCAGCACCGACGCGAGGTACGGCTGGCGGCGGAACAGCAGGATGTCGCGCAGCGCGGCGAGCGGCTTGTGGAGCAGGCCGTCGAGATCGTTGGTCGGCATGTTCGGACCGTCGATCGCGAACGCGTTCAGCGCGGCGGTGATCAGCAGCATCAGGCCGGCTGTCACGAGGAACGCGCGGTAGATTTCGAAAGCGCGCCGGATGAAGCGCTGGCGTGCGGCGGCTTCGTCGTGCCGCTCGGCGAGCGAGTTGTATGCGATCGCGGTCGCGAAGCCGCCGAGGAACACGAACACCTCGGCCGCGTCGCACAGCGCGTACGCGTGCAGCGTCACGCGCGACAGGATGCTGCCGCCGATGTGGTCGACGACGATGACGAGCAGCACGAGGCCGCGGAAGAAATCGAGTTCGGCGTAGCGGCCGGCCCGGGCAGGCGCGGTCATCGGACCGCCTCCCGGCGCGGGCCGAGTGCGCGGCGGGCACATGCCGCGCATGAATCGGGGTGAAGCATGACTTCGTGAAGAAATGGCGAACGGATGCGCATTGTGCCACCGATGTGACGCCTGCCGGGTTTACGCGGATGGTGGGCCGGCCCGCCGCTGCCGATAAGCCCGGTCAGGCAGTCTGCGCAACGGGGCAGTTGGAAGAGCGCAACGCTTTGCGCGCGGTTTCAATACCCCGATGGACGGACGGTTTGCGACGTGACACCATTTTGTCTCCACGCGGCCGCACACCGCGTCGTCCGCCCTGCGGGCCACACATACAACAGATCGAACATTCGCCGGGCGCTCGACCACGCCCGGCCTCGGCTCCGGAGATCCGTCATGAAGAAGCACGTCATTTTTGCCGCCGCGCTGGCCGCTTTCGCCGCGCCGGCCTTCGCCCAGAACAGCGTGACGCTGTACGGCCTGATCGACGAAGGCTTCAATTACACGAACAACGTGAACGTCAATGGGGTCGGAAAGACGAATTACCAGCTCGCGAGCGGTTACGCGCAGGGCAGCCGCTGGGGCCTGAAGGGTAGCGAAGACCTGGGCGGCGGGCTCAAGGCGATCTTCACGCTGGAAAACGGTTTCGACGTGAACAACGGCCGGCTCGGCCAAGGCGGCCGCATGTTCGGCCGCCAGGCGTTCGTCGGGCTGAGCGAGTCGCGCTTCGGCACGCTGACCTTCGGCCGCCAGTACGATTCCGTCGTCGACTATCTCGCGCCGCTGACCGCGAACGGCAACTGGGGCGGCACGCTGTTCTCGCACCCGTTCGACAACGACAACACGGACAACTCGTTCCGCGTCAACAACACGGTCAAGTATGCGAGCGCCGACTGGAACGGCCTGACGTTCGGCGGCACGTACAGCTTCAGCAACAGCACGGGCTTCTCGAACAACCGCCAGTACAGCATCGGCGCGCAGTATTCGCTGGCCGGGCTGCAGGTCGCGGCCGCGTACCTGCAGGCGAACAACCCGGGCGTCGGCAGCGCGGGCGCGATCGCGGCCGACGACGCGAACTTCGTCGCCGACCGCCTGCGCATCTTCGGCGGCGGGATCAACTACACGTTCGGCCCGGCAACGGTCGGCTTCGTCTACACGAAGACGGACGTGAAGAACCCGGTATCGACCGTCTACCTGCCGGCAGCGACGTTCGCCGGCCTCGGGCTGACCGCGACGAAGTTCCAGAACTTCGAGATCAACGGCAAGTACCAGCTCACGCCCGATTTCTATCTCGGCGCGCAGTACGTGTACACGGACGGCAAGTTCGATGCCGCGGCCGGATCGTTCAAGCCGAAGTACCACACGGTCGGCCTGATGGCCGACTACAGCCTGTCGAAGCGCACCGACGTCTATCTGCAGGGCGCGTGGCAGAAGGTCGCCGGCGACAAGACCGGCACGGCGGCCGACGGTGGTTACGTCGTCGGGACGGACGGCCCGTCCTCGTCGGCGAACCAGTTCGCGGTGCGCGCCGCGATCCGCCACAAGTTCTGATCGGGCGGCAGCCGGGGCCGCGCGCCCCGGCACCGGCCGTCGTCAGTCCGTCCGGCGCGAGCCGCCGAGCGTTTCCGCGAGCCAGTCGACGAAGATCCGCACGCGCGGCGCGAGATGCCGGCCGTGCGGAAACACCACCGACACCGGCAGCGGCTCGGCACTCCATTCCGGCAGCACCTCGACCAGCGAGCCGTCGGCGAGCAGCGGCGCGAGCCCGTCGCGCGGCGCCTGGATCAGCCCGAGGCCCGCGAGACAGCACGCGAGATACGCCTGCGAGCTGTTGACCGACACGATGCTGTGCATCTTCACCGCGTGCCGCTCGCCCGTATCCATATCCGCATATTCCCAGTCCAGCTCGCGGCCCGTGCGGCTCGAGAAATAGCCGACCGCGACGTGGTCGGGCAGCTCGTCCGGCGAGCGCGGCGTGCCGTGGCGCGCGAGATACGCGGGCGACGCGCAGTTGATCTGCGCCATCTCGCCGATGCGCCGCGCGACGAGCGACGTGTCGGACAGCACGCCGACCCGCACCGCGCAGTCGATGCCGTCGGCGACGAGATCGACGAAGCGGTCGGTCGTGCTGATCACGACGCGCAGCTCGGGGTAGCGCACGTGGAAATCCGGTAGCGCCGGGATCACCTGGTTCAGCGCGAAGCGCTCGGGCAGGTCGACGCGGATCACGCCGCGCGGCGACGTGCCGGCGTCCTCGAACAGCGTTTCCACATCGTCGAGATCGGCCAGCAGCCGCACGCAGCGCTCGTAGTAGGTCGCGCCCTCGGCGGTCAGCGCAACGCGCCGGGTCGTGCGCTGCAGCAGGCGGATGTTGAGATGCTTTTCCAGATACTGGACGGCGTTGCTGACCGTCGGGCGCGGCAGTTGCAACTGCTCGGCCGCTTTCGTGAAGCTGCCGAGATGGGCGACGCGCGCGAAGATGCGCATTGCATGCAGATGGTCCATGCGGGGCGGGGCGCTTGGCGGATTGGAACAGGCTCCATTGTTAATCAGCGTCGAATGGTTTGGTGGAGCGTTTCGCGTTTATCGCGCGCGGCGATGCGTCCAGAATCCGGTCCATTCACTGACCACTCGAAGGAAACGGACATGGACACGCGTCAACTGGGCCGCACGGGCCCGCAGGTGTCGGCGATCGCGCTCGGCTGCATGGGGATGTCGGATTTCTACGGGCCGGCCGACCGCGATGAAAGCATCGCGACGCTGCACGCGGCGCTCGACAACGGGATCACGATGCTCGACACCGGCGATTTCTACGGGATGGGCGACAACGAGATGCTGATTCGCGACGCGCTGCGCGGCACCGCACGCGACCAGGTGCTGATCAGCGTGAAGTTCGGCGCGCTGCGCGATCCGGCCGGCGGGTTCGCCGGCTACGACGCGCGGCCCAAGGCGATCCGGAACTTCGTCGCGTATTCGCTGAAGCGGCTCGGTACCGACTACATCGACATCTACCGGCCGGCGCGCGTCGATCCGGCGGTGCCGATCGAGGAGACGGTCGGCGCGATCGCCGATCTCGTGAAGGCCGGATATGTGCGCCATATCGGCCTGTCGGAAGCCAGCGCCGACACGATCCGCCGCGCGGCGGCCGTCGCGCCGATCGCCGACCTGCAGATCGAGTATTCGCTGCTGTCGCGCGGCATCGAGGCCGAGATCCTGCCCGCGTGCCGCGAACTCGGGATCGGCGTCACGGCCTACGGCGTGCTGTCGCGCGGGCTGCTGGGCGGGCGGTGGAGCACGGCGCGGCAGGGCGAGCGCGATTTCCGTGCGGCGAGCCCGCGCTTCCAGGGCGAGAACCTTGCGCACAACCTCGCGCTCGTCGACGCGCTGCGCGCGATCGCCGACGAGAAGGGCAGCAATCCGGCGCAGGTCGCGATCGCGTGGGTGCTGTCGCGCGGCGGCGATATCGTGCCGCTGATCGGCGCGCGCAAGCGCACGCAGCTTCAGGACGCGTTGCAAGCGCCTGAATTGCAACTAACGGTCAAAGACATCACCCGCATCGAAACGGCGGTTCCCGCCGGGGCGGCTGCCGGTGAGCGTTATCCGGCCGCACAGATGGCGCACCTCGACAGCGAGCAGGGACGGGGGTAGTCCATGGGGCCTGAACGGCGGAGGCGGACCTGACAGGCCCGCCCGACAAGCCCTAGCCAGCCTCAGGCAAAGCCAGATGGCGGGCGGCGTGGCAGAGGGTCACCATCGGCGCCGTACTCAACCGGACGGAACGCCTTCCATGCAAATTCATACGCTGACGATCATCGTGCTGGTTTTCCTGCTGGCCGGCGCGGTCAAGGGAATGATCGGGCTCGGGTTGCCGACGATCGCGATGGGGCTGCTCACGCTCGCGATGCCGCCGTCGGCCGCGGCCAGCCTGCTGCTCGTGCCGTCGTTCATCACCAATGTGTGGCAGCTGTGGCTCGGCCCGTCGTTCGGGTCGCTGCTGCGCCGCTTGTGGCCGCTGCTCGCCGGTCTTACGATCGGCACGCTGACGGGTGGGCTGCCTGCGCTCGCGGCCGGCAGCACCTGGACGCATGCGGCGCTCGGCGTGGTGCTGATCGCCTACGGGCTGTGGGGGCTGGCCGCCGCGCGACTGCCCGCGCCGGGCCGTCACGAAAAATGGCTGTCGGCGGTGGTCGGCTACCTGACGGGCGTCGTGACGGCCGCGACCGGCGTGTTCGTCGTGCCGGCCGTGCCGTACCTGCAGGCGCTGCGGTTGTCGAAGGACGATCTGATCCAGGCGCTCGGGCTGTCGTTCACCGCATCGACGATCGCGCTCGGTGTGCAACTGCGCGTGACGGGCGCGCTGCAGACGGTCGATCTCGGCGTGTCGGCGCTCGCGCTCGTGCCGGCGCTGGCGGGCATGGCCGGCGGGCAATATGCGCGACGCGTGATGAGCGAGAAGGCGTTCAAGCGCTGCTTCTTCGTCGGGATGATTGCGCTCGGCGCATACATGGCCGCTTCGGGGTGGATGTGAGCGGGCATCGCCGGGAAGCGTGATGCCCGCCGCCGCGAGACATCCCGAAGCCGGTTCCTGCTGCCGGCTTCGGGAATCGTCACGGAACGGCGGTCACGCCGCTCAGGCCGGATCGGCGTACTTCAGCGTCCAACCGAACGTGCGGGTCGTGCCCGTGCCGAGCGCAAACGGCTTCGTCGTGCATGCGAAGTTCGAATGCAGCTGGCCGATCGGCGTCGTCGACAGCGGATTCGTCGTGCCGTTCACGGTGTCGAAGGCGGACAGCGCGCAGGTGTCGAACCCGGACGCCGCATAGCCGGTCGCGGGGCTGTTCGCGTACGTCACCGACACGCCGTCGCCGTTGGCCTGCGTGGACGCGAAATCCGCGAACGACGTGAAGTCCGTCTCGACCGACAGGTTGCCGGTGAGTGTGCCCGAGCTCAGCGTGTCGCTACGCGTGACCGAGCCGTGCGCGAACGTCAGCACCGTATGCACCTGGAGGTCGAGATCGGTCGTATACAACGCGTTCTTCGATGCAAGACGGAACTTCGTCGTATCGAACGACACGATCACCTGCCCGTTGGCCTGCTGCACGTTCAGGTTCTTGTAGTACGTGACGGGGATGTAGGTCTTCCCGTTGTACGACACCTGCGGCACCAGCAGCGCATAGCCGAGATCGGTCGTGCCGTAGATCAGCTTGTCGGAGAACGGCACCGGGTAGTACGGCGTGAACGAGTTGTAATCGGGCGCCTGGCTCAGGTTCAGGTTGATCACGCGGCGCCCGTCGCGCACGGTGAGCAGTGCCGCGCTGTACGGATGCGCGGTGTCGCCGGGCTGGTTGTACCAGGTGAGCGTGTAGTGCGGCAGCGCGTCGAGCCATGCGCCGTAGTCCGTATCGGCCATCGGCGCCTTGCCGCCGAAGCCGAGCTTGTTCCACCACGCGTTCACGTACAGGTACTGGTGCAGCAGGCTGAAGTTCTCGCCCATCACGCGCGGCTTGCCGCGATACGCGTCGGTCCCGCGGCCCTTGACCCACATGTTCACCGACGGCGTCGGCAGCGACGGGTCATACCAGTAGGTGTCGAAGCGATGCGCGGCCTTGTAGATGAACGCGTACGCGACCTGCTTCTCCTGGTCGGACAGCACGCCTGCGTTGGCCGCGGCCGTCAGCACTTCCATGAACGCGGAGTCGCCGTACGGGCCGATCGAGCGGCCGTAGTTGAAGCCCTGGCCGTCGGCGTTCAGCTGCGGCAGGATCAGGTCGACCGACTTGCGCAGATAACCCTTCAGTTCCGGCGTGAGGTTCGCTTCGTTACCCATCTCGAACGTGCGCTCGGTCACTTCGCCGATCAGCAGCGTGCTGTAGCGGTCAAAGCGCGCCTGGTCGTAATAGGTCGTGTGCGTGTTCGACGCTTCGTCCGAGAAGCCGCCCGACGAATCCTTGCGGATGTGGTTCGTGAGCGTGTACAGCAGCGCGTCGCGCGCGCCCATCGTCGCGACGGACGGATCGGTCGCCGATGCGAACGACGGGCTGCTCCAGCCGAGCTTCTGCCGCAGCCCGGCAATTCCGTAGGACACCGCATAGTAGTTCTGCGCGGTGTTGAGCGACGCGATGTCGATCGGCGTGCCGGCGGCCGGGCACGTATTGGTCTTGCCGCTCGCGTCGGGGCCGAACATGTCGCAGAAGGTGAGACGCTGCTGCAGCGTCGCGAGCATCGCGTCGCTGAAGACTTCGTTGAGCATCCCGTGCGCCTTCAGGTTGTTCAGCGCGACGAGGTAGTAGTACTCGCCCCACGACGTGTTCGCATACGTGTAGTTGCTGCCCGACTGCGCCATCATCGCGGTCGTGATCGTCTGGTAGGTCGCGAGATAGCTCGCATATTGCGGGTCGCCCTTCGACTTCATGTCGATCAGGATGTACGACAGGCCGAGCGCAAGTTTGCCGGGCAGGAATTTGTCGCCGGTGTTCGTGTCGAGTACGTGGACGGGTGTGCCGTCGCCGAGATCCATCACGACCTGCGTGAAGTCCGGCGACTTGCGGATCAGGTCGAACAGTGCGCGCATCTGGCCCATCATCGTGATCGGCGTATCCGTGCCGGGCGGCACGCTGGTGTCGGGCGCGCCGTAGACGAGCGCCTGCAGCGAGTTCGATGCGAGCGTGGGCGTGGGCGTCGAGGTCGACGGCGGCGCCGATGAAGACGGCGAGTCGGTCACGTCGTTGCCGCCGCAGGCGCTGACGAACAGGACGGAAAGGGCGCTGAGCGCGGCGCCGAGCGCGAATCTGCTGCGCGGATGCATTGTGTCTCCAGTTTTGAATAATGATGAAGGACGGGCGGGTGTGGCCGTTGCCGCGCTCGATGCCCGTACCTGACCTCCGCCTTGCAACCCTGATCCCTGACGACGGATGGCCTGAACCACAACTCGAGCGGGCAAGCGTTCTCCCTGCGCGGGCCGAGGCTGGCGTCGCACTCATGCACTGGAAAACGTTTTCCAAATTTAGGCATCGATCGACGGGATGTCAATCAACTTTCACGTTCGATGCGCCGGTGGAAACCCGAATAGTGGGAATGAGCGGGGGAGCGCGTGGGTCAGAATTACGCAGAAATTGCGAGGGATTTTTTCGGCGATTGATGGGGTGTGGTGCGGAATGCCGGCGTGGAAGTGGTTGCCGGGAAGATCGCGGTGAGATGCGCTTTCAGTCTCATTTGAGAGAAAACGTTATCCATAAGGATCGAAACGAGTCAGGCGCGGTGCTGGGCTGCTCCGGCGAGCGTTACAGCTGGGCCTCGATCGCTGCCTTGTCGATCACCGACCAGACCTGCCGGTTCAGGCAGTCGATAGACGCGCGGTAGCGGGTGGCGAGATCGGTGTCGGTCATGGCCATGCCTCCGTGTGTCGATGGGGGGAGGAGTGCCGCACTCGTCACCGCGGCCCTGTTTCGCCGGACAGAAACCCCACGAACTCCCGCGTGTACTTCGGCAGCGCGTCGAACGACCGCGCGCAGAGCGTCAGCTTCCGGTGGCTCCATGGATCGGACAGCTCGACGAGCCGCACGTCCATCGTCTGCATCGCGCGCTCGGCGGCATGGCGCGACACGATGCCGATGCCCACGCCGCTCGCGATCACGCGGCAGATCGCATCGAAGCTCTTCAGTTGCACGCGATAGCGGATCCGCTTGCCGAGCGCGCGTGCCTGGTCGGCGAGATGCACCTGCAGCGCGCTGCCGTCGGTGAGGCCGATGAAATCGGCGTCGGCGATCGCGTCGAACGCGACCTGGTCGTGCGAGGCGAGCGGATGCGCGGCCGGCACGACGACGATCAGCCAGTCTTCGCGAAACGGTTTCTGTTCGAGCCCGCCGAGCCCGACCGAATCGGCGACGATGCCGACCTCGGCCGTCTTGTTGCGGATCGCATGGACGATCTCCTGGCTCGAGCGCTCCTCGACGCTGATCGACAGCTTCGGGTGATGCGGCAGGTAGTCGGCCAGCGCATCGGGCAGGTATTCGCTCAGCGACGCCGTGTTGCACAGCAGCCGGATATGTCCGCGCAGCCCCTGGCCGTATTGCTGCAGTTCGCCGCGCATAAGGTCGATCTGCTGCAGCACGGTGCGCGCGTGGTGTTCGAGCGCACGGCCTGCGTCGGTCGCCTGTGCGCCCGATTTGGTCCGGTGCAGCAGCGGCACGCCGAGTTCATCCTCCATGCCGCGGATGCGCTCGCTCGCGGCCTGCAGCGTGATGTGCGTCCGCTCGGCGCCGCTCGTGATCGTGCCGGCCTCGCAGATGTTCAGGAAGAGCCGCAGGTCGGTCAGGTCGAAGCGCATGATGGCGGGGAGCGAGAGCGTTGTGATGGCCGATAAGTTAGCAGGGAACGGCAGCCTCGGTCTCAGGCTACGCCTGAGACCCGATTCGCCGGTTCCGCATTTTCGGGGCGAGATCGATGGCCGATCATGACCGCACATCAACCGGGGGCCTGTCATGCAGATCGATTCGTCGTGGGGCGTGTCGTTCAAGATCGCACTGCACGTGCTGTTCCTGTGCATCGGCATCGCGTGGGCCGGCTCCGAACTCGTCGCATGGTTGCGTTGAGCGCGGCGGCAGGCACGCGCTAACTCTGTCGCCGGTCGCCTTTTTCCACCGATCCAACCTATTGGAAAAAATTCGTCATAGTTTCAAAGACGAAAATTCTTCCGCTTCCTCCTAAAAAGACCATCAAGTTTTTCCGAATCGGACCGTATTACCGGTAGCGAATGCCGGCCGACGCCCGGTTCGTGATCGTTTGTCATCATTGTTTGCATCCGGTTACACGTCGGCCGTTCCGTTTTTGAGATGCTTGAAAGATTGTCAAACCGGAGTCGGATCGTCCATGGAAACGCGCGAGATTCACCGCCACGCGGGGTGGCTGTCGGGCCTGGCCGCCGTGCTCGTCATGGCCGGTTGTGCAGGTACGCAGTCCGTTCCGCCGAGCGACACGCTGGCGGGATCGTCGCCGTCGAGCCAGCCTGCAGCTGCGCCGTCGGCCGCCACGCCGCCGCCGGCGCCGATTCTCGTCGCGCAGAAGTACGTCGTGAAGCGCGGCGATACGCTGACGGGTATCGCGTCGGCGAACAACTGCAGCATTGCGGACCTGCGCACCTGGAACAAGCTGGGCACGGGCAGGCTGCGCATGGGGCAGGTGCTGCGCATCGTCAGGCAACAGCCGCTGCCGTCGTCGGGCGCGGCCGGCGCACAGGCTGCCGCAAGCGATGGCGCGGCGGCTAACCAGGCGACCGCGCAGGCCAACGCGTCGACGGCGAGCGACCGTCAGGTCGTCAAGGACACGAAGCGCCATTCGAGTGCGGTCGCGCTCACGTGGCCCGCAAGCGGCAAGATCGTCGACGGGTTCCGGCCGGGGCAGAACCGCGGCATCCAGATCGCCGGCCGGCCGGGCGATCCGGTCCGCGCCGCGGCCGCCGGCCGCGTGATGTACGCGGGCACCGGCCTGAACGATTACGGCAGCCTGATCATCGTCCAGCACAACGCGGATTTCCTGACCGCCTATGCGCATAACCGCAAGCTGCTCGTGAAGACCGGCGACATCGTGCGCCAGGGCGACGAGATCGCCGAGATGGGCGACCTCGACAATTCGCGCGTCGCGTTGCTGTTCGAGGTGCGGCGCGACGGCAAGCCGGTGAATCCGATGCCTTACCTGCCGTCGTCGCAAGGCTGAAGCGGGGCGTTTCAACTGGAACGCGGCGGCGGTCGCTGCTACGCTAGGGTCTTCATGCGAGTCCCGCGCTTCTCGCGGGGCCGACGGGCGTCTTTCGGGGATGCGCGGCGAATGCCGTCGCGGGCCGGCCGTCGGCGTGAACGGGCGCGCTTCACCGATGCGCGCCCGCGTTGCTTCGTGCCACCGATTCCGACAGAACCCTACTCATTCCATGGAACACTCACCGACACGCCGCTCGCTGTTGCTTGCCGCCGTTGCCGCACCGTTCGTCGCCGCGTGCACGTCCGCGCCGGTTGCCGACCAGGGGCGCGCTCACACCGCGCAAGCCGAACTCGCCGCGCTCGAAAAAGCATCGAATGGCCGGCTCGGTGTCGCCGCGCTCGATACGTCGAACGGCGTGCGCATCGCCCACCATGCGCGCGAGCGCTTCCCGATGTGCGGCACGTATGCGGTCGTTGCCGCCGCCGCGATGCTCGCGCGCGGCTCGCTCGACGCGTCGCTGTTGCCGCGCCGCATCCTGTACCGCCGCTATGAAGTCGTGTCGGGCTCGCCGATCACGGAAAGCCACGTCGACACCGGCATGACGATCGAGCAGCTTTGTGTGGCGATGCTGCAGTCGGGCGACAAGGGGGCGGGCAACCTGCTGATGGGCGTGCTCGGCGGCCCGCAGGCCGTCACGTCGTTCGCACGCGAGAGCGGCGACACGGCGTTCCGCCTCGATCGCTGGGAACCCGAACTGAACCAGGCCGCGCCCGGCGACGAACGCGATACGTCGACGCCGGTCGCGATGGTCGACATGCTGCAGCGGCTGCTGCTCGGCGACACGCTGCACGAACCGCAGCGCACGCAGCTGACGGAATGGATGACCGGCGGCGCGCGCGGCGCGACCGGCATCGCGGCGGGCGTGCCGCCCGGCTGGCGCGTCGCGGACAAGGCCGGCACGGGTGGTTACGGCACGGCGACCGACGTCGCGGTGCTGTGGCCGCCGTCGCGCGCGCCGCTCGTGATGGCCGTGTCGTTCACGCAGCCGCAGGCCGACGCGGCGGCCCGCGCGGACGTCGTCGCATCGGCGGCGCGCATCGCGGCGGGTGCGCTCGTCGCGACGGCCTGAGCGATCCGCGTTTCGCGTCTCGCGCAAAGCCGGCGTTTGGCTTATCGTGTCGGTCAGCGCGCGCCGGTGTCGGCGCGCCGTTCTTCCGTTTCTCGTGCCTCGTCATGCGCCGACTTCCGCCTCTGCACGCGCTGCAGATCTTCTCGACGGTGGCTCGCCACCGCAGCTTCACGCGCGCGGCCGAGCAGCTGTGCATCACGCAGGGCGCGGTGAGCCGGCAAATCCAGACGCTCGAGGCGCACTACGGCTTTCCGCTGTTCAAGCGGCATGCGAAGGGCCTCACGCTGACGGCGGAGGGTGAGCAGTTGCTGCCGGTCGTCAACGACAGCTTCGCGCGGATCGAGGACATCTCGATGAAGCTCACGCGGCAGCGCACCGATCTCGCGCTGAAGGTGCCGACCTGCGTGATGCGCTGGATGCTGCCGCGCATCATGCGCTTCCAGGGCGAGCATCCCGATCTCCATGTGCAGATCACGACCGCGTGGCAGCACGTCGTCGATTTCTCGACCGAGCCGTTCGACGCGGCGGTCGTCTACGGCACATCACCGGGCCCGGGCGTATTCGCGCTGCCGCTGTTCGACGAGCGGCTGACGCCCGTGTGTGCGCCCGAACTGCGGCAGTCGTCGCCGCTCGATGCGGTCGGCGATCTCGCGCGCCATACGCTGCTGCATCCGACGCGCGACCATCGCGACTGGCGTGCCTGGCTCGATCATGCGGGCGAGCGCGGCGTCGATCCCGCGCGCGGGCCGACGTTCGACACGCTCGATCTTGCGACGAACGCGGCGATGCAGGGCTTCGGCATCGCGATCGGCGACGTGACGCTCGTTGATGACGACGTCAGCGCGCACCGGCTCGAACGGCCGTTCGACCTCGTGCTCGAAACCGGCGCGCGCTACTTCTTCGTGTATCCCGAGACCATCGGCAGCCAGCAGAAGATCCGCGCGTTCAGCGAGTGGATCGCGCGCCATCGCGACTGACGCGCGAGGCCGCGAACAGGCTCCCGGCAGCGGGCTTTACTGGTATGTCACGACGGCGATCATCGGCGCGAGATTGTTGCCCGGACGGTTCGGTAAAACGATTGCGCACGAAGCCTGAGTAAAGGTCGTGGTCTTGACGGCCTGCTGGCTCGCCGCGTCGACGAACGCGATCTGGCCGGTCGCCGGCCGCGGGCAGTCGGGGCGCGCGCGCGCTTGCGCGGCGTCGGCCGTATCGAGCGCGAACGAGCAGGGTGGCTCGACGATCATGCCGGAAAAGTGAATGATGCCGGACGCGCCGGCGGCAAAGGACGAGGACGTGGCCAGAAGCGAGGCAGCCAACGCGAACGAGGCGGCGAACAGACGATGCTTCATGACAGGCTCCAGAAAGGAAGCGCGTCGCAGCGGGGCCGCTCGAATGGCAGTCCGTCAACGCTGCGGTGCTATATGCGTAAACGGCAAAACCATCGGACCTCTTGAATGAAAAAATGGAAATAATGGAAATAAGCAAATGACGCAGGATTGCTTCAACCAATGTAGGTCGAATCTGCGTAATCGCAAGTGAGGGAAATGCCGGGTGGCATAAGATCGCATGACGAACCATGACCGTTGCGCAGGCAACGGCCTTGCGTCGCCCGGAAAGCAAAACGGCCGCTCATGTCGAGCGGCCGTTTTGCGTTGACGCGGATGATGCGGCGATCAGGCCATGCGCTTGCGCACCGCGCCGACGACGATCAGCAGCACGATCGCGCCGATGATCGACGCGATCCAGCCGGCACCCTGGCCCGGCGCATACCAGCCGGCGGCGCGGCCGACGTAGCCGGCGACCAGCGAGCCGACGATGCCGAGCACGGTGGTCATCAGGATGCCCATCTTGTCGTCGCCCGGCTTGAGCGCGCGGGCGAGGAGGCCGACGATGAGCCCGACGACCAGGGTTTCGATGAATTGCAGCATGAACGCCTCCCTATTGCGGTTGAGCTGTTGACGAAAGGAAGTTGACCCGTGCGGCGCACCAGGGTTCCATGCGGTGGCAAGCCGACGCATCGCGTGCCGAGTATCGCACGCCGGCACGTCGTGCAGATGTCAGGCGGTGGGTGCGTCCGTCACCGGGTCGAGACGACGGTAGCCTTCGGTTGCCTGCAGCAGCGTGCGCGTGTAGTCGCGCGCGACCTGCCCGGCACGCACGTCCTCGATTCGCAGCTGCTCGACGATCTCGCCATGCTGCATCACCGCGACGCGCTGACACAGGAAGCCGATCACCGCGAGGTTGTGGCTGACGAGGATCATCGTCAGGTTACGCTCGCGATGCAGGCGGCGCAGCAGGTTCAGGATCTCGGCCTGCACCGATACGTCGAGCGCCGATGTCGGCTCGTCGAGCAGCAGCACGCGCGGCTCGACGATCAGTGCGCGCGCGATCGCGACGCGCTGCCGCTGGCCGCCCGACAACTGGTGCGGATAGCGGAAGCGGAACGTGGGGCCGAGCCCGACTTCGGACAGCGCGCGGGCGATCCGCGCATCGGCGTCGTCGATGCCATGGATCGACAGCGGCTCGCGCAGCGTCTGGTCGACCGTGAAGCGTGGGTGCAGCGACGCGTACGGATCCTGGAACACCATCTGCACGTGGCGGCGAAAGGCGCGATCGAGCGTGCCGTCGACCGGCCGGCCGTCGATCGACAGGCTGCCGGCCGCGAGCGGCACGAGGCCCGTCAGCGCGCGCAGCAACGTCGACTTGCCGGAACCCGATTCGCCGACGAGCCCGAATACCTCGCCGTCGCGCACCGCGAAGCTCGCGTCGCGCACCGCGTCGACGTGACCCGTGCGGGTGGGGAAACGGATCGATACGTGATCGACGTCGATCATCGTGCAGCCTCCTGGCGATCGGCGGGCGGAATGGTTTGCGGCGCCGGATCGAGCCACGCCGGATCGCGCCGCAGCACGGGCAGTTCGTCGGGCGGATTCGCGAGCGGCGGGTTCGCCGCGAGCAGCCCGCGCGTATAGGGATGAGAGGCGTCGCGCAGGTCGCGCGCGGCGCAGGTTTCGACCACGCGGCCCGCGTACATCACCGCGACGCGATCGCAGAACGACATCACGAGCGGCAGGTCGTGGCTGATGAACATCAGGCCCGTGCCGTGCCGCGCGATCATCGCGTCGAGTACCGCGAGCACCTGCATCGACACCGCGACGTCGAGCGCGGACGTCGGCTCGTCGGCGATCAGCAGGCGCGGCCCGGTCGACACCATCATCGCGATCATCACGCGCTGGCCCATGCCGCCCGACAGCTCGTGCGGATACGCATCGGCGACGCGCGCCGGGTCGCGGATCTGCACGGCCGCGAGCGCGTCGACGATCCGTTCGCGCAGTGCGCGGCCGCGCAGCCCGGGCTCGTGCAGCCGGAACGCTTCGCCCATCTGCTTCGCGACCGTCATCACCGGGTTCAGCGAATATTTCGGGTCCTGCAGGATCATGCCCATCTGGCTGCCGCACAGCCGCCGGCGTTCGCGCGGATTCATCGCGAGCAGGTCGTGGCCCGCGAAGCGCATCGTGCGCGCCGACCAGCGCGCGGCGTCGGGCAGCAGGCCGAGCAGCGCGCGGCCCGTCAGCGACTTGCCGGAGCCTGATTCGCCGACGATGCCGAGCCGTTCGCCGGGCGCGAGCGTCAGCGACAGGTCGCGCACGGCATCGGAGACGACACCGTCGTGCCCGCGAAAGCCGATCTTCAGGCCGTCGATCTCGCAGAGCGGTGCGGGCGAGGTGGCGGAATTCATCGACATGTCAGGCTCCATGGCGGGGATCGAACACGTCGCGCAACCCGTCGCCGAGCAGGTTGAACGCGAGGCTCACGAGCAGGATCGCGATGCCGGGCAGCGTCGCGACCCACCATGCGTCGAGCAGCACGTTGCGGCCCGACGCGACCATGAAACCCCATTCGGGGCTCGGCGGTTGCGCGCCGAGGCCGAGGAAACCGAGGCCCGCGACGGTCAGGATGATGCCGGCCATGTCGAGCGTCGCGCGCACGATCACCGACGACATGCACAGGGGCACGATGTAGCGCAGCAGGATGCGCGGGCCCGACGCGCCCTGCAGCCGTGCGGCGTGGATGAAGTCGGCTTGCGCGATGCGGATCGTCTCGGCGCGTGCGAGCCGTGCATAAGCGGGCCACGCGGTGATCGAGATCGCGACGACCGCGTTGATCACGCCGGGCCCGAGCGCGGCTGCAAACGCGAGCGCCAGCACGATCTTCGGGAACGCGAGCGCGACGTCGGTGATGCGCATCAGCACGCTGTCGACGAAGCCGCCGCAATAACCGGCCGTGGTGCCGATCAGCAGGCCGATCGGCACCACGATCACGACGACGAGCAGCGCGATGCCGAGCGTGAGGCGCGAACCGGCGATCAGCCGCGAGAGGATGTCGCGGCCGAGCTGGTCGGTGCCGAGCCAGTGCGACAGCGAACCGGGCGGCAGCAGGCGGTCGGACAGCACCTGGCGCAGCGGATCGTGCGGCATGATCAGCGGGCCGATGATCGCGACGACGATCAGTGCGACGAGGATCGCGAGCCCGAACAGGTTGAGCGGATTCGTGGCGAAACGGCGCCAGCGTCGGTACGCGAGGCCGAGCGCGGCCTGCGAACGCGATGCGGGCGCATCGGACAGCAGCCACGCGCGCAGCGTGAGGCGCTCGGCATTCATGATCGGACGACCTTCCGGATAAGCGATGAAAGAAGCAGGGTGGCAGCGGTCATGTCGGCATGGCCCTCAGCGCGCACGCGGATCGAACACGCGGTACAGCGCGTCGGTCAGCAGGTTGACGGTGATGAACATCGCGCCGATCACGAGCGTCGCGCCGAGCACCGCGCTCATGTCGGCGTTCAGCAGTGCGCCCGTCAGGTACGAGCCGAGCCCCGGCCACGCGAACACGATCTCGGTCAGCACCGAGCCTTCGAGCAGGTTGCTGTACGTGAGCGCGATCACGGTGAGCAGCGGCACCGCGATGTTGCCGAACGCGTGCCGCCAGATCACGCGGCGCTCGGACAAGCCCTTCGCGCGCGCGGTGACGATGTATTCCTGGCTCAACTGGTCGAGCATGAACGAGCGCGTCATGCGGCTCAGGTACGCAACCGAGTAGTAGCCGAGGATCGCGGCCGGCAGCGCGATGTGCGACACCGCGTTGCGGAACACGTCCCACTCGCCGGCGAGCGCCGCGTCGATCAGCAGGCTGCCGGTGCGTGTGTCGACCATCCCGTCGTACACGGGGTCGAGCCGGCCGGGGCCGCCGACCCAGTGCAGCCGTGCGTAGAACAGCAGCAGCCCCATCAGCCCGAGCCAGAACACGGGCACCGAATTGCCGATCAGCCCGACGAAGCGTGCGATGTGGTCGATCGGGCGGTTGTGCTTCACGGCGGCCGCGACGCCGAGCGGCACGCCGATCGCGATGCCGATCAGCGTCGCGATCGTCGCCAGTTCGAGCGTGGCCGGGAACACGCGCTTGATGTCGTCGAGCACCGGGTTCGCCGTCAGCAGCGACACGCCGAGATTGCCGTGCAGCACGTCGCGCACATAGATCAGGAATTGCGTGACGAGCGGCTTGTCGAGCCCGAGCGCGATGCGCTCGGCCGCGTATGCCTCGGCCGACGCGCGATCGCCGAGGATCGCGAGTACCGGATCGATCGGCACCTTGCGGCCGATCACGAACGTCAGCGCGAGCAGCCCCGCGAACGTGACGGCGAGCGTGAGCACCCAGCGCAGCACGCGCAGCGCCCAGCGCACGGCCGGGCGCCGCGCGGGCAGCGTGCGTAGTGCTTCGAGAGAGGAGGCGGGAGTCGACATGCGGCGAATCTTATTGCTTCTTCAGGTTACGGTACGACACCAGATCGTTGATCGGCCCGACGTCGAGCCCGCTCACGCCGGGCCGCGTCGCGACCTGCGCGACTTTCTCGAACATGATCACGAACGGCGAACGCGCGAGCATGTCCTTCTGCATCGCCTGATACCGTTGCGCGCGTTTCGCGGCGGTCGGTTCGGCGAGCGCTGTGTCGGTTTCCTTCGTCAGTTGCGGGATGTCCCAGCTATTGCGCCAGGCCAGCATTTTATAGCTCGACTTGTCGGAGTTGTCCGGATTCCACGCAAAACCCTGCGCGTTGCTGTGCGGGTCGATGTAGTCGGCCGACCATTCGCCGATGTAGATGTCGTGCTGGCGCGCGCGGTATTTCGCGAGCGTCTGCTTGTTGTCGCCGGGGATCAACTGCACCTTGATGCCCGCCTGCGCGAAATTCGCCTGCACGGCCTGCGCGATCTCCGTGTACGGGTAGTCGTTGCGCACGTCCATCGTCACCGAAAAGCCGTTGGGTACACCGGCCTTCGCGAGCAGCGCCTTCGCCTTCGCGACGTCAAGCTTGTACGGATTCGCGTTCAGCGTGCCGAGGAAGCCTTCGGGCAGGAAGGTCTGGTGCACCTTGTAGGTCGTCTTCACGACGTTGCCCTGGATGCCCGCGTAGTCGACGAGCCACTTCAGCGCTTCCTGGACGTCGGGTTTCGCAAGCGTCGGGTTCTTCGTGTTCAGGCCGAGATACAGCAACGTCGCCTGCGGCGATGCCGACACCTTCGCCTTGCCGGATTTCACGACCGACGCGAGATCGTCGGGGCTCAGGTCGCGCGCCGCATCGACGTCGCCGTTTTCCAGCAACAGGCGCTGGCTCGCCGCTTCGGGCACGTGGCGCAGCACGATGCGCTTCATCGCGAGCGGCAGCCGGTAGCCGTCGAAGCGTTGCAGCACGATGCTGTCGCCGGCTGCCCACTTGACCAGCTTGTACGCACCGGAGCCGGCCTCGTTGGTCTTCAGCCACGCGTTGCCGAAGTCGTTGCCCTGCTGGTGCGACAGAAGCAGCTTCTTGTCGAGCACCGATGCAGGCCACGAGCCGAGCACGTTCAGCACGAAGGTCGGCGCGTATTTCTGGTCGGTGGTGATCGACACCGTCTGGTCGTCGAGCTTCTTCACGTTGGCCGCGACGTTCGCCTTCGTGAGGCCGATGCCGGTCAGCACGGCGGCCGGTCCCTTGTCGAGCAGCACCACGCGCTGGATCGACCATGCGACGTCGTCGGCCGTCAGCGGGTTGCCCGAATGGAACTTGAGGCCGGGGCGCAGCTTGAACGTATAAGTCAGCCCGTCGCTGCTCACCGTCCACGACTGCGCGACATCGCCGTTGAATTTCGACGGATCGCGTAGGTCGACGCGCACGAGCCGGTCGTACGTGTTCGCGACGTATTCCTCCGGCACCAGCTCGTAGATCTCGCCCGGGTCGAGCGTCGTGAATTCGTCGAGCAGCGTCGCCATCACGAACATGTCCTTCGGCGTTTCCGCGTGCGCGGCGGAAAGCGGGACGGCGGCGAGAACGGATGCGGCGGCCAGCGCCGCGACGAGCCGGGATGTCAGGGGTTTCATCTGCGCTCCATGTGTCGTTGAAGTCGTCGAACGTGAACGGTGAGGGGAATGCGTATGGCCATCACATCAGGCGCCACGGGCCGCTTGCCGCGTTGTCGATCTGCGGCAACGCGTGCGAGCCGGGCAGTTCGTAGTGCCACCACTCGTCGTCGTCGTGCGCGAAGCCGGCCGCGTGCATCACGCCGAGCAGCAGCAGGCGGTTGCGCTGCACGGCTTCGGGCAGCCCCGCGTGGAAGTGGCCCGACGCGGCGACCATCTCGTCGAAGCCGGTACCCATGTCGAGCGGTTCGCCATTCGCGCGGACGAGCGTCAGGTCGAGCGCGGTGCCGCGGCTGTGATTCGAGCCGCGGCCGGGATCGGCGATGAAGTTCGGGTCGGGCAGGAAATCCCACAGCACCTGCTGCGCCTGCGGCGGCCGGTATGCGTCGTAGATGCGCAGCGTGAAGCCGGCCTGCGCGGCGACGCTCACCGCGCGGCGCAGTGCGGCTTCGGCCGGCTCCAGCAGCAGGCAGTGCGCGCGACGGTAGATCGGTTTGCCGGTCAGGTTGCGGTCGGTCGCGTAGACGAGGTCGAGCTCGACGCGATGCGTGGCGGGCGTGATTTCGACGAGGCAGTGGTCGTTCATCGGCGGTTCGGGTTCATTCAGGCTCGCTCAGGATTCGAATTGGTCGAACGTGTGCTGCAGTTCGCGGTTGCGCGCGACGCGCCGGTCGATCGCGGGGCCGAGGCGGTCGACGACGGCTGTGATCAGCAGGTTGAACAGGCAGGTGAGCGGCGCGAGCGAATCCCAGAACTGGCCGACGTCGGTCTTCACCTGCAGCAGGTCGGCCGGCCATTCGCGTGCCCACGGGCACGACAGATCGGTGACCAGCGCGAACGGCTGCCCGCGCTCGGCGGCCGCCTGGCAATAGCGGCGCGCGCTGCGCGAATACGCGCGTGTGTCGGTGACGATGCAGTACGGCCGCTCGAATTCGGAGTTCAGCGAATCGACATACGAACCCGACTGGCCGTCGGAATAGAACACCCGCGGGCGCAGGTATTCGAGATAGCTGCTGAACGCGGTGCTGATCCCGCGCGTCGACTGGATGCCGAGGATGAACACGGCGTCGGCATGGGCGATGCGGTCGGCGACCTGCGCGAACACGGGGCCTTCGGCGAGCCGGTACACGTGGCGGATCGCATCGAGTTCGCGTTCGAGCGACGACGCGAGCGCGCCGTCGCTGCCGTTGCCGTCGGCCGGTAGCGTGCCGGCGACGCGGCGGTATTCGTCGAGGCGGTCGGTGATCATCCACGGGCGATCGCCGCCGCCGCGCAGCTCGCGTTTCAGGTCGTCGAGATTGCGATAACCGACGCTGCGCAGGAAACGCCCGACCGAGATGCCGCTGGTGCCGGCCTGCTGCGCGATCTGGTCGGCCGTCTCGAGCCCGAGCCGGTCGAGGTTCGCGAGCATGTAGCTCGCGATGCGCTTCGCGGTCGGCGTCAGCTCGGCATAGCGGGATTCGACGGTACGGGCGAACGCGCAGGTCATCGAATGTTAGATCGTTGTCGTCTGATGATTGAATGTCATCCATCTAACAAAGCCAAAATCATTCGCGCCAGCGGATAAAAACTATGGTGTGAGGATAGGTGATAGGGTCGAAAACGCGTTAGAGGGTGGGGTGGCGGCACATCAGGGTGCGCATTTATGTCTGTCAGGCATATTTTGCGTTTATGCCTGACAGGAATAATTTGCGTTTATGTCTGTCAGGAATATACTGCGTTTATTGCCTCCAGGAATCCGCGCCGTGAATTTCATCGTCAATACGCCCGCGCAACTGGGCGAAATCCTGTCTTCCGCGCGTCAGGCCAAGGGCTTGACGCAAGCCGAAGCGGCGGCGCGAATCGGCGTGGGCCAGTCGCGTCTGTCGTCGCTCGAAACCACGCGCACCGAAAGCCTGTCGCTCAGCCAACTGCTCGAACTGACCGCGCTGTACGGTCTCGAACTCAGCATCCGCACGAAGGACGGGCGCGACGCAGCCAACGTCGAGTGGTAAGCGATGGGACGCAAATCGCACACTCGCGCGTTGTCGATCTGGACGAATGGCCAGCGGGTCGGCACATGGTGGATTCCCGCGCGCGGCGACATGGAACTGCTGTACGCGCCCGAGTGGAAGCAGTCGGCCGTCGGCCGCCCGTTGTCGTTGTCGCTGCCGTTCGGCGTCGGCGACCCGCCGTTGCGCGGCGAACGCGTCAATCATTACTTCGATAACCTGCTGCCGGACAGCGGCGCCATTCGGCGCCGGCTGGCTACCCGGTTCGGCACGGCGACGATCGAGCCGTTCGATCTGCTCGCCGCGCTCGGCCGTGACTGCGTCGGGGCGGTGCAATTGCTCGCCGAAGACGACGCGCCAACCGGCCTGGATCGTATCGACGGTACGCCGCTGTCGGACGAGGACGTCGCACGCGTGCTCGATCAGGCGAGCGGTGTGGCAACGGGAGCCGAGGACGACGACGATTTCCGGTTGTCGCTGGCCGGTGCGCAGGAAAAGACCGCGCTGCTGTTTCACGACGGACGATGGATGCGCCCGCATGGCGCAACGCCGACGACGCATATTCTCAAGTTGCCGCTCGGACTGGTCGGCAACAAGCGGGCCGATCTCACGGCCTCTGTCGAGAACGAGTGGTTGTGTCTCGCGATCCTGCGAGCCTTCGGGCTGCCGGCGGCGAATGCGGAGATCGTGCGTTTCGGCGCGCACAAGGTCCTGTCGGTCGAGCGATTCGATCGTGCGTTGCATCGTGACGGCGGGTGGTTGTTGCGCCTGCCGCAGGAGGACTTCTGCCAGGCGCTCGGCGTGCCGCCTCACCTGAAGTACGAGTCGCAGGGCGGCCCCGGCGTGCCTGACCTGGCCGGCCTCCTGCGCCGGTCGGAAACGGCGCGGGAGGATCTCGACACATTGTTCGCCGCGCTGATCGTGTTCTGGATGCTCGCCGCACCGGACGGGCATGCGAAGAACTTCAGCCTGCGTCTGCTGCCGGCGGGCCGCTTCCGCCTCACACCGCTCTACGATGTGATGTCGATCTGGCCGGTCGAAGGCGATGGCGCGAACCAGTGGTCGTGGCACAAGGCGAAGCTCGCGATGGCCGTGCACGGCAAGCGCAAGCACTATGCGATGCGCGACATCACGCGGCGGCACTTCACCGCGATGGCCGAAACCTGTCTGCTCGGCGATATCGCGACGCCAATCGTCGAACGTCTGATCGACATGACGCCGCGCGTGATCGAGTCGGTCGGCGCCGCGCTGCCTCCCGGGTTTCCGGCGAGAGTCGCGGAGCGCATTCTGGGCGGATTGCGGTTCGCCGCGCAGCGGCTCGCCGACATGCCGCGGGAGTGAATCGCATTTTGCATCGGCTTGATTAGCTGACGTTCTACGCATCGGCATCCATCTGTTTCGATCTGGATGATCAGTTATCCAGATCAATTGTGCGAAATCGCGATCGTGCGTTGCGTACATCCATCTTCTCTTGCCGCCGCTCGGCATTTCGCTGCATCGCAATAATTACAAAATTAAAGCAGATCAGTTTAAATCATTAATTCAGGTTAATAATTCATTTAAGTTTTTATATTATTTGTATTTAACTTTCGTCACGGGATGTTCGATTTTCGATAATCCGAAAAACGGCAATTGTTCCGTAATGGAAATTCGCTCAATCGCAAGAATGAAGAGGAAATCATGACGAATCTTTCTCGACGCAAGATGCTGGCGGGTACGGCCGGCGCCATTGCCGCCGCGGGTATTGCCGTATCGGCCAAGGCCGCCTCGTTCGGCAATCCGGACAGCCCGCCGGAAGGCGCGGTGAATGCACGCAACCGCCAGAGCCTGACCGACCCGGGACCGAAAAACCCGGCAATCGCGAATCAGTTTCCGTCGTTTCAGGATCCGCCGGCCACCGATATCAACGGAATGCCGTTATTCTGGGCATCGTTCAATAATGCCCATAAGCGAATTCAGAATGGCGGATGGGCGCGCGAAGTCACGCAGGACGATTTTGCGATTTCAGAAACCATTTCCGGCGTGAATATGCGCCTGACGCGCGGCGGCATTCGCGAGATGCACTGGCACCAGCAGGCCGAGTGGGCCATCATGCTCGACGGCCGCTGCCGGATCACGGTGCTCGACGAACTGGGGCGGCCGTCGGTGCAGGACGTGAAAACCGGCGATCTCTGGTATTTCCCGCCCGGCCTGCCGCATTCGCTGCAGGGCCTCGGCACCGACGGCGCCGAATTCCTGCTCGCGTTCGATAACGGCCGTGCATCGGAATTCAACACGCTGCTGCTGACCGACTGGGTCGCGCATACGCCGCCCGACGTGCTCGCGCTCAACTTCGGCGTGCCGGCCGATGCATTCAAGAACGTTCCGCTCGACAACCTGTGGATCTTCCAGGGCGACGAACCCGGCCCGCTCGCGGAAGCGCAGCGCGCGTCGGCGTCGTCGGCCGGTGCGCCGCCGCATCCGTTCATTTTCTCGCTCGGCGACATGAAACCGGTCAGGAAGACCCGCGGCGGCGAAGTGCGGATCGCGGACAGCACCAACTTCAACGTGTCGACGACCGTCGCGGCGGCGCTCGTCACCGTGCATCCGGGCGGCATGCGCGAACTGCACTGGCACCCGAACGCGGACGAATGGCAGTACTACCTGCAGGGCGAGGCGCGGATGACCGTATTCGACACGGGGCCCAAGGCGCAGACGGCCGACTTCCGCGCGGGCGACGTCGGCTACGTGAAGAAGAGCCTCGGGCACTACGTGCAAAACACCGGCAAGACCGACCTGGTGTTCCTCGAGATCTTCAAGACCGACCGTTACGCCGAAGTGTCGCTGTCCGACTGGCTCGCGCACACGCCGCCGAAGCTCGTCGAGGCGCACCTGAACGTCGCGCCGGACGTGATCGCGCAGTTTCCGCGCAATCGTCCCGACGTCGTGCCGCTGTAACGCCACTGCTACTGCCACCACCGTGGCCGGCAGGCGGCAGGCCGGCCGCGGCGCCCGCTTCCGGGCAAGCCTTCCTTATCCGAACGGAACCAAACCATGATTCCCGTCACGAGCAAATCCGCCGGCGGCTTCGCGCTGCAGGGCCTGTCCCCCGAGCGCACCGACGGCGCGGCGCGCGCCGCGCTGGAAGGGCGCCGCACCGGTCTCGCCGCACTGCTGCCGTTCGTCGGCCCGGCCGTGATCGCGTCGATCGGCTATATGGATCCCGGCAACTTCGCGACCAACATCCAGGCCGGCGCCGCATACGGCTACCGGCTGCTGTGGGTCGTGCTGGCCGCGAACGCGATCGCGATGCTGTTCCAGGCGATGTCGGCGAAGCTCGGCATCGTGACCGGCCGCAATCTCGCGGAGCTGTGCCGCGACCATTTCCCCGCGCCGGTCGTGTGGAGCATGTGGGTCGCATCCGAGATCGCCGCGATGGCGACCGATCTCGCCGAATTTCTCGGCGGCGCGCTCGCGTTCGGCCTGTTGTGCCACCTGTCGCTGTTCGCGGGGATGATCGCGACGGCGCTCGCGACCTGCGCGATCCTCGCGCTCGAAAAACGCGGCTTCCGGCCGCTGGAAGCCGCGATCGCGGCGCTGGTCGGCGTGATCGGCGCGTGTTATCTCGGCGAGCTGCTGATCGCGCCGCAGGACTGGCATGCGGCCGCGTTCCATCTGGTCGTCCCGCAGATTCCGGATCACGCGGCGCTGACGATCGCGGTCGGGATCATTGGCGCGACGATCATGCCGCACACGCTGTATCTGCATTCGGGCCTGACGCAGGATCGCACCGCGCCGCGCGACGACACGGAGCGGCGGCGGCTCGTGCGTTTCTCGAACCGCGAGGTCGTCGTCGCGCTCGGGCTGGCCGGGTTCGTGAATCTCGCGATGGTGATGATGGCGTCGTCGGCGTTCCACCGCAGCGCACCGGGCATGACCGACATCGGCGACGCGTATCACACGCTGATCCCGGTGCTCGGGCCGGCGGCCGGCGCGCTGTTTCTCGTCGCGCTGCTGACGTCGGGCGTGTCGAGTTCGGTGGTCGGCACGATGGCCGGGCAGGTCGTGATGCGGGGTTTCATCCGCCGCCGCATGTCGGTATGGGCGCGGCGCGCGGTGACGATCGCGCCCGCGTTCGCGGTGGTGGCGCTCGGCTGCGACGTCACGCGCGCGATGGTCGCGAGCCAGGTCGTGCTGAGTTTCGTGCTGCCGATGCCGATGATCGCGCTGCTGATGCTGTCGGCGCGCACGGACGTGATGGGCGCTTACGCGATGCGGATGCCGCTGCGGATCGTCGCCGGCGCGGCGACGATCGCGATCGTCGGGCTGAATGCGTACCTGGTGTGGGCGGCGTTCAATTGAACGGCGGCGAACGGGCCGGCGCCTACTGCTGCATGTCCGGCGCTTCGCGCAGTCGCCAGATCGCATTGCACTGCTGGCCGCCGAGGCTCGTCGAACGCAGCGTGATGACGGCGCCTGCCACGACCTGATACCAGAAATGCGCCATCAGTTCAGTGCCCTTGCGCTGAGCCTGTCCGTCGACCAGCACTTCGGTCCGCAGCGGCGACGGCGAGCCGGATGGGTGCGTGGCGTACACGTTGAGCCGCGCGATGTCACGTGTCGCGGTGAACACGACCTCGTGGTTTCCGCTGCCGACGAGCATCGTGCCGCCCGGTTCGTCGATCGCCTGCAGATAGGCGCCCGAACTTCCCTCGATCGCCGCGGACACAACGGTCAGCCCGGCCGATCGCACGTAGTCCGTCGCCGCGATGCGCGCGGCGATCGCATCGGACGGCGACGGCGTGCCGTCCGACAGCGCGAACGGCGCGCCGTCGCGCAGCGCCGCGTCGACGTGGTTCGCGTAGTAGCGCCACCGGTCGAAGAAGCGGATATCGCCGGTCATGTGCAGCGCGCGGATCGGCTCGCCGCGATGGCGGAGCGTCGTGCTGCCGTCGCGTTCGTCGAACGATTCGTGAATGCCGTTCTTGCTGACGAAGTTCTGGACCGGATCGAGCAGCGCCGTTTCGCCTTGCGCGCTCCACAGATGCAGGAACGTCGTGTCGATCCCGAAGCATTCCTGGAAGTCGGTGCCGACGCGGGCGATGCAGTCGCGCAGGTGATCCGCATAACGCGCCCAGGCGTCGGCCGTTCCCGCGACGAGCCCGGCCTGCAACGCGCTGCCGTGGCGCGCCTTGACCTCGTCGACGACGAGCCGCCAATGATGGTCGCGCCGTTCGCCGATCAGCGGCGTCACGACGAACGTGCAGAACAGCGGGTCGGGGCACACGTGGATCCGGTCGTCGTCGATCTGCGAGAACAGGTCGAACTCGGGGGCGCAGAACCAGATGTCGGCGTCGTACAGCGCGAGCTTGCGGATCTGCGGGTTGCGCGCGCAATAGTCGGCGGCCTCGATGAAGCGCCCGACCGGCAACGCATACGCGCTCGACGCTTCGATCACATCGACGGACTGGCTCGCCAGGATGTGCCGCTTGCGTTCCGACAGCCCGTAGCCGATCACCGCGATGCGCCCGTCGTAGCCGGTGTGCCGCAGCGACAGCAGGAACGGCACGAGCATTTCGTACCATGCGCGGTTGTTGTCGTTGATCGCCACGCAGACCGCGTGTTCGCTCGGATGCATGTTCTCTCCCCGTTGCGCGCGCCCGGCTCAGTAGCCGACGTGGCGCTCGCAGACGACCGCGCCGCAACCGCGGCTGTCGTGATACGTAATACGAAACTGCTTGTTGTCCCACAGCCACTGGAACACGGCCTGGTAAACGCCGGCCGTGGTCATGTCGTGCAGCACGATCTTCTTGCGCGCCAGCGGGCCGAACCGGTTCAGTTCGGCGAGCGTCTGCTCGTACGTGTGCGTGGTGTCGATGAACAACAGGTCGGATGCCAGCGGCTCCATTGCGAGATCGTCGGCGATCCTGAATTCGAAGTCGATCGACAGGTCTTTCGCCGCCTGCTCCAGTTCGGGCCGGATGTGGAAGTACTCGTCGGAGATGTCGACCGATACGAGGCGCTTCGGTTGCGCAAGCATGAAGGCCGTCGTGGTCAGCCCGGTAAACACGCCGAGCTCGAGGATGCTGTCGCATCCGACGGCCGTCTCCGTATAGAAGTCGAAGCGGGAAGGGCTGTCGCCGAGCCAGCCGATCGGTTCGATCTTGTACTGCAGGAATTCCATCCGCAGTTGTTGTAGCGTGCGCATCCTGTTTTCCTTGGCGAAGCGAATTCGAGGGGTGCAGCGGTTGCCGGCGCGGCCGGCCTCCCGTGGCGTCGGTTATTGTAGATCGCCGCCGCCGCACGGCCTAGCGCAGGCGCGGTGGCCCGCGGCGATTACCCGCGCGGCGGCATGGCCGGCCGCGCGGGAGGCCGCCATTATTTCGCGAGCGTCCGGTATGACACGAGGTCGTTGATCGGCCCGATTTCCGGCCCGGTCGTGCCGGGGCGCGTCGCGACCTGCACGACCTTCTCGAACATGATGATGAACGGCGAGTTCGCGAGCACGGCCTTCTGCAGCGCCTCGTAGCGCTGCGCGCGCTTCGCGGGCGACGGCTCGACGAGCGCGGCCTCGGTGTCCTTCGTCAGTTGCGGAATGTCCCAGCTGTTGCGCCACGCGAGCATCTTGGTCGGCGACTGGTCCGAGTTGTCCGGATTCCACGCGAAGCCGCGCGCGTTGCTGTTCGGGTCCATGTAGTCGGGCGACCATTCGCCGACGAAGATGTCGTGCTGGCGTGCGCGGTACTTGCCGATCGCCTGTTTCGCATCGCCGGGGATCAGCTTCACGCGGATGCCGCCCTGCGCGAAGTTCGCCTGCAGCGCCTGCGCGATCTCGATGTACGGATAGTCGTTCGGCATGTCCATCGTCACGTCGAAGCCGTTCGGCAAACCGGCCTTCGCGAGCAGCGCCTTCGCCTTCGCGACGTCCTGCTTGTACGGCCGCGCGTTCAGCGTGCCGAGGAAGCCTTCGGGCAGGAAGGTTTCATGCACCTTGTAGGTCGTGCTGACGATGTTGCGCTGGATGCCGTCGTAGTCGACGAGCCATTTCATCGCCTGCTGCACTTCGGGCTTCGCGAGGTTCGGGTTCTTCGTGTTCAGGCTCAGGTACAGCAGCGCGGACACCGGCCACGACGCGACCTTGATCTTGCCGGCCTTCGTCAGCGCGGCGAGGCTGTCGGGGCTCAGGTTGCGCGCGGCGTCGACGTCGCCATTCTCCAGCAGCAGCCGTTGCGCGGACGCTTCGGGCACGTGGCGCAGCACGATGCGCTTCATCGGGTACGGCGTGCGGTATTTGTCGAAACGCTGCAGCACGATGCTCTCGTTCGGCGTCCACTTGGCGAGCTGGTACGGGCCCGAGCCCGCGTCGTTGGTCCGGAGCCAGCCGCTGCCGAAATCGTTGCCCTGCTGGTGCGACAGCAGCAGTTTCTTGTCGAAGACCGACGCCGGGCAGGCGCTCAGCACGTTGAGCACGAAGCTCGGCGCGTACTTGCGGTCGGTTTCGAGCACGACGGTCTGCGGGTCGATCACGCGCACCTTCTGCATCACGTTCGTCTTCGTGAGGCCGAGATCGGCGAGCACGCCGGCCGGCCCCTTGTCGAGCAGGATGGTGCGCTGCAGCGACCACGCGACGTCGTCGGCGGTCACCGGATTGCCGGAGTGGAACGTGAGGCCGGGGCGCAGCTTGAACGTGTAGGTCAGGCCGTCGGCGCTGACCGTCCACGATTGCGCGATCTGTCCGTCGAAGCGCGTCGGGTCCTTCAGGTCGACGCGCACCAGGCGTTCGTAGGTGTTCGCGACGTACTCGGACGGTACCAGTTCGTAGATCCCGCTCGGGTCGAGGGTCGTGAATTCGCCGAGCTGCGTGGCGACGACGAAGATGCCGGGCGGCGTGGCAGCCTGCGCCGGCAGCGCCGGAACAAGCGCGACGAGCGCGGCGCTGACGAACAGCCGGGACAGCAGGTGCTTCATGCGGGCTCCGTTGAAAGGGAATCGTGGGTGCGATTCTCTCATCGACGGCCACCCGGATGAAAATATTCGGCGTGCGCGCGGTGGCGCGCAGGAGCGGGCCGGGCGGGCGCCCGGCGCCGGAAGGCGTCAGATCACGCAGCGCGCGATCGCGAAACGCATCGCTTCTTCGGGCGGTTCGCTGCCCGAGCCGCGCACGACCTTGACGACCGAACCGTTGCCCGACGGCGTGAGCGTGACGAAGTACGAATTCGAGCCGATCGAGATGTCGGTCACGCCGTTGTGCTGCGACTGCTCGGACCCTGACAGACGGCTGTCGAGGCAGTTGGCGATCGCGTACGCCGGACGTTGCGACGACACGTAGATCATCGGTGTCGCGCCGGATGACGAGGCCGAGTCGGACGAGGGCGCGGAGCCGCAGGCGGCGAGCAGGGCGGCGGGAAGGAGCAGCAGGAATCGTTTCATGGTCGGTCGTCGAGTGTCTCGTATCGAGGCTGGGGCGCGGGGGAGGCGAAACGCGAAGCTTCGCGACGAAACCGCCCGGAATCGGGCCGTTTTGGCGGTCGACACGGCGGGCAGTTGACGTCGGAGTATACCCGCGGCATTTGACACGAATGTCACGCTGAAACGAATCGATACAACAAGCACCCGCTGCCGGACCACGGCAGCGGGCGTTTCAGGTGAGGGCGCTTGGGCGCTTGTTGTGGTCGCTTACTGGCCGATCTTGTTGCTGACCGAATTCTCTTGCTGGTTCAGCACGCGCTGTTCGCTCTTGGTGATGTGGCTGTGATCCTGCGCAGCCATGTCCCGCTCTTCCTGGCGGATCTTGTGGTCGTCACGGTGCAGGCGCGCGGCCTGTGCGTGCGACATCTCGCCTTCCTTCACTTCATGATGGATGCGGCGATTCTGGTTCGCGAGGCGCTGGTTGACCTCTTCGCGGCGCGGATGCGCCTGCTGCCACTGCGTGTCGGCGAACGCGGTGCCGGTCAGCACCGACATCAGGGTGGCGGCGATCGCGAGGTGGCGGGTAAGGGCTCGCATGGTGTTTTCTCCTGTCGTTGTGCGTCCGGATCGTGGGCGCTTGAGAAAAAAACGCGGAGCGTGCCCCGGCTGTTGACGTTTCCGCCTGTATCGATTGCAAGTCTTTATTACGTCTGCTGTTTGCGGCGCGGGCGGGCGCCGGCTCAGCTGAGCCGGTAGGACGGCCCGGGCGTCACTTCCGCCGGCAGCGGCTCGCGGTTCAGTTCGAGCAGCGAGCGCTCGATCTGCCGCGTGATCGCGTCGAGCGCGAGATGGTTCGGGCCGTCGCCGAACGGTTCGGCGATCGCATGCGCGATCGCGTCGAGCGCGATCAGCGTGTACGCGACGAACACGGTGACGAACGGCGTCGCCGCGCCGATCGAGTCGACGAGGCCGAACGGCAGCAGCACGCAGTACGCATAGATGGTCCGGTGCAGTAGCACGTCGTACGAGAACGGGATCGGCGTCGACGCGATGCGCTCGCAGCCGCTCACCATCGCGACGAGTTCGTCGAGGCGCGCGTCGAGCATCCATAGCCGTGTGTCGGCGAGGCGGCCCGCATCGGCGCGCGCGGCGAACGCTTCCCGCAGCCCGTGGACGATCGCGACCGGCCGGAACCGGGACGCGGCGATGCGCGCGTAGGCATCGTCGTCGAGCAGCCCGCGCAGGTCGCCGGCCGGATCGGTGCCGCGCAGTTGATGCTTCAGCGCATAGACGAATGCGACGATTGTCCGCACGAACGCGCGCCGCGCGGCGTCGTCGCGGTCGATCGCGCCGTAGCAGAGCGCCTGCGACACGAGCGTGCGCGTGGCGGTCAGCACGCCGCCCCACAGTTGCCGCGCCTCGCGGTAGCGGTCGTAGCTCGCGTTGTTGCGAAACCCCGCGAAGATGGCCAGCGTGAGCCCGATCAGCGTGAACGGCGTCGGGTTCAGCGGCACCTTCTCGCCAAGCACGCGGCCGCCGCCCCATACCGCGACGAGGCTGATCGCGAGCGTCAGCACGAGCTGCGGCAGGATGGTCGGCAGTACCGAGCCGTTCCAGACCAGCAGCATCCGCAGCCAGTGCTCGCGCGGACGAACGATCATCGTGGTGCTCCGTCAGGCGGCCATCGACGCCGGCGCGGCCGCGCGATGCAGCAGCACGGGCACCGACTTCGACGTCGGCGTGTTGCACACGTCGCCGACGCTGTCGAGCGGCACGAGCGGGTTGGTTTCCGGGTAGTACGCACCGATGCAGCCGCGCGGGATGTCGTACTCGACCAGCAGGAAGCCGTCCGCGCGCCGCTCGATGCCGTCGTGCCACACGGTTTCCATATCGACCCAGTCGCCGGCCTGCAGGCCGAGCATCGCGAGATCGTCGCGGTTGGCGAACACCACGCGGCGCTGGCCGAACACGCCGCGATAGCGGTCGTCGAGCCCGTAGACGGTCGTGTTGTACTGGTCGTGCGAGCGCGTCGTCATCAGCGTCATCAGGCGCTCGCCGTGCAGCGCGCGGGCGCGCTGGATCGGCGTGTCGGTCGGCAGCGCGTGCGCGATGAAGTTCGCCTTGGCCGTCGGCGTGAGCCATTCGCGGTCGCGCGATGCGACGCGCAGGTGGAAGCCGCCCGGCCGCGCGATGCGCGTGTTGTAGTCGTAGAAGCCGTCGAGCGTGGCCTCGATCGCGTCGCGGATCTTCGCGTAGTCGTCCTTGTACGCGAGCCAGTCGATCTTGCCGCTGCCGAACAGCGCGTGGCCCATGTGCGCGACGATCGCGGGCTCCGACATCAGGTTCGGCGACGCCGGCTTGTTCATCCCGTACGACACGTGGACCATGCTCATCGAATCCTCGACCGTCACGCCTTGCGCGACGTTGTCCTGCAGGTCGATCTCGGTGCGGCCGAGCGTCGGCAGGATCAGCGCGTCGCGGCCGTGGATCAGGTGGCTGCGGTTCAACTTCGTCGTGATGTGCACGGAGAGATCGCAGCGGCGCATGCCTTCCCACGTGCGAGGCGTGTCGGGCGTCGCCATCGCGAAGTTGCCGCCGAGGCCGATCAGCACCTTCACGTGGCCTTCGAGCATCCCCTCGATCGTCTCGACGACGTCGTAGCCGTGGTGGCGCGGCGGTTCGAAATCGAACACGTGGCCGAGCCGGTCGAGGAACGCCTGGGTCGGTTTTTCCTCGATGCCGACCGTGCGGTTGCCCTGCACGTTCGAGTGCCCGCGCACCGGGCACAGGCCCGCGCCGGGTCGGCCGATGTTGCCGCGCATCAGCATCAGGTTCGACAGCATCTGCACGGTGGCGACCGAATGCTTGTGCTGCGTGATGCCCATGCCCCACGTCGCGATCACGCGCTCGCTGCGCGCATAGAGCTGCGCGAGGCCGTCGATCTGCTCGTACGGCACGCCGCTTTCGGCCGTCAGCGCGGACCAGCTTTCGTTGCGCAGGTCGTCGGCGAACGCGTCGAAGCCGGCCGTGTGCTCGCCGATGAACGCGGTGTCGAGCACCCGCGGCGCACCGGCGGCGCGCGCGGCGTCGTCGAGTTCGAGCACGCGCTTCGCCATCCCCTTGATCAGCGCGAAATCGCCGCCGATGGTCGGCTGGATGAACGTCGATGCGATCCTGGTGCCCGACATCGTCAGCATCTCGAGCGGGCTTTGCGGATCGGCGAAACGTTCGAGGCCGCGCTCCTTCAGCGGGTTGATCGACACGATCGTCGCGCCGCGCTTCGCGCATTCGCGCAGCTCGCCCATCATCCGCGGATGGTTGGTCGCCGGGTTCTGGCCGAAGATCAGCAGCGTGTCCGCGTGCTCGAAATCGTCGAGCGTGACGGTGCCCTTGCCGACGCCGACTGAGGCCGGCAGCCCGCGGCTGGTCGCCTCGTGGCACATGTTCGAGCAGTCGGGGAAGTTGTTCGTGCCGTACAGCCGCACGAGCAGTTGATACAGGAACGCCGCTTCGTTGCTCGCGCGGCCGGACGTGTAGAACGCGGCCTGGTTCGGGTCGGGCAAAGCGCGCAGGTGGCGTGCGATCAGCTCGAACGCGTCGTCCCACGCGATCGGCACGTAGCGGTCGGTCTGCGCGTCGTACACCATCGGGTCGGTGAGCCGGCCGTGCTGTTCGAGTTCGAAGTCCGACTGTTCGAGCAATTCGGTGACCGTGTGCGCGGCGAAGAATTCGGGTGTCACGCGCTTGCTGGTCGCTTCGGCGGCCACGGCCTTCACGCCGTTTTCGCAGAATTCGAACGTCGACGCGTGCTGGCGGTCGGGCCACGCGCAGCCGGGGCAGTCGAAGCCGTCCGGCTGGTTCTGGCGCAGCAGCGTGCGGTAGTTGCCGCCCGCGACCTTTTCCTTGATCAGGTTGATCGTGACGGCTTTCAGCGCGCCCCAGCCGGCCGCCGGGTGGGTGTACGGTTCGATGCGCGCGGTGGCGGATTTCTTTTTCATGATGCAGCGGGTGTCGGGGTCGATGGCTGCAGAGTACGCGGGGCGCCCGCCGGGCTGTGTGTACACCTGTTCACTTCAAAAAAGAGTACAGTTGCGGCCATTCAGACAGTGCGGATCGCAACTGTGTTGTTGAATGGAAATTGAAAGGAAGGCGCGTGAAGCGTTACGAACAACTGGCCGACGATCTCCAGGCGCAGATCGAGCGTGGCGTGTACCGGCCCGGCGAGCGGATTCCGTCGGTGCGGCAGGCGAGCCGGCAACAGCAGCTGAGCGTCACGACCGTGCTGCGCGCATACCTCGTGCTGGAAAGCCGCGGCCTGATCGAAAGCCGGCCGCAGTCGGGTTATTTCGTGCGGGCACGCGCGTCGGCGCCGGCCGAGGCTGAGCTGCACACGTCGGCGCCGGCCGCCGAACCGTCGGCCGTGGACGTGAGCCGGCTCGTGCTGTCGACGCTGCGCTCGATCGCGCGCGACGACGCGGTACCGCTCGGCTCGCCGTATCCCGATGCATCGCAGTTTCCGGTGCAGCGCCTCGCGCGCTATGCGCAGACGATCGGGCGCCGCCGCACGCGCTGGGGCGTGATCGACGATCTGCCGCCCGGTAACCAGGAACTGATCCGCCAGATCGCGCGGCGTTATGCGGAGCGCGGGATCGCGGTCGAGCCGGGTGAGATCGTGATGACGATCGGTGCGACCGAGGCGATCAATCTGTGCCTGCAGGCCGTCGCGAAGCCGGGCGACACGATCGCCGTCGAGTCGCCGACGTTCTACGCGATGCTGCACGCGATCGAGCGGATGGGCATGCGCGCGCTGGAAGTCGCGACGCACCCGGGCGACGGCATCGATCTCGACGCGCTCGAACGGATCCTCGAGCGCGAGCGCATCGCCGCGTGCATGGTGATGCCGAATTTCCAGAATCCGCTCGGCTTCCAGATGCCCGACGCGCGCAAGCGTGCGCTCGTCGAGCTGCTGGCGAAGCACGGCGTGCCGGCGATCGAGAGCGACGTGTATCACGAGCTGCACTTCGGCGACACGACGCCGAGCGCGCTGAAATCGTTCGACCGCGACGGGCTCGTGCTGCATTGCGCGTCGTTCACGAAAAGCCTGTCGCCGCGCTACCGGATCGGCTGGGCGATGCCGGGCCGCTATCGCGACCAGGTCGAGAAGCTGAAATTCCTGAACACGCTCGCGACGCCCGCGATCGAGCAACTCGCGATCGCCGAGTACCTGAAATACGACGGCTACGATTTCCACCTGCGGCGCATGCGCAAGCAGTACGCACAGCAGGCGAGCCTGATGAGCGCGATGGTGCGGCGCTTCTTTCCGGAAGGCACGCGGTTGTCGCAGCCGCAGGGCGGGTATGTGCTGTGGGTCGAGCTGCCGCCGCAGGTCGATGCGATGAAGCTGTATACGCTTGCGCTCGCGCAGCGGATCACGGTCGGGCCCGGGCACATGTTCTCGGCGGGCACCGATTACCGGCATTTCATCCGGCTCAACTACAGCTACCCGTGGTCGCGGCAGATCGAGGACGCGCTGAAGGTGCTGGGGCGGCTCGCGTCGGAGTGCGCGGCGCGCTGAGCGCCGTGCCGGGCGGCCGCCATCGCTTGCATCAACCGGCGCGCGGTGCCTGCAGCGCGGTTTGCGCGGCGCTGGCCATCTGCCGCATGTCGAAGCCCGACGGATGCTGGTACACGCGCAGGCCGAACTCCGGCAGCACCGCGATCAGGTGGTCGAACAGGTCGGCCTGAATGGTTTCGTAGTCGACCCACGACGTCGTATCGGTGAAGCAGTACAGTTCGAGCGGAATGCCTTCGGCCGTGAGCGGCAACTGCCGCGCCATGCAGGTCATGTCGCGGCGGATGCGCGGATGGCCCTTCAGGTAGTTCGCGACATACGCGCGGAACGTGCCGAGATTCGTCAACTGGCGGCGGTTCGCCGGGCAGTCGCCGGCCGCGCCGAGCGAGCCGTTCCATTGCTCGATCGCGTCGACCTTGTCCTCGAGATAGTCCTTCAGCAGCGTCAGGCGTTCGAGCCGTTCGATCTCGTCGTCGGCGAGAAAGCGCACGCTCGTCGCGTCGACGAACAGCGCGCGCTTGATGCGGCGGCCGCCCGCTTCGGTCATCCCGCGCCAGTTCTGGTAGCTCTCGGTGATCAGTTTCCAGGTCGGCACCGTGATGATCGTGTGGTCGAAGTTCGCGACCTTGACGGTGTTCAGCGTGATGTCGATGACCGTGCCGTCCGCGCCGGCCGACGGCATCGTGATCCAGTCGCCGATCCGCAGCATGTCGTTCGACGACAACTGCACGCCTGCGACGAGGCCGAGCAGCGTGTCCTTGAAGATCAGCATCAGCACCGCGGACATCGCGCCGATGCCGGACAGCAGCAGGCCGATCTGCTTGCCGGTCGCATCGCCGATCACGACGAGCGCGGCCGTGATGAACATCACGAGCTTGACGAGCTGCATCGCGCCTTTCAGCGACAGGCGCGGCTGATCGCGCTGATGCGTGCGGTGCGTATGTTCGAGCGCGGACAGTGTTGCGCTGATGGTCATCGTCACGAGGAACACGATCAGCGCGAACAGTACCTTGTCGGCGGCCTGCGCGGCGTGGTCCGGAATGCCGGGCACCGCGCCGAGCCCGAGCTTGATCACGACGAACGGGACGATGCGGTTCAGCCACTTGAACGCGCCGAACTCGAACAGCGCGTCGTCGACGCGCGTGGCGGACAGCCGCGCGAGCCGCGCCACCACGCGAAACAGCAGGAAATGGACGGCCGCGGTGATCGCGCCGGCGGCGGCGAGCAGGACGAGGATGCCGACGAGCGGCGCAAACGAAGCTTCATTCAGAGTCATGGGGCAAACGGGGCGGACAGGGCCTGCTGGTGCGTTGAATCGGCGCCGCGATGCGGCGCGCGCCCCGCGAAGGGCACATGAAAGGGACCGTGATTGTGCCATCGGGTTCCGGACGCGTGCCGTGAATGTGTGTCGCGCGGCTCCCGAATATCCTCACCATTACGCAGGTCTCCTCTGTAATCCGGTGAAGGCGAATGGCGAACCCGGTTCACCGCAAGCTGATGCGTACGCCTGTCGCCGGATGCATTTCGTTTAGTCCCGCGATCGGCTCGAAGCCGCTACGGCGGGCCTTCGCGGGTGAAGGCGCCCGGCCTGCGATTCATGCCATCATGCCGGCATCGCAAGCGTTTCCAGTGTGTCGCTCGTGGTCGTTTGCGGCCAATCCGGCGACGGTGAGCGACACGCAACGTTTTCGTGCACTTGCCATGCGATGCCTGCTCGGGGCACGATGCGCGAACGACTTCGCGAACCCCGTCACTTCGTATCCACGCATTTCACGCATGCAAGATTCCAACGAAAGCCGTCCGTCAGGTGTGCGGCTGCTGAAAGGCATCCTCCCGATCCGCCGCGCGGCGGCCATCCGCGACATCTTCGCGGGCATGTCGCTCGCGTCGATGGATATCCCGCAGGTGCTCGGCTACGCGCGCATCGCCGGCATGCCGGCCGTCACGGGCCTCTATACGGTGTTCCTGCCGCTCGTCGCGTTCGCGTGCTTCGGTGCGTCGCGCCATCTCGTGGTCGCCGCCGATTCCGCGACCGCGACGATCTTCGCGAGCCGGCTTTCGTCGATGGCGCCGGCCGGCAGCGCCGACTATGTCGCGCTGGCCGGCATGGTCGCGCTGCTGACCGCCGCGATGCTGCTGCTCGCGCGCATCTTCAAGCTCGGCTTTCTCGCCGATTTCCTGTCGCGCACGGTGCTGGTCGGTTTTCTCGCCGGTGTCGGCGTGCAGGTGTCGATCGCGATGCTCGGCGACATGTTCGGCTTAGCCGTGCCGTACCCGGCCTCGCGCAGCCTTGCACAGCTCGACTATGTCGTCACGCATCTGGTCCACGCGAACGGGCCGACATTCGCGCTCGCGGCTGCCGTCGTCGTCGCGATTCTCGCGTGCAAGCGGTTCCTGCCGCGCGTGCCGATGCCGATGATCGCGGTCGCGGGCAGCATCGCCGCGAGCTACGCGTTCGGATTCGCCGCGCACGGCATCGCGGTGCTCGGGCCGGTCGCGGGCGGGTTGCCGCCGCTGCGCTGGCCGTCCGTCACGTGGCAGCAGTTCCTCGATCTCGTGCCGGTTGCCGCGTCGTGCTTCGTGATGATCATCGCGCAGAGCGCGGCCGCCGCGCGCGTGTTCGCTCAGCAGTACGGCGAGGACGTCGACACCAACGCCGACATCCTCGGCCTCGCGGCTGCGAATGCGGCCGCGGCGGTCGGCGGCGCGTTCGTCGTCAACGGCAGCCCGACGCAGACGGCGATGGCCGACGGCGCGGGCGTGCGCAGCCAGATCGGGCACCTTGCGTTTGCCGCCGTCGTGGTTGTCGTGCTGCTGTTCCTCAGCACGTATTTGCAGTATCTGCCGCACGCCGTGCTGGCCGGCATCGTGTTCACGATCGCACTCGGGCTGATCAACGTGCGCAGCCTCGCGGCGATCCGCAAGGAAAGCCCCGGCGAATTCACGCTCGCGCTGGTGACGGCCGCGGCCGTCGTGACGGTCGGCGTCGAGCACGGCATCCTGCTGGCGATCGCGCTGTCGCTGATGCGGCACGTGCGCCACAGCTACCAGCCGCACACGATGGTGCTCGAACCCGTCGCGGGCAACGGACGGTGGCAGCCGGTGCCCGCACGGCCCGGCTCGATGACGGCGCCGGGGCTGATCGTCTACCGGTTCGGCTCCGACCTGTTCTTCGCGAACGACCATCTGTTCGCCGGCGAAGTGACCGAACTCGTCGATGCTGCGCCGGTGCCGCCACGCTGGTTCATCGTCGACGCGGGCGCGATTACCGACCTCGATTATTCCGCCGCGCGGACCTTGACCGATCTCGTCAAGACGCTGCACGCGCGCGGAATCGGCGTGCTGTTCGGCCGTGTGAACCGCTACCTGCGCGCGGACATGGACCGTCACCGGATCACGGAGATCGTCGGCGCGCCGTGCATCTTCCCGACGCTGCATCAGGCGCTGGAGGCGGCGGGCATGACGCCGGCGCCGCAGGAGCCGGGCACCGTGTAACGCGAGCCGGCCCTAGGCGGCTGTGCGCAAGCGCGCGAAGCCGTTGCGCAGGTGGCGGGCCAGTTCCGTCGCGGCCGGCGTGCGCTGGCCGCGCGGCAGATGAAGGTTGATCGCGAAGTTCGGCAGCGCGGGCAGGCCGCAACCGGCCGGCAGGATGTCGAGGTCGGCCGGCACGGTGGACGCGAGCCAGACGGTCACCGCGAGATCGGCGCGCACGGTCGCGGCCGTCGCGTCGATGCTGCCGTTTTCGAACAGGGTGCGCCATGCGCGATCGCAGTCGCGCAGTGCGTCGAGCACCGTCGGGCGGAACGCGCAGGTCTGCGCGACCATCGACACGGGCAGCGGCGTGTTCCGGTGCGCGGTGCCGCCTTTCGCGCCGACCCAGACCAGACGGTCGACGGCGATGCACTCGCCGCGCGACGACCCGACCGGCGCCTCGATCAATGCGACATCGAGATCGCCTTGCGCGAGCCCCCGGCGCAGTTCCGGCGACGCCGCGCACACGAGCGTGAGCGCGACCTGCGGATGCGCCTGCGCATACGCTTTCAGGATCGGCGCGAGACAGGTGCCGACGAGATCCTGCGGTGCGCCGAGACGAACGGCGCCTTCGACCGCGCCGGCCGTCAGGTCGGTCAGCAGCGCATCGTGCACGGCGAGCAGCCGGCGCGCCTGCTCGAGCAGACGCTCGCCGGCCGCCGTGAGCAGCAGGTTGCGATGCTCGCGGACGAACAGCGGGCCGGACAGCGTTTCGAGCCGCGCGACCTGCTGGCTGATCGCGCCTTGCGTCAGGTGCAGCGCATGGCTGGCCGCCGTCATGCTGCGATGATCGGCGACCGTGACGAATGCGCGCAGCAGCGCGATGTCGAGATTGCGTGCCATGCATCGCATTATGAATGCTAATGGCAGGCATAAAAAGCTTTCGCTGTCGTGATGTGAGGATCGCGGGTAAAAACGGAGCTTCGACGACGACAAACGGGAGCCTCCGTGCCGCTTCGCGACTACCTGCCGCTGATGCTGTTCGTGATCGTGTCCACCGTGACGCCGGGCGGCGCCACGACGCTCGCAACCGCATCGGGTGCTCATTTCGGCTATCGGCGTTCGCTGCCGCTGATGACGGGCATCGCGGCCGGCCTGGCGTCGATGGCGGCCGCCGCCGCGGCCGGGCTCGGCGGCGTGCTGCTTGCGCTGCCCGCGTTGCAACTCGCGATGAAGGCGGCCGGTTCGGTGTATCTCGTGTGGCTGGCCGTGCGCATCGGGCGCGGCGGCAAGCCCCGGCTCGATGCCGCCGTGCACCGGCCGCAAGGGTTTGTCAGCGGCGTCTGGATGCTCTGGCACAACCCGAAGGGCTGGGCGATGACGCTCGGCGCGGCGGCGTCGTTCGCCGCGCTCGCGTCCGGCCCGGCGCGGCTCGGCCTGTTGCTCGGGCTGGCGTTCGGCGTGGCCGCGATGGCGTCGCTGTCGCTGTGGTGTTTCGCCGGGCTGCTGCTCGCGCGCGTGTTGCGCACCGAGCGGCAGTGGCGCTGCCTGAATGCCGGGCTCGGCGTGCTGCTCGTGGTGTCGATCGTGCCGATGTGGCTGCGGTAGCGGTGCTGCGCGCGCCGGCGGCGCCGCGTCCAGGTTCAGCGCGAACCGCTGCGTGCGGCGCCGGCAGGTTGCCCGCCCGCGCCGGCCGACCACAACGGCAGCCACAGCGTCGTGACGACGCTCGCCGCATGCAGCGCGCAAAGCAGGCCGAACGCCCATGCGTACGCGCTGGCCTGCGTGCCGCCGATCGATGCCGATTCGGCCTGCAGCCGCCACGCGAGGAACAGTGTGCATAGCGTCGTGAACGCCGGTCCGCCGAGGCGCTGCACGATATTGAGCGAGGTGGTCGCCATCGGCAGGTTGCGGCGCTCGACCGACGCGTACGCGGCGGTGATCGACGGCGCGCCGATCGCGCTCTGGCCCATGCCGCGCAGAAACAGTGCCGGCACGAGCACGTAGGGATCGTGGCCGGCCAGCGCGAGGAACACGAACGGCAGTGTCGCGAACAGCGCGAGCAGCGCGCCGGCGGCGGCCAGCCGGCGCACGCCGAACCGGCTCGTCAGCGTGCCCATCGACGGATAGGTGACGAGCATGCCGAGCCCGAGCGGCGCGAGCAGCCAGCCCATCTCGCCCGGCGAGCGTCCGCACGCCTGGATCAGGAACACGGGGATCAGCATCTGGCCCGCGTACATCGCGCCGTTCGACAGGAACTGGGTGCCGGCCGCCGCGCCGAAGACACGAGCGCGAAACAGCTTGAGATCGATCAGCGCATGCTCGCCCTTGTATTGCTCGAAGCGCAGGAACGCGGCGAGCAGCAGCACCGAACACGCGATCGCGGCGACACCGATCGCCGAGCCGATCCGCTCGGCGCCGTACAGGAACAGCACGAGGCCCGGCGACAGCAACGCGAGGCCGACCCAGTCGAGTTCGCGCCGTTGCGCATCGTCCCGGCCAGCGGGCAGGAACCGCACGGCCAGCGCGAGCGCCAGCACGCCGACGGGTAGGTTCACGAGAAACAGCCAGCGCCACGATGCGTGCTGCAGGATCGCGCCGGCGACGACGGGGCCGAGGATCGGTGCGAGCAGCACGGGCACCGCCGCGTAGCCGATCACGCGCGCCATCTGCTGGCCGGCGACGCGCGCGATCATCATCTGCGCCATCGGCGCGAGCAGCCCGCCGCTGACGCCTTGCAGCACGCGAAATGCGATCAGCGACGGCGCGGACCACGCGAGCCCGCACAGCGCCGACGTGAGCGTGAATGCCGAGAAGCACCACAGGTACAGCGCCTTCGCGCCGATGCGGTCGACCAGCCAACCGTTCAGCGGCAGCACCAGCGTCAGCGCGAGCAGGTAGCCGCTCGTCACCCACTGGATCGTCGACAGGCTCGTGTGCAGGTCGGTCGCGAGGCTCGACAGCGATACGTTGACGATCGTCGCGTCGAGCTGCGCCAGCAGCGAGCCGAGCATCGCGACCGCGCTGACTTTCCAGATCGACGGATCGAGCCGGCGGGCCGCGCGGCCCGCCGGCGACCGCGCGCGTTCGTCGCTCACGCGCCGCGCTGGTCGAGCAGCGCGAGGATGTCCTGCGTCGAGCCCGTTTCGCCGAGACGCGGGAAGATGCGCTCGACGCTGTTCACGTGCGCATCCGCGTTGAGGTCGGTCATCGCGTCGATGGCGAGCGTCACGTTGTAGCCGAGTTCGAACGCGTACCGGGCGGTCGATTCGACGCCGATGCTGGTCGCGACGCCGGTCAGCACGATCTGCGTGACGCCGGCCGCCTTCAGGTGCGCGTCGAGATCCGTGCCGGTAAACGCGCCCCAGGTCTTTTTCGTCACGACGTGGTCGCCCGGCTGCCGGTTCAGTTCCGGCACGAGTTCGGTCCAGTCGGCGGGGAGTGCGTCCACGCGCATCTGCTGCTGCGTGCGGCCCGGTGCGCCGCCGGCGACGTTGACGAGCACGACCGGCAGCCCGCGGCTGCGGAAGGCGTCGAGCAGTTCGCGGGCATGTGCGACCACCGGCGCGACCGGATGGGCGGTGGGGAGGGCGACGATGCCTTTCTGCAGGTCGATGACGACGAGTGCCGTATTCGTGTCGAGACGGGTTGCGCTCATGATGGGACTCCGTGGAATGGACGAAGGGAGGCGGGCGCGCGCATGCCGCGGCGCGCGTCCGCCGGAATCACTGGTCGCCGATCCGCCTGATCAGCGGGATCGCGGCGGCAAGCGTGAGGATTTCTTCCGGATTGAGCTTTTCGATCGCGGCACCGAGCCACCGGTGCTTCGCGATGTGGCGCTTGCGCCGCGCGTCGAGGCCGACCGCGGTCAGCTGGAACAGGATCTGGCGGCCGTCGGTCGGGTGCGGCTCACGTTCGACGAGACCTTCCTCTTCGAGGCTCGCGAGGATCGCCTTCATCGACTGCGGCTTCATGGCCTCGGCGCGCGCGAGGTCGGCGGTCGTCATCGGCCCCTGCTGTTCGAGCCGGGCGAGCGCGCTGCTCTGGGACATGCCGAATCCTTCGGATTCGACCTCGGAGCGGAGGCGGCGGATCAACTGGCCGACCGCGAGGGTCAGGTCGGCGGCGACGAGGTCGGCGGAAACGCCGGGTTTGCGTGGCGGGTTCATGCGGCGGATCATAGAACACGACAGTTAAACTTGCAAGTTTAACTGTCGAATTAATCGCCAGGTCGCGGGGCCCCTCGGCGCGCGGTTATGTGCGGCGCGGCAGGGCGACCGGCACGACTTCGCTGTATCTCGGGGTGGCGTCCTCGTGCAGCAGGTCGCCGAGGTATTGCGCGAGTTCGTCCGCGGCGAGTGCGGACGGAACATGCAGGTCGGCCGGGCGCCGCTTGCCTTCAGTGCCGAGATCGAACACGGCCCAGCGGCCGTTCGCGCGCACGACGGCGAGCAGTCGTCCGAATGCGTTGAAGCGGTATTCGTCCTGCATGGCATGGCTCCCGTAGGGTGAATGCGCCGGCCGCCTGCGTGTGCTTACTGGATCGAGCAGGTCAGCCAGCGATGGATTTTGAGGGCATCGCTCGAGACGCCGGCACGCGTCGGCGCGCCGAGCAGCACGACCGTTTCGCGGCGCCCCTTCACGCGCATGCGCATCACGACGCCATGCCCCGATTCGTTGATGAAGCCGGTCTTCTGCAGCCGGATCGGCAGGCGGCGGTAGCGCACGAGCGGGTCGGAATTCACGTAGACCAGTTCGCCGTCGCCGGGGCGCACAGTGGTCGACGTATCCGTCGAGAAATAGCGGATCAGCGGATCCTGCGCGGCCGCGCCGACGAGCCGCGCGAGATCCTCGGCCGTCGACACGTTGTGCGGCGACAGGCCGGTCGGCTCCCGGAAGTGCGTGTGGCGCATGCCGAGCCGGCGCGCTTCGCGGTTCATCGCCTTGACGAACGCGGCGCGCCCGCCCGGATAGTCGCGGCTCAGCGCGGCGGCCGCGCGGTTTTCCGACGACATCAGCGCGATATGGAACATGTCGCGGCGCGACAGTTCCGAGCCGACCTGCAGTCGCGACCCGGTGAACTTGATCGTGTCGCGATCGTGCGCGGTGACGCGCAACACGCCGTTCAGCGGACGATCGGCGTCGCGCGCGACGACGGCCGTCATCAGCTTCGAGATCGATGCGATCGGCCGCACGGTGCGCGCGTTGCGGGCCAGCAGCGGCGTGCCGGAGTCGACGTCGAGCACGTAGGCCGCGCGTGAATGCAGCGCCCCGACCGCGCGCGGGTTGTAGCCGCAACTGGCGAGCAGGCGCGGTTTCGCGGCCGCCGGGCGCGGGCGTACGGCGCTCGTGCGCTTCGCGCGGCGGTGCTGAGGGGCCGGCGCCGCATGACGCTTGATGGCTTGATGCTTCGCGCGCGGGCGGTGGTGCTTGACGGCCTTGTTCTTGCGATGAGGTTTCTTCTTGACGGCCTTCGCATGCGCATGGGGCTGGACGTGCGTGGTGCGATGCGGCTGCGCGGATGCGTTCGCGGCGAACGCGAGCAGCAGGAACGAGAGGGCGAGGATCAGGGTGGTCCGGGCGCGAGGCAAGCGCGCGATGAGGCCGGTCAAGCGAAAGTCTCCTTTTCACGCGCGATGCGGCTGCGCGGAATGCATGGGCGGTCAGTGGGTGCGGGAAATTATAAGGTCGATTGCGTGGCGATGACGATTGGAGTGGACACAATGACGCATGATCCGGGCGGATGCGGGGCGGTTTCGTGGGGTCGATCAACGCGGCCAGTTCCGCCGCGACACGACCGCGAAACTGATCGCGATCGAACCCGTCATCGCGCGCGGCGGCGTGTCCTCGAGCGCATCGCCGAAGCGAAAGCGGCGGCTGCGTCCGTCGGTGCGTTCGGCGCGTCGCTTCGGTGCGCGCGTATCGGCCTCGACGAGGCCTTCATTCGCGACCGCGGCATCGCACGCGGTGTCGGCCACGCATTCGGGCACATGATCCAGGGACATGACGGTTAATTCCGGGAAGGGCATGTCCGTATTGAACGCCATCGCATTCGATCGGTAAAATGAATATTTCGATCGTTACGATTCCTTTGAAGAATGGAACTGAAACTGCTGCGAACGTTCCTGACGGTCACCGAGCTGTGCCATTTCAGCCGCGCGGCCGATGCGCTGCACATGAGCCAGCCGGCATTGAGCAAGCAGATCGGCGCGCTCGAGGCGAGCCTTGGCGGCAAGCTGTTCGAGCGCGGGCGGCACGGCGCGGAGCTGACGCCATTCGGCGAACGCTTCCTGCCCGACGCGCAGGCGCTCGTGCGCGACGCCGACGAGATCCTCGCGCGAGCGCGAGAGGCGACCAGCGGGCAGCGCGGGCATCTGCGGCTCGGCATCTGCTTGTCCGTGCTGACGCTCGTGCCCAAGCTCGTCGCGGAATTCCGGCGCCGCAATCCGGGCATCGCCGTCACGCTGAGCGACCTGTCGTCGTCCGAGCAGACGCGTCGGCTGCGCGCCGGCAAGCTCGACGCCGGTTTCCTGCGCCTGCCGTCCGACGAAGGGCTGTCGTCGTTCAAGGTGATCGACGAAGGGCTCGCGCTCGCGGTGCCGCCGCACCTCGGCTTCAAGCGCGTGCCGGCCGACCTCGACGTGCTCAACGAGATCGGCTTCATCGCGCTGCAGCGTGCGCGCGGCCCGGGGCTGGCCGCACAGATCGACCGATGGTGCGTCGAGCGCCGCTTCGTGCCGCACGTGACGCAGCAGGCGGAGGATGTGCAGTCGGTGCTGACGTCGGTCGCGGCCGGCGTCGGCGTCGCGTTCATCCCGTCGCGCGCGCAGTACCTGCTGCGCGACGCGACGGTGTTGCCGCTCGACGGCCGGGACGCGAAGTGGCGTGTGGGGCTCGCGTGGCTGTCGGGCCGCGAGGATCCCGTCACGACGCATTTCGTGTCGTTCATGCGTGCCGCGATCAAGGGCGCGTGACGGGCGAAGCGATATAGTGTCCGCGACCGGCGCTGATTGTCCGAACGAATATCCTGTCCGCTACAGACCGAACCGATGACTTCAGAATCCGACGAATCCCCACTCGATCCCGCACTCGTTGCAACGCTTGCGACGCTGAACGAGGCCGCGAGCGATCCAGCCGGCAAAACGTGGTCACTGCCGAAGATCGCGAAACGCACGCAACTGCCGATGAGCACGCTGCGCCGCGTGCTGACGCAGCTCGACGGCGCCGGCCTCACCGCGACGACGCTGAACGAGGACGGCACCGGCAGCGCCGCGCTGACCGACGAAGGGCGCGCCGTGTGCGCGCAACTGTTCGGCGCGAACGACACCCGCTGAATGAAAAAACGGGCCGCTGACGCGGCCCGTCGTGTGGCGGTTCGACGCGTGCGTCGCGCGATGCCGGGTATTACCAGCGCGCGGTCACGCCGCCCATCACCGAATGACGATAGGTCTGGTCGTTCAGCCCGTGCCGGTAGCCGACGTCGAGATCGAGCCAGCGCGTCGGCGAATAGATCACACCGGCCAGCACGAACGCCGGATTCGCGCCGGCGGTGCTTTCCGTGTTGCGCGACAGGCCGACATCGGCCACAAGCTGCAGCCGGTCGGTCGCCTTGTAGATCGCCGCGCCCGATACCGCCCAGATCGACGTGAGGTCGCCCTGGCGATTCGGCTGGTAGGTCAAGCCGGCATTCGCGAGCAACGAAAAGCGCCCGACGTCGGCCTGCGCGAGCAGCGTCGCGCCGGTGCCGGCGCGGCCCGTGCCGAGCCCGCGCTCGTCGTTGCCGGTCGGGATCGTCACCTTCGGTTTCAGCGCGAGCGACAGCGGCCCGCGTTCGACGAAGCGCCATTTCATGCCGATCTCGACATCGCCGATGCCTGCGCCGTTTTCGTCGGTCCGCGTTTGCAGATGCGTGTAAGGCGCGTTGACGTAGAGGTCCACGTGTTCGCCGAACCCGCGCGTGAGCGTCGCGTTCCACAACTGGTGGCGGCCGTTTTCTTCCTGTTTCGAGGTTTCCTCGCCGTTGAACTCGAATTGCCAGTTCGCGTTGCCCTGCGTGCCCGTATCGTCGCTGACGAGCGGATGAGCAGGAAAGGCGTCGAGCGGCGCGAGGAGGGCGCTCGCGGTTGCGAGCGGAAGGAATCTTTTCATCGCATTACCTGTAAAGCGTCGTGAGCGGCCGG
>NZ_JBQVSQ010000002.1:219918-847330 GCF_052952715.1 Burkholderia sp. YIM B11467
GAACGGAATCAGAACCACTGCTTGTAGCGGCGCACGTAGATCGTCTTGACGATCTGCGCGAGCATGATGTAGCCGACCATCGTCGCGACGAGCCACAGCCAGAAGGTGCCCGGCAGGTGCATGAAGCCGATTGCTTCCGCGAACGGCGAGAACGGCAGCCAGCAGCCGATCGCGATCGCGGTGAACGTCGACAGCAGCACCGGCAGCGACGCCGTGCTTTGCAGGAACGGGATCTTCTGCGTGCGCAGCAGGTGCACGACGAGCGTCTGCGACACGAGGCTCTCGATGAACCAGCCGGAGTTCATCACGATCTGGCCGCCCGTGCCGCCGTTCAGGTGATACATCGCGCCCGCGCCGAACACGGTCCACATCAGGATGTACGTCGTGATGTCGAACACCGACGACGTGGGCCCGACCCACAGCATGAAGCGGCTGATGTTGCCGGCTTCCCACTTGCGCGGCTTCTTCAGGAACTCGGGATCCATCTTGTCCCACGGCAGCAGCATCTGCGACGTGTCGTAGATCAGGTTCAGCACGAGCAGCTGCGTCGCGAGCATCGGCTCCCACGGCAGGAAGGCGCTGGCGACAAGCACCGAGAACACGTTGCCGAAGTTCGAGCTCGCGGTCATGTTCAGGTACTTCAGGATGTTGCCGAACGTCTCGCGGCCCTTGATCACGCCTTCCTCGAGCACCATCAGGCTCTTCTCGAGCAGGATGATGTCGGCGGTTTCCTTCGCGATGTCGGCGCCGCTGTCGACCGAGATGCCGACGTCGGCGTCGCGCAGTGCGGGCGCATCGTTGATGCCGTCGCCGAGGAAGCCGACCGTGTGGCCGTTCGCCTGAAGCGCCTTGACGATGCGCGCCTTCTGCAGTGGCGTGAGCTTCGCAAACACGGTCGTGCGTTCGACGACCTGCGCGAGCGTCGCGTCGTCGAGCGCTTCGATTTCCGCGCCGAGCATCGGCTTGCCGGGTTCGAGGCCGACCTGGCGGCACACCTTCATCGTGACGGTCGCGTTGTCGCCCGTCAGCACCTTCACCGCGACGCCGTTTTCGCGCAGCGCGGCGAGTGCCGGTGCGGCCGATTCCTTCGGCGGGTCGAGGAAGGTCAGGAAGCCGCGCACGACGAGATCGTGTTCGTCGGCGGTGCGGTACTGCGCACGCTCGTCGCCGCGCGGAATCGTGCGGGTCGCGACCACGAGCACGCGGAAGCCGTCCTCGTTGTACGCGTTGGCCTGTTCGAGCAGCCGCTTGCGTGCGACGAAGTCGAGCGGGCGTACGCCGTCTTCGTCCTGGACGTGGGTCGACACGGCCAGCATTTCCTCGACCGCGCCCTTGCAGATCAGCAGGTGCGTGCCGCGCGTGTCCTCGACGACGACCGACAGGCGGCGCCGCACGAAGTCGAACGGCAGCTCGTCGATCTTCTTGTAGCCCTGCGGCTTCACGCGTTCGCCGATCTCGTCGGCGCGCGCGACGACCGCGATGTCGATCAGGTTCTTCTGGCCGCTCTGGTGGAAGCTGTTCAGCCAGCCGAGCCGCAGGATTTCCTCGTTCTTGTGACCGGACAGGTCGAGGTGGTGTTCGAGGATGATCTTGTCCTGCGTGAGCGTGCCGGTCTTGTCGGTGCACAGCACGTCCATCGCGCCGAAGTTCTGCACCGAGTTGAGCCGCTTGACGACCACCTTGCGGCGCGCCATCGCGACCGCGCCGCGCGCGAGGTTCGCGCTGACGATCATCGGCAGCATTTCGGGCGTCAGGCCGACGGCCACCGCGAGTGCGAACGTGAGCGCGCTCAGCCAGTCGCCCTTGGTCAGGCCGTTGATCATGAACACGATCGGCACCATCACGAACATGAACTTGATCAGCAGCCAGCTCACGCTCGAGACGCCGCGATCGAAGCTCGTCTCGATGCGCTTGTGGCTCACGACGTTGCGCGCGAGCGAACCGAAGTACGTGTCTTCGCCGGTCGCGACGACGACGGCCGTCGCCGTCCCGCTGACGACGTTGGTGCCCATGAAGCAGACGTTCTCGAGATCGAGCAGCGACGCCGACGTGTCGGTCGCCGCGCCGGCCGCGCGCGTGCTGGCGGATTTGCCGGCCACCGCGCCGAGCGTGTCGTACTTCTCGACGGGCAGCGCCTCGCCGGTCAGCACGGCCTGGCTGATGAACAGGTCGCGCGATGCGAGCAGGCGCACGTCGGCAGGGATCATGTCGCCGGCCGACAGGTGCACGATGTCGCCAGTCACGACTTCGCGCATCGGCACCTCGCGGCGCGTCGGCTCTGACGTATCGGTCATCGCGCGCTGCACTGTGGCGGTCGTGCGGACCATCGCCTTGAGCTTCTCGGCCGCGCGCAGCGAACGGAATTCCTGCACGAAGCGCAGCAGCGCGCTGATCGTGACCATCGTCAGCAGGATCGTCATGCCGACATAGTCGCGATCGTCGGGCGCGGCGAACCAGACGTCGGTGCAGAAGCTGATCGCGGCCAGCACCAGCAGCACGTAGACGAACGGGTTGTGGAACGAGAGCAGCAGCTGGCGGGTCCAGTGCGGCGGCTTGTCGTGCGCGATTTCGTTCGGGCCGTAGTGCTGCAGACGGTCGGCGGCCTGATCGTAGGTGAGGCCGCGCGTGCTGGTATGCAGCGACTTCAGCGTGTCCTCGAGCGGGCGGGCTGCTTCCTGCGCCGCCCGCATGATGCGCGGTTCGTTCTGCTGGCCTGCACCAGCCTTGATGAAGCCGCGCTGTTTCTTTTGCGATGTGTTGTGTCGTGTCATGAGTCGCTCCTTGCGCACGAGGCGGCGGGCGGGGAGCGACCGTGACGTTATCGACGCACGAGCGCTCCCCGCCGCGTCGCGTCAGGCGCGATCGGATTGGGATCGGGGAAAGCGGGAACGCTCGCCGGCGCGCATGGTGCGGTCGGCGTGTCGATGCGCAGCGTCGCACCGGCGAGCGGTAATCGACTACTGTCGTCTGAGTTCATCTGCACTCCTGTCGGTTGCGGATAATCGGCACGGGCGATCGGCAGCGGCGCACGCACGAAGGCGCGCGGCCGGACGGCACGCGAACGGAGAACGCACGCGGCTGGCGCCGCGCGCAACACGAACGCACACGCGCGACGGCGCGTCGCGTGCATTCGACAACATTGAAAATTCGGCGGGAGATCTGGCCAGTCAGGCCGGAAGGACGCCGCATCCTGCTTCCCGGGATGCGGCAGAAGACGAGGCTCTGCGCGTTTTCCTCAGGCAGCAGTCGAGTTGGTCAAGCACCAACTACAACTCGCATCGGTGTTCACAGAACACTCCATGTAATTAGACGGGAGCGATGGTAATGGCTCGCTGTGCGAAGCGTCAACCCTTTTGTCAGGCGTTATTTCGAGAAACGTAATCGGGTCGATACGCGCGCGCCGGATCGCCGCATTGCCGGCAACAAAACGGCCGCGCGCACGCCAGGTCGGCATGCGCGCGGCCGCATCGAGGCAGGGTGCCGGTTACTGGTTGGCTGCCGCGACGGCGGCCCCTGCGTCGACGATGCCCGAGCCTGCCGGCATCGCGGTGCACGACGTGCCGGCCGCCAGCTTGGTCGTGCGCGCGCCGCCTTGCAGCTTCTGCTGGATCTGCGCAGGCGTGAGGTTGCCGTTCACCGACAGCATCAGCGCGGCGATGCCCGTCACCTGCGGTGTCGCGAGGCTGGTGCCGTTCGCTAGGCCGTAGGTGTCCGTGCCCGGCGTCGTCGTGCCGGTGTTCGACGTCGACAGAATGTTGACGCCCGGCGCGCTCAGCGCGACATCGGCGCCGAAGTTGCTGAACGATGCGCGGCGGCCCGTTGCGTCGGTCGCGCCGACGCTGATCACGCCGCGGCAGTTCGCGGGCTGGTCGAGACCGGTCGACAGGCCGTCGTTGCCGGCGGCGACGACGACGGTCACGCCCTTCGCGGTCACATCGTCGATCGCCTGCTGGAACGTCGTGCTGCACGCGCCGACGCCGCCGAGGCTCAGGTTGATGACCTTCGCGGGCGTCGGGTTCGTCGGGGCGCCGTTCACCGGGATGCCGGCTGCCCAGCGCATTCCGTCGGCGATGTCGCTCGTCACGCCGCCGCATTTGCCGAGCACGCGAACCGGCAGGATCCGGCCGAGCCACGATATGCCGGCGATGCCGGTACCGTTGTTGGCGGTCGCGCCGATCACGCCCATCACGCGCGTGCCGTGCCAGCTGCTGTCGCTCGCCTGGGTCGCGCATTGGTAGTACGGGCCGCTGGCGTTGGCGAGTTCCTGCGGCGTGACCCAGTCGCCCGGATCGGTTGCGTCAGGGCCGCGCGACAGGCCGTTGTTGCTGGTGTTGACGTTGGTGATGAAGCTGTAGCCGGGCAGCAGGTTGCCGACGAGGTCGGCATGCGGCCGATAGCCGGTGTCGAGCACGGCCGTGACGACGGTCGGCGAACCCTTGGTCGTGCTCCACGCGGGCGACATGTCGATGCCGGCGGTCGGGTCGGACAGGTACCACTGCTGGTTGTAGAGCGGGTCGCTGGGCGTGTCGCGGATCGCCATCGGATGATCCGGCTCTGCGTAGTCGACGTCGGTATCGGCCGCGAACGCCTGCGCGAGCGCGGTCGCGTCGGTGGCCGCGATGCGCTGGCCGAGCGACAGCACGGCCGCGCCGTTCGAGATCGTCCGTTCGACCTGCACGTTGAGCGGCAGTTGCGAAACCGTGCTCGCATAGGCGCGTGCGCTGCCGGCCACTGGTGCCGTCCAGCGCGTCATCGAGCGCTGGATCACCGCGTCGAGCCGCGTGCCGTTGTCGATGGTGGCCATCGCACGCGTGGCCGTCAGCGTCTTCAGCTTGACGATCAGGTGATCGACGGGCGGTTCGACCGGTGCCGCCTGCGCAGCCATCTGAACGGCGGCCTGCTGCGTCGCGCATGCATTGCTGCCGGTCGTGGCGGGTGGGGTCGTCGGGGCGGGGGCCGGCGCGGGTGCCGGTGCGGCGTTGGAAGAAGACGGGTTGCTGCCGTCGCCGCCGCCGCCTCCGCCGCAACCGGCGAGGGGCAGGAGGGCGGCGGCAGACAACATGCCGGCGAGCATGCGCGCATGAGCGGAGCGGGCCAGCGCGAAATTGAAACGTTTGGCTCTCATGTTGAGACTCGATCCTCGTAGATAACCGTCGTGCCGGCGGTAAAGCTGGGTCCGGCAAGACCGGACCTCGTCGTTTTTTGTCTGACGGCAGCAGGGTTGCTGCTACGCGCCATGCTCTGGGTAACGGCCGGCGTGGCGGGTTCTTGAGGCGATTTCGCGAGAAAAAAACAGGGGCGCGCAAACGATTACGTTGCTGCTTTGCGGCATGAACGCGCGTTTGGAACGGATGGCACAAAAGGTGCGGCGAGCCCGTGCGCGGCGGGTCAGGCGAAACGTGCGGCGCGGGCCGGTTTGCGCGGCACGGAAAACGTCTTTCACGGCCCGGCCACGCTGGAAGGTTGTTTACGCTTTCCCTGATGCGACGCGAATTTTGTCGGGCGTACGATCGCGATTCGATCAACGTTTCGTCAGGAGAAAAGCATGGATCGCCGCTTCCGTTGGCTGGCCGTCGCGCTGTCCTGTGCGCTGGCGGGCCCCGCGCATGCGCAAGCCCTCACCGGTACGCTGAAGAAGATCAAGGACACGGGCATCGTGTCGCTGGGCATTCGCGAATCGTCGGTGCCGTTCTCGTATTCGGACAATCAGCAGAAAAACATCGGCTACTCGCGGGACATCTCGTCGCGCATCATCGACCAGTTGAAGACGGAGTTGAACCTGCCGAGCCTCACGGTGAAGGAAATTCCGATCACGTCGCAGAACCGGATTCCGCTGCTGCAGAACGGGACGATCGATTTCGAGTGCGGATCGACGACCAACACGCTCGAACGGCAGAAGCAGGCCGCGTTCTCGAACAGCATCTTTCTGTACGGGATCCGCTTCAGCACGCGCAAGGATTCGGGCGTGAAGGACTTCGCGGACCTGGCCGGCAAGACGGTCGCAACGACGGCCGGCACGTCGGACGAGCGCCTGCTGCGCAAGCTCAACGAAGAAAAGGCGATGAACATGACGATCATCAGCGCGAAGGATCACGCCGAAGCGTTCATGAACGTCACGACCGGGCGCGCGTTCGCGTTCGTGATGGACGAGCCGCTGCTGTACGGCGAGATCGCGAAGGATCGCAACCCGGGTGCGTATACGGTGGCGGGCACGCCGCTCGTGCACGAGAACTACGCGTGCATGATGCGCAGGGACGATCCGGCGTTCAAGCATGTCGTCGACGGCGTGATCGCGAAGCTGCAGACGTCGGGCGCGGCCGAGAAGCTCTACAACCAGTGGTTCACGCAACCGATTCCGCCGAAGGGCGTGAGCCTCAACTATCCGTTGTCGGCGGAAATGAAGCAGCTGTTCAGGAATCCGACGGACCAGGCGCAGTATTGATCTGATGCCGTACTGATCGCGGTATCGCGACGAAAAACCGCCGGCGCATGCCGGCGGTGTCGAGGATGGGAGCGAGCGGCGCGCCATGCGCCGATTTCCGGGCCGCGTGCGGCCGGGGCCGTGACGATCGAAATCGCCCCGGCGCTAACGCATTTCCAGGTGTGCCGCAATCGGCATTCAACCGCGTCCGCGCCAGGGGCATCCTGTCGCCTGACGCAACAACAGGCACAATACGCCATTCGCCACGACCGCACGCGTGTTCGCAATTCGAACATCGCGCGGCTGCGTCACCGCTGCCCGACATCCTTCCCAGTCGTCATGAACGCCACGCCCACCCCCGCGCGCGAGTCGAATTCGCCGCGCTTCCTGCTGTTCCTGATCTGCCTGTTCGCGTCCGCGGGTCAGCTCGCGATCGATATCTACGTGCCCGCGCTGCCCGATATGGCACGTTCGTTCGCGACGACGCCGCAGGCGATCCAGTCGAGCGTGTCCGGCTACATGGCGGCCTACGCGCTCGGCCAACTGATCTTCGGCCCGATCGCCGACGCGTACGGGCGCAAGCGCGTGCTTGCGTTCGGGCTCGTGATCTACACGATCGGCTGCCTGCTGTCGCTCAGCGCGCAGAACCTCGAGACCTTCGTGCTGGCACGCTGCCTGCAGGGCTTCGGGATCGCGACCACCAACCTGCTCGCGAAGGCGATCATCACCGATTCGTTCTCCGGCCAGGCGCTGATGCACGCGTTCACGTACATGTCGATCGCGTGGGGGCTCGCGCCGATCGTCGCGCCGGTGATCGGCGCGCACCTGCAGACGTGGTTCGGCTGGCGCGCCTGCCTCGTGTTCCTGCTCGTCTACTCGCTGGTGATGTGGGCGCTGCTGTGGCGCTATCGGGAAACCTTGCCGAAACCGGTGCATCTCGAGCCGCGCACGCTGATGGCGAATGCGGGCAAGGTGCTGGCGAGCCCGGTGTTCCAGAGCTGCTTCCTCGCGCAGGGGCTGTGCTACAGCATCCTGCTCGTGTTCAACATCGTCGGGCCGTTCATGGTGCAGACCACGCTGCACAAGCCGCCGACCTTCTTCGGTTATCTCGCGCTCGGCATCGGGCTGATGTATTTCCTCGGCGGGCTGTCGAACCGGATTCACGGGCGCGGGCTGCCGAGCGCCGAGCAGCGGCTGCGCATCGGCGCGCGCGTGATGGCGGGCGCGTCGGTCGCGATGCTGGTGCTCGCGCTGACCGTCGGCCTGCGCGTGTGGACGCTCGCGACGCCGGTGCTCGTGATGGGCTTCTGCGCGGGCGCGATGTATCCGACGCTGATGGCCAAGGGCAATTCGCTGTTTCCGCATATCGCGGGCCTGACAAGCGCGATCCTTGGATGCGCGCTGCTGCTCGTGTCGTCCGCGATGATGGGGCTGGCCGGTTTCGTGTCGATCCATGTGCTGACGCCGCTCGCGGTGTTCTTCGTTGCGCTGTCGTTCATCGTCGTGTGGATGGTGACCAAGCTGCTGCGGTACCTGACGCTGCAGCAGGCCGCGCCAGTCGCGTGCGGGAGCGGGGAAGCCGCGTAAGCGTTTCGTTGAACGATCGCGGGCGACCGGCGCGGGTGAACGGCCGCGCTTGCCGGACCACCCGTGCAATCCATCGCATCCGACCGAACCATGAGCCTGATCCTGCTGAACCGTGTCGCGCGTACCGACGCCGCCGACCTGATCGCCGCCAATCGCGCGAGCCGGAGCCACCATCTGCCGTGGGTCGATTCGTTCTCCGACCAGGCGGGATTCGACCAATGGTTCTCGCGCTGCCTGACGGGGCCGAATGTGGGCCTCGTCGCGCGCGAGCGGACGTCCGGGGCGGTAGCCGGAGTGGTGAACCTCAACGAGATCGTCGGCGGCGTGTTTCAGAGCGCGTATCTCGGCTACTACGGGATGGCGGAATTCAGCGGCAAGGGGCTGATGACGGACGCACTGCGCGCGGCGATCGGCGTCGCGTTCGACGAGCTCGGGCTGCATCGGCTCGAAGCGAACATCCAGCCCGGCAACCACGCGTCGATTGCACTGGTTCGGCGGCTTGGTTTCCGGAAAGAGGGTTTTTCGCCGCGCTATCTGCGTATCGGCGGCGCATGGTGCGACCACGAACGGTGGGCGCTGCTGGCCGACGATACGCGCGAAGCGGGCGCCTGACGCCCGCTCCGTTGCCGCGGCGGTCCGCCTACAGCGGATGCGCGGCGCCCGCCTGAGTCAGCAGCGACACGGCAACCGGGTCCGGCAGTCCGTTCGAATCGATCGCACCGGCCTTGGCCAGCGCGACGAGATCGCTGTCGACGCCCGGTTGCCCGACCACGAACGACGTCGTCAGGAATGCCGGCGTAACCAGCGTGAGCGCATAACGCTGCTGCAGATTCGTCACGACCGCCGATTGCGCGTCCTGCACCGTATTCGGGCTGTTCATCACCTGCTGGAAGTGCAGGTTGCCCTGGAAATTGCCGATCAACCCGGCCGTGTTCGTGCCGAGCTGCGCGGCGAGATAGACCAGCATCAGCTCGGTCTCGGGCGTCGTGTTGAAGGTGCCGCCCGCATACGCGAGCGAATGCAGGCTCGTGCCGCCCGACGTCACGGTGATCACGCACGGCAGAGCGGCGTTGAGCGTCAAGCTGTAGTTGCCGCCGCCGTCAGTCAGCGTCGTGGCCGAGCCCACCGCGCAACTGACCGCGACCGGCGCGCTCGCGAGCGCGTCGCCCGTGGCGGCCGTGCCCGACAGCGACACGGTTTGCGTGTTGTTGTTGAAGCAGACATCGACGCCGAAGCAGGCGTCGCCGTTGCAGGCCGGAAGCGCCGCGAGCGTGGCGGCGCAGAGCGCGCCCAGTGCGGGGCGGGTGAAGCGCGTAGGGCGAATGTTCATGGTCGCGGGTGTCCGGGAGAAGGGAGCAACCGGTGTGCGCCCGGGGTAGCGGCGCTGTTCCTATTCTAGGTTCCGGATCCGCGCGCTGCTTGCCCGTTTGCGTATCGGGCCGGAATCCTTTCAGTTCCGTTCGGAACGGGGCATGCCGGGCGTCGAACGAAAACGTCGAGAGAACGCATCGTTCCCGCCGGGCGGGCGCGCTGTCCGGCGGCGCGCGCCTTGCGGTAGCGCGGCGCGGTCGGCAAGCGGCCGGCCCATGCGCTCAGGGCTTGCGCGCGGCCGTTTTCGCGAATGCGCCGCGCACCTCGAAGCTGATCGTATCCGCAACATTCCCGCGCGCGTCGACGAGTTCGAGCCGGTGTCGCCCCGGCCACGGCATCCACGCGACGCGGTCGGCATGCCCAATCACCTTGTCGTCGAGCCGCCACGCGAACTTCGTGGCGCGTCCGGCCGAGCGCTCGAACCAGATTCGCTGGTTCTTCGGCGGAATGTCCGGGTCGATCGCGAAGATCGTGCCGTCGGTTGGTGCGCCGATCGTCAGCGGCGCGCGCGCGCCGTCCTTGCCCGGCGTGACGGGTGCGGCGAGGCGGATCGTGTCGAGCGCCGTGCCCGCGATGAACCACTCGTTGCGCGCAGGCTCGATGTCGCGCTCGAACGTGATGCGGCGCGTCTCGACGCCGGCCGGCGCGCGCGGCGCACGGCTCGGCAGGTCGCGGTGCAGGTAGCCGACGATGGCCGACCACACGGGCGACGCGCCCGTGACGCCCGACACGTCCCACATCGGCGAGCCGTCCGCATTGCCGACCCACACGCCGACCGTGTAGCGCGACGTGAAGCCGACGGTCCAGTTGTCGCGCATGTCCTTGCTCGTACCGGTCTTGACCGCCGAGAAGAAGCGCGTCGCGAGCGGGTTGTCGAAGCCGAACGTGCGAACGCGCGCGTTGTTGTCGGAAAGGATATCGGTGACGACGAAGCTGGCCGCTTCGCTGAATACGCGCGTGCCGCCGTCCGCATGCGCGGGCGCCGAAGCGCCGGACGCGCCGGACGCCGGCGCGGGCAGGTCGACGACCTTGCGCGCGACGCCACCGTTTGCGAGCGCGCGATACGCGTTGGTCAGCGACAGCAGCGTAACGTCGGCGCTCCCGAGCGCGAGGCTGAAGCCGTAGTAGTCGCCTTCCTGCGCGAGCGGCAGGCCGAGCGCGGTCAGCGTGCGGGCGAAGCGGTGCGGCGTGACGAGCACGAGCGTGCGCACGGCCGGCACGTTCAGCGAGCCGCCGAGCGCGCTGCGCACGCTCACCCAGCCCTTGAAATCCTTGTCGTAGTTCTGCGGAATGTACAGGCCGCCGCCGGCGGCGAGGTTGATCGGCGCGTCGTCGAGCAGCGACGCGGCCGTCAGCCGCTTTTCGTCGAGCGCCTGCGCATAGAGGAACGGCTTGAGCGTCGAGCCGGCCTGGCGCGGCGCGAGCACGGCGTCGACGTCGCGCGCGCTCGACAACGCCCCCGATGATCCGACCCATGCGCGTATCTCGCCGGTCGCATTGTCGATCACGACGGCCGCGCCGTCCTGCACGTTGCGTCGGTGCGCGGGCGCGTTGAGTTCGGTCAGCGCGCGCATCAGCGTGTCGCGCGCGAAGCGCTGCAGCGGTGCGTCGAGCGTCGTGCGCACCTGCGCACCGGCCGCCGGCCGGACCTCGGCCGCGATGCGCCGCGCGAAATGCGGGGCGAGGGCTGCGCCGTCGTCGCGCACGGCATTGGCCGGGCGCGCGGTGACGAGCTGCACGTAGCCGTCGAGCGACGCGCACGCCTGATCGGCATGCATGTCGTGCAGGATCCGGCAGGCGCGCTCGGCGACCTTTGCGGGCGTCGCGTTGGGCGCACGCACGAGCGCGGCCGCGATCGCGGCCTCGCGCGCATCGAGGCCGGACGGTGCCTTGCCGAACAGCACCTGCGACAGCGCGCCGAGCCCGACCGTCTCGCCGCGGAACGGCACCAGATTCAGGTAGGCCTCGAGGATCTGGTCCTTGCGCCAGCCGCGTTCGAGCAGCAGCGCGTTCATTGCCTGCGTGGCCTTCTGCGGCAACGAGCGTTGGCCCGAGCGGCGCGGCGAATCGCTGAGCAGCCCGGCGAGCTGCATCGTCACGGTCGACGCGCCGCGCGTGCGCTCGTTCCACAGGTTGCCCCACGCGGCGCCGGCGATGCCGCGCCAGTCGACACCGCTGTGTTCGTAGAAGCGCTTGTCCTCGGAAACGACGATCGCCTCGCGAAACGCGGGCGATACGTCCGCGAGCGACACCCAGTCGCCGCGCCGTTCGGTGAGGTCGACGCGTGTGCGCTGCAGCGGCGTGCCGTCGCGTGCGAGCAGCACCCAGTCGGAACTGCGCCAGTTGCGGCGCACGTCGTCGTAGCCGGGCAGCGCGTGTGCGACGAGCGGCGCGGCCAGCACCACGGCGACGAATACGCGGCCGGCGAAACGCGCCGGCCGCGGCAAGACCCGATCAATCATCACATGCTCACGACTTGCCCGCGTCGGCCGGCTTCACGGTCATCGGCGGGTTCGGCCACAGGCCGTAGACGGACGGCGCGTACAGCGCCTCGACGCGTGTCGGCGGCAGCCCGAACGTGCCGACGTTGTTCAGCCGCACCGTGTACTCGACCGAGAATTTGCCCTTCGGCAAATAGTCGTAGTACGCGCGATAACCGTCGAAGTCGCGCTCGATGAAGGCCGGCCACGTGCCGTCCGATGTCTTCTCGCCCTGCGTTGCCGCTTCGGAATCGCGGCCGAGGCCCGAACCGAGGATCGTCGCGCCGGACGGGATCGGATCGTTGACGACGACCCACGTCATGTCGCTCTGCGCGTCGATGTCGAGATGCACGCGCACGACGTCGCCGCGCGTCAGCACGCCCTTGACGGCGGGCGACACGGGCGTGACGGTCTTCGTGATCCGGTAGCCGGCCGCGAACGGCGCGCGCAGCGGCACGGCCGCGAGGCTCTCGATCGTCGCCCACGGGCGGCCCGTGCCGTCTTGCGTGACGGACAGCGTGGCCGGTGCCTGCGCCGCGCGCGGCCACGGCAGCATCACGCTGCGCGCGGCGGCGGCGCGGGTGGCCGCGGTGGCCGGCGTATCGGCGGGCGCCGGCGCCTGCGACCACGAGATCGAGCGCGCGTCGCCGCCGAGCGCGACCTTCGTCGCACCGGAGACGGGCGTGCTCTCATAGGTGCGCGAGAAGCGCTCGACCGCGAGCTGCCCGAGCGCGTTCGACGTCGTCGTCTGCCATGCACCCTGGCGCTGCAGCGCGAGCAGGCCGGCCGTCACGCGCGGCATCTCGTCCTTCCACGCCGGATCGCCCGCGAATTCCAGCGCGAGACGGGCAGCATTGGTCTCGTTGCTGGTCATCAGCCACCATAGGTCGTCGTCGCGCGCGGTCGAGAACACGAGCTGCGTGCCCTGGTACGTGAGGCGTGCCCGCAGGATCTGCTCGACCTGCGCGCGCTTCTCGTCGCGTTGCGGGATGTCCTTCACGCGCGTCAGGATCGCGTGATAGTCGATCACCGCCGACGTCGGCCACTGGTTCGGCGCGATCTCGATCGAGCCGAGCATGCGGCCCTGCGCGGCACCGTAGCGCGACAGCGCCTCGATCGCGGCGAGCTTGCGCAGGTCGCGATCCTGGCGCGGCGCCCACGCGTTGCGCTCGATGCGACCGTCGACGAAGCGCGCGAGCCCGGCTTCGAGCTGCGTGCGCAGGTCTTCCGGCAGCGCGAAACGCGGGTCGAGACGGCTTGCCTCGTCGGACACCACGAGCAGGTACGACGACAGCGTCGGGCTGCCGTAGTGCGAATCGTCGGACGACGGCGGGAAGTAGCTCGCGAGCCCGTCGCTGTCGAGGTAGACGGGCATGCGTGCCACCAGCGCCTGCCATTGCGCGGCGTCGTGCAGGCCGATCGCGCGCGACGTTTGCTGTTCGAGGCAGCGGTACGGATAACGCTCGAACCAGCGCTTCACGCCGGGCAGCCCGTCGGCGAGCTTCGACTGCAGCGACACGGCGATGCCGCCGCGCGGCAAGCCTTGCGCGTTGTTCGCGGCGCCAGCCGGGGAGGCCACCGGCACCGTCAGCGTGCCGTCCACCTGCGCGAGCGTCGCCTGCTGCACGGTCACCGGCAGCGCGGGCACCACCTTCTGCGCCACCGCCAGCGCGTCGGACGCGCGCTTGCCGCCTTGCTCGGCCGCTTCGATGCGCCAGTTCAGCGCACCGGCCGCGTCGAGCGCCTGCTCGGGCACGGTGATCGTCCACGCGACCTCGGTCGCCGTATTGGCCGCGAGCGACACGGTTTGCGGCGCGACGTCGAGACCCGTCACGCGCGGCGTCACGACGACCTGCATCGCGCGGTCGGTCGTGTTGCGCAGCGTGACCTGCGCGCGGAACGCGTCGCCTTCGCGCACGAGCGGTGGCAGGCCGGAGATCAGCTGCAGATCCTGCGTGCTGCGGATCGACGTGCTGCCGGTGCCGAAACGGTCGGGGCCGACCGCCGCGATCGCGACGATCCGGAAGCGCGTCAGCGCGTCGTTCAACGGCACCTCGACGGTCGCGCTGCCGTTCGCGTCGAGCGTCACGCGCGGATTCCACAGCAGCAGCGTGTCGAACAGCTCGCGCGTCGGCGCGCTGCCGCCGCCGCCGCCGGCCGGCACGGCCTTGCGGCCGAAGTGGCGGCGGCCGACGATTTCCATCTGCGCGGTGGCCGTCTCGACGCCGTACGCGCGCCGGCGCAGCATCGCGTCGAGCAGGTCCCAGCTGTTGTTCGGCATCAGTTCGAGCAGCGCCTCGTCGACGGCCGCGACCGCGATCTGCGTGCCGGCCGGCGCGGGCTGGCCGTTCGGCAGCGTGACCTTCACGTGCGCCTGCGCCTTGCTGCGCACCGTGTAGCGCGTCGCGTCGGTCGTCACGGTCACGCCGAGACGGTGGACGCCCGTGCCGACCTTGATCTCGCCGAGGCCGTAGCGGAACGCGGGCTTCGACAGGTCGACGAACGCGGTCGGCGCTTCATAGTGGCGGCCTTCGCGCCAGAACGCGCGCGCCCATTCGACCGGCGCTTTCCAGCCCCACGTGAAGAACGAGTACCACGGCACTTCGCGAATCCGGCCGCGCAGCGCGAGCACCGACACGTAGACGTTCGGCCCCCACGATTCGCCGACCTTCAGGTCGACGGTCGGGTTCTTGCCGTTCAGCTCGACGATGTGCGTTTCCATCACGCCGCCGCGTTCGACCGCGACGAGCGCAGTCGCGTAGCGGAACGGCATCCGCACCTGGAAGCGGGCGGTTTCGCCCGGTTCATACGAGGTCTTCTCGGGGATCACGTCGATCCGGTCGGTGTTGTCGCCGCCGAACCAGAGTTCGTCCTCGCGCGTGACCCAGACCGACGTCGATGCGTTCGACGTGCGGCCGTCGCCGTCCTTCGCGACCGCGATCAGCTGGATGTTGCCGGCCTGTTCGAGCGTCGCGTCGCAGGCCATGCGGCCCTTGTCGTCGGTCTTGCCCGAGCACAGCACGCCGAGGTCGCGCGTGTCGCTCTTGTTGTCGTATGCGTAGAAGCCGCCGACCATCCGCTTGCGCGACGACGTCGTGATGTGCGCGACGCCCTTGATCTCGATCGGCACCGACGCACGCGGCTTGCCCTGCAGGTCGACTGCGAGCGCCTGCACGGGTACGCGCTGGCCGACCGACACCCAGCGGCCGGCCTTGATGCCGGCCACCACCGCGGCCGGCCACAGGATCGTGTCGCCGCGAATCGTTTGCACTTCGCCGTTCGGGTCCGCGAACGTCGCCTCGAGCGCGATGCGCTTCGGCGCGTCGACGTCGGGCAGGCCCTTGAGCGTGACGGTGCCCGCGCCGTTGCGGTCGAGCGTGAGCGGCAGCTTGTCGGCGATCAGCTTCGTCGCATCGGGATCGTTGTTCGACGCCGACGCGTTGTCGCCGTCCTGCGAATCGTCGTCGGCGTTGCCGTCGCTCGTGTCGGGGCGATACGGCGTGAAGCTGAAATCCTCGAAGCGATCCGCGAACGGCGGCGACGCCCACTTCATCAGCGCCGACACCTGCACGGGCAGGTTCGATGCGCCGCCGCCCGACACGTAGTCGATCTGCACCGCGAGCGGCGCTTCCTTCACGGCGACGAGCGGGCTCTTCTGCGCGTCGCGCGCGCCGATCGATCCCTTCAGCACCGGCAGGCGGAAGGCCTCGACGCGGAAGCTGCCGCTGTAATAGGTGGCGGTCGGCGCGTCTTCCGGGCCGCCTTCGAGTTCGACGCTGTATTCGCCGAGCTTCGCGGCGGGCGGCAGCGTGAACTGCGTATCCGCGCTGTGGTCGGCGGCCCACGTGAGCGGCAGCTTGTACGTCTGGCCCGTGCCGAGATGGCGGATCGTCACGCGCGTCGGGTATTGCGACGGGAACGCGAGGCTCTGCAGCGTCTCTGTACGGATGAAATGCTTCATCGACACGGTTTCGCCCGCGCGCAGCAGCGTGCGGTCGAACACCGTGTGCGCACGCACGGTCGGCGCGCTGTCGGTGTCGGTCGGCACGTTGAAGCGCCACGATTCGATCCCGCGGTTCCAGCCCGAGCTGACGAACGCCATGTCGGGGCCCGTCTTCGGATCGTCGACGCGTGCCGACACGAAGTAGTCGTCGAAGCGCTCGGACGAACTGCATTCGTGCTTCGGCTCGAACGGCCCGTCGATCTTCAGCAGGCCCTGCGCGTCGGTCTTGCCGGCCGCGATCTGATCGCCGTTGCAGTCCGACACGCGGATCTGCGCGTTCGGCACGGGCTTGCCCTTGTCGAGCGTCGTGACCCACACGAGGTTGTTCTCGCGGCCCTGTTTCAGGTGCACGCCGAGGTTCGTGACGAGCACGGTGGTGCGCACGTACATGCTCGACGGCTTCGCGAGCAGCGAGCGGCCGAGCGCGGGCGACGCGAGTTCGAGCACGTAGAAGCCGGGCTTGTCGATCGGCACGCCGACGATCTCGAACGGACGCAGCGTCTTCGGGTCGGCCTGCGGCAGCGTCAATGCCTGCGCGCCGGGCTCGCCCTTGAGCAGCGACAGCGAGCGCACGTCGATGCGGCGGTCCTTCGCCGCGGGCTGCTTTTCGCCGGCCTGGAGCGGCACGTAGACGGGGTGCTGGCCCTTGCGCTCCAGCAGGCCGGGAATCTGGCTGTCGATCGAACCGGCCGTCATCGACCAGTTGTCGAAGCGGTCGACGGTGCGCATCCACTGGCGGATCGCGGTGTCGTTCTCGACCTTCAGGTTCGCGAATTGGGCGCCGCCCGCGTTGAGGCCCGCGATATGCAGGTCGGCCTCGACGTTGCGCAGCGTGACGGGTACGAGCGCGGGCGTGTCGGGTTCGGCGAAGCGCTCGATGATCCCGAAGGTGCCCGACGAGAATTTCGCGAGCGGCGGCATCGGCGCGGTGCGCGTCGCGAGCGGGAACAGGTCGGCGTTGGACAGCGCGCGGTCGGTCACGTCGCGCAGGCCCGACGGCAGCTCGATCGTCAGGCCGGCCTGCGCGGGCAGCGGCGGGTTGAACGTGACGGTCGTCACTTCCTCGCTGTGGTCGTCGGCCGCGAAGGTCGGCGACAGCGAGCCGTCGGGGCCGCGCACCTTGATCGCCTCGGCGTTCTTGCGCGAGATCGGCGCGTTGAACGACAGTGTGAGCGGGCGCAGCGGCGTGCACGGCGCCTTCGCGTTCTCGCGTTCGCACGAGAAGCTCGCGGCGAACGGCGCGCGCACGGTGAAATCGAAGCGCCGTTCGGTTTCGTTCGCGATGCCGCTCGGGCTCGCGACCCCCTTTCCGTACACGAGCTGCATCTTCGCGCTGGCCGGCAGCGCCTGCGCGCACGACAGCGTCAGCACGCGCGCGGCATCCTTCTTCAGCCCGAAATGGTCGAGTAGAGCGTTGCGCGTATCGTCATCGGCGGCCGTGACGGGAATGCGGTTGCCGATACCGGCCGCTTCACACCAGATGTTTGCGAGCGCCGAGCGCGGTTCGGCCGGGCCGTTCAGCTTCATCACGAAGACCTGCCGTTCCTCGATCTCGCGCGAGCCGGGGCGCACGTTCACCGGGAACGGGCCGCCCGTCTGGAACGTGAAGCGGCGCGGGCCGCTGGCCGCGTTGCCGGCGACCGAGCGCAGCGTATCGTTGAGCGCGACCGAGCAGCGCACGCCGGGCGGCAGGTCGTTTTCGAAATCGTAAACCCAGGTCTTGTCGTCGAGCCAGTGGCCCTGGCCGCGCGCGGCGGTGGAGTCGTTGCAGGTCACGCGCGCGGGATTCGGCGCGGAGGCCGAGCCGAACGCGACCATCGGTTCGTCGAACTTGACGACGCTCTGCCGGACTTCGGTGACGGTGCCTTGCGGCGATACGCTCACCGTGCGCGCCGCGAGCGCATGCAGCGACAGCGCCGCGGCGGCGCCGAGCACCGCGACGGCGCCGATGCGCCAGACGAGCCGCGTGGTGTGGTTGGTTCGCTTCGTTTCGTTGTTGTGCTTGTCGTACTGCTTCATCGCTCGATGCCCTCGGAGGGAAGCTTTCTGTTTGATTGCTGGCGATTCTAACCGACGGCCGTGCCGGCGCATCGCGGCACGCAGTGTGTCGCCGGCATGCGACACGCGTGTGTGCGCGCCGCAATTTTGTCGCGCCGACGACACAAAAAAGCAGCGAAATGTCGATTGTCTCGGATTGCGGAACATTTAATGGACTATAAAAAGATTGTTCGATCCGATTTGAGCGCGTACATTTCAGGTCCGCGCCAATGTTTGAGAAATATCAAGCGTGGTTTTCCCGAATCCGGTGTTCGAGAGAAGGAAACATGCACAACGACAACACCCCCCACTCGCGTCGCAATGGCGACGCAGCCGCAACCGGCATCACGCGGCGTCAATGGCTGCAGGGCGCACTGGCGCTGACGGCGGCGGGCCTCACGGGCTCGCTGGCGTTGCGGGCCCTGGCCGATGATCCCGGCACCGCGCCGCTCGATACGTTCATGACGCTTTCCGAAGCATTGACCGGCAAGAAGGGGCTGAGCCGCGTGCTCGGCCAGCGCTTCCTGCAGGCATTGCAGAAGGGTTCGTTCAAGACGGCCGACAGCCTGCCGCAACTCGCCGGCGCACTCGCGTCCGGCTCGCTGAATCCCGATCAGGAAGCGCTCGCGCTGAAGATTCTCGAAGCGTGGTATCTCGGCATCGTCGACAACGTCGTGATTACCTACGAAGAAGCATTAATGTTCAGCGTCGTATCCGATACGCTCGTGATCCCTTCGTATTGCCCCAACAAACCCGGCTTCTGGGCCGACAAACCGATCGAGAGGCAAGCCTGATGGCGGATACCGATACGCAAAAGGCCGACGTCGTCGTCGTCGGGTCGGGTGTCGCCGGCGCGATCGTGGCGCACCAGCTCGCGATGGCGGGCAAGTCGGTGATCCTGCTGGAAGCCGGCCCGCGCATGCCGCGCTGGGAAATCGTCGAGCGCTTTCGCAACCAGCCCGACAAGACGGACTTCATGGCGCCGTACCCGTCGAGCGCGTGGGCGCCGCATCCGGAATACGGCCCGCCGAACGACTACCTGATCCTGAAGGGCGAGCACAAGTTCAACTCGCAGTACATCCGCGCGGTGGGCGGCACGACGTGGCACTGGGCCGCGTCGGCGTGGCGCTTCATCCCGAACGACTTCAAGATGAAGACGGTGTACGGCGTCGGCCGCGACTGGCCGATCCAGTACGACGACCTCGAGCATTATTACCAGCGTGCCGAGGAAGAACTCGGCGTGTGGGGCCCGGGCCCCGAGGAAGATCTTTACTCGCCGCGCAAGGCGCCGTACCCGATGCCGCCGCTGCCGTTGTCGTTCAACGAGCAGACGATCAAGAGCGCGCTCAACGGTTATGACCCGAAGTTCCACGTGGTGACCGAGCCGGTCGCGCGCAACAGCCGTCCGTACGACGGCCGGCCAACCTGTTGCGGGAACAACAATTGCATGCCGATCTGTCCGATCGGCGCGATGTACAACGGCATCGTGCACGTCGAGAAGGCCGAGCAGGCCGGCGCGAAGCTGATCGAGAACGCGGTCGTCTACAAGCTCGAGACCGGGCCGGACAAGCGCATCACCGCCGCGGTCTACAAGGACAAGTCGGGCGCCGACCATCGCGTCGAAGGCAAATACTTCGTGGTGGCCGCGAACGGCATCGAGACGCCGAAGATCCTGCTGATGTCGGCGAACCGCGATTTCCCGAACGGCGTCGCGAACAGCTCCGACATGGTCGGCCGCAACCTGATGGACCACCCGGGCACCGGCGTGTCGTTCTACGCGAACGACAAGCTGTGGCCGGGCCGCGGCCCGCAGGAGATGACGTCGCTGATCGGTTTCCGCGACGGCCCGTTCCGCGCGACCGAAGCCGCGAAGAAGATCCACCTGTCGAACATGTCGCGCATCAACCAGGAGACGCAGAAGATCTTCAAGAGCGGCAAGCTGATGAAGCCCGAGGAGCTCGACGCGCAGATCCGCGACCGCGCCGCACGTTTCGTCGAGTTCGACTGCTTCCACGAAATCCTGCCGCAACCCGAGAACCGCATCGTGCCGAGCAAGACGGCCACCGACGCGATCGGCATCCCGCGCCCCGAGATCACGTATGCGATCGACGACTACGTGAAGCGCGGCGCCGTGCACACGCGCGAGGTCTACGCGACGGCCGCGAAGGTGCTGGGCGGTACCGAAGTCGTCTTCAACGACGAGTTCGCGCCGAACAACCACATCACGGGCGCGACGATCATGGGCGCGGATGCACGCGACTCGGTCGTCGACAAGGACTGCCGCACGTTCGACCATCCGAACCTGTTCATCTCGAGCAGCTCGACGATGCCGACCGTCGGTACGGTGAACGTGACGCTGACGATCGCGGCGCTCGCGCTGCGGATGTCGGACACGCTGAAGAAGGAAGTCTGACCGTGCGGAAATCTACTCTCACCTTCCTCGTCGCCGGCTGCCTCGCGCTGCCGGGTCTCGCGCGCGCGGCCGACGCGGCCGATCCGGCGCTGGTCAAGCGCGGCGAATACCTCGCGGTCGCGGGCGACTGCATGGCGTGCCACACCGCGAAGGGCGGCAAGCCGTTCGCGGGCGGCCTCGGGATGCCGGTGCCGATGCTCGGCAAGATCTACTCGAGCAACATCACGCCCGATCCCGATACGGGCATCGGCAACTGGACCTTCGACGACTTCGAGCGCGCGGTGCGCCACGGCGTGTCGAAGAACGGCGACAACCTGTACCCGGCGATGCCGTACGTGTCGTACGCGAAGATCAACGACGACGACGTGCAGGCGCTGTACGCGTACTTCATGCACGGCGTCGAACCGGTCAAGCAGGCGCCGCCGAAGAACGAGATCCCCGCGCTGCTGAGCATGCGCTGGCCGCTGAAGATCTGGAACTGGCTGTTCCTGAAGGACGGCGCGTACGAGCCGAAACCGGCGCAAAGCGCCGAGTGGAACCGCGGCGCGTATCTCGTGCAGGGCCTCGCGCACTGCAGCACGTGCCACACGCCGCGCGGCATCGCGTTGCAGGAGAAGTCGCTCGACGAGACGGGCGGCAGCTTCCTGTCGGGCTCGGTGCTCGCGGGCTGGGACGGCTACAACATCACGTCCGACCCGAATGCGGGGATCGGCGGCTGGACGCAGCAGCAGCTCGTCCAGTACCTGCGCACCGGCAGCGTGCCGGGTGTCGCGCAGGCGGCCGGTCCGATGGCCGAGGCGGTCGAGCACAGCTTCTCGAAGATGACGGAATCCGACATCGGCGCGATCTCGACGTACATCCGCACGGTGCCGGCGGTTGCCAGCGGCGACGCGAAGCAGTCGCGCTCGTCGTGGGGCAAGCCGGCCGAGGACGGACTGAAGCTGCGCGGCGTCGCGCTCGCATCGTCCGGCATCGATCCCGCGCGGCTGTATCTCGGCAACTGTGCGACCTGCCACCAGATGCAAGGCAAGGGCACGCCGGACGGTTATTACCCGTCGCTGTTCCACAACTCGACGGTCGGCGCGTCGAATCCGACCAACCTCGTGCAGGTGATCCTGAACGGCGTGCAGCGCAAGGCCGGCAGCGAGGATGTCGGCATGCCGGCGTTCCGCTACGAGCTGTCGGATGCGCAGATCGCCGCGCTGACGAACTACCTGACCGGGCAGTTCGGCAATCCGGCCGCGAAGGTGACCGAGCAGGACGTCGCGAAGCTGCGTTGACGCGGCGCGCGACGGCGCGGCAGGGCAATATCGAAGAAGAGCGGCATCGAAGAAGAGGAGGAGCACAGCACATCGGGCGGACCCCGATGCCGGTTGTTGCAGAGCGGGGCGGGCGGCGCAGGCGGCGGTCCGTCCCGGTTCACAGGCAATCCGGTGCGCCAGCCGCGCATCGTTTTCGTTGATCGACACCATGACACCGAATCAACCGTTTCTCGCGTCCCAACGCGATGTGCTGCTGCTGCTTTCGCGCATCCTCCTCGTGATCCTGTTCGTGATGTTCGGCTGGAAGAAGATCATCGACTTCCCCGGTACCATCGCGTTCATGGGCTCGGAAGGCGCGCCCGCGCCGATCATGTCCGCCGCGATCTCCGTCGTGATGGAGCTGTTCGTCGGGATCGCGATCCTGGTCGGCTTCCAGACGCGCGCACTCGCGTTGCTGCTTGCGCTGTATACGATCGGCACCGGCATCATCGGCCACCACTACTGGACGATGACGGGCGGCGAGCAGATCAACAACATGATTCATTTCTACAAGAACATCGCGATCTCGGGCGGCCTGCTCGCGCTCTGCGCGGCGGGCCCCGGGCGTTTTTCGATCGATCGCGGATAAACAGACCCAGGGCGCGCGCATGGGGCACGCGTCGGATGGTCGAGACTCCGAGGGGGCATCATTTTGCGACTCAAACATTTCGCATGGCTGATTGCGGCCGCCACGCCGGCGGCCGCTTTCGCACAAACGAGCGTAACGCTGTACGGCCGTGTCGACGGCGGCATCGAGTACCTGAACCACATCGCGACGCCGAACGGCAGCAAGTCGCGCTGGGCCGCGGAAAGCGGCGACTGGGGCACCAGCATGTTCGGCCTGAAGGGCATCGAGGATCTGGGCGGCGGGCTGTCGACGGTCTTCGATCTCGAGACCGCGTTCCAGGTGATGAACGGCCAGACGGGCGGCGGACGCATGTGGTCGCGGCGCGCGTATGTCGGCCTGAAGAGCAATACGTGGGGCCAGTTGCAGGCCGGCCGCAACCTCTTCATCGACAGCGACGGCGTGTGGGAATTCGATCCGTTCGTGCAGCAGGCGTTTTCGTCCGCGTCGCTCGTGCGCGGCCGCAACTGGCAGCAGACCAGCAACAACATCGAATATCACAGCCCGGTGATCGGCGGCTTCGACGTGCAGGCGCAATACGCGTTCGGCAACCAGTCGCGCGGCTTCAACTACGGCGCGGCCGACGATTTCGGCCGCTCGGACGGGATCATGATCTCGTACCACTCGCCGCTGCTCGACGTGCGCGGCATCTATGACGAGCTGCGCGACAACAACGGCAAGTTCAGCAACATCTTCACCGCGTCGCGCGAGTATTTCGTCGGCGCGAACGTGAAGGTGTCGAAGTTCAAGATCCAGGGCGCTTACACGCATTACCAGGCGCCGGACAGCCCGGCCGGTGTCGCCGATCGCGCCGATCACTACTGGCTCGGCGCGACCTACACCGCGACGCCGCAGTGGGCCGTGACGGGCGGCGGGTACTACGTGAAGGTCGGCGACGGCGGCGGCGATGCGTCGCACGATCCGTCGGGCCACGCGATGATGTATGTGCTCGGCACCACGTACAACCTGTCGAAGCGCACGTTCCTGTACGGCACGGTCGCGTACGTACGCAACGGCGGCAACTCGAACTTCTCGCTGCTCGCGACGCCGCGCGATGCGACGTCGGGCACGAGCCCGCTGACGGGCGAGTCGCAGACGGGTGCGTATGTGGGGATGATGCATACGTTCTGAGCGCGAGCGGCGCCAGATGCGAAAAAGGCACGGGTCGTCGAACCCGTGCCTTTTTGCGTTGACGGCGCGCACCGCGCATCGACCGTCGTTCAGTCGAGTGCCTTCCCGGCCTTTTCGTCCATGCAGCGGATGGCGAGCAACGTGCACGCGCCGCAGCCGATCGCATACCACGCGGGCGCATTCGGGTTGCCGGTCGCCGCGATCAGCCACGTGACGAAGAACTGCGCGAAGCCGCCGAAGATCGCGACGCCGACGCTGTACACGAGCGCGCCGCCGGTCGCGCGTACCGCACGCGGAAAGAGTTCGCCGAGCACCGCGCCGGTCGCGCCGACATTGATCGCATGCACGATCGACAGCGCCGTGATGATCGACAGCAGCGACGCGGCGCCCGGCCAGCGGTTCAGCGCGATGAACGCCGGGTAGACCGCGACCATCAGTACGATGCGGGTCCACCAGATGATCCGGTTGCGTCCGTAGACGTCGGACAGGTGGCCGCCGATCGGCGTCACGAGCATCAGGATCGCGCCGGCGACGCAGCCGGCCGTCATCGACAGCCAGGTCGGCAGGTGCAGCACCTGCACGCCGTAGATCGCCATGTAGAACACGATGATGTAGTGGATCGACGTGCCGCCGATCGTCACGCCGAGGCCCGCGAACACGGCCCTGCCGTGATGGCGCAGCACGTCGGCGAGCGGCAGCGATGCGACCGGCTCGTCATGCGCGGCGGCGGGCGCGGCAGCCGGCACTTCCTCGACGGTGCGGCGCAGCCAGTAGCCGAGCGGCACGAACAGCGTGCCGATGATGAACGGCACGCGCCAGCCCCAGCTTTCGAGCTGCGCGGCAGTCAGCGTCGACGTCAGTGCGACGCCGGTGAGCGCACCCGCGAGCGCGGCGAGCCCCTGGCTCGAGAACTGGAACGACGCATAGAAGCCGCGGCGGTGCTGCGGCGCCTGTTCGAGCAGCAGCGTGGTCGACGCACCGACTTCGCCGCCCGACGCGAACCCTTGCAGCAGGCGCGCGAGCACGAGCAGCAGCGGCGCGGCGATGCCGGCCTGCGCGAAGGTCGGCGCGACCGCGATCGTTGCGGTGCCGAGCGCCATCAGCAGCAGTGTCAGGATCATGGCCTTCTTGCGGCCGGCGCGGTCGGCGTACATGCCGATCACGAGTCCGCCGAGCGGACGCGTGACGAAGCCGACGCCGAAGCTCGCGACCGCGAGCATCAGCTGCCCGAACGACGAATGCACGGGAAAGAACAGCTTGCCGATCAGGATCGCGAAGAAGCTGTAGACCGTGAAGTCGTAGAACTCGAGCGCGTTGCCGACGGCGGCGGCGGCGATCAGCCGGCGCTTCTTCGCGGCGGCGTGTGTATCGGGCGGCGTGCCGGCGAGCGACAGGGCAGACGTTTCCATGGGGTTCCCCCGGTAAGCGCGAAACTGCGTGATGAAGGGCCGTCAGGCCGCGAGCCAGGCTTCGGCGACGCGAACCCAGTAGCTCGCGCCGATCGCGAGGATGTCGTCGTTGAAGTCGTAGCCGGGGTTGTGCACCATGCAGCCGCCCTTGCTGCCGATCCCGTTGCCGATGAACGCGTAGCAGCCGGGGCGGGCCTCGAGCATGAACGCGAAATCCTCGCTGCCCATCAGCGGCGCGGCGTCGGTTTCGACGCGCTCGGCACCGAGCATCTGGCGCGCGATGTCGGCCGCGAACGCGGTCGGTTCCGCGTGATTGACGAGCACCGGGTAGCCGTAGTCGTAGTCGATTTCCGCCGTGATGCCGAAGCTTTCCGCCTGGCCTTTCACGAGCGCTTCGATGCGGCGTGCGAGCAGCGCGCGTACATCAGCGTTCAGCGCGCGCACCGACAGCTTCATCACGACGGTTTCGGGAATGATGTTGAACGTCTCGCCGGCCTGCACGCTGCCGACCGTGATCACGGCCGCATGCTGCGCGTCGACCTCGCGCGCGACGATCGTCTGCAGCGCGACCATGATGCTGCCCGCGGCCGACATCGGATCGCGTGCAAAGTGCGGCATCGCGCCGTGGCCGCCGACACCGCGCAGCGTGATCGTCACGCGGTCGGCCGACGCCATCGCGGCGCCGGTGCGGAATGCCATGTCGCCGGCCGCGCGGCCCGGCATGTTGTGGATCGCGAAGATCGCGTCGCACGGGAAACGATCGAACAGGCGGTCGTCCATCATCGCCTTCGCGCCGCCGAAGTTTTCCTCGGCCGGCTGGAAGATCAGGTTCAGCGTGCCGGAGAACTGGCGCGTCGCCGCGAGGTGGCGCGCCGCGCACAGCAGCATCGCGGTGTGGCCGTCGTGGCCGCATGCATGCATCTTGTTCGCGTGGCGGCTCGCGTACGGCAGGCCCGTGGCTTCCGCGAGTGGCAGTGCATCCATGTCGGCGCGCAGCCCGACGGTGCGCGTGCCTTGTCCTTCGCGCAGCACGCCGACGACGCCCGTCTTGCCGATGCCGCGATGCACTTCGTAACCCCAGCCGGCGAGCAGCTCGGCGACGAGATCGCTCGTGAGCGTTTCTTCGAACGCGAGTTCGGGATGCGCATGGATGCGACGGCGCACCTCGACCAGCTCGGGGGCGATCGCGGCGATACCGGGGATGACGGGGTTCAAGGCTTGCAGCATGGTCTCTCCTGTGGGGCAGGTGGGGCGTTTGACGTGCATATGACGAGAGAGCATATAAATTTCTTTTGCTCACTAGAAGCTGATAAATTGCTTTGGTGCACACCACCGGTTGCCGCTCGGGAATACCCTGAACCGGTGCGCACGGCCGGGTACAGGGTTTCCACGGATCACGCATTGCCGCCATGAAATACCATCAGTTGAAAGCGTTCGTCACCGTCGCGGAAGAAGGGAGTATTCGCGCGGCCGCGCGGCGCCTGAACGTGTCGCCGGCGGCGCTGACGAAGGCGGTCAAGGAACTGGAGATCGCGCTCGGCGTGTCTCTCGTCGTGCGTACCGCGCGCGGCGTGCAGCTCACCGCGTTCGGCCAGCAGCTGCAGGTGCGCGCGCGGCTGATCGTCGCCGAGATGCAGCGCGCCCGCGACGACATCGAGCAGGCGCAGGGGGCGCTGACGGGCTCCGTGTCGGCGGCGATCACGCCGGCTGCCGCGGTGACGATTCTGCCCGACGCGTTTCGCGCGTTCCGGCGCCGCTTTCCGGTGGCGCGCGTCAACCTGATCGAAGGGTTTCCGGGCGTCGCGCTGCCACGCCTGCACGATGGCTCGCTCGATTTCGCGGTGGTCGTCGTCGTGCCGGAACTGCTGGCGGCCGAGTTCGATCATGCCGAGCTCTACGCGAGCCGTTCGCTGATCGTCGCGCGCAAGGAGCATCCACTCGCGTCGGCCACGTCGCTCGCCGATCTCGTCGAGGCCGACTGGCTGATGAATCCGTCGCCGGAAAGCTCGACGCAGGCGCTGTTCAATTCGTTCGTCACGTACGGTCTGCCGGTGCCGGCGCGCGTCGTCGAATGCCCGAGCTTCGGGCTCGCGCACCGCCTGTTGACGGGTTGCGACCTGATCGCGTCGATGCCGGAGCAACTGTTGGAGGCAGAGTGGGCGCGCGATCAATTGGCGGTGCTGCCGATTCGCGAGCGCTTGCCGGCCGTGTCGGTGCAGGTCGTGACGCGTCGCGACAGCCCGTTGACGCCGGCCGCGGCGATGCTGCTCGATTGCTTGCGCGATTCCGCGCGACGCAAGGGGCTGCGGTGAGTCGGCAACCGAGGCGTGCGCTCGTCATCATGTAGTGATCCTGACGATCTGGCACTGCTGCCGTTTCACGGGATGACGCGGGCAAGGCGTCGTGCGGTTGCGGCGTGCGTCGCGCGAGCCGGTATCATAGCGGCCGGCCCGCCGCTCCGGCCGGCCTCCAACCACATCGCCATCCGGCATCCAGCAATCAGAGGCATCACATGACCAGTGCAACCCAATTCGACAACGTATCGGTCGTCAAGCGCGCCAACGTCTATTTCGACGGCAAGTGCGTGTCGCATACCGTGCTCTTCCCGGACGGCACGCGCAAGACGCTCGGCGTGATCCTGCCGTGCGCGCTCAACTTCGGCACGGACGCCCCCGAATTGATGGAAGTGCAGGCCGGCAAGTGTCGCGTGAAGCTCGACGGCAGCAGCGAGTGGCAGACCTACGGCGCCGGTGAATCGTTCTCGGTGCCGGGCAAGAGCCGCTTCGACATCGAAGTGCTCGAGACGCTCGATTACGTCTGCAGCTACCTGTAAGCGCGGGCGGCAGAAAAAGAAAAGCCCCGCCGAGGCGGGGCTTGTCGCAAGCGGATGGCGCAAGGCCATCCGAAGCGCCTGTTCTCGTTACTTACAGGCAGGCGTTGATGTCGCCGGCCGACGACGCATCGCCGCCGCGGAAACCGACCCAGGTCTTCGCGTTCGCAGCGTTGGCCGGACGCACCACGGCGGCGGCGCCGTTCGGCGGCTGCTGGCCCGGCGCATAAACGGCCATCGCGAGGCCGTTCGCCAGTTCGTACTGCGACGTTACCTGTTGCTGCGACTTGTCGGCCCAGGTCTTCGCGATGCACTGCGCCACCTGGTCGGCGGGTTTCTGGCTTTGTCCCACGTTCTGCAGGGCAGAATCGGCTGCATGAGCAGAAAATGCCACGGTCAATGCGATGAGCGGTAAATATTTTGCGTTCACGTTATCTCCCTCGAGTCGTGATTGATTGAGTGGGATGCGCAGCAGGACTGCGTGCAAGTGAGATCGCGTCGAACAAGCACGGTTCCGGCTATTCCGAAACAAGTTGTTAACGCGCTTGCCAAATGGAGGCTCCGGTGCTTGGCGGCGCTGCTGCGGCACAACATGCATCGTGTGCGGCCCGTCGGTGGACGGGTGACGCGGCAACGACGTCATGCGTTGCCCGGTCGGCGCGCTGCCCGGTCGCGTGGTGAGGTGACGGCCACGGCGAGCGGCATGTCGATGCATGCCGTGCCGCGACTCTTTATGTGATTGCGAATTGGAATGGCTGAATTGTTTGTTGGCCCCGTCGCATGGAGACCATGATGACAAACTTTCGTCGGTTCGACTGTTAACCAACTTTAAACGCGGGAAGCTGCGGAATGCGATGCGGCGCGCGCGGTGCGCGCTGCATCGTGCAACGAGGTGGGGTGAGTGGGCCGTGCGCGGCTGTCGTGCCGCGCAGGCTCGCGGCGTCAGCCTGCCTTGCGCGTGCCGGCGTCGCGCAGGTTGACCGGGACGACCGGGCGGAAGCGCTCGCGCTTCTGTTCGTCGTCGAAATGCTGGAGCGCGGGCTTGATCAGGTCGCTGCGCGACACGATGCCCGTGATGCGCAGCGATTGCTCGTCGTCGACGACCGGCAGGCGTTCGAGGCCGAGCATCGCGAGTCGCGACGCGACGACGCGGCACGTTTCGTGCGCAAGCGCGACGGCGGGCGCGCGGTTGGCGAACGCGCCCGAGATCGGCGTGTCGGCTCCGGCTTGCGCGCGCTGCGCATCGAGCGTCGCGCGATCGACGAGGCCGAGCAGGCGGCCGTTCTGCACGACCGGGTATGCGCGGTGCGTCTGCTTCGCGCCGAAGTACTGCGACTCGACGGTGTCGAGCGTCGACGCGCCGTCGATCGCGACCAGCAGATCGGCGGACGTCATCACTTCGGCGATGTCATGCCGTTCGAGCGGATCGACGCCGTATTCGCGATAGATGTGATAGCCGCGGCGCGCGATCTTTTCCGTCATGATCGAGCGTTTCATCACGATGGTCGCGAAGCCGTGCGCGACGAGCGTCGCTGCGAGCAGCGGCAGCAGCGCGTTGGCATCGTGCGTGAGGCCGAACGCGAACACGATCGCGGTCAGCGGGGCGCCGAGTGTCGCACCAAGCGTCGCGGCCATGCACACGAGCGGCCACAGCGCCGGATCGCCGCCCGGCAGCATCGGCGACAGCACGGTGCCGAGACCGGCGCCGAGCATCAGCAGCGGGGCGAGCACACCGCCCGACGTCCCCGAGCCGAGCGCGATCACCCACATCACGGCCTTCACGATCAGCAGCGCGAGCGCGATCTTCAGCGCGATGTGCTGGTGCAGCAGGTCGCCGATCACGTCGTAGCCGACACCGAGCGCGCGCGGCTCGAGCCAGCCGCCGATACCGATCACGATCGCGCCGAGCGCGGGCCACCACATCCAGTGCACGGGCAGCTTCGCGAAGGTGTCCTCGACGCGATACAGCGCAGCCGACAGGCCGCAGGCGAGCATGCCCGACAGCAGGCCCGCGACGATGCACGACAGCAGCGCGACGGGCGTCGGCGCGGCCGTGGTCAGCGGAAACAGCGGATCGACGCCGAAGAACAGCGCGCGTGCAAAACCGGCCACCGCGCACGCGAGCGCGACCGGCAGGAAACTGCGCGGGCGCCATTCGAACAGCAGCAGTTCGACCGCGAGCAGCACGGCGGCGACCGGCGTGCCGAACACGGCCGTCATGCCGGCGGCCGCACCCGCGACGAGCAGCGTCTTGCGCTCGGCGGCGGTCACGTGCACGCATTGCGCGATCAGCGAGCCGAGCGCGCCGCCCGTCATGATGATCGGGCCTTCGGCGCCGAACGGGCCGCCGCTGCCGATCACGACGCCGGACGACAGCGGCTTGAGGATCGCGACCTTCGGCGACATGCGGCTCTTGCCGAACAGGATCGCCTCGATCGCTTCGGGAATGCCGTGGCCGCGGATCTTTTCCGAACCGAAGCGCGCCATCATCCCGACGATCAACCCGCCGATCACCGGCACGACGATCACCCACGCGCCGAGCGTGTTGTTCGCGGGAGAGCGGTCGGCGAACGAGAACTGCTGGAAGAAGAACAGGTTCGTGAACAGGTGGATCAGGCTCAACAGCACGAACGCGGCAAGCGTGCTGAGGAGGCCGATCCCGGCGGCAAGCAACGCGATCCTGGGCAGGCGGTCGTTGGTCGAGAAATCGCGTTTGTGTGGTGCGTTCATCGGCGTGGTGGAAGCAAGGGTCAGTAATCTATCTGGGGAACCTGGAACGCGTCCTTGAGCGACTTCAGCTCGGCGCGATGCATGGCTGCGAGGCGGGCGAGCAGCGTCTCGCCGGCTGGTTCGAGGTGGACTTCGACCTGCCGGCGATCCGCTTCGCTCGTCTTGCGCTTCACGAGCCCGAGCGCCTCGCAGCGCGTCACCAGCGCGACGACGCCGTGATGCTGCGCCTGCAGGCGTTCCGCGAGTTCGCCGATGGTCGCCCATTCGCGGTGCGGATAACCCTTGATGTGCAGCAGCAGCAGGTATTGCAGCGGCGTCACGCCTTCGCTTTGCGCGGCGCGTTCGGAGAAGCGCTCGAAGCGGCGCATCTGGTAGCGGAACTCGGACAGTTGCTGGAAATCGCTTTTGTTCAGCGCGCGTCGGGTATCGTTCATCGAGGTCGGTCGGGCAGTCGGTTTCGGTAGCGATAAATATATCACAATATGATATAAATGGCCGAAATGAAGCGAAATGAATCCATTTTGCGTCGCATCGCGTCGGCGCGTTGCGCCCGCGTTAAGCGGCCTCGAGCATTTGCGTCTGCTGGTAGAGGCCCGTCACCAGATCCGTCTGCGTAATGATCCCGACGAGTCGGCGCGATGCGTCGACGACCGGAATATGGTGATGGCCCGAATGCGTAAACAGCGGCACGAGCGCGGTGATCGGCATCGTTTGCGGCACGAACGCGACGTCGCGCGTCATCACGGTGGCGACGCTGGCGGGCTGGCCGCCGAGCGATTGCGGCAGCCGTGCGGACAGGCGTTGCCACAGCGGGGTCGGGCGGCGCAACTGGCGCGTGAGGTCGGCGCGCGTGACGATGCCGGTCAGGCGGCCGTCGCCGTCGACGACGGGCAGTGCCTTTACGCGGTGGCGGTCGAGCAGCGTGAGTGCGGCCGTCACCGACGTCGACGGCGCGACCTCGATCGCATTCTTCGTCATCAGGTCGGCGCACGTGAGCTGGCCGAACGTGCGCGTATAAGCCTGCATCTCGGTTTCGCGCAGCAGCGTTTCGAGATCGTCCGGATCGACGTCGAGCCATTCGCTGCGGCGCTTCAGCACCGCGTCGAGGTCGCTGCGCGTAAAGCCGCCGCGCGCCGGGGCGGCGCCGCCCGCCTGCGGTTTTGCTTCGGGACGCGCGCCGCCGTGCGGGTAGCGGTGCCCGGTCAGCGCGTGATAGGCGAGCGCGGCAGACAGCAGGATCGCCGATTGCAGCGCGATCGGCTCCAGCACGAAACTGAATCCGAGCGCATGGATTGCCGGGCCGCCGACCACGGCCGTGAGCGCGACGGCGCCTGACGGCGGGTGCACGCAGCGCAGCACGAACATGCCGCCGATCGCACACGCGATCGCGACCGCGGCGGCCGTGATCGGATCGGCGATCCATAACGCGCACGCGACACCGACCGTCGCCGCGACCAGATTGCCGCCGATGATCGACCACGGTTGCGCGAGCGGACTCGCCGGCACCGCGAACAGCAGCACGGCCGACGCCCCCATCGGCGCGACGAGCAGCGGCACGAGGCCCGGCACGCCGGGCAGCAGCCGCATCGTGACGCCGACCGTCGCGATGCCGACGAGCGCGCCCGTGCACGAGCGCAGGCGCTCGCGCCAGCCGAGCGACATCGGATGGGGAATGAAGCTGTGCAGCCATTGCCGCAAGGTGCGGCGCGACGAAGAGGAGCCTGACGACATGGACGGTAAGCGGTAAAAATGACAGCGCGGACGCGCGCCGCCACAAGCGCGGAATTATATCGCGTTGTGATACAAATTGTCGCGGTGCATCAAGCCGTTGCACGTGCGCGACGCGCGACACTTGCAAAAACCTTTCATCGGAAGAAAGCTTGAGCGCCGGGCAATCGCGCAAGTTTGTCCGCGGCGGCGTACAATTCGGGCCACTGAATCCCCCGTTATCCCAGAACCACGTACGCGATGCCCGCTCTCCCGCCTTTCTCCCGGCACGGTGATCGATTCGACGTGGTTCGCGGCCGCGTTCCGTTTCCCACCTGACGCGAGCGCCGCCGACGTCTCCTCACTGACTCTCCCCAAGCCAATTCAATGGACATGCTCGAAAACATGCGCCTGTTCGTGCGCGTTGTCGAAGCCGGCAGTTTTACTGCGGTCGCGAAGGAAATCGACGCGACCACCGCGCAAGTGTCGCGCGCGGTATCGAACCTCGAAGCGCACGTACAGACGCGCCTGCTGCATCGCACGACGCGCCATCTCGGCCTCACCGAAAGCGGCGAACGTTATTTCGAGCGCGCGAAATCGATCCTCGCGGAATTCGACTATGCGAACGCGGAGGCGCGCAACGCGCTGCTGCGGCCGAGCGGCAAGATGCGCATCCATGCGATGACGGGGCTCGGGCAGAGTCATGTCGTGTCGTCGATCGTCCGCTATCAGGAGGACAACCCCGACGTGTCGGTCGAGCTGACGCTCGCGCAGCGGATGCCGAATCTCGTCGAAGAGGGCTACGACGTGTCGATCGTGACGGCGTCGCAGTTGCCCGACTCGGGTTATGTCGCGCAGACCTGCGGCACGAGCTGCAGCGTGCTCGTCGCGTCGCGCGAATACCTGGCACGACACGGCACGCCGCAGTCGCCCGACGAATTGCCGAACCACGTGTGCCTGCGTCTCGATACGCCGGCTTCGCCGGCCGGCGAATGGCGGCTCGAGCGCAACGACGGCGAGGAGACCGTCTACGAACTGCAGCCGGCGCCGTTCCAGGTCAACGTGCCGGACGCGCTGTGCGTTGCGGTGCGCGCCGGGCGCGGGATCGCGTGTGTCGCGTTGTATACGGTGCTCGACGACATCCGCGAGGGGCGGCTGATTCGCGTGCTGCCCGAGTACCGGTTGCAGACGGTGAGCGTGTATGCGGTCTACGCGACGCGCCGTTATCTCGACGCGAAGATCCGCACGTTCCTCGACCACCTGCGCACGACGCTCACGCCCGCGCTGGAGAACGACCTGCGCGAACTCGACCGGTTGACGATCGAGCACACGCCGGGCGGTCGCAAGCGCGCTTGAGGGGACACGTGGTCCGAACCGTGTGCGCCGCGGCGCGGCTCATGCGCCCGGCGTGATGCGAATCCGCTCGAAGCGGCCCGCGAGCCATGTGTACGCGGCGATGCCGATCAGCCCGTGCGCGGCGACGAACCACAATGCGCCGGCGAACGAACCCGTGCTGGCGACGAAATAACCGATCACGAGCGGCGTGACGATCCCGGCGATGTTGCCGAGGCCGTTGAACACGCCGCCGCTCAGGCCGACCATCCCTTCCGGCGCCGTATCGGCGAGCACGGCCCAGCCGACCGCCGCGAGCCCCTTGCCGAAGAACGCGATCGTCATCAGCGCGATCACGACGGCGTTCGACGATGCGCCGTTCGCCAGCACCAGCAGTGTCGCCATTGCCATCCCCACGACGAACGGCGTCTTGCGCGCGCGCGACGGGTGCATGCCGCGCCGGATCAGCCAGTCCGACAGCACGCCGCCGAGCACACCACCCGTGAACCCGCAGATCGCCGGCAGCGCGGCAACCCAGCCGGCTTCCATGATCGTCATCCCGCGTCCCTTGATCAGGTAGATCGGGAACCACGTGATGAAGAAGTAGGTGAGCGCCGTGATGCAGTACTGGCCGATATAGATCGCCCACAGGTTCCGGTGGCGAAACAGTTGCGACACGTCGTGCCACGACACGCGCGGCCGATGGCGCACGCGGTTCGCCTCGAGATCGACGAGCGCGCCGTGCGCGCGCAGGTAGTCGCGCTCCGCGTCGCTCATGCGCGGGTGGCCATGCGGCTCGCGATACCACGCGAACCACAGCGCGGCGAGCGCGACGCCGAGCAGCCCCATCCACAGGAATACGTGTTCCCAGCCGAGCGCATGCGTGAGCCACGCCATCGCCGGCGTGAACAGCACGACGGCCATGTATTGCGCGGAATTGAACAGCGCGGACGCCGTGCCGCGTTCGGCGGTCGGGAACCAGCACGCGACGATTCGCGAATTGGCCGGGAATGCCGGCGATTCGACGAGGCCGAGCATGAAGCGCATCGCGAACAGCGCGAGCGTCGCTGATGCACCCTGCACGGCAAGCCAGCCGACCGTGCCCTGCAGCATCGTGAATACCGACCACAGCAGCAGGCTCAGGCCGTATACGCGTCGCGCGCCGAAGCGGTCGAGCAGCCAGCCGCCCGGGATCTGGCCGATCGCATAGGCCCAGGCGAACGCGGAAAAGACGATGCCGAGCTGCACCGGCGTCAGCCCGAGGTCGTGCGCGACACCGGTGCCGGCGATCGACATCGTCGCGCGATCCGCATAGTTGATGACGGTGACCGCGAAAATCAGCGCGAGGACGGTATAACGAACGCGGCCGATCGTACGCGAGGCGGCGGGCGACGCGGCGAGGGCGGCGCCACTGGATCGATTGGGCATGCGTGTCTCCTGGCCTCCGTCGTGCGGAGGCATCCGGTGTTGTAACGGTGGGCGTGCGGCGGTCAGCGCGTGACGCTGGTCGGCGGGCGCTGGCCCGCGAAGCACGCGGCCAGGTTGGCAAGCACGATCCGGCCCATCTCGTCGCGCGTCTCGCGCGTGGCACTCGCGCGATGCGGCTGCACGACGACGCGGTCGAGCTCGAGCAGCGCGGCCGGCACGTGCGGCTCGTTCGCGAACACGTCGAGACCGGCGCCGGCGATCGTGCCGTCGGCGAGCGCGCGCACGAGCGCGGTTTCGTCGATCAGCTTGCCGCGCGCGACATTGATCAGGAATCCTTTGGGGCCGAGCGCGGCGAGCACGTCGGCCGTCACGAGCACGTTGCCGTGATCGGCCGATGCCGCGATCACGAGCACGTCGCTGTCGCGCGCGAGCGCGGCGAGGTCGGGCACGAAGCGATAGCCGCTGTCGCGGTGCTCGCGCGGGCCGAAGTAGCTGACGGGCATCCGGAACGCCTGCGCGCGCTCGGCGATCGCGCGCCCGACACGGCCGAGGCCGACGATGCCGAGCCGCTTGCCGGTCACCTGCGTCGCGAGCGGCTGGGCCGTCTTGCCCCAGCGGCCGGCGCGCACGATCCGCTCGCCGACGCCGAGGTCGCGCAGGGTCATCAGGATCAGCCCCATCGCCATGTCGGCGACGTCGTCGGTCAGCACGTCGGGTGTCGTCGTCACGTGGATGCCGCGTGCCCGCGCGCGGTCGAGATCGACGGCGTCGGTGCCGATGCCGCTGATCGCAACGATTTCGAGCGCGCTCAGCCGGTCCATCAGCGCGGCGGACAGCCCGTTCGCGCCGCCGGTGACGACGCCGCGGATCCGCGATGCAACGCGATCGAGCAGCGCGTCCGGTTGTTCGGCCGCATACAGCCGGTGCACGGCGTAGCGGGCGGACAGTTCGGCGTCGATGGCGTCGGGGAGCGGCTGGGTGAGCAGGATGTCGATGGTCATGAAGGTCTCGGTCGTCGTGCGCGGCGCGGGCCGTGCATCAGGTGCAACCGAGTATAGAAATCGTATCGATATCGGTCTAACATCAAAAGACTATCGATTGATTCAAGATTTGGATGATTGAACTGCACCAGCTTCGCTGCTTCGTCGCGGTCGCCGAGGAACTGCATTTCGGCCGCGCGGCCAGGCGGCTCTTCATGACCCAGCCGCCGCTCAGCCGGCAGATCCAGCTGCTCGAGCACGCGCTCGGCATCGCGCTGCTCGAGCGCAGCAGCCGGCAGGTCAGGCTGACCGCGGCCGGCGAGCGCTTCCTGCGCGATGCGCGGCACATCCTCGAATTCTCCGCACGGGCCGAGCAGGCCGCGCAGCGCGTCGCGCACGGCGGGGCCGGCCGGATCACGCTTGGTTTCACGGCCGTCAGTGCCTACCGGATGATTCCGGAGTTGCTCGCGCACGCGGCGCATGCGCTGCCGGACGTCGATATCGAGTTGCGCGAGATGGTGTCGACCGTGCAGATCGACGCGCTCGCGTCGCGGATGCTCGACGCGGGTTTCGTGCGCCAGCGCGCCGCGCGCCAGCCGCTCGAATACCGGCTCGTGCAGCGCGAACCGATGCTCGTCGCGGTCGCGGAAGGCGCGCCGCTCGCCGCGTACGAGCAGATCGGCCCCGACGAGCTCGACCGGCAGCCGTTCATCGCGTATTCGCCGAACGAGGGAAAGTATTTCCACGACATGATCTCGGGGATGTTCGCGGGCGCCGGGCGGCTGCCGAACTACCTGCACTACGTCGGGCAGACGCATACGATCCTCGGCCTCGTGCGCGCGGGGCTCGGGGCGGCGCTGGTGCCGGCGTCGGCGCGCGAGCTGCACGTCGACGGCGTGATGTTCCGGCCGCTGGCGGGCGTCGATGCGGCGGCCGAGCTGTATCTCGCGTGGCGCGCGGACAACGATAATCCGGTGCTGCCGGTGTTCAACGCGATGGTCGAACGGTTTCTCGCGCAGGAGCAGGGCGGCGCGGCGGCGTAGCGCGTTCGCATTGCGTCACAAGCTTTCAATCCGGAAGCTTGCGGTGCCGCGATGGCAAGCAATCCTGAGCGAGCGCGGGATGGATCGAGCGCAGGAATCCTTTCCGTTTCGAAAGCTGATGCGGTGCCCGTGTTCCATCGCAGGAACGGAGCGGGCCGTACGTGCTCACGCGACCTTCCGGGAGGCGCCGCGCGGATCGCTTGACGCTGCATGCCGGTCGGCGCAGGATACGTCCGTGCATTTGGAGCGGGACGCGCCGGCCGCGCGGTTCCTGCACCCGCGACACGCAAAAGAACAACGATGAGCCTTTACGTACTCGTACCGGAATACCGGCCCCGCCTCCGTCGGCCCGCCGGAACTACGTTTCACCCGACGCCCGTCGCGTCACGTATCCGTCATCCCGTTTCGTACCGTGCATCGGTACACTCTCCCGTTTGCGCGATGGCCGCGACGATGAACGGCGCCGCTCCGACCCGCCGCATCGCGCCGCAGCCCGCTACCCCCGATCACCGCATCCTGAACGGCACCTACACCGGCGTCTCGTGACGCCCGCCGGCGCCCGTTGTCGTATTGCGCCGCCGGCTGTCCTGACCGTCCGGCGGCCCCGGAGTCCGAAGCATTTCGATTCAGCTTGAAGAAGCAAATTCACGCAGTTCGGTTCGAGGTTCAAGGAGAAAAACTCATGTCGCAGCTTTCGAATGAAGAAGCAAACGGCAGTTCGGGGAGTGGCAAGGTAAAGCTGGTCAAGTGGGCGATCATCATTGCCGGCGTCGCGATCGCGGCACCGGCCGCGCTGTTCATCCTGAAGGGGATGATCGCGCTGATCACGGCGGGCGTCATCGGCCTCGGCGCGATCTATTTCGCGCCGGTCGTCGCGATGAAGTTCGCGAACCAGAAGGTGAGGATGATCGTCGAGGAGGCGCAGGCGAATCCGATCGAGACGCTCATCAACCAGCTCGCGGAAAAGCGCCAGGCGGCGCAGAAATTCGCGGACAGCATCACCGCGTTCCGCACCGAGGTGAAGAACTTCGAGAGCAAGACGGAGCTGTTCGAGAAGCAGTATCCCGACGACGCGCCGCGCTTCCGGTCGCAGCTCGACACGATGAAGCAGCTCCTCGCGTTTCGCGAAGGCCGCTACAAGCAGGTGCAGGCGGAACTGAAGAATTTCGCGTCGGCGATCGACCGCGCGAAGGCGATGTGGGACATGTCGCAGGCGGCGCAGCAGATGAACAAGCTCGCGGGCCGGCAGGCGTCCGACACGTTCGAGCAGATCAAGACCGACGTGGCCGTCGATTCGGTCATGCGCTCGGTCAACAAGGCGTTCTCCGAAATGGAGACGTCGCTGATGGATAACCCCGAGGTCAAGCAGGCGCAGCAGCAGGCGGTGTTGAACGGCAGCCATGTGCCCGGACCCGATGCGGCGAATCCCGCCCAGCTGCCGTCGAAACAACAATAACTTCCTGCAGGCACGCAACCATGAAAAAACTTCTTGGCGCAGTCGCGTTTCTGGTAGTGCTCGTCGGCGTATGGATCGTCCATCAGGGCGGCCTGTCGACGCTGATTCCCGCGCATGACGCGGCCCCGTCCTCGACGTCCGCCCAGACGGGCGACACGGGCCAGCCCGCGCAGCCGTCGGCCAGCGTGCTGCCGGCCGGCTTCACGCCGCAGGCCAGCGCGCTGAAGTCGATTGCCGAAAACGGCATCGTGCGGATCTCGGTGCAGAACCCGAGCGAGCCGTTCTTCGGCGAGGACAAGGGCGCACCGCACGGCTTCAACGTCGAATTCGCGCGGTTGCTGTTCGCGGATCCGTCGTTCTCGCACGGCGGCAAGCCGATCGTCGTCGATACGCGTCACGAGGTCGACACGTACCCGGGCGTGCCGAAGCAACTGCTCGACACCGATGCCAAGGGGAACCACGTCGTCGACGTGGCGATGGACGGGCTGACGTTCCCGGACAACACGCCGTCGGGCGTCGTCTATTCGGTGCCGTACGTCGACGATTTCGGTTATTCGCTGATCGTGCGGCAAGGCTCCGCGATCCGCTCGACCGACGATCTCGCGGGCAAGACGGTCGGCATCCTGAAGGGCGACCCCGACGTGCGCGCGTTCGTCACGCGCCAGTATCCGAACGTCCGGTTCGTCGAGGTCGACGATTCCGATCCGGCCTTCATCGCGAAGAGCATCGACGGGCATACGGTCGACGCGTTCATCTACGACTATCCGTTCGCGGTCAGCTCGATCAAGGACACCGACCTGAAGTTCGCGGTGACCAAGCTCGACGGTTCGAACATCGCGTACAAGATCGGCGTGCGCGCCGACGACCAGGATCTGCTGATCTACCTGAACGCCGCGATCGCGAAGCTCAAGCAGTCGCCGCGGTATCTCGACCTGCTGCGCAAGTACTTCGTCAGCGACCAGGCGGTGACGACCGCGGCCGCGTCGGGCGAGCTCACCTATGTGGTGAAGGCGGGCGACACGCTGAACATGATCGCGGCGAGCAAGCTCGGCAGCGGCCAGCGTTATCGCGAGATCCAGCGCCGCAACAACCTCGCCAACCCGAACCTGATCCTGGCGGGCCAGCATCTGGTGATTCCGGTCCGGTAACGATGGCGTGACGTGAACGAAGGCGGGTGAAGGGACGTAAAAAAACGCGGCCCGGCGGAGTGATCCGCCGGGCCGCGCGTTTTCAGGCGTCAGTGGGTGATCGACAGGAACAGGTACGCAGCGAACAGCGACAGGTGCACGATGCCGTGCAGCACCGTCGTGCGCCCCTGGCTGAGCGTCAGCGTGCTGACCAGCAAGGTGAGCGCCAGCAGCACGGTTTCCATCGGCCCGATGCCGAGCGTAAGCGGCTGGCCGATCCAGATGAACACGGCCGCGACGGTCGGGATCGTGAGCCCGATGCTCGCGAGCGCGGAACCGAGCGCGAGGTTCATGCTGGTCTGCAGGCGGTTCGCACGTGCGGCGGTGACGGCCGCGAGTGCTTCCGGCAGCAGCACGAGCGCGGCGATCACGATGCCGACCGCGGCTTCGGGCGCGCCAAGCTTCATCACCGCGTGCTCGACGGCCGGCGACAGCAGCTTCGCGAGCAGCACGACCGCGACGAGGCTCACGAACAGCAGGACCATGCTGATGATGGCGGTACGCGTGCTCGGCGCCGCGGCGTGCACCGACTCGTTTGCGCTGTCGTGCGCGGCGAGGAAGTAGTCGCGGTGGCGCACGGTCTGGACGAACACGAATGCGCCGTACAGCACGAGCGACGATACGCCGGCAAACGCGAGCTGCGATTTCGAAAAGAACGGGCCCGGCGCGGCGCTCAGGTAGTTCGGCATCACGAGCGACAGCACGGACAGCGACGCCAGCACCGCGAGCGCCTTGCTCGCGCCGCGCCCCTGGAAGTCCTGTTCGCCGTGCTTCCACGCGCCGACCAGCAGGCAGATGCCGACGATGCCGTTGCAGATGATCATCACCGCGGCGAATACGGTGTCGCGCGCGAGGCCCGATTTCTCGGGGCCCGCGCCGAGCATCACCGACACGATCAGCGCGACTTCGATGACGGTCACGGCAACCGCGAGCACCAGCGTGCCGAACGGTTCGCCGACGCGATGCGCGACGACTTCCGCATGATGGACGGCGGAGAATACGGCGCCGGCGAGTGCGGCGGCGAATACTGCGATGACGAGGCCTTCGGCCGGCACGACGCGCGACAGCGCGAGTACCAGCCATGCGGCAAGCGGGGCCAGGAGGGTCCAGCGCGGGAGCTGGTTGGACGAGAGCGGCATGGAGGGTTTCCTTATGCGAGTGGCGGCGCGCGACGCGCCATCACGGGGTGACGAAGCCCGGCCGTACTATCCGCCGAACGAGGACGATGAAACCGAAGGGTGGCCGCGCGCGAGGACGCGGCCCTGGGTTCGCCGCGGCGACGCGGCGAGGGGCGCGGGCGGGCCGAAGCCCGTCGCTGGGTGAAACGGTTCGATGCGGGTGGCCGCCGGTGGCGGGGCGAACGATCGTGACGACGCGCCGGCCGGAGGCTCGGTTCCGACCCTGGAAGGGCGGCGGACGATGGACAGCGGTGGCGGCGCAGCACGCGGTTTCCCCCTGATATCCGGCGGTTTGTCGAATTTTATCAGGCGTTTGGGGGCCACTATCTCATATTCGAACGCTTACGTTGACCTTTCGGTTTGCAAAAAGTGCCCCGATCCTTCAATTTTTTGTCTTTGCAGTTTCCGTAACGGTCTCTTGCACGACAAATTCGGGCTCGCCCTGACATAAATCTACCGACCGGCCGGTTTATAATCGCTCGCACCTCCACTTCATGACGGATCGCAAGCGATGGCTGTTTCCTCTGCACATTCGGTGAACTCGGGCGCGCTGGCGCCGTCGGCCGTCGTCGGCGTGATCGGCGCCGGCGCGATGGGCGCGGGCATCGCGCAGGTCGCGGCGGCGGCCGGCCATACGGTGCTGCTGTACGACCTGAACGAAGCGGCCTGCGACAAGGCGCTGGCCGGCATCCGCGCGCAGTTCGCGCGGCTTGCGGAGAAAGGCCGGCTCGAACCGGCGCAGGCCGACGCGGCCGGCAACCGGATCCGTGCGGTGCGCGCGCTGGCCGACTTCGCGGGGGCCGCGCTGATCGTCGAGGCGGCGGCCGAGCGGCTCGACGTGAAGCGCGAGATCTTCGCGACCCTCGAGGGCCATGTCGACGACGCGTGCCTGCTGACGACCAACACGTCGTCGATCTCGATTACGTCGATCGCGGCCGGGTTGCGCGTGCCGCAACGCGTCGCCGGCCTGCATTTCTTCAACCCGGCGCCGCTGATGGCGCTCGTCGAGGTGGTCAGCGGGCTCGCGACCGCGCCCGAGGTCGCGCAGGTCCTGTACTCGACCGCCGCCGCGTGGGGCAAGAAACCCGTGATGGCGAAATCGACGCCGGGCTTCATCGTGAACCGCGTCGCGCGTCCGTATTACGCGGAGGCGCTGCGCGTGCTGAGCGAGCAGGGCGGCACGCCGGCATCGATCGACGCGGTGATGCGCGAGGCCGGCGGCTTCCGGATGGGGCCGTTCGAGCTGATGGACCTGATCGGGCACGACGTGAACTTCGCGGTGACCGAGTCGGTGTTCCGTGCGTACTTCAACGACCCGCGCTACACGCCGTCGCTGATCCAGCAGGAACTCGTGAACGCGGGTTTCCTCGGGCGCAAGTCGGGGCGCGGCTTCTATTCATACGCGGACGGCGCGACGCCGCCCGCACCCGATCTCGAACCGCCGCGCGACGCGCCGGCCGACGTCGTGCTGTACGCGCAGGACGGCCCGGCCGCCGCGCTGCACGCGCGCTTCGCCGAACGCATCGCGCTCGCCCGCCAGGCCGGCGCGCATCCGGACGACCTGCTCGCGACGGCCGGCCGCGCATCGATCGCGCTGACCGATGGCCGGACGGCAACCGCGCGTGCGGCGCAAACCGGCGTGGCCGATCTCGTGCTCGTCGACCTCGCGCGCGATTACGCGCAGGCCGGGCTCGTCGCGCTGACGCGCGCGCTCCAGTGCGGCGATGCGGCCTATGCGGACGCGGTCGGCCTGTTCCAGCAGGCGGGTTTTCGTGTGGTCGGCGTCGCGGACGTGCCGGGGATGGTCGCGATGCGCACCGTCGCGATGCTCGCGAACGAGGCGGCCGACACGGTGAACCAGGGCGTGTGCTCGCCCGCCGATCTCGATCTCGCGATGGAGAAGGGCGTGAACTACCCGTGCGGCCCGCTCGCGTGGGCCGATGCGATCGGCATCGGCCGCGTGTTTCGCGTGCTGTCGAACCTCGCGGCGAGCTACGGCGAGGACCGCTATCGCGTGTCGCCGCGCATCGCCGCGCTGCATGCGGCCGGCCGCACGTTCCGGTCGTAGCCGCCGGCCCCGTCACTTCGATCACGATAACGACATCACTCCATTGGAGGAGCACCCCCATGACTCACCCTGCCGCCGCCCTCGAGCCGATCGAGACCGCCAGCCGCGACGAACTGCAGGCGCTGCAGCTCGAGCGCATGAAGTGGTCGCTGCGCCACGCGTACGACAACGTCCCGCACTATCGCCGCACGTTCGATGCGGCGGGCGTGCATCCGGACGACCTGAAGACGCTCGCCGATCTCGCGAAATTCCCGTTCTCGACGAAGAACGACCTGCGCGACAACTATCCGTTCGGGCTCTTCGCGGTGCCGCGCGAGCAGGTCGTGCGCGTTCACGCGTCGAGCGGCACGACGGGCAAGCCGACCGTGGTCGGCTACACGGCGCGCGACATCGACACGTGGGCGAACGTGACCGCGCGCTCGATCCGCGCGGCCGGCGGCCGCCCGGGCGACACGCTGCACAACGCGTTCGGCTACGGGCTCTTCACGGGCGGCCTCGGCATTCATTACGGCGCGGAACGGCTCGGCTGCATGGTCGTGCCGATGTCGGGCGGGCAGACCGAGAAGCAGGTGCAGCTGATCCGCGATTTCGAGCCGAAGATCATCCTCGTCACGCCGTCGTACATGCTGAACCTGATCGACGAGATGGTGCGGCAGGGGATGGACCCGGCCGAGTCGTCGCTGAAGATCGGCATCTTCGGCGCCGAGCCGTGGACGCAGGCATTGCGAGAGGAAGTGGAGACGCGCGTGGGCATTGACGCGCTCGACATCTACGGGCTGTCGGAAGTGATGGGCCCCGGCGTCGCGTGCGAATGCGTCGAGACGAAGGACGGCCCGGTGATCTGGGAAGATCATTTCTATCCGGAGATCATCGATCCCGTCACGGGTGAAGTGCTGCCGGACGGCAGCCAGGGCGAGCTCGTGTTCACGTCGCTGACGAAGGAAGCGATGCCGGTGATCCGCTACCGCACGCGCGACCTCACCGCGCTGCTGCCGCCGACCGCGCGCGCGATGCGCCGTCTCGCGAAAATCACGGGCCGCTCCGACGACATGCTGATCGTGCGCGGCGTGAACGTGTTCCCGAGCCAGATCGAGGAGATCGTCGTTGCGCTGCCGCTGCTGTCGGGCCAGTTCCAGATCACGCTGTCGCGCGACGGTCACATGGACCGGCTCGACCTCGCGGTCGAGTTGCGCTCCGAAGCCGAGGCGTCCGTCACCGACGGCGATCGCGCGGCGCTTGCGCGCGAGCTGCAGCACCGGATCAAGACGATGGTCGGCGTGTCGTCCGGCGTGACGGTGCTCGCGGCCGGCGGCATTCCCGCGACCGCGACCGGCAAGGCCCGGCGCGTGATCGATCGCCGCCAGGCTGCCTGATTCCGATATTTGCCGTTCTACCCGAGGAAACCTGTTCGATGGATGGATTGAAGACCCTGGCCGTCGCGGTCGATGCGCGCGGCATCGCGACCGTCGCGCTGCAGCGCGGCGACGTGCTCAACGCGTTCGACGAGACGATGATCGCCGAGCTGACCGACGCGTTCACGGCGCTCGGCCAACGCGACGACGTGCGCGCGATCGTGCTGCGCTCGGACGGCCGCGCGTTCTGCGCGGGCGCCGACCTGCAGTGGATGCAGCGCGCGAGCGCGAACGACGCGGCCGCGAACCTGCGCGACGCGGAGCGGTTCGCCGCGATGATGCGCGCGATCCGGCAATGCCCGAAACCGACCGTGGCACGTGTGCAGGGCCACGCGTTCGGCGGCGGCGTCGGCCTGTGCGCGGCCTGCGACATCGTGATCGCGAGCGACCACGCGCGTTTTTCGGTGAGCGAAGCGCGTTTCGGGATCCTGCCGGCCGTGATCGGCCCGTATCTGGTCGAGGCGGTCGGCCAGCGCCAGGCGCGCCGGCTCGCGCTGACCGCGACGCAGCTCGCCGCCGGCGAAGCCGTCGCGATCGGCCTGATCCACCAGGCCGTGCCGCTCGACGCGCTCGACGAAACGCTCGAACGGACGCTCGCCGAACTGGGCCGCAACGGCCCGAATGCACTGATGGAGATCAAGCGCTTCTTCGACGCGATCGGCGAGTATCCGCCGTCGGACGCGCGCGCGGCGTTCACCGCGCAGACAATCTCCCGCGTGCGTGCGACGCCGGAAGCGAAGGAAGGCTTTTCCGCGTTCTTCGCGAAGCGGCCGCCGGCATGGGAGGCGGGCGCCGAATAACGGGCAGCGGCGACGCTCGACGGCGTGGCGGGCCCGGCCGCATTTTGCGTCTCGGGCCCGGGCGCTTGCTCTACAATGCGTGACCCCCGGCGCGCTGCCGGCCCAGCCCCGACCGATTCCTCGCCTGATGATCGTCAACCGCCTTATCTCCGAGATCCTGTTCGGCTTTACCGGCCTGATCGGCATCATCAATCCGATCGGCATTGCGTTCCTGTTTCTCGAGCGGACCGAGGCGCTCACCGAGCACGAGCGGGACCTGCTCGCGCGGAAGGTCGCGTTCAACGCGTTCATCGTGCTGATGGTCGCGTTCTTCGCCGGCACGCCGGTGCTGCATTTCTTCGGGATCTCGATGGAGGCGCTGCGGATCGGCGGCGGCCTGGCGGTCGCGGTGGCCGGCTGGCAGATGCTGAACGAGCCCGACGTGCCGGGCGGCGGCGACACGCCGGTCAAGCCGATCGACGCGAACGCGATCATGACGCGCGCGTTCTTCCCGCTGACCGTGCCGCTGACGGTCGGCCCCGGCTCGATCTCGACCGCGATCGCGCTGAACGCGAACCGCACGCACAAGCTGTCGGAATTCATGCTGTCGAGCATCGTGTCGATCGCCGTCTCCGTGCTGGTCGCCATCGTGATCTGGCAGACCTACAGCCGCGCCGCGCTGCTGTCGCGCTACCTCGGCACCGAAGGCACCAAGGTCGCGATGCGCGTGTCGGCGTTCCTGCTGCTGTGCATCGGCGTACAGATCATGCTGACCGGCTTCTCCGCGTTCCTGCAGCCGATCGCCGACCAGGTCAAGTAACCCGGTTCGCCCTTTCCCGCCGCGTGGCCCGCACGCGAGCGCGGTCATACGCGTTCGCGCCGTGCGGGATAACATGCCACGTCTGGCGGATGCGCGGCGCGCATCCGGCCGCAAACCCAACTTGAGTGGCGAGGCGTGCGATGGAATACGTGAAATTCGGGTCGACCGGGCTGGAAGTGTCGAAGCTGGTGCTGGGTTGCATGACGTTCGGCGAGCCGTTGCGCGGCACGCACCCGTGGACGCTGCCGGAAGCGGAGAGCCGCCCGATCATCCAGCGGGCGGTCGAAGCCGGTATCAACTTCTTCGATACCGCGAACATGTATTCGGACGGCACGTCGGAGGAGATCGTCGGCCGCGCGCTGCGCGATTTCACGAAGCGCGACGACGTCGTGATCGCGACCAAGGTGTTCTACCGGATGCGGCCGGGCCCGAACGGCGCCGGCCTGTCGCGCAAGGCGATCATGACCGACATCGACCAGAGCCTGCAGCGGCTCGGCACCGACTACGTCGATCTCTACCAGATTCACCGCTGGGATGACGGCACGCCGATCGAGGAGACGCTCGAGGCGCTGCACGACGTCGTGAAGGCCGGCAAGGCGCGTTATATCGGCGCATCGTCGATGTTCGCGTGGCAGTTCGCGAAGGCGCTGCACACGTCGAAGCAGAACGGCTGGACCCGCTTCGTCAGCATGCAGAACCACCTGAACCTGCTGTATCGCGAGGAAGAGCGGGAAATGCTGCCGCTGTGCGAAGCCGAGGGCATCGCGGTGATTCCGTGGAGCCCGCTTGCGCGCGGGCGCCTGACGCGCGGCTGGGACGAATCGTCGGAACGGCAGCAGAAGGACGAAGTCGGCCAGCGGTTGTACGACGCGACGGCCGATGCGGACAAGGCGGTCGTCGAGGCCGTCGCGGCGATTGCCGCCGCGCGCAACGTGCCGCGCGCGCAGGTCGCACTCGCGTGGGTCGCGCACAAGCGCGGCGTCACCGCGCCGATCGTCGGCATCTCGAAGCCGCATCAGCTGGACGATGCGCTCGGCGCGCTCCAGCTGAAGCTGACGGACGACGAAATCGCCACACTCGAAAGCCCGTACGTGCCGCACGCGGTCGCCGGGTTCAACTGAACGCGGCATCGCCGGGCGGCGCCGCGCGCCGCGTTCAGTGCGCGGCGGCGAGCATCGGGTAGGTGAACAGCCCGAAGTGGACGACGTTCAGCCCCGCATGCGCGAGTGCGGACGCGAGCAGTCCGCCGCGCCGCCACGCCAGGCCGTAGCCGACGCCGGCTACCGTGCCGAGCACGATCCATGGCCAGCCGCCGGCCGCGTGCGCGGCGCCGAACAGCACCGCGCCGATCGCGAGCGCGGCCCACGGCCCCCACGCGAACGCGCGGAGTGCGCGCGTCAGCCCGCCTTGCACGTAGCCGCGGAACAGCGCTTCCTCGGCGAGCGTCACGAGCAGCAGGTTGTTCACGAGCCACAGCCAGCCGGACGGCGGCCATTTGGGCGCCCAGCCGACCATCCCGAACGCGAGCGCGCCGGCCAGGCACGCGGCGGCCGTCGCGACGGCCGCCACCGCGCCCGTGCGCAGCGCACGCGACAGCGCGACGTCGGGGGCGACCCACGGCAGCACCCACAGCAGCCACAGGCCGATGAGCGGCTTGTCGTAATTCAGATACATCGTGAACGGCACGGCGTCCGGCGTGAAGCGCGTCGGCGCGATCACGCGCGGATTATGGAAGCCGGGAATCAGGTGCAGGCTCAGCGCGATCGCGAGCGCGGCAAACACGATGTGCGCGGCGATGCGCACCGCGAGCGGGCGCGCGGGCAGCACGCCCCAGGCGGCCGCGGCCAGCAGCGCGAGCGGTGCCAGCGTGATCGGCGCGAGCTGGCCGAACGCGAGGGCGCCCGCATAGCCGAGCGCGGCGAGGCCGACGCTCAGGCCGTGCAGCGGGCGATGCCACGCGAATGCGGCGGCCGCGAACAGCGCGAGCCAGATCGTGGCACACGGAAGGAGCGAAAGGGACATAACGGGAGAGGCATGATTCGTCGGACGAGACGCCGCGCATCATACAGCAGGCACGGTGACAGGCCGCTGGGCCGGCGCCGGCCGGTCGGCCCTCAGCGGCCGGCGACCTCGGTGACGCCGTCGCGGCCGCCGATGTGGACGCTGTTACGCACGCGCATCCGCCGCCGGTACCAGAACGTCCACAGCAGCAGACAGCCGAACACGGTGTAGCCGATGATCGGCGACACGACCAGCACGCGCTCGACCGGCCACGTGATGACCATCCAGCAGCGCAGCAGCATTTCCAGCGTCATGAACCCGCCCCACACGAAGGTCATCCGCCGGAGCATCTGCCGCAGCCCGGGCTGGGCGGCCCAGACCGATTCGAAGTGCGCGGCGCCGCCGTCCATCTCGCGGGCGACCGTCGCGCGAGCGAGATAGAAGATCAGCGGACGTTCGCGGAACAGCGACAGCAGGAACACGACGCCGATCGTGCCCGACGCGAGCGATTCGCGCATCAGCAGCGTGCGCGGGCTGCCGCCGAGCGCCATCCCGATGATCGACAGCGCGATGCCGAGCAGCACGATGGCCGCCACCGCGTCGACGCGGCGCGAGCGGATGAATTCGACGATCGACCAGATGATGGGGGGAACAGCCGACGCGTACAGCGCGCCGGTTTCGCCGAAATGCGGATGCGCGACCCGGTAGGCGACCCAGGGCAGCAGCAGGTTGACGAAGAGTTCGAGAATCAGTCCGGCTCGCGGTTTCACGGTGCGCAAGTCCACGCAGGTTGGGGCGAACGCACGAAGGGCGTGGTTGCCCTCGGTTGCCCCGAAAAGGGTTCGGTCCAGTATATCGAAGAATCAGGCGGGGCTGCGGGGTTGCAATGGTGGCTTGCGCCGGCGCGGGCGTCGCGCATTCGCGGCCGCCGGCAGCCCGAATCCCGCCCATTGCAGCGATCCGCGAAACGCAGCGTTGCGCACATTTCCCTTTACTTGAAGTTAACTTCAATTTGTATCATGTGCGCCAGTCCGATCGCGGCCGCGTGAGACATCCCGTTGCACGCGGCCGCTTCAACGGAGGTGGAGATGACCGAATCGTCTGTCGCGGCCGATGCCGCCGCGCTGCCGTCGCGCAGCTACCGGGCCGCCGTCGCGAACGTCGTGCTGGCGAGCATCGTGTCGGCGTTGCACGTCGGCAAGGCGACGATCGCGTTGCCGTCGCTCCAGCACGAATTCGGCGGCTCGCTCGCCTCGCTGAGCGGGATCATGTCGGTGTTTCCGTTCGTCGGCGTGTTCGGCGGGATCGCGGCCGGGCTGCTGGTGCGCCGCTGGGGCGACCGGCTGCTGCTGATGACGGGCCTCGTCATCCTCGGCCTGTCGAGTCTCGCCGGCGCGTGGGCGGGCAGCTTCGCGCTGCTGCTGGCCACGCGCTTCGCCGAGGGGCTCGGTTTCGTGACCGTGGTCGTTGCCGCGCCGGCGGTGCTGAATCGCGTGACGCCGCCCGCGCGGCGCAATCTCGCGTTCGGCCTGTGGAGCACGTTCATGCCGGCCGGCATGGCGCTGTCGATGCTGGTCGGGCCGCTGCTCGGCGGCTGGCGCAACGGCTGGCTAGCGGCCGCGGCGCTGACGCTCGTCGCGGCGGTCGCGGTACCCGTCACGACGTCCGCCGACTCGCCATCGCGGCAGGCGGCCGCGCCGCGTATCGGCGCCGCGCTGCGCGACGTGCTCGCGTCGCGCTCGACGACGTTGCTGGCGCTGGGCTTCGCGACCTACAACGTGCAGTTCTTCGCGGTGATGACGTTCCTGCCGGTGTTCCTGATGCAGCGCCTTGGCGTCGCGGTCGGCGCGGCGGGGCTGATCAGTGCGGCGATCGTCGCCGCGTGCGTGATCGGCAACCTGAGCGCCGGCTGGCTGCTGTCGCGCGGCGCGCGGCCGGGGATCGTGATGGCCGCGACGTCGGTCGCGATCGGCGCGGCAGGCGCAGGCCTGTTCAGCGCGGCGACGCCCGCGCCGCTCGCGGTCGCGCTGGGTTTCGCGTTCTCGGCGATCGCGGGCATGTTGCCCGCGACGATCCTCGCGTGCGCGCCGGGCTCCGCACCGTCGCCGTCGCTGGCGCCGCTCAGCATCGGCTGGGTCGTGCAGGGCAACTATCTCGGACAGGTGATCGGGCCGCTGACGATCGGCGCGATCGTCGGCGCGTTCGGCTGGTCGGGCGGCATCGGGCTGATGCTCGCGGCAGCCGTCGCGGGTGCGGCGATCGGCCTGGCGCTGCTGCGCGAACCGATGGACCGGCGCTGAGCGCGGCGCCTGGGCCGTTCAACCTGCACGGAAATCCGTCAAGCATGCTCAACACCATGGAAAGCCTGATCTGCGAAGAAGACGTGGCGTGCGATGCGCCGGCATCCGGCGAACACGAAGCGGCACCGTTGCGCGGCTGTGACGTCGCGCATCCGCCGGTGACGATCGGTCACGCGCCGGCTCCGGAACATGCCGCGGCAGCGGTCTCGCCGTTGCGCCCGCAACTGTTCGTCACGGTGCTGGAGGCCGGCGACGACAGCCTGCTGATTCGATGGGTCGAAAGTGGCCGTTGCCATTACGGCGAGCAACGCTGGCGTTTGCGGGTCGCGTTGCAGTCGGGTCGTTGCGCGATCTCGGGACGGCCGATCGAGCCGGGCGAGCCGGTGTTCCGGCCGGTGCGGCGGCCCGTGCCGGCCAACGGCGACGAGATGATCTGCCCGGCATCGGTGCCGGGCGCGGCCGGCGTGGCGTGCCCGGATTTTGCATCCGGGCACGACGATGAGCGGGATCCGGCCGACGTTCTCGACTGAACGTAGGCCGGCCGCGCAGCCGCGTTACTTCTTCAGGTCCTTCCGGTACTGGATGAACCCGGCATTGTTCGCGAGCCTGTCGTACAGCGCGCGCGCGGTCGTGTTGGTTTCGTGCGTGAGCCAGTACACGCGGCTCGCACCGGCTTCGCGGGCATGTTCGTACACGGCCTCGATCAGCGCGCCGCCCGCGCCTTGCCCGCGTGCGTCGGCCGCCGTGTAGAGATCCTGCAGATAGCAGTACGGCCCTTCGGTCCAGCACGAGCGGTGGTAGATCGAATGCACGATCCCGACCAGCGCGCCCGATGCGTCGAATGCGCCGAGCACGAACATCGGTTCGGCCGGGTCCATCAGGCGGGCCCACGTCGTCGCGAACACCGCGTCGCTCAGCGCGGTGTCGTAGAACTTCTGATAACCCTGCCACAGCGGGCGCCACGCGGCTTCATCGGCGGCGACCAGCGGGCGCACCGTGACACGCGTCGCGTCGTTCGCGCGGCCGGCCGCGTCCCGGGCGCTGGCCTGCGCATGGCGGATCGCGGTGAGCGACTGGCGCTGCTCGCCCTGCGCGTCGAAGTTCTCCGGCGCGAGCCACGCGTCGAACGCGGCGCGGACGTCCGGCCATTCGCCGTCGATGATCGAGAACCACGCGGTGTCGCGATTGCGGCCCCGGTAGATGATCGCCTGCCGGAACGTGCCTTCGTAGCGGAAGCCGAGCCGTGCGGCCGCCTTGCGCGACGGCGCGTTCAGGTCGTCGCACTTCCATTCGTAGCGCCGATAGCCGAGCGTGTCGAACGCGTACTTCATCAGCAGGAACTGCGCTTCGGTCGACACGGGCGTGCGCTTGAGCAGCGGCGAGAACGTGACGGAGCCGACTTCGATCACGCCGTTGGCCGGATCGATGCGCATCAGCGCGAGCGTGCCGACCGCGCGGCCGGTGGCACGGTCGATCACCGTGTAGTGCAGCGGATCCGCGCTGGCCTGCGCGCCGCGCGCGTAGTCGCGGTAGCTCGACTCGTCGGCGTACGGGCCGTGCGCGAGATAGGTCCAGTCGCTGCCGTCGGGCGCTTGTGCGTAGGCGGCGTGCAGGTCGGCTGCGTGGCGTTCGGCGTCGAGCGGCTCGAGCCGGCAGTAGCGGCCTTCGAGCACGATGCGCTCGGGGCGCGGGCGCGCGGACCAGTCGGGAACGGGGTGGCCGATGGGCTGTTGGAAGGCGTTGGTCAGCGTGGACAAGGTCGATCTCGCTTCGGTTGGCGGCCGGCGACATGCCGACATGCAGACGATCGTAGTCGCGCCGAGGTACCATGAGAAGCGCCAGCCTTCGGCAAATTTATGGTGCCACGATCCGGGTGCCACTAGCCGTGCGCCGTGTTTCGCCCCTTTCACGTTGCGATGTTCCGATGACGACTGCCTTTCCTTCCGGCGACGCCCCGTTGCTGCCGCTCGACGCGCCGCTGGCGCGCACCCAGGGCGCGCCTTCGCTGCAGCGCCAGTTGCTGCGCCGCCTGCGCGACGCGATTCTCGGCGGCGCGATGCCGGCCGGCACGCGGCTGCCCGGCACGCGCGCGCTGGCCGAAACGCTCGGCGTGTCGCGCAACACGACGGCCGCCGTCTACGAGCAACTCGTCGCCGAAGGTTTCCTGCAGTCCGACCGCCGCGGCACGCGCGTCGTCGGGCTGTCGCGGCCCGCGCCGCCGCGCCGGCGTGCCGCGCCGCCGGCCGTCGCGCAGCGGCTCGGCCGGATCCGCCCGAGCCTCGTCGGCACCGGTGAATCGGAGGGCTTCCGGCCGGGCGTGCCCGCTCTGTCGCATTTCCCGGTGGATGCGTGGCGGCACGCGATCGACCGCGCGCTGCGCCGCGCCGGCCGCGACCTGCTCGCGTACGGCGATCCGCTCGGCGAGCGTGCGCTGCGCGAATCGATCGCGCGCCATCTGGCCGTGACGCGCGGCGTGCGCTGCGATCCCGAGCAGATCGTGATCACCGAAGGCGCACAGGGCGCGATCTCGCTGTGCGCGCAATTGCTGACGAACCCGGGCGATACGGTGTGGGTCGAGGAGCCCGGTTATCGCGGCGCGCGCACCGCGATGCAGGCGGCCGACCTCGACGTCGTGCCGATGCCGGTCGATATGGAAGGGTTGCGCGCGGACGAGGACGACTGGCGCGAGCGGCCGCCGCGCCTCGTCTATACGACACCGTCGAACCAGTTCCCGACCGGCGCCGTGCTGTCGATCTCGCGCCGGCTCGCGCTGATCGATGCCGCGCGCCGGCATCGCGCGTGGATCATCGAGGACGACTACGACAGCGAATTCCGTCACACCGGCGAGCCGATCGGCGCGATGCACGGGCTCGCGCCCGATTCGCCCGTCGTTTATCTCGGCTCGTTCAGCAAGACGATGTTTCCGGCGCTGCGGATCGGCTTTCTGGTGCTGCCGGAGGCGCTGCTGGCCGCCGTGCGGACGGTGCTGCCGGAGATGCTGCGCGGCGGGACGCGCCATGTGCAGCTCGCATTGGCGGATTTCATCGAGACGGGGGAATACGGCCGGCATCTCGGGCGGATGCGCCGGCTGTATCGCGACCGGCGGCGCTTGCTGCTCGCCGCGCTCGACGGCAGCCTGAGCGTGCCGCACCAGGTCGAGGGCGGGCCGTGCGGATTGCATCTCGCGCTGCGGCTGCCCGCGCGTTATCGCGACCGCGCGATCGTCGACGCGGCGCGTGCGCACGGTATCGGGCCGTTTCCGCTGTCGGGGTTTTCGATCGAGGCGGCACGGGCGGGCAACGGGCTCGTGCTCGGTTTCGGCAATACGTCGGCCGATGCGTTCGAGCCGATGTTGCGGATGTTGTCGGCGATCGCGGAGCGGGTGAGCGGCGATTGAACCGTTGCCGGACTTGTGCGGATTGACGAATCGCGCACTTTGTCCGGAACGAGCGCCATCGCGGCTTCGCGGCCGTCGCACCACCCGGCATGCGGGTTTCGATTCATCTGTTCGAACAGGCCGCGTGGAGTATAAATGGATGCGTGTACCGGTGCTTGTCGGGCGCCTGCGCGTCTCGCGCAGGTCGGCGCCGCGACTGCCGGGGGAGGTGCACCGTGGTTCGCCAGTCGCTTGCTCGCGCCGTGTTTCACACCGCGCTGTTGGGAGGCGCGTTCGCCTTTTTTGTGTCGACGCCGCCGGCCGCCATGGCGGGGAGCGTCGCGCAGCCCGCCACACCCCCCGTCATAAAGGGCAGGCCGGCCGCCGCGCCTTATGCGATGCCGGTCGATTTTCCGGCCATCGTCGATCGTTACGGACCTGCGGTCGTGACGATCATGACCGCGCTCGAGCAGCAAACCGGCGGGCCGTCCTTCGCGATCCTCGATACCGACGATCCGCTCGCCGCGTTCTTCCGGCGCGCCGCGCCGCCGCCCGCGCAGGGTGTGCCGGCGCCGCCCGACATGTCGCCGCGCGCGGTGTCGGGCAGCGGCTCGGGTTTCATCGTCAGCGCCGACGGCCTGATCCTGACGTCCGCGCACGTGGTCGACGAAGCGACCGACGTGACGGTGCGGCTCACCGACCGCCGCGAATTCAAGGCGACGGTGCTGGCCGTCGATCCGCAAAGCGACGTCGCCGTATTGCGTGTCAACGCAACGAAACTGCCGTTCGTGCGCATCGGCGATTCGGCGAAGGTGCGGGCGGGCGAACCGGTGATGACGATCGGCGCGCCGGACGGATCGGGCAACACGGTCACGGCCGGCATCGTCAGCGCGACGTCGCACCGGCTGCCGGACGGCAGCGCGTTTCCGTTCTTCGAAACCGATATCGCGCCGAATCCCGACAACTCGGGCGGCCCCGTGTTCAACCGTGCGGGCGACGTGATCGGCATCGTGGTGGAGGTCTATACGGGCGCCGACCGCTACGCGAGCACGACGTTCGCGATTCCGATCGCGTTCGCGGCAAAGGTGCGCGCGCAGCTACAGGCACAGATGCAGGAGCAACAGGCGCAGCAGGCACCCGCGCCGGGCGCGCCGTCCGGCAACGCGTTCGGTCTCGACGTGCAGGATGTCGGCATCGGGCTGGCCGCGGCGTTCGGGCTGCCGCGTCCGGCGGGCGCGCTCGTCAACGGCGTCGCGCACGGCTCGCCGGCCGCCGCGGCCGGCGTGAAGCCCGGCGACGTGATCGTGAAGCTGGGCGACAAGGCGATTGGCCACTCGGCCGAACTGAACGACCTGGCCGCCGCGCTGCCGCCGGGCCAGAAGGCGCCGCTGCGCGTGATTCGCAAGCGCGCGCCGGTGATGCTGACGATCACGGGCGCCGACGAGGCGGCCGGCAACGCGGGCGCGACGGTCGGCATGGCTGCGCCGATGGCCGCTGCGCGACCGGGCCCAGGGCCGGGAGCGGGGCCGGCGGCGGGGGACGGTGGCGACCGTCTCGGGCTGACGATGCACGCGCTGAGCGACGACGAGCGCCGTTCGACGGGGCTCGCGGTCGGGATGATGGTCGACGCGGTGCATGGCCCGGCGGCGAACGCGGGCATCCAGCCGGGCGACGTCGTGCTGGAGCTCAACGACACGCTGCTCGAGACGCCGGACGACGTGCCGTCGCTCGAAGCGAACGGCGGCAGCGTGATTGCCGTGCTGATCCAGCGCAACAACGCGCGGAAGTTCGTGTCGGTGCGTGCGCGTTAACGCGTTGACGCGGTTGGCGTCGTCCGCCTACCATCGTTCGATATCGCTGGCAGTCAATCAGGCATTCAGGAGCCATCCGGCATGAAAGCGGCATTCATCATCGTAGTCGTACACAGGCGCAGGGTCCGGTAGCGGCACCGCGCCGGCACCCCTGCGCCCCCGACTCGTTCGGGGGCTTTTTTTTGCATTGCGCACGGCCATGCGGCGCGTGCGCGGAGGGCATCCGCTTGCAAACGAACCTGCCGATCGCTTCCGAACCGGCGTCGCCGAGACACGCGACGCTCATCTTGCTGTGCGCGTTCTCGGTGCTGCCGCTGAGCCTGTTCCTGCCGTCGCTGCCGGCAATCGCACGCGACCTGCGCGCCGACTATGCGCTCGTCGCGCTGTCGCTCGGCGGTTACGCGGCGGTGGCCGCGTCGCTCGAGTTCGTGATGGGGCCGCTGTCGGACCGGTTCGGGCGACGGCCGATCGTGCTGACGAGCGTCGGCGTGTTCGCGCTCGGATCGCTCGGCTGCGCGATGGCGACCGATATCCGCGTGTTTCTCGCATGCCGGCTGATGCAGGCGGCCATCACGTCGGTCTATCCCGTGTCGATGGCGACGATCCGCGACGCCGGTGGTGGCAGCCGTGCTGCGAGCCGGATCGGCTATGCGGCGATGGCGGCCGCATTCGCGCCGATGCTGGGCCCGACGCTCGGCGGCGGGCTCGACCAGTCGGTCGGCTGGCGCGCGAGCTTCTGGTTGCTCGGCGCGGCCGGCATCGCGTTGTTCGGCTGGTGCGCGTTCGATCTCGTCGAAACCCATACGAACCGGTCGTCGAGCCTCGGGCGGCAGCTGCGCGCGTATCCGGCGCTGCTCCGTGCGCGCCGTTTCTGGGCCTACGCGCTGTGCATGGCGTTTTCGACCGGCTCGTTCTACGCATTCCTGGCCGGCGCGCCGCTCGCCGCGAAAACGGTGTTCGGCATCGCGCCGGCGGAGATCGGCTTCTACATGGGGACGATCACGGCCGGTTTCGTGTGCGGCAGCTTTCTGGCCGCGCGTTACGCGCGCCGCTTCGCGCTGGCCACGACGATTCTGTGCGGGCGCGTCGTCGCGTGCGCGGGGCCGCTGATCGCGCTCGCGCTCGTGTCCGGCGGCGCGACGCATCCGATCGCATGGTTCGGGCCGTGCGTGCTGGTCGGCATCGGCAACGGGCTGAGTAATCCTGGCGCGCATGCCGGCGCGGTGTCGGTGCGTCCGGATCTGGCGGGCAGCGCATCGGGGCTGGCCGGCGCGATGACGATCGCCGGCGGCGCCGCGCTTTCGTCGCTGACCGGCGCGGTGCTGACGGCCGGCAACGCGGGTTATGCGCCGCTCGCGATGATGCTGCTGTCGGCCGCGATTGCGCTGGTGGCCGCGGTCTGCGTGCACGTGTTCGATGCGCGGGACGCCGGGCGGTGAACGCGGGCGCGGCACACCGAAGCGCGGAAATGCGGGCCCGCTACCGTGTGACAGGCGATTGGCGGACAATTCGGCCCAGGTCGGGAGACGACGAACCCTCCGCAAGCCGTATTCCCCGACGCATGCGAAGGGCGAATGGACGAGGTAACGATGGACGACTTTTCTGATTTCCAGCGGGAAATTGCCGACGCTGCGCGGGCCACCTTCAACGCGCTGCGCGCGCTGCACCCGGACGAGCATTTCTACGCGTTCGCGCTTTATACGGACAGCGGCGCGATGACGGTGGTGCCGGCGGCCAATTCGGTCGAAGGGCTGAGCCGGATCCGCGCGCAACAGGCGATCGCCGATGACGATCGGGACCCGTGGTACACGTGGGGCTTTTCCGAGTGGGCGTACGCGGCGGCGGAAGCGTCGCCGTTCAATGCAATCTGCGGAAAGCTGGCCGATGCCGTGCTGAGCCCGCAGTTTGTCCGGTCGAGATTCGCGGAATTTTCCCGGCAACTCCACGCGGACATGATCGAGGCGTTGCGGCTGCTCGATCGCGAGGGCCTGTTCGGCACGGGCGAGGCCAGGGTGGCCATCACGCTGTTCGTGTCGATCAGCGACGACGATGCGGCCGAGGCACTGGAAAACGAATCGGTGAAAGCGCTGAATCCGCCGGCCGTCGTCGACACGTTCCTGCGCCGCTACGACTGACCGGAAGCGGGACAGGGCATGGCGGCTACCGGACGGACGGCCGCCATGCCCGCGTCGTCAGGGCTTCGCGCCCATCACGAACTCGAACGTCGCGACGCCGTCGACGCCGCCCGTCACGCGGTCGCCCGGCTGCAGTGCGCCGACGCCGGCCGGCGTGCCGGTGAAGATCAGGTCGCCGGCCTTCAGCTCGACCGAGCGCGACACGTACGCGATGACGTCGGGCACGGCCCAGATCATGTCGGCCAGATCGCCTTGCTGACGCGTTTCGCCATTGACCGCGAGCCAGACGCGGCCCGTTGCCGGGTGGCCGGTGGCCGCGGCCGCGCGCAGCGCGGTCACGGGGCCCGACGCGTCGAAGCCCTTCGCCCAGTCCCACGGACGGCTCAGCTTCTTCGCTTCGGCCTGCAGGTCGCGGCGCGTGAGGTCGACGCCGACGCCGTAGCCCCACACGTGCGACAGCGCGTCGGCCGGGTCGATCGAGCGGCCGTCCTTGCCGATCGCGACCACCAGTTCGATCTCATGATGGAGGTCGTTCGTCAGCGGCGGATACGGGACGGTGCCGCTTGCCGGGACGATCGCGTCGGCCGGCTTCGTGAAGAAGAACGGCGGTTCGCGGTCGGGATCGGCGCCCATTTCCCGGGCGTGGTCGGCGTAGTTGCGGCCGACGCAGAATACGCGGCGCACCGGAAAGCGCGCGGACGCTTGTTCGACTTCGACGGAAGGACGCTCGGCGGCGTCGATGACATAGGCGGACATCGGATGGCCTCGTTCGGTAGGAAGACGGATGCCGGCGCCCGTGCGGCGCACGGGCCGGCATGCATGCAACGATACCGGACGCGCGTGCGGCCGGATGCGACGCAAGTGCGTTTTACCGGGACAAAACTACGCGTCGGCGGCCGCCGGCGCGTCGTCGCCGGCCGGCAACGCGGCGTTCGCGTCGCGGTAGGCCTTCGGCGACACGCCGACCCGCGCGCGAAAGCGCCGCGCGAAATACCCTTCGTCGCGGAAGCCGACCGAGCGCGCGATGTCCGCGATGCGCCGGCTCGTATGGGCCAGCAGCGATTGCGCGAGCGCGATCCGGCGCTCGGTCACGAGATCGGTGAACGTGCTGCCGGTTTCCTTGCGGACCAGGTGCGCGAGGTAGTTCGGCGACAGGAACGCGGCCTCGGCGGTCGCGGCGAGCGTCAGGTCCTCGCGGGTCAGGTTCGCGCGCACGTGCCGCAGCACGCGGGCGAGTGCGTCGCGCCGGCCCGCGCGCTGGGCGCCGCGCTGCGCGAGCTTGTCGAGTGCGCCCGCGTATTGCGTGCAGACGAGCCCGATCAACTGCAGCAGGTAGCCGCGCAGCAGCGTGGTCGAGCCGAAGGTGCGCACGCGATCGGTGTCGAGCATGCACAGCGCGAGGCGGCGCGCTTCGTCGTAGGTGTCGCCGGTCAGGATGAAGTCGAGATGTTCCTGGAAGCGGAACGGCGTCAGCTCGGGAAAGCGCTGCGCGGGCACATCCTCGAGATCGAGCGGATCGACGTCGAGATCGGCGCGCAGGAATGCCTGGCTGAAGTTGATCACGATGAAGTGCGCGCCTTCCGGATGCGGGATCAGATGCTCGCGGTGCGGCAGCACGAAAGCGAGCGCGCCGCGCGGAAACGGCCGCGTGACGCCGCCGATCCGCTGTTCGGTGTCGCCGCCGAGATTGAACTGGATCTGGAAATACGCGTGCCGGTGCGGCTCGGTGATCGCCTGGCGCGACGCCTGGTCGCGGATGTAGAAATCGAGCCGGTCGCTGCGTTCGGGCATCCCGTACAGGCGCGGCGGGGCGGTGGAGGGCATGAAGGATTCTGCTGTTCGTGACGCGGTTGAGCCGCGATGGTACAGCGAACCGGGCGCGGCCGGAATGTGCGGCGGCCGCGCCCGGCGGCGATCAGGCGTCCGGATGGAAGCCGAGATAGCGGGCGTCCGGGCCCGCCAGGCTAGCGGCAAGCTGGCTCGACGCGTCGACCGACGCGAGTGCATCCGTCGTCGCCGCGCGGTTCGACACCAGCGTCCATGCGAGCGTGTCGTCGGCGGCCACCGTCGGCGTCGCGAGCAGATCCGCCAGCGCGGCGAGCAGCGCGGGCGCGGGCGGCGCATGAATCACGAACCCTTCATTGGCCACGGCCGCCGTGTCGATCCCCAGCACCGCGCACAGCCGTGCGCGCAGCGGCGTCTCGGCTTCGCTCGCCGCTCGCGAGCGTGCGATGCTCTCGCGCGTGTCGGCGTCGACGATCGTGCCACCGCGGATCAGCGGCGTCTGCTGCCATGCGTCGGACGGGCATTCCTTGCCGCCGGGCGTCAGCGGCACGAACGGATTGATCTCGGCCGGGTAGATCCGGCACACGAGTGGGCGTTCGTCGTAGATCGCGCAGCGCAGGTCGTCGCGCAGGTTCGGGCAGGGCCCTGCATGGGCGGCGGTGAGCACGACCGTGACACGCACGGGCAGCGAGCCGCTGAGCGCGGGGGTCGAACGGGCGCGCTTGTAGGCGGCGAACGCATTGTCGGGCTCGGGTTCGACGAGCCATGGCATCGCGTCGCACAGCAACTCCACGTGACCGCCGCGCCGCAGCCACGCGATCGCCTCGCCGATCGTCAGGGGAATGCGCAGGTCGCGGCAGCATCCGCCGCAGCCGGTGCAGGCGAAGTCGATGTCGGGGGCGGTGACGGTATCGTTCATGGGGTGTGTATCGGGGGTTCGGGCGCGCCGCGAAGCATCGCGACGCCGCCGGTGGTTTTGTTCATCGGTCGAGCAGCGGTGCCACGCGGCGGCGCAGCTCGGGCACGACGTCGGCGTCGAACCACGGATGGTGCTTGAACCACGCCTGGTTGCGCGGCGACGGATGGGGCAGCGGCAGCACGTCGGGGCCGTAGTCGCGCCATGCGTGCACGGTGTCGGTGAGCGTCGACTTGCGCGTGTCGCGCAGGAAATGCCGCTGCGCGTACTGGCCGACCAGCAGCGTCAGCCGGATCGACGGCAGCTCGGCGATCAGCCGGTCGATCCACAGCGGCGCGCATTCGGGACGCGGCGGGTTGTCGCCGCTCGCGCCGCGGCCCGGGTAGCAGAAGCCCATCGGCACGATCGCGAAACGCGTTTCGTCGTAGAAGGTGTCGGCGTCGACGCCGAGCCAGTCGCGCAGCCGCTTGCCGCTCGCGTCGTCCCACGGGATGCCGCTCGCATGGACGCGTGCGCCCGGCGCCTGTCCGACGATCAGGATTTGCGCGTCACGATGGGCGCGCACGACGGGGCGCGGGCCGAGCGGCAGGTCGGCTTCGCAGACGCGGCAGGCGCGGATTTCGGTGAGCAGCACGTCGAGCGGCGCGTGCGTTCGTTTCGGCATCGATTCGGATCGGGGACGGAGTGGCCATGCGGTGTCGCCCGGGTGGCCGGAGCGGCGTGGTGTCGCGCCGGCGCGCGCGCCGCATGCATCACGCGGCGCGCATCAAACCCGCGACGGGCCCGGTGCGCCGCCTTCGGCGACCGCAGCATCATACAACGCGGTCTGCGCGATCGCCGCGGCGATTTCCGTGTCGTCGTGCGAACCGTCGAGCATGCCCCAGCGCCGGTATTGCGACAGGAACCACCGGGCTTCGAGCGGATCGGGCCGGTTCACGGCGCCGCCGTCGTGGAAGCGGATCGGCAGCGGCGGCTCGGCGTAAGGCCCCGCGCCGTAGTCGCCGAGCAGGCGCGGCGCGATCAGCCGGGCCGGCACGCCGAGCGCGTCGGGCGACGCGAGCCAGTCGGCCGCCTCACGGCGGTGCGCGGGGCTGTCGAGCCACGCGCACGCATCGACGAGCGTGCGGATCAGCGCGCGCGTGGTGGCTGGATACAGTGCGACGAAGTCGCGCCGGGCCGCGAGCACCTTCTCCGGATGATCGGGCCAGATCTCGCTCGTGACGGCGACGGTCCGGCCCGCGCCGCAGGCGTCGGCCACCGCATGCCACGGCTCGCCCGCGCAGAAGCCGTCGAGTTCGCCGTTCGCGAGCGCGGCGACCATCTCGGGCGGCGGGATCACGACGCTGCGCACGTCGCGCAATGGATCGACGCCGTGCGACGCGAGCCAGTGATTCAGCCACATCGCGTGCGTGCCGGTCGGGAACGTCTGTGCGAGGAGCGGCTTGCGGCCGAGCGTCGCGAGGGCCGCGCGCACGCTGCCGCTTTCTCGGTACGCATCGGCGAGGCTGCGCGAAAACGTGATTGCCTGGCCGTTGCGGTTCAGCACCATCAGCGCGGCCATGTCGGCCTGCGGGCCGCCGATGCCGAGCTGCAGCCCGCAAACGAGCCCGTACAGCGCATGCGCGGCGTCGAGCTCGCCGCTCAGCAGCTTGTCGCGCACGGCGGCCCACGACGGCTGACGGTGCAGTTCGAGCGTCAGGCCGTGCGGTGCGCCGAGGTCCAGGCGCTGCGCGACGATCAGCGGGGCCGCGTCGCTCAGCGCGACGAACCCGAGGCGAAGATGCGCGCGTTCCGGCGCGGCGGGGGGCGAAGTATTCATGGCGGTCATGGCTGAGGTGTCGCGTCGAGCAGTTGCCGCGCGACGTCGACGATGCGCAGGCCCTGATCCATCGCGCGCTTGCGCAGCGCCGCGTACGCATCGTGCTCGGACAGCCTGCGCTGGTCCATCAGCACGCGTTTCGCGCGATCGATGAGTTTGCGCTCGGCGAGTTCGCGCTCGACGTCGGCGAGCCGGCGGCGCAGCGCATCGTCGTGCGAGAAGCGCGCGAGCGCGACTTCGAGAATCGGCGCAAGGCGCTCGGCCGACAAACCTTCGACGAGATACGCGCTGACGCCCGCGCCGACTGCCGCGCGGATCAGCGCCTGGTCGCCGTCGTGGCTGAACATCAGCACCGGGCGCGGCGCGGTCGCATGCATCACCGCGAGTTGCTCGAGCGTATCGCGCGACGGCGAATCGGTATCGATGATCACGACGTCGGGGCGCTGCTCCTCGACGGCCGCCGGCAGGCGCGCGGGCGTCGCGACGTCGTTCAGCATCTCGTAGCCGAGGCGCGCGAGCGCGTCGCCGAGTTCGCCGATCGGCTTGTCGGTGTCGGTGACGAGCAGCACGCGCAGGCGGGCGGATGGGGCAGACGAACTCATGAGGCGAGCAGCAGGGGCGGCGAAGCTTTGGTGCCGGGCGCGAACGATGGATGCCGGCCGCAAGCGCGGCCGGCGTTGACGGCAAGGGGGAGCGGCTGAAGCCGCGCGATGCCGCGCATGCTAGGCGGCCCTGGACAGCGCCGCTTCGCCGGCGGCATCCGCGCACTGCACGGCGGCTTCGCCGATCGCCCCGCCGACGAGGATCACGGCCGGGCTGCCGAGCCGCGCTTCGTCGATGCCGCGCGCGAGACCGCCGAGCGTGCCGGTCCAGCGGCGTTCGTCGGGCGTGCCGGCCCATTGCACGGCCGCGGCCGGCGTCGCAGCCGGCAGCGCGGCGAGCAGGCCCGCGGCGATGCTGTCGACACGGCTCATCCCCATGTAGATCGCGAGCGTGGTGCCGGTCGCCGCGAGTCGCGACCAGTCGGGTTCGCCGTGGTCCTGGCGGTGCGCGGTGACGAACGTGACGCCCTGGCAGTGCTCGCGGTGCGTGAGCGAGATGCCGAGACTCGCGGCGGCCGCGAATCCCGACGAAATACCGTTGACGATCTCGACCGGAATCGCGGCGGCGCGCAGCGTCGCGAGTTCTTCGCCGGCGCGCCCGAACAGCAGCGCGTCGCCGCCTTTCACACGGACCACGTGCGCGCCGCGCTGCGCGTAGCGGCGCATCAGCCGCTCGATGAACGCCTGCGGCGTGGAGCGGCAGCCGCCGCGCTTGCCGACGCGGATGACGCGCGCCTGCGGTGCGAGTTCGACGATGCCGGGGGCGACGAGATCGTCGAGCAGCAGCACGTCGGCGGCGGCCAGCGCCTTCACGGCCTTCAGCGTGAGGAGATCGGGATCGCCGGGGCCGGCGCCCAGCAGCGTGACTTTGCCAGTCGTCATGTCGTGTTCCAGTGCCGCGTGCGTGCGGCGGTCGTTAATGCATTGTCGGCGTGGCGGCGGGCGGTCGAAGCACACGGGCGTCCGGCCGTGCCGCGCACGGGGGGACGCCGTTGTCCGGATGGGCCCGTCTTGATCGACGGGCAAGGTTTGCGGGGACTGCCCACCGGCGCCGTTGCCGGTGTGATGCAGAAGGTTCAGCAATATCCGGGCCAGCCGCCAACACGCGCGGCGGGCGCGTCGCGCAACGCAACACGAGACGGCCGCAGACCTGCCTGCGACTGCCGCGCGCGGGCAGACGCCATGCCGCAACGGCGTGCATCGTGCCCCGCCAGCACGCACCGCGATGTCGCACGGCGACAGTGCTGCAGCGCACCACATCTGTGCCTCGCTGCATCACGGCGCATCGCGCGCCGCGGGCCGGACGGCCTCGCGCGCTGGCCGGCGAGCCTTGCGCGGCGGGGCTGCCGGCCCGATTCGGACCGACATGGCACGGCGTTTGCGTAAGCTGGTTCGGGCGGATCAACGGCGATTCGTCCGCAGTACCGATTACAGACGCGCCCGGCAACGGGCTTCATGGGCAACGGCGTCCTACACATCGGGTCTCGACGAGACCGGGTGTGCAGGACGCCGTTTTTCGTTTGGCGGATGACATGACCGACAAAGCTACCCGTATCGATCTCTTCAGCTTCCGCACCGCGCCGATGCGCGCGTTCCACCTGACGTGGATGGCGTTCTTCGTCTGTTTCTTCGCGTGGTTCGCGTGCGCGCCGCTGATGCCGCTCATCGCGCGCGAATTTCACCTGACGGCCGCACAGGTCGCCAACATCAACATCGCCGCGGTGGCCGCGACGATCGCCGTCCGGCTGCTGGTCGGCCCGCTGTGCGACCGCTTCGGCCCGCGCCGCGTGTATGTCGGCCTGCTGCTGCTCGGCGCGATCCCCGTGTTCGCCGTGTCGTTCACGCACGACTACCTGTCGTTCCTGATCTGCCGCCTCGGTATCGGCGCGATCGGCGCGGGCTTCGTGATCACGCAGTACCACACGTCGGTGATGTTCGCGCCGAACGTGGTCGGTACCGCGAACGCGACGACGGCCGGCTGGGGCAATGCGGGTGCGGGCGCGACGCAGGCGCTGATGCCGCTGCTGGTTGCCGCCGGCCTGATGCTCGGCTTCGGCGATGACTCGTCGTGGCGCATCGCGCTGGTCGTGCCGGGCGTCGCGATGCTCGTGATGGCGTGGGCGTACTGGCGCTTCACGCAGGATTGCCCGCAAGGCGACGTGATCGCGCTGCGCAAGGAAGGCGTGACGGTCGACAGCGGCAAGAAGGGCGGCTGGGCGAGCTTCTTCGCCGCGTGCGGCAACTATCGCGTGTGGATGCTGTTCGTCACGTACGGCGCGTGCTTCGGCGTCGAGGTGTTCATCCACAACATCGCCGCGCTGTACTACGTCGATCACTTCAACCTGTCGCTGAAGGACGCGGGTTTCGCGGTCGGCCTGTTCGGGCTGCTCGCGCTGTTCGCCCGCGCGCTCGGCGGCTGGCTGTCCGACAAGATCGCCGCGCGGCGCAGCCTCGACGTGCGCGCGACGCTGCTGTGCGCGCTGATCGTCGGCGAAGGGCTCGGGCTGATCTGGTTCTCGCATGCGCAAAGCATCGGCATCGCACTCGTCGCGATGCTGACCTTCGGCCTCTTCACGCACATGGCGTGCGGCGCGACCTACGCACTGGTGCCGTTCATCGACCGCAAGGCGCTCGGCGGCGTCGCGGGGATCGTCGGCGCGGGCGGCAACGTCGGCGCAGTCGCCGCGAGCTTCCTGCTGAAGGGCGTCGGCGACGTGCAGCACACGCTGAGCGTGCTCGGCCTCGCCGTCACCGCGACCGCGCTGTGCGCGATGGCCGTGCGCTTCAGCGACGAACACAAGGCACGCGAAGCCGAGCTGCGCGACCGCGCGCTGGCCGCCGGCAGCGTCGCCAACTGATCGACCGAAGGAAACGTCATCATGAAACTCATCGTCATCGGCCACGGCATGGTCGGCCACAAGCTCCTCGAATGCGTCGCGGCGGAAGCGGGCGCGGCGGGCGCACTGCAGGTCACCGTGCTCGGCGAGGAACCGCGCCCGGCCTACGATCGCGTGCACCTGTCGGAATTCTTCGCGGGCAAGTCGGCGGACGACCTGTCGCTCGTCGAACCCGGCTTCTTCGAGCGTCATCCGCAGTTCGACCTGCGCCTGAACGCATGCGTCGCGTCGATCGACCGCGCCGCGCACACGGTCACGCTCGTGTCGGGCGAAACGCTCGCGTACGACAAGCTGGTGCTCGCGACGGGTTCGCGCCCGTTCGTGCCGCCGATGCCGGGGCATGATCGCGCGGGCTGCTTCGTGTACCGGACGATCGAGGATCTCGAAGCGATGCAGGCGTGCGGCACGCACGCGAAGCGCGGCGTCGTGGTCGGCGGCGGGCTGCTCGGCCTCGAATGCGCGAAGGCGCTGCGCGACATGGGGCTCGATACGCACGTCGTCGAATTCGCGCCGCGGCTGATGGCCGTGCAGGTCGACGACGGCGGCGGCCGGATGCTGCGCGCGAAGATCGAGGCGCTCGGCGTGAGCGTGCATACGGGCAAGAACACGCTCGAGATCGTCGACGGCGAAGCAGGCACGCACCGGATGGCGTTCGCCGACGGCACGCATCTCGACGCCGACATGATCGTGTTCTCCGCCGGCATTCGCGCACGCGACGAACTGGCGCGTGCCTGCGGGCTCGAAACCGGCCCGCGCGGCGGCGTCGCGATCGACGACGCATGCCGCACCAGCGACGCCGACATCTACGCGATCGGCGAATGCGCGGCATGGAACGGCATGGTGTACGGCCTGGTCGCGCCTGGCTACGACATGGCGCGCGTGGTCGCGAAGCAGCTCGCCGGCAGCGCCGACGAGACGGGCACGGCCGCGTTCGCGGGCGCCGACATGAGCACGAAGCTGAAGCTGATGGGTGTCGACGTCGCGAGCATCGGCGACGCGCACGGCACGACGGCCGGCAGCCGCACCTACCAGTACGCGGACGAGCGCCGCCAGGTCTACAAGAAGCTCGTGGTGTCCGATTGCGGCAAGTTCCTGCACGGCGCGGTGATGGTCGGCGACGCGGCCGAATACGGCACGCTGCTGCAGATGATGCTGAACCGCATCGAGTTGCCCGAGTCGCCCGAATTCCTGATCCTGCCGTCGTCGGACGGTGTCGCGAAGCCGGCGATCGGTGTCGACGCGCTGCCGGACGGCGCACAGATCTGCTCGTGCAACAACGTGTCGAAGTCGCAGATCTGCACGGCGGTCGCCGACGGCGCGACGAGCCTCGGCGCGCTGAAGTCGTGCACGGGCGCCGGCACGTCGTGCGGCGGTTGCGTGCCGCTCGTCACGCAGATCATGAAGGCCGAGATGAAGAAGCAGGGCCTCGCGGTCAACAACCATATCTGCGAGCACTTCCCGCATTCGCGCCAGGAGCTGTTCCACCTGATCCGAGTCGAGCGCATCACGACGTTCGACGAACTACTCGCGAAGCACGGCCACGGGCTCGGCTGCGACGTGTGCAAGCCGGCCGTCGCGGGCATCCTCGCGTCGTGCTTCAACGAGTTCGTGCTGAAGAAGGAACATGCCGGGCTGCAGGATTCGAACGACTACTACCTCGCGAACATCCAGCGCGACGGCACGTATTCGGTGGTGCCGCGCATGCCGGGCGGCGAGGTTACGCCGGAAGGGCTGATCGCGGTCGGCCAGGTTGCGCAGAAGTACGGGCTCTACACGAAGATCACCGGTGGCCAGCGCGTCGACCTGTTCGGCGCGCGCGTCGAGCAACTGCCGTCGATCTGGGAAGAGCTGATCGCGGCCGGCTTCGAATCGGGCCACGCGTACGGCAAGGCGCTGCGTACCGTGAAGTCGTGCGTCGGCTCGACGTGGTGCCGCTATGGCGTCGACGATTCGGTCGGTCTCGCGATCGACTTCGAGAACCGCTACAAGGGCCTGCGCGCGCCGCACAAGATCAAGTTCGGCGTGTCGGGCTGCACGCGCGAATGCGCGGAAGCGCAGGGCAAGGACGTCGGGATCATCGCGACCGAGAAGGGCTGGAACCTGTACGTGTGCGGCAACGGCGGGATGAAGCCGCGCCACGCGGAACTGCTCGCGTCCGACCTCGACCGCGCGACGCTGGTCCGCTACATCGACCGCTTCCTGATGTTCTACGTGCGCACGGCCGACCGCCTGCAGCGCACGAGCGTATGGCGCGACAACCTCGAAGGCGGCCTTGACTACCTGATCGACGTCGTCGTGCACGACAAGCTCGGGATCGCGGCCGAACTCGAAGCCGACATGCAGCATGTGGTCGACACCTATGAATGCGAATGGAAGAAGGCCGTGACCGATCCCGAGACGCGCAAGCGCTTCCGCCACTTCGTGAACAGCGACGCGCCGGACGCGAACATTGAATTCGTCGAGACGCGCGGCCAGATTCGCCCCGCGACGCCCGGCGAGCGCGTGCGCGGCAAGCCCGTGACGATTCCCGTCGTTGTCGAAGGCGCGACGCAGGCCGTGACCGAATCCGCAACCGTTTGACCCTGACCGACACCAGCGTCTTTTCCAAGGAGCTCATCATGAACGATCGTCTTCCGCTGTCCTGGACCCGTGTGTGCCCGCTCGACGACATCGTGCCGAACACCGGCGTGTGCGCGCTCGTCAACGGCGAGCAGGTCGCGGTATTTCACGTCGCGCATGCCGACGGCGGCGTGTTCGCGATCGACAACGTCGACCCCGTGTCGCAGGCGGCCGTGATGTCGCGCGGGCTGATCGGCAGCCTCGGCGAGCGTGTTGTCGTCGCGTCGCCGCTGTACAAGCAGCATTTCGACCTGCGCACCGGCGAGTGCCTCGAAGCGCCGGAGCAGTCGGTGAGCGCGTATCCGTCGCGGGTCGAGGACGGCTTCGTGTGGATCGCGGCCTGACCGTCCCGGAGCGCGCATGACCGCCACCCCCGTCAAGAGCGTGTGCCCGTACTGCGGCGTCGGCTGCGGGATGGTGCTGCACGTCGAGGATGGCGAGGTCGTCAAGGTGTCCGGCGACGCCGACCATCCGACCAACTTCGGGCGGCTGTGCACGAAGGGTTCGTCGGCGCACGTCGCGCTGCGCCGCTCGGGGCGGCTCGACCGCGCGTTCGTGCGCCGCGCGCGCGAGGACGACCTCGTGCCGCTGCCGGCCCGCGACGCGATCGCCGAGACCGCGCGCCGCCTGCGCGCGGTGCTCGATGCGCACGGCCCCGACGCGCTGTCGTTCTACGTGTCGGGGCAGATGTCGATCGAGGCGCAGTATCTCGTCAACAAGCTCGCGAAGGGCTTCGTCGGCACCAACAACATCGAGTCGAACTCGCGCCTCTGCATGGCGAGCGCGAGCACCGGCTACAAGCAGTCGCTGGGCGCGGACGGCCCACCCGGGTCGTATCAGGACTTCGATCGCGCGAACCTGTTTTTCGTGATCGGCGCGAACATGGCCGATTGCCACCCGATCCTGTTCCTGCGGATGATGGATCGCGTGAAGGCCGGCGCGAAGCTGATCGTCGTCGATCCGCGCCGCACCGGCACGGCCGACAAGGCCGACCTGTTCCTGCAGATCCGGCCGGGCACCGATCTCGCGCTGACGAACGGGCTGCTGCACCTGCTGCATGCGAACGGCCGCACCGATGGCGCGTTCATCGACGCATACACCGAAGGCTGGGACGCGATGCCCGCGTTTCTCGCCGACTACACGCCCGAGCGCGTCGCGGCGATCACGGGGCTCGCGGAAGCCGACCTGCGCACGGCCGCGCAATGGATCGGCGACGCACCGGAGTGGATGAGCTGCTGGACGATGGGGCTCAACCAGAGCACGCACGGCGTGTGGAACACCAACGCGATCTGCAACCTGCATCTCGCGACCGGCCGCATCTGCCGCCCCGGCAGCGGGCCGTTCTCGCTGACCGGCCAGCCGAACGCGATGGGCGGGCGCGAGATGGGCTACATGGGCGTGGGGCTGCCGGGCCAGCGCTCGGTGCTGTCCGACGACGACCGGCGCTTCGTCGAGAATCTGTGGCGCGGGCCGGCCGGCACGCTGCGCAAGGAAACCGGCCAGGGCACCGTCGACTTGTTCTCGCGGATGGCGGCCGGCGACATCAAGGCGTGCTGGATCGTCTGCACGAACCCGGTCGCGACCGTGCCGAACCGGCAGAACGTGATCGCCGGCTTGCAGGCGGCGGAGCTCGTGATCGCGCAGGACGCGTTCCTCGACACCGAGACCAACCGCTACGCGGACATCCTGCTGCCCGGCGCGCTGTGGGCCGAGGGCGACGGCGTGATGGTCAACTCCGAGCGCAACATGACGCTGATGCGCGCCGCCGTGGCGCCGCCCGGCGACGCGCTGCCCGACTGGCGCATCGTCGCGGAAGTCGCGCGTGCGATGGGTTTCGGCGACGCGTTCGACTATGCGTCGGCGGCCGACGTGTTCGACGAGATCGTCCGTTTCTCGAATCCGGCGACCGGTTACGACCTGCGCGGCGCGAGCCACGCGGCGCTGCGCGACGGGCCCGTGCAGTGGCCGGTCGCACCGGGCACCGCGCGCGAGCGGCACCCGATCCGCTACCTGAACGACGGCGTGAGCCAGACGTTGCGCACGGTGGCAGACGAGAGCGACGCGCCGCGCATTGCGTTCCCGACGCCGTCGGGCAAGGCGCGCTTCTTCGCGCGGCCGCATGTCGATCCGGCCGAGCTGCCCGACGACACGTTCCCGATCGTGCTGAACACCGGGCGGCTGCAGCATCAATGGCACACGATGACCAAGACGGGCAAGGTCGCGATGCTGAACAAGCTGAACCCGCGTCCGTTCGTCGAGCTTCACCCGGACGACGCGAGCGCGCTCGGCATCGCCGCGAAGGACAGCGTCGAGATCCGTTCGGCGCGCGGCCGCGCTGTGCTGCCGGCCGTCGTCACCGAGCGCGTGCAGCGCGGCAACTGCTTCGCGCCGATGCACTGGAACGACGTGTACGGCGACGACCTGTGCATCAACGCGGTGACGAACGACGCGATCGATCCCGAATCGCAGCAACCCGAACTGAAATATTGCGCGGTCGCGCTGCGCCGCGTCGAGACCGATGCGTTCGCGTCCGACGACGACGGCACGGCGCAACCCGATGCATGCGCCGACGACGCGCGGCCCGCGCCGGCGATGGTGCAGGCCACTGCTTCACAGGAATCCGACATGGCAGACATCGACACTTTCGCGGCCGCGCTCGGCGTCGCCGATCTCGCGCCGCCGCCGTTGACCGACACCGAGCGGCTGTATGTGGCCGGCCTCGTCAGCGGGTTGAGGGCGAGCGCGGGCCGGCGCGAGGGCAGCGTGCCCGTGCTGCCGGCCGGCGCGCCGCTCACGCCGCCGGTGCGGTTCTGGCTCGACGGGATGCTCGCCGGTTTGTTCAGCCGCTCGGCGCCCGCCCATGCACACGCGCTGGATGCCGTAACGCCGGCCCAGTCGGCCGACGCCGGCGGCGGCGTGCGGATCGTGCGCACGCGCCCGAAGGTCGTGCTGCTGTGGGCATCGCAGACCGGCAACATCGAATCGCTGACCGAGGACTACGCGACGCTGTTGATGAACGCGGGTTTCGAGATCCGCACCGCGTGCATGTCCGACTATCCGGTCGCATCGCTTGCCGGCGCGCAATACGTGCTGCTGATGACGAGCACGTTCGGCGACGGCGATGCGCCCGACAACGGCACCGAGTTCTGGGACGCGCTGCAGGCCGGCAGCGCCGCGCGCCTCGACGGCGTGCACTTCGCGGTGCTTGCGTTCGGCGATCGCAACTACGACCAGTTCTGTGGCCACGGCCGCCGGCTCGATGCGCGGCTGGCGGAACTCGGCGCGGCGCGCCTGTGCGCGCGCGTCGATTGCGACGTCGAATTCCAGCGCGATGCCGACCAGTGGCTCGAACGCGTCGTCGCGCGGATCAAGGAGGCGGACGCCGCGCTGCACGCGGTGCCGACCGGCGGGATGAGCCCGTCGGGGCTGCTGCCGACGAAGGCGCATCCGGCACCGTCGAAGCTCGTCGCGAACCTGCGGCTCAATCGTCCGGGCGCCGCGAAGGACACGCGTTATGTGTCGCTGTCGACCGAAGGCGCGAACCTCGAATACGAAACCGGCGACGCGCTCGGCGTGTGGCCGACCAACTGCCCGGAGCTGGTCGACGAGCTGCTGTCCGTCACCGCGCTGAAAGCCGATGCGCCCGTATCCATCGCGGGCGTCGGCGACGTGCGGCTCGGCGATGCGCTCGCGCGCCACTTCGACATTACGCGCCCGCATCCGGACACGCTCGCGTTCATCGCGTCGCGCAGCGCGAACGGCGCGCTGAAGTCGCTGCTCGGCGACGAACGCAAGGGCGACCTGAAGCAATGGTTGTGGGGACAACAGCTTGCGGACGTGCTGCACGAGTTTCCGGTCGAGCTGTCGGGCACGGAGCTGGTCGGGATGCTGAAGCGGATGCAGCCGCGTCTCTATTCGATCGCGTCGAGCCCGAGCGCGCACCAGGGCGAGATCCACCTGACCGTGTCCGCCGTGCGTTATCACAACGGCCGGCGCGCACGCAAAGGCGTTGCGTCGACTTTCCTCGCCGATCGTGCGGACGACGGCCGCGTGCCCGTGTTCGTGCAGAAGTCCGCGCATTTCCGGCCGCCGGTGAACGGCGACGTGCCGATCGTGATGGTCGGCCCGGGCACCGGCGTCGCGCCGTTCCGCGGCTTCCTGCACGAGCGGCAGGCGCGCGGCGCACGCGGGCGTAACTGGCTGTTCTTCGGTGAGCAGCACGCGCAGACCGATTTCTATTACGGCGACGAACTCGGCGCGATGCACGACAGCGGTTTCCTGACGCGGCTCGATCTCGCGTTCTCGCGCGACCAGGCCGACAAGATCTACGTGCAGGACCGGATGCGCGAGCAGGGTGCCGAGCTGTTCGCGTGGCTGGAAGAAGGCGCGCACTTCTACGTGTGCGGCGACGCCGCGCGGATGGCCAAGGACGTCGATATGGCGCTGAAGGCGGTCGTCGCCGAGCACGGCGGCATGTCGGACGACGACGCGAACGATTACGTCGCGCGGCTCGCGAAGGCGCGGCGCTACATGCGGGACGTGTACTGACCGCGTGGGCGGCGGTCCACCCGCCGTCCCGCGGCCGTAGAGGTTATTGCTGCCGGTCCCACGCACGCGCCTGTTCGGCGCGCACGAACGCTTCCGACGATTTCGGCAGCAGGTTGCGGAACGCGCCGCCGTCCCTATCGATCACGTCGACCATCTTCGCGATCATTTCCTCCGGATCGTGCTGTTCGAGCGGGAACGTCAGCCGCTCGGGCGTCACCGTGTGGACGGCCGGATCGCGCCAGCGCCGCGTCGTCTCCATCATCCGGTCGTTGAAGCCGGTGCTGTACGGGCCGGGGTTCACGACCGCGACGCGAATGCCGTGCGGTGCCAGTTCGGCGTGCATCGCCTCGGCCATCGATTCGACCGCGTGCTTCGACGCGCAATAGGCGCCCGTGAACGGCCCCGTGATCAGCCCCGCGATCGACGACACGAACACGATCTTGCCGTGCCGGCGCGCGAGCATCCCGCGCGCGATCTGCTGCGTCAGTTCGAGCGGTCCGAACACGTTGACGTCGAACAACTCGCGCACGATCTCGACCGGCAGGTCGACGAGCGCGCCGGCTTCGCCGACCCCCGCGTTGTTCACGAGCACGTCGATGTCGAGTTCGGCCGCACGGGCCCGGTCGTGCGCGGACGTGACGTCGAGCTTGATCGCGCGCAGCGCGGTGCCGCGTTGCGCGGCGGCGGCCGCCAGTTCGTCGATCTCGGTCGTGACGCGCACGCCGGCCGTCACGTCGTGACCGCGCTCGGCGAGCCGCAGCGCGACTTCGCGGCCGAAGCCGGTGCCCGCGCCGGTGATGAGGATGCGTTGCTGTGCCATGTGCTTACCTTGTGGTGAGGAGCGTTGCGTGAAAGCGATCGCGGCAATGTCGGGCGATCGCGGTGTCTTCGTCGACGCTGCCGCCCGATACGCCGATGGCGCCGATGCAGCGTCCGTTGCCGTCGACGAGCGGTTCGCCGCCGCCGAACGTGACGAGTCCGCCGTGACTGTGTTCGATGCCGCGCAGCGGGCCGTCGCCCGACATCGCGCCGAGCGAGCCGGTCGATGCGCGGAAGCGGACGGCGGTCAGCGCCTTGCGCTGCGCCAGATCGATCGCGCCGAGAAAGCAGTCGTCGGTGCGCACGAACGCGAGCAGGTTCGCGCCGGCATCGACGATCGCGATGGCGACGCCCGCGACCCGCAGCGACGCGGCGTGCGCGAGCGCGGCTTCGATCGTGCGGCGGGCGGCTGCGAGCGGCAGCGCGGCGGTGAGCGGGTCCATTCGAGGCTCCAGTGGGACGGCAGGGCCAGTGTAGGTCGTCGCGGTATATGGGAGAATCCGCATTCCGCTCGAAGGAGTTTCAAGTTTTTTTAATGATGGGCAGACGCGATCCGATGGCCGGGCTGCACGTATTCATGAGCGTCGCGACGGCCGGCAACTTCACGCGGGCTGCCGCCGCGCTGGGCCTGACGCCGGCCGCCGTCAGCCTCGCGATCGGGCAGCTCGAGGGCGAGCTGAACGTGAAGCTGTTCAACCGCAGCACGCGCGGCGTGAGCCTGACGGAAGCCGGGCAGCGCTACTGGCAGCAGACGGAGCCCGCCTACCGGCAAGTCATGCAGGCGCGCGACGCGCTGAAGGACGCGCGCAGCGAGCCGAGCGGGCTGTTGCGCGTGACTGCGCTGCCGCTGGCGCGCTCGCTCGTGATCGCGCCGGTTCTCGCCGCGTTCCGTGAGCGCTTTCCGAAAGTCCGGCTCGAAATCCGCTACGAGAACGAGCTGGTCGACATCGCGAAGGACGGGTTCGACGCGGGGATCCGCCTTGCCGACCGGCTGCAGCCGGGCATGATCGGCGTGCGGATCGCGCCCGCGCTGTCGTGCGCGCTCGTCGCGTCGCCCGATTATCTGGCGCGGTACGGCGCGCCCGCGTCGATTACGGAGCTCGAGCGTCATGCGTGCATCCGCTTCCGGTTTTCGGAGAGCGGGCGCCTGCACAAGTGGCTGCTGCACGACGGGCGCCGCGACGTCGATCTCGATCCGGACGGCGTGTTCGTGACGAACGATGCCGACGCGGTGATCGATGCGGCGCGTGCGGGTGTCGGCATTGCATTTGCGTTCATGCGCGAACGCATCGAGCAGGACCTGCGCGACGGCACGCTCGTCGAGGTGCTGCCGGGAGCATGCCGCACGCTGCCACCGATGTGGCTCTATTACGTGAATCGCAAACACGTGCCGGCGAAGCTGCGCGCGTTCATCGACATCCTGCGCGAGCGGGCCGGCGAAGCGTAATTCGACGACGCCGCTTGCCGGCAGCGATGCGCGCGGCGGCGCATGATGGCGGCTCCATCCACGCAGCCAGGGAGCGCGTCATGCCGGCCTTCCCGCATTTCCCGATTCGAACCCTCGTGATCGCCGCAGCGCTGGTGGCCACCGCGACCTGCGGCGCGCCGGCCTTTGGCCAAACGTCGACCGTGCCGGCCGGCACGGCCGCCGCGACGCCCGACAACGCGGTGCTGCTGACCGTGTTCCTGAAGCACGACCAGTCGCGCCCGCTCGCCGAGTTGAACGCGCAGCTCGCGAAGCAGGGGTTCTACAAGGCGTTTCCGCCGCCGGGCGTCGAAGTGGTGAGCTGGGCCGTGACGATGGGGATCGGCCAGATCGTCGTGCTGAGGTTGCCGGCGTCGCGGCTGCGCGAGGTCAATCGGGTGCTCGAGGATACGGCGTGGGGGGCGTACCGGACGGAGTTCTATCCGACTTACGACTACAAGGCGATCGGGTTGGGCGAGCATGAGCGGGCGAAGTGACGGTACGCAGTGCGATTCCGTCACGGTGGAAAGCGGATACGAGCGCGCCGAATCAACCTGTCCCCATTCCCGAAACGCCCCGCGCCGTCACGTTTTCATCCTCGCCTGTCGGGCCTCGCCCGGGAGATTTCTCCCAAATGCATCACAAGTCATTCATCCGATGAAAAAATGGACCCGGTTCCCGGTATGATGCGCACCTTGCGTTTTTCGGTCGCACGATTTTGATGCGATGTTTACGCGCCCGCGCGCCACAAAACCGCACAATGCGAACCTGAAAGATTCTGTAATATAAATTCCGTATACTCGTAAGTTCTGATTCAGGCGCCACCTGCCTCCGTCTTCGGCCGACCGCCCACGCAGAACAACCAGATTCGTCGCCGCCTGGCCGTCTTGCGCCGCGACACGCTATGCACCACCACTGAACAATCTATGTCTTCCCGCCACTCTGGTTCGCCCGGCCGTGCCGCGGCGGTGATCGCTCGTGTCCGGGCGCTGATCCGCCATGAGCGCGTGCTGTCGCCGCTGCTCGCGCTCGGCATCGGCCTGCTGCTGATCGTGGTTTTCCAGCATCTGTCGGAATCCGTCGACTACCGGTCGGTGATCCGCCAGTTGCGTCACATGTCCGTTGGCGAGTGGGGCGCGTCGCTGGCCGCGACGGCGCTCAGCTATCTCGCGCTGGTCGCCCGCGACGCGGTCGGCCTGCGTTATGTCGCCGCGAAGGTGCCGCGCGTCGCGCTGTGGATCGGCGCGATCGCCGGATCCGCGCTCGGCAACGCGACCGGTTTCGGCGCGCTGACGGGCGGCGCGGTCCGCGCGCGCGTGTACGGCGTGTCGGGCGTCACGCCCGCGCAGATCGGCCGGATGACGGTATTCACGAGCGGCACGCTGGCGCTCGCGATGGTGCTGATGACGGCGGTCGGCATGGTTTGCGTGCCGGAGGCGCTTGCCGCCATGCTGCACGTCGCACCCGGCGTGCTCACGTGGAGCGGCGCCGCGCTGCTCGTGGTGCTGGCCGCGATGGTCGTGATGTGCGGCAACACCGCGCGCCCGGTCGTGACGCGCTTCAAGTGGCTGTCGTTCGACGTGCCCGCGCGGCGCGATCTCGTCGCGCAGGTTGTGTACGCGGTGCTCGACGTCGTCGCGGCGGGCCTGACGCTGTGGGTGCTGCTGCCGGCCGCGCCGGTCGGCTTCCCGACCTTCATCACCGTCTACGCGGCCGCGTTGCTGCTCGGGATGATCGGCCATACGCCGGGCGGGATCGGCGTGTTCGAAGCCGCGATGGTGTTCACGCTCGGCCGCGAAGTGCCCGCGCATGCGATGGTTGCCGCGCTGATCGCGTATCGCGCGATCTACTTCGGCGTGCCGCTCGTGCTGTCGGCCGGCCTGCTGGCCGGTTTCGAGGGCCGCGCGCTGCGGCGCCGGCTCGTGTCGCGGCAGGCCGCGCGCGTGTCGCAGCTCGCGCCGGTGTTCCTGAGCCTCGTGACGTTCGCGGTCGGCGGGATGCTGGTGATCTCGAGCGCGACACCCGCGTTCTGGCACCGGATCGCGATCCTGCGCCACCTCGTGCCGTTGTGGGTGCTCGAAGGCTCGCAGGTGATCTGCAGCGTGCTCGGCGTCGCGCTGCTGTTCGTCGCGCGCGGATTGCTGCGCCGCCTCGACGGCGCATGGTGGATGACCTTCGCGCTGACGCTCGCGAGCCTCGCGCTGTCGCTGGCGAAGGGCCTCGCGTTCGTCGAGGCCGGCGTGCTCGGCACGCTGCTGGTGCTGCTGCTCGTCAGCCGCCGCCGCTTCAACCGTCATTCGTCGCTGCTCGCCGAGCGCTTCACGGTCAGCTGGTTCGTGTCGGTGACGATGGTGCTGATGCTGGCGGTGTGGGTGCTGTTCTTCGCGTTCCGCGACGTGCCGTACACGCGCGACCTGTGGTCGCATTTCTCGTTCGACGCACGCGCGCCGCGTGCGCTGCGCGCGACGCTCGCGAGCGGCGTGTTCGTCGCGATGTTCGCGCTGTGGCAACTGCTGCGCCCGGCCCCCGGCCGTTTCGTGAAGCCGGTGCCGCAGGACCTGTTCGACGCCGAGCGGATCATCCGCGCGCAGGAGTGCAGCGATGCGGGCCTCGCGCTGATGGGCGACAAGTCGTTCCTGTTCTCGGAGTCGCGCCAGGCGTTCCTGATGTACGCGAAGTACGGCCGCACGTGGGCCGCGCTGCACGACCCGGTCGGGCCGCGCGAAGAATGGCCGGCGCTGATCGGCAAGTTCATCGCGCTCGCGCATGCGCACAGCGGCCGCGCGGCGTTCTACCAGGTGCGAGCGAATGCGCTGCCGCTGTATCTCGACGCGGGGCTCACGCTGATGAAGCTCGGCGAGGAAGCGCATATCGCGCTCGACCAGTTCGACCTCAAGGGTTCGAACCGTTCGCACCTGCGCTACGCATTGCGCCGCGGCGACAAGGACGCGCTGGCGGTCGAGGTGATCGCGCCGTGCGACGTGCCAGTCGCGCTGCCGAAGCTGCGCGACATCTCCGACGGCTGGCTCGACAGCCGCGACGCGCGCGAGAAGAGCTTTTCGGTGGCCGCGTTCCACGACGGTTATCTCGCGACGCAGTCGGTGATGCTCGTGCGTCAGGCCGACAAGCCGATCGCGTTCGTCACGTTCATGACGACCGACCTCAATACCGAGGCGACGGTCGGTGTGATGCGCCATCTGCCGGACGCGTCGCCGTACGCGATGGAGTATCTGTTTACGCAGCTCGCGCTGCATCTGAAGGAAGCGGGCTTTCGCAAGCTGAGCCTGGGCATCGCGCCGTTCTCGGGGATGGGGGCGGCGAAGATGCCGTCGCCGTGGCACCGGCTCGGCCTGATGGTCTGGCGCTTCGGCGGCCGCTTCTACAACTTCCGCGGCTTGCGCGCATTCAAGAGCAAGTTCGAACCGCACTGGGAGCCGCGTTACCTCGCGGCCTCGGGCTCGGTCGGCGTGTTCGTCACGCTGGCGGATCTGTCATTGCTGGCTGGAGGTCGGCGTTCATGATGTTGAAGAAGGGATTCGCGCGGGCGGCAGCCGCCTGCGCGGGAATGATGCTGGCCGGCGCCGCGTGCGCCACGCAGCCGGCCGCAGTGAAGGCCGAAACCGTGTCGGGCGGCCGTTATGGGCCCGTTACCGTCACCAAGCCGAGCGGGCCGCTGCGCGGTTTCGTCGTGCTGTTCTCGCGTGAGGCCGGCTGGAATGCCGCCGATCAGCAGGCCGCCGATGCGCTCGCGAAGGCCGGGGCGATGACGGTGGGTGTCGATTCCGAGCGTTATGCGATGAATCTCGCCGCGAAGCAGGAGACCTGCCACCACCTCGACGGCGACGCCGAGGCGGTCAGCCACCAGCTCGAACGCCTCGCGCAGTCGTCGCGCTATTTCACGCCGATCGTCGCGGGCGTGGGCCAGGGCGGTGCGATCGCGAAGCAGATCCTGTCGATGGCGCCGGAGAACACGATTGCCGGCGTCGTATCGGTCGATCCGGCGGCGAAGCTCGATCCGCGCTTCAAGCCGTGCCCGCCCGATCCGACGATCGTGCGCCGCGCGATGCCGGGTTTTGTCGACACGGCTGCCGCGGGCGATACCGCGAAGCTCGTGTCGCTCGTCACGTCGCACCTGCGTGACAACAGCAGCGGCGACGAACTCGACGTGTCGGATCTGCCGCTCGTCGAGCTGCCGGCCAAGGGCGGCAGCGACCGCCTCGCGATCGTGATCTCGGGCGACGGCGGCTGGCGCGATCTCGACAAGACGATCGCCGAGGCGCTGCAGCGCGACGGCGTGTCGGTGGTCGGCATCGACAGCCTGCGTTATTTCTGGAGCGAGAAGCCGCCCGCACAGGTGAGCCGCGACCTGGCGCGCGTGATGCGTACGTACACGGCGCGCTGGCATGCGAACCGCGTGGCGCTGGTCGGTTACTCGTTCGGTGCCGACGTGATGCCGTTCGCATACAACCGGCTGCCGGCCGACCTGCGCGACAAGGTCGCGGTGATGTCGCTGCTCGGCTTCGCGCCGTCCGCCGATTTCCAGATCCGCGTGACGGGCTGGCTCGGCATGCCCGCGAGCGACAAGGCGCTGAAGGTCGCGCCGGAACTGGCCAAGGTGCCGCCGCAGCTCGTGCAGTGCTTCTATGGCGCGGAAGAGAAGGACACGATGTGTCCGGCGCTCGTGAACACGGGCGCCGACGTGATCAAGACGCAGGGCGATCACCACTTCGGCCGCGACTATATCGCGCTCGAGAAGAAGATCCTCGGTGCGTTCGGCAAGCCGGTGGCGCGCAACTAGCCGCGTCTGGCGTGCCGGCGGAACACACGCGCGTTCCGCCGGCGACACGTGCACGTGAGCGTGGCTTGGCTCTCGAACGCGATACCGCGCTTCGCGTCGCGCTGCGGCAAAGGATGGCTCTCTTTTTCCCAGTCGCCTGATGGTCCGGTAGCAGCCGGCGCGTCGCGTTGCCCGGATCGGGTTCGTCGGGCATTGTCAGGGGCGCGTCGAACAGGTCGTTGCCGCCTGCCGACAGCACGATCGCATCCCATGAATACGCTGGCGTTCCTCCCGCCAGATAGGTGGCGAATTTCACTTCGCTATCACAGCGCCGGGTCGAGCGGCGTGATCCGAGCCAGCATCAACGTGTACTCTTCCGCGGCAATCTGGCCGAATTTCATTTTCACGACCGCTTGTGCCTGGGTCGTCGCGGGTTCGGCCTGCGCATTGGGAAACAGGCACGTGGCGGCGGCTGCGATGATGGCGTCGGGATTTTCGAGCGGCGGCGCATTGGTTGGTATGGGGGGCGATTCCGCGCCCGGCGCCCGGCTTTTAAGCGCCTGCACCAGCAGGAAGATCGGCACGACATCCGCCAGGCCGATCGGCAGCAATTTCGACGCATCCGGACCGAAATGCCGGCGTACGATCGCTTGCGAACCGAGTCGCAGCGTGAAGCGAAACGGAAAGCCCGTGCGGATCGACAGCGTGACGGGGTCGGCCGCCGCCATTTGCTCGATCGACGTGATGCCCTCCGCCTGCAGCAACGCCGCCACGAACTTCGTGACGCCGCTCAGGTTGAGCAGTTCGTCCGGAACGTCCTCGTCCTGTTCGAGTTTGCTCATGTTCAGCGCGGCGAGGCGACGAATCGTCTTCATGATCTGATCGACCGGGAGGATCATCAGCGTGAACGCGATCACGACATGCGGCGGGCTGCCGGCCGACGGTGCATATTCCGCGACAAGAGCAAGCGGGATCGAGAGGAACAGCCGCAGCGAATACCAGTACACGTCGGATGCGTTGAGTGCGCGGCGCCGGATCCCCAGCACGGCATCGCTGACGACGAACATCAGCGCACCGGCGATCGACGACACGATCAGCGGGGCACTGAGTCCGAAAATGCAGGTCGCCTGGTTCGACGACGAGCAAGCCCCCTGCGTACACAGCCAGGTCGCGATGGACGTGATCGCGTACGTCACCACGAGCAGGATCAGAAACGGCGGCACGAACGCCCACAGGCCGTACTGCTCGTGGTAGATATTCGCGAACAGGCGGTCGCCCAGCGTCGGCCAGCGTTCCGAGAAGTCTTTCATGAGGTCCGTGTTGCTGCCCGCGCTCAGCGCCGTGCGTTCCTGATGTTCCGCGAACTGGATCGTCTGCAGCAGCCACTTCGACCAGAAACGCTTGAGGTAGGCATCGAGCGCGTCGTTCTTCAGGCTGTTCTGGAATTCGTCATAACGCGCGTACCAGCCCAGGCACAGGAACGCGATCAGCGGCACGCCTACCAGCACGGTTGCGATCGCGCTGACCATGATGATCGTCCCCCACTGATCCCAGAAAATCCCCGCGCGAACCGGTTGTTTGATCGCATAGGCGGCGACCGCAGCACCCGCCGCGTTGACGAGAAGCAGATAGAGACCTAATGAAATGGCCCTGCCACGTGCCGTCCAGTGATTCATTCTCACGGGATTGATCGTCGGCGGCCGGGCTTCAAACGGATTGGAGGTAGCCATGTGCATGCTCGAGAGTGATCGCACCTGCTTCCACGCACGACCTTGCGTGCGGAAGACAGGCTAATGTCACGTCCCGCCGCCGAACGGCGAAACGATTCTCTTTGCTTCGATGAAGTGAATCAGGGAAGGGGCAGCGGGGTCAGCGCGGAGGGGCAAGGAGATGCTTCGACGCGCGCACGGGGGGAATGGCGGCTTCGCATGCCGACGCGCGCGACGCGTCCGCGAACGGAGCGATCGCGGTGGTGTTTGTGACGCCGCAAGACGATGACTTGTCCATGGCGAGTCCCCAGGTTGAAATTTCTTTGTATAACTTAATTATTGTGTCGAATCTTCACGCGATTCATGTGTCCCGATATGAATCGTACAGAATGTGCCGCGCATTTGATCCGTAGAGTCAAGCTAGGTTATACGTTGAAAATGTCAAGCAATGACCGAATCAAATGCGCGGTTTCGCTGTTGTTGCCAGATCGTGCGAGGGCTGGCATGAGGAATGCAGGTTGAATGATCCTATGAATGACTTTCCCGTCGTGGCGAGTGTGGCCGCGCGCTTGCGAATCAAGTCAATCGTCTGACATTATCTCGCGCGGCGATGCCGGCGCTTCCGATCTCGCATCGCGCTGATAGAAACCCGGAAACCTGTCGAGCTGCCGCCGCGCGGCCGCGATGTCCGTGTCGTCGCCGAGCACCGCGCTCGAAAACCCCGTGCGCTCCATCAGCAGCAGCTGGTCGATCAGCACGTCGCCGGTCGCGCGCAAGTCGCCGGCGAAGCCGAAGCGCTTGCGCAGCAGGTAGGCCTGGCTGTACGCGCGGCCGTCGGTAAACGACGGGAACTGCAGGTCGATGCGCGCAGCCTGCGCGATCCGCGCCGCGAGCGGCGGCAGTTCCTCGTCGTTGCCGATCGTCAGCGTCGCATCGTCGTGCTGCTGCGTGTCGCGGGCGTGTTCGGCCGGCGTCAGCAGCCGGATGCGTGCGTGGATGCTGTCGTTGTCGTTGGCTGGCTTCATGCGTGCTCTGCCTGATGGCGCGCGTCGTTCGCGGCGGCCCTGAAGGGTTCCGCGCCGATGCGGCGCACCGTGTCGATGAATCGTTCGCTGCGGCCGTTCGCATCGATCCGCGCGTCGAGATACGCGTTGACGATCGCGTCGACGACATCGACGATCTCGTCCGCCGAAAACGACGGGCCGATCACCTTGCCCGGCCGCGCGGGGCCGCTCGCGGTCGAGCCGTCCGACCCGCCGAGCGTCACCTGGTACCACTCCGCGCCGTCCTTGTCGACGCCGAGGATGCCGAGGTGGCCGCTGTGATGATGGCCGCAGGAATTGATGCAGCCGCTGATGTGCAGGTCGATGTCGCCGACGTCGTGCAACATGTCCAGATCCTGGAAGCGCTCGGCGATCGCGTCGGCGATCGGGATCGAGCGCGCGTTCGCAAGCGCGCAGAAGTCGCCGCCCGGGCACGCGATCATGTCGGTCAGCAGCCCGACGTTCGCGCTGGCGAGCCCGATCGCACGCGCGTTTTCCCACAGCAGGAACAGGTCGTCGACGTGCACCCACGGCAGCACGACGTTCTGCGTGTGCGTGACGCGTGCCTCGCCGGCCGAGTAGCGCTCGGCGAGATCGGCGAGCGCGTCGAGCTGGTCCGGCGACGCGTCGCCGGGCGCCTGCAGGCGACGCTTGAACGACAGCGTGACGATGCGCAGCGCCGGGTCGCGGTGCGCGGTGACATTGCGTGCGAGCCAGCGCGCGAACGCCGGATGGCGGGCCGCCTGTGCGGATACGCGCGCATTCGCGTCGTGCAGGTCGAGCGTGCGCGGCTTGAGCCGTGGCGGAACGAACGACGCGGCGACGCGCTCGAACTCGGCCCGCGGAATCGTATGCGGGCCGCCGTCATGGTCGACGATCTGGCGGAATTCCTCCTCGACGTCGTCGATGTAGCGCTGCCCCTCGGTCTTGACGAGGATCTTGATCCGCGCCTTGTACTTGTTGTCGCGGCGGCCGTAGCGGTTGTACACGCGGACGATCGCCTCGATGTAGTTCATCACGTGCTGCCACGGCAGGAACGCGCGCAGCAGCGTCGCGATCATCGGCGTGCGGCCCATCCCGCCGCCGACGCTCACGCGAAAGCCGAGCTCGCCCGTCTCGTCGCGCACGAGCTTCAGCCCGACGTCGTGCCAGTCGGTCGCCGCGCGATCTTCGGTCGCGCCGGTGATCGCGATCTTGAACTTGCGCGGCAGGAACGCGAATTCGGGGTGCAGCGTCGTCCACTGGCGCATCACTTCGGCGAACGGGCGCGGATCGGCGATCTCGTCCGGCGCGACGCCCGCGCGCTCGTCGCACGAAATATTGCGGATGCAGTTGCCACTCGTCTGGATGCCGTGCATGTCGACTGTCGCGAGCAGCTCCATCACGTCGGCCGCTTTCGCGAGCGGAATCCAGTTGAACTGCACGTTGGTGCGTGTCGTGAAGTGCGCGCTGCGGGTCGGCAGGCGCAGCGTGCCGAGCAACGCCTGCGCGTCGCACGCGGCGCGATAGGTGGCGTCGTCGGGCACGTCGTAGTCGCGCGCGATCCGCGCGAGCACGCGAAGCTGGGCGCTCGACAGTTCGCCATACGGCACGGCGACGCGCAGCATCGGCGCGTGGCGCTGCACGTACCAGCCGTTCTGCAGGCGCAGCGGTCGGAACGCGTCTTCGCTCAGCGTGCCGTGCTGCCAGCGTTCGAGCTGGTCGCGAAACTGGGCGGCGCGGCTGCGCACGAGCGCCCGGTCGAAATCGGTATATCGATACATGACGTGATACGCGAGAGGAGCCGCGGCGCGCGCGGCTCGAAAGGGATGTTGCGACGGGTGTCAGGCAACCGGAGACAGCGTAGGGAACGCGGGGCGGCGGGACAAGCAGCAGATCGGGACGAAAAGGGCGCAGCAGATGGCGGGCGCGACGCCGGTCGTGGCGGCGCCCGCGCGGGCCGGGCATGCATTGATGCCCGTGGCGGATTCAGGCGTCGACGACGAGCGCCGGATCGAGCGCGCGAATGCGCTGGTCGATGAAGTAGCCGCCGCCTTCCTGATAGCGCAGGAACAGGCGGCCGCACGAGCGGCAGCGGCTGACGTTGCAGCGGTTGTACGGGAAATGGCGCAGCGCGATCGGCGCATCGTCCGACGCGTAGCGCGTACCGGCCGGATGATATTCCGCATAGGTCGGCTCCATCTCACCGGGCGGCGCGAGCGTGGCTACTTCGGTCAGTTGCGCGTCCTGCAGCGACAGCGGCAGGCTCGTCCAGCCGGCAAGCGAGGTTTTCGTGCACGTGCACGGCTGCGCGACGTGCGCCGCTTCGGCCGTCAGTTTCAACAACGCGTCGTGATCGAGGTAGGGCAGTTGGCTCATGGAAAATCGTGAAGGGGCAGCGGGATCAGCAATGTAACCCGCGCGCCGATTGCCTGCATGGACGTGACCGCGTACACCGGGTGCGATCAACCAGCCTTGCGCACCGACGGCTGCGCGACCAGCTCGCCAAGCACGCGGATCGCGCGCTCGATGTCGCGGCTCCATGGATGGCCGAAGTTCACGCGCACGCAGCGCTCGAAGCCGTGCGTGGCTGAAAACAGCGGCCCCGGTGCGAAGCTGATCCCGCGTGCGATCGCTTGACGATGCAGTTCCATCGCGTCGATCGCATCGGGAAACGCGAGCCACAGGAAATACCCGCCGTCGGGCCGCACCCATTCGACGCCGGGCGGCAGCCAGCGCCGCAGCGCGTCGTCCATCCGGTCGAGCTGCGTGTGCAGCGCGCCGCGCAGCTTGCGCAGGTGACGGTCGTAGCCGCCGTGCTCGAGATAGTTCGCGATGCCGGCCTGCGCGGGAATGCTGGCCGACAGCGTCGTCATCAGCTTGAGCCGCTGCACCTTCTCCGCGAACCGGCCGGCGGCAGCCCAGCCGATCCGGTAGCCGGGCGCGAGCGTCTTCGAGAACGAACTGCAGTGCATCACGAGGCCGTGGCGGTCGAACGCGCGCGCGGGCAGCGGATAGTCGGGGCCGAAATGCAGCTCGCCGTAGACGTCGTCCTCGATCAGCGGCACGTCGCGCGCCGCGAGCATGTCGACGAGCGCGCGCTTTTTTTCGACGGACAGCGTGACGCCGGTCGGATTCTGGAAATTGGTCATGAACCAGCACGCGCGGATGTCGTGCCGGTCGAGCGCGTGCGCAAGCGCATCGAGATCGAGGCCCGTGCGCGGATCGACGGGAATCTCGACCGCGCGCAGGTCGAGCCGCTCGATCGCCTGCAGCGCCGCATAGAAGCCGGGCGCTTCGACGGCGACGACGTCGCCGGGCCGCGTGACGGCCATCAGGCACAGGTTCAGCGCTTCGAGCGCGCCGTTCGTGACGACGATCTCGTCGATCGACTGCGACACGCCCGTCGCGAGATAACGCCGCGCGATCTGCTGGCGCAGCGCCTCGTTGCCGGGCGGCAGGTCGACGACCGTGCTCCACGGGCTGACGAGCCGCGTGGCCTGCGCGAGCGACTTCGCGAGACGCGGCAGTGGAAACAGCTGCGGCGCCGGGAACGCGGAACCGAGCGGCACGATGCCGGGCTGCGTGGCCGCGTCGAGGACCGAGAACACGAGGCTGCTGATGTCGACCTTGCGCGATGCGCCGGCACGGCTCGCGCGACGCTTCGCGGCCGGGGCTGCGTCCGGTTGTGCACCCGGCGCGACGTAGTAGCCCGAGCGTTCGCGCGCACGGATCAGCCCCCACTGTTCGAGCAGGTAGTACGCGCGAAACACCGTCGACTGGCTCACGCCATGCTGCGCGATGATCTGCCGCAGCGACGGCAGGCGCGTGCCGACCGCGAGGTTGCCGTTACGGATGTCGTCGGCGATCGTGTGGGCGAGGGTTTCGTAGCGTTTCATCGGCGAGGGCGGGAGCGCGTCGCGCGCGGGCGGCTCATTGTCCGATGCGCGGCCCGAAAAGGAAAGCGCGGGCGGCGCGGCGAAGGCGCCGCAGCCGCGCCGCGCTGCCCCGATGCATCAGGCCGCGTTCGGCTCCGCGCCACGCCCGTTCGCGCCGCTGCGCAGCGGCGGCAACGGTTCGACCTTGCCGACGATGAACAGGTACGACAGCGCGCCGACCACGCACAGCACACCGGCCACGGCGAGCGGCACGACGAACGAGCCTTTCGTGATCGACAGCATCACGCCGGTGAACGTCGTGATGAAGATCCCCGCGAGATTGCCCGCGAAGTTCTGGATGCCGCCGATCGACGCGACGTGCGCGGGCGTCGGCGCGACTTCGCCGACAAGCGTCCACACGTTCGCACCGGCAAACGACAGGCTTGCATACGCGAGGGCGAACAATCCGAGGCACGCCCACACGCTTTCGACGAACGCGGACAGCGCGATCGACGACGACAGCAGCATCCCGAGCACGAGGCAGGTCTTGCGCGCGGCGGTCGCGCTCCAGCCGCGGCGGAACAGGCTGTCCGACACGTAGCCGCCGAGCCAGCCGCCGGGAATCGCGAGCAGCGCGGGCAGCATGCCCCACGTGCCGAGCGACGCGAGCGAGAAGCCGCGCGATTGCAGCAGATAGCTCGGGAACCACGTGATGAAGAAGTAGATCGCGAAGTTCAGGCAGAACAGGCCGATCATCATCCCCCACACGGTGCGGTAGCGGAACAGGTCGAGCCACGACACCTTCGCACCGTCGGTTGCGGCCGCAACGGTTGGCGCGCCGCGCTGTGCGAGCAGCGCGTCGACGGCGTCCGGCGCGATCGCGCGATAGCGTTCCGGGTCGCGATAGATGAACCACCACGCCAACGCCCACACGACGCCGATGCCGCCCGTGATCACGAACGACCCGCGCCAGCCGACGATCGAGATCAGCCACGCGACGAGCGGCAGCGACAGCGCGGAGCCGACGCGCGAACCGCTGTCGAAGATGCTGCTCGCGAGCCCGCGTTCGCTGCGCGGGAACCAGTTGAACGCGACCTTCGCGAACGACGGGATCGCGGCCGCTTCGCCGACGCCGAGCATCAGCCGCACGCCGACGAGTTGCGAGAGGCCGCGCGCGGCGCCCGTCGCGACGGTAAACACCGACCACCAGCCGACCGCGAGCGCGAGGCTGACGCGCACGCCGACCTTGTCGATGAACCAGCCGGCGGGTAGTTGCAGGAACGCGTAGGTCCAGAAGAACGCGCTCAGCACGAGCCCCATGCCGACCGCGTCGAGGCCGAGGTCGGCACGGATGCTGGGCGCCGCGATTGCGAGGTTCGCGCGGTCGATGAAGTTGATAACGTTGGCCAGGAAACACATCAGGATCATGGCCCATCGGATGCGTGGCATGCGGTGTCTCCGCGCGGAATGTCGTGACGGGCGACCGGCGTTCCGCTGCGCCGGCCGCCTCGATGGGGGTGTTACTGCGGCGCGCGGTCGAACTTCGCCAGCGCTTCCCACAGGCCGTTCAGGTAGACCGCGCCGAGCGCGCGGTCGTAGAGGCCATAGCCGGGCTTGCCCGTCTCGCCCCAGATCATCCGGCCGTGGTCGGGGCGCACGTAGCCCGTGAAGCCGGTGTCGTGATACGCCTTCACGATCGCGGCGATGTCGAGCGAGCCGCAGCTCGACAGGTGCGCGGTTTCCTCGAAATCGCCGTTCGCGTCGACCTTCACGTTGCGGATGTGCGCGAAGTGGATGCGGCCCATTGCGCCGAACTCGCGCACGAGCGCTTCGACATCGTTCTGCGGGCCCGCGCCGAGCGAGCCCGAGCACAGCGTCAGCCCGTTCGCGGGCGTGTCGACGATGCGCAGGATCCGCGCGAGATCGTCGCGGTTCTTCACGATGCGCGGCAGCCCGAAGATCGGGCGTGGCGGATCGTCGGGATGGATCGCCATCTTCACGCCGGCTTCTTCCGCGACGGGGATGATCGCCTTCAGGAAGTATTCGAGGTTCGCCCACAGCGCGTTTTCGTCGACGTCGCGATAGTCGGCGAGCAGCGCCTGCAGTTGTTCGGGCCGGTAGCTCGAATCCCAGCCGGGCAGCGCGATGCCATCGTTCGGATCGATCCGGTCGACCGATTCGGTGCTGAACGCGAGGCAGGTCGACCCGTCGTCGAGCGTCTTCGACAGCTCGGTGCGGGTCCAGTCGAACACGGGCATGAAGTTGTAGCAGATGACGCGGATGCCGGCCGCGCCGAGATGGCGGATCGTCTGCCGGTAGTGGTCGATCAGGCGGTCGCGGCCCGGCTTGCCGAGCTTGATGTCCTCGTGGACGGGCACCGATTCGACGACCTCGAAGCGCAGGCCGGCGCGTTCGATCGTCGCCTTCAGCGCGTCGATCTTGTGCGCGGGCCAGACTTCGCCCACCGGCTCGTCGTAGATCGCGGACACGATGTGCGTGACGCCCGGGATCTGGCGGATGTATTGCAGCGAGACCGGATCGGACTCGCCGTACCAACGGAAAGACATCTTCACTGGAGCGGCTCCTGGCTGGCGGTTCATGCATCGGACGACCGGGCGGTAGCACGCCGGCCCGTCGTCGGTGTGCGGATTATGATTGGTATGCCAGTTAACCGGGATAGTGGTTTACCAGTTATCCGATTCCAGATCGCACGGTATGACGCCTCTGCGAATGCGCGGCAGGACTGGCCGACAGGCCGAACGGGACGCGGGCCGGAATTGGTGTACCATTTTGGCGATCCGGTGCCGCGATGGCGCCGGCCAGCCTGTTGCGAGCCTTTCGATGACCGATCTTTCCAGCCTGCCCGCCAGCCGCGACACCGATGCCGCGGACCGCTCCTATATCGGCCTTGCGCGGCAGATTCACGCGATGGTGGCCGCCGGCGCGTTCGAAGCCGGCGCGCGGCTGCCGTCGGAGCGCAGCCTGGCCGACCAGTTCGGCGTGAGCCGCACGCAGGTGCGCGAGGCGATCATCGCGCTCGAGGTGCAGGGGATCGTCGAGGTGCGGATCGGTTCGGGTATCTACGTGTCGGCGGCCGATGCCGCACGGCCGGTGACGTTCGAGGTGCCGCGCGGCCCGGGGCCGATCGAGACACTGCGCGCACGCGGGCTGATCGAGGCGGAAGTCGCGGCGCTCGCGGCGACCGAGCGCAAGGACGCCGATCTCGACCGGCTGTTTTTCTCGTTGACGACGATGCGCGAGCAGATGGACGACAAGGCCGCGTACGACGCGGCCGATCGCCAGTTCCATCTGCGCATCGCGGAATCGACCGGCAACACGGTGCTGCTGCACATGGTCACGGCGATGTGGGACTGCGCGCGCAGCGATCCGCTGTGGGACAAGATCGAAGAGCACTTTCATTCGAGCGCGCTGCGCGAGGCGTCGCAGGAGGATCATCAGCGGATCTTCGCGGCGATCATGGCGCGCGATGCGGCCGGCGCGCGCGATGCGATGCGCGCGCACCTGTCGCGCGTGATCGCGGAGTTCACGCAGGCCTGGCGCTGACGTTCGTTTCCTCGGATGAAAGCGGCGCGGCGTCATCGCGCTGCATTCCCGCTGCATTCCGCGTCGACGACGGCACGCACGCATGCCGTGTGCGGCTTCTTCCGATTGCGCGACCGTACGATTTATGGTCTCGTTGCGGGATATCGCATCGACTCGAAAAAGGACAGTCGAATGCAGCCGGGCGATTCGGGCGGGGACCGATTGATCAGGGGAATCGGCGCGCATGCGCGTCGACGCAGCGGCGTGTTCACGCTGCTCATCATATTGACACTGGGCTTACTGGGCCTGCCTGTTTTCGCCGCCTCTCCCGAAACCGTCAACGACAACGTGCTGCGCGTGCTGGCGTGGCCCGGTTACGCGGACAACGACGTCGTCAGCGCATTCGAGGCGCAGTTTCACGCACGTGTCGAAGTGACGTTCGTCGATTCCGACGAAGCGCTGTGGGCGCGGATGCAAAGCGCGTCGCCGCCGCCGTACGACGTGCTGGCCGCGAACACGGCCGAGATCCAGCGCTACGCGCGCGAACGGCTGCTCGCGCCGATCGACCTGTCGCGCATCCCGAACCGGCGGCGGCAGTTGCCGAACTTCCAGCAGCTCGCGACGATCGGCGGGCTCGTGCAGGACGGCGCGGCATACGCGATCCCGTTCACGTATTCGTCGATGGGGCTGATCTACGACCGCAAGCAGGTGCCGGCCGCGCCGCGCTCGATGCGCGAGCTGTGGAACCCGCGCTACCGCGGCAAGGTGCTCGACTTCAACAGCGCGCAGCACAATTTCTCGTTCGCGGCGCTGGCGCTCGGTTATCCCGATCCATTTCGGCTGTCGCCCGAGCAGACGCTCGCCGTCGCGCGCAAGCTGATCGACCTGCGCCGCAACCTGCTGACGTACTACACGCTCCCTGAAGAGGCGACCGCGCTGTTCGTCCAGCATCGCGCGGCGCTGATGTTTGGCAACTACGGCACGCAGCAGGTCGAGCTGTTGCGTCGCGCGGGCGCGGACGTCGGCTACGTGATCCCGGACGAAGGCGCGCTCGCATGGCTCGACTGCTGGGCCGTCACGCGCGGCGCGCAACATCCCGAGCTCGCGTTTGCGTGGATCAACTACATGCTCGAACCGGCGATCGGCGCGCTGCTGACCGAGCGCCAGGGGCTCGCGAACACGCTCGAGCCGCCGCCGGGCCTCGACGCCGGGCACGAGCGTCTCGTGTGGCTGCAACCCGTCGAAGACATCGCGCGACGCGAATCGCTGTGGGGGCGCATCGTGTCGGGCGACCGGCCTGAGCGGTTCGAAAAATGATCCGGCTCGGCCTCACGTCGAAGCTCTCGGTGCTGTTCGCCTGCATCGGCGTGATCGCATCCGGCACCACCGGCTACTACACGTATCGCGCGAATCGCGCGATGCTCGTGCAGGAAGCGCAGCACAGCCTGCTGATGTCGACGCAGTTGCTCGGGCAGCGCTTCACGACCGCGCTCTCCGACGTCGCGGACGATGCGCTCGTGCTCGCGCAGTTGCCGTCGTCCGCGCTCGTCGCGGGCAGCGACAACCCGGACCGCGCGCGACGCACGCGGCTCGAGCAGGTGTATTACAGCTTCATGAGAAATCATCCGGAATACCTGCAGATCCGCCTGATCGCGAGCGGGCATTTCGGGCTCGAACACATCCGCGTCGATCGCGACGCACGCGGCATCGTCGTGCTGCCGGAAAATGCATTCCAGGAGAAAGGGCAGTTCTCCTATGTATTCGATACGCTCGCGACGGCGCCCGGCCATATCTACCTGTCGCCGATCGTGATCAACCACGAGACGGGCTCGCACGCGGCTGAGGGGCTGCCGATCCTGCGCGTGGGTACGCCGGTCGTCGATCAGCTGGGCCAGACGGTCGGCGCGCTCGTCGTCGACGTCGAACTGTCGCGCGTGTTCGATCGGCTCGAACGCGATCTGCCGGACGACTATGCGGTGTATCTCGCGAACGAGTGGGGCGATTTCCTCGTGCATCCGGATCCGGCACAGACGTTCGGCTTCGATCGCGGCCGGCGCGTGCTGATGCAGGACCATTTTGTCGCGACACACGTGCTGTTCGACAGCGCGCGCGCGAACGTGACGTTCAATGGCCTGGTGCAGCCGGACGAGGCGCCGGGGCAGATGTTCGCGTTCGTGCGCACGCCGTTCGGGCACGACGAGGGCAACCGCTTCGTCGTGCTCGGGATGGCAAGGCCGCTCGCGGACGTCCTCGCGCCCGCCGGCATGCTTGGCGAACGGATCGTCCGGATGGTGCTCGTGTCGAGCTTGCTGGCGGTGATTCTCGCGATCCTGTTCGCGCGGGCGATGACGCGGCCGCTGCAGACGCTTGCGCGCGCCGCGACGCACGTGTTCGACGATCCGGCGGCGGAACGGCTGCCGGTCGGGCGCGCCGACGAGATCGGCGTACTCGCGCGCTGTTTCGACAGCATGCGCGTCGAGATCCGCACGCAGGTCGCGATGCTGCGCGCGAAGCAGCAGGAGTTGACGCACCTCGCGGGCCACGATCCGCTGACCGCGCTGCCGAACCGCCTGCTGTTCATGGAGCATCTCGATGCCGCGATCCGGCATGCGGCCGCGGTGCACGAAGGGCTGGCCGTGATGTTCGTCGATCTCGACCGCTTCAAGCAGATTAACGACCAGCATGGGCATTCGGCCGGCGATCGCACGCTCGTCGCGGTCGCGAAGCGGCTGAGCCTCGCGCTGCGCAGCGGCGACATGGTCGCGCGGCTCGGCGGCGACGAATTCATCGTGCTGATTGCGGACGTGCGTTCACCGGCGGTGATCGGCGAAGTCGCGTCGCGGATCCAGATCGTGATGGCCGAGGAACTGGAGGTCGGCGAGCGGCGCGTGGCCGTCGGCGCGAGCATCGGCGTCAGCGAGTTTCCGGCCGACGGCGCGTCGGCCGAGGAACTGCTCGTGAAGGCCGACGCGGCGATGTACGCGGCGAAGGCGTCCGCGCAGCGCGCATGCGTGCGCTATCAGGAACTGGTCGGCGGCGCCGCCGCAACGGAAGAGGCTGGCCGGGTCGCGTCGGGCGGCAGCCGGTGACGGAGGGCAGGTAAAACGGGCCGGTAAAACAAGCGACGCTAACGCAACGAGCCCGTCACGCGACGGGCTCGTTGCAGGTGCGGACTGCGCGCGCAGGGCGCGCGGCGGCAGGCTTAGTGGCCGAAGTAGACCGAGTCGCGCGGGCTTTGCACCTTGGCGGCCGGTGCGCCACCCTGGACGGTCGCGGCCGGTTGCGCACCGTAGCCGCTGTTGTCGGCGCCGCGCACGCGGGCTTGGGCGGCCTGGATGTCGGCCGGGTAGTACGGGCTCGACAGGCCCGGCTTGTAGCCGGCGCTTTCGAGTTGAACCAGTTCGTTGCGCACCTGGGCGCGGGTCACGGTGCTTTGTGCGAATGCACCGAACGAGGCGGACAGGGCGACAGCGGCAACGACTGCGGAAACGAGCGATTTCATGATGACCTCCGATGTTTGTCTTGGCTTTCCGCGTTCGACACCATGTCGTAAGCGGTTGAATACATCGTAGGCTTCGGCTGACCTAGGGTAAACGTGGATTTCGATGAAAGATCGTTGTCCCTGGAGTAATAATCGCGGGAGAAATACGCTCCGTCCCCATTCGGTATTGCCGGATTTGCAAGGGCACGGCGGGTGGGCGGGTGTCGCGCACGGGCGGGCGCCCGGCGGTAGAGGGGCCGGAGGAGACGACGCGTTCGGGCCGCGGTGCGGCCGGATCAGACGTCGTCGTCGATTTCCTTGCGTTCGCGGCGTTCCTCGTTGCCGCGGCGCGCGCGCAGGCGCTGGCGCGACAGCACGGCGATCACCTGCTGGGTCGGCGCGCCGGACGGCAGCTCGTTGCGGATGCGATCGGGCACCATCGGCAGGCCCGCCCGCTGCCGGCGCAGCGCCTTGGCGATTGCCCGGCGGCATTCGTCCCCGTGGCAATCCCATTCATCGCGGATTCTCTGGCAATAACGGCATTGTTCCATGTGGGACAGTCTAACGCGTCTTGGGAAACGGCGAGACGTGCGGGCCGAACGCGATCACGCGCCGGGCGCGGTACCGGCGAGCGCTTTCGCATGCGCCTGGAAGCGGCGGTGTTCTTCCGGCGGAACGAGCGAGCCGCCCGTTGCCCAGATCACGTGCGTCGCCGCGCTTGTGTCGATCGCATGGCGGCGCAGGTAGTCGCGGCCGACGGAAGACTGCGTCAGCCAGCCGGGCCCGCCGACGGCAGCCGCGGCCGACGGCTCCAGTTCCACGCCGGTGGCGCGCAGAACCGCGAGCAACTGCGCGTAAAGCTGCTCATCGCTGACGGTAAAGACGCCCGACAGCTGGGACGCCATCAGCGGGCTGACCAGATGCGAGGCCTGCGCGACGGCCAGGCCATCGGCCTCGGTCCGGTTGTCGAGCCCCACGTCGTAGACGGACACCGGCTGACGGGAGCCGGCGGCAAGCTGGACCAGCATGCATGGCGACGCGACGGGCTCGGCAAAAAAGCAATGCACGTGCTCGCCGAACAGCGCCTTGAGGCCGTACGTGATGCCGCCCGGTGCGCCGCCGACACCGCATGGGATATGGACGAAGAGCGGATGCGCGGCGTCGACGCTGCGGCCCGCCCCGGCGAGCTGCGCGGCGAGATGCCGGGCGCTGGCGGCGTAACCCAGGAACAGCATCAGCGAGCCTTCGTCGTCGACGAAATGGAAGCGCGGTTGATGGCGCGCCTGCGCTCGTCCGGCCGCGACGGCTTGCGCATAATCGCCGTCGTGCTCGACCACGCGAACGCCGCGTTTTCTCAGCCGCGCCTTCTTCCAGGGCTTCGCGTCGGTCGACATGTGAACGACCGACTCGAACCCCAGCGCGGCGGCCATCACGCCGATGCTCAGGCCAAGGTTACCGGTGCTGCCCACGATGACGGTGTGCGTGGCCAACAGCGCGCGTGCGGCGGTCGACGCCAGGATCCGCCGGTCGCCCGCGGGCTCGAGCAGCCCGTGTTCGATCGCGATCGACTCCGCGAGCGCGAGCACTTCATGAAAGCCGCCGCGCGCCTTGATCGAACCGGCAACCGGCAAGGCGTCGTCGCGCTTGATGAACCACGCGCCGTGCGCGTCGGCCGGATGCGACAACGCGCGCTGCAAGTCGTCCGCGGGCATCAGCGGCGACTCGATTTTTCCCGCACTTGCCGCAAGCTCGGGAAAGAGCTCGGCCATCAGCGGTTCGCATCGCGCCAGCCGGGCTTCCGCCGTCGCAATGGCGTCGAACGATGGCGCGTCCTGCGGCAGCGGGCTGCCGGCATCGGGGTTCAGCCACAGCAGCGGATGGCGGGATTGCAGTCTGGCTAATAGGTCGGCGGGTTGAAGCATGGCGGTCATGGATCGGCCTTGTGTTCGTCAAGCAGGATGCTGGACGGCAATGCTACGATTCCTGCAGACTGCGCAAAAGCGCCGATTTCTAATGCATGTATTAGCCTGACTTATGTCTATGCGACTTGATGGTTCGATCCTCGGTGCGTTGCTCTGCTTTGAAACCGCCGGCCGGTTGCTGAGCTTCACGAAGACGGCGCAGGCGTTCAACCTGACGCAAAGCGCCGTGAGCCAGCAGATCCGGCATCTGGAAGACCGGCTCGGTTATCCGCTGTTCGTGCGTCAGGCGCGCGGGCTGAAGCTGACCGAGAAGGGCGGGATCCTGCTCGGGACGATGTCGAGCGCGTTCTTCGACATCCATCGCACGCTTCAGGCGCTCGACATGTCGGATGCGCCGCTGCAGGTGAGTTGTCTGCCGTCGTTTGCGCTGCAATGGCTGATGCCGCGCCTGACCGAATTTCACCGGCAACAGCCGAACGTGTCGGTTCGCCTGAAAGCCGAGTTTCAGGTGCTGGACCGGCAGGCCATGGAATCCGACGACATCGACGTGGCGGTGCGCTACGACCCGGTGCAATACAGCCGGTTGCATGCCGACGTGATCCTCGACGAAACGCTGTTTCCGGTCGCCACGCCGGCGTATCTGGCGCAGCATCCGTCCTTTGCCGAAGGGAAGTCGCTCGACGGCGTCGTCTTGCTGCACGACGCCGCGCCGTGGGTCGGCGCGCCCGAGTTCGTGGAGTGGCACACGTGGCTGGAGGCAGTCCATCCGGCGTGGATCGCGCAGCTGGGCGGGCCTCAGTTCAATTTCTCCAGCCTTGCGATCACGGCGGCGCTGAACCATCAGGGTGTCGCGATGGCGCGCGCGGCGCTGGTGCATGACGAGATTGCGAGCGGACGGCTCGTCGACGTGTTCGGCACGCACGTGGGGGCACCGGCGCGCTATGTGCTGCTTTCCCGCAACCCCGAGGATCCGCGTACGGCGGCGTTTTCGGACTGGCTCAAGGCCGAATGCGCGCGCTTCGACGAAGCGCGGCCGCGCCTGCTTCCGGGCGGGAGCGGGCAGGCATGACGTGTGTGGCGGGATTCGATGCGGATGGCTTGCGCATCGACAGGTGTCGCGCGCGTCAGCGGAGCGACCAGATTCCCCAGATGGCGATCAGCAGGCCAAGGCCGAATCCGCAGCCCAGCAACACATAGGTTTCCATTTCGTGCCTCTGAAAACGTGGCGGCGCCGATGTCGGCATCGGCGCGCGAGTAGCAAAGTCGGTAACGTATCGTCCGCATCGTTTCACGATGTCCGGTGCCGTCGGGGGCGGCGATACGCCGGGTCCGCGAATACTACGCTTTGCAGCTTTCAGAACGCATGCGCGATCGAGGGCGGTGCGGCACACCGTTACTTCGTGACGGCGTGCCCGTTGCCCGTCTGCGTCACCTGCGATCCGCCGTGCCGGAATACGCCCGATTTCCAGATCATCTGCGATGCCGCGGCGAGCACGAACAGCAGGACGACCATCCTGAAGATCCTGGGCGACATCTTGTCTCGCAGCGGGCGCACGAGCCACATGCCGGCAATGGCCGGCAGGCTGGCCGCCGCCGAGATCGCGAGGTCGGCGCCGCTGGCGTGCGCGGCGCCGCTGAACGTCGTGATCAGCGTGACGATCGACACCACGAGGATGATCGCGATCTGCTTCGTGAACACGCGTCCGGTTGCGCCGGACGAAATCAGGTAGGTGGCCAGCAGCGGGCCCGGCACCGACGCGATGCTTTCCATCAGCGCCGCGCCGAATCCGAGCACGAAACCGACGGGCTTCTGCCACGCGTCCGGCAGGTTGAGTTTCGGCGCGGCGAGCATCAGCGTCGCGGCGAAGATCAGCAGCGCGCCGGATGCGGCCTGGGCGTGCCCCGGATTGAGCGACAGGAGAATGGCGACGCCGACGACGTTCCCGATCACGGTGCCCACGATCGGCGCGGCGATCTTCCGCGCCGTCGCCAGCACCTGGCCGCCTTCCAGCGCCTGCGGGATGTTGCCGAGGATGATCGGCATCGACAGCAGCAGCACCGCGTGCCGGATCGGCAGGAACTGGCTGAGTATCGGCATCGCGATCAGCGGCACGCCGATGCCCGTGATCCCCTTGGCCATGCCGCCCAGCAGCAGCGCGACGGCGATGCCGGCCAGATCGAGCGCGGTGAGCGCCTGCAGGCTGGAGACCAGCACACCTTCAGTGAGATTGAAATGCATCATGGCGTGGCATGTCGCGGGATGTCCGGCAGCGAGCGCTGCCGATGGAGTCCGTTGCGGTCGCGTGCGTTTTGCATGTATTCGTTCTGGATGGGCCTGAACCGGTCTTTCGATCGCATCGCGGCATTTCAGACGGGCGGGTGCGCCTGCAATCGACGTGTCGATTCGACGACGCATCTTACCTGAGCGTCGCCGCGGACATCTGCCTCGGCCGCCGCGCGGCGCGGGGAGCCGGCTGCGGCGACGCTCGCCGGTCTGCCGCACCGGTTCGATATCCTTCATGACGGCTGGCCGTATCATGTACGGCGTACATACCCCGGATCAAGGAGACCCGATGACGCTTGCCCAGTTGCAGGCTCTGGCTGCCGTAGTCGAACTCGGTTCGCTCACGGCCGCGGCCGACCGGCTCAGTCGCAGTCAATCCGCGATCAGTCATGCGTTGACCGAACTGGAGGACATCACGCAGGTCAAGCTGCTCTGGCGCGACCGGCAGCCGGTCGTGCTGACGGCGGCGGGCGAACGCCTGTGGCCGTACGTCCAGAACGTGGTTCGGGAGGCGCAGATGCTGCGCCAGCAGTTCAGCCTGTCGCGCGGCAAGCTCGAAGGGAAGCTGGTGGTCGCGTCGCTGCCGAGCGTATCGCTGGCGTTCGTCGTGCCCGCGCTCGAGGCGTTGAAGGAGATGCACCAGGGCGTGTCGGCGGTGCTGCTCGAAGGCACGGACAGCGAAGTCGAAGGGTGGATCGACGACGGTACCGCCGACGTCGGTGTGGTGGCCGGCACGAAGACGTTCGCGAACAATCTGCCATTGCTCGACGAGGATTTCGTCGCGGTGGCGGCAGATGGCATGTTCGCCGACCGCAAGCGCGTGTCGGCCAGGCAGCTGTCCACGGCGCCGTTCATTTTCTCGAAGGCAGGGTGCGGGCCGGTGATCGCCGATTATTTCGCGCGTGGCGGCGCGCCGCTGCGGGCCGCGTTCAACGTGGTCGAGATGCGCACCATTCTTTCGATGGCGGAGGCCGGCATGGGCGTGTCGATCGTTCCGCGCATCACGCTTACGTACACGCCGTTTGGCGGCCGCGTGCTGGAACTGTCGCCGAGGCTGCATCGTTCCGTGCGGCTGTCGTGGAATGCGGCCGGCAACGCGATCACCGACGAATTCGTGAGGCTCGTCGACGCACAGCGTGCGAAGGCAGCGAAGTCGCTCCAGACCCGCGCGAAAAAAGGCCGGTAACGCGCGGCCGGCGCGATGAAAAGCGCTCATGGGCGGCTTGCAGTTTATTCATGATGTTGGTGGACGAGATGCAATACATTGTTCGAACCTCGTCCCCCCTGACTGTGCTGCCCCAAAAGGAGATTGCCGTGCCGGCGTTGCCCACCTTGTTTGCTTTCGGACTCGTGTCGCTCGGCATGGTGCTGACGCCCGGACCGAACATGATCTACCTGGTTTCGCGCTCGATCTGCCAGGGCCGCCGTGCCGGGCTGGTGTCGCTCGGCGGGGTCGCGCTGGGGTTCGTTTTCTATATGTTCTGCGCGGCGCTGGGCATCACCGCGCTGGTGCTGACCGTGCCGTATGCGTACGACGCGTTGCGTTTTTGCGGTGCGCTGTATCTGTTGTACCTCGCGTGGCAGGCGCTGAAGCCGGGCGGTCGCTCCGCGTTCCAGGTCCGGCAGTTGCCGCATGACAGCCGCGTCAGGCTCTTCACGATGGGTTTCGTCACGAACCTCGCGAATCCGAAGATCGCGGTGATGTATCTGTCGCTGTTGCCGCAGTTCATTTCACCGGGGCACGGTAGCGTGCTCGCGCAATCGCTGGCGCTCGGCTGCGTGCAGATCGCGGTGAGCATCAGCGTCAACGCGCTGATCGCGTGCATGGCCGGGTCCATCGCGGGTTTTCTCGCGGGGCGGCCGGTCTGGGCGTCGGTGCAGCGCTGGTTGATGGGCACCGTGCTGGCCGGATTGGCGGTGCGTATCGCGCTGGAGTCGCGAAGCTAACGATGACGGGAGGAACGGCACAAGCATCGCGTCGATGCTTGCCGCCGCGCAACAGGATTCGGCGGACTTCCGGGACGCGGCGGAACGGGCGTTCCGCTCGTCATGCGCGTCGCTTGGGATTCCATGCCTTATGGACGAACTCGAGACGGTTACCGTCGAAGTCCGCGACGTTGGCGGCGTAGTAGCCGGGCGCGAAGTAGGTGCGATCGGCCGGTTTTCCCTCGTCGGTGCCGCTGGCCTTGATGGCAGCCGCATAGGCGGCGTCGACCAGTTCGTTGCTGTCGCAGACGATCCCGAGGTACAGCCCGGTCTCGCCGGGATTGCGTCGGCGCAGCCAGATGCTTGATCCGACCGCCGTTCCGTTGCCGTACATGTCGTCGCCGATGCCGTAAAGATCGGGGACGCCCGCGGGGCCCGACGACGAGTCGTAGTTGCCGAACAGGCGCCAGCCGAGCGGCTTCAACGCTTCGGCGTAGAAAGCCAGTGACTTGTCGATGTCGGTGACGGAGAGGTAGACGTGGTCGATCATGGGGTGGCCTTCGACGTGGGGGATGAGTAGCGTTTGCTCGTCCAACCGGAAACCGAACAAGTCGCGACGCCAATCTAGCATCCCGACGCGAAGCTGGCGAGCGCGCAACGAGCGGCGTCGTCACCCGTGGCAGTTGCCCTCGGCATCCTTCCCGACCGGGACTGGCGCTGTTTTTTCACTGCGTCGGCTGCGTGTCGAGAGCCAGCACAGGATCGACCCGCCGCACACCATCAACGCGCCTTGCCAGAATCCGATCGACAGCGGTGCATGCAGCAGCGTCGCGGCGAGCGCGGCGGCGAGCACCGGCGTCAAGTACGACGCGCCGACGATGATCGTCACATTGCCGTGCATGATGCCGGTGTTCCATGCGGCGTAGCCGAACCCCAGCGCCGATGCGGCCAGCACGACATACACGACCGCGTGAAGGCTGAACGTCATGCCGCCGCCGCCTTCGATCGCGAACTTGATCCAGAGCATCGCGGCAACCGCCATGAAGAACGGCGTGACGCCGTTCTTGCCGTCGGCAATGCGCGCCGTCACAGTGCAATAGCCGGCCCAGATCAGCGCGCCGAAAAACGCGAGGCCGTAGCTCAGCGGATTGTGCGCGACGTTGTGCAGCATGCCGGCCGGGTCGAGACCCTGGTCGCCGCCGAGCACCCGGCAGATGCCGAGCATCGACAGCAGCACACCGGGCACGACCAGCAGGTTGGCGCGCTGCTTGTTGAACAGGATCGCCGCGACCAGCGTGAAGCTCGGCCACAGATAGTTGACCATCGCGACTTCGATCGCTTGCCGGCCGTTGCTCGCATACCCGATCGACAGCGCCAGGCACAGCTCGTATGAAACGAACAGCAGCCCGCCCCAGAGCAGGTATTTCTTCGGGAATCGGCTCAGGTCGGGAAAGCCGATCGAAAACAGCAGTAGTACCGACGCCACCGTATAGATCATCGCGGCGCCGCCGGTCGCACCGAGACTTTCGCTGACCCCGCGAACGAGGGCGACCACCGAGGCCCACAACAACACCGCGCCGAGCCCGACGAGCGTTGCCTTATTCCTGCGTTTCATGCTTCCTGCTTGTTTCGACATTCAAATTCGGGATTGGATGATTCGGTTCCGCTCGCGCGTGCTGCGATCGCGGACGGTAATTCAACGTGGCTGTTGCGCCCGGAGATGCGTAGTTTACAGGGGGCGAGCTGGAAGGGACGAATGGCGGGCGTTGATGGAGAGACGACGCCGCGCGTGCGGCTGCTTCAGGCGAGTGGGCGATGCTGGGCAGCCGGTCACGCGTCGTCGATGTGCCATGCCGCGCCGATTGCCGACAACGCGCGTCCGATCGAGTCGAGCATCGCGTTCCGCGTCGGGCCGAGCGTCGTGACCAGGAAGAAACCGTCTTCGTCGGCCGACAGGCCGATCAGCGGCCAGCCGCCGGTCTCATCGCGAATTTCGAGTTGGCGTCGGTCGGGATCGATGTCGATATCGCCATGCGCTTGCCGCAGCGCATGCGCGATGGCATCGAATGCGTCGGCCGACGGAAGGGTGTGGATGCGGTATTCGAAACTCATGTGCATGGGCCGGTGTGCGAGGCGGGCAGTCTAACCTGCCCGATGACATCCCCGCCCGCCGATGCCGATGCCGATGCAACCGGCGCCCGCCACAGCGGGCGCCCGCCCGATCAGCGCTCGTGCCGCTTCTTGCTCAGCTCGATCGTTTCGAACAGCTCGTAATCCGCGGTCGGGTGCTGGTCGGCGCCCGGCGCATGGTAGTAGCGCATCGTGATCGTCGTGTGCCCGCCCGGCTTGCCCGGGTCGTGGTCGAACACGGCGATCCCGTACCCGGTGCCCGTATCGCGGCGCGCGGACCAGATCGCATCCTCGAGCGCATCGGCCGGCTGGCGCACGAACGTGTTCGGCGCCGTGCCCGGCACCGGCCGGTTCGGCTTCGTGAACACCTTGGCGCGCGCAAAGCCGGTCGCCGGATTCTCGCCGTACACGTCGAGTGGCGCGCTGGTGCCGCCGCCGCCGAGGATCAGGTGGATCGTGCCGTGGCTCGTGTCGAACTTCGTGCGGTCCGGGTCGTTCGATCCGACCGGACGCGGCTGCAGCGTCTCGACCACTTCGCCGGTCGACGCGTCGACGCCCGCGCGGTGATTGCAGCCGCGCACCGGGTAGCTGCGCTCGTAGTCGTGATCGTGGCCGCACAGCACGAGGTCGACGCCGTAGCGGTCGAACAGCGGCAGCCATGCCTCGCGGATGCCTTTGTCGGAGCCGTTGCCCGTCTTCGACGAACTGAGCGCGTCCTGGTGCATCTGCACGACGATCCAGTCGATGTCGTCGTCATGCGCGGCATGACGCAGCGTGTGTTCGAGCCAGCGCGTCTGCTCGCCATTGCTGTAGCCGCGCACGTAGAACGACGTGCCCGGTTCGATCGGCGGGCGGCCCGTGCTCGCGGCCGGCACGAGCGGGGCGGGGCCGCCGACGAACGCGGCGGCGTCCTGGTACACGACGTCATCGGCGTCGAGCGACACGAACAGCACCGAGCTCACGCGGAAGCTGTACCAGCGGCCCGGGAAGCGCGTGCCGTTCTCCGGCAGCGTATAGCGCGCGAGATACGAGTCGAGCCCCTGCGGGCCGTTGTTGAATTCGATCTCGTGATTGCCGGGGCACGGCATCCACGGACGATTCGCGGCCGACGTCTGGTTGTTGTTGCCGAAGTCGCGCCACACCTCGGGCTGGTGCGCGGGGTTCAGGTTCGCGTAGCAGAGGTCGCCGTTCAGCAGGTGGAACAGCGGCTGGAACTGTTCGACGGCCTGCACCGCGAAGCGGCTTTGCGGCGACGACAGCACCCACGCACCGTTCGGCGTCGCGAGATCGCCGTAGCTCGTGAAGCGGAACGGCGCGCGGCCGCGCGGCGCGGTCGAAAAATTCGCGGAGAACGGCTGCGCGACATTGCTGTCGTTGTCGGCCGTGATCTCGTAGCGGTAGTGCGTATTCGGCTTCAGCCCGTGCACGCGTGCGTGGTACGCGAACACGGTCTCGCCGTTCAGGCCGTCCGTGTACAGGCGCTGGACGCCGTGCACGGTGCGCGGCGGCTCGCCGTCGGCAACGATGCGCGCGCGCGGATTGACGGCCGGCGCGAGCGATGCCCACGAGATCACGACCTCGGACGTGGGGTCGTTGCCCCACGTCAGGTGGACCTGTTCAGGCGTGCCGTCCGGATTCGACGCGGCGGCCCTGGCGGCCGCGAGGCCGCCCGCGGCGGTGGCGAGGCCGGATACGCCGGCGAGTTTCAGGAAGCCGCGACGTGACACGGACGCGGCCGGCTCGTTCGGCTGGGCGGGGAGATTGTCCTGGTTCGACATGGTCGTAATTTTCGTTGATGAGGACGCGAGATGTGGAACCGCCAGGTCGTGCGAAAGCGCGAGCACGGCCGGGGCGTGGGCCGGAAGCGAGCGGGATCCCGGTGTCACGCATTGTCGAAGGGCAGTTTTGCCGGGTTGTGACAGCACCGCAACCCGGCGTGAGTGTGCGCCGGCGCGTCGCGATATCCAGCCCGCTCCGACGCGCATCCGGTCCGGCCGAAATTTTTTTGCCGATACCGCGACGGATTTTTTTCGCCCGTGCCGTTTAACGCATGAACGGCCGCTTCCGGCCGATGCCCGTTACTTCGGAGTCTTTCATGAAACTTTCTGTTCCATTGCGGTTTGCCGCAGCATGCGTGGCCGCGCTGGCGGCGTCCGCGACATTCGCGCAGGCCGTCATCGTCGCGCCTTACGCGCCGCCGGCGCCGCGTGTCGAAGTGATGCCGGCGCCGCGGGCGGGCTACGTGTGGGACCAGGGCCACTGGCACTGGCAGCAGGGCCGCTACGTGTGGATTCCGGGTCACTGGCAAGTGGTGCGCGTCGGTTACCACTGGGTGCCCGGGCACTGGGCCGCGCGCGGCCCGGCCTGGCGCTGGGTGCCGGGCCACTGGGCCTGACGTGTACGCCGTCGCGCGGCACGCGGTGCCGGCGCGGCGGATCCTTCACGCAACGTCATGAGTCGAAGCCATGCCTTTTCGAACCATCGTGATACTGGCGGCGGTAGCCATCGTGCTGGCCGGCTGCGTCGTGGTGCCGGCGCGTCCGGCGTATTACCGGCCCGCGCCGGTCGTCGTATATTGAGCACGCCGGCCGCCGGTCGCGCGGCTGGCCGACAGGATCGAGATGCCGCTCGAACCGGATGTCGATGAAACGGACATGGCCGACGCCGTGTGCGAGGCCGGGCGCGATGCGCGCGGCCTCGCCGAACAGTCGGCGTGGCGCCGTCCGGTGATGGCCCGACGCATGCAAGGAGAGCACGACGATGAGCTTCAGCCGGGCGGCGGGCACACCTGCCGGCACGTGGCGGCGCACGCGCGCCGCGCTGCGGAGCAGGCTGCGTTGAGCGATCGTGGCGACCGCGATCCGGACGCGGAACTCGTCGCGCGCGTCGGCGCGCGCGATTCGTCGGCAGTGCGTGTGCTCGTCGCGCGCAAGCTGCCGCGGCTGCTCGCATTGGCGACGCGCATGCTCGGCGACCGGAACGAAGCCGAGGACGTCGCGCAGGAGACGTTCTTGCGAATCTGGAACCAGGCGCCGCGCTGGCGCGAAGGCGAGGCGCGCTTCGATACGTGGCTGCATCGCGTCGTGCTGAACCTGTGCTACGACCGGTTGCGCGGCCGGCGCGAGGAGCCCGTCGATACGATGCCCGATGTGCCGGACCCGCAACCGGAGCCGGCCGCGCATGCGGAACTGCGTTCGCGCGATGCGCGCGTGCGGCAGGCGCTCGCCGCGTTGCCGTCCCGGCAGCGGGAAGCGCTCGTGCTCCAGTACTATCAGGAAATGTCGAATGTGGAAGCGGCCAACCTGATGGGCATCACCGTCGATGCGCTGGAAAGCCTGCTCGCGCGCGCGAGGCGCAACCTGCGCGCGCAGCTGGCCGGCGACACACCTAGCGAGGACAAGCGATGACACCCGAACGATTTCGTACCATCGTCGCCGCATACGGCTCGGACGCGCGGCGCTGGCCGAGCGGCGAGCGTGCGGCCGCCGAGGCGTGGGCGCACGCGAACCCGCGCGAAGCGCTGCTGGCACTGGACGATGCCGCCGACCTCGACGCATGGCTGTCGAACGACCTGATCGCACCGCCCGCGCCGGCGCTCGTCGAGCGCATCGTCGCGTCGGCGCCCGCGCCGCAACGCGCACGCCGGCGCGGCACCGTGTGGTGGTCGGGCGCGGCGTTCGCGGGCGTCGGCCTGGCCGGCGCATTGGCGGGCGCGGTGGCCGTGTCGATGCTGATGCTCGGCAGCGTGCCGTCATCGCTGCATGAACCGGGCTATCTGACGACAACCTTCGGCGGCCCGAGCGTCGACTGGAGCGAGGAATGACTGAACGGAGTTGGAAATTCATCCTCGTCGGCTCGGTCGTGCTGAACGTGTTCATGCTCGGCGCAATCGGCGGCGGCGCGTATCAGTGGTTCTCGACGCATGGCAACCTGCATGCGGCGGGTGCGCCCGCGCAACGTACCGCATTGCGTTTCGCGGCGGACGAATTGCCCGACGCGCGGCAGCGTGAGTTCGCCGCCGCGTTGAAGGCAGCGCGCAAGAGCGGCCGCGATTTCGCGCGGGAAGGGCGCGACGGCCGGATCACCGTGCTGGACCTGCTCGCCGCGCCGCAACTCGATCGTGCGGCGATCGACGCCGCGCTCGACCGCACGCGCGCGGCCGATACCGCGCTGCGTGTGCAGGTCGAGCGCAGCGTCGTCGATTTCGCGGCGACGCTGACGCCCGAGGAGCGCGCGAAGTTCGTCGACGGGTTGCAGCGCAGCGGCAACTGGCGTTTGCCGCCGAAGTTGCAGAAGAAACCGGACGCGCCGGCGAGCCAGTAAGCGACTGTTTCGAAAAGCGATCCGCTTGCCGCCTTGCATGAGATCGGACAGAATCGCGACGATCAAACCGGCTCGGACGTCCGTTTCGCGCAGCGCGGCGGATTCGCATATTGGCGCTCATATGCCTCCTCTTGTCGAAGCAATCCTTGACTGGGTCACGGTATCGCTCGCCGCACTCGGTCTGCTCTGCATGATGATCTGGCCGATGACACCGGACCGATGGGTGTTCGAGGCCGGCTATGCATGCGTGCCCGACGGTCGAAATCTGATCCTGTCTCCGCGGCGCATGCGCTTCGGATACTTCGTCTGGTGGTCGTTCGGCTTCGGTCTGGGCGCCATGGGGCTGGCCTGCGTGATCGGCGTACCCGCGTTGGCCGGGACCCTGACCGGAAACGCATCGCATGCATGGTACGAATGGCTCGGCCTCGGCGTCACCGGTGTGCTCATGATCGGTCTGGGTGTTCTGATGATCTGGATCGGCCGCAAGCTGATGCGCGCGCGCTGGTTCGCCGGCCCGCTGCGTGAAACCCGCTTCTGCTGGCGCGACGAAGAGCGCTGGATCGATATCAGCACCACACGTCTGCTACGCAAGCCGGTGCTGAATACGTACGCGTGTCGCGATCTGGATCGCCTGCTGGTTGGCGGTCGACGAAGTTTCGACGGCGCAGTCGTGGGCGGCTCGCTGGTGACGATCCGGCGCGATCTGGTGCAACTCGTGCTCGTTTTTCGCAACCGCCGGCCGATCGATCTGATGGGCCGGATCGATGATGGTGATGAAGCGCGCCGCATGGTCAACATGATCGGCGTCTGGTGCGGCATCGACGTGCAGCGGGTCGACGGCTTGCCGGACGTGACGCCGTTCAACTTCGACCGGATCTGACCGTACCTGCCGTTGACGGTGCGCGCCATGGGGGCCCGTTGATTGCCATGCGTTATGCAGATGTAGTCCGATCCAGGCGCGGCCGCCCAATTCCTGATTGACTTGCGTCGTTGTCGCGCATCACCTCCGCCGACTCTCCCGTTCCTTGCTTTCCCGATCCCGAAAATATTTGCCATCCCCGCGACGGATTTCCCGGCGCCCCCGCGTTAAACGGGGGTACGCACCGCAAGAGAGCCCGTCATGGACCACCCGAACGACATCACGCCGGCCGCCATCGCGCTGAACCGCTTCGGTCTCGGCGCGCGGGCCGACGAAGCACCGCCTGCCGACCCGAAGGCGGCGCTGGTCGCGCAATTCGACCGTTACGACGCGCGGCCCGCCGCGTGGGCCGGCGAGCCCGACGCAGTGGCGCTCGCGACGCGCTTTGCAAACGCGCGCAACGCGATGACGGGCGACGACGCGGCCGCGAAACGCGCGACCGCGCAATCGATCCGCCGTGACGGCTACGACGCGTATCGCAGCGCCGTCGCCGCGCGACTGAACAGCGCGTTGAACACGCCCGCGCCGTTCGTCGAGCATCTCGTGCATTTCTGGGCGAACCATTTCGCGGTATCGGTCGACAAGGGGCAAGTCGCCGCCTACGCGGGCGCATTCGAACGCGACGCGATCCGCCCGCACGTGCTCGGCCGCTTCGAGGACATGCTCGTCGCCGTCGAACAGCATCCCGCGATGCAGATCTTCCTCGACCAGGCGCGCTCGGTCGGCCCCGACAGCCCGGCCGCGATGCGCGCGCAAGCGCGCAATCCTTCCGCGAAACGCGGGCTCAACGAGAACCTCGCGCGCGAAATCATGGAGCTGCACACGCTCGGCGTGCGCACGGGCTACACGCAAGCCGACGTGACGGAATTCGCGCGCGCGCTGACCGGCTGGAGCATCGCCGGCGGGAACGGGCCGCAGCCGGGCGATGCCGCGCCCGGCGCGTTCGTGTTCCGCCCGAAGCTGCACGAGCCGGGCACGCGCACGGTGATGGGGCGCACCTACGACCAGCCGGGCGAAGCGCAGGCGCGCGCGATCCTGCACGACCTCGCGCATTCGCAGGCAACGGGCCGGCACATCGCATTCCAGCTGGCCCGTCATTTCGTCGCCGACAATCCGCCGCCCGCGCTGACCGACCGGCTCGCCCGCGCGTTCGATGCGAGCGGCGGCGACCTGCCGACCGTCTATCGCGCGCTCGTCGATGCGCCGGAAGCATGGGCGCCGGTCAACCGCAAGTTCAAGACGCCGTGGGAGTGGGCCGTGTCGTCGCTGCGCGGGCTCGGCTGGCGCGACACGGGCGAGCTGAAGGCCGCGCCGCTGCTCACGCAGCTCGGCCAGCCGGTGTGGCGGCCGGGTTCGCCGGCCGGTTACGACGACGTCGCCGCGAGCTGGGCCGCACCTGACGCGCTCGTGCGCCGCGTCGAGATCGCGCAGCGCCTGGCCGCACGTACCGGCGACCGGCTCGATCCGCGCACGCTCGGCAACACGCTGCTGGCCGGTTCGATGAGCGCGCCGACGGCGACCGCGCTGTCGCGCGCCGAAAGCGCCACCACGTCGCTCGCGCTGCTGCTCGTATCGCCCGATTTCCAACGGAGATGAACATGGCACTGTCCCGCCGACAATTCCTCAGCGTCGCCGCCGCCGGCGCAGGCGCGATCCTCGTCGCGCCGCGGATCGTGTTCGCGAACGTCGAGACCGACCGGCGCTTCGTGTTCGTGATCCAGCGCGGCGCGGCCGACGGCCTGAACATCGTCGTCCCGTATGCGGAACCGGCGTATGCGTCGCTGCGCGGTGCACTCGCGATCGATACGTCGGCCGCGACGCGGCTCGACGGCACGTTCGCGCTGCATCCGTCGCTCGCGCAGACCGCGCAGTTGTACCGAGACGGGCAGGCGCTGTTCGTCCACGCGATCGCGTCGCCGTATCGCGACCGCTCGCATTTCGACGGCCAGAACGTGCTCGAGACGGGCGGCCGCGCGCCGTACCAGGTGAAGGACGGCTGGCTGAACCGGCTCGCCGCGCTGCTGCCGGCGACGCGCGAAAGCGCGATCGCGTTCGCGCCGACCGTGCCACTCGCGTTGCGCGGCACCGTGCAGGCCGCGTCGTATGCGCCGTCCGGTTTGCCGGCCGCGCCGGACGACCTGCTCGCCCGCGTGTCGGCGCTCTACGAGGCCGACACGCAGCTCGGCCCGCTGTGGCAGTCGGCGATGGACGCACGCGGCCTCGCCGGCGATGCACATGCGCGGCAGGATCCGGCGGGCGTCGGCAAGCTCGCGGCGACCTTCCTCGCGCGCGACGACGGCCCGAGGATCGCGATGATCGAGACGGGCGGCTGGGATACGCACAGCGCGCAGAACGCGCGCCTCGCGAATCAGTTGAAGGCGCTCGACACGATGCTCGCCGCGCTGCGCGACGGCCTCGGCCCCGCGTGGCAGCACACCACGGTGCTGGTTGCAACCGAGTTCGGCCGCACGGCCGCGGTGAACGGCACGGGCGGCACCGATCACGGGCAGGCGTCGGTCGCGATGCTCGCGGGCGGCGCGGTCGCGGGCGGTCGTGTGATCGCCGACTGGCCGGGGCTGCGGCCCGGCGACCTGTACGAAGGGCGCGACCTGAAACCGACCGCGTCGCTCGATGCGCTGATCTCGGGGGCGGCCGCCGAAAGCCTGCGACTCGATCCCCGCCGCACCGCGTCCGCGCTGTTCGCGGAAAGCGGCGAGACGCGGCCGATGACCGGCCTGATCCGCGGGGTTGCGTGACGCGGCGCGTTGCCGCGTTCGTCTCCGCCGACCGATGACACAACAGGGAGAATCGAAGATGAAGTTCCGATCCGTTTCGCTTGCCGTGCTGGTGAGCGTGAGTGCCGCGCTGATGTCCGCATGCGTGGTCGAACCCGTGCGGCCGCCGCAGCCCGCGCCCGTCGCCGAGGTGCCGCCGCCACCGCCGGCACCGGGTTATCGCTGGGCAAAGGGGCATTACCGCTGGGCCGGCAATCACTGGGCATGGGTGCCCGGGCATTGGGTGGCCGTGTACTGATCAGGCGTGACGTGCCGCGCGGCGCGGGTGCCGGGAAGCGGGGCGGTGTATTGAACCGCGATGCGCATTGGCCTAAGCTTCCGGATTTCGGCGACGGGCATCCGATGGCGAGCGTTCCCGTTCGTCCGTCACGGCGAGCCGATGCGCGGCCGCCGTTTTTTCTACGGCACCCACATGAAGGCATGGCTCGTTGTACTGGCCGTCGCGGCCGGCATGACCGGCGCGCAGGCCGCGTCGTTCGACTGCGCGAAGGCGTCCACGTTCGTGGAGCGTGAAATCTGCGGCAATCCGGCGTTGTCGCGTCTCGACGATGCACTTAACGCGGATTACAAGCACGTCGTGGACGACTTCGCGAATTATCCGGTCGAGGATCCGCCCGAATATCACCAGTTCGTCGCGAGCCAGAAGGTGTGGCTGAAGGCGCGCAACCGCTGCACGACGTCGCAGTGCCTGATCGACAGTTACCGCAAGCGCATCGACGCGTTGTGCGGCCAGATCGACGTGCCGACGGAAAGCGACCGCGCGAAGTGCCGCAGCAACGGCGGCCTCGGCGGACTCGAACTCGTTCACTGAGCACCGGGACGAAACACGGGCCGGCGTCGACATCGACATCGGCGATACGCATTCGCGCGCAGCACGCGGAGCGTCTGCTTCCTACCACCCGATCCGGTGCTTCTCCTCCGTCTCGCGATGGCGCCAGTCGTCGTCCGCGTGCAGGTACTGGCTCGTCGTCGTGAGCGATGCGTGGCCGAGGTTGTCGCGCACGAGCCGCAGGTCGACGCGGCCGTCGGCCATATGCGAGCCCGCACTGTGGCGCAGCCAGTGCGCGGACGCCTGTTCGAGCACGCGCGCCTGTGCGTCGCCGGCCGCGCCGTTCGCGCGCAGCCGGTCGGCCGCATGCTGGAACACCTGCTTGACGATCCGGTGCAGCGCCGCACGCGTGAGCGGTTTGCGCGCCTGGCCGACCGGCAGCACGAGCGGCGTGGGCTCGCCGTCGGACGGCAGCGCGGGCAGGCCGTGCGCGCGCCGATAGCGCGACAGCTCGGCCATCATTTCGTCGGTGGCCGGCACGAGCCGCTGCCGGCCGCCTTTGCCCGTCACGTCGAGCCACCAGCGATCGTGCCCGTGCGCGTCGCGCCGGCAGAAGAACTGGCCCATCGTCGTGTCGGCCGCTTCGGTGATGCGCAGCCCGCCGAGATACAGCAGCGTGAACAGCCAGCGCGCGCGATCGGCGTGGAAGCACGCACGCGCGTCGTCGCGCGGCATCGCGGCGATCGCGTCCTTGACCGACTGCCACAGCGGTTGCCCGAGATGGCGCGTGACGCGCGGCGCGGGCCGGCGTTGCCGCTGCCGCGACAACGCGAGCGGATTGCCGGCCAGATAACCGGCCTGCACGAGCCACGAGAACATCACGTTGAGGATCACCAGCGCCTGCCGCTGGCTGGCCGCCGACAGCGGCCCGTAGAACGGCCGCCAGCGCGGATCGTCGCGCGGATGCTTGCGGCCGCCGTTCGCGCACCACAGGTCGGCCGGCGCGGGCGCGAGCAGGAACTGCCTGTAGACGACGAGATCCTCGTGCGTGAGTGACGACAGCGGCTTGCCGCACGCGATCACGGCCCACAGCAGCAGGCGCTCGGCTTCCTTGCGGTAGTTCTGGAACGTGGTCGGTGTATCGACGAAGCGCGCGAGCCAGGCGCGCACGGCGTCGAGATCGTTGGTCGCGGCGATCTGCGGATGCGCGCTGCTCGAACGGTTGGTGCCCGCGCGTCCGTCGAGCGCGGCCGGCACGGTCAGCGTATCGATCGGCAGCGGGCGCAGCGCGGCGTCGGACGGAACGGGTGGGGTCATGCGGAGAGGGAGCGCGGTGCGTGCCGCGCGGGCGTGGCCAAGCGGACGAACGCAGCGCGACGAAGCGTATCGGGAAGCGCCGATGGTACACGATCGTCACGCGGTGAATCGGCCATCGACGACGCTCGCCAGACCGGCAGCATGAGCGACATGACCGCGCGACGCACGTATCGCACGGCGCGAACGCGTCACCCCAGCGACAGCACGCTGTTCAACAACGTCCGCACGAGCGTCGCCTGCCGCGTCACCCCCGTCTTCGAAAAAATCGCGCGCAAATGCGAGCGCGCGGTGTTCTTGCTGATCGCGAGTTCGTCGGCCGCTTCCTCCAGCGTCTGCCCGTTGACGAGCGCGAGCGCCAGCGCGGTTTCGGCCGGCGTGAGGTCGAACAGCTTGCGCACGATGTCGTGCGACGCCTGCGACTTGCGTTCGGCATCGCGGATGAACACCGCGCACGCCGGCCGGCGCGGATTGTCCTCCGACCATTCGCTCAACGGCACCGCGCGGATCAGCACGCCGAGCCGCGGCTTGCCGGACGGGCGCGGCACCGCGATCGCCTGCACGACCGACGGCACGCCGCCCGCGCGTTCCGCGAGCACCTGGCGGATCAGCTTCTGCAGCTTGCGATCCTCCAGCGGATACGACGCTTCGAGCGCGCCGCCGCGCACGCGCAGGCCGTCGCATTCGGCGAAGATCTCGTCCGCGACGGAATTGGTCTTCATGATCGCGCCGCGCTCGTCGAGAATCGCGGTGCCGACGAGCATGCGGTCGATCGTGCTCGCATACAGCGTGCGCTCGGATTCGACCATCCCGAACTTCGCGTGCAGCCGCACCGCGCGCTTCAGATGCGGCAGCAGCGCGTTGCAGGCGGCCTTGTCGGTCGCGGAGAACGCGGCGCCGCGATGCGAGCGGCACACGCGGAAACGGCATTCGACGCCGTCATGCGTGCGCAGGTCGGCGCCCATCAGATAACCGACGTCGAGCGGTTTCAGGAATTCGGCGTACATCGCGCTGTTGCGCCAGACGCCCACGCCGAGCAGCTCGTCGACGGTGACGACGCGATCGGTCGGCAGGTTCACGAACGGATCGAGCGCGTAATAGTAATTGTTGTACGACGCGACGCCCGGCAGCGGCGCACTGTGGTCGGACGCATTGATCATCAGCCCCGCATGGCCGCTGGCGGGCCAGCGCAGGATCATCGTCACGTAGTTCGCATGCAGGTGTGCGCGGATCTGTTCGAGCGCGCCGCCCCACGGCACGTCTTCCAGCGGGCCCTCGTAGATTCTCGTGAGCAGCGCGTCGAATTGCTCGAGCGTCAGTTTCGATTGGGCAAGGTGCGGCGGAAGGGCCGCGGGCGCCGTGGTCATTCGGGTTGTCTCCTGTTGCGGCCGCCCGGTCGCAAGGCGCCCGGCGTGCACGTGCGGACCGCCGGCGGCGAGGCGCGCGGCTGAACCGGAACACGGTAACGTGTCGGCGTGCGCGCCACATCGCACGAATGAGGGGGGGGATTCGCTTCTGTAAGCTATTTGTGAACTTTCTCGGCGTGCCGGCCGTCTAATCGGCCCTCTAACGCTCCCAGAGGAACATCAGATGATTCGCCAATCCAGAATGCTGCTCGGCGCCGCCGTCATTGCCGGCAGCACGCTCCTCGCCGGGTGCCAGACCGACGCGGCCGTCACGGCGCCGAACGCGGCCCGCCCGGCCGAAGGCCGGCCGGTGACCAAGACCGTCTATGTCGCGCCGCAATCCGCGCGCTGCACGGGCGTCGCGCCGATGGAATGCCTGCAGGTGCGCAGCAGCCCGAGCGAGCCGTGGAGCCTGTGGTACGCGGGCATCGAAGGTTTCGCATACCAGCCCGGTTACCTGTACACGCTCGAAATCGACGAGTACCACGTCGCGCAGCCGCCGGCCGACGGCTCGTCGATCCGCTGGGTGCTCAAGCGCGTCGTCGAGCGCCGCCAGGCGAACTGACGGCCGCGCTCACACGGACGGCCGCGACGCCACCGCACGCGGCGGCGCGGCCGTATCGATCCGCCGGAACACGACGGACGACAGCAGCGTGACCACGCCCATGCACGCGAACGACAGCATGAACCCGCGTGCCATCGAGCCCCAATAGGCGGCGAACAGGTTGACGAGGCCGCCGCCGATCGACACGCCGAGCCCCATCGCCAGCATCTGCATCATCGTGAACAGGCTGTTGCCGCTGCCGGCGTCGGCATGCGACAGCCCCTTGAGCGTCACGCCGTTCATCGCCGCGAACTGCATCGAGTTCGCGGTGCCGAACACGATCAGCAGCACGATCTCCAGCACCGGCGCGGGCCGCGCCGACACCAGCGCGAACCCCGCGATCGCGCAACCGACGATCCCCGTATTCACGACGAGAAACGTCGCGTAGCCGAAGCGCTTCACGAGCGGCGCGATCCAGCGTTTCGCGATGACGCCCGCGATCGCGGCCGGCAGCATCATCAGCCCCGACTGCAGCGGCGTATAACCGAGCTGCACCTGCATCAGCAGCGGCAGCATGAACGGCACCGAACTCGTGCCGATCCGGCACAGCAGGTTGCCGAGCAGCCCCGAACCGAAGTTCGGCTCGCGGAACAGCCCGAGCCGGAACAGCGGCTGCGCGCGCCGCCGCGCGTGCGGCAGGTACGCCAGCGCGCTCGCCAGCCCGAGCACCGCGAGCCCGGCCGCCCAGGCGGCGCGGTGCGCGGACATCGGCGGGTCGATCGCGAGCGACAGCGCGATCATCGCGACCGACAACAGCGCGCAGCCGACGAAGTCGAACGGCGGCGGCTGTTTGGCCTGGTCGTGCGGCAGGTAACGCTGCACGGCAACGTAGCCGACCACGCCGACCGGCACGTTGACGATGAACACCCAGTGCCATGAAATCGCCTGCGTGAGCCAGCCGCCGAGCGTCGGCCCGACGATCGGGCCGAGCTGGCCGGCGATCGACACGAACGCGATCGCCGCGACGTATTGTTCGCCCGGCACGCGGCGCAGCACGGCGAGCCGCCCGATCGGCAGCAGCATCGAGCCGCCGATGCCTTGGACGGCGCGCGCGACGACGAGCTGGCCGAGCGTATGCGACGCCGCGCAGCCGATCGACGCGAGCACGAACACGAGGATCGCGACCGAGAACACGCGGCGCGTGCCGAACCGGTCGGCGAGCCAGCCGGACGCCGGCGTGAGCATCGCCATCATCAGCGTGTAGGCGACCACGACCGGCTGCATCGCAAGCGGCGACGCGTGCAGGCTTTGCGCGATCGAAGGCAGCGCGGTGTTGACGATCGTCGTGTCGAGCGACTGCATGAAGAACGCAGCGGCGACGATCCAGAGCAGCACGGAGTGAGTGGGTTCCCGGGACATGGCGAAATCGGTGGTGCGAAAGCCCGGCGCGGGTGGCGCCGCTGCGCGGTCGCGCGGTGCCTGCCGGTCTTCAAGCGCTCGATGGTACCGATTCCGATGGTCATCGGGAAGCCGACTGAAGACATTGACTGTCATCGTTTATGCCGATGACAATGCAGGATGCTCAATCCCGTCTGGCTCAAGACGTTCGCGACCGTCACGAACTGCCGCAGCTTCACCGAAGCGGGCCGGCAGCTCGGGCTCAACCAGTCGAGCGTCAGCGAACACATCCGTCGCCTCGAAGAGAGCGTCGGCCGGCGGCTGTTCGTGCGCGACACGCATTCGATCGCGATGACGGCCGACGGCGAGGCGCTGCTCGTGCATGCGAACGTGATCCTGCAGGCGCTGAACCGCGCGGAATCGCAGTTCCGCAAGCCGCGGCTGCAGGGGCGCGTGCGGCTCGGCGCGTCGGACGATCTCGCGCTCGTCGCGCTGCCGGACGTGCTCGCGGCGTTCCGCGCCGCGCACCCCGACGTCGCGCTGGAGATCACGACCGGCATGACGAGCCGGCTCTACGAACTGATGGACGCGGGCGCGCTCGACCTGATGGTCGGCAAGCGGCGGCTCGGCGAGCGGCGCGGCACGCCGCTGTTGCGCGCGCGGCTCGAATGGGTCGCGCGGCCCGGCACCGTCGTCGATCTGGAGCGGCCGCTGCCGCTCGTGCTGGTCGCCGAGCCGAGCGTCACGCGCGCGGTCGTGCTGAACGCGCTCGCGGAAAAGGGGATCGGCTGGGAAGTCGTGTGTTCGAGCAGCAGCCAGCCGGGCTGCATCGCGGCCGCCCGTGCCGGGCTGGGGCTCACCGCGACATCCCAGTATCTGTCGGCGCGCGGCCTGGCGCCGCCCGTGAACGGCGACGGGCTGCCGGTGCTGCCCGACGTCGAATTCATCGCGCTGGCCGCGAAGCGGCTCAGCCAGCCGGCCGGCACGCTGCTTGAACTGCTGGAAACCAGCGACCTGCGCGCGCCGGGCGCGGACGCGTAGCGCGCCTGCCGCACCTGCCACGCGTGATTCGCGCGCATCCGGTGCCCGCGCCGCACATCGTCATGCCGACCGTTTCTGCGAAATCACCAGCAGCGCGCCGTTCTTGTCCTCCAGCACCGCGCGAAATTCGTGCGGCCCGGCCTGCACGGGCACGCGCACCGATGCACCGGCCTTCACGACCCGCGCCATCGCCGCATACAGATCATCGTCCTCGTCGACCCGCAGCGTGAGCGCCGCGCGCTCGACGATCTGCTCGTCGCCGGCCACCAGCGCGATCGTCAGCGGGCCGCCGTCGAGCGCGCAATAGCGGTCGCCGTCGCGGAACTTCACGCTCAGGCCCAGCCCGTCGACGAACAGCGGCAACGCCGTGTCGATGTCGTCGACCGGATACAGCAGCATCGATACCTTCATCCCGGATCTCCCTTGTCTTGATGTGGGCGGCGTGCAATGCGCCGCCGCTCGATGCTAGCGCGCCGTTCGCGCGTTCACGCAGTCCGATCGGATGACCGTGAAACCCCTCTGTCCCCGCCGGCATGCCGTTACTCCAAACAGACGATGCCCGCGCCCGCCCGCGCGCCGACACTCCCATTCGTGGACCGTCGCTATTGGTCCGTATCGTGCGGGCGGGCCGCACGACCCCGACTCGTCCAACAAACATGGAGACGCACGCAATGAAGTTTTCCCTCATCTACGAAGCCCAGACCACCGACGCATCGCGCGAGGGCGACCACCGGGTGTTCAAGGAGACGGTCGAACAGGCGCTGCTCGCCGAGCAGGTCGGCTTCGACACGATCTGGTGCGTGGAGCACACGTCGCTGACCAACTATGCGCACATGAGCGCGCCGGAAACCTTCCTTGCGTACCTGGCCGGCCGCACGACGCGCATCGGCCTCGGCCACGGCGTCGTGTGCCTGCCGCCGGCGATGAATCACCCGATCAAGGTCGCCGAGCGCGTCGCGCTGCTCGACATCCTGTCGGGCGGCCGCGTGCATTTCGGTGTCGGCAAGGGCGGCAGCCAGCAGGAAGCGGGCGCGTTCGGCTACGACCTCAACGAACTGCAGCCGATGATCGACGAGTCGATGTACCTGGTGCCGAAGATGTTCGTGCAAGACGAGATCGAGCACGACGGCAAGTACATCAAGATCCCGAAGCGCCCGATCCACCCGAAGCCGTTCCAGGATCCGCACCCGCCGATGTATCTCGCGTGCACGAACACCGACGCGCTGCTGCGCGCCGGCCAGCGCGGGATGGGCGCGCTGGTGCTCGGTTTCGGCGGCCCGGACGAAGTCGCGAAGAAGAACGCGGTGTACCGCGAAGCGTGGGCGAACCGCAAGCCGGAAGACCAGGTCGGTTTCCGCCCGACCCAGCACCTCGCGGCGCTGTGCCCGACGGTCGTGATGGCCGACGGCCAGGCGGCCCGCAAGATCGGCATCCGCGGCCAGCGTTATTTCATGGAATCGCTCGCGTACTGGTACACGGGCGGCGAGCGTCCGGACCCGGCGAAGTGGGGCGACGACCTCGTGCAGGCCGACACCGGCGAGATGGTGATCCGCTCGCGCTTCGCGTCGGAGGAAGTCGTCGTGAACTTCGCCGACCCGGCGCTCGCGATGATGAACCCGAACCACGCGTACGGCACGGTGGACGACTGCATCGGCTACGTCGGCCGCCTGCAGGAGGCGGGCGTCGACGAAGTGCTGTTCCTGTGCCAGATGGGCACGGTGCCGCATGAAGCGCAGCTGGAGACGATCCGCAACATCGGCGAGCACGTGATCCCGTTCTTCAACAAGGAAAAGGAACGGGCCTGCGCGTAAGGCCGGCCGCGCCGCGCCCGTCGTCCCTTCGGACGATGCGGCGCGGGCGCGCGACGCCGACCATCGGCGGCAGGACCCATCGCTCGCGGCGCGGGCCGCGACGAACAACTTTGAGAGAGACCGGAGCCGGCGCCGCGGCGCGCGCTCCGTTCCACAGGAGACATTCGTGCATCGCGACAACGATACGAACGCACTGGCCGCCACGCTGATCGCCCGGGCCGAGGCGCTTGCGCCGACGCTGGCCGGCCGTGCCGCGCAGGCGGAAGCGCAGGGCCGCATCCCGGCCGAGACGATCGCCGACATGCAGGCCGCCGGCTTCTTCAAGGTGCTGCAGCCGAAGCGCTACGGCGGCTACGAGCTCGATCCGCAGACCTTCTTCGACATCCAGATGGCGCTCGCGCGCGGCTGCATGTCGACCGCGTGGGTGTACGGCGTCGTCGGCGTGCACAACTGGCAGCTCGCGCTGTTCGACGAGCGCGCGCAGCAGGATGTATGGGGCAACGACCCGGCGACGCTGATCGCGTCGACCTACATGCCGGTCGGCCGCGTGACGCCGGTCGACGGCGGTTTCCGCCTGTCGGGCCACTGGAAGTTCTCGAGCGGCAGCGAACTGTGCGAATGGGTGTTCCTCGGCGCGCTGGTGCCGGCAGCCGTTGCCGGCCAGCCGCCCGAATACCGGACCTTCCTGCTGCCGAAATCCGACTACCGGATCCAGCAGGACTGGGACGTGCTCGGCCTGCGCGCGACCGGCAGCCACGACATCGTCGTCGACGACGTGTTCGTGCCCGCGTACCGCACGCACAAGGCGATCGACGGGATGATGGGCACCAGCCCCGGCCTCGCGGTGAACGATGCGCCGCTGTTCAAGCTGCCGTTCGCGCAGATCTTCGTGCGCGCGGTGTGCACGTCGTGCATCGGCGCGCTGCAGGGCGCGCTCGACGATTTCACCGGTTATGCGGCGACGCGGGTGTCCGCGAACAGCGGCGCGAAGACGACCGACGATCCGGGCGCGCAGAACGCGTGCGCGAACGCGGCCGTCGCGATCGACGAGATGAAGGTGCTGCTCAAACGCAATTTCGCCGAACTGATGGCGTCCGTCACCGGCGGCCCGGCCGTGTCGATCGAGCGCCGCGTGCATTTCCGCTACCAGTCCGCGCAGGTCGCCGAGCGCTGCGCGCAGGCCGCGAACGCGCTGCTGCGCTACGCGGGCGGCAACGGCATCTATCACCGCAATCCGCTGGTGCGCCGCTTCCTCGACCTGCACGCGGCCCGCGCGCACTACGCGAACAACGTGGACCGCTTCGGCCAGAACCTCGGCGCCGTAATGCTCGGCCGCGAGAACACCGACTTCTTCATCTGACGAGGCCGAGATGAGCGACCCGCAAGCACAGCAATACGTGTTCGACGTGGTGGTCGTCGGTTCGGGCGCGGGCGCGCTGCTCGCCGCGTGCCGCGCGGCCGACCGCGGCCTGTCCGTCGTCGTGATCGAGAAGACGGCGCTGTACGGCGGCACGTCGGCCGTATCGGGCGGCGGCATCTGGGTGCCGTGCAACCACCATATCGCGGCGCTCGGCGTGACCGATACGCGTGAGGCCGCGCGCCGCTACATCGAAGCGTGCGTGGCCGGCGCGTCGACGCCCGACAAGCTCGACGCGTATCTCGACCAGGCACCGCAGATGCTGCGCTACCTGGAATCGAAGACGCCCGTGCGTTACCAGTCATTGCCGAAGTACGCGGACTATTTCCAGAAGGTGCCGGGTGCGATGCCGGGTTACCGCGCGCTCGATCCGCTGCCGTTCGACGGCGGGCTGCTCGGCGACGAGTTCGACCGGCTGCGGCCGCCGTCGCCCGGCACGCTGATCGGCGGGCGCGTCGCGGTGACGTCGAAGGAAGCGCACACGCTGTTCTCGCGCGGGCCCGGCTTCATGAAGCTCGCGATCGCACAGTTCGGCCGCTACTGGCTCGACCTCGGGATGCGCCGCCGCACGCGGCGCGACCGGCGCCTGACGCTCGGCAACGCGCTGATCGGCGGGCTGCGCCGCGCGCTGCTCGACCGCAACGTGCCCGTGTGGCTCGACACGCCGATGCGCGACCTGCTCGACGTGGACGGCCGCGTGACCGGCGTGCGCGCGCAGCGCTTCGGGCAACCGGTGACGATCGCCGCGCGGCGTGGCGTGATCCTCGGTGCCGGTGGCTTCGAGCGCAACCAGCCGATGCGCGAGCGCTACCTGCCGCAGCCGACGCAGGCGCAGTGGAGCGCGACGCCGCCGTCGAACACCGGCGACGCGATCGCCGAAGGCCATCGGCTCGGCGGTGCGCTGGCGCTGATGGAACACGTGTGGGGCGCGCCGACGGTCGGTGTTGCCGGCGAGGAGAAGCAGCGCGCGCTGTTCGTCGAACGCAACCTGCCGGGCTGCGTGATCGTCAACCGTCTCGGCAAGCGCTTCGTCAACGAGGCCGCGCCGTATTCCGAATTCGTGCCGGCGATGTATCGCGACCATGCGCGCACCGGCGTGAGCGTGCCAGCGTGGATGGTGTTCGACGCGCGTTTTCGCCGCAAGTATCCGTGCGGGCCGATCATGCCGGCATCGATGATGCCCGACTCGCGGATTCCCGCAGCGTTTCGCGACGTACTCGTGAAGGCCGACACGATCGACGCGCTCGCCGCGCGGATCGGCGTCGACGCGGCCGGCCTGCACGACACGCTGCGCGACATGGCGCGCTACGCGGTCACCGGCATCGACGAAGCGTTCGGCAAGGGCGACAACGCGTTCGACACCTACTACGGCGATCCGCAGAACACCCCGAACCCGTGCCTCGGGCCGGTCGACCAGGCGCCGTTCTACGCGGTGCGGATCGACGCGGGCGACATCGGCACGAAGGGCGGGCTCGTCACCGACGCGTTGGCCCGCGTGCTGCGCGCCGACGGCGCGCCGATCGACGGCCTCTATGCAATCGGCAACACCAGCGCATCGATGATGGGCACGAGCTACCCCGGCGCGGGCTCGACGCTCGGCCCGGCGATGACCTTCGGTTTCATCGCCGCCGACCACCTGGCCGCGCAGGCGGCCGACGCCGGCGGCCGGCCAGCCCGGCCATCCACGACTGAACTTGACGGAGTCCGACCATGAGCGATCTCACCACCCACCCGCTGCGCACCGACATGCTGCTCGCGATGCGCCGCCTCGCGCGCTCCGTCACGGTCATCAGCAGCGCGCACGACGGCCGGCGCTACTCGATGTCCGCGACGGCGGTCGATTCGCTGTCGACCGATCCGCCGTCGCTGCTGATCTGCATCAACCGCACCGCGTCGCTGTATCCGCCGCTCGATGCGGGTGCGCCGTTCTGCGTGAACGTGCTGTCGGCGCGCCACGAAGGCATCGCGATCGACTGCAGCGGCCGCCTGAAGGGCGAAGCGCGCTTCACGACCGGCGATTGGCACACGTCGCCGCACGGTGTTCCTTATCTGCGCGATTCGCAAGCGAGCTTCGTGTGCGAGCAGGACGGCCGCTTCGAATACGGCACGCATACGGTGTTCATCGGGCGCATCCGCGAGGTGCTGATGAGCGGCGACGTCGATCCGCTCGTCTATCTCGACGGCGCCTACACGACACCCGGCGCACCCGCGAACCGCGTGGCCGCGTGACGGCCGCACGGGTTTTACAGCATCCGCAAGAGACGAACCATGACACGCAGACTGAACGGCATCACCGCGAACGTTGACGAGGCCCGGCGCGATGCCGGCGCATCGGCCGCGCGCGAGATCGTGCGCATGCTCGGCGGTGCGGCAGCGCAGGTGCTGAACGCGTTCGCGTACGTCGCACCGGCGCTTGCGTCGAACGCGGCGCTGGTCGTTGCCGGTCGCGAAACCGGCCACGGCGAGCGTGCCCGCCATCCCGCCGGCACAGCGTGAGGAGCCGGCGATGAGTGATTCGCGCTTCCACCGGCTGACTGTTGCCGAAGTGATTTCCGAAAGCGACGACGCGTGCTCGTTCGTGTTCGACGTACCGGCCGCGCTGCGCGACGCATTTGCGTACCGGCCCGGGCAGTTCCTGACGCTGAACGTGCCGTGCGCGGATGCGACCGTCGCGCGCTGTTATTCGCTGTCGAGCGCGCCCGGCATCGACGCCGCGCCGAAGATCACCGTCAAGCGCGTGCGCGACGGCCGCGCATCGAACTGGTTGTGCGACCGCGTGCAGGCGGGCGACACGCTCGACGTGCTGCCGCCGGCCGGCGTGTTCACGCCGCGCACGCTCGACGGCGACTTGCTGTTGTTCGCGGGCGGCAGCGGCATCACACCCGTGCTGTCGATCCTGAAATCGGCGCTCGTGCACGGGCGCGGGATGCTGACGCTGATCTATGCGAACCGCGACGAGCGCTCGGTGATTTTCCGCGACGAGCTGCAGCAGCTCGCGCAGCGCCATCCGGGCCGCGTGCGCGTGATCCATTGGCTTGACAGCGTGCAGGGCATCCCGCAGCAGCGCCATCTCGAGGAGCTCGCGCGGCCGTTCAGCCAGCAGGAGACGTTCATCTGCGGGCCCGCGCTGTTCATGGAGAACGCGCTGACCGCGATGCTCGGCCTCGGGCTGCCGCGTGCGCGCGTGCATGTCGAGCGGTTCGCGTCGCTGCCCGATGCGCCGGCGCAGGCCGATACCGCGGCGTCGGCCGCGGCAACGGCGGCGTCCGGCGACGGCGCGGCGATCGAGACGGTGCTCGACGGCGACGCGTTCGCGTTCGACAGCGCGCCCGGCGAAACACTGCTCGACGCGATGTTGCGCGCAGGCGTGCCGGCGCCGAATTCCTGCCGGATGGGGCAATGCGGCGCGTGCATGTGCCGGATCGAGCGCGGCGAGGTCGCGCTCGACAGCAACCACGTGCTCGATGAAGACGAGATTGCAGCCGGCTGGACGCTCGCCTGTTGCGCGCGGCCCGCGAGCGATGCGCTGCGCGTGGTGTTTCCCGATTGAGCGTGCCGCGCCGGCGGCGCGCACGGCAACCCTGATGCCTATGACGATGGACAATGAAATCCTGACCACGCCCGCGTTGATCGCGCGGGCTGCCGCGCGCCACGGCGCGCATCCGGCGATCGAGTCGGAGCATGGCCGGCTGACCTACGCGGAACTCGACGCGGCGCGCCTCGATGCGGCGCGCGCGCTGCTGGCAAGCGGTATCGAAGCCGGCGATCGCATCGCGGTCTGGGCGCCGAACCTGCCGCAATGGATCGTCGCGGCGCTCGCGATCCACACCGTCGGCGCGATCCTCGTGCCGGTCAATACGCGGATGAAGGGGATGGAGGTCGGCGGCATCCTGCACGACGGCGGCGCAAGGCTGCTGTTTTGCTGCGGCACCTTCCTCGGCGAATCCTATCCGGAGATGCTCGCGCCGCACCGGCCCGCGACGCTCGAGCGTGTCGTCGTGTTCGACGGCGATGCGCCGCGAGGCGCGCGCGACGAGACCTGGAACGCGTTCCTCGCGCGCGGCGCGGCGGTGCCGCTTTCCGCGGTGCGCGAACGCGAGGCGCGGGTGACGCCCGACACCGTGATGGACCTGATGTTTACGTCCGGCACGACGGGCCGCCCGAAGGGCGTGATGACCGCGCACGGCCAGAACCTGCGCGCCGCGCAGGCGTGGGCGGCGATCGCGGGCGTGCGCCACGACGATCGTTACCTGATCGTCAATCCGTTCTTCCACACGTTCGGCTACAAGGCTGGCTGGCTCGCCGCGCTGTCGAGCGGCGCGACCGTGCTGCCGCATCTCGTGTTCCAGCCGGCCGACGTGCTGCGGCGCGTCGCGGACGACCGCGTGTCGGTGCTGCCCGGCCCGCCGACGTTGTACTACGCGTTGCTCGATGCGCCCGATCGCGCGACGCGCGACCTGTCGTCGTTGCGGATCGCGGTGACGGGCGCGGCGGCGATCGCGCCGAGCCTGATCGAGCGGATGCGTGCGGAGCTCGGCTTCGAAACGGTGCTGACCGGCTATGGGCTGACCGAATCGTGCGGCTTTGCGACGCTGTGCCGTCACGGCGACGACGCGGAGACCATCGCTTATACGTCGGGTCGGCCGATGCCGGATGTCGAGCTGCGTATTGCGGGGCCGGGAGGTGCGGCACTCGGGCCGGACGAGACCGGCGAGATCTGGGTGCGCGGCTACAACGTGATGCGCGGCTATTTCAACCAGCCGGACGCGACGCGCGAGACCGTCGATGCGGAAGGCTGGCTGCATACGGGCGATCTCGGCTGCGTCGATGCGAACGGCAACCTGAAGATCACCGATCGAATCAAGGACATGTTCATCGTCGGCGGTTTCAACTGCTATCCGGCGGAGATCGAGCGGCTGCTCGCCGCGCATCCGGCGATCGCGCAGGTCGCGCTGGTCGGCGTGCCCGATACGCGGCTCGGTGAGGTCGGGCACGCGTATGTCGTGCTGCGTCCCGGCGCGCATACCGACGCCGACGAGCTGAACGACTGGGCGCGCCGCAACATGGCGAATTACAAGGTGCCGCGGTTTTTCACGTTCGTCGAGCAACTGCCGACGAGCGCGGCGGGCAAGGTGCTGAAGTACCGGTTGCGCGCGGCGACCGAAGCGGCGGCCTGATCGGTGCTGCCACATACGAACGGGATGAACGCATGAACGACAACGGGTTTCCGCAGGGCGCGGTGCTGGTGTTCGGCGGCAGCGGCGGGATCGGGCAGGGCGTCGCGCTCGAGTTCGCGCGCGCCGGCGTGCCGGTCGCGGTGGGTTACCGCAGCAAGGCCGACGTGGCCGAACGCGTCGCGCGTGATATTCGCGGCGAAGGTGTGGCGGCCACCACGCACTGCGTGGACGTGACCGATTCGGCGCAGGTCGATGCCGCGCTCGCGGCCGCGATCGACGCGCATGGCCGCGTGCACACGGTCGTCTGGGCAGCCGGGCCGTTCGTGAACCAGCGCCATATCGGCGACATGACGCACGACGACTGGCGGCGCGCGATCGAGGTCGAGACGATCGGCTTCTTCGTGGCGGCGAAAGCCGCGCTGCCGCACTTCCGCGCGTCGGGCGGCGGATCGTTCGTGACGCTCGGTTCGGCCGGGCATCTGCGCTGGCCCGATCGCGACGGGCTGTCGGTCGCGCCGAAGGCGGCGAACGAGGCGCTGGTCAAGGGGCTCGCGCGTGAGGAGGGCAGGTACAACATTCGCGCGAATTCGATCCTGGTCGGCGTGATCGAAGCGGGGATGTTTCCGGTGCTGCTCGAACAGGGGCAGTTCGATCAGGCGTGGATCGACGAGACGCAGAAGATGCTCGCGCTCAAGCGCTGGGGAAAGGCGCACGACGTGGGGCGGGCGGCGGTGTTTCTGGCGTCGGACAGGGCGGATTATGTTACGGGGCAGCAGTTGAATGTGTCGGGTGGGTATGGGTTGTAGCGGGCGTGAAAAAGCCCGCTTGGATGAGCGGGCTTCAGATTTACTCAAGGTGTGTCAGATGCCCGGAACAGCGACATCACCAGTTTGTGCACTTTTTGTCAGTATGCACTTCTGGTACGCGTATCACGATGTCACGCATTCCTTGTCGTGACAATTTTCCTCCCGGAAATCCCGCTGTTGCACGAGCTGCATCGTGACAGATCGAAAATTCAGGAGTGGTTTTGGCCTTGACACAGTCGAAGGTCGTTTGTTGCAGTGGAGACGCCATCACATCGCTTGCGGGGTGGTTGGCAATCGGATGAGCCACGGGCGAGTTCGATTGGGTCAAAGGGACGTACGTTGACCATAGGGAGTCAGTTGTCCGGACATTGCATCCTCAATCATCGCGCCGATTAGCGAATTAGGTACAACCCGTAACGTTTCGGTTTGAAGAACCGATTTGCCATCCATGGTTTGCGACTTGGCGAAATCACACGGAGCCTTGCACGTGATGCGATTCGAAATGCTCGGATCGTCCTCGTCGACCAACAGCAGAATATAATTACCGTCCTTCAGGCCAATGTAGCGCATCATGACGAGGGCCTTTGTCGCTTTTCCTGCTCTCACGTCGTCTTCACTGAGCGCTGGCTCGTAACCATACGTGCCATCCTGACTCATTGCGTAGTTGTGTGACGGGGGCCGAGGTGCAGGCGAAGCAACTACCTGCGGTGGAGGTTGTTGTGCCGTGGCGGTATCGCTCGACGCGCCGGGGCTCGCTGCGGAAGATTGAGTGTTGTTGTCGGACTGATTCGAATTACAACCTGCTACCACGGCTGCAGCCAACAAAAGAAATACGATGCGATTCACATTTTACCCGCTAGTCGATTGGTCTCATTTACTGCCGATGGCATCCCGAGTTACTGGAGAATGGCTGCGTCACCAGTGATTTTCTAGTGGTCAGGTTGATTGCCAAATCGGCCTGCTCTTGGTCGATGGATTGTACCAAGACACGCAGTTCACGTGTTGTCATAGGAAGTCCGTAAATCAGCACATCGTGATTGGATTTGCTTTACAGAGAGGCACGACGGTTTTCATGATGTTGAAGTTGAGGCGAATTGTGCATCATGACAATGCCATTATTTTTTGCAGCTGCAGTTACCTCGCACTGGTCGTCACGTAATCGACGTCTTCATCGGTCCGCCGTTGTAATCTCGACTGATGTATTGATCCATTGACGGACAAGATGCATGCGCACGCATCGGTATTCACCCTGCCTCGGCACGCGCGATTGCGCATCGGCCTCGCTTGCGACCGGCGCGAGGTCACACCTTTGCAACGCTTCTTCAATCTATTTCGCCGCGCGCGATTGATCGCATTGACGAATCGCGTGCGCTGACGGCCGTCTGGCCTCATTCGATACGCGTTGCGGCATCAACGCGCGATACGGCGAATCGCGTGTTTCGCCTTCGTCTGCCGAATACGGATACGTTCCTGAAACATTTCTCCCGATTCCGCCCCGCGTGACCGTCAGTGTCCGGCGGTAACGCTTGTCCCGCTTCGGTTTGCGCCGCATGGCACGCGCTTTGCGGTTGACCCGGTGCCGCCGGTGCAAACGAAATTGGCAAGAACGATGAGCGCATCGGCGGCATGCAACGACATCGAAACAAACGGGGAATCGGATCGGGTCGCGGGCGCCGCCTGTTGCGGTGTACGCGTCGCGCAGGCCGTATCGGCCATGCGCACGGTGTAGCGCGTTCCCGATTCGTCGAACAGCAAGCTTGCTTGCAAGGTGTCGTGCCGGGGATCGCGCCACGCATTGCGCAAGGGGCGCATGCGGGGGGACGGCGCGCCCGGCACATGTCGGGGGAGGCGCCCGTGAAAATGACGGTGAGCCAATGGGCAGCCGCCGCGGTGCTGTTCGCCGCGAGCGCGCACGCGCAGGAGATCTACCTGCAGGGCGGTACGCAGGGCGTCGGTATTGGCGCGACCGTGAGCTTCAATTCGATGCTCGGTGCGCACGCGGATTTCAATGCGATCGATCTTTCGCATGACTTCACGGTGGCCGGCAATCGCTATCAGGACGACCTGAAGCTGCGCCAGGGCGGCTTGTACGCGGACATCTTTCCGTGGCGGGGCAGCGGTTTCCGCGCGACGGTCGGGATGCGCTTCAACGACGACGAGCTGCGCGGCGTATCGGAGCCGACCAACGGGACTTACGTGTTCGGCGGCAAGCGTTATCCGGCGTTGCCGGGGATGTATGCGGTCGCGGAAGCGCGCTATCCGACCGTGATGCCGTATGTCGGGATCGGCTACGGGCATCGGCCGGCGTCGAAAGGGCTGGGATTCGTCGCCGACCTCGGCGTCGCATACGGGATACCGAAGTGTTCATACACGCTGTCGCCGGAGCTGGCGGCCGCTGCGGGACCGGCGAAGAGCCAGATCCTGGTCGCCAGCGGGCTGGACCAACTGCGGCAGGTGATGTCGCGCTATCGGTGGTACCCGGTCTTGCAGATCGGGATTTCGTATCGGTTTTGAGCGGGTGAGTTGTCGTCGAGCGTGTTGAGCGGTGTGTTGCCGATAGGGACGTGCCAACAAGTCACGTGCGATTTGGCCAGATGGACGGGGGCTGCCTCGCGTGATCCACCCGGACGCGGCGAATGCAGTCGCCCCACGTGGGTCTGCGCGAGCTTGCGCAGGCTGGACCGCGTCGATTAGCCAATCGGCCGTCTGTTCCGTCGTTCCGATCCGGCATACCTTGCAGACAGCAGTTCGACGTGTCGGGCGAGTGACGAAAGCCGAATGGATTCATGCGGCGGTTGCCGCTCGCCGACGCCAACCACCGTTTTCCCTCAGTCGATGACGATGATAGCAATGCTTGCATTTCACCGTCACATTGCTATCATTGATAGCAATCTGGATGGAGGGACCTATGGCAAATCTTCTGGTGCGTAACGTGGATGACGATATCGTTCAGAGCCTGCGCGAGCAGGCTGCGGCAAATGGCAGGAGTGCCGAGGCCGAACATCGGGCCATTCTGGCCGATGCGCTCGGCCGGCCGAAGCGAAGGACATTTGCGCAAGTGCTGATGAGCATGCCCGATGTTGGCGAAGACACGGATTTCCAACGTGTTCAGGATTCCGGCGAGGTCAGGCGTGTTTTTGATTGATACGAACGTCATCAGCGAAATCAGGAAGGGCAAGCGAACCAACCGCGGCGTGCGGGCGTTCTTCAGGCAGGCCGAAGCCGACGCGAGCCCGCTTTACCTGTCCGTCGTGACAGTGGCCGAACTTCGGCGCGGCGTCGACCTGATCCGTCATCGCGGCGATCACAGCCAGGCGTCGGCGCTCGAGGCATGGATGGCGACGATCCTGTCCGGCTATGCGCCGAACATCCTGCCGGTCGATATCGAGACCAGCCAGATGTGGGGGCATTTGCGCGTGCCCGATCCGGCGCACGAACTCGACAAGCTGATCGCGGCCACCGCGCTGATCAACGATCTCACGGTCGTCACGCGCAATGTCGACGATTTTGCGCGCACCGGTGTCCGGCTGCTGAACCCGTTCGATTGATTCGGTTTGCCGCACCGCGGCAACCTGCCTCCGCTTCCCGTCTGTCCCTTCACGCGTAGCCCGTTCCGCCGGGCTTCCGCGCTTCTCCGCGCCACCACGATTCCCCGCCGCCTCTCGTCCCAACAGACGATGTAACACCACCCCCGACCGGCCAGAATCCTTTCACGAACAACGGATTCTGAACCAGGAGGAGGCCGACATGATCGATGTCCGTGCGCTTGGCTATGTCGTCGTCGAGGCGACGCGCGTCGATGCGTGGCGCCGCTACGCGGAAGACGTGCTGGGCATGCAGGCGCTCGACGCGCCCGACGGCGCGCTGTACCTGAAGATGGACGAGCGCGATTTCCGCTACGTGATCGTCCCCGGCACGACCGACCGCTATTTCGCGTCGGGCTGGGAACTGCCCGACGGCGCCGCGTTCGACGCCGCGCTTGCGGCGCTGCAGCGCGCCGGCGTCGAGCCGATCCGCGCGACGCCCGCCGAAGCCGCGCTGCGCCGCGTGCAGGCGATGGCATGGTGCACCGACCCGTCCGGCAACCGCCACGAGTTGTACTGGGGCGCGCGCTGCGATTTCCGCCGCTTCGTGTCGCCGCTGGGCGTCGCGCGTTTCGTCACCGGCGACATGGGGCTCGGCCACGCGGTGTTGCCCGCGCCGCAGTTCGACGCGACCGACGCATTCGTGCGCGGCGTGCTCGGCTTCGAGCTGTCCGACATCTTTCGGGTGAAGTTCACGGCCGATCCGGCCGAACCCGAAAAGCGCATCCATTTCATGCACTGCCGCAACGCACGCCATCACAGCCTCGCGCTGTTCGAGATGGCCGTGCCGTCGGGCTGCGTGCACGTGATGGCCGAAGTCGACTCGATGGACGAAGTCGGCCGCGCGCTGGACCGCGTCGCCGCGCACGACGTGAAGATGTCGGCGACGCTCGGCCGGCACTGCAACGACCAGATGATCTCGTTCTACATGAAGACCCCCGGCGGCTTCGATCTCGAATACGGCTTCGGCGGCCTCACGGTCGACTGGTCGAAGCACGCGGTATTCGAGGCCACCAAGGTGAGCCAGTGGGGCCACGATTTCAGCATCGGATACCGGTAAGCCAGCACGATGACGATGAAACCTCTCGACAAGACGATGTCCGCGCGCGACGTGGTCGCGCAACTCGCCGACGGCATGACGATCGGTATCGGCGGATGGGGGCCGCGGCGCAAGCCGATGGCACTGGTGCGCGAAATCGCGCGCTCGAACCTGAAGGACCTGACGGTCGTCGCGTACGGCGGCGCCGATGTCGGCCTGCTGTGCGCGGCGGGCAAGGTCCGCAAGGTGGTGTTCGGCTTCGTGTCGCTCGACGTGATCCCGCTCGAACCGCATTTCCGCCGTGCCCGCGAACAGGGCCGCGTCGACGTGCTCGAACTCGACGAAGGGATGCTGCAGCTCGGCCTGCGTGCGGCCGCCGCGCGCCTGCCGTTCCTGCCGACGCGCGCCGGGCTCGGCACCGCGCTGCTCGATCACGCGCCGGAACTGCGCACGGTGAGCTCGCCGTACGACGACGGCGAGACGCTGCTCGCGATGCCGGCGATCGAACTCGACGTCGCGCTGCTGCACGTGAATGCGGCCGACCGGATGGGCAACACGCGCATCGACGGCCCCGATCCGTTCTTCGATGCATGGATGGCGCGTGCCGCGCAGCGCTGCTACGTGTCGGCGGAAACGGTCGACGCATCGATCGCGACCGAAGACCTCGACGCCGCGAAACGCAACCCGTTCGAGCGTTCGCTCGTCACGGGCGTCGTGCACGCGCCGGGCGGCGCGCACCCGACGTCGTGCGGGCCGGCCTACGGCTGGGACTTGCCGCACCTGCGCGCGTACTGCGCGAGCGCGGAAGACGATGAGAAAACGGCGGCGTACCTGTGCGACGTGGTCGGCCAGGACGAACGCCAGTACCTCGAAGGCGTCGGCGGGCTGTCGCACGTGACGACGCTGCCGTTGCCGATTCTGTAAAGGAGCGCCTGTGAGCGAATCTCTCGACCATTCCCTCGCGGAACTGATGATCGTCGCGTCCGCGCGACTCTGGCGCGACGACGGCGAAGTGCTGGCGACCGGCATCGGCACGGGCCCGCGGCTCGCGGCCGGCCTCGCGCGGCTCGCGTACAACAACGGGCTGATGCTGACCGACGGCGAAGCGTATCTCGTCGAGGAGCCGGTGCCGCTCGGCCCGCGCCCCGACGGCTATCGCGTGAAGGCGAGCGGCTGGATGACCTACGAACGCGTGTTCGACTGTCTGTGGCACGGCCGCCGCCATGCGCTCGTGATGCCGACGCAGATCGACCGCTTCGGCCAGGCCAACATCTCGTGGCTCGGCGACGACTACGCACAGCCAAAGACTCAACTGCTCGGCGCGCGCGGCTTCCCCGGCAACTCGACGAACCACGCGAACTCGTTCTTCGTCAGCGGCCACGGCAAGCGCACGTTCGTCGCCGGCGAAGTCGACATGGTGTGCACGGTCGGCTACAACCCGGCGCGCCGACTGCCCGGGATGAAGACCTTCGTCGACCTGCGCAGCATCGTCACCGACCTGTGCGTGATGGATTTCGGCGGGCCGGACCACGCGATTCGCGTGCGCTCGCTGCATCCGGGCGTGAGCTTCGACGAGGTGCAGGACGCGACCGGCTTCCCGCTGATCGCGCATCCGGAACTCGCCACGACGGCCGCGCCGAACGCGGAAGACCTGCGCATCGTCCGTGCACTCGATCCGCACAACCTGCGCGCGACGATCGTGCGCAACAATCCGGCGCCGCGCCGGGGATGAGGCCTGACATGGAAGCGACCCAGGTGACGTTCGGCGACGGTGTCGTCGACTACGCGGTCGAAGGCGGCATCGCGACGATCACGATGAACCGCCCCGAGTATCACAACGCGCAGAACTCGAAGATGACGTATGCGCTCGACGCGGCGTTCCGGCGCGCGGCGCACGACGACGCGGTGAAGGCTATCGTGCTAGCGGGTGCCGGCAAGCATTTCTCGGCGGGGCACGACATCGGCACGCCGGGTCGCGACATCCACGAGTCGTTCGATCGCGCATCGCTGTGGTACGACCACGTCGACAAGGAAGGCGGCGAATTCCTCTATGCACGCGAGCAGGAGGTGTACCTCGGGATGTGCCGGCGCTGGCGCGACCTGCCGAAGCCGACGATCGCGATGGTGCAGGGCGCGTGCATCGCGGGCGGGCTGATGCTCGCGTGGGTGTGCGACCTGATCGTCGCGTCGGAGGATGCGTTCTTTGCGGATCCCGTCGTGCGGATGGGGATTCCGGGCGTCGAGTATTTCGCGCATGCGTACGAACTGAACCCGCGCATCGCGAAGGAATTCCTGTTCCTCGGCGAGCGGATGCCGGCCGAACGCGCGTACCAGATGGGGATGGTCAACCGCGTGGTGCCGCGCGAGCGGCTGCGCGACGCGACCTACGCGATCGCCGCGAAGATCGCGACGATGCCGCGCCTCGGGCTGACGCTGACCAAGCAGGCGCTGAACCACGTCGAGGAACTGCAGGGCAAGCGCGCGGCGATGGACGCGGCGTTCGCATGGCATCACTTCGCGCATGCGCACAACGAGCTCGTCAGCGGCGACCGCCTCGGCGGCTACGACGCGCGCAGCATGGCCAGCTCGCAGCGCCAGCCGAACGGCGCGGACCGCGGCGATGCGGCGGCGCCGGTCGCCGTCAACGGAGCCGCAGCATGAGCACGACGCTTCACAGCCCGCTCCATACGCCGTTGTGCGACCTGCTCGGCTGTCGTTACCCGATCGTGCAGACCGCGATGGGCTGGGTGGCCGACGCGCGGCTCGTCGCGGCGACCGCGAACGCGGGCGGCTTCGGCTTCCTGGCCGGCGCGACGCTCGAGCCCGATCAGGTCGAGGCCGAGATCCTGAAGGTGAAGTCGCTGACGGATCACCCGTTCGGCATCAACTTCCACATGTTCCAGAAGAACGCCGCGCAGGTGGTCGATCTCGCGATCAAGCACCGGCTGCGCGCGGTCAGCTACGGCCGCGGGCCCGACGCGAAGACGATCCGCCGCTTCAAGGAGGCCGGCATCGTCTGCATGCCGACCGTCGGCGCGCCGAAGCATGCGGCGAAGGCGGTCGAACTCGGCGCGGACATCGTGACGGTGCAGGGCGCGGAGGGCGGCGGCCACACGGGCTCGGTGCCGACCACGCTGCTGCTGCCGAAGGTGCTCGACGCGGTGCGGGTGCCGGTCGTCGCGGCCGGCGGGTTCTTCGACGGGCGCGGGCTGGCTGCCGCGCTCGCGTACGGCGCGGCCGGCATCGCGATGGGCACGCGCTTCCTGATGACCGCCGAATCGCCGGTGCCGCGCGAAACGCTCGACCGCTACGTCGCGGTCGGCGACCCGGCGCGCATCCGCGTGTCGGACGCGCTCGACGGGCTGCCGCAACGGATGATCGACAACCCGTATCTGCTGAAGCTCGAACGCTTCGGCCGGCTGCGCCGCACGTTGTTCGCGCTGAAGACGGCCGAGGCCTGGCGGCGCCAGAACGGGCTGCGCACGAGCGACATGCTCGGCCTCGCGATCAAGGCGCTGCGCTCGCACGACTACACGGCAAGCCAGACGCTGATGGCCGCGAACGCGCCGTTCCTGATCCAGCGCGCGATCGTCGAGGGCCGCCCCGACGAAGGCGTGCTGCCGAGCGGGCAGGCGGCGGCGATGATCGGCGCGATCGAATCGTGCGACGCGCTGATCGCGCGGATTGTCGCGGAAGCCGGCGAGCGGCTCGACGCACTGGCCGCGCTGCGTGGCGCGGCAGCGGCGCGGGCCGCATGAAGAACATCACAGGGAGGCAATGGAGATGACAGCATCCAATCAACCGGCCGGCGCACAGCCGTTCCGGATCGATCGCGCAGACGGCATCGCCGAACTGGTGATCGCCCATCCGCCCGTGAACGCGCTCGACGCGCAGGGCTGGCATGCGCTTTCCCGCGCGCTGGACGCGCTCGGCGAAGACGACGACGTGCGCGTGATCGTCTTGCGCGGCGAAGGCCGCGGCTTCTGCGCGGGCGTCGACATCAAGGAACTGGCCGCGCATCCGGAGCGGATCGTGGCGGTCAACGCGGGCAACTACGAGACGTTTCGCGCGGTGCACCGCAATCCGAAGCCGGTGATCGCGGCCGTGCACGGTTTCGTGCTCGGCGGCGGGATCGGCATCTGCGGCGCGGCGGACATCGTCGTCGCGGCCGATTGCGCGCGCTTCGGCGTGCCCGAGATCGACCGCGGCGCGATGGGCGGCGGCGCGCACCTGCAGCGGCTGTTCGGCGTGCAGAAGGTGCGGGCGATGTATTTCACCGGCGACATGATCGACGCGGCCGAGGCGTACCGGCTCGGCGCGGTCGAGCAGGTCGTCACGCGTGACGCGCTGCGCGACGCGGCGCTCGCGATCGCCCGCAAGATCGCGGAGAAGAGCCCGGCGATGGTGCGGCTCGCGAAGGAGGCGCTGAACGGCGTCGAGGACGGCGATCTCGAGGACAAATACCGCTGGGAGCAAGGCTTCACGCTGCAGGCGTACATGACGAACGACTCGACGGAAGCGCGCGCCGCGTTCGTCGAGAAGCGCGATGCGCGTTTCGACGCCCAGGCCGAGGAGGCACGCGCATGAACCTGACCTATACGCCGCAACAGCAGGCGTTCCGCGCGGAAATCCGCGAATGGCTCGCGGCGCACGTGCCGCGCGAGCGGCTGCCGAGTTTCGACACCGAGGCAGGCTTCGCCGCGCACCGCGAATGGGAGCGCACGCTGCACTCGGGCCGCTGGAGCATGGTCACGTGGCCGCGCGAGCTGGGCGGGCGCGGCTGCGACCTGATCGAGTGGCTGATCTTCGAGGAAGAGTACTGGCGTGCCGATGCACCGATGCGCGTGAACCAGAACGGCATCTTCCTGCTCGGCCCGACGCTGATGGATTTCGGCACCGCCGAGCAGAAGGCGCGCTTCCTGCCCGCGATGGCCGCGGGCGAGCACGTGTGGGCGCAGGGCTGGTCGGAGCCGAACGCGGGCTCGGACATGGCCGCGATCCGCACGACGGCGGCCCGCATCGGCGACGAATACGTGCTGAACGGCCAGAAGATCTGGTCGACCCGCGCGGTGTGGGCCGACTGGCTGTTCGGGCTGTTCCGCAGCGATCCCGAATCGTCGCGTCACCACGGGCTCACGTTCCTGATGGTGCCGCTGTCGGCGCCGGGCATCACGGTGCGGCCGATCCGGCAGTTGAACGGGCAGACGGGCTTCGCGGAGATTTTCTTCGACGACGTGCGCGTGCCGGTCGAGAACCGCCTCGCGGCCGAAGGTGCGGGCTGGCAGGTCGCGATGGCGACGGCCGGCTTCGAACGCGGGCTGATGCTGCGTTCGCCCGCGCGTTTCCAGCGCACCGCGCAAGCGTTGCGCGACCTGTATCTCGCGCACCGCGACAGCGCGGACCGTGACCCGACGCTGCGCGAGCGCGTGGTATCGGCGTGGATGGATGCACAGGCCTATGCGCTGTCGACCTACGCGACCGCGAGCCGCTTGCTGAAGGGCGGCCACATCGGCGCGGAGTCGAGCACCAACAAGGTGTTCTGGTCGGAGCTCGACCTGCGCATGCACCAGACGGCGCTCGACATCCTCGGCGCGCAGGGCGAGGTCGTCCCGCAAACGGCCGCGCAGCACGCGACGCTCGGCCACTGGCTCGACGGTTTCCTGTTCGCGCAGGCCGGCACGATCTACGCGGGCACCAACGAGATCCAGCGCAACATCGTCGCCGAACGGATGCTCGGCATGCCGCGCGCGTAACGGCGCCGGCGACTCCCTCACTGAACGGACATCGTATGGATTTCGTATTCGATGAAGACCAGGAAGCGCTCGCGGACAGCGTGAAGCGCCTGCTGATGACCGAGATGACGCCCGAGCTGATCCGCGAGCTCTGGGCCACGCCGACCGGGCGCTCGGATGCGCTGTGGGCGCTGTTCGCGTCGCAGGGGCTGACCGCCGTGTCGGTGCCCGAGGCGCACGGCGGCCTCGGCCTGACCGAAGCGGAATGGGCGCTGCTCGCACAGACCTACGGATATTTCGGCAGCCCCGAGCCGCTGCTCGACACGGCGCTCGTGTCGGCCGGCGTGCTCGCGCGGCTGCCGGCGAGCGACTGGCGCGACGCGCTGCTGCGCGACATCGCCGAAGGGCGCGCGCGTGTCGCGCTCGTGCATCCGGTGAACCCGTATGCGGCCGACGTGCACGTCGCGCAAGTGCTGCTGTGCGAAGACCGCGGCGAGCTGCATCGCGTCGATCCCGCGCAGTGCGCGTGGCGCGCGGTGGACAGCGTCGACCCGTCGCGGCGGCTGTTCACGCTCGACTGGGAACCGTCGCCGGCCACGCGCATCGCGGGCGCCGCCGAGGCCGCGCCGCTGCTGGATCGCGCGCTCGACCACGGCGCGTTCGCGGTCGCCGCGCAGTTGCTCGGCCTCACGCAGCGCGTGCTCGACGTCGCGATCGACTACAGCGCGCAGCGCAAGCAGTTCGGCAAGGCGATCGGCTCGTACCAGGCGCTCAAGCATCTGCTCGCGGACGTCGCGATCCGCTACGAGTTCGCGCGGCCGGTGGTCGCGCGCGCGGCGCAGGCGATCGCCGACGATCACCCGCAGCGCGCGGTGTTCGTGTCGCACGCGAAGCTCGCGGCGACGTCGGCCGCGCAACTGGCCGCGCGCCACTCGATGCAGGTGCACGGCGCAATTGGCTACACGTGGGAGCTCGACCTGCAGATCTTCATGAAACGCATCTGGGCGCTCGCCGGCAGCTGGGGCGACAGCGCGTTCCACAAGGCCCGCGTGGCCGACGCGATCCTCGGCGACGCGTTGCCGATCGGCCCCGCGCAGACCTTCGACCTCGAGGAACTGAACTGATGAAACAAGCCTATATCGTCGACGCGCTGCGCACGCCGACCGGCCGCCGCAAGGGCGGGCTCGCGCACGTGCATGCGGCGGACCTCGGCGGCTTCGTGCTGAAGACGCTCGTCGAGCGCAACGCGATTCCCGCCGACGAATACGACGACGTGGTGTTCGGCTGCGTCGACACGATCGGTCCGCTCGCGGGCAACATCGCGCGCACCTGCTGGCTCGCGGCCGGATTGCCGCTGCAGGTGCCGGGCGTGACGGTCGACCGCCAGTGCGGCTCGTCGCAGCAGGCCGTGCACTTTGCCGCGCAGGCCGTGATGAGCGGCGTGCAGGACGTCGTCGTCGCGGGTGGCGTGCAGACGATGACGCAGATCCCGATCTCGTCCGCGATGACCTGCGCGGCGCCGCTCGGTTTCACCGATCCGTTCTCGGGCAGCCAAGGCTGGCGCGCGCGCTTCGGCGACGCGCCGGTGTCGCAGTTCGTCGCCGCGCAGCGGATCGCCGATCACTGGAACCTGTCGCGCGACGCGATGGAGCGTTATGCGCTCGAAAGCCACCGCCGCGCGGTCGCGGCGATCGAGGCCGGCCATTTCAAGCGGGAAATCGTGCCGTTCGAAGGTGTGATGCACGACGAGACGCCGCGCCCCGATACGTCGCTGGAAAAGATGGCGACGCTCGAACCGCTGACGCCGGGCGGCTCGTTGACGGCCGCCGTCGCGAGCCAGACCTGCGATGCGGCCGCCGCGCTGCTGATCGTGTCGGAAGACGCGCTGAAGCGCTACGCGCTCACGCCGCGCGCACGCATTCATCACCTGAGCGTGCTCGGTGACGATCCGCTGTGGATGCTGACCGCGCCGATCCCGGCGACGAAGGCCGCGCTCGCGAAGAGCGGGCTCGACTGGTCGCAGATCGACGTCGTCGAGATGAACGAGGCATTCGCGTCGGTTGCGCAGGCCTGGCTGGCCGACACGCGCTTCCCGCACGAGAAGACCAACCCGAACGGCGGCGGCATCGCGCTCGGCCATCCGCTCGGCGCGACCGGCGCACGGCTGATGACGACGCTGCTGCACGAACTGGAGCGTACGGGCGGCCGCTACGGCCTGCAGACGATGTGCGAAGGCGGCGGTCTCGCGAACGTCACGATCATCGAGCGCCTGTGAGCGCGTCACTTTCACGATCCACGAGGCACAAGCATGGGAATCTGTAACGGACGCACCGTCATCATCACCGGCGCGGGCGGCGGGCTCGGGCGCGAATACGCGCTCGCGTTCGCGGCCGAGGGCGCAGCGGTTGTCGTCAACGACATCCGGCACGAAGCCGCGCAGGCCGTGTGCGACGAGATCGCGCAACAAGGCGGCCGCGCGCTCGCGAATGCGGACGACATCACGCGCGTCGACACCGCGCAGCGGATCGTCGACGCGGCGCGCGAAGCATTCGGCGACGTGCACGTGCTCGTCAACAATGCGGGCATCTGCCGCGACAAGATGTTCACGAGCATGACCGAGCAGGACTGGGACGACGTGATGCGCGTGCACTTGCGCGGCCACTTCTGCCTGTCGAGCGTGCTGGCGCGCGTGTGGCGCGATGCCGCGAAGGCCGGCAATCCGGTCGACGCGCGGATCGTCAACACGAGTTCGGGCGCCGGCTTGCAAGGCTCGATCGGCCAGTCGAACTACGGCGCGGCGAAGGCGGGGATCGCCGCGCTCACGCTGATGCAGGCGGTCGAACTGCAGCGCTACGGCGTGCGCGTGAACGCGCTCGCGCCGGCCGCGCGCACGTCGATGACCGAAGGCGTGTTCGCCGACATGATGAAGAAGCCCGAAGACGGCGCGTTCGACTATTTCGATCCGGCCAACGTCGCGCCGCTGGTCGTGTGGCTCGGCAGTGCGCTGTCGGCCGACGTGACGGGCCAGGTGTTCGAGGTCGCGGGCGGGATGATCGCGGTCGCGGAAGGCTGGCGCACGGGCCCGAGCATCGATCGCGGCGCGCGCTGGGCGGCGGCCGAGGTTGGCCCGGCGGTCGCGCAGTTGCTCGCCGATGCGCGCCCCGCGCAGCGCGTGTACGGGAGCTGAGCGATGGATCTGGCGCTCACCGACGAACAGGCGATGATCCGCGACGCGGCGGCCGACGTGCTCGCCGAGCGCAGTGCGTCCGCCGACGTGCGCCGCGCGCTCGAGCAATCGGCCGGCCGCGACGACGCGCTGTGGGCCGCGCTCGCGGGCGAACTCGGCTGGAACGCGCTGGCGCTGGCCGAGGCGGCGGGCGGGCTCGGGCTCGGCGCGGTCGAGCAGACGGTGCTGATGGAACAGCTCGGCCGGCGCGTTGCGTGCGTGCCGTATTTTTCGACCGCGTGTCTCGCGGCGACCGCGCTGACCGGCTGCGACACGCCGCTGGCAACCGGCTGGCTCGCGAAGATCGCCGAAGGCGCGTGCAGCGCGACGCTGGCGTTGCCGCTGGACCTGCGGGCTGGCACCGTGGCCTCTTGGCTGCTGCCGATCGTCGCGGAGGAAACGGCGGGCGGTTATGCGCTGTCCGGCGCGATCAAACAAGTCATCGACGGTGCGCGCGCCGACCTGCTGCTGGTGCCCGCGCGAATCGCGAACGAAGGGCAGTCGCTCGCCGTGTTCGCGATCGACGTCGCGACGGCAACCGGCCTGACCGTCACGCCGCTCGAAACACTCGACGCCACGCGGCCGATCGCGCGCGTGGCGTTCGAAGAGACTCGCGTGAGCCGCGACGCATTGCTGGCCGGCCGCGATGCAGCACAGGTGCTGGAGCGCACCGCGTGGTTCGCGGCGCTCGCGCTGGCTGCCGAACAGCTCGGCGGCGCACAGCAATGCCTCGACCTGACGCTCGACTACACGAGCCAGCGCGTGCAGTTCGGCCGCACGATCGCGTCGTTCCAGGCCGTCAAGCACCGTTGCGCACAGATGATGGTGTCGATCGAATCGGCGCGCTCGGCCGTGCTCGGCGCCGCGCATGCATGGGACGCGGAAGCCGGCGCGACGCCGGGCGCCGCATTGCGCGCCGATATCGCCGCCGCGAAAGCCGCCGCGAACGACGCGTATGCGTTCTGCGCGCAGGAGGCGATCCAGTTGCACGGCGGCGTCGGTTTCACGTGGGAATACGACCCGCATCTCTATTTCAAGCGCGCGCAGGCGTCGGGTGCGCAGTTCGGCACGACGCCGCAACTGCTCGAGTGGATCGCGCGCCACGCGATCGACGGTAGCGTGGCCAAGTGCGACGAAACCGAAACGGCCGCATCGGCCGCATCACCGGTCATCGCCGCAACCCGCCCATCCGCCGCACGCGCAGGAGCCCTTCAATGAACAGCGAAACGCGCGAACAGCAATTGCGGCACGAAGTGGCCGACTGGGTGCAGTCGCACCTGACCGGCGAATTCGCCTGCCTGAAATACCGCGGCGGCCCCGGCGACGAGGAAGCGTGGCCGGAACTCCGCAAGGCGTGGGAACAGGCACTCGCGAAGGGGGGCTGGACAGGCCTCGGCTGGCCGACCGACGCCGGCGGGCGCGGCTTCTCGGTCGCCGAGCAGGTGATCTTCCACGAGGAATACGCGCGTGCGGGCGGCCCCGGGCGGATGGGCCATATCGGCGAAGGGCTGCTCGGGCCGACGCTCGTCGCGTGCGGCACCGACGACCAGCGCGCGCGCTTCCTGCCCGGCATCCTGGCCGGCACGCAGTTCTGGTGCCAGGGCTATTCGGAGCCGGGCGCGGGCTCCGACCTCGCGAACGTGCGCACGCGCGCCGAACAGGACGCAGACGGCACGTGGCGCGTGTACGGCCAGAAGGTGTGGACGTCGCTCGCACACGATTCCGATTGGATCTTCGTGCTCGCGCGCACCGATCCCGAGTCGAAGGGCAACAAGGGGCTGTCGTTCCTGCTGATGCCGCTCGATCAGCCGGGCCTCGAGATCCGGCCGATCAAGCAGCTCAACGGCGGAGCGGAATTCAACGAAGTGTTTTTCGACGGTGCGCGTGCGCAAGCGTGCGACCTGGTCGGCGCGCCGGGCGACGGCTGGCGGATCGCGATGACGCTGCTCGGCTTCGAGCGCGGAATGTCGACGCTCGGCCAGCAGATGCAGTTCGTTCGCGAGCTCGAATGGGTGATCGACGCCGCGCGTGAATCGGGCGCGGACCGCGATCCCGTGCTGCGCCAGCGGATCGGCCGCGCATGGGCCGGGCTGCGCGTGATGCGCTACAACGCGCTGCGAATGCTGTCCGGCGCGGACGACGCCGACGGCGGCGCGCCGCTGCGCCGCGAAGCGCTGATCTACAAGTACTACTGGTCGAACTGGCACCGCGACCTCGGCCAGCTTGCGATGGACGCGCTGGGGCCGCGCGCGAACGTGATCGATCCCACCGACGAAAAGCTCACCCATCTGCAGCGCGTATTCCTGTTCTCCCGTGCGGACACGATCTACGCCGGCACCAACGAAATCCAGCTCAACATCATGGCCGAGCGCGGGCTCGGCATGCCAAGAGAACCGCGAGGACAAGCATGACCGAACCCCAGATCCAGAAGGCCCCCGCCTACGTGCCGGGCCACCAGTTGCTCGCCGGCAAATCGGTGCTGATCACGGCTGCGGCCGGCGCCGGCATCGGCTTCGCGGCCGCGCGCCGTTGCGCGGAAGAGGGCTGCCGCGCGCTGTTCATCTCCGACATCCACGAAAAGCGCCTCGAACAGGCGGTGCAGACGCTGCGCGCCGAAACGGGGCTGCAACAGATCCATGGCCGCCTGTGCAACGTCGCGGTCGAGGCCGACGTGCAGGCGCTCGTCGCCGACGCGCAGGACAAGCTCGACGGCGTCGACGTGCTGATCAACAACGCCGGGCTCGGCGGGTCGACCCGCATCGTCGATATGGACGATGCCGAATGGTCGCGCGTGATCGACATTAGCCTTACCGGGACGTTCCGGATGATGCGCGCGATGCTGCCGCACATGCAGGCCCGCGGCCGCGGCGCGATCGTCAACAACGCATCGGTGCTCGGCTGGCGCGCGCAGGCGGAACAGGCGCACTACGCGGCGGCGAAAGCGGGCGTGATGGCGCTCACGCGCTGCGCGGCGCTCGAAGCGTCGCCGTACGGCGTGCGCATCAACGCGGTCGCGCCGAGCATCGCGATGCACGATTTTCTGAAGAAGTCGGCCCCGGCCGACTTGCTGAATCAACTGGCGTCGCGCGAAGCCTTCGGGCGCGCCGCCGAAGTCTGGGAGGTCGCGAACGTGATGGTGTTTCTTGCAAGCGATTACGCGTCGTACATGACGGGCGAAGTGCTGTCAGTCAGCAGCCAGCACGCATGATGGACACGACCCTCGACCCCGTGCGCGCGACGCCCCGCGTGTTCGCGCATCCCGGCGAACTCGCGGCGGCCGTCGGCGAGACGCTCGGCGCGAGCGCGTGGCTCGCGATCGACCAGATCCGCATCGACGGCTTTGCCGATGCGACGGGCGATCACCAGTGGGTGCACGTCGATCCGGTGCGCGCGAAGGACGGCCCGTTCGGCGCGTGCATCGCGCACGGTTACCTGACGCTGTCGCTCGTCAACTATTTCCTGCCGCAGATCGTGCGCATCGACGGTGCGCGGCTCGGCGTCAACTACGGCTGCGACAGGATCCGTTTCCCCGCGCCGGTGAAGGTCGGCGCGCGTGTGCGCGGCGTCGGCGAGCTGCTGCGTGTCGAGCCGCTCGAAGGCGGTGTGCAGGCGTGGATTCGCGTGACCGTCGAGATCGAAGGCGAAGGCAAGCCCGGCTGCGTCGCCGACACGATCAGCCGTTACTACTTCTAGATCCAGATTCAGAGAGCCAGCACATGGAAGACGCAGTCATCGTTTCCGTCGCACGCACGCCGATCGGCAAGGCGTTTCGCGGCATGTTCAACGACACCGAGGCGCCCGCGCTGGGCGGCCACGTCGTGCGCACGGCGCTCGAACGCGCGGGTGTCGCGCCGGCCGACGTCGACGACGTGCTGATCGGCTGCGCCGCACAGCAAGGCACGCAGGGCTACAACATCGGCCGCCTGTCGGCCGCGGCGGCCGGGCTGCCGGCGTCGGTGCCCGGCATGGCGATCGACCGCATGTGCTCGTCGGGCCTGATGTCGATCGCGAGCGCCGCGCGCAGCATCGGCGCGGGCGATGCGCGGATCGTCGTCGCGGGCGGCGTCGAGTCGATCTCGCTCACGCAGAACAAACACAAGAACGCGTATCGCGCGCGTTCGCAGGCCGTGCTCGACCACCAGCCGGCCGCGTACATCGCGATGATGGAAACGGCCGAGATCGTGTCGCGCCGCTACGGGATCTCGCGCGCCGCGCAGGACGCTTACGCGCTGCAGAGCCATCAGCGCACGGCCGAAGCACAGGCCGCCGGCCGCTTCGACGCGGAAATCGCACCGCTCGACGTGCGCCGCGCGCTGTTCGACAAGGAAGGCAACCCGGCCGGTCACGAAGACCTGCGCGCGGCGCGCGACGAAGGCGTGCGCGCCGACACGACGGCCGAGCGGCTCGCGGGGCTGAAGCCGTCGTGGAGCGGCGGCAAGGTCGTCGAGCAGGGCGAGTTCGTGACGGCCGGCAATGCGTCGCAGCTGTCGGATGGCGCGGCGGCCGTGGTCGTGATGTCGCGCAGCGAGGCGACGCGCCGCGGGCTGACGCCGCTCGGCGCGTTCCGCGGCCTCGCGGTGGCCGGCTGCGAGCCGGACGAGATGGGCATCGGCCCGGTGTTCGCGATCCCGAAGCTGCTGGAGCGTTTCGGGATGACCGCGGCCGACGTCGGGCTGTGGGAGCTGAACGAGGCGTTCGCGTGCCAGGCGCTGTATTGCCGCGACACGCTCGGCATCCCCGACGACCGGCTGAACGTGGACGGCGGCGCGATCGCGCTTGGCCATCCGTTCGGGATGTCGGGCGCACGGATGACGATGCACGCAATGCTCGAAGGCGCGCGGCGTGGCGTGCGGCACGCGGTCGTGACGATGTGCATCGGCGGCGGGATGGGTGCCGCCGCGCTGTTCGAAGTCGGCGCGTAGCAGGTGCCGGATCGGCCGCCGGAGACGGCGGCCAGCCATTCAGGACCATTCGAGGCCGCGGCAAAGACCGACGGCCCGGAGATTTGCAGGCGATTGCCGTTGGCGCTTCGGCGCGAACCGCCGTCGAACGCAGACACAGGAGACAAGCATGAAACGAACTTTGCCCGGACTCGCGATGTCGGCGCTCGTGCTCGGCGCCGCGCTGTTCGCGTTTTCGCCGCGCCCGCTGCCGGCGTTCCCGGTCACCGCGATCCATGCGGACCGGCTGCAGATCAACGGGCTCGCCAGGGCCGGCGCGCGCATCGTCGCGGTCGGCGAACGCGGCGTGATCCTGCTGAGCGACGACGCGGGCGCCCACTGGCGGCCGGCGTCGGTCACGCCTGACCAGGCGTCGACGCTCACGCAGGTGCGCTTCATCACGCCGACGCTCGGGATCGCGGTCGGCCACGACGGCCGGATTATCCGCAGCGACGACGCGGGCGTGCACTGGCGCGAGGTGCACATGGACCACGACCATTCCGATCCGCTGTTGTCCGTGTGGGGCACCGCCAACGGCCCGCTGTTCGCGGCCGGCAGCTTCGGCCAGCTGCTGCGTTCGGACGATGCGGGCGTCAACTGGCAGACGGTCAAGACACCCGCCGGCGACCGTCACCTGAACGCGATCGTCGGCGACGGCCACGGCAACCTGCTGGTCGCGGGCGAGAGCGGCACGCTGCTGCGCTCGACCGACAACGGCGTCACCTGGGACAAGCTGCCTTCGCCGTATGCCGGCTCGCTGTTCGGCGCGCTGATGCTCGCGAACGGCGACTGGGTCGCGTACGGGATGCGCGGCAACGTGGTGCGCAGCACCGATCGCGGCGCGACCTGGACGCACGTCGACAGCCACGTGCCGGTGTCGTACTTCGGCGCGACCCAGCTGACCGACGGCGAACTCGTGCTGGTCGGCCAGGGCGGCGCGATCGTCGCGTCGCGCGACGGCGGGTTGACCTTCGACGTGCGCAAGCTCGGCGGCGTGCAGAGCCTCGCGGCCGTGCTCGACATGGGCCACGGCGCACTGCTGCTCGGCGGCGAGGCCGGCGTCGCGCCGCTCGCCGCGGCGCCGTCCTGATGCGCGGCCACGGCGGCCGCAGTGGCCGCCGGTTGCCGTCCGCTTTGGTTCGTTTCGCATCGCCAGTCCGTACCGACACGAGAATTCCATGAACGACCTGTCACGCCCCCCTGAAGCCGTTCCCGCGTCGCGCCTCGCCACCTTCGTCGAGCGCTGCGCCAACACGATCATTCGCCGGCGCCGGCTGCTGATGCTGCTCTGCGTGGCGGTGACGCTCGCGCTCGGGCTGTCCGCGACGCGCCTGAAGCTCGATCCGGGCTTCAACAAGATGATCCCGATGCAGCACCCGTACATGCAGGTGTTCGAGCGTTATGCGGGCGCGTTCCCCGGCGCCAACACGATCCTCGTGAGCCTGCGCTGGAAGGGCGACGGCGACATCTACAACCAGACGTTCATGGATGCGCTGCGCCATGCGACCGACGATGTGTTCTTCATCCCCGGCGTGAACCGTTCGCGTGTGTTCTCGCTGTTCACGCCGAACGTCCATTACACCGAGGTGACCGAGGCCGGCTTTCGCGGCGACGTGGTCGTGCCGGGCCAGTTCTCGAGTGCGAACCCGGACGATCTCGCGAAGGTGCGCCGCAACGTCGCGCGTTCGGGGCAGATCGGCCGCCTCGTCGGCAACGACCTGAAGTCGGCGCTGATCCGTGCCGAGCTGCGCGAGACCGACCCGGCCACCGGCAAGCGGCTCGACTACAGCGCGGTCGCGCGCCAGCTCGAGGAGATTCGCGCGAAATACGCGAAGCAGGGCATCGACGTGAACATCATCGGCTTCGCGAAGCTGGTCGGCGACGTCGAGAGCGGCATCGCGGGCGTGATGGCGTTCTTCGCGCTCGCGTTCCTCGTGACGGCCGCGCTGCTGTTCGGCTATACACGCTCGCTGAAGACCACCGTGCTGGCGCTCGTCGTCGCGCTGCTGCCGGTCGTCTGGCTGCTCGGCGCGCTGCCGCTGCTCGGGCTCGGCATCGACCCGATGTCGATCCTCGTGCCGTTCCTGATCTTCTCGATCGGCGTGTCGCACGCGGTGCAGATGACCAACGCATGGAAGCAGGCGCTGGTGCGCGGCGAGTCGTCGGTCGACGCCGCCCGCGACGCGTTCCGCAAGCTGTTCGTGCCGGGCACCGTCGCGCTGCTGACCAACGCGCTCGGCTTCATGGTGATCATGCGGATCAAAATCGACATCGTGCGCGAGCTCGGCATCACCGCGTGCCTCGGCGTGTTGCTGATGATCGTCACGAACAAGGTGTTCCTGCCGATCCTGCTGTCGTACACGCGCCTCGAACGCGGCACACTGGCCCGCGCGCAGCGCACGGCGGCGGCCGGCGGCAGCCGGATGTGGTCGCGCTTCGCGGTGTTCGCCCGGCCGGCACCCGCGCTCGGCGTGTTCGCGGTGGCGCTCGCGCTGCTCGCGTACGGCACGCTCGAATCGCGCAAGCTGGAGATCGGCGACATCGGCACCGGCGCGCCGGAATTGCGCGCGAACTCGCGCTACAACATCGACAACGCGGCGATCACGCACCAGTACAACATCGGCGTGGACGTGCTGTCGGTGATCGTCGAGACGACCGGCTTCGACGACGCGTGCCTGCATTACCCGGTGATGAGCGCGATCGAGAAGTTCGAGATGAACATGCGCGGCGTGGCCGGCGTGCAGTCGGTGACGAGCGTGTCGTCGCAGGGCAAGGTGTTCATCGCCGCGTTCAACGAAGGCAACCCGCGCTGGGCCGCGCTGCCGCGCTCCAGCGACGGGCTCACGCAGGGCTCCAACGCGTTCGACCCCGACAACGGGATGAACACCGCGAACTGCAAGGCGATCCAGGTCCTGATCTACACGAAGAACCACGAGGGCACGACCATCGCGCACATCGTCGACGAGATCAAGCGCTTCGCGGCCGAGAACCCGACGCCGAACGTCGCGTTCCGGCTCGCGGGCGGCAACGTCGGCGTGATGGCCGCGACCAACGAGGCCGTCGGCGACGCGGAGATCGCGATGCTGCTGTCGATCTTCGGTGCGATCGCGCTGCTCTGCGCGGTCACGTTCCGCTCGTGGCGCGCGGTGCTGTGCATCGTCGTGCCGCTCACGCTCGTGTCGATCCTGTGCAACGCGGTGATGGCGCGGCTCGGCATCGGGCTGAAGGTCGCGACGCTGCCGGTGATCACGCTCGGCGTCGGGGTCGGCGTCGACTACGGGATCTACCTGTACGAGCGCCTGCAGCACGACATCCGCCATGGCGCGTCGCTGCCGGACGCGTTTGCCGATGCGATGCGCCAGCGCGGCACGGCGGCGCTGTTCACGGCCGTCACGATGTTCATCGGCGTCGGCACGTGGGCGTTCTCCGCGCTGAAGTTCCAGGTCGACATGGGCGTGCTGCTCGCGTTCATGTTCCTCGTGAACCTGTTCGGCGCGGTGTTCCTGCTGCCCGCGCTCGCCGCGTGGCTCGGCGTCGAGCGGGCCGAGCGCCGCGCGACACAGTCGTCGCCGTCGCCGGTGGCCGCGTCGCCACGGCAGCAGGCGACCGCGTTCGAGCACGGCAATCCGATGCGCTGAGCGGCGCACCCCCATTACCCCGCGCGCGGCGGGCCGCCGCGCGTTCCCCACGAGAGGAGTCAACCCACATGTCCGCACGCCCTTACAAGATCGAAGCCCAGCCGCTCGCGCAGCGCTATGCGCGCGGCTGGCACTGCCTCGGGCTCGCCCGCGACTACAAGGACGGCAAGCCGCACACGCTGAACGTGTTCGGCCGCAAGCTCGCCGCGTTCGCCGATTCGACCGGCAAGGTCAATGTCGTCGACGCCTACTGCCCGCACATGGGCGCCGACCTGAGCCTCGGCACGGTCCAGGGCGACAACCTCGTGTGCCCGTTCCACGGCTGGGCCTGGAGCGGCGAAGGGCAGTGCGCGTCGATCCCGTACTGCAAGCGGATTCCGCCGAAGGCGCGCATCGGCGCATGGCCGACCTGCGAGGAAAACAACCTGCTGTTCGTCTGGAACGACCCGGAAGGCAATGCGCCGCCGGCGGACGTCGCGATTCCGCGTCTCGACGTGTGCTTCTCCGACGAATGGTCGGACTGGGTGGTCGACAAGATGGTGATCCAGGCCAACTGCCGCGAGCTGGTCGACAACATCTCGGACGTCGCGCACTTCGCGACCGTGCACCGCGCGCCGATCGACTATTTCGCGAACCTGTTCGAGGATCACAAGGCGACGCAGCTGATGGTCGGCCGCAGCGAGAAGCTCGGCGGCGACAGCCTGACCGCGCTGTCGACGTATTTCGGGCCGGCCGTGCACATCACGCAGATGACGGGGCAGAGCAACGGGCAGCCGATCCACTCGGTGCTGCTGAACTGCCACGTGCCGATCGACATGAACAGCTTCGAACTGCGTTACGGCGTGATCGTGAAGAAGGTGGTCGGGCTCAGCGACGAGCAGAACCTGGAGATCGCGAACGCGTACGTGAAGGAAGCGCAGCGCGCGTTCTACGAGGACGTCGACATCTGGCACAGCAAGACGCGGATCGACAACCCGCTGCTGTGCGAAGGCGACGGTCCGCTGTACCAGATGCGCGACTGGTATTCGCAGTTCTATCTGGACGCGGCTGACGTCCGGCCGACGAGCGTCGCGCGTAAGGCATTTGAAATGCGGATTCGCGACGGCGCCGAGCCGCCGGCGTTGCATCACGTGTTCGAGCCGCAGTAAAAACGGGCGCGCCGGCCGAAAAATGAGGGGCGCATCGAAATGCGCTCCGTCGGCCGGCAACACCCGCCGCATAAGGCGCACGCGGCATTCGCGCGCCCGCGCTGCATAGAAAGAACTTGACGAAACGGCGGTTGCCGCGTAGTGTCCGTGACCGAAGTCTTCAAGAAGTTCGATAGCTCATCATTGGCCGCACTCCGTGCGGCGGTCGTTGGCCTTTCCCTCTTTGATTCTTTCTGTGCCTGTCGTGGGCGCATGTTCAATTATTCGTATTAAGGAAGTATTTGTGGATACCGGTACCGTCAAGTGGTTCAACGAAACCAAGGGCTTTGGTTTCATCTCCCCGGACAACGGCGGCGACGATCTGTTCGCCCATTTCTCGGAAATTCGCGGCACGGGCTTCAAGACCCTGGCCGAAGGCCAGAAGGTCAGCTTCGAAGTGAAGCGCGGCCCGAAGGGTCTGCAAGCGTCGAACATCACGCCGCAGTAAGCCGCAACGGCATCGGCCGCCAATTGGCGGCTGCTGCCGGATGGACTTTCGCGCGGGGTGCCGGTATTCCGGCGGCCAGCGCGATTCCGATGCGCACGACCGATGCATCGCGTCATTCACGATGCATCGGTCGTGACGCCTCCCTCATCGCATGCCTGAACGGCGTGCGACGCAACGCCCTCGCGAAGCGCCCGCCGCTTCGCCAGCGCATCACCGCTTCAACGCATCAACCCGAGCAGACCGCCGCCATGCCGTAGTAGCCGGCGCGGTCCCGACTTGCGCGGCGCTCATTGCGCCGCCGCCACTGACCGCCCGAACGCCGCAACGCGCCGGGCTCCGATCGCAAGACAGGCCGGTGGCCCGTCTGAACGAACCGATACCCGGCAGCCTGCCAGCCGTCGTCCCGTTGCGGGAACGGCGCCCGGCAGATCGCCGCGGCCGCGGTCAATCACCTTGTCTGGAGGAATTGGTTTGGCAAAAGAAGAACTGCTGGAACTCGACGGGATCGTCGACGAAGTGCTGCCGGACAGCAAATACCGTGTCACGCTGGAAAACGGCGTCGTGGTGGGCGCGTACGCGTCGGGCCGCATGCGCAAGAACCACATCCGCATTCTCGCGGGCGACCGCGTGACGCTGGAACTGTCGATGTACGACCTGACCAAGGGCCGTATCAACTTCCGGCACAAGGACGCGAATTCGCCGCGTCCGCCGCGAACCGGGCAACCGCGCCGTTAAGCGGCAACGATCGGGCGCGTGACACCGCACCGATCGACTCTCGTCCGGCCACGCGGCCGGACGAACCGGATGGACGGCACGCGTCGTGCCGTTCCTCGGTCGCCGGCGGCGTCGTCACGCCGCGGCGGCCAGCACCATCTTCTCCGGTCGCGTTGCGCGTTCCACGCTCAAGCGGCCGCGTCCCGCAGGAAATCCTCGACGATCATCGCGAAGTACGGCGGACATTCCTGCATCGGGTAATGCCCGCAATTCGGAATCGTCACGAGCCGCGCGTTCGGGTGCCAGGCCAGGAACGTCGCCTGCATCGCCGCTTCGTCGAGCCCCGTATCCTTGTCGCCGACGATCACCAGAAAGCGTGTGTCCAGCCCGCGGATGTCGTCGACGAAATCCGTTCCCGTCAGCATGTCGAGATAGGCGAGCCGGCAACCCGGCGCCACGCGCTCGCGGTTCTGCCGCAGTTTCACGTCGGCCCAGCGTGCCGACAGCCCACCCGTCACGAATCGCACGAGCCGGCGAAACGCGTCGTCGTTTTCGGCCGTGCTCGCGAAGAACGCGCGCGCGTCGTCGTTCAGGCGATTACCGGCCGCGGACACCGGGCACACGGCGATCGCGCTCTTGATGCGCGACGGCGCGTTGGCGGCGATCCGCTGCGTCGCCATGCCGGTCATCGAATGGCCGATGATGTGAAAGCGCTGCCAGCCGAGCCGGTCCGCGAGCGCGAGGCAATCGGCCGCGATCTCGTCGACGGTGCAGGCGCCGTTCAGGTGGATGGAGGTTCCGTAGCCGCGCAGGTCGACGAAGACGTACGTGAAGGCGGTTTCGTCGAGATACGGCAATAGCGCCGCGTAGTTGGTCCGGTCGCCGAGCCAGTCGTGCATGACCATCACGCATTCGGGGCCCGTGCCGTGTTGCAGGTAGCCGAGGCCGTCGTGGTCGGCGTTCGGGCGGGAGGCGAGGGTGTCGACAGGGTTCATTTCAAGGAGTTTCCTTTTGGTGGGTGAACCAAAACGAAACGCCCTCCCGGCGGACCGGGAGGGCGTCTTGAAAGTGCATCGATCGTATCGGGCCGACTTGCGAAAGTCAACGTACGGCGCGCCATCCCGCCCGACTCGTCGATGCGCTGCGCATTGATCCGATCCGGCGTTTGTCGTCCGACAGTCGCGACGCGATCGTCGGCCCGATGTTCGTTACGCCGAACATCGCGCCGGCCGATGGTTGAACGCACGCGCGGCAGCGCGGTTCGCGTACGGCTTTACGTGCGGGCTGGCGCGGTCGTACACTCGTCGGCAATTCGCGGCTCGCGGGCATTGCTTTCAATTGCCTTCAATCGTTTTCAGCGCGCCGCCGATCGTGCCCGCCGGACATTCGTCGCGCGACGCCAGGAGGCGCCATGAGTGCAGACGCAGCCCCCGCAGCCCCGCCGGTTCAGCAGCGCATCCAGCACGTGTTCGTGCTGATGCTCGAGAACCGCTCGTTCGATCACCTGTTCGCGCTGTCGGGCTACCCCGACATCGTCGCCGCGTCGCCGGGCAACAGCAACGCGTACGGCGGCGCGGTCTATCCATTCGGCGGCGGTGCGCCGGACCGAATGCCGACCGATCCTTGCCACGAATTCACCGACGTGCTCGAGCAGCTCTGCGGCCCGGGTGTGCCGTTCGTGAAAGGACAGCCTTATCCACCCGTCGCCAACTCGGGGTTCGTGTCGAACTACGCGACGTCGCATTCCGAAGGCACGCCGCCGCAGCCGGCCGACGCGGGCAAGATCATGCAGGGCGCGGACGTGCAGACGAACGCGCCGTCGCTGTACGCGCTCGCAAACGCGTTCGTGCTGTGCGACGCGTGGCATGCGTCGATGCCGGGGCCGACCTGGCCGAACCGGTTCTTCCTGCACGGCGCTTCGTCGGCCGGGCTCGACCATTCGCCGACCAAGGAAGAAATGGGCGGGTGGGACACGGTCGACGGCTTCTCCTATCCGAAGGGTTCGATCTTCGGCGCGCTCGGCGACGGCAACTGGCGCATCTACCAGGACCAGACCGGCGATCCGCTCGGTCATGTTCCGCAGGTCGCGTCGCTGAAGGGCGTGAGCTTCTTCGACGTCGACGACCTCGCGCATTTCGAAGCCGATCTCGCGGCCGGCTACACGGCGCGCTACACGTTCATCGAGCCCGGCTACGGCGACATCGTGCACGGCACCTACGAGAACGGCAGCTCGCAACACCCGATGGACGGGCTGGCCGGCGGCGACCAGCTCGCCGCGCGCGTGTACAACGCGATCCGCAATTCGCCGGTGTGGAACAGCAGCCTGCTCGTGATCGTCTACGACGAGCACGGCGGCTTCTACGATTCGGTCAAGCCGGGCGCCGCGCCGCCGCCGAACGATGGCGCGGCCGCGACGCTGAACGCGAGCGGTTTCGGCTTCGACGTGTACGGCGTGCGCGTGCCGGCGATCGTGATTTCGCCATGGGTCGCGGCCGGGCAGGTCGACCACACGCCGTACGATCACGCGTCGGTGGCCGCGACGCTCGGCCGGCTGTTCGGCCTTGCGCCGCTGACCGACCGCGACCGCCTTGCCAACGACCTGCTGGCGCTCGTGACGGCAACGTGCCGGACCGACTGCCCGCAAAGGATCGGAACATGAGTACGACCCCGGCTGCGGACCCGCGCGATGCGCTGCCCGTGCGCGACGGCACGAGCCTGATCGCGTTTCTGCACATCCTGAAGAAAGCGCATGCGGCGCTGGTCGGTCAGGACAAGGCCCATCAGCGCTTCAGCGAGATCGTCACGCGCGGGCAGGCGCGGCAATACATCGAGGAACTGATGCCGTCGCTGCAGCAGGCGCGTGCGGCGCATCGGAAGCGTCGGCACGGCGGGAAGCATCGCTGACGGGTGATGCGGCGAGCGGATGTCGGTAGCGCGATCTGCCGAAGGAATTCGGGCGACGGCATACGGCGGATATGCCCGGTTGGGGCGCGTGATGGAAACGAAGCCGTGGGCCTCAGCTGTGGCATCCCGATTTCGTCACGAAATCGAGATGCCAGGCTCGCCGACTGGCCGAGTATTCTTCGCTCACGCACGGGCGTCGATTAGCTGAACTGAATAATGTGGACTACGTATTGAACGGCAGACCAGGTGTAGCTGGTTGCAAAGGACCCGGAACCACCAGCGAACTGCAGTTGCTCACCACGGGCTCGCCCGCCAGCACCTTCTTGATGAAGGGCAACGAGTCGACGAGCGAACCGTTCACCGCGCCGTTGTGCGTCAGGCCCGGATAATAGTGCCACTCGATGTCGGCCCCAAGGCTGCATGCGGTAGAGATAAAGTTGTACGCGGCTGGCGTCCCCGTTACCGAGTCGGCGAGCCCGGTTCCCGTGAACAACGGGACCTTCACCGAGAAGCCCGCGATAGGCGTCGGTAAGCGGCCCAGCACCGGTCCAACCAGGCTGACGGGCGGCCTTGCCTTCAGGTAATTGGCTTCCGTAATACCTTCCGAAATCTCCATCGTTTCGAGCGCGTCGACGCAATTCTTTGTCGCGGCGGCGAAAAGCGGCTTGGCGCTATCGGACAGATACGGCGTGATGTCGAAGGCCGGATTCTCCGCGGGCGCGGTGCCGAGCCAAATGAACATGTCGAACAGCGCATCACCCGAGACCGGCAGAAGCGCATTGCTGACAACGGGCGCCGGAATCTGCGGTGCCGGATTGGCGCCCGAAAACCCGAAGGCGACACCCGTTGCGACACCGCCCACGATGTGCACGTCAGGGGCATAGGTCGGCGCATATTGCAACGTGGCGATCGTCGCGCCCGAGCCTTGCGACTGGCCGACCAATACGACCTTGTTTGCGAGCACGCCCGGAAACATCACCAGCGCCGCACGCAGATTGTCGAGCGTGCTGTACGCTTCGGCCCGCGTCAACACGTAAGGGTGAGGGCCAGGCGTGCCGAGACCCTGATAGTCGGTTGCGACAACCGCGTAGCCTTGCGCGAGCAACGTACCGAGGTAAGCCTTGTCGCGATCCGACCGCTGCGTGTATGACTGGGCGCACACGTCGGCCACGCCGACGGTGCCGTGCGTCCACGCGATGACGGGCCAACCGTTTGCCGGCGGGGTTCCCTTCGGAAAATAGACAGCACCGGAAACGGCAACGGGCGTCTTTCCGTCGACGCCGTCAGTCGACGTGTAGAGCATGCGAACGTTCTGCGACGGGTCCGAGTTGTCGAGCGCAAGATTGGCATCCAGCGGTTGCTGACGCAGCAGTTGGCCCGGCGTACCGGGCACTCGACTGCTCCACACGTAGAACGATGGGACGCCGCCGTCGCCAACGGCTGCGTTGGACACGGGAACAGGGCCGCTTGGCGGCTGGGGGGCGCTGTCCGTGCTTCCGCCGCAGCCCGCCGCCAGAAGCATCACCGCGCTACCGAGCAAAACCAGCCAGATCGCGTCTCCAAACCATCTGATTTTTTTCATATATATCCACTTGCGTGGTCCATGAAATTATCTGGATTTCGGTCTCTGACGGAGAATGGCTACACTGAAGTGCCGTTTTCGTCCGGACCTGCCTTCCGTGAAGGAGGCCGAAGCATAGTGGTGCGGAAAATAAACTCGCAAAAGACGCTTTTTTGGTACATGCGATAACCTGGGATTGTCGTCAATGAAATACCCGCAGGTACTGGCATTCGTTCGCGCTGCAACGTTGGGCAGCATTCGTGCGGCAGCGCGTTCCATGGACATATCGCAGGCTGCGGTAACGAAGACGATCAAGACGCTCGAAGAGGATCTCGGTGTCGCGCTGTTCTCGCGGGGTGTACGCGGCGCTACGCTGACTGCCGCCGGGGCATCGCTGTTACCGCGGGCGATGCTTATCGTCAGCCAGATGGAACTCCTGCCCGGCGACATTCGTTCTGATGAGCGCGCCCGCGTCTCGATGGGCGTTTTGCCTGTTGCAACGGCTTTGTTGCTTCCGCATGCGTTGCCCGCTTTTGTGGCGTCCCGGCCGCACGCGCCGCTGCGCATCGCCGACGGCTTTCTGTCCAGTGTCCTACCCGGCCTGCGAGACGGATCGCTCGACTTCGGCATATGTGCGATCGAATCCGATCAACTCACGAACTTCTTCAGGTTCGAGCCATGGTTTCGATCACGCGCGGTGGTGGTCGCCCGACGAGACCACCCGTTGGCCGGGCGGCCATGCGGTATCGGCGATCTGGTGCGCTATGGATGGATTTACGCCGGATCGCGCGCGAGCGTGCTTGACTTGTTCTTCAATCATCCACGCTCCGGTGCGGCCGACGAGCCGTTGATCATCGAGGCACAGAACGTCACCGCAGGCATCGTCGCCGTGAAAAGCACGGACGCAATCTCGATAGCGCCCGGTGAGTTGGCCGCTCAGATCGTCGCCAATCCTGACATCGTGCTGCTTCAGGTGACCGATCCGCTGCCGGCGACGATTGTCGGCTTGCTGACGCGGGCGGACGGTGGTTTGTCGGCAAACGCACTGATGCTGGTCGAGTTACTGAGGGCAGCGATGCAACGCATCCCGGGGCTCGAGCATTGCTGATGCGTTGTTGCGTGAATCGAGCCGGCAGACGCACTCATCGAATGTAAGACAGGCCCCAGGGCAACCGGCGCGCAGCCGACATGCCCGGCATGGCGATCCGTTGCTTCTTCTCGCCTCCGTCAAAAGAAAACGGGGCTAGCGCCCCGTTTCACAATACCTCCGGACGGATACCGGCCTCGTTCAGGCCGCCACCTCCCGCGCCCGCACCATCGTCAGCGCCGCGTCCTCGATCATGTCCTCCTGCCCGCCGACGAGCCGCTGGCGACCCAGTTCGACGAGGATGTCGCGCGCGGGAATCCCGTACTTCGCTTCCGCGCGCTTCGCGAACAGCAGGAACGACGAGTAGACGCCCGCATAACCGAGCGTCAGCGCATCGCGGTCGAGACGGATTGGCGCGTCCATGATCGGCACGACGAGATCCTCGGCGACGTCCGAGATCGCGAACACGTCGACGCCCGTTTCGATCCCCATCCGGTCGCACACGGCAACGAACACTTCCATCGGCGTATTGCCCGCGCCGGCGCCGAGCCCGGCCGCGGCCGCGTCGATCCGGTTCGCGCCGGCGGCGACCGCCGCGACCGAGTTCGCGACACCCATCGCGAGGTTGTGGTGGCCGTGGAAGCCGAGTTCCGTCTCCGGCTTCAGCGCGTCGCGCACCTGGCCGATCCGCGCGGTCACGTCGTCGGGCAGCATGTGGCCGGCCGAATCGGTGATGTAGATGCAGTTCGCGCCGTACGACTCCATCAGCTTCGCCTGCACGACGAGCTGCTCCGGCGGCGACATGTGCGCCATCATCAGGAAACCGACCGTGTCGAGCCCGAGCGTGCGCGCGAGGCCGATGTGCTGTTCCGACACGTCGGCCTCGGTGCAGTGCGTCGCGACACGGATCGTGCCGACGCCGAGCTCGTGCGCCATGCGCAGGTGCTCGACGGTGCCGATGCCGGGTAGCAGCAGCGCCGACACCTTGGCCTGCTTCAGCTCCGGAATCACGGCGCTCAGGTACGCCTCGTCGGTATGCGCGGGGAAACCGTAGTTGACCGACGCGCCGCCGAGCCCGTCGCCGTGCGTGACCTCGATCAGCGGCACGCCGGCCGCGTCGAGCCCGCGCGCGATGTTGCGCATCTGGTCGAGCGTGATCTGGTGGCGCTTCGGGTGCATCCCGTCGCGCAGCGACATGTCGTGGACGGTGATCTTCTTGCCTGCAAGTGACATCGCGTGGCTCCTCAACTCAAGCGGTGGCGGCCGTCGCGGCCAGCATCTGTTCGGCGAAACGCTCGGCCGTGGCGGCCGCGGCGGCGGTCATGATGTCGAGGTTGCCCGCGTACTTCGGCAGGTAGTCGCCGAGCCCTTCGACTTCCATGAACACCGACACGCGATTGCCGTCGAACACCGGGCCGTTCTTCAGCGTGTAACCTGGCACGTAGCGCTGCACTTCCTTGACCATCGCATGCACCGACGCGGTAATGGCCTCGACGTCGGGCGGCCCGTCGGTCAGGCAGTGGATCGTGTCGCGCATGATCAGCGGCGGCTCGGCCGGGTTGATCACGATGATCGCCTTGCCCTTGCGTGCACCGCCGACCTGTTCGATCGCGCCGGACGTCGTGCGCGTGAATTCGTCGATGTTCTTGCGCGTGCCGGGGCCGACCGAGCGCGACGACACGGTCGCGACGATCTCGCCGTACGCGACCGGCTGCACGCGCGACACCGCGTACACCATCGGGATCGTTGCCTGGCCGCCGCAGGTCACCATGTTCACGTTCATCTGCGCGCTGTCGAGATGCGCGTCGAGGTTCACCGGCGGCACGCAGTACGGCCCGATCGCGGCGGGCGTCAGGTCGATCATCCGCACGCCGAGCGCGGTGAGCTTGTCGGAGTTGTCGCGGTGCACATAAGCCGACGTCGCGTCGAACGCGATGCGGATGTCGTCGGCGGCCACGTGCGGCAGCAGCCCGTCGACACCCTTGTCGGTGGTCTTCAGGCCGAATTCGCGTGCCCGCGCGAGGCCGTCGGAGGCCGGATCGACGCCGACCATCCACACGGGTTCGAGCACCGGCGAACGGCGCAGCTTGTACAGCAGGTCGGTGCCGATGTTGCCGGGACCGATCAGTGCGCATTTGATTTTCTTCATCGGGATGGTTCCTTTAGATAAAGCGGACGTCGCAACTGCCGATGCCGGAAATGTGCATCGACAGCGCGTCGCCGGCCGTGACCGGAATCAGTTTCGCGAGCGAGCCGGACAGCACGATCTCGCCGGCAAGCAGCGGCACGTCGTACGCGGCAAGCGTGTTCGCGAGCCACGCGACCGCATCGGCGGGGTGGCCGAGCGCCGCGTCGCCGCGCCCTTGCGCGACGGGCTCACCGTTCTTCTCGATCGTCATCTCGCACGCGGCGAGATCGAGGGTGCGCGGGTCGACGCGCGCGTCGCCGAGCACGTACACGCCGCACGACGCGTTGTCGGCGACGGTGTCCTCGATGCGGATCGCCCAGTCGCGAATGCGCGAATCGACGATCTCGAAGCAGGGCGCGACGGCGGCCGTCGCGGCGATCACGTCGGTGCGGTCGATGCCGGGGCCGCGCAGGTCGTGCGCGAGGATGAACGCGATCTCGCCTTCGGCGCGCGGCGCGATCAGCGAGTCGGTGGCAATCGCCTCACCGGCCGCGTAGTGCATGCCCGACAGCAGGATGCCGAAATCGGGCTGGCGCACGTTCAGCATGTCCTGCACGGCCTGGCTCGTCACGCCGATCTTCTTGCCGACGACCGCTTCGCCGTGTTCGACGCGGCGTTCGATGAAGCGCTGCTGGATGCGGTACGCGTCGTCGAGCGACAGCCGGCGCGGGCGGCTCGACAGCGGCGCGACCGGCGCACGCGCGTGCCACGCGGCGTACAGCTCGTCGCCGAGCGTCGTATGCAGGCGGGAAGACATGAAAGGGCCCTCGAATGGAAAAGGCCGCCGTCGCGGGCGGCGTCGTGCGCCGGAGCAGGGCTCCGGCGCGTGGGTCGCGGGCATTCCGCGTTGCTTAGTTACCCGAACTGCGGATCGCGTCCGGCGAGAAGTACGCCTCGTTGAACTGCGGGCTGTTGTCGAGCTTCGGCATCGGGCCTTCGTTCGTCAGGCGGTCGGCCATGTACGCGCCCGAGATCAGGTCGTGGAAGAACACCGCGCTCGGGTAGAACACCTTCGCGTCATACGCGTACAGCGACGTCGCGACGTTGGTGCGCCAGAGCTGGCCGCGTGCGTCGTAGTTGTCGGCGAGCAGCGATTGCCACGAGTCCTCGTCGATGTACAGCACGCGCTTCGCGTACTGGTGGCGATAACCGCTCTTCAGCGTCGCCTGCAGCACCCACACGCGATGCAGCTCGTAGCGGATATACGCCGGGTTCTCGTGGCCCTTGGTCAGCAGGTCGCCGTACTTCACCGCGCTGTCCATCACCTTGTAGTTGTCGTAGGGCACGTAGATCTCGCGCTTGCCGACGATCTTCCAGTCGTAGCGGTCGCCGGGGCCGTTGTACAGGCGATCGTCGTCGACGGTGCGGAAGCCGCCCGGGCCTTGCGGCTGGTCATAACCGTATTCGGGCGCCTGGCGCACGCGCCGCGTGCCGGGGTTGTACATCCACGTGCGCGACGAGTTGTCCGCGCCGGCCTTGTCCCAGTTCGTGAAGCCGACGATCAGCGAACCACGGTCGGACAGCGGCAGCTCCGTCGCGTTGCGGTAGTACGTGCGGTTGTTCAGGTCGCTCTTCACGTCGTACTTGCCGACGTTGCGCGGCGAGTAGATGTCGTAGCGCACCTTGCCCCACGCGATGTTGCCGTCGGAGTACACGACCGCCTGGTCGTAGGTGGCCTGCTCGGTGCCGATCGACGACGAGAAACGCTGGTTCCACAGCAGTTCGGCGGCGGTCTTCGGGATCGGGTAGGGCACCGTCGGCGGTGCGTTCGTGAGGCCGTTCGCGTCGGAGGTCATCGTCGAATCGGGTGCGTACGCACGGATGTCCTTGTAGACGGCATCCGGATAGCGGAAGTCGCGGTGGGTCGGGTAGACGATGATCTTGAAGGTGGTCGGATAACGCTTGAACATCGCCTTCTGACCGTCGGTCAGGTGCTCCGCGTACTGCGCCATGTTTTCCGCGGTGATCGTCGCGACCGGCTTCTCGCTGGCGAACGGATCGGGGTAGCGGCTGCCGCGCTTGTACTGCACGTCGGACGGCGCGCCGAGCCACTTGCCCGACCACTCGGGCACGCTGCTGTCCTTGCTCGCGGCGCGGACCGCGCCCATCGGGGTCAACTGGCCGTCGAGCGCCTTCAGGTCGTCCGTCGTGACCTTCGGGTACGACGCCGTCGCGGCGAGTGCGCACGCGGCTATCACCGACGCGCGCAGGAGGGGGAGATGAATTCGCTTCATGACTAATCCTCTTCTTGCTGAGTGACGAGCGGCCGGGCCGCTCAGAAGTGGTAGGTCGCCGTGGCCAGCACGTAGTCGCGGTCCGAGAGCGGGCGCGTGACCGGGTTCGGCGATCCGAGGAACTTTGCGTAGACGAGCGACAGCGACAGGTTGCTCAGGCGCGTGAAGGTCACGCCGGCCGTCACGCGGTGGTCGCCCTGGCCCGTCAGCGAGCCGAGCGCACCGGCCAGCGGCGACGTGCCCGCCAGGTCGTGCGTGTAGGTCAGCGGCACGTCGAGATCCCAGCCGTTGAACACGTTCTTGTAGCTGAGCGTCCACGCGATCTCGAGCGCGAGTGCGTTGCGCGTGTTCGCGAGCGTGGTCGACCCGCCGAGCTCCGAGATGCTGCCCGCGTGCACGTACGTGAGTTCGCCGATCAGCGACTGCGAGTTCGCGAGGAAGCTCGGCCCGATCGAGTAGATGCCGGACAGGTTGGTCTGCACGACGTTCGCGCGGGTCGACTGCACGCCCGTCGGCGTGTTGACGAGGACGGATGCGCCTTGCCGGTACGATGCCTCGCCCGCGACGTTCACCGGGCCGATCTGGGTGGAGAAGCTCGCGCCCGTCAGCTTGATGTTGTTGAAATAGGTCTGCTGGTACTGCAGCGTCGGGAAGAACGACGTGACGACGCTCGGGTTCATGTCGTTGTAGTGCAGGTAGTACAGGCCGAGCTCGGTGTCGCCGAGCACGCGGAAGCGCGCGCCGATACCCCACTGGTTGCGTGCGCTCGGCTTCTCGTCGGCGCCGCGCGGAATCAGCATCCCGCCCGGGCCGATGATGTATTGCGCGCCGGGGCCGGTGACGTCCGAATAGCTCCAGTAGGAACCCGGCGCGGTCAGGCGGTTCTGCTGGAACGAGAACTGGTAGTACGCAAGCAGGCTCAGGCGCGGCGTGATCTGCCACTGCGTCGAGATCTGCGGCACCGGCAGCAGGATGTCCTTCACCTCGGCGCCGGCCATGTACGACTTGGTCGCGTCGGACGGCCCCTGCGCGCCCGCGATGTTCGGGAAGAACAGGCTTTCGCCCCACGCGACGACCTGGTCGCCGACCTTCACGTTCAGGCTCGTTGAACCGATGTGGAACGTGTTGTACGCATACGCGGCGAGCAGCGTCGTGTGGCCGCCGGACCAATAGCGTGCGTTGCTCGTGAAGTTGTTGTACTGCCCCGAGTGGTTCACGGTGTCCGGCGCGTCGTTGTAGTTCGGACGGTGGTACGCCTGGTCGTAGAACGTGTCGGCACGGACGAACACGCCCCAGTCGTCGTGCTTCAGGTTCACTTCGCCGAGCAGGCTGACCTGGTTCTCGATCAGCTTGTTCTTCGCGAAGTTTCGATCGCCGTCGTCGCCGTTGATGTTCGCCGGCGTCAGCAGATTGCCGCTCGGCGCACGCGTGCGCATGCCGAGGCCGTAACTGAGCGTGAACGTATAGTCCAGCGTCGTGTCGGCGCCCAGCTCGATCGTGCTGCCTGCATGCGCGTTGGGAACGGCGCATGTCAGCAGCGCGGCGGCCAGCGTCGACAGCGTGGCGGTTGCCCGCTTGTCGGTACGGCGCGAAATCCGTTGATGCATGGTGTCTCCTCTTGGGGGTATCGACGACGGTCGTCTATGTGTGTTGTCGTGAGAGGCAGAGTAGGGAGATCGCGGTAGCAGGGAATCGTCAAAATGAACTAGATGACTTCCCTAGGACTGGCAACGATTCGTCCCGCACCGCTTGCATCGCATGGTTCAACGCGCGGCCGCCTGCGCGGCGCTCAGGAACGCGGGCCGCTCGCCGCCGCCGTCGAGCCGCAGGTTCGCGCCCGATGTGTACGACGCGTCGGGCGACGCGAGGAACAGGCACGCGGACGCGACGTCGTCCGGCGTCGCGAGCCGTCCGGCGGGAATCGTCGCGCGGATCGCATCGAGCGCGTCGTCGTTGCCGTAGTGACCTTCGGTGGCCGATTCGGTCTGCACGAGGCTCGGGCTGATCGCGCACACGCGCACGCGCGGCGCCCACTCGACCGCGAGCGACGTGACCGCGTTGACGAGGCCCGCTTTCGCGGCGCCGTACGCGGCCGTGCCGGGCGACGGCCGCGACGCGCTGACGCTCGCGATGAACAGCATCACGCCGCCTTGCGGCTGCGGCTGCATGATCGCGTTCACGCGCTGCGCGAGCTGCAGCGGCGCGATCAGGTTCAGCCGCACGATCGATTCGGTGAAGCGCGGCGACGCGTCGGCCGCGAGCGCGAACGGCGAGCCGCCCGCGTTGTTGACGAGCACGTCGAGGCCGCCCGCCGTATCGCGGATCGTCGCGAGCATCGTGTCGACCTGTTCGATGTCGCGCAGGTCGGCCGTGATGAACGCCGCCGTGCGGCCGCCGGCTGTAGGCGGCGTGTCGGGCGCGCTGCGTCCGCAGACGAACACGCGCGCCTCCGCCGCGAGAAACCGTTCGGCGATTCGTCGCCCGATGCCCTTGGTGCCGCCCGTCACGAGCACCGTCTTGCCGCTGTAGTCGAATCCGTTCATCGTCAGCCTCCGTTTCGGTGGGCCGATGATAGAAAGAAGCGCGCGCGGCTTCGTAGTCTGAAAGGATGATGCCGGCCGGCGCCGGCGGCGCAATCATCGGGGCACGCATCCATCGATCGACGAAGGAGACAACCCGCGATGACGATCCCCATGACGCCGCCGGCCGGCATCTTCACCGACGTACCGGGCGGCCTGCGCCTGCACCATTACGAGGCGGGCGAGGGCCGGCCCGTGGTGTTCATCCACGGCAGCGGCCCGGGCGCCAGCGGTTTCAGCAATTTCAAGCACAACGTCCCGGCGTTCGCGGCGGCCGGCTATCGCGCGATCGTCGTCGACCTGCCCGGCTACGGGCAGTCGTCCAAGCCGTCCGACGTCGCCTATACGCTCGATTTCTTCGTCGGTGCGCTGCATGCGCAGCTTGCCGCGCTCGGGGTCGGGCCGGCCGTGCTGCTCGGCAACTCGCTCGGCGGCGCGATCGCGCTGAAATACGCGCTCGACTATCCGGACGAGGTGGACGGGCTGATCATGATGGCGCCGGGCGGCGTCGAGGATCGCGACACCTATTTCCGGATGGAAGGGATTCAGCGGATGGTGAAGCTGTTCACCAATCGCCAGATGAATGACGACACGATGCGCGAGCTGCTGACGCTGCTCGTGCACGACCCGGCGATCGTTACCGACGCGCTCGTCGCCGAGCGGATGAAGGTGTGCGTCGAGCAGCCGACCGAAGTGCTGTCGACGATGAGCGTGCCGAACCTGACCGACGCGCTCGGCGACCTGCGCAGCCCGGTGCTCGGTTTCTGGGGCACGGACGACCGCTTCAACCCGGTCGGCGGCGCGCTGAAGTTCCTCGAACGCTGCCGCGACGCGCGCTTCGTGCTGATGAACCGATGCGGCCACTGGGTGATGGTGGAGCACGCCGATTATTTCAATCGGGAATGCCTCGATTTCCTTGCAGCGCGGAATACGCGATAACGCCGGATGCCATTGAAGGTCGCCCCGGCATGGGCGGCCCAGCTAATTACACGGAGACACCATGAAACTCATTGAAGAACTGTTCGACCTGCGCGGCAAGGTGGCCGCGATCACCGGTGGCGCGCGCGGCATCGGCGCGGAGACGGCCCGCACGCTGGCGGCCGCCGGTGCCAGCGTCGCGATTCTCGACGTGCTGTCGCAGCCGGCGGAAGCGCTGGTCGAGGAAATCCGCGCGCAGGGCGGCCAGGCGGCGTTCTGGTTGCTCGACGTCACGCAGGAGGCCGACGTGGCGCGCGTGTTCGGCGAGATCGTCGCGCGCTTCGGACGCCTCGACGTGCTCGTGAACAACGCGGGCATCGAAGGGCACAACGTGCCGACGCACGAACTCACGCTCGCGCAATGGCAGCGCGTGCAGGACGTGAACGTCAACGGCGTGTTCCTGTGCACGCGCGCGGCGATTCCGCACATCGACGCGGCCGGCGGCGGGTCGATCGTGAACCTGTCGTCGATGTACGGGATCGTCGGCGGCCCGGACGTGCCCGCGTATCACGCGTCGAAGGCCGCGGTGCGGATGATGGCGAAGGTCGACGCGATGCTGTACGCGGCGAAGAACATCCGCGCGAACTCGGTGCATCCGGGCTATATCCGCACGCCGATGCTCGAGGAAGCGTTCCGCCAGATGGGGCAGGACCCCGACAACGTGTTCGGTTATCTGCAGACGCACGTGCCGATGGCGAAGATCGGCAGCCCGCGCGACATCGCGGCCGGCATCCTGTATCTCGTGTCGCCGGCGGGTCGTTACGTGACGGGTGCGGAACTCGTGATCGACGGCGGGTACACCGCGCGCTGACGCGAGGCGGTACGCGCAACGGAACAGGAGACAGGCAGTTGAAAGTGCTCGTGGCAGTGAAACGCGTGGTCGACGCGAACGTGAAGGTCGGCGTGAAATCCGACCGGACCGGCGTCGACATCGCGAACGTGAAGATGTCGATGAACCCGTTCGACGAGATCGCGGTGGAAGAGGCCGTGCGATTGAAGGAGGCCGGTGTCGTGACCGAGGTGGTCGCCGTGTCGGTCGGCGTCGCGCAGGCGCAGGAAACGCTGCGCACGGCGCTCGCGATCGGCGCGGATCGCGCGATCCTCGTCGAGTCGAATGACGGCGTCGAACCGCTGGGCGTCGCGAAGGTGCTGAAGGCGCTGGTCGACAAGGAACAACCTTCGCTCGTGATTCTCGGCAAGCAGGCGATCGACGATGATTCGAACCAGACCGGCCAGATGCTGGCCGCACTCGCCGGATTGCCGCAAGCGACTTTCGCGTCGAAGGTGACGATTGCCGACGGCCGTGCCACGGTCGCGCGCGAAGTCGACGGCGGCGCGGAAACGCTGTCGCTGCAACTGCCGGCCGTGGTGACCACCGACCTGCGTTTGAACGAGCCGCGCTACGTGACGTTGCCGAACATCATGAAGGCGAAGAAGAAGCCGCTGGAAATCGTGAAGCCCGACGACCTTGGCGTGGACGTGACGCCGCGCCTGAAGGTGCTCAAGGTGAACGAGCCGCCGAAGCGCGCGGCCGGCGTGAAGGTGCCGGACGTGCAGACGCTGGTCGGGAAGCTGAAGACCGAAGCCAAGGTGCTGTAACAGGGAACGCAACGAAATGACGATTCTGGTGATTGCAGAACACGACGATGCGTCGATCAAGGCCGCGACGCTGAATGCAGTGGCGGCGGCGCACGCGCTCAACGCGGCAGGCGGTGGCGACGTTCACGTGCTCGTCGCAGGGCACAACGCGCAAGCGGCGGCCGAGGCGGCGGCACGGATTGCGGGTGTTGCGAAGGTGCTGTTGGCCGACGCGCCGCAGTTGGCTAATGGCCTCGCGGAAAACGTCGAAGCGACGGTCGTGAGCGTCGCGGCGCATTACTCGCATATCGTTGCGCCGGCTACTGCCTACGGCAAGAACGTCGCGCCGCGCATTGCCGCGAAGCTGGACGTCGCCCAGATCTCCGAGATCACGGCGGTTGTGTCGGCCGATACGTTCGAACGCCCGATCTACGCAGGCAACGCGATCGCGACGGTGCAGTCGGGCGACCCGGTCAAGATCATCACGGTGCGTGCGACGGGTTTCGATGCGGTGGCAGCCGTTGGCGGCAACGCTGCGATCGAGAAGATCGAAGCGGCCGCCGACGCCGGCAAGTCGCAGTTCGTGAGCCGTGAAGTGACGAAGCTGGACCGTCCGGAACTCACCAGCGCGAGCATCGTCGTGTCGGGTGGCCGTGGCCTCGGTAGCGGCGAAAACTACACGAAGGTGCTGGAGCCGCTGGCCGACAAGCTGCACGCCGCGCTCGGCGCGTCGCGCGCGGCGGTCGACGCAGGTTACGTGCCGAACGACTATCAGGTCGGCCAGACCGGCAAGATCGTCGCGCCGCAGCTGTACATCGCGGTCGGCATCTCGGGTGCGATCCAGCACTTGGCCGGCATGAAGGATTCGAAGGTGATCGTCGCGATCAACAAGGATCCGGAAGCGCCAATCTTCAGCGTGGCCGACTACGGCGTCGTCGGCGACCTGTTCACGCTCGTGCCGGAAGCGGCCGCGGCGCTCTGACCGATGCCGCTGTTCGAATTCAACGGGATGCGGCCGCGCGTCGATCCGTCCGCGTATATCGACCCGAGCGCGGTCGTGATCGGCGACGTGACGATCGGCGCGCGCTGCTACATCGGCCCGCATGCGAGCCTGCGCGGCGACTTCGGCGCGATCGTCGTCGATGAAGGCAGCAACGTGCAGGACGGCTGCGTGCTGCATGTCGGGATCGGCGAGACCTGCCGGCTCGGCGTCAACAGCCACATCGGCCACGGCGCGATCGTGCATGGTGCGACGCTGGAACCGGACACGATGATCGGGATGAACGCGGTCGTGATGGACGGCGCGACGATCGGCGCGACAACGATCGTCGCCGCCTGCGCGTTCGTGAAGGCCGGTTACGACGTGCCGCGCGGCGTGTTGCTCGCGGGCGTGCCGGGGCGGGTCGTGCGGCGCTTGAGCGATGCGGAGATCGACGCGAAGGCGAACGGCACGCGGATTTATCAGCAGCTGGCGGCGGATTGCTTGAGGACGATCAGGCCGATCGGCGGGTGAGCGGGGCGGCGGCCAGCCGTCATTCTGCGGATGCGTGCCTGGTGACGCGAAATCCTGTTGCCGTTGCCATAAACCCGAAAAATCCGAGGCTGGAGAGGGCTTGCCGAAGACGCGCCGAAAGTGGGGTGCCGTAGACCTCCAGAATCGAATAGCCGTCGCGATGCATTGTGCTGGTGTGGTGATCGTCCACGGCATCCAGTATTCCCGCGCACCAGCTTTCCCGGTCGCTGCCATATCGCAGGAAGGTGGTGACGCGACTTTCGCCGTCTTGCCCGGACGGGGCCAGCGACGCAGTCCAGATCTGCTTGACCACGGCATCGTTCACGGGGCTCGTCACGACCCACGTGTGCCGAACGATTGCGGCGATGTCGTGAATCCGTTCGCCGCTGTCGGGATCGACGATCAATGCGATCGTGTCCTGCTTCGTCATCCGTGTTCTCCGTCGTTTTCGCCGCGATCCCGCATCGGTCGCGCCTGCCGGTGGATCGGGCCGCTGCAGGATCGATTTGCGTCGCACATCGCCGTTGGCTTAAGATCGGCAGCAACTCATCCCACGCCTTCAGCGCCAATGAAAAACAGCACACGCCTGCGGGTCGCCGTGATTATCTCCGCTTTCGCCGTGTTCAACGTTTACATGCACGTTCAGCAGTTCATCAGTGGTTGCGTCTGGGTCAGGGGCCATCATCGCTGCAGTTTCGAAAACAGTGCGAATTTCGAGGGCTGGATGGATCTCGACCTGATGATCACCTGTTGCTGGGTCGCGGCGGCGGCGGTGAGCTGGATTGCCGTCGTGCAGTCGGCGAAGAAGCCGGGTTAGCGGCGCGATGTGGCAATTCGATCGAATCGACTCTGTCAATCCGTGACAACGCGTATCTGCTGGTCTTTACCGATTGCTCGATGCCGATGCCCGGCGTCGACGCCGAACCCGTGTTCCGGATCCATTCGAGCCTGCGGTTGGCCGAGGAGATCCCGGCGATCCTGGGCGGAATGAGCGGTTGAGCGCGGTTCGCGCGCGTGGATGGCGGCCGCCGGCGGTCGTTGTGTTTTCACCTTCCGTGCCGGGATAATGATCCCGCGTCGCGCACGCGGCGCGAACGGAGGCTCCCATGCAATTTCCGACGGGATCGGTGGTCGCGCTCAGCTCGGCCGCCGCGACGATGTTTTCGCTGGGCATGCTGTTTCTCGGCTACTGGGGATGGCACGAGCCGCTGCCCTGGCGGTTCGGCGACTACATCGTGATCTTGCCCGCGCTGTTGGGCTTCGCGTGCCTCGCCAGCGTGCCGTTTCTCGCGACATCGCCGATGAAAACCCCCGACGACGAGTCGCGCATGTTCGTCGCGCGGCGCGTGTTTCTGTGCGGCGCGATTGCGGTGTGGTGTGCGATCGTCGCGTCGCTGTTCGTGTGAGATCCGAGTGAGACGGCGGTCGCCGGAGCAGCACTCGCGCGAGTGCTTCGAAACGTCTTGCGTGACGCCGTGGCGCACGGTTTTCACGCGTCGAAACGGGCCTTCGTTCCAGCTTTGATTTCACCGTGGCGTGCACTAGATTCGAAGCGTTCACATGTCACTGAGCGCGAGGTGGAGTCATGACGCCGTGGGAGATTCAGGGCACCGAAATGATCAGCTGCAATTGTTCATACGGTTGCCCCTGCCAGTTCAATGCGTTGCCAACCAACGGCAATTGCGAGGCGATGGGCGCGATGTCGATCGACAGCGGTCACTACGGCGACGTGGTGCTCGACGGTGTCAGGATCGCGGTCGTGTTTCAGTGGCCGGGGCCCGTCCACGAAGGCAAGGGCAAGTGCCAGCCGATCGTCGACGAGCGCGCGAGTCCGGCACAGCGCGAGGCGGTGCTGAAGATCATGACCGGTCAGGATACCGATCCGTTTGCGACGATGTTCTCGGTGTATGCGTCGACGCTCGAGCACGCGTTCGATCCGATCTTCACGAGGATCGATTTCGACGTCGATGTCGATGCACGGCGCGGCCGGATTCACGTCGAGGGTGTGTTCGATGTCGAGGGCGAACCGATCCTCAACCCGGTGACGGGCGCCGAGCATCGCGTGCGGATCGACCTGCCGCACGGCTTCGAATACGAGCTGGCCGAGATCGGCTCGGGTACGGGGCGCTCGCAAGGCAACATCGTGCTGACCCTCGACGGCACCTATGCGCAGTTCGCGCGGCTGCACCTGAACAACCACGGGCTGATCCGGCATCGCGTCGCGGCATGATTCCCCTCGACAACTGGCTCGGGCGCGAGCGCGTCATCACGCTGCTCGGCATGGCCGCGCTCGTCGGCATCTGCTGGTTCTACTTGTGGACGGGTGCGGGAACCGGCATGTCGGCGCTGGAGATGACGACGGTCGCGCTGTTTCCGCATCGTCTCGCGGACGACATGGGCAGCATGGATCCGTCGCTGCCGACCGTGATCGTGATGTGGTGGGTGATGATGATTGCGATGATGACGCCCAGCGCGGCGCCGCTCGTGATGCTGTACCGGCGCGTGCTGCGACATCGCAGTGCCGACGGTGCGGGTTCGGCGTTCACGTCGGTGGCGCTGCTGGCCGGTTATCTGACCGCATGGTTCGCGTTCTCGATCGGCGCGGCGTTGCTTCAGAAGCTGCTGCAGCCGGCCGGGCTGATCTCCGCGATGATGCTGTGGTCGAAGAGCGCCGTCCTGTCCGCGATCGTGCTGGCGCTGGCCGGGCTCTATCAATTCTCGCCGCTGAAGCGTGCGTGCCTTCGGCAATGCCGTGCGCCGGCCGGGTTCCTGGTCGCGCACTGGCGCCCGGGTGTCGCCGGCAGTTTCCTGCTCGGCGCGCGGCACGGGATGTATTGCGTCGGCTGCTGCTGGTTGCTGATGGCGCTGCTGTTCGTCGGCGGCGTGATGAATGTCGTCTGGATTGCCGCGCTGTCGCTCGTCGTGTTCGCGGAAAAGATCCTGCCCGGCGGCGAACGTATCGGCCGCGCGCTGGGCGTCGTGCTGATCGCCTGGGCTGGCGTGACGTTGATCGTGTGATGCACTCGACAACATCGGGATGCCGCCGATGACGATGGCGTTCAAGATCGCCGATGCGGCCATGATCGCGCCGCTTGATGTGGGCGACCGGGTCGGGGTGCGGGTCGAAAGCGTCAACGGCACGCTTACGATCGTCAAGCTTGTGAAGCGACCGTGACGAAGATGCCGCGCATGCGCGGTCACGGCAGGTTTTTTCCATTCGTGCTACGTAACGCAGGGCCGATGTTACGTCGAGATTGCCGGCACGCCAGCGTCGATTGAACCGAAGGGCTGGACTCGCTTGCGATGCGTCGTGCCGGAAAGGGCCGCCAGGACGATCGCTGCTGGACGGTTGCAGGATTGTTAATGACGCCGATAGAGATGGCACGGTAGCTGCTTGCTGAAATGATCGCGCTGAATAGCTTACGGGGGCTTCCATGCAAAATCATTTCATCAAGGCGAACGTTGCGCTCGCCGCCATCGCCGCGGCGTGCGCGCTGGCTGCGTGCGGCGGCAACGACGTTACCTCGCCGACACCGGGCGGTAACACCATCGGAACGAGTACGACCGGTACGTCAAGCGGTACAAGTGGCACGAGCGGGAGCAGTGGCACGAGCGGCAGCAGCGGCACAAGCAGCAGCGGCACGAGCAGCAGCGGCACAAGCAGCAGCGGCACGAGCAGCAGCGGCACAAGCAGCAGCGGCACGAGCAGCAGCGGCACAAGCAGCAGCGGCACAAGCAGTAGCGGCACGAGCAGCAGCGGCACGAGCAGCAGTGGCACAAGCAGCAGCGGCACGAGCAGCAGCGGCACGAGCAGCAGCGGCACGAGCAGCAGCGGCACGAGCAGCAGCGGCACAAGCAGCAGCGGCACGAGCAGCAGTGGCACGAGCAGCAGTGGCACAAGCGGAACGCCGGGCACGAACGGCATCATCAGCTCGGTCGGTTCGGTCGTCACCGATGTGGGCGTCACGATCGCCGGCGCAAGCCCTCCGGGCGGAACCAAGGGCGTGACCACCGGGCTCGCCAACACGGTCACCGGCGCCGGCACGCTCATCCGCGATACGTCGAACGCGGTGAGCAACGGCATCGGTCAGATGGGTTTCACGACGAACCCGGTCGGCTCGACGGTCGCCGGCCTCGGCACGATCGTCGGCTCGACCAGCAATCCGGTCAGCGGTCTCGCCGATACGGTGAAGGCGCTCGGCTCCGGCCCGCTGTCGCCGCTGGCACCGCTCACGACGCCGGTCGGCGGCCTGCTCGACACGGTGGCCGGCGGTCTGAAGTCGGGCGGCACGATGCTCGGCTCGGCGCTGTCGTCAGGCCCGGTCCAGCAGGCGACGCAGGCGCTTAGCACGGCGATCACGCCGCTCGTGACGACGGCCGGCCAGCTCACGCAACAGGTCGGCACCGCAACCGGCCTCGGCCAGCCGGTCGCCGGCCTGCTCGGGCAAATCGGCGGGGCAATCACGTCGGCCGGATGGAAGGTGACATCGGCGTCGCCGCAGCCGGTCGTGAGCGGTGTCGGTGAACTCGTCCGTGCGGTCGGCAATACGGTGACCAACGTGGGCGGGCTCGTGAATCCGAGCGGTGCGAACGGCGCGGTGCCGATCGCCGGCCTGGTGACGAGCGTGGTCGGCGGTATGCCGGCGGCCGTGCACGGTGGCTCTGCGACCGGCACCGGCGGCGGCAATCCGTTGGGCGCGCTCGGCAATCCGCTCGCGCCGGTGACGTCGCTGGTGGGCGGCCTGCTCGGCGGCGTGGCCGGCAAATAGCCGGTCGGCGCCGAACGTCGCACGGGCAGCGGTGCCCAATGACCTGGGAGACGGCTTCAAAAAAGTTGCATGGCGACACTCAACTTTTTGCGCAAGCCGTCTCCTGGCTTCACCTCAATGCGGCGGTGCCGCGGCATGCTGCTGCAACGCATCCAGGTGCCCGATGATCTGATTGGCGATATCCTTCGCCAACGAATCAACCGCGGTCGTCCCCTCGGCTTTCTTGACGACGAACTTCGCCGCAACGACGTACGGATTCCAGCTCGCCACCGTGCCTTGCGCCTTGATCGCATCCGCCACGCCGATGACCGCAAACGGCACGTTGGCGTCCCCGGCCGCGTCGGCGATCGTCACCGAGACTTCCGTGTTCGGGCTGTCGTCGCCCGAGCCGCCTTGCAGCAGCGACTGAATGCGGCCGCTCGGGGCGCGTGAATAGAAAACGCCGCCGATCAGCCAGCCCGACGCGACCCGCGGCGACGGTTCGCCGGGCGCGAGATAACGCGCGGTGACGCCCGCGTTGCCGAGCTGCTGGACGATGGCCTGCGCCAACGCACCTGCATTCTGGCTAGCCGACCTCGCGTGAATGGTCGCCCGCGTGCGGGACAGCAAGCGTCCCGAGCCGTCGCTTTCCTGAACGACCTGGAAAGGCCGCACGTACATGACCGGTGTGGCCGGCGCGACGTCCGAGCTGCTCGCAGCCGGCTGCTGCGCGTGCGCGAAACTCGTTGCAAACCCGATGACGAGCGCGGCAAACACTGCCTGATTGAGCTTTCTCAAGGGTTGCGCCTTCTTCACGATTGGAACGAGGGCCAGCTTATGGCCGTGAACAGGGGGCGTCAACCTTGCCATCTCCCACGACCTCGGCTTGCCCGGGTCGTTCAGATGCATGAGGTCAGCAGCTCGCGTCGAAAGTTAACTGCCCCATGAGGCCTTCTTGAAACCCTCGCTCAGGTGACCGGCCGGCACCGGTCGCCTGAGGTTCGGGCCAGGACCTGCCGGTCGGCGAGGCCTCGGCCGGCTACTTGCGGCCACCATCGAGCTTCGACGGCGGCCGCGCCAGCCCGCGCGCCGGCAGCGGCGTCGACATCACGATCGATGTGCGCGTTTCGCCGTACAGGTTGATGCGTTCGATCAGCTGTTCGAGATGGGCCATGCTGACGGCGACGAACCGCATGACATACGAGTCCGCGCCCGTCACGTGATGGCATTCGACGACTTCGGGAATCGTCTCCAGCAACTTGAGGAATTTCGCTTTCGCCGGTTGCGGCACCGTGATGCCGATCAGCGCGCTCACCGGATAGCCGGCCGCGGCCGGATTGATCCGGGCCGTGTAGCCGTCGACGACGCCCGCCGCTTCAAGGCGCTTCACGCGCTCCGTCACCGCCGGCACCGACAGGTGAACCTGGCGCGCCAGCTCCGTATAGCTGATGCGGCCGTTGTCCTGCATCAGCGCCAGTACCTTCCAGTCCAGTTCATCCATCGCGGCGGGATTTTTTAAGGAGGAGCAGCCATTTTTCCTTAAAAACCGCATTCAGCGATGACCGGACTTTCCCTACGATGCCTGTTCCACCCGTTGAAAGTCGCAAGGAGCAGGCGATGCTGTTCATCAAGTCCGTCGTGATGGGGCTGTCGATTGCGGTGCCGGTCGGCCCGATCGGCATGCTGTGCATTCAGCGCAGCCTGAGCCGCGGTTTTCAGGCGGGATTCGCGACGGGCGTCGGTGCCGCGTGCGCCGATGCGATTTACGGGCTGCTCGGCGCGCTGGGCATCGCGGGCATCGTCACGGCCTTCCCGATGCTGACCGTCGGCCTGAAAATCGGCGGCGGCGCGTTTCTCGTGTGGCTGGCGTGGACCATCGCGCGCCAGGCGCCGGCCGCGTCGGCGATGCAACGCGACCTGCCGCGCACGACCGTCCTGCGCGACTTCCTGACGACGTTCGGCCTCACGCTGTCGAACCCGATGACGATCCTGTCGTTCGTCGGCATTTTCGCGGCGCTGGGCCCGCTGTCGGGCGCGCGGGAAGGCGCGATGTGGCCGGCCGTGGCGCTGATGGTCGCCGGCGTGTTTATCGGTTCCGCGACCTGGTGGCTGTGCCTGAGCAGCGCGACCGCCGCGCTGCGCACGAAGATGTCGTTCGCGTTCATGCACGGGCTATCGCGCGTGTCGGCCGTCGTCATCGCGGCATTCGGCGCGATCCAGCTGGTCGCGGGCGTGCGCGGCCTGGTCTAGCCCTGCGGCGGGGCGCCGTTCGAACGAACGCCTTCGGCGGCATTCAACGCCTGCAGATGCGCACGCACGAAACGCGCGATCTCCTGGCTCAGTTCCATGTCTTCCGGCGCGCCCATGAACCCGCCATGCGGCATCCCTTCGAACACGTGAAGCTCGGTCGGCACCAGCGCGCGCCGTAACGCGCGGTGCAGGCGCACGGCGTTCGACAGGAACAGGTCGCGCGTGCCGCTCTGGATGAACGTCGGCGGAAAACCGGCGGCGAAATCGCCGAACAGCGGCGACAGATACGGATGCGCGAGATCGGCGCCATTCGCGTAGAGCAGGTTGTTCGACATCAGCGACGCCGGCAACACGACATCGACGAGCCGGTTGGTTTCGAAGCTGTCGCCGGATTCCGTCAGGTCGGCTTCCGGCGACAGCAGCACCAGCGCGGCCGGCAGCGGCAAGCCTTCGTCGCGGGCGCGCAGCACCATCGCGGCGGCGAGGTTGCCGCCCGCCGAGCGGCCGCCGATGACGATGTTTTCCGGTGCGTAGCGCTCCAGCACATACGCATACGCCGCGATGCAATCGTCGAGCGCGGCCGGGTACGGATGCTCGGGCGGCAGGCGGTAGTCGACGCCGTAGCAGCGGATGCCGAGCCGGTCGGCCTGCATCCGCGCGCCGGCCCGGCATGCAGCGCCGCCGCCGAAGATCAGCGCGCCGCCATGCAGGTCGATGTACGCGCATTCGCCGGAAGCCGGTGCGTCGGGCGTCGCGACATGCACGTCCGCGTCGCCGGCCCGGATCGTTGCCACGCTCGAACGCAGATAGCCGCCGAGCTGCTCGACGGCGGCCGCGTAGTGCGCATCGGTGGCCGCTTTTACGCGCAGCCAGGCGTCGACATCGTCCGGCGCCGGCATCACGTGCCGCGCGTTCAGCGGCACGCCGTCGTCGCCGACCAGCCGTTGCAACGCGGTGCGCGCTTCGTCGCTGATCGAGGTCGGGAAGGGAACGACACGGCTCGGCAGGACGACGCCGTCAGGTTTGTCTTTCATCGCGTGATTTCCGTTCGATGCGTCATGCGGCCGAAGGCCAGTGACGCAGCATCACGTCCAGCGCATCGAGACTGCGCGACCACGACGCGTCGGAATCCGGCGCGCTGTGCGAGAAACCGCCCGCGCTTTCGAGCGTCACATAGCCCATGAAGAAGCCGCCCAGCAGGCGGATCGCATGAGCCTGTTCGGCGTCCGGAATGTCGTAGCTGCGCAGCACCGCGGAGGTCATCCTGACGAGCCGGCCGCCCGCGCTTTCGGCGGCGCGCTCGGCGCTCACCGGATGGCGCGCGGCCGCAAAGCGGCCGGGGTGCGCGCGCGCATAGTCGCGATAGACGTTCGCGAGCGCGGCCAGCGCGTCCTTGCCGGTGCGGCCGGCCAATGCGTCGGTCGCGCGCTCGGCGAGCTCCTTCAGCGCGAACAACGCGATCCGGCTCTTGAGATCGTCGAAACTCGGGATATGCGAGTACAGGCTGGCCAGCTTGACGTCGAAGTGCCGCGCGAGCGCCGCGCCGGTGAGCTGCTCGAAGCCGGTTTCATCGGCGAGCTGCGCACCGGCTTCGACGAGCCTGTCTACGGTAATGCCGGCACGCGCCATGACGGATGCTATGCGGGTTAGTCAAAAAACTAATTCTATTAGTTTTTGCGGCGATGTCAATTTCCCGCGCGCGCCGGTTGCGCCGATACGCATCGGCGCCCGCGACGCAGGCGCCGATGCACGGGGCGGTCAGAACGTGTAGCTGACCTTGCCGAACGCGGTGCGTCCGAGCGTGTTGTAGCCGTACGCGGTCATGTACTGCCGGTCGAACAGGTTCGACAGCGATGCCGACACCGTCAGGTGCGAATTGATCCGGTACGACGCGCGCAGGCTCACCGTCAGGTACGACGGCAGATACTGCGTGTTGGCCGGGTCGTCGAACGTCGAACCGCCGTAGAGCAGCGACGCGCCGGTGCTCAGCGCATGCAGGTGCAGTTCGTCCCACGTGTGGTCGACGTTGAGGCTGACCGTCTGGCGCGGCCGGCGGTTGAGCCAGGTCTGGTTGGTCTCGTCCTGCGGATTCAGGATGCCGACCGCGACGCTCACCGGCGTCGAGCGGCCGATCGTCCCCTTGTACGACAGGTCGATGCCGCGAATATGCGAGCGGCCGATGTTGATCGGCGAGAACGTCGCCGGGTTGTAGGCGACCAGGTTGTTGACCCGCGTGTCGTAGATCGCGGCGGTGAACGTGCCGTACGACGTGTTCGCGTCGATCGCGGCCTCGACCGACGTGCTGCGTTCCGGGCTGAGGTTCGGATTGCCGTAGCCGGGGTAGTACAGGTCGTTGAAGCTCGGCAGGCGGTACGCATTGCCGTACGACACGCGCGCCGTATAGACCGGCGTGATCGCCCACGACAACGCGGCGTTGCCCGTGTTCACGGATTGCCCGGCGATGATTTCGTGGCGACCCGCGAGGAACATCGTCACGCTGCCGAGCGTGGCCGACTGATGCAGCGAGAACGCGGAGTCGTTGCGCGTCGGCACGCCGCCGGGAATGTCGATCGGCAGGAACGCCTGTTCGCGCGTGAAGTCGTAGGCCAGCTTCGATTCGCCCGACAGCGGCAGGCCGAACAGGCGGAACCCGTGCTCCTGATGCGTCAGCGACGTCGAGATGCTGAAGCGTTGCGAATTGATCTGGTCGGTCGCGAGGGCCGGGTTGTCCGCGTAGATGAACTGGCGATCGTTCGCATAACCAAAGGACTGGTCGAACTGCGTGTCGGGCGTGATGTCGAGATGGAACGCGACACCGGTCGTCAGCTGGTGATCGAGCTCGCGGTTCGCATAACCGAGGTTGTCGAAGGACAGATCGGAGCGGTGATACAGCGCGAACGTCGAGATCGACCAGTTGTCGCGCGCGTAACCGAGGCGCGCATCGAGATCCTGCGCGTGATACGGATTGCGGCCGGCCTCGTGACCGGAGAAGAAGGGCCGCGTCGCATCGATGCCGGCCGTGTTGTAGTCGTGCAGCCCGAGCGAATAGGTAAGACCGCCGAGCGCGGCAAGCGGCCCCGTCGACGGCACGGTGCCCGACGTGCGGAACTGCGTGTCGAACGTCTTGTTCGAGCCGCCGCCGAACGAGACGGTGGTCTGGTTCGGCTGGTTGGACGCACGGCGCGTGAAGAGCTGTACGACGCCGCCCATCGCATTGGCGCCGAACGACGCGGCGGCCGGGCCCGAAATCACTTCGACGCGTTCGAACGCTTCGGTCGGCAGGTCGGCCCACGGTGCGATGCCGGTAGTCGGCGAGCCGATCCGGATGCCGTCGATGAACACGGCGACCTGGCTGGCCGACGAGCCGCGAATGCTGACCGACGAGGATGAGCCGGGGCCGCCGCTCTGCGAAACGGTGACGCCCGGCAGCGTCGCGAGTGCCTGCGTGATGCTCGGGTCGCTCGGCGACAGCCGGTCGAGATCCTCGCGCGTGAGCACCTGCGTCGACGCATAACGCCGGTCGAACGATTCGGGCAGGTACCGCGTGTCGGTCACGCTGATCGTCGGCAGGTCGGCGCCTTCCGCGGGCTGGGACGGCTGCGGGAGCGCTGCGTCGCCGGCGGCATGGGCGATCGGGGAGAGCAGCGCGGTGGCGGCGGACGTGGCAAGGAGGTAACGAATGTTCATGAGGCAGCGAGAGTGAGCGTGTTGCGCGTACGGCGATCGTGTGCGGGGGGCGGGCAGGGCCGGCCGGTTTGTTCCTGGGTCATGGCGTGGCCGGGCCGCGCGGCGGGCCGTCGCGGGTGCAGGCGCGGCACATGCCGGACGACGCGATCGATGGCGCAAGCCGTATGCGCGCGGGCAGGCCGCGCCTGCCGGCGGCGTGCCGGTGCGACGCTTCCGGCGGGGAAGCGGATTCGGGAACGAAGGACATCTGAAGGATCCTGAGGTCGGGCCGTCCATGCAACGGGCGACCGCCAATGGCGGTGCTTGGCGCTCCGGGACACCCCGCCCGGTGCGGCTGCTTGGACCTCGGGTCGATGGCAGGTCTCCTGGCTCGCGGGTCGTCATCCGTGCCGGCCTTCCCGGTTTCCCAGTGGCACGCAGTGGCACGAATTCGCCGCTCACAGTTGCGGGGGCAGCCGCAGATTCGAGGCGCCGCCTCTCCTGCGTTCCCTTTTGATCCCGTCTCCGGGAACCATCAGCGCGCAAGCGTAATGGCGCGCACTCCGGCGCGTCAATTCTTCGGTCGCGCGAGGATGCGAAAAAACGTCATTGCCCGGTAAAAACTTTCGAAATCCTTTCTTTTATGCGCCGACGCCGCGTTTCATGTCTGACGAAACGGGTGGGCTCGAGGTTGCATGCTCGCGCCTGAACCGGCTCGGCGCGACGCCGGTCCAGCGCACGAACGCGCGCCTGAACGCCTCTTCGCCGCCGAAGCCGAGAAACGCGGCCACGCGGGTCACCGGCCAGTCGGTCTCGTGCAGGCATCGCCGTGCAGCGTCGGCCAGGCATTGCTCGCGCAGCACGTGATATCCGCTGCCTTCGGTTGCGAGCCGGCGCCGCAGTGTCGCCTCGCTGACGCCGAGCCACGCGGCCAGTTCCGCGAGCGCCGGCAGCGCCTGTTCGCGCGCGAGCGCCGCATCGAGAAAGCCGCGCACCTGCTGCGCCCAGGACACGACGGCCGGTGCCGCATCGATCAGACGAAACGGGAAATCGACGAGAAACGCGTCGAGCTCGCCCGGCTGCCGGATCACGCGGTGATCGAGCCGCGCCGCATCGAACGAGAAGCCGTAGGTTTTCCGGCCGACGTCGACCGGCGCGTTGAACAAGCCGAGCAGCGGCATCGCGTCGTCGCGGCGCGGATGGCCGAGCCAGACTTCGTCCGGCCGCAGCGGCTGCCCGATCAGCCAGCCGAACAGCTGCAGATAGCAGAACAGCCCCGTCAGGTCGACGAGGCATGCGGCCGGGCTGCGCGTGCGGCGCAGCGAGTCCATCCGGAACGTCGCGCGAGCGTCGCGTACCGAGAGCGACAGCGTACCGGCGCGCGGCGTCAGCATCTCGCAGAAGTCGCGCGCGCAGCGGATCGCGTCGGCGAGCGTCGCGCAGCTCAGCAGGCAGCGGCACATCAGGTCGACTTCCTGCTTGCGCATCGGCGGATGGCCGTTGCCGCGCGCGACCTGTGCCTCGAGCCGCTCGATCGCGTCGCGGTAGAGCGCGACGAAGCCGCGCGTCGCCGTCGCATCTTGCCGCGGCTGCGCATCGCGGTCGGCCGGCGGCGCGCCGCTGCGCGTGAGTTCGCTCAGCAGGCGCGCGTCGAGGCCCGGCAGGACCCGGCCGCTGGCCGGCATGGCGCGCTGTTTCATGTGTCTCCCGTTCTGATCGTTGCGACAGGGGCCGGTGAGCGGGCCGGTAGGGGTCCGTGAACCGTCGCCACGCAAGAATACTAGTCACGCCGGCCGCCTTCGGCCTCGCCGGAACGGCGTAGGCCGGCCACGCATCCCGCCATGAACGACCACGGACGACACGCGAATGATCCAGATCGTAGATGAAATCACGCTCGCGCCCGAGCGCATTCCCGACGTGCTTGCACTGCTGCGCGACCGCTACCTGCCGGGCCACGCGGCGCGCGGGCTGACGGCGGCCGGCCGCTGGGTGTCGCCGCCCGTCGCGGTGCCGGGTCAGGCGAGCACGCTGTGGCTGACGTGGCAGGTCGACGATGCGCCGGCCTATTACCGGATACGCGCGCTGACCGATGGCGACGTGGTTGCGTTCTGGGTGGCGGTCGACGGGTTGTGCGACGCACGCCGCCGCCACGTGATGACGGACGCCGATGCGCCGCTGCCCGCGCTGACGGAGGTCGACCATGCGGCATGACACGGCACAGGTGTTCGTTTCGGCGGATCGCGACGCCGGCGCAATCGAGCATGCATTGCACGAGGCCGCGCAGGCGTTGCCCGGCGCAACCCGCGTGGCGCTCGCACGCAATCTGGAAGGCAGCTGGGGCGCGGGCGACTACACGCTCGACGTGCTGCGCGACGAACGAACGGCCGATTCCGCGGCGGATTTCGCCGCGCTGGCTCGACTGCCGGGCATCGCGCGCATCGACGGCGCGGCCTGCCGTGCGATCGGCGGCGGCCTGCGCGAACCGGCGTTGCGCGATGGCATCTGGCGCACGCTGATGCTGCGCGTGCGGCCGCAGGTGAGCGAAGCGCAGGTCGCGTCGCTGGAGCACGAATTGCTGCAGATGCCCGCGTTCATGCGCGGCATCCGCAACTGGCGCCTGAGCCGGATCGTGACGCCGGGCGCATGGACGCACGTATGGCAACAGGAATTCGCGCAGGTCGGCGATCTGCTCGGCGAATACCTGATGCATCCGTATCACTGGGGCTGGGTCGACCGCCGGTTCGACGCCGAAAGCCCCGACTGGACGGTCGACGCGATCTCGCATGCGTTCTGTCCGCTCGCGTCGAGCCTGCTGCTCGACACGGCGGTGTAACGCGCGGCGCACTGCGCAACGAGCCAAACCAAAATCCTGGAGACACGAAAATGCGAGCCCTTCTGATCGACCAAGTCGGTCATTCCGACGCTTTCCGGCTGGCCGACGTTCCCGCACCGAAGCCGGGCCCCGGCGACGTGCTGATCCGCGTCGCGTATGCAGGCGTCAATCCCGCCGACTGGAAATGCCGCGAAGGTTATCTCGGTGCGTTCATGCAGTACTCGTTTCCGTTCGTGATCGGCTTCGATGCGGCGGGCGTGGTCGAAGCGGTCGGCGACGGCGTCGACGGCTTCGCGCCCGGCATGCGCGTGTTCGCGCAGACCGACGTCGGCGCGGGGCGCTGGGGCGCGTATGCGGAGTACGTCGCGGTGCGCCACGACTCGGTCGTGCGCTTGCCCGACACGGTGAGCTTCGCGGAAGCGGCTGCCACGCCGACGCCCGCGCTGGCCGCATGGGCCGGCCTGTTCGACGACGGCGGGCTGCGCGCGGGGCAGACCGTGCTGGTGCACGGCGGCGCGGGCGCGGTCGGCACGTTCGCGATCCAGCTGGCTGTGCAGGCCGGTGCGCACGTCGCGGCGACGTGTGCCGCGCGCAACCGCGACACGGTCGAATCGCTGGGCGCGGCGGCGAGCATCGACTACCGCGCGCAGGACATCGCGGTAGCGGTGCGCGCATGGGCGCCCGGCGGCGTCGATCTCGTGCTCGACGCGGTCGGCGGCGACACGCTGCCCGACGCGCTCGACCTGCTCGCGCCGGGCGGCACGCTCGTGAACATCATGACGCTCGCGGCCGGCGACGCCGAGCGGCTGGCCGAGACGGGTGCCGAAGCCGCACGGCGCGGGCTGCGCACCGCGATGACCTACAGCCGGATGCCGAGCGGGAACACGCTCGCATCGATTGCCGAACGCCTCGGCCGGCGCGCGTTGCGCGTGCCGCGCTTCGACAGTTTCCCGCTCGAACAGGCGGCACGGGCGCTCGATCTCGTTCAAACGGGCGAGGCGAAAACCAAGCTCGTGCTGCACGTTGCGGATATCGCCGGCTGAATGGCCCGCACTCAAATCACAGGAGACAACATGACCGACACCCGAGCCCCGATCCTGGCCGGCAAGTGCGCGCTCGTGACGGGCGCGAGCCGCGGCATCGGCCGCGCGATCGCGCAGCGCCTCGCGTCCGAAGGCGCGACCGTCGTCGTCACCGCGCGCAGCCTCACGCAATCGGCGACGACCGCCGGCACGCTCGCCGAAACGGTCGCGCTGATCGAACAGGCCGGCGGCCGTGCGATCGCGCTTGCGGCGGACCTGTCGAACGCGGCCGAGCGCGATGCACTCGTCGGGCGCGCGGCCGATGCGGCCGGCGGCCTCGACATCCTCGTCAACAACGCGGGCGTGGCCGACTACGCATGCGTCGACGCGATGCCGATGTCGATGTTCGACACGACGATCGAACACTATCTGCGCATTCCGTTCGCACTGGCGCAGGCCGCGATCCCGCTGATGCGCGCACGCGGCGGCGGCTGGATCGTGAACGTCGGCTCGGTGACGGCGCTGCCGCCGCTGCGGCCGTTCGACGATTTCTCGCGGGCGGGCGGCGCGACCGTCTATGCGGCGGTGAAGGCTGCGCTGTCGCGCTTCACGCAGGGGCTCGCGGCCGAACTCGAAGTGGACGGCATCGCGGTGAATCTCGTCGCGCCGAGCACGGCGATCCGCACGCCGGGCGCCGCGCGCTACATCCCCGAAGGTTATCCGACCGAGGACGTCGCGTATCTCGCCGAAACCGCGCTCGCACTGTGCAGCCTGCCGGCGCGCGAACGCACGGGCCTCGTCACGCACAGCCTGCATTTCCCGCTCGCGCAGCAGCTCGCGGTGCGTTCGCTCGACGGCCGCACGCCGCTGCTGCCGCCCGTGATTCCCGCGTACGCGCATCCCCACATCGACCCGACAGGATTCTGATATGACGAAATCGATTCGTTTCGACGGCGGCACCGCCGTGATCACCGGCGCGGCCAGCGGCATCGGCAGCGGGCTCGCGCGCCACGCGGCCGCACTCGGCATGCGCGTCGTGCTGGCCGATCTCGATCCGGCGAAGCTCGACGCGTTCGCCGCGACGCTCGATACCGACGTGCTGTGCGTGCCGACCGACGTCAGCCGGCCGGAAGCCGTCGACGCGCTGGCCAATGCCGCATGGCAGCGCTTCGGCGGCGTCGACCTGCTGTTCAACAACGCGGGCGTGATGGCGACCGGCTTCAGTTGGGAAATCACGCCGGAACGTTTCGAGCGCAGCTTCGCGATCAACGTGCACGGCGTGCTGAACGGGATCCGCAGCTTCGTGCCGCGGATGCTCGAACGCAACGTGCCGGCGCGCGTCGTGAATACCGCGTCGGTCGGCGGGTTCCTGCCGAGCCCGCTGATGTCGCCTTATTCGGCGACGAAATTCGCGGTGGTCGCGCTCACCGAATCGCTGTACGGCGAACTGAAGATGCTCGGCGCGCCGGTCGGCGTGTCGCTGCTCGCGCCGGGCCCCGTGCAATCGGACATCTTCAACGATCCGTTCGGCGCCGTGCACGACCGGCCCGAGGTGCGCGGCTTCGTCGACACGATGCGCTCGATGCTGAGCGCGCACGGGCTCACGCCCGACGCGTTCGCCGAGCGGGTGTTTGACGGCATCCGCGAAGGGCGCTACTGGCTGATTCCTCAGCCGGAGACGATCGACGGCGCACTGCAGCGGCGCACCGACGACATCCTCGCCGCACGCGATCCGTCGCTGCCGGCGTTCTGAGGGCCGGGCGCGGCAGCGGCGACCGGCGTGTGGCGCTTACATACGGGTGCCGGCGTGCGCGCGGCCGCTCGGGTCGCCGCCGCGATCGGGCGGCGTATTGTTCTGATCGATCTTCGCGAGCACGAAGCCGGTGGGCGGCAACGCGGCGGGCGAACGATGCGTCGCCTGCGCGACTGCATCGCGTGGCGATGCGGCGGGAAAACCGGAAGACGTAACGCCCGGTTGAGCGAACGCCGAAAGGGAGGCGGCCGCCAGGGCGGCGGCGACGATCGCGTGCGTGTTCATGTTGGCTCCTTCACGACTGACTGCGGGACAACGTAATCAGTCTAGGGCGCGAAACTTAACGCGACGTGAAGGAGCGGCGGCGCGCGGATTACCGGATGTTCCCGCGCGCCGCGACGCTCATGCCGATGCCGACACCAGCTTGCAGAAGTTCTCGAGATCGACGTTGCCGCCGCTGATCACCACGCCGACGCGCTTGCCCTGCAGCTGGTCCTTCATCCGTCGCACCGCGGCGAACGACAGGCAGCCGGTCGGCTCGACGACAATCTTCATACGAGTCGCGAAGAAGCGCATGCAGTCGATCAATTCCGCGTCCGTCGCGGTCAGGATGTCGTCGACGTCGCGGCGGATGATCGGGAACGTCAGGTTGCCGAGATGCTGCGTCTGCGCGCCGTCGGCGATCGTGCGCGGCGTGTCGATATGCACGATCGCGCCGGACCGGAACGATTGCTGGCCGTCGTTGCCGGATTCGGGTTCGACGCCGTACAACGTTGCGCGCGGCGACAGCGCGCGCGTGGCGAGCGCGGTGCCCGACAGCAGCCCGCCGCCGCCGAGCGGCGCGAATACCGCGTCGAGCGGGCCGACTTCGTCGAACAGTTCCTTGGCCGCCGTGCCCTGGCCGGCGATCACGTCCGCGTGGTCGTAGGGCGGGATCAGCGTGAGCCCGTGCTTTGCCGCGAGATCGCGCCCGATCTGCTCGCGATCCTCGGTGTAGCGGTCGTAGGTCACGACGTTGCCGCCGTATCCGCGCGTCGCGTCCATCTTCGCGACCGGCGCATCCTGCGGCATCACGATCGTTGCCGGGATGCCGAGGATTCGCGCCGACAGCGCGATCGCCTGCGCATGGTTGCCGGACGAGAACGCGACGACGCCATGGCGGCGCTGCTCCGCATCGAAGCGCGACAGCGCGTTGAATGCGCCGCGAAACTTGAAGGCGCCCATCCGCTGCAGGTTCTCGCACTTGAAGAACACCTGCGCGCCGAGCGCTTCGTCGATCGTCCGCGACGTCATCACGGGCGTGCGGTGGGCATGGCCTTCGAGCCGGGCCGCGGCGGCGGCAACGTCGTCGTACGTAGGCAGAGTCGGAGAGTTCATGGTGGTTCGAGGGTCGGAAAGATCAGTCAACAGGAAAGCAGCGCGCACGACGCGCACGCCTCATTTCGCATCGTTGTACACCGTCGCGCGCGATACGCCGAGATGCTGCGACACGATTTCCATCGCGCGGCGCACCTCGAGGAAACCGTCGGTTTTCAGCGCCTGCATCAGCTCGCGGCGCTGGTCGGTTTTCAGTTCGCGCGGCGTCGTCGCGAGGCGCGACGCGAACGCGTCGATGCGTTGCCGGATCGCGTCCGCGCCGGCCGGGTCGAGCGTTTCGGCGACGGTTTCGCCATCCGTGGCGCAGAACTGGTTCAGCATGCCCTGGAAACCGCGGAACAGCGTGACGTCGGCATTCAGACACAGCGCGGCCACATAGCGCCCGGTCGAATCCTTGATGCCGATCGATGTGCTCTTCGCGGTGCGGCCGTCGGCGAAGCGGTTCGGGTAGTTCGCGAGCACTTGCGGGAAATCGTCGTCGGCGATGCGGGCGAGGCCGAGCTCGGTCGCGGGATCGCCGACCGCGCGTCCGGACAGGTTGTTGTGGATCGCGAGGATCGCGTGCTGCGGCGTGCGCAGGTCGTGGACCACGACCTCGGTGAACGGCGCGAACATCTCGCCGAGCCCTTCGGCGATGCGCTGCACCTGTTCGATCAGCGATGCCTGCTCCGACAGCGCTTTGTTCCGGGTGGTGGTCATGGTGTATTCGCGTTCAGTGAGGCGGGTGGTTCTGCATCGATGCAATGGTTGCCGGAAACGGTCATCCGGCGAGTGCGTCGCCGTCCACCGCTTCCGGCCGCGTGATGTCGGCGAGCAACGGGCGTGCGATCCGCACGTAGTCGGCTGCGTCGAGCACGACCGAGCGGTCGAGGCGGCCTGCGTTGAATGCGATCTCGGCATTGCGTTCGACCAGCGCGGGGTCGACGACGAGCGTCACGTTGGCGTCGAACACGAACGGCGGCACGGCGCCCATCACGCAGCGCGTGACGGCGGCTGCGAGGTCGGGGGAGGCGAGTGTCGCCTTGCGGCGGCCGACGGCATCGGCGACCTTGCGGAAATCGATCTTCAGATGGCCGGGGATGACGGCGAGTGCGGTTGTGTCGCCGCCGTCCTTGAATGTGCAGAGCATCGCTTTCGCGCCCTGTTCGGGGCGCGTGCCGCGGATCGCGGCGATGACGTCGGATTTACCTTCCGCCGGGTGTTCCAGCACGCGGAAGCGTGCGCCGGAGGTCGTCAGCAGGTCGCAAAGCGTGTCGAAAACGGGGTAGGCGTTCATGTCGCTCCGGGGAGGCTGGGCCGGGGAATCGCGGTGTGCACGGGATGAGGCGTGTGCCGCGTGGTGGTCGATGGATTGTCCAATTATAGACGTTTTGTCATGGCGGGTGGAAGTGTGGGTTGTCACGGGGTGGCGGCCGTGGTCATCGGGAAAAGGGGATCGAAGAAACGGATCTTTGCGCAATGGTGCGGAACGCGGAGCGAACGGCCGGCGTTCAGTCAGGCAGCGTCGTTAACCGACGCTTCCGGATTGGCGGCAATCTGGCAATATGCTTCGACAGACCTCAGATACGGCACCCCATGCACATCGCGATCCTGACCTTCCAGGGCTTCAACGAACTCGATTCCCTCATTGCACTTGGCGTGCTCAATCGAATCAAGAAGCCCGACTGGCGGGTAACGCTCTCATGCCCGGAGCATTCCGTCACATCGATGAATGGTGTGACTGTCCACGCGCAGTCAACGTTGGCCGACGCCTGCACGGCGGATGCCGTCATCGTCGGGAGCGGCATTCAAACCCGGGAGATCGTCAACGACGCGGCACTGATGGCGCAGATCAAGCTCGATCCTGCCCGGCAACTTATTGGCGCGCAGTGTTCGGGCACGTTGGTTCTGGCAAAGCTGGGTCTCCTCGGCGGAGTCCCGGCCTGCACGGACCTGACGACCAAACCCTGGGTAGTCGAGGCGGGCGTTGAAGTCCTCAATCAGCCGTTCTTCGCTCAAGGCAACGTTGCAACCGCGGGTGGCTGCTTTGCTTCGCAGTATCTGGCCGCATGGATCATTGCGCGCATGGAAGGTGAAGAAGCCGCGCGGAGCGCACTCCACTACGTTGCGCCAGTCGGAGAGAAGGAAGCGTATGTTTCTCGCGCGATGACGAACATCACGCCTTACTTGCCGTAACTCCGTAAAAAATGGCACTGCCTCCGTCGCGGAGAGCCGACGTTTGATCGGCGTCTTCCATGGAGGGAACCGTCCTCCGCATTCGGGACGTGCAGGCCAAAAGCTATCGTCGACAACATCGCAATGAGAAGAAAAATGATCGCCATCGACGTCGCGTGGAAGCACGCTTTTGAGTCAGAGCCGGTCCGTCTCGTCTCGGTGCTTGACCGTGATCGTTATGAGGTGCGCAAGCTCGAGTTCTTTCGCGATGGCCGAGTGGGGTTTGCCGACGAAACGAGGTCGTCGCAGGGGACGGCGCTAGGAACCGTTCCGGTGCCCTCGCTGGTCGAGATCAACGAGGATCCGGAATTCGACGCACGAGAGATCACGTTGGAATTGTTCGACACGTTATGGTCATGCCACATGGCACCTATCGACAACCTCGACCAGGATTGACCAGAAGCGGCCAGCTGATGACCTCGGCCAGATTACGATCAATTGGTTTGCCGCTGCACCGTGATGCAAGCGCAGCTCGTTAGCCCGTTCAACTGCCAGCCCGAACCATTCTGATGTCGCTACCGCTCATATTTCTACCGGCGATGCCGTGTGATGGCCGCATGTATGCCGACCAGATCGAAGCGCTCAAGGACCTCGCTTCACCGACAGTGAAGATATTGGCGCATGCAACCTTCGCCGAGAGTGCCGAGAAGCTCCTGACATCCACGAGCGGCGCGTTCGTTCTCGTTGGTACGGCATATGGCGGGTGCCTCGCGATGGAAGTGCTCGCGAGAGCGCCAGAGCGCGTCCGTGGACTCTGGCTGATGAACTGTCAGCCGGGCATTCATCCGAACCCGGATGCCGCTCGTGCGACTAGCCGGAGAATCCGCACCGGCGAGCACGAGCGCGTCATTGCGGAGTTTGCCGAGAATGCAATCCCGGCTGACGACAGCACATCACGGGCTGCGTTCATCCAGATGGCTCGCGATGCTGGGGCGGATTTGTTTGCTCGTCAATCCGACGCGACGCTGACACGTTCGGATCATTGGTCGACCCTGGCATCGAGCCAGGTCCCCACGTTGCTCATATGGGGCGCCGCGGACCGCTTCGTTCCCGTCGACGTTGGTCGCCGCATCGCCGGCTTGATGCCGCATGCCCGTTTCGAATCAATAGACGGATGCGGCCATTTCCCGACCCTGGAGCGGCCCGCGCTATGCACGGCGATCGCGCGCGAATGGTTGATGGAGTCGGTGCTCGGTTGAATCGTGCGTGAGCGGTGGCCGCATGCACGATCGCGCGTGGTGATGCTCGGCCACAAAGAGGCAGTCGACGGTAGTATCAGGATTGGCGACACTCATGACTATTCCAACGAGGGCAAAACAATGATGAACTCCAGCGACGGCCTGACCAGTCCCGCGCGGCTCCTGCGACTCGCGTCATGGGTGATTGCGATCATCTTCGCTGTCTTTCTGAACATGCTCGGCAGTCTCGTGATCCGAGACATGGCGTTCGCTCCGAGGGGCGGACCGCCCGTCATCGAGCAATTCGCGGATGCTCCGGCGAAAGCGCGGCTGGACGCGGCGCGGCGCGATCTGCAGGCGCGGCACGACACGCTCGCCGAGAAGGCCGACACGATGGAGGTGGCACGCGGACGTGCCGCGAAGGAGTACGCGGCCGAGAAAGAAAGCTTCCGCAACTGGCTGGCCACGCGCTCGGTGACGGGAGACAGTGCGAGGGACCCGGACATTCTGGCGAGAACGCGCAAGCTGGATACGCTCCAGGCCGTGGTCGTCAACTGGCAGCATCAGATCGATGCGATCGGCGATCAGCAACGGGCGCTGGCATCACAGCAGGTTCAATTGGGCACGCAAATCGCCGACGCGGACGCAGCAGCCGAGCGGCGCCTCGAAGCGGCGACCCGGCATTACGAGTTGCAGGTGTTCGGACTGCGGCTTGCGCTGACGTTACCGATCCTGCTGGTAGCAATCTGGGTGTTCATTCGCTACCGCAAGGTGCGTTACTGGCCTTTCGTGTATGGTTTCGGCCTGTTTGCACTGAGCGCGTTTTTCATCGAACTGGTCCCGTACTTGCCGAATTTCGGCGGCTATGTCCGGGTCCTGGTCGGCATTGCGCTCACGGTGTTCGCCGGTCTTTACATGATGAAGGCCTTTCAGCGCTATGCCGAACGTAAGCGGCTCGAATTGCAGCAGGATCAAGGAGAACGCGCGCGCACGATCGGATACGAAAAGGCCGTTCGCTCACTCGAAAAGAAGCGCTGCCCGTCATGCGACAAACAATGGAATCTCGGCGGCGACGACTCCACGTTCTGCGTGCATTGCGGATTGAGGCTCTTCAATGTATGCGAATGTGGTGGCCGGAATTTCTTCTTCTTTCCGCATTGCCATCAATGCGGTGCCGCGCAGGGTAATGAGTTGCCGGCGGCATCGGACTGACGGTCAGCGTGTTGAAAACTAATGATCCGATTCGGGTCAGGCAACGACATCCATAGACGTCTTCGAAGAACGAAAAAAATCAGGCCGACAACGCGCAATGGACAGCGCACCATCGGCCTGCTGAGGAACACAAGACGGACCTTCGATAAAAGCAATCGACCCGCGCGACCACACCCGCGCGGCTCGCCACCACCACAACCTACCCGCGCACCGCCTTCACGACATACTGACTCGTCGGCACCACATCGATCTTGTCGAAGTCGATAAACCGCCCGCAGCTATCCATCATCTCGGCCACATTGCGCTGAAACTTCTCCTCATCACCGACCGCATCGAAGAACGCATGCGGATCGGTCATCGCCGCAGCCGGAAAACACTCCTCGACGATCGCGTCATACCCGGGCGCCGCATGCGTGAGCGCACGCACGACGACGTTCTGCACGTACAGAAAATTATCCTGCGTATCGATTGCCACACGCGTGTGATGCCCGTGCCACACATCGAGCCACGCTTCGTGCGTAAGGCGCGGCGGTCGTTTCAGGAACGCGAGTTGCGAAAAACCGGCCGTACGTTCGCCCGGCCGCGCCGGGAAGCGCGTGTTCGGAATCGGCTGCGACTCGGTGACGAGATACGCGGCCATGTGCGGGACGATCGCGCGCACTGCCTCGTCGAACGGCTGGCGGAACATCGCGTTCGCGCTGTCGACCCACACCGCGACGATCCCGTCGATGCCCGGGTGCGTGTTGGTCTGCTTCAGGCCGGCGGCCGGCGCGACATCGGCGTCGGCGACGTTCACCTGCACGCCGTGCGCGCCGAGCGACAGCAGCTTGTCGGCGAGCTGCGCGCGCACCGTGCGGCTCCACTGATCGGGCGCGGCCTGTGCGTCGCGCCACAACACGTAAATGACTTTCTCCATTGCTCCGGCTCCAGAAGGGAATGACGGGATCGGCGGCGCTGCCGCCGGGGTTCAGGACGCGGTTTCGGTCGATCCGGCCGCCTGGTGCGCGACCGGCGCGAAACGGTTCGCCGTCAGCGTGAACGACGGCGGGATCGGCGACGTGACGGTTTCGAACAGCCGCTCGTGACGCGTCGCGTGAATGCGCCACACGCCGTCGCGCTTCACGTACTGGTCGTCGTAGAACGCGGTGCCGTGCAGCAGGTAGTTGTCCTCGAGATTGATCGCGTGATCCTCGAGAAACCACACGCCGCACGCGTGATCGGCGGACACCAGCGTGAGTTCCGGGTGATGGCCGTGATGCATCGTCAGGAAGGTCGGCTTGCCGATCAGCTCACGCAGGCTCGACACGAACGTTTCGCGGCCGTCGTACGCGTAACGGCCGCCGTACAGCCGCGCCTCGCAATCCTCGGTCAGGCAATCCGCGAGCAGCGACCAGTCGTGCGTGTCGACCGCGCGGAAATACCGGTATTTCAGCTGTCGGATCTGCTCGTATTCATGGAGCGTGCGGGTCGTGTCGTCCATCGCCGTGTCTCGTGGTGGTGTCGTTCGATGGTAGGAACGAAGCCGCCTGCATCACATCGTCTGTTCGGACGAAAGCCGCTGGCGCATGCAGCCGGCGTTTCGACGATACATCGCCCGTTTAATCCGAACGGGTGATGGCCGGCGATTCGTGCGGCTGTAACGTGGCATCGACGCGGCCTTCGAACCGCGCCGGCACCGAACAAGGAGACGGGATGACCCTCATCGAATCGCTGGAAACGCGCGTGCGCAGGCTGGAGGACGCCGATGCGATCCGCCGGCTGAAGGCGCGCTACTTCACGTGCTGCGACCGCAAGGACCCGCAAGGAATGCGCGACTGCTTCGTGCCGGGTCGCGTGCATATCGACTACGGCCGGATCGGCACGTTCGACACGCGCGACGCGCTCGTGGATGTATTCGAACAACTCGGCTGCCATCCGCACATCGTCGAGATGCACCACGGCGTGAATCCCGACATCGCCGTGCTCGACGACACGCATGCGCGCGGCACGTGGGGCCTGCACTACCAGATGATCGACACGAACGCGCGCACGCTCACGCAGCTCGGCGCGTATTACGACGACGAATACCGGAAGGTCGACGGCGAATGGAAGATCGCGGCCACGCGCTGCGTCGTCACGTCGACGCTGTCGGCCCGCTACGAAGGCGACACGCCGGGCGTGCTGTTCGCCGGCGCGCAGCCGCCGGCCGCCTGACGCACGCCATCGCCACGCGTGTGGCGGACATTCCACTGGAGACATCGAACATGACACAGAACCACGAGACGCCGGTCGCCGTCGTGACGGGCGCATCGCGCGGCGCGGGCAAAGGCATCGCGCGCGCGCTCGGCGCGGCCGGCATGACCGTCTACGTGACGGGCCGCTCGCAGAACGAAGGTGATGCGCCGCTGCCCGGCACGATACACGAGACCGCGCGCGAGATCGACGCGCTCGGCGGCCGCGGGATCGCGGTGGCCTGCGACCACGCGGACGACGCACAGGTGAAGGCGCTGTTCGAGCGCGTCGAACGCGAAAGCGGGCGGCTCGACATTCTCGTCAACAACGCGACCTACCTGCACGACCAGCTGATCCTGCCGGGCCCGTTCTGGGAGAAATCGCTCGACCTCGTGAACATCCTCGACGTCGGGCTGCGTTCGGCCTATGTCGCGAGCTGGCATGCGGCGGCGCTGATGGCGAAGCGCCGCAGCGGACTGATCGCGTTCACGTCGTCGTTCGGCGCGAGCTGCTACATGCACGGCGCGGCGTACGGCGCGCAGAAATCCGGCGTCGACAAGTTCGCGAAGGACATGGCCGTCGACCTGAAGCCGTTCGACGTCGCGGCCGTGTCGATCTGGATGGGCCCGCTGCGCACGGAGCGTACGACGCGCGTGTGGGACGAGCATCCGGACCTCTACAAGGATTTCTCGCTCGTCGCCGAAAGCCCGGAATTCACCGGCCGCGTGATTCACGCGATCCACGGCGATCCGCAGCGCATGGCGCTGTCGGGGCAGGTGCTTGTCGGCGCGGAAGCCGCGCTGCAGTACGGCATCGCCGATCTCGACGGCAAGCAGCCGCCGTCGTATCGCGAGCTGCTCGGCGGGCCCGTGCAGGCGCATCCGGCAATCGTCGCTTAAGGGGCGCGCATGGGCATCCTGAAGGGCAAGGTCGCGCTGGTAACGGGCGCGGGGCAGGGCGTCGGCCAGGGCGTCGCGCACGCGCTCGCGGCCGAGGGCGCACATGTCGCGGTGGTCGGTCGCACGCGCGACAAGCTGCTCGCGACCTGCGACGCGATCCGCGCACGCGGTGGCGTCGCGGCGCCATTCGTGTGCGACGTGATGGACGCCGCGCAGATCGCGCATTGCGTCGACGCGGTGGTCGAGCGGTTCGGCGGCGTGCAGATCCTGATCAACAACGCGCAGGTCGTGCCGCTCGGCCGCCTGCTCGACGTGACAGACGAGGATTTTCTGGCGGGGCTCGAATCGGGGCCGATCGCGACGCTGCGGATGATGCGCGCGTGTCATCCGCATCTGAAGGGCGACGGCGTGATCGTCAATTTCGCGTCGTCGGCCGCGGTGCGCTGGGATGCGTCAGGGTACGGCGCGTACGCGGCGACGAAGGAAGCGATTCGTGCGCTGACGCGTGCGGCCGCGTGCGAATGGGGCGCGGACGGCATTCGCGTCAACGCGGTCGCGCCGCATGCGTTGTCGCCGGGCCTGAAAGGCTGGGTCGATGCGAATCCGCAGGAAGCCGCCGCGTTTTTCCGCACGATTCCGCTCGGCCGCGTGGGCGACTGCGAGCAGGACATCGGGCGCGCGATCGTGTTTCTCGCGAGCCGCGATGCCGCGTACCTGACGGGCGCGACGCTGCCGCTCGACGGCGGGCAGGCTTACTGGGGCTGACGGCGGGGCTGACGGCGCGCGGGGTGTGCCGCGTGCCAATCACGAATTCGGCACGCCCGCGCATGCCTGCGCGCGGCGGCCGGCAAACCGGAATCGAAGAGAGGACGACATGGGTCGACTGGAAGGAAAGGTAGCGATCGTCACGGGCGGCGCGCGTGGCATGGGCGCGGCAACGTGCCGGCTGTTCGTCGAAGAAGGCGCGCGCGTCGTGATCGGCGACGTGCTCGACGCGGAAGGCGAAGCGCTCGCGCGCGAGCTCGGCGATGCAGCGCGTTTCATGCGCCTCGATGTGGCCGACGAAGCGCACTGGGTGCGCGTGGCCGAAGCGACGGTCGAACAGTTCGGCCGCATCGACGTGCTCGTCAACAATGCGGCCGTATTGACGTTCGGCGGCATCACCGAGCTGTCGAAACGCGATTTCGAACGTGCGGTGTCGATCAACCTCGTCGGCACATTCGTCGGTATCCGCACAATCGCGCCGCGCATGATCGAGCGGAAGAGCGGGTCGATCGTCAACATCTCGTCGGTGGACGGCCTGCGCGGCGTGAACGCGCTTGCCGCGTACGTGTCGAGCAAGTGGGGCGTGCGCGGGCTGACGAAGGTCGCCGCGCTCGAACTCGGTCACCAGGGCGTGCGCGTGAATTCGATTCATCCGGGCGGCGTGAACACCGTGATGTCGAACCCGACGGGTGCGCCGCTCGAGGAGATCAACAAGCACTATGCGAACGTGCCGCTGCAGCGCGTCGGCCTGCCCGACGAGATCGCGCGCGCAACGCTGTTCCTCGCGAGCGACGAAGCGTCGTACTGCAACGGCGCCGAACTGGCCGTCGACGGCGGGATGGCGGCGGGCGCGTATTACCCCGGATTGCCGGGTGCGCCGTTTTGAGCGGGGGCGTACATCAAGCATTCGACCCGGATGTTTGTGTACGCAACCTAATTCAGGGTTTGCCTGAGTAGCGAAAACACGAATTCGCCGGGCGCGCATGCGCGATCGTCATGCATGCGTCCGGCGAGCCGAATTTACTGCTTCCCCGAAACCATTGCCGGATGGACGTTCCGGCCGTTTCGTCCCCGAAAGCGGACGCGTCGACGCCGTCGACCTGACGTGCCGGCAACGCATGTGCCGGCACGTCGTCACAGTTGTTTCTTGTTGCAACGCAACGCCCGAGCAATATCGGCGATGGTATGCTGGCCGGCATGGAAGTTGTAAGGCAGGTTGCATGCATGGCGAAACTCGCGTTCGCATCTTCTAACGAGACATCACATCCTCTCGCCCGCATCGCGGCATCGACACGCGCACAGCTCGCGTGTACCGCGCTGCGCGTTGCTGCGTCCTGCGCTCCAATCGCATTCCCCATCTGGCGGGTTCACCCCGCATTCCCCATCCCCGCCCAATAATCTGGAGACATCCTCATGTCGCAAAACAATCTGGCCGAAGCGACAACACACGGCCCGCTGATCGCTCCTCCGGCTTTCGTCAAACATCGCAAGCTGATCGACTGGGTGTCGCGCATCGCGGCGCTTACGGAGCCCGCGCGCATCGTATGGTGTGACGGTTCGCAGGAAGAAAACGATGCGCTGTGCCAGGCGATGGTCGACCAGGGCACGCTCACGCGCCTGAACCCGACGAAGCGCCCGAACTCGTATCTCGCGCAATCCGATCCGTCGGACGTTGCACGCGTCGAGGATCGCACGTTCATCTGCTCGGCATCGCGCGATGACGTCGGCCCGACCAACAACTGGATCGAGCCCGCCGAAATGCGCGAGACGCTCAACGGTCTGTTCCGCGGCTCGATGCGCGGCCGCACGCTGTATGTCGTGCCGTTCTCGATGGGCCCGCTCGGCTCGCCGATCGCGCACGTCGGCGTCGAACTGTCCGACAGCCCGTACGTCGCGGTGAACATGCGGATCATGACGCGCATGGGCCGCGACGTGTACGACGTGCTCGGCGAGGACGGCGAATTCGTGCCGTGCGTGCACAGCGTCGGCCATCCGCTCGAAGCGGGTCAGCAGGACGTGCCGTGGCCGTGCAACCCGGTCAAGTACATCGTGCACTTCCCCGAAACGCGCGAGATCTGGAGCTTCGGCTCGGGCTACGGCGGCAACGCGCTGCTCGGCAAGAAGTGCTTCGCGCTGCGCATCGCATCGACGATGGGCCGCGACCAGGGCTGGCTCGCCGAGCACATGCTGATCCTCGGCGTGACGTCGCCGGACGGCAAGAAATATCACGTCGCGGCCGCGTTCCCGTCCGCATGCGGCAAGACCAACTTCGCGATGCTGATTCCGCCGCAGGGCTTCAACGGCTGGAAGGTCACGACGATCGGCGACGATATCGCGTGGCTGAAGCCGGGCCGCGACGGCCGCCTGTATGCGATCAACCCGGAAGCCGGCTTCTTCGGCGTCGCGCCGGGCACCGGCGTGAAGACGAACCCGAACGCGATCTCGACGCTGACGGAAAACGTGATCTTCACGAACGTCGCGCTGACGGAAGACGGCGATGTGTGGTGGGAAGGGCTGACCGACACGCCGCCCGCGAAGCTGACCGACTGGCAGGGCAACCCGTGGACGCCGGAGATCGGCAAGGAAACGGGCCGCAAGGCCGCGCATCCGAACTCGCGCTTTACCGCACCGGCCGCGCAGTGTCCGTCGATCGACGGCGACTGGGAGAACCCGGCCGGCGTGCCGATCGATGCGTTCATCTTCGGCGGCCGCCGCTCGACGACGGTGCCGCTCGTGACCGAGGCGCGCGACTGGGTCGAAGGCGTGTACATGGCCGCGACGATGGGCTCGGAGACGACCGCCGCGGCGGTCGGCCAGCAAGGCATCGTGCGCCGCGACCCGTTCGCGATGCTGCCGTTCTGCGGCTATAACGTCAGCGATTATTTCGCGCACTGGCTGAAACTCGGCAAGCAGCTCGAAGGCGCGGGCGCCGCATTGCCGAAGATCTACTGCGTGAACTGGTTCCGCAAGGACGCGAACGGCAAGTTCGTGTGGCCGGGCTTCGGCGAGAACATGCGCGTGCTGAAGTGGATGCTCGATCGTCTCGAAGGCACCGGCGGTGGCGGCGAGCATGCGTTCGGCGTATCGCCCGCGTATGAGGATCTGCACTGGGATGGGCTCGATTTCACGCGCGAGCAGTTCGACGCGGTGACGTCGATGAACGCCGACGAATGGCGCGAGGAACTGAAACTGCATGCGGCGCTGTTCGACACGCTGAAGTTGCGCCTGCCGGCCGAAATGACCGACACGATGAAGAAGATCGAACAGCGCCTCGGCGCCTGACGATCCGCAGCGACGCATCGCCGCGTCAACCCTGACGTCCCGCCGCCGGCATGCATCGCCGGCGGCGGGACGTTTTCGCATCCGCGCCGCGTGTGCGCGGCTCGCTTACTGCGCGCTGCAATGCGCAACGACTTCGTCGACCGCGCGCTGCACGTCGCCGCGCCGGTAGCGCAGCAGCGCGCTATCGGCCGGATCGGGCTCGTACGACACGACATTGCCGCGCCCCGTGTAGATCGCCATGTCGGGCAACAGCGGATGCTCCTGGTCGAGCGACGGCACGGGTTGCGGGTTGCCGGCCGCGCGGAAGAACGCGGCGAAGTAGTCGGCGAAGCTGAGGTTCTCGTCGCCGACGAGGTAGGCCTTGCCCGCTTCGCCACGCTGAAGCGCACCCCAGATCGCTTCCGACAGCGATTGCGTCGAGATGAAGTTGCTGCCGCCGGCCGGCCCGTACACAGGCAGCCCCGCGAACTGGCCCCGCGCATAACCCGTGTACGCGGCGAACATCTCGTTGCGCAGCCCCGGCACCGACCCGACGACGAACGGCGCATTGACGCTGCACACCGCGAACGACGGCGTCGCGAGTGCACGTACGCGTTCGTCGGCGAGATGGCGCGAGCGCACGTACGGCACGGTATCGACGAGTGCCGGTGCGACCTGCGGATAGAAGCTGCCGACGAGCACGGCGCGCTTCACGCCCGCGTCGCGCGCGAGCGCGAAGAAACGCGGCACCGCGTCGACGTTCGCGCGTTCCCAGTGCGCGGCTTCGTCGGTGCCGGGCGGCAGATGGCGGATGTCGTTGCCGGCCGCGAACACGATCGCGTCGAACGGCGCGAGATCGTCGCGCGTGAAGTTGCCGGCGACATAGTCGCGCAGCAGCACGTCGAACTGCGCGAGCGCGCTGCCGGCCGCGGGCGGCTTGCGCGCGGCGAGCGTGACGTGGTTGCCCTGCGCATGCAGGTGCAGCGCGGCATGGCCGCCGATGAGGCCGGTGCCGCCGACGATCAGGATCTTCATGGTGTCTCCGGTGGCGGCGCACGCGCGCCGCGAGAAATGAACGGACGAAGCCGCGCTGATGCGCGGCTGTCGCTCAGAAATTGAAGCCGTTACCCGTGACGACGGGCATGTTGGTCCAGAATCCTTTCGGGTCGCGATACCAGCCGGCCGCCGCGAGCGCGCCGCCGTCGACGTGCAGCGTCGTGCCGGTGACCCACGCGGCGAGCGGGCTCGCGAGGTACAGCGCGGCGCCCGCGATGTCGCCGGCCGCGCCGAAGCGCCCGAGCGGAATCCAGCGCGGGATGTGGTCATGGTGCTCGGCCGCGACCATCGCGCTGACGGGCACTTGCGGTGTCTCGGTGGTTTCGGGCGCGATCTGGTTCACGCGGATGCCGGCCGGCCCGAGTTCGAGCGCAAGGCTTTTCGTGAAGCCGGTGAGCGCGGCCTTGAACGATGCGTACACCGAACAGTTCGGAATCGCGCGGAAGCCTTCGATCGACGACACGCCGACGATGCTGCTGCCCGCGCCGCGCTTGCGCAGCAACGGCAGCATCGCGCGCGTGACGACGAACACCTGGCGCAGGTTCACGTCGAACAGCCGCGCGATGTCGTCGTCGGTGTAGTCGTCGAACGGTTTCGCGATCTGCAGGAAATCGCCAACGTTGTTGACGAGCACGTCGAGGCCGCCGAAGCGCGCGTCGACCGTCCGCGCGAACGCATCGACCTCGTCGCGGCGCGTGACGTCCACGGTACCGACGAGCGCGTCGACGCCCGCCGCTTCGAGCGCCTGCCGCACGTCCTGCGCGCGGGCCGCGTCGATCTCGGCCACGGCGACGCGCGCGCCCGCCGCGCCGAATGCTTCCGCGCACGCACGGCCGATGCCCGCGCCGCCGCCCGTGACCAGCACGGTCTTGCCGGTGAATGAAATCATCGATGCACTCCTTCGAATGGAAAAGCGTTGCGCCGCGTCACAGCGACGACACCAGTTGCGCGTTGTCGATCCGCAGTTCCGCGCCGTTCACGAAGCGCGATTCGTCGGAGGCGAGGAACAGCACGAGATTCGCGACGTCCTGCGGGTCGCACATGCGCGCCATCGGGTCGCTGCCGATGCCGAGCGCGGCCGGGTCGAGGTCGGGCATCAGTGCCTGCGTCATCGGCGTCCAGATCCCGTCCGGGTGGATCGAGTTGCAGCGGATCCGGTAGCCGCTGCGCTTGCAGTGCACGGCGACGCTGCGCGCGAGCGCCGTCACCGCGCCTTTCGAGCCGGTGTACGCGCACATCATCGGCAGCCCGCCGAGCGCGGCGACCGACGACATCATCACGATCGAGCCCGGCGTGTCGTTGCCCTTCATCGCGCCGATCGCATACTTGCAGCCGAGGAAATAACCGTCCGCATTGGTGCGCATCACGCGCCGCCACGTGTCGAGGCTCGTCTCCTCGATCGAGCCGACCGGGCAGATCGCCGCGTTGTTGACGAGCACGTCGAGGCGGCCGAAGCGGTCGAGCGTCGCTGCGAGCGCGTGCCGCCAGCCGTCTTCGTCGGCGATGTCGTGGCGCACGAACAGTGCCGCGTCGCCGATCTCGCGTGCGAGCGCACGGCCTGCGTCCTCGTCGATGTCGGTCAGCACGACGCGCGCGCCTTCGGCGGCGAGCAGCAGCGCATCCGCGCGGCCGACGCCGCTTGCCGCGCCGGTGATCAGCGCGACCTTGTTTGCGACTCGATTCATGGTCGGTCGATGTCCTGTGAAGTTGGAAGAAGGTAGGCGCTCATGCGGCGCCCGGTGCACGGCCGGCCTTGACCGCATCGAGCGCGGCCGCGCCGTAGATCTGCGCGATCGTGTCGTCGACGCGCGGGTTCGTGCGCAACTCGTGGCCGCCGTCGACCGCGAAGCTCTGGCCGGTCACCCAGCCCGACTCGGGGCCCGCGAGATAGCGCACCGCGTGCGCGATCGCTTCGGGTTCGCCGAGCGTGCCGAGCGGGATCTGTTCGAGAAAGCTGTCGACCAGTGCGCGGTTGTCGAACATCGGCGCGGTCGCTTCGGAGCGCGTGAGGCCCGGGCGCACCGCGTTCACGCGGATCTTCGCGCCGGCCAGTTCCTCGGCCGCGCCGCGCACGAGCGCTTCGAGCGCGGCCTTCGCGGTGCAGTACGCGGTCAGCCAGCGGAAATTGATCTGCGCGGCGGTCGACGAGATGCAGACGATCGCGCCGCCGCCGCTCGCGGCCAGCCGCGGCGCCGCATGGCGGATCGCGGCGAACGCGCTGTGCAGGTTCAGGTCGATCTCCGCGCGGAACGTGTCGGCGTCGTGCATCAGCAGCGGCCGGAAGCCGGCGCCGCCGACCGTCGGCACGACGATGTCGAGGCGGCCGTCGAGCGCCCACGCACAGTCGAGCGCGGCCTGCAGGTCGGTTTCGTCGCACGCATCGCCCGCGTGGATCGCGACACGGCTGCCGGGCACCGCGTCGGTCAGGTGCCGTTGCGTGCGTTCGAGCGCGTCGCGACGGCGGCCCATCAGCACGACGGCCGCGCCGTCGGCGACGAGCGCGTGCGCGCAGGCCGCGCCGATGCCGCCGGCGCCACCCGTCACGAGCGCGGTGCGGCCGTCGAGGGGAAGGGAGGTGCGCATCGTTCAGCCCTCCAGCGGCAGGTCTTGCGCCCAGTCGACGTGCAGCGTGCGCGCGGCGAAGCGCCACGTGCCGCCGTCGAACACGCAGCGGTCGCGATAGCGCAGCCCCCAGTCGAGCTTGCGCTTCACGCCGTCGCGTACATACACGTGGCACGCGATGCCGTAGGTCTCGACGTCGGCTTCGCCGCCGTCGAGCGTGACGAGCTGGTTGTGCACGTGATGCTGGGTGGCCTCGTAGCGCTCGATCACGCGCATGCCGGCGACGATCGCATCGCGGTCGTCGAAGCGGAAGCCGGGGCCGGCAAGGGTTGCATCGGCGGTGAAGAGGCTGGTGAGCCGCGGCCAGTCGCGCCGGTCGACGGCTTGCGCGTAGCGGCACGCAAGTTCGTACAGCGCGTGGCGGGGATTCGAATCGGTCATGCGGTGCTCCCGTGGAAGAACGGAAAGAGTCGGCCGCGCCGCGAATGCGGACGTGGCGGCATTGCGACGTCGACGCGCAGGTTCGCATCGGACCGGTCGCGATCCATCATCCATACGGAGCAGGGCGAGGCTCGGGGAAAACACCGGGGCCGGCGGCCGCGCGTTGCGCGATGGTGCGGTGCAGCGGCCGACGTGCGGCATGGGTCTGACGATTGATTTGACCCGTCGCGAAAGGCGTACGACATGAAGTGTTCCCTCCGCGCATGCGAATCCGTTGCCCGCGATGTTGCGACGCCGCATGCCGTACGACCTCCGCTCAGCGTTTGCCCCTAGTCGAAATGGACGATGGCTGGCGGCCGGGCGCTGGCTACCGTGCAGTCATCCGGTGCTGCAACCGATGCGCACCGGACACGAACCGCACGAGCGGCCAACCGGAGGGGACGACGATCATGAGACTGACGACTCGCAAGCTGTGCGTATTGGCAATGGGCACGTTCGCTGCCATGGCGATGGCGCGATACGGAGCCGATCAGGTCCCGTCACCGCCGTATGCGGCCGGCATCCTGCAATGCCGCTCGGTCGACCCGAACGGCCTGCCGACCGGTTGTGTGCCGATCGATCCGTCGCACTTCGGTTTCGCCGCGTTGCGCGGCATGTGACGCCGGCGCGGCCGCGCGACGCGCGGGCCGGCAGCCGTCGCGTTGCGGTGGCACACGGACGGTTTTTGCCGGCGCCACGGCGCAAGCGTCACGCGTCGGCGCGGCCGATCTACCGAGCCGGCTCAACGCCGTTCGACTTCAACCGCGCATCAGACGGCGCACGGCTTGCGTTCGCACCGCCGCGCGCTGCTCGTAGCGGCTGCGACGCGACGCGGCAACGCCAGCATCAGGCCGCGTGTCCGCAGGCCCGCGCCACGCGCGCCGATTTCCTTCACGCTGACCCATTCCCCATGTCATCCGACCATTCCCTGACCCGCCCCCTGAACATCCGCGACGTACATCGCTGGGACGCCGAGCACGACGTCGTGATCGTCGGCTTCGGCGCGGCCGGCGCATGCGCGGCGATCGAAGCCGCGAGCGCCGGCGCCGACACGCTGATCGTCGAACGCGCATCGAGCTACGGCGGCACGAGCGCGCTGTCGGGCGGCGAGATCTACCTCGGCGGCAGCGGCGGCACGCCTGCCCAGCGGCAGGCCGGCTTCATCGACGACACCGAGGACCTGTACCGCTACCTGATGCTCGCGGGCGGCCGCGACGCCGACGAAGCGAAGGTGCGCCTCTACGCGAACGAAAGCCTTGCGCATCACGACTGGCTGGTCGCGCAGGGCCTCACGTACAAGAACACGTTCATCGCCGAGCGGATCGTCGAGCCGGAAACCGACGACTGCCTGATCTGGTCGGGCAGCGAGGAGGCCTGGCCGTTCAACGAGGCCGCGAAACCGTGTCCGCGCGGCCACACGCCGCAATGGCCGGGCTGGGGCGGCGGGCAGATGCTGATGCGCGTGCTGGCGGAACGCGTGGCGGCGCTCGGCGTCGCGACGCGCTACGACACGCGTGCGCTCGCGCTGATCGTCGACGACGGCGGCGCGGTGCGCGGCGTCGTGCTGCGCGCGTATGGCGAGACGGCGTTCGTGCGTGCGCGCCGCGCGGTGATCCTGTGCGCGGGCGGCTTTGCGATGAACCGCGACATGGTGCGCCGGCATGCGCCGCAGTTCCTGCGCTCGGACGAACCGATCGGCAGCCCCGGCGACGACGGCTCGGGCATCCTGCTCGGCCAGAGCGCGGGCGGCGCGGCGATCCACATGGACCAGGGTTTCGTCAGCCTGCCGTTCTATGCGCCCGAATCGCTGATCAAGGGCATTTTCGTGAACGCGCGCGGGCAGCGCTTCATCAACGAGGACGGCTACCACGGCCGCACGGGCCATCATGCGTTCCACCAGGCCGACGACCGGATCTACCTGCTCGTCGACCACGCGACGTACCAGGAGCCGCCCGCGATCGCGCGGATCGGCATCGCGGCGGCCGGCGAAACCTGGGAGGAAGTCGAACGCGACCTGCAGATGCCGGCCGGTACGCTGACGGCGACCGTCGACGTCTACAACCGCCATGCGGCCGAAGGTGCCGATCCGCTGTTCCACAAGGCGAAGAAGTGGCTGCAGCCGCTGATCGAACCGCCGTTCGTCGCGCTCGACTGCCGGATCGACTACGCGTTTTATCCGCATTTCACGCTCGGCGGGCTCGACACGTTGCCGACCGGACAGGTGCTCGATGCGGCGCGCACGCCGGTGCCGGGCCTCTATGCGGCCGGGCGCACGACGTGCGGGCTGCCGCGCTGGGGCGCCGGGTACAGCTCGGGGCTGTCGCTGGCCGACGCGACGTTCTTCGGCCGGCAGGCCGGCCGTCACGCCGCGCAGGCGGTGCGCGACGCATTGCGCAGCGCCGCTTAGCGGTGCCGTAAACGAAAGACGCCCCGGGCAATCCATTGCATTGCCCGGGGCGTCGTCGTTTCAAGCGGTCACGCGATCACACGATCACGCGACCAACCGGCCGTCAGCCGAGGTCGAGCGCGTTCGTGAGATCGCCCGGCGGCGTCTCGCCGCGCGCGGCGAACGCCTTGTTGCGCGCGGCCACGCCGTCGAGCGGCGCGAGCCCGTGCACGCGGCTGATGAAGCGCAGGATCGAGTTCGTGTCGTACAGCGTGTGATCGACGAAGCCCTTTTTCGCGAACGGCGAGATCACGAGCGCCGGAATCCGCGAACCCGGGCCCCAGCGGTCGCCGACCGGCGGCGCGACGTGATCCCACCAGCCGCCGTTCTCGTCGTGCGTCATCACGATCACGGTGTTCGCCCATTGCGGCCCGCGCCGGATATGGTCGATCACGGTTGCGATGTGGCGGTCGCCCGATTCGATGTCCGCGTAGCCCGCATGCATGTTGAGGTTGCCCTGCGGCTTGTAGAACGTGACGGCCGGCAGGCGGCCCGCGTCGATGTCGGCGATGAAGCGGTTCGTCGACGGATCGTCGCCGAGCCCCGCGTCGCGCAGGTGCTGGCGGCGGGCTTCAGTGCCCGGTGCATAGTTCACGAAGTAGTTGAACGGCTGGTGGTGGTACTGGAAATCCGGCACGGTGCCCGTGTCGCGATGCTCGAGCGCGTACTGCCACGCGCCGCTGTACCACGCCCAGTCGATGTTCTTCTCCGACAGGCGATCGCCGATCGTCGCATAACCCTGCGGCGGCATCACGCGATGGTCGGCCGGGTCCGCATACGCGGCGTTGCCCGGGTCGGGCGGTGGCACGTAGCTCGGCTGGTACGGCGGTGCCATCGTGTTGACGCCGTAGCCGTCGGGCGTCAGCGGGCCGTCGCCGGCGAATTTCGGCGGGCCGTCGAGCGCGGACGCGGGCGAATCGTCGGCGAGCTTCAGGCGCGTGCCGGCAGGATCGTCGCCTTCTACCTTCGACAGCAGCTTGGCCGCGTGCGGATGCTTGTGCGCGTCCGGATACATCGGCGGCTGCGCGGAGATCAGGAACATGTGGTTCATCCACGAACCGCCGAAGGCCGCCATGAAGAAGTTGTCGCACAGCGTGTATTGCCGCGCGAGATTCCACAGGCGCAGCGTGTCGGCCGAATTGCGGTAATGGCCCATCACGAGGCCGCCCGAATCGGCCCACGCGGCGAACTGGTTGTTGCGGCCGGCCGCGATCTGCATCTGGTTCTGGTAGAAGCGGTGCCACAGGTCGCGCGTGATCACGCCGTTCGGCAGCGGCTTGCCCTGCGCATCGGCAACCCGGAACGGCGCGTTCGGCAGCTTGTCGATGTCGCGCTCGGCGATCGCGTAGCGTTTGCCGTCCACTTCCTGCGCCTGCGGCACGAGCCCGCCCCAGATCTTCGGCAGCACGGGCAGCGGCGTCTTGCCGTCGCGATCGAGCTGCTGCGCCTGCTCGGGACGCACTTCGCTCAGCGGATGGCGCACACCCGGGAAATCGCCGTACAGGTTCGCGAAACTGCGGTTTTCCGCATAGATCACGACGATGTGGCGCACGCGTTCGCGCAACGCTTCGTCGACGCGCAGGTCGGCGGCGGAACGCGGTGCGCCGCCCGGCGTGGTTTCACAGCCGCTGAGCGCGACACCCGCACCGAGCGCGGCGAGGCCGCCGAGCATGCGGCGGCGGTCGGGATCGGCGGGAAGGTCGTCGGGGCGATCGGGGGTGTCGTTCACGTCGTGTGCTCCTCGAATGGGCGGGTTGGCGGTGTGGTTCGATGCGCGGCGGCGTCGCACAGGCTGCCGCGACGCGGGACGGAAAGCAACGGCCGGCGTTGCGTGCAAGCGGGTGCGATGCAATTGTCATAAAAATGTCACGAATGCGACTATAACGCGGCTGGGGCTGCCGATGAAAGGCGTTTGTCGGACGATTCGGTTCGCACGGCGGGCGATGCGCGACGCGCGCGCGCGAACTAGACTGGATTCAGGGGCGGCACGTTGCGGCGTGCCGCCCGGGCGAGGATCGCCCGGCGGCGCCGGCCGACGGCGTCGCCGCGGCGTCATCGATGCGACGAAACGAGGCGATCAAGCGAGGCGACGATGGCGCGGATGAATGGCGCTTTCGCATGGCGGCCGATGCCGCGCGCCGACTGCGCGTGCGTGCCTGCGTGAGCGTGTGCCGCGCAGCGTGGATGGCTGGCCCGATGCCATGGACAGGAAATTCGACTACCCGGGATTGCTGATCGCGGCGGGCTTCTTCGTGCTGTTCGCCGCGCAGTTGCTGATGCTGCACCAGACGTCGGCGTCGATCGCCTACAGCGATTTCCACCGGCTCGTTGCCTCGCGGCTCGTCGACGATCTCGAGGTCGGCCCCACGCAAATCACCGGCACGCTGAAGATGCCGCAGGCCGCGACGCTGCTGCCGGCGTCCGAGGCCGCGGTCGTGCAGCAGGCCGGTACGCCGTGGCGCTTCACGACCAACCGCGTGACCGACGAGCATCTCACCGACACGCTGACCGCCGCCGGCATTCGCTATCACGGCACGCCCGACACGAGCTGGATCGCGTCGTTGGCTTCGTGGCTGCTGCCGCTCGTGCTGTTCGTGTTCATATGGAACATGATGCTGCGCAGACGCGGCGGGCTGCAGGATTTCACCGGGATGGGCAAGAGCCGGGCGCGCGTGTATGTGCAGCAGGAAACCGGCATCACGTTCGACGATATCGCGGGCATCGACGAGGCGAAGGCCGAGCTGCAGCAGCTCGTCGCGTTCCTGCGCAACCCCGATCGCTACCAGCGGCTCGGCGGCAAGATTCCGAAGGGCGTGCTCGTCGTCGGCGCGCCGGGCACGGGCAAGACGCTGCTGGCGCGCGCGGTGGCCGGCGAGGCGGCCGTGCCGTTCTTTTCGATCAGCGGCTCGGCGTTCGTCGAGATGTTCGTCGGCGTGGGCGCGGCGCGTGTGCGCGACCTGTTCGAGCAGGCGCAGCAGAAGGCGCCGTGCATCGTGTTCGTCGACGAGCTCGATGCGCTCGGCAAGGTGCGCGGCGTCGGCCCGATGTCGGGCAACGATGAGCGCGAACAAACGCTCAACCAGTTGCTCGTCGAGATGGACGGCTTCCAGGCCGGCTCCGGCGTGATCATCATGGCCGCGACGAACCGGCCGGAGATTCTCGATCCCGCGCTGCTGCGGCCCGGCCGCTTCGATCGTCATATCGCGATCGACCGGCCCGACGTGAACGGCCGCCGGCAGATCCTCGGCGTGCACGTGAAGCGCGTGAAGCTCGCGCCCGACGTGGACCTCGGCGAACTCGCGTCGCGCACGCCGGGTTTCGTCGGCGCCGATCTTGCCAACGTCGTCAACGAGGCCGCGCTGCATGCGGCCGAACTCGGCAAGCCGGCGATCGGCATGGCCGACTTCGACGAAGCGATCGACCGCGCGCTGACGGGCCTCGAGCGCAAGAGCCGCGTGATGAACGCACAGGAGAAGCTGACCATCGCGTATCACGAGGCCGGCCATGCGCTCGTCGCGGAAAGCCGCGCGCATTGCGATCCGGTGAAGAAGGTGTCGATCATTCCGCGCGGTGTCGCCGCGCTCGGTTATACGCAGCAGGTGCCGACCGAGGATCGCTACGTGCTGCGCAGGAGCGAGCTGCTCGACCGCATCGATGCGCTGCTCGGCGGGCGGGTCGCGGAAGAACTCGTGTTCGGCGACGTGTCGACGGGCGCGCAGAACGATCTCGAACGCGCGACCGCGATGGCGCGTCACATGGTCATGCAGTACGGGATGAGCGAGAAGATCGGGCTCGCGACGTTCGACGACGGCGATGGGCGCCAGGGCATCCCCGGCGCATGGCGTGCGGCCGACGGACGCTGCAGCGAGCATACCGCGCGGATGATCGACGACGAGGTGCGTACGCTGCTGGCCGACGCGCATACGCGTGTCGCGGCGACACTCGGCGAACGCCGCGATGCGCTCGAACGCATCGCAAAACGGCTGTTGGAATGCGAGGTGCTCGAACGCGACGCGCTGCAGGCGCTGATCGACGGGCGCATCGAATCGTCGTCTGCCGCGGCAGCGGCACCCGATGACGACACCGGCCCGCGCGGCGACGCGATCGCGCCGGAGCAGGCCTCCGCGGTCGAGCGCGATTTCGTCGCGTACGGGCCGCCGCGCGAGCCCGAGCGCTGAACGCGCTACCGACCTGAGACCGGCGCGCGCCGATGCGGCGCCGCGCCGCGATTCAATTCCCTCTTTTCCGCCACGGAGTCGCCATGAGCGAGCCGCACGTATCGGTCAAGGTCGCGCAGCAAGCGCGCTTTTGCTTCGAAGTCACGTTTGCCGGCACGACGCTGTCGCCGGTGTTGATCGACGAGCCGCCGCCGCTCGGCGCCGGAAACGGGCCGAACCCCGTCCGGCTGCTTGCCGCGGCCGTCGCGAGCTGTCTCGCGGCAAGCCTGTTGTTCGCGCTGGAAAAGCATCATGTCGATCCGCAGCCGGTCGCCGCGCACATCGACGTCGACATGGTGCGGAACGAAACGGGCAGGGTGCGCGTGGGCGCGATGTCCGTGCGGCTGTCGATCGGGAAAACGTGGTCGGATCTCGCGGCGGCGACGCGCGTGCTCGACCGCTTCGATGCGTATTGCGTCGTCACCGAGAGCATGCGCGCGGGCATCCCGATCGCGGTCGACCTGTGCGACGCGAACGGCACGGTGATGGAATACGCGGCGACGGACGGGTGAGTGCGGTCAGTGCTCGGTGGCCGCGGCGACTTCGGCCGCTTCGGCGAGCGCTTCGAGAAAGCGCGTGCGCCACCAGTGCACGTCGGTCTTGCGCACGATCGCCATCAGCGCCGCATGACGCTGGCGGCGTTCTTCGAGCGGCATCGCGAGCGCGCGCTGGATGGCCTGCGCGGTGCCTTGCGTGTCGTACGGATTGACGAGCAGCGCCGACTTCAATTGCTCGGCCGCGCCCGCGAAACGCGACAGCACGAGCACGCCCGGGTCGGCCGCGTCCTGCGCGGCGAGGAACTCCTTCGCGACGAGGTTCATCCCGTCGCGCAGCGGCGTGACGAGCGCGACACGGCTCGCGCGATAGAGGCCCGGCAAGCGCTTGCGCGCAACGGTGCGGTGAATGTAGCGCATCGGCATCCATTCGAGTTCGCCGTAGTCGCCGTTGATCGCGCCGCACAGGCTGTCCATCTCGCGCCGCAGGTCGTCGTAGGCGCCGAGATCCTCGCGGCTCGGCGCGGCGATCTGGATCAGCGTCGCGCGGTTGCGGTTCTCCGGATACTGTTCGAGCAGCTGGCGGAACGCATGCACGCGCTGCGGCAGCCCCTTCGTGTAGTCGAGGCGGTCGACGCCGACGAGCAACTGGCGGCGCGAATATTCGTCGCGCATCCGATCGAACATGTCGATGCCGTCGCGATCGCGGGCGAGCGACTCGAACTCGTCGACGTTGATGCCGATCGGGAATGCACCGGCCGACAGCGTGCGGCCGAACGCGCGCAGGCGGCCGTCCGGCAGCCGCGCGGCACCCGCTTCCGCTTCGACGTAATGCTCGAAGTGCAGCAGGTCCGATTCGGTCTGGAAGCCGACGAGGTCGTACGCGAACAGCGAACGCATCAGCCATTCGTGTTCCGGGATCGCGGCCATGATCGGCGGCGGCGGCATCGGGATATGCAGGAAGAAGCCGATCGGATTCGGGCAGCCCATCGCGCGCAGTTCGGCGGCGAGCGGAATCAGCTGGTAGTCGTGGACCCAGATGGTGTCGTCGGGTCGCAGCAGCGTGCGCAGCTTGCGCGCGAACAGCTGGTTCACGCGCCGGTAGCCGTCGGCGAAGCGGCGGTCGAACTGCGCGAGATCGAGGCGGTAGTGAAACACCGGCCACAGCACGTTGTTCGAATAACCGAGGTAGTACGCGTCGTAATCCTGCGGGTCGAGGTCGATCGTCGCGAGCTGGATGCCGCCGACGTTCTGGATCTGCACCTCGTCGCCATGCGTGGGCTGATCGTCGCCGCCGCGTAGCCTGCCGCTCCAGCCGAACCATACGCCGCCGGTTTCCTGCAGGCTGTCCTTCACGGCAACGGCGAGGCCGCCGGCCGCGGCTTTACGGGGATCTGCAATGCGATTGGATACGACGACGAGTCGGCTCACCAGCTCTCCTGACGATTGTTGGGGGAAAGGATCGTGCGGCCGGCGGCGCGAAGCGGACGCCGCCATCGCCGCGCTGTGCGCGATGCGATGAGGCCGCAATGCAATCGGACGGGAGTCAGGGCACGCGATTCGCCGTCCGAACGGGGAGTGCTCTTTTTAGGATACTCGTCATTCGCCAGTTTTAAAAGGCTGCATCCGCGAGCGGCGCGGGCGCGCATGCGGCGCGATGGGCATGACGTTGGCGTGACGTGGGTGTGGCAGCACGCGATGCGAGGGCGGAACCGACACTTGTGCGGCGCTGCAAACGCAGCGTGCGCCCTGCATAGCGGAGGAAGGCGAATGCCGTGCGGTGATTGATCTCGGTGTGCGTGCGGACATGCATGCATACACGCGCACGCGCACGATGCCGCGACGATCGACGGCGATGGCTTTCGATGCGGCTACGCCGATGCGCGACCTACATGCATGCGTGCCGTGAACGCGCGACGCGGATCGGCGACGCGCGATGTCGTGCATGGGTGCAAAGCGCGCCGGACCGCGATGCTGCGCAGCCGCACCGCGTGCCGCGCGCGGCCGCGCATCGCGCGGTGCGCGCAAGCGAGACGCAGGCGGACCACCGGCGCAGCGTGCGCATCATCGTCTCCTTTCCGTAGCCGTCAGGCGGCGGCCGGTTGCCAGTGATGCGTGTCGGCTGCCTGTGCATGCATGCCCGGCGACGCGACATGCGCGCCGGACGGCATCCGGAATGCGGAGACCGTTTCGGACAGCTCGCGGCCCTGCGCCTCGAGCGACTTCGATGCGGCCGCGGCCTGTTCGACAAGCGCCGCGTTCTGCTGCGTTGTCTCGTCCATCTGCGTGATCGTCAGGTTCACCTGGTCGATGCCGCGGCTCTGCTCGGCCGACGCGGCCGCGATCTCGCCCATGATGTCCGTCACGCGCGCAACCGCCTGCGTGACGTCGGACATCGTCTTGCCGGCTTCGCCCGCGAGCGCCGAGCCGTTCTGGATCGTCTGCACCGACGCGGAGATCAGCTCCTTGATCTCCTTCGCCGCCGTCGACGAGCGCTGCGCGAGACTGCGCACCTCGCTCGCGACGACCGCGAAGCCGCGGCCCTGTTCGCCGGCACGCGCGGCTTCGACTGCCGCGTTCAGCGCGAGGATGTTGGTCTGGAATGCGATGCCTTCGATGATGCCGGTGATGTCGGCGATCTTCGACGAGCTGTGGCCGATCTCCGTCATCGTATCGACCACGCGGCCGACCACCGAGCTGCCGCGCTGCGCGACGTCGGACGCATTCGCGGCGAGCGTGCTCGCCTGTTGCGCGTTTTCCGCGTTGAGCCGCACCGTCGACGTGAATTCCTCCATCGTCGCGGCGGTTTCCTGCAGCGACGCGGCCTGTTCCTCGGTGCGCTGGCTCAGGTCGAGGTTGCCCGATGCGATCTCGCCCACCGCATGCGCGATGCTGTTCGACGAATCGCGCACGCGGCCGACGATGCCGATCAGCCGTTCGTTCATGGTCCGCAGCGCGTCGAGCAGGTCGCGCGTCTCGTCGTTGCCGCTCACCTGGATGCGGCTGCCGAGATCGCCGTTCGCCACCGTGCGCGCGACGTCCACCGCCGAGCCGATCGGCGCGGTGATCTTGCGCGTCAGCCACAGGCCGCCGCACGCGGCGATCACGACGGCGATCAGGCAGATGCCGGCCAGCAGGTTGCGCTCCATCGCATAGCGATCCGCGAATTCCTGCGCGATCGCGAGTTCGCGGTCATGCGTATAGGTCGCGTACGCGTCGGTCGCGCGCACCAGCTGCGCGAGCAGCGGGCGGCAATTGTCGTCGATGTCGGCCGTCGCCTCGTCCTTCTTGCCGGCCTGCGCGAGCCCGACGATACGCAGCGCGACGGGCCCGTAGCTGGTTTCGACGCGCACGATGTCGGCCACCAGCTCGCGCGCGCGATCGGAGGTGTCGGTCGCGCTCGCCATCATGTCCTTGAGCTTCGCGAGATGTTCCTGCACGTCCTTGTGCGCCTGGTTCACTTCGGCCAGTTCGAGCTCGATGTCGGACGGTTTGGTCACGAGCACGAGATTGCGCGCGGCGATCGCGCGCCGGTCGACCGCGGTGCGGATTTGCGCGGACAGGGTTGCCCGTGCATTGATGCCGTTCATGTAGCGGGAAAACTCGGCGTTGGTATCGGATAGCGCCTTGAGCGCCATGCCCGACACGATCACGACGACTGCGGCGAGCAGGCCGAAGCCGCCCAGGAGTTTTGTTTTGATGCTCATTCTGGCGATTTTCACGTTGTGCCTCTGCGCGTGTGGTTGGCAAATGGAATTTATTCTTCGACCAGATACGGGCTCGTGCCGGCATTAACGGGTATCCCGGATGATTCTTTACCCTTCGAAAACCCTGATATTAGTTTTTTTAGCGATGAGAGCCTTGTGGGGCGGGGCGGAATTGATTCTTGTCAAAAAACAGCGGATCACCCGTGATTCGAAAATTTATACGCAGAATTTGAAACCGGTTTTATTGGTGAAACAAAAATCATCTTTTTGTTAATAATCGTCTGATGATTTTGTTTCAATTTATGGGTGAATAACGGAATTTCCTTGCGGATGAATCGGGAGGCGGGAACCGGTACGCGTCATTGACGTGCGCTGCACCATGCTGTGGTAATGGCGGATAAATGGAAATTGGCGGCGAATCGTTGTCGCGCCACGGGCCTGCGGCGCCAACCGCAGGCCCTGAGAGGGTCAGAACGTGGTGCGCAATCCGGCCATCGCGCTGCGGCCGCCTTGCGGCGAGAAGCCGCGCACGACCGAGGTCGAGTAGCGGATTTCCTGGTTCGTCAGGTTGTCGCCTCGCAGGTACGCGAGCCAGTGCGTCGGGCCGACGCGGAACTTGTAGGTCAGCATCACGCCGAGCGACGTGTAGCCGTCCGTCGAGAAGTCGTTGTCCGGCACGCGGTGCTGCGACCATGCATGCGTGACCTGCGCGCGTGCACCGAACGGACCGTAGCCGTAGTCGGCCGCGAGCGTCGCGCGCAGCGGTGCGATGCGCGGCAGCGGCTGGCCCGTGTCGACGTTGCGTGCGTGCGTGTAGTCGGCCGTCAGTTCCAGGTCGACCGTATGGCCGCGCCGCGAGAAGGCGCGCCACTTGCCGTCCAGCTCGATACCGTAGAACTCGGCGCGCACGCCGCGATAGATCGCCTCGCTGAGCGAACCGTCGGTGCCGGGTGCGACGGGCTCGCCGTCGTCGTTGACGACGCGCCCCGTGTTGTACTCGGTCAGGTAGTTCGAGAAGCGGTTGTAGAACACGCCGACGCTACCGCGGTTCGGGCCGCTCGCATAGCGCAGCGACAGGTCGGTCGACACGGCCTTTTCCTTCGATGCGTTCGGGTTGCCGATCAGGAACTGGCCGGTCGCATCGTGCGGACCGTTCGAATACAGCTCATAGAAAGTCGGTGCGCGTTCGGTGTACGCGACGTTCGCCGCCACCGACCACACGGGCGTCAGCGAGAACAGCGCGCCGGCCGACAGGCTGCCCGCATTGAAGTCGCGCGGTTGCGCGCCCGCGAATTTCTCGACGCCGGCCGGATCGGGATCGACCTTCACATGCTCGAAGCGGCCGCCGAGGCTCAGCTTCAGCGCCGGTACGACCTGCCATTCCTCGAGGCCGAACAGCGCGACGCTGTTCGTGCGCGTGGACGGCACGAGCATCTCGTCGCCGAGCGCGGAGAACGTGTTCTGGCCGAACTGCACGCCGATCGCGCCTTCGAACGGGCCGATCTTGCGGTGTTGCGCCTCGATGCGCGCCTCGTAGCCGCGGTTGCGGAAGGTGGTTGCGGTCTGACCGTTGTCGACTTCCTTGTGGCGGTAGTCGGTGTACGCGAAATCGAATTTCAGCTTCGTGAATGGCCCGTTCAGGTTGCGCACCTCGGACGCAAGCGCGAGGCGTTCCTGGCGCATCCGCAGCCGCACGTCGCTCTCCGCGACGGAGCCGTAGTTCGACTCGTAGCCGCTGTACGACAGGCCCGCGAAACCGTCCGCCCACGTGTACGACGCGCCCACCGCGCCGCCGTGCACGCGGCCGTCGCTGTTCGGCACGCTGCCGACCGGCTGCGGCGTGTCGGGGCCGTCTATCGCGCGCTGCTGGCTGCTGCGCGCGTAGCCGGGAATCCGCAGCTTGCTCGTTTCGCGGTCGAACGCGTCGACGTGGAACGCGAAGCGGCCGTTGCCGCCTTCGACTTGCGCGGCGCCCGCACGTACCGAATTCGCGCCGCCGTAGCGCGCGTCGACTGCGCCGGTCACGCCCTGGATCGCTTCGCGCGGAATGCGGTTGTCGATCGTGTTGACGACGCCGCCCACCGCGTTGCCGCCGTACAGCAGCGCGGCCGGGCCGCGCACGATCTCGACGCGCTCGATCGACAGCGGATCCTGCGGCACCGCATGGTCGTACGACAGCGACGACGCGTCGTAGGCCGCGACGCCGTTCTGCAGCAGCCGGATCCGGTCACCGTCCATCCCGCGGATGATCGGGCGGCCGACCATCGGCCCGTAGGTGGTGGTCGACACGCCGGGCAGCCCGTTGAGCGTTTCGCCGAGCGAATCGGCCTGGCGGCGCGTCAGCGCATCGCCGGAAAGCTGCGCGGTCGGCGCGATCAGTTCGGTGTCGCCGAGCGGGTTCGCGGTCACGAAGATCGGCGCGAGCGGAGCGGCGGACGGCGTGCCCGATGCGGCGGGCGCATCGGCCTGCGCGTGCGCGGCGGCGGCGAACAGCATCAGCGAAAGGGGCGAGAGCGGGCGAAGCGGTAGACGAGGGAGGTCGCGCATGGTCGGTGAATCGGTTGGAATCGGATCGGATAACGAGCGATGCGGGTCACGACTGGATACGATATATTGTTGCGTCTGTGACGCGGAGTGACCCGTTGGGACATGGCTCGGCGAGGCTCGGCCACCCACAGTGGAACGGCGTCAGGCGGACGAGCACACGAAATGATATGTTATATCATTTCAAATTCCAAGCCGAATGGCAGCGGTACGTACGGTTTCCGTCGGACCGACGAAAGGTCGGCTGAAGTGGCAGGCGCGCTGGCCGGCGATGGTCCGTGCTTACGCCGGCGCGGCGTGGAACGAAGCGGCGCGCCCGATCGTGCCGTGCCGCCGTGCGCTGCGATGATGCAGCCGCGATCGCCGGACAGCGCGCATCGCGTTGATACGCATCAACGTCCTCCGGTTCCGAAACCGGATACTGGGTCGCTCAATGACCAGACAGGAGCGACGCATGACGCAAACCATGAAAGCGGCCGTGGTGCACGCATTCGGCGAACCATTGCGCATCGAGGAAGTGCCCGTGCCGGTGCCGGGCCCCGGCCAGATCCTCGTCAACATCAAGGCATCGGGCGTCTGCCATACCGACCTGCACGCGGCCGACGGCGACTGGCCCGTCAAACCGTCGTTGCCGTTCATTCCGGGGCATGAAGGCGTGGGCATCGTCGCGGCCGTTGGCGCGAGCGTCACGCACGTGCGCGAGGGTGACCGCGTCGGCGTGCCGTGGCTCTACACGGCCTGCGGACATTGCGAGTACTGCCACACGGGCTGGGAAACGCTGTGCCACGGTCAGCAGAACACGGGCTATTCGGTGAACGGCAGCTACGCGGAATACGTGCTGGCCGATCCCGACTACGTCGGCCATCTGCCTGCGCAGGTCGAGTTCGACGAAATCGCGCCGATCCTGTGCGCGGGCGTGACCGTCTACAAGGGGATTCGCGTGACCGATACGCGCCCCGGGCAGTGGATCGCGATCTCCGGCATCGGCGGGCTTGGGCATGTGGCGGTGCAGTACGCGCGTGCGATGGGCCTGCACGTCGCGGCGATCGACATTTCGACCGACAAGCTCGCGCTCGCGCGGCAGCTCGGCGCGCAACTGACGATCGACGCATCGGTCGACGATCCGGCGAAAGTGATCCAGAAGGAAATCGGCGGCGCGCACGGCGTACTCGTCACGGCGGTGTCGCGCAGTGCGTTCGCACAGGCGCTCGGGATGGTGCGGCGCGGCGGCACGGTTGCGCTCAACGGCCTGCCGCCCGGTGATTTCCCGTTGCCGATTTTCTCGACGGTGCTGAACGGCATTACCGTGCGCGGCTCGATCGTCGGCACGCGGCGCGATCTGCAGGAATCGCTCGACTTCGCGGCCGACGGCCTGGTGCGTGCGCATATCCATCGCGACCGGCTCGGCAACATCAACGACGTGTTCGCAAAGCTGCGCGAAGGCAAGGTCGACGGGCGCATCGTGCTGACCGACATGCAGTGATGCATGCGGCCGCCGCGTGGCGGATCGCGTCGCGACGGCGGCCGTGCCGCAGGGTTCGCGTTACTGCGCGAAGAACACGTCCGTGCGATTCGTCAGGTTGCCCGCGTTGGTTTGGACGAAGAACGGATGGAACGACGACGACGGGCCGACGTCGAGGCCCTGATAGTCGCCGATGAAGAAGCCTTCGGCGTTCGGCGCGAGTTTCATGTCGAACGGGCCGCCGACGCGCCGCTCGGCGACGAACGTGGTGCCGCCGTCGAGCGAGATCTTGCGCCAGAAGCCCGTCGGCAGCGTCGTCGTGTTCCCGGCCAGCAGGTCGCGGAAGTCGTAGTGGGTGACCATCACGGCGCCTGCGTTGTCGACACGCACCGACGGATTGAAGGCCGGCCGGCCGGTCGGCGTGTTGACCTGCAGCGGCGCGCTCCAGGACGCACCGCCGTCCTTGGACGTCGATAGCGCGATCTCGTCGTACTTGCCGCCGTTGAAGCGGCTGTCCTGCCACACGACGTAAAGCTGGCCCGACGCGGGATCGATCGCGGGCTCGGGAATGATGTCGCCGGTGCGCACGGGTTCGCCGGTGTTCGGGTCCGTCACGCCGACCGTCTGCAGCCCCGCGATCACCTGCGGCTGCGTCCACGTCGCGCCGTCGTCGGTCGACTTGATGAACGCGACCTTGCCGGCGGCCTTGCTGAACGGCGGCTGGATCAGGTCGAAGAAATCGTAGAGCGTGCCGCTCTTCGGATCGACGACGATCTGGTTGCCGATCGTCTGCTGGCGCGACCGCACGTGGACGATGACTTTCGCCTTGCTCCACGTCTTGCCGCCGTCGGTTGTCTTCGAGAACAGCGTCGGCCCGCGGAACGCCTGCGTGTGCAGGTTCGCGTACGGGTTGCCGTTCGGCAGTTCGAGGCGGTCCCATACCGCGTACGCGGTGCCGGCCTTCACCGGGTTCGCCGTCACCGATTCCTTGTCGTTGAAGAACTGCGTCGTCGGTTCGTTGTTCGCGACCAGCAACGCGGGACTGCTCCACGTCTGCCCGCCATCGGTCGATACCGAGCCGGCGACCGCGTTGCTGTTGTTCGACTGGTTGAACGTGATCGCGACCGAGTACGCAGTGCCGTCCGGCCCGATCGATACCCACGGGTCCGACGCGCGTTCGTACGACAGCCCGCCCGGCGCGCATGCACTGAACGGCTGCGTCGTCCGTGCCCAGGTGGCGCCGCCGTCGAACGTGTAGCCCGCGACATGGCCGTGCGCGCCGCCGTTCGACCAGCGGTCCTGCTGCCACACGCCGATCATGTTTTGCGGGTTGGCCGGATTGACCGCGAGCCACGGTTCGACCTCCGCATTCACGTAGGCGGTGCCGGGCCCGCCGATGGTGCAGGCGGCGTATGGACTGGGGCCGGACACGAGCACGGGATCGGCATGCGCGGCGGCACAGGCCAGTGCCATCGCGGCGGGCAGGCAGGTGAATAGCGGGTGGGACACGATAGTGCGTCGCATGGACTGCTCCTCGTTGACGTGCGGCCGCGATGGTGCGGTGGAACGAGGCCGTGCGAGCCGATGCGCGGCGGCTCGGGCCGCCCGGGTCGGGGTGTCGCGGCGACGCGCACGATGCATGCCGCCGGGACGTGTCGTTCAGGATGCCGCTTCAGCCATCGCGATCCGCGTGCGCTGGATACCGCCAGCACTGCGGTCAAGACTCCTATTCGTTTTTATTGCTTGTGACGGATGTGTCGTTGATGCCGCCCTGCGGGGAGGCCGGTTCGGGCAGGCGAAGAATGCGTAGAAGTGGATTGCAATGTAGTTGATCCGGATGCGGCGAGGCAGGCAATTTTTTGTAACAGCACGTAGCCGGAAAGCGTTGCCGAACGAGAGCAAACGCGCGGGCAAAATTTGCCGTGGCGAGCACGCGAAATCGAAACGGAAAGATGAATTGCTATCGTTTCCGCTCGAGGTACGTTGCTCAGCGCTCCGCCGGAAACCGGTCCTGCAACGTGTGCAGCCAGCGCGCGACGACATCGAGTTCCGCGTCGGAAAACCCGTCGCCCAGCTTGCCGTTCAGTTCGCGCAGCAGCACGCGCGCACGCTTGAGCGCCGCGTGGCCATCGTCGGTCAGGTACAGGCGCGTCGCGCGGCCGTCGTCCGAATCGGCGTGGCGCGCGAGCAGGCCGGCTTTCGCCATCCGGTCGGCGAGCCCGGTCATCGCGGACGGCGCGAGCTGCAGCGTGGCGCCGACTTCGCCGATCAGCGCGCCGTCCTGCTTCGCGAGACAGAACAGCACGCCGGCCTGCGCGGCACTCGCGCGCGCATCGGTCTCGGCCTTGCGGTCGATCCAGCGCTGCACGCGCCGCTGGCCGATGTTCAACAGGAAAAACAGTCGTCGGTCTTCGCTCAAGCTGGGTTCCCGGCTGCAATGGAGAGGGAGGGGCGGCCCGCCTCGCGTGGCGTGTCGAGCGCCTGCGCGAGCCAGTCGGCCACGTCGGGCCACAGCACGGCGCCGGGCCGGCTGCGGAAAAATCCCATGTGCCCGACCGGACCGCTGCCCGCCGCGCGCGGATCGATCTGACGGCGTTCGACTGCCGCGCGGGTCAGATAGCTTACCAGCAGGTCGATCGCGGTCGGGTTCGCCCACGGATCGTCGTCGAAGCCGAGCGCGAGGATCGGCAGCTGCTGTTTCGCGAAGCGCTCGGCCGCGCCGAGCGTCGGATCGTCGAAGAAATAGCGCGGCAGCGCGGTCCAGCGGCTCCATTCGCGAAACACGCCGGCCGGCAAATCCTCGCCGAGCCCGAGCCGCTTGCCGGGCACGTAGCCGAGCAGCGCGGACATCAGCGGGCCGAGCACACGCAGGATCAGCCGCACTTTCAGGCGCTCGGTCGCTTGTTTGATCAGGCGCGTGCTGCCCGCATGCGCGGCGACGAGCACGGCCGCGCGCAGGTGCGTCGTGCTGGCGGACAGTCCGATCGCATGCCCGCCGACGCTGTGGCCGACCGCCAGCAGCGGCAGCCCGGCGTGCGCCTGCCGCGCCCACGCGGTTGCGGCGCCTACGTCGAGTTCGATCCAGTCGCGCATGCTCGCCTGCAGCGCGTTCAGGCGCGCGGGCCGCGACGTATCGATGCCGCGGTAGTTGTAGGTCAGCGCAGCGAAGCCGCGCTCGGTCAGAAAGCGTGCGAATCCGGCATACAGCCGTTCCGGCACGGCCGTGGCCGGATGGATCAGCACCAGCGCGCGCGGTTCGGCATCGCGCGTCCACAACGTGCCGCGCAACAGGTAACCGTCGATGGCGGAAAACTCGATGGGTTGGGAGGTCATGGCTGTCCTCGTTCCGGGTAGTTATTTCGTATGCGAAATATAGTCCGGGAATTATTTCGTGCACGAAATATCTATCGAGGAATCATTCGAACGACGGGGCCGGAGGTTGGTGCCCGGTATCGTGCGGCTGCACTCGCTTCATAAAATATTTGCATCTTTCGATAGCAGAATATTGCGTTTGTCTCATGAAGCGGACCGACGTATCTTCACCGGTTCCATCCGCTGCGCCGGCCGTTGCGCAACGCGGACAACGAGGCGCCGCCATCGCGTGGCAGCCTGCCAACCCTCCGGGAGATCACGTTGCTGAGCCGAATCGTCACGGCGCTCGTGCTGGCGCTTGCCGCGCAGTCGGGTATCGCGAAAGACACCGTCACGCTGCGCGTCGGTGAACAGAACTACTTCAACATCCAGGCGTCGATGGAGGCGTCCGGCGTGCTGAAGGACCTGCCTTACACGATCGAATGGAAGCACTTCCAGGCCGCCGCGCCCGTCGCCGAGAGCCTGAACGGCAACGCGATCGACGTCGGTTTCCTCGGCGATTCGGCGCTGTTGACGCTGGCCGCGCGCGGTGCGCCGGTCAAGGTCGTCGCGGTGTCGCGGCAGAGCCTCGACGGCGTCGCGATCCTCGTGCCGAAGCATTCGCCGGTGCGTACCGTGGCCGACCTGCAGGGCAAGACCATTGCCGTGTGGCGCGGCGCATGGAGCCAGCAGCTCGTGCTGCGCGCGCTCGAACATGCGGGCCTGCGTGCGGATTCCGTCAAGTACGCGTACCTGATGCCGATCGACGCGACCAACGCGCTCGCGAACGGCTCGGTCGACGCCGTGTCGCTGTGGGAGCCGTTCGTCAGCACGCTCGCGTTGCGGCAGGGCGCACGACCGGTGACGACCGCGCAAGGGCTGATGCCCGCGCTGAGCTTCGTCGCCGCGAACGAGCAGGCCGCGTCGGGCAAGCGCGCGGAGATCGCCGATTTCCTGCGGCGCGTCGTCGTCGCGCGCCAGTGGGTCGACAACCATCCGCGCGAGTACGCGGACCTATGGGCGAAACGCGCGAAGCTCGAGCCCGACGTCGCGTACCGCTGGCTCAATAACGCGAAGCAGCGCGTGGGCCCCGTCGACGACGCGGCCGCGAAGGACGCGCAGAACACGGCCGACTTCCTGCACAAGGCCGGCGTGATTCCGGCCGCGTACGACACGTCGAAGCTGCTCGACCGCTCGTATGCAGGCGCATTCGTGGCGCCCGCGCAAAAGACGGCCGCCGCGCAGTGATCGTGCCGCCCCCTCCACGATTCCCGATCGAGAACCAGAAGGACATTCCGACATGCCAGTCGACATCATCGGCATGATCACCGCGACGCCCGGCGCGGAGGTCGACGTCCCGGGCGGCGCGGCCGTCCAGCCCGACTACGTGCGCCGCTTCGCGCAAGCGCACGAGGCCGCGGGCTTCGACCAGATCCTGGTCGGCCATTTCAGCAACGCGGCGGACGGCTTCATCGTCGCCTCGTTCGCGGCCGCCGCGACCGAACGCATCCGCATCCTGCTCGCGCACCGGCCCGGCGTGATCGTGCCGTCGGCCGCCGCGCGGCAGATTGCGACGCAAGGGCCTGTTCCCGCTAATAACGGGCTTGCGCTGGCCGCCAGAAGGGCCGAGCGCAAGGACTGCGACGAAGCGAATACTCAACGTATTCGCGAGGAGCATGACGCCGCGATCGGCCCTTCTGGCGGCCAGCCCCACGAATGATTTTTTCCAAACAGGGGAACGTGCCTTGCCGGCCGTATTGCGGCGTCGATCGTTGCTTGTTTGGCGCGGCCAAACGGCGCTCCTCACTCCTTGCACTACGACCGGCAAGGCACGTTCGCAAGCCCGTTATTAGCGGGAACAGGCCCTTGTGTTCAGCGGCGGCCGCCTCGCACTGAACGTCGTGTCGGGCGGCGACGACACGGATCTGCAGCGCGACGGCGATTTCGTGGCGCACGATGCGCGCTACCGCCGCACCGGCGAATATCTCGACGTGCTGAAACGGATCTGGCTGGCCGACGCGCCGGTTGACCACGACGGCGAGTTCTACCGGCTGCGCGGCGCGTCGCCGCTCGTGAAGGGCGCACAGCGGCCGCACGTGCCGATCTATTTCGGCGGCTCGTCGCCGGCCGCGCTCGCGGTCGCGGGCCAGCATGCGGATGTCTACATGACGTGGGGCGAGCCGCTTGCGTCGGTGCGCGAGCAGATCGCGCGCGTGCAGGCCGCCGCCGCACCGTTCGGGCGTGCGCCGCGCATCAGCGTGTCGTTCCGGCCGATCGTCGCGGACACCGAGGCCGCCGCCTGGGAGAAGGCCGAGGCGATCCGCGAGCGCGTACGCGCGGCACGGCTCGCGAACGGCCAGCCGATTGCCGGTCACGCGCCGCAGAATGCAGGATCGCAGCGGCTGATGGCGGCCGCCGCGCAGGGCGACGTGCTGGATGAGCGGCTGTGGATGGGTGTCGCGAACCTGACCGGCGCGCGCTGGAATTCGACCGCGCTCGTCGGCACGGCCGAACAGGTCGCGCGAGCGCTTGGCGCGTATTACCGGCTCGGCGTGTCGACGTTCCTGATTCGCGGGTTCGATCCGCTCGACGACGCGCTGGCCTACGGGCGCGACCTGATTCCGGCGATTCATGCGCATGTCGCGGATCTCGACCGTTATCGCGCGGCGGTGACGGCGTAGGCGAGACTCACTGGCACACCGGTCTTCGATTCGCCCCGGCATTTCCACTGCGGAATGCCGGGGCGATTGCATTACGTGCGTCGTTGTCGCTCCGGCATTCCGTTCAGAACGACGGCAACCCCGGCGGATTGGTCTCCGCGCGCGCGATCGCTTCGCTCTGCAGGCCCCAGCGCGCGAGCGCCTGCCCGTAGCGGCCGCTGCCGATCAGCGCATTCGTCGCAAGCGTCAACGCGGGCGCGAGCCCGCTGCCGCGACGCGTTGCGATCGCGACATCGGCATTGTTCGGCCAGCCCGCATTGACGACGCCGACGCGGCGAATCTTGCCGCTGCGCGCGGCCTCGTACGCGAGCGACGCGTTCGGGTTCAGCTCGGCATCGGCGCGGCCCGACAGCAGCGCGACACGCGCGGTCGCATCGTCGTCGAAATAGAGCAGCTCGGTCGGCTTCAGCCCCTGCGCGACGTTGCGCCGGCCCCATTCGAGCAGGATGCGCTCCTGACTCGTGCCGGCACCGGTGATGATCCGCAAGCCCGCGATGTCCTTCGGCTCGGCGATCTTCGCGATCGGGCTGGCGGTGCGGACATAGAAGCCATGCAGCCCGAGCCGGTAGGTCGTGAAATCGTATTTCTCCTTGCGCTTCTCGGTCACGCCGACGTTCGAGATCACCGCGTCGTATTTGCCGGACGTCAGCCCGAGCGGCCAGTCCGCCCACGCGATCGGCACCAGCGCGAGCGTGCGGCCGAGCGCATCGGCGACGAGCTGCGCATAGTCGGGATCGGCGCCGACCACGGTGCGCGCGTCGGTCGCGTAGGTCGACACGGGCGGCGCGTGCGGCGAAATCGCGACCGTGAACGCGCCGTCGCGCACCCAGCGGTAGCCGGTCGCCGCGCGGATCGCGGCGTCGTCGCGTTCCGCTCGGAGGCGCCCGGCCTGGCGCGGGTCGAGGTCGGCGGTCGCGGCGGCCGCGTGCGCCGCGCGCCAAGGCAAGCCGGATGCCGCCACCAGCGCGGCGGTCATGAACTGGCGTCGGTCGATCATCGTGGCGCGCCTCGCAGGTCTCGCAGGTCGGGGGCGACGCGCATCACAGCACCCGCGACAGGAATGCGCGCGTGCGCGGATGCGCCGGCGCGTCGAGCACGACGGCCGGCGGCCCGGCCTCGACGATGCGCCCGCGCTCCATGAACAGCACGTTGTCCGCGACTTCGCGCGCGAAGCCGATCTCGTGCGTGACGATCACGAGCGTCGTGCCCGAGCGCGCGAGTTCCTTGATCACGTCGAGTACCTCGTTGACGAGTTCGGGATCGAGCGCCGACGTCGGCTCGTCGAACAGCAGCACCTTCGGACGCAGCGCGAGCGCCCGCGCGATCGCGACGCGCTGCTGCTGGCCACCGGACAGCTGGCGCGGGTACGCATCGGCCTTGTCCGCGAGCCCGACGCGCGCGAGCAGCGTGCGGGCGGTGCGCTCGGCGGCGTCGCGCGTCACGCCGGCGACGGCGACCGGCGCCTCGATCAGGTTCTCGAGCACCGTCAGGTGCGGGAACAGGTTGAAGTTCTGGAACACCATCCCGACGGCCGTGCGCCGCGTCAGCACGTCGCGCTCCTTCAGCTCGTAGAGCACGTCGCCGTCACGCCGGTAGCCGATCAGTTCGCCGTCGATGTCGATGATACCGTCGTCGACCCGTTCGAGATGGTTGATCGTGCGCAGCAGCGTCGATTTGCCCGATCCGGACGGCCCGATGATCACGGTCACACTGCCGCGCGGCGCCACGAACGACACGTTGTCGAGCACGCGCTGCATGCCGAACTGCTTCGATACGCCGTGCACGGCGACTTCGCCGCCCGTTCGGGGCGCGGCGGCGGCGAGTTCGCTGTCGGCCTGCACGTTCGACGTCGCGTTGCGCGCCGTTGCACGCCGCCACAGCACGCCGATGCGTGCAAGCGCGAACGTGAGCACCGACGGCGGCGGATTGCGCAGCGCGCCGCGTGCATAGTGCCGCTCGACCTGCACCTGGATCGCCGACAGCACGGTCAGGATGATCAGGTACCAGACGGTCGCGACCATCAGCAGCGGAATCACTTCGAGATTGCGGCGATAGATCACCTGCACCGTGTAGAACAGTTCCGGCATCGCGAGCACGTACACCATCGACGTGCCTTTCGCGAGCGTGATCAGATCGTTGAACGCGGTCGGCAGGATCGCGCGCATCGCTTGCGGCAGCACGATCCGTGCGGTCTGGCGGCCGCGCGGCAGCCCGAGCGCGGCGGCCGCTTCGAGCTGCCCCTGGTCGACCGCGAGAATGCCGCCGCGGATCACCTCCGCGGAAAACGCCGCGTGGTTCAGCGTGAGGCCGAGCACGGCCGCGAGGAACGGGCTGATCAGGTCGGTCGTCGGCGCTTCGAACCACACGATGTCGGTGAACGGCACGCCGAGCCGCACGTGCTCGTACAGGTAGCCGAGATTGTTGAGGATCAGCAGCAGCACGATCAGCGGAATCGAGCGGAACAGCCAGACGAAGGTCCACGCGCTCGCGGACAGCAGCCGCGAACGCGACAGCCGGGCCAGTGCGACGAATGCGCCGAGCACGAAGCCGAACACCGCGCCGAGCAGCGTCAGCACCAGCGTGCGCGCGAGTCCCGACAGCACCGGTGGTGACAGGAACCATTCGGCGAACACCGGCCAGCCCCATTGCGGGTTGCCGAGGATCGAATGCAGCGCGATCGCGATCAGCACGACGGCGAGCACGGTGCCGGCCGTGCGCGCCCGGTGGCGCGCGGGCACGATCCGGAAACGCGTGCCGGCGTCGCGCGTGCCGGGAGAAGAGAGCGGCGGCAGCGCGCCGCCGAAGTGGGTCGTGTCGCTCATGTCGTGGGAAGTCCTCGAGTCGGTCGGGCGCGCCGCGCACGGGCGGCGCGGTGCGTCAGGCGTGCGCTTCGGCCGCCGGTTCCTGCGAGGCGCCGGGCGCCGCGTGGCGGCTCGCCTTGCGCGGCAGGCCGAGGTGGTCGCGCAGCGTGGCGCCGGGCAGGTCGCGGCTGTAGCGGCCGCGCGCCTCGAGCACCGGAATCACGAGCTCGACGAAATCGTCGACGCCCTGCGCCTGCACCGGAAAGCCGAGGATGAAGCCGTCGCCGGCGCCCGCGTCGTGCCAGCGGATCAACTCGTCGGCCACATGCTCGGCCGTGCCGATGAAGTTCGGGCGCGGCGTCGCGACCGCGAGTGCCGTCTCGCGCAGCGAGAGGCCTTTCTGTTTCGCGTCGGCCTTGATCCGGTCGGTGGTCGAGCGGAAGCTGTTGCGGCCGAGCTCGCCGAGTTCGGGGAACGGCGCGTCGAGCGCGTATTGCGTGAAATCGTGGTGATCGAAATAGCGGCCGAGATACGCGAGCGCCTCGTCGATCGTCAGCAGGTTGCGGATCGCCTGGTATTTGTCTTCCGCCTCGGCGGCCGTGCGGCCGACGATTGGCCCGACGCCGGGGAAGATCCTCACGTCGCCGGCTTGCCGCCCGTGTTCGATCGCGCTCTGCTTCACGCGCCGCGTGAACGCGGCCGTTTCGTCGAGCGACGGCGAATGCGTGAACACCGCATCGGCGTACTTGCCCGCGAGCCCGATGCCGGTGTCGGACGAGCCGGCCTGGAAGATCACCGGCTGCCCCTGCGGCGAGCGCTGGATATTGAGCGGGCCCGCGACCTGGAAGAAGCGGCCGTGATGATCGAGCGTGTGCAGTTTGTCTCGATCGAAGAAGCGGCCGGTCGCACGGTCGCGCACGAATGCGTCGTCGTCCCAGCTGTCCCACAGGCCCTGCACGACGTCGAGGTATTCGTCGGCGATCTCGTAGCGCAGTTCGTGATCGGGATGCGCCTTGCCGAAATTCTTCGCGGTGCCTTCGAGCGGCGTCGTCACGACATTCCAGCCCGCGCGCCCGCCGCTGATCGCGTCGAGCGACGCGAGCTGGCGCGCGACCGTGAACGGCTCGCTGTACGACGTCGAGATCGTGCCCGCGAGCCCGATCTTCTTCGTCGCGACCGCGAGCGCCGACAGCACGGTCAGCGGCTCGAAGCGGTTCAGGAAGTGCGGAATCGACTTCTCGTTGATGTAAAGGCCGTCCGCGACGAACGCGAACGTGATGCCGGCGGCTTCCGCCTTGCGCGCGATGCCGATCGCGAAGTCGAGGTTGATGCTCGCGTCTGGCGGGTTGCTCGGGTGCCGCCACGCGTTCATGTGGCTGCCTGCGCCTTGCAGCATCAGGCCGAAGGGGATCGATCGTCGGGTCGTCATGGGAGCGTCACGCGTTCTGGTCAGGGGAAAGGGAGCGGTCGTCCGCGAGGGCCGCATGCAAAGGCGTGGCCGACAGTGCGCCGCCGAGCCATTCGACCGACGCGAGCCGCGCCGCGTAGTCGGTCACCGGCGAATCGATCACGAACGCGTCGACGTCGAGCCGCCGGCTCAGCGCATCGAGCGCGCGGTGCACGCGCTCGGGCGTATCGGCCAGCACCGTCGGGCGCAGCTCGTCGATCCGGTAGTCGGACGCGCCGCTTTGCCGCGCGAATTCGGCGGCTGCCTGCGCGCTGCCGAGATTGAAGCTCTGGCCGCCCGCGAATTGCAGCTTGAAGATCTTCAGCGGTCCGATCAGTTGTTCGGCTTCGTCGCGCGTCGGCGCGGCGACCGCGTACAGCGCGACGAGCGGCCGTGTGCCGCCCGCGCTGCGATACGCGTCGAGCGAGCGTTCGAGATTCGCGTCGTCGCCGTTGAAATGCCCCGCGTAGCAGAAGCGCCAGCCGTTGCGCGCGGCGAGTGCGCCGCTGTCCGGCGAACCGCCGAGCAGGATGCGTTCGGGCGGCTGCGGCGGCACCGGCATCGCGACCGCGCCGGCGAGCGGATGATCTTCGGCGACGCCCCAGCCGAGAAACGCGTCGAGCTCCGCGAGCTGGCCCGCGAAGTCGGGCTTGCGCGCCTTGTCGTGGAACCATTGCAGCGCGCGCGTGGTCAGCGGCAACCCGCCGGGCGCCTTGCCGATACCGAGATCGACGCGGCCCGGCGCGAGCGCGGCCAGCAGCTTGAACGACTCGGCGACCTTGAACGGGCTGTAGTGCTGCAGCATCACGCCGCCCGAGCCGACGCGGATGCGCGACGTGTGCGCGAGCAGATGCGCGACGACGATCTCCGGCGCCGAGCTCGCGAAGCCGGGCGTGCCGTGATGTTCGGCGACCCAGAAGCGCTCGTAGCCGAGCTGTTCGGCACGTTGCGCGAGCGTCGTGGTGAAGCGCAGCGCGTCGGCGGCGTTCGCGCCGTCGGCGATCGGACTCTTGTCCAGCAACGAAAGCGAATAAGACATGATGAGCGGCGTACCTGCGTGTGGCGTGGATGGACGGTGGCCGGGCGCGACGCTCAGCTCTTCGGCAGCCCCGGCGGATTCGTGCGCGACTGGTCGAGCGCTTCGGACGCGAGGTTCCAGCGGTCCAGCACCTGCTGGTAGCGGCCGTTCCTGATCAGCCCGTTCAGCGCGACGGTCAGCGGATCGGCGAGGCCGCTGCCGCGGCGCGTCGCGATCGCGATATCGGCGGTGCGCGGCCAGCCGCCGCTGATCGCGCCGACGAGCCGCGTCTTGCCTTGTTGCGCGCTTTGATACGCGAGCACCGAGTTCACGCTGAACACGGCATCGGCGCGGCCAGACTGCACGGCGACGATGCGCATCGCCTGGTCGTCGTAGTACTGGATCTGCACGGGCTTCAGCCCGTGCGCGACGTTCTCGCGGTCCCATGCGAGCAGGATCTTTTCCTGGTTGGTGCCGGCGTCGGTCACGATGCGCAGCCCCGCGACGTCCTTCGGCTCGCGGATCGCCTGGATCTTGCTGTCGTTGCGCACGTAGAAGCCGACCTGGTCCTTGCGGTAGGTCGAGAAATCGAACTTCTGCTTGCGCTCCTCGGTGACGGTGACGTTCGAGATCACCGCGTCGACTTTCCCCGATTCGAGCGCGAGCGGCCAGTCGGCCCACGCGAGCGCGACGATCTTCAGCTTGCGGCCGAGACTGTCGGACACGAGCTGGCCGACGTCCGCGTCGAAGCCGATCACCGTGCGCGCGTCGGTCGCATACGAGCTGATCGGCGGCAGGCTCGGCGCGATGCCGATCGTCAGCGTGCCGGGCTCGGCGAACTTGAACGACGCGGGCACCGCGCGTTCGACCGCCGCATCGGCCGTGCCGCGCGGGCGGCCGCGCTGCTCGGGGCTCAGGTCGAACGTCGCGGCGGCCGCGGCGAATGCGGTCAGGCCGATCAGCGCGGCGGCCAGCGTGCGCACGGCACGGGAAGAAAGCGGTACGGCTCGTTGCATGAAAACGTCCTGTCGTGGAAAGCGGAAGCGGAGATCGGAGTCGGAGGAAGCGGGGCCGTTGGTTGCGCCGTCAGCGCTGCAATACCGGTTCGGGCACGGGCGCCCACAGATCGGCGAGCGTCGACGTGCGCGATGGATCGGCGAGATCCTTGCCGAACCGCAGGTGGAAATACGCTTCGGGGTCGATCGACGAATCGAACAGCCGCGTATAGCCGGTGCGGTCGTACAGCGCCCACGCTTCGGGCTGGCGAAATCCGGTGGTCAGGTAGAGGCGGCGGTAGCCCTGCTGCACGGCGCGCAGTTCGAGCGCGTCGACGATGCGGCGCGCGAGACCCTGACGGCGCAGGTCCGTGCGGGTCCAGATGCGTTTGAGTTCGGCGGTCTGCGCGTCGAAGCGCTTGAACGCGCCGCCGCCGATGGTTTCGCCGTCGCGCAGCAGCAGCACGAACGCGCCTTCGGGCGGCGCGAACAGTTCGGCCGGGTAGCGTGCGAGTTCGTCGCGTGCGGACGCGCGGCTGTCGGGGCGATACGCGTCGTAACGGGTCGAATATTCGTCGATCAGCGCGTCGATCAGCGGTTGCGCGCGGACGTCGAGCGGCGTCGTATCGATGATGCGGTCGGTCGTGGCCATGGGCATCGCGAAGGGCGCGCGATGCGGACGTTCCTGGCGGGGCTCGGGCACGCAGCCCGTCCGGTCTGTTCCGTTATCGCGACGCGGTTGTCGTGATGACGGCAGCCGGTGCGCATCCTGCGATGCACGGGGCGGGCCGCCGCCGTTTCGAACACGTTAGCGGCGCGGCCGGCAAAGGCGAACGAAGCAATTTCGATAAGGATTTCGCGGGAAGCGTCAGAAGGCTTGCAGCGGGAGTGGGGTGGGGATGACGGGCCGCGTTCGCATGCGTCGGAGCGCATGCGCGATGCCGACATGCGAGCGCCTATGCTGCTCGAACTTCGGCGAGTAGATCGGGGTGACGATCCAGGATCTTCAGCAATTTCACGAGGGCAAGCGGCGGATTCGTCTTGCCTGTCTCGTAACGGGAGAACGCGTTGACGCCACCGCCGAAGAGCTCGGCCGCCTCGCGCTGATCCAGCCTCAGCTTCTTGCGTACCTTCGCGATGTACTTCGGGTCGACGATGGTTGCGTTCACCTGCTTGTTGAACTCGGCGATCGCCTCGCCGAGACGGGTCGCCTCGTCGAGATCCAGTATCGATTCCCCGCAGGCCGGGCAAAAATCGCCGGTGATATCGTGGACGACAGTCGACCGGCCTTTGTAGGTATAGGGGATGTCTCGCGTGTCGCGGACCAGCCTGGCGGCACCGCATGCGGGGCACTTCATCATCATCTCTCCTTGAAAGACACGATCAGCACATCGTCGATCACCGTCAGTTTCAGGTACACGTCGCCACGCACCGTCAACGGCCGGTAGACGTCCTGCCAGATCGTGTGGTCGGCGTACGTCGTCATGCTCTTGTGGAAGTCGAGGTCGGTCAGCGACATCACGACATCGAGCGCCTCCCTTTCCGTGAAACCCAGTTGCCGGGCGCCGAATACCGCACTCGTGGTCAACCGGACCTTGCCGGATTCGACCAGCGCCTTGACGAGGGGCAGCTTGCAATGAGGCCTTCTCTTTTCCATTTGCGATCATAACCAAGTAAGTTAATTTGTCAAGTTGGTTAATGACGCACGTATGCCGTCCGTCACGAACGACAGACTGCATGGAAAAGGGATGAATCCGGAACTGGCCTATTGGCCTATGCTCGGCGCTGCCGACGGCTCCGCGAGCTGGAACAGGCAATCGCCGCGCCGTACTTGCGCGGGCACGCGCTTGCACACCACTTCGCCGTCGCCCTTGAACCGGTGCAGCACCGGTTCACGCAACGGCGTATCGGGGAAATGCACCCATGCGGCCGGCTGCCCGGCCTTCACCTGGTCGCCGAGTTCGACGAGCGGCTCATACAGCCCGCGGTCGTACGCATAGACGAAATGGCGGTCGCCGTCGACGCGCATGAAGCGCGTGACGGTCGGCGGCGCGTCGGGCACAAGCGCGCCGTGCAGCAGGCCGATATAGCCGAGGTAGTGCAGCAGCCCGTGGCGGCCGAGCCGGATCAGCGACGGATCGGCCATGCCCGCGCCGCCAAGTTCGGTCACGATCGAGATCGCGCCCTGCCGGCGCGCGGCCGACGCCGAATGCACGGGATTCGGCGCGTGCAGCAGCGCATTCTGCAACCCGAATGCGACCAGCAGCCCGTTGAGCTTCGCGGCTTCGTCCGCGTCGAGCGGATCGATCGCGAGCATGTTGCCGCCGTGGTAGAGCAGCGAGCTGCCGCCCGAGTGCAGGTCGACCAGATACTGCGCGCGCGACAGCAGCGCATGCTCGATGTAATGCGCGATCATCTGCGTCGGCGTGCCGGTCGGGTCGCCGGGGAAGCTGCGGTTCAGGTTGCCCTCGTCGAGCGGCGACACGCGCAGCCCTGCATCCGCCGCCGGGAAATTCGCCATCGGCAGCAGGATCAACTGCCCGCTGACCATCTCGGGCTCGATCTCGCGCATCAGCTGCGACACGATGATCTGGCCTTCGTATTCGTCGCCGTGGTTGCCGGCCATCACGAGCGCGACCGGCCCGTCGCCGTTGCGGATCGACGCGATCGGGATCGGCAGCCAGCCGTACGCCGAGCGGTGCACGGAATGCGGCAGCCGCAGGTAGCCCGCGTGCTTGCCTTGCGCGTCGAGATCGATTTCGCAGTGGATGGGGTTTCGCTGTGAGGAAGGGACGGTCATGGCGGCATCGTGCGATGAACGGAATCTGCCATCTTATCGGGAAACGACCGCCGCGCGGCGCACCGGGGGCGAGTAGCGCCGAACGGTGTCAACCGGCATGCGCGCGAATGCGCATGGGCGAGCCGTTGTTTCGATACGCGCGACCGTGCGCGATGTTGCATCGGTGAACGCATGCCGGCGCGTCGGCCGGCTGCATTCTTGTGTGCGGTTTCGCGCCGATCCCTTGTCGCGACAGGGCCGGCGCGCGCGGCCGGCTTACCGGCCCGATGTTTCAGCTTCGAGACGTCCTTCTTCCCACAGTGCCCAGAAACGGCTGCCGGCGCGATACGGATTCGCGCGCCGCGTGCCGTAATCGGCGACGCCCTGGCGAAACGCGCCGTACAGCGTCAGCGGCGGATTGTCGACGCACGCGGCTTCGCGGGCAGCCGGCATGCGGCGCTCGGAGACGAGCCGCCGGATCAGCGATGCGCCGTCGATCACATCCAGTTCGTCGATGGTTTCGCTGCGGCTGAGGACTTCGACGGTATTCATGTTGGGTCTCCCTGACAACCTGTTTCCCTGACAGGGAGCAATAAGAGTGCCAGCCATGAAAAGCCTTGCCCTGCATCGATCGTGCCGGCTTCTGCGGCCAACGTGACGCGTCGAAACCGACGATGTTACGGAACACGTCACGTGACACGCGAGCGCGCCGCGTGACGTGCGAACACGCAAAGGGTTTCGGAATTGAATCGTCGGGAGGATGCGGACGGCAGGGGAAAGACGGAGGCGCGGCCGGTGCGCGCGGTGTCGGGTCAGCTCGCGGCGGCAGGCGCCACGCGCCGGCTCCCGTTCGAATAGAAGCGGTAGATGCCCTTGCCGTCCGACTTCGCATCGTACAGCGCGCTGTCGGCCTGCCGGATCAGGTCGTCGGGAGAACCGTGCCCGTCGTCGAGCGCGATGCCGATGCTGATCCCGAAGCAGACGGTCTCGCCGATCGACAGCGTGTACGGCGCCGAGATCTGCCGGATGATCCGCGCGGCGAGGATCGAGCACGCGTGCATCGTCGTGTCGTCGATCGCGACGACGAATTCGTCGCCGCCGATGCGCGCCGCAAGCTCGCCGGGCGGCAGCGTCTTGCCGAGCCGCTCGGCGACTTGGGTGAGCACTTCGTCGCCGGCCTGGTGGCCGAAGCGGTCGTTGATCGCCTTGAAGCCGTCGAGGTCGAGATACATGACGGCGAGCGAGGGGCCCGGCATGCGTGGCCGGCGCGCGAGCATCCGCTTGAGCTCCGCATGCAGTTCGTGGCGGTTCGGCAAACCCGTCAGCGCGTCGTGCCGCGCGAGGTGCCGGATGTGCTGCTCGGTCCGGCGGCGCGTGGTGACGTCCTCGACGATGATCACCGCGTTGCCGTCCGGTACGCGGTGGCGCGTGAGTTCGAGCTGGCGGCCGTCGCCGAGCACGATGTCGAACGGCGCGGGCTCGTCGCGGTTCAGCCAGCCGGCGCACTGCGCGGCGAGGCCGGTGTCGCGCGCATCGGTCACGGCGTTCGCGCCGAGCGCCGCGATGACGTCGGGCAGCGGCGTATCGAGCATGATCTCGCGCGGCGAGCCGAACAGTTGCGCGGTGCGCCGGTTCGCGACGATCACGCGACTGTCGCCGTCGATCATGCACAGGCCGTGCGGCATATAGGTGAGTGCGGCGTCGAAGCGCGCGACGAGTTCGGCGTTGCGCTGGCGCGCGGCGATCAGCGCGACGAGCACGCGGTAGTGGCGCTGCACGACCGTGCGCATGGCCGCGAGATAGATCGCGAGTGGCGGCAGCAGCAGCCACGCGCCCGAGCGGTGGGCCAGCAGCGCGCCGACGCCGATCGGCAGCACGCCGAGCGTGACCTGCGTCATCGCGAGCCGCGGCAGCGCCGAATTGCGCGACGCGATGCCGCCGAACACACCGCCCGCGACCATCACCGACAGCGTGCCGAGCTCGACGTCGACGGCTTGTATGCAGCCCATCACGCCAAGGCCGAGCACGAAGCACGCGACGAGCGACACCGGCGCATAGCGCATCGCCCAGTATTCGGCGCGATCGTTGCCGGCGTTGCGTTGCACCGCATAGGCACGCGCGATCGCGAGCCGGGCGGCGAGCAGGCTGACGTCGGCGATGAGCCACACGAGGCACCAGAGCTGCTGCAGCCGGATCAGCGCGATGGCCGCGACGAAGCCGCTCGCCAGCCCGGACAACGCCATCGGGCGGACGTCCTCGAACAGCGTGACGAGCATCGACGGGCGCAGCGCGGCCGTCACACGGTGGTTGCCGGAAGGGGGAGTGGCGAGAACGGAGTTCAGGAGAGATGCCCTGACTGCCATGGTTTTTGACCTCGACACGATGTAGCGATGGCTGGCGATGCCCGCACGGCACGTGGCGGAAGCGCCGGCCAAGCCGGATACGCGCGACATTACCATGAAACATGCGCGGCGCGGAGCGTCCGGGCGCCGGCGCCGGACGGGCCGGCTGGCCCCGGACGCTAGTCGTAAACCACGGCTGCTGAGGTCTTGCGCATTCGACAGCACGGAGGCAGCATCGTTGCACAACGAGACGATGTGCTGCGGCCGACCGGAGACCGGCCGCCATGGGTGGCGCGCTTGCGCGTCGGCAGGCAAACGTGCACAAATCGTCGACGCGTTGCGCGCCGCGACCGGCCGCCGCAGCCCGGCTGAATCCCGTTATAAGAAATTCAATAAGTATTTCATGCGAGAAATACTATAGGCGATATATCAAAAACAATGCCAGAATGCGCGCCGCTCCGAACGCCGCGACACCCTATCGCCGTCCGAGCCGCATCAGGAGGTTCCCCCACATGAAAAACCACGGCCTGTCACGGCGGGGTTTTCTGAAAGCCAGCGTGCTGGCGGGCGTCGCAGTGTATGTCGCGCCCCTGGGCAGCCGCGCATTCGCGGCGCTCTTCGAAGAAAAACTCCTCACCCCGGTCAAATGGGATAGCGTCACCGGCATCCCCCAATTTCGCATCGACGGCATCGCGAAGGTCACGGGCTCGAAAGTGTTCGCCCGCGACGTGCGCGCAGCCGACATGCCGCACTGGCCGCAGCAGCAGTCGCATGCGCTGATCCTGCGCGCCACGCAGGCCGACCGCACGTACGAAGGCTTCGACCTGTCGCTGCTCGGCGACGACCTGAAACCGGACCGCGTGGTCACGGCCGACGATCTCGCGCGCGACGGCGTCGCGTTCCCGGCGTTCTACGGCGACGACATGCTGTTGCCGACTGGCAAGACGCCCGCGTATCTCGGCCATGCGGTCGCGATCCTGATCTATCACGACTTCGCTCGCTTCCGCTTCGCGAAGAACACGCTCAAGTTCCGCGACGACGTGATCCGCTACGGCGCGGTCACGGGCCCGCTCGAGCGCGATCCGTGGGGCACGTTCCGCTACGTGCGCGTGGGCGGCAAGACGGCCTACGACGACGACGTCTATTCGAGCCTGAAGGACGCGCCGATCTTCCCGAGCATGATGCGCAAGCACCTGCCGGTGTGGCCGGACGGCAAGGAGCACGGCAAGCTCGACGAGCAGGGCATGTTCCTCGCGGGGCAGATCGCCAGCGAGCTCGATCATCCGTCGGCCGACTGGCTCGTGTTCGATCGCGAGTACAACACGCAGTCGATCGATACGGCCGCGCTCGAACCCGACAACGCGAACTGCTGGTACGACGCCGCGACGCAGTCGCTGCACCTCGTCGTGCCGACCCAGTCGCCGCTCGAAGTGTCGGAGAACGCGGCCGCGATGGTCGCGAAATGCCGCTTCCCGGTGAAGAAGCTGTTCGTGCATCCGTGCTACACGGTCGGCTACGGTTCCAAGGATCACTTCAATGTGCCGTTCTACGGCCTCGTCTGCGCGCTGTACGCTGACGGCCGCCCGGTGCGTTTCGCGAACGACCGCTACGAGCAGTTCCAGACGTCGCTGAAGCGTCACGCGTTCAAGATGCACTACCGGATCGCGGTCGACCGCAACACGGGCCTGCTGCAGTCGTTCAAGGGCGACTTCGAGGCGAACGGCGGCGGGCGCATGAACTTCTCGCCGTCGGTCGCGATGGTCGGCGCGACGGCCGCGCAGTCGATCTACTACTTCCCGAAGAGCGACCTGGCCGCGGTCGCGATCGCGTCACGCGCGATCGACGCCGGCTCCGCGCGCGGCTACGGCACGCTGCAGAGCATGGCCGCGACCGAGATGGCGGTCGACGAGATCGCCGCGCAGTTGAACATCGACCCGATCGATTTCCGCCTGCGCAACGCGCTGCGCTCGGGGATGAAGAACACGCAGGGCGCGATTCCCGCCGGCGCGCTGCGCGTCGACGAAGTGCTGGAACGCGCGAAGCAGCATCCGCTGTGGACGCACCGTGTCGCGCGCAAGGCCGAATTCGAGGCCGCGAACCCGGGCAAGCGCTACGGCGTCGGTTTCGCCTGCGTGCAGAAGGATTTCGGCACGGGCGCGGAAGCATCGTTCGCGAAGGTCGAGTTCGACGAGCACGGCAAGGTGTCGCTGCAGCACACGGCTGCCGAGATCGGCACCGGGATGTCGACGTCGCAGGCCGTCGCGGTCGCGAAATGGCTCGGCCGTCCGGCGACGGACGTGCGCGTCGCCGTGACCGAGTGGCCCGACCTGCCGGTCGAGACGAGCGGCGATCCGTACCTCATGTCGCAGGCCGACCAGGATCGGCTGAGTGCGAACCCGCGCTGGTCGCCGAACTATGCGTCGCCGTCGAGCGCGACCAACTCGGCGTACTACTTCACGCACAGCACGCGCGAAGCCGCGCGCGCGGTGTTCCGCTACGGGCTGTGGCCGGCCGCGATGTCGATCTGGACGCGCGGCCTCGGCGGCGGCCAGGCCGCGCCGTACACGATCCGCATCGAGGACGCGCGCTGGGTCGACGGCAAGCTGACCGCCGACGGCCTCGAACCGCTGACGTTCGAACAGCTCGCGAAGCAGGCGCATGCGCTCGGCCTGCCGACCGGCGCCGTCGTGCACGTGTTCAACCGCTGGCAATGGACCGACGCCGAGTTCGAAGTGGGCGGCATGGTCGATCGCCTGCCGATCGACGGGCTGTCGCTGCGCGTCGGCGCGCCGAAGACGGGCGACGACAACGGCCCGGTGCCGGGCACCGCCGCGCCGGCCGGCGCGACGACGATGCGCGGCACGCTCGCGCCGACCGCGAACGGTTATCGCGTGCTGGACCGCAAGCGCGTGTTCATCCCGCCGACGAGCCGCAACAACGCGGCCGTCACGTACTACACGGCCGTCGGCACGCTCGTCGAGCTGGCCGTGCACGAAGCGACCGGCAAGGTCGAACTGATCACGCACCACTCGATCATGGAGTGCGGCAACCAGATCTCGCCGCAGCTCGTGTCGGGCCAGTTGCAGGGCGGCCTCGCGATGGGCATCGGCCATGCGCTGCATGAATACCTGCCGCTCTACGAGGACGGCCCGGGCAACGGTACGTGGAACTTCAACCGCTACCAGCTGCCGCGCGCGTCCGACGTCGCCGTGTGGTCGCAGACGGGCGACATCCTGCCGCCGCTGTCCGAGACCGATCCGCCGAAGGGTGTCGCCGAAGTGGTGATGATCCCCGTCGTCGGCGCGATCGTGAACGGCATCGCGCACGCGATCGGCCATCGTTTCACCGACCTGCCGGTGACCCCGCAAAAGATTCAGGAGGTGCTCGCATGACGACCGCCCAAACCGCGGCTTCGGCCGCGAGCGCCAGCGCGGCTGCGACCGGCGCTTCCGCGCCGGCGGCGGCTTCGGCCGCACCGGCGTCCGCCCCGGCCGCTGCGCCGGCAGCCGTCGAGCGTCCGCTCGTCCGGTTCCAGCAGAAGCCGCTGTCGATCAATATCAACGGCAAGTCCGTCGGCCCGATGCAGGTACCCGAAGGGCTGATGATGATCGAGTTCCTGCACGAGTACGCGGGCCTCACCGGTTCGCGGCTTGGCTGCGGGCAGGGCATCTGCCACGCCTGCGTCGTGATCGTCGACAAGCCGGACGGCACGAGCGAGGAAATGCGCACCTGCATTACCGGCGCGCACTTCTTCCACGGCCGTTCGATCCGCACGATCGAAGGCCATGCGAAGCGCAACGACGCGGGCGAAGTGGTCGAACTGTCGCCGATCCAGCAGAAGTTCCTCGAGCACTTCAGCTTCCAGTGCGGCTACTGCACGCCGGGCTTCGTCAACGCGGCGACCGTGCTGATCGAGCGCCTGAAGCGCGAACCGGTCGCGAAGGCCGACGTCGAACGCACGATCACCGAGGCGCTCGACGCGCACATCTGCCGCTGCACGGGCTATGTCCGCTACTACGAAGCCGTGAAGGACGTGGTGCTGACGACGCCGGGACTCGTGAAGGACGCCGCATGAAACGCACATTCGCCCATCGTGTCGCGCGGGCCGCGGGCCTGCCCGTGCTCGCGGCGGCCTGCGCGCTGCTGCTCGCCGCCTGCGGCGGCCATGACGCGCCTGCGTCGAACGCGGCGTCCGGCGCACCCGGTGCCGACCAGGTCGCGCGCGGCCGTTATCTCGTCAAGGCCGCCGACTGCGCGGCGTGCCACACCGCGAAGGACGGCGCACCGTTCGCCGGCGGCGCGAAGCTCGATTCGCCGTACGGCACGTTCTACGGTTCGAACATCACGCCCGACAAGGATCACGGGATCGGCAACTGGAGCGCGGACGATTTCTACGCCGCGCTGCACGACGGCAAGGCGCCCGGTAAGCGCCTGTATCCGTCGATGCCGTACACGTCGTATCGACAGCTCACGCGCGCCGACACCGACGCGATGTACGCGTACCTGATGACGGTCAAGCCGGTCGCGCAGGAAAACCGCGCGCACGACCTGAAGTTCCCGTACAACATGCGCTTCGGGATGTTTTTCTGGGACATGGTGTTCCTAAAGGACAGCCTGCCGGACGCGTCGGCCGGACAATCCGCCGACTGGCAGCGCGGTCGTTATCTGGCGAACGCGCTCGGCCACTGCGCGGAATGCCATACGCCGCGCACGTTCACGGGCCAACTCGACAGCGCGAAGCCGCTCGCGGGCGCCGCGCTCGGCCGCGTGGCCGCGCCGGACATCACGCCGGCCGGCCTCGCCGCACGCGGCTGGACGGGCACCGACCTGCAGACGTTCTTCGGCGTCGGCATCGCGCCGCAAGGCTCGGCGTTCGGCGAGATGTATCCGGTCGTGCACCTGAGCACGCAATTCATGACGAAGGACGACCTGCGCGCGTTGTCCGTGTACCTGCTCGGCGACACGCCGCCCGCGCCGCAACCGGTGAAGCCGGTGTCGGCCGACGCCGCGCAACTCGCGGCCGGCCGCTCGGTGTATCTGGCGGTCTGCGCGGGCTGTCACGGCTTCAACGGCGAAGGCAAGCCGCACGTCGCGGTGCCGATGAACGGCAATTCGACGGTGCGCCAGGGCGACCCGCGCAACCTGCTGGTCGCGATGCTCGACGGCATCGACGAGCAGAAGTTTGCCGGCCTCGAAAACCTGCAGCCGATGCCGGGTTTCGCGCACACGCTGAGCGACGACGAACTCGCGCAGCTCGCGAACTACCTGCGCGCGACGTGGGGCGGCCAGCCAGCTAGCGTTACGCCGGCCGACGTGAAGGCCATGCGTTAAGTCGTGCCGCAGGGCGGGGCGTCGCGCGCGATGCGGCCGGTTTCCGGCGCTCGCGCGCGATGCGTCGCCCGACTTTTTGCGGCGGCGCTTCAGTAGCCTCCGCCGCCTCCGCCACCCCCTCCGCTGCCTCCCGACCCGCCGCCGTACCGGCTCATGCCGGGCCCTTGCGAAGTGCCGCTGCCCGACGTGCATCCCGCCGACAGCACAAGCACCAGCGCCGCGATCAGCGCCGCGGCCAACGTTGCCGATTTCATTGCAATCTCCTTGCAGCGCGCAGGCCGCTGGACAGGCCGGTTCGCGTGAACCGCGCGACTGCGCGATGACGAAACGTTTCGGGCGGACCGTTTATTCCATGCTTTTTGCGTATCGTCGTGCGTGAAAGTGCCGGATCGGACGCGCCGCACGGTGCCTTGGTACACTCCGGCACGCCGCCATTCCGATTCCGATTACAAAAACATGAGTGCCACCATCGATCGTCCACCGCGCAAACCGCTGCGTGCGTCCAGTCCCGTTGTGTTCGGCTGCCTGTCGTTTGCCGTCGGCGGCCCGCTCGTTGCGGCGATTGTGTGGCCGTCCGTGATGCTGGTTGCGTGGTCCGTGATTCACGGTCCGCAGTGGGATACGCTGAAACTCTGCGCTGGCATGGTGCTGATGGTTTTTGTCGCGTCGTTCGTATTCGGCTATTTTCTGCCCGCGGCGGTTGCGGGCGGCATCATGGGCGCGATCGGCACGCGCATCCGGCGGCGCTGGTTCGTGCTGCTGGGGATCGTCGTGGGCACCGGTTCGATGATCGGATACGTGCTGCTGCAGACCTATCTGTTGAAGTTGGATGAAATCGGTGGCATCGACGGGATCGCCATACTCGATTCGTTCGTGACGTCGGGCGTGATGTCCCATTGGCTGCATCGGCGCCTCGAACGCTTGCGTTGAGCATGACCGCGTGCGTCGCGCGATCCTGCGCCACGACGTGCACGACTTCGGTTGGAAGCCCGTTGCGCGATCACTGTCACGGTTCGGTGGTGTCCGGATGCGGCCGGGGCCCGGGCAGGCCCGCAGCCTGCAGTGCGTTCCTTTACGCGATGCCGCCGGCGCGGCTGCATCCTCGGATCAACGATAAACGAGATCGGCGCGGCGGTTCTGCGCCCACGAATCCTCGTCGTGCCCCAGCGCAACCGGCTTTTCCTTGCCGAGGCTGACGGCCTCGAGTTGCGTGGCCGGCACGCCGAGCGTTTCGAGCACGCTCATCACGGCCTGCGAACGGCGCTCGCCGAGCGCGAGGTTGTATTCGGACGTGCCGCGTTCGTCGGTATTGCCCTGGATCAGCACGTGCCGCGCCGGATGGCTGCGCAGGTAGTCGGCGTGCGCCTGCAGCAGCGACTGGTATTCGGGTTTCACGGAGTACTGGTCGAAATCGAAATAGATGCTGCGCTTCGCGAGCGGGCCGTTCGGATTGTTGAGCTCGTCGGCCGCCACCGTTGCGACGGCTTCGCTCGACGGCGTTGGCGCCATGCCGGCATTCTCGGGTGTTTTCGCCGCGTGGTGGCAACCGGCCAGTAGTGCGAAGGCTGCCAGGACCGCAAATCGGTTCGTTTTGCTCATCGTTCGTCTCCAGCGGTTGACTGCGTCGAAAGCGTGGTGCGTGCCACATCTGCACGTACGTATCCGGCCGCAACGGCGCGAAACTGCCGGCTCCGTCACGCGATGCGTTTCGTAAGCCGGCGGGACGCCATATGAAAGAGTGTTGTGGCCGGAGCACCGAAACACGATGCCGCTGCAACTAGATTAGGAAAAATGTCACAGCGTGACCAGTTTCTCCGCATTTTTTGCGCAGACGCGACAGTTCGGGAGACATTCCTGCTTCCGTAGGCGATCAAGCGAGCAGGGTGCCGCGTCGTCAGAACTTGTGACGCAAACCCAGTGCGACGACAACCTGGTTGCTGTTCGCCGACGGCGTCAGCGTCCAGACGGTCGCGTTGAACGCGGGATTGCCGTTGCCGCCGCTCACGCTCTGGTAGGTGCCTTCGAGGTATGCGTCCGTGCGCTTCGACAGCGCATAGTCGGCCTGCGCGACGACCTGGTTCCATTTAGGGCGTGTCTGGCCCGTGCGCGTGTCGAAGCGGCCCATCGTGTAGGTGTATGCGGCGGCGAGGCTCAATGCGCGCGTGACGAAGAAGCGCCCGTCGACCGAGAAGTTGTCGAACACCAGTGATTCGCCCTTCAGCGGCGCGATGCTGGCGCCCTGGAGCACACCCGTCACGCCGTCGGTGGTCGAGTGCGACCATGCGGCGCCGACCGAATGCGGCCCGAACGCATAGCGGCCTGCCGCGGCCCAGATCTGCTGGTTGCCGCCCGTGATCGTCGCGGAACCGTCGACCGTGCTCAGCGCGCCGTCCGGGTTCGGCGCATTGCGGTCGCGGCTGATCTTCAGGTAGCCGGCGCCGAGCTTCAGCGGCCCGTTCGCATACGACAGCCCCGCGCTCCACGCCGCGTTGTTGCTGAACTGGCCCGCGGTGTTCGAGAAGCCGAACATCGCGCCGAACGTCAGTCCGTGATACGTCGGGCTCGTGTACTTCACCGCGTTGTTGATGCGCAGGTTGCGGTTCGAATCGTCGTTGTCGTACGGATGGACCGCGAGGTTGCCGCCCCAGCCGGGCCCGGACGCGCCGAGCGGCGTCACGAAATCGAGGATCAGGTCGTACTGGCGGCCGAACGTGAGCGTGCCGGCCGTCTTCGAGCTCACGCCGATCCACGCCTGGCGGCCGAACAGGTCGACGCCTTTCTGCGACAGCTTGCCGGTGGTGCCCGAGAAGCCGTTTTCGAGCGTGAAGACCGCGGCCATCCCGCCGCCGAGATCCTCGCGGCCGCGCAGCCCCCAGCGCGCCGCGTTCAGTGCGCCACTCGTCATCGCGACAGCACCGCTGCCGGGCGAGCCGGCGCCTTGCGTGCGCTGGTTGGTTGCATAGGTGATCGACGTATCGATCAGGCCGTACAGCGTCACGCTGCTCTGTGCGTGGGCGACGCCCGGCACGAAGCCGGTGATGCATGCGGCAAAAAAGGTCCCCGCGACGCGCGCGCCGGCATGCTTGTTCATTTGGTAGGAATGCATAGGAGTTTTTATCGTTGGCCCGGCCCGGTGGCCGGCAGGTCGCGTCGGCGTGCGGGCCGACGGATCGCGCGGCCATTATTGGAGATCGAGCGACGGTCGATTAAGGCGCTGCACTGGAAAGGTCCTCTGCGAAATCGAGCGGAATCGCGACGTGTCGGCGCAGGCGTCGGGGAGTGTGTGGCGCGGGAGGGGGCGTGTCGAGGTGTCGGCGGCGCGTTTCGGTTTCAGTGCGACATCAGGCCGGTCGAGCCGTCGGTACGGAATCAAATGTCGAACGGTTAACGGCGGGCAATCGGCAGCGCGGCGTCGACGCCACCGCTTCGATACGCGGCACGCACGGCGATCGCCCTGGCTTCGATCGCTTCCGGCGACGGGCACGGTCTCAGTCGAACGACGACGCGCGGCAACACGGCAAGCTGATTGCGCAGGCGCACGATCGACCGGCAACCACGAAACGCCGCCGACGACGCATCCGGATGCGATGCGGCTTCGGCAAGCCCGACGGTCCACTCGACACCGCGATGGCGCCTGACGTCGTCGAGATGCGGCAGGTAGCGTGCATTGCCCGATAACGCGATCAGCAGCGCGGCCCAGTGCGCGCCGCGCCATCCGTGATTCATGTCGCGCGTCAGATCGGCCAGCAGCGGGTCGTCCAGCACGGACAGGCTTTGCTGGCACAGGTAGTGGAAATCGAGCGGTTGATAGCGGACCTGCGGATATTCGCGCAGGACATGCCCGAGTTCGACGCCGGTATCGACCGCGGCAGCAAGAAACCGTTCGGCCGGCGCAGCGCGGTTCAACTGCAAGGTCGGCACGCTCAGGAACAGCCGGCTGATGTCGTCGGGGTGGTAGTGCATCGGGAATGTCGTGGTGTGTGGAGGTTCGTCGCAACGGCGCGCACGGCCGCCGCGCCGGGTTTCTCCCGACCAATCAGTATGAATGGACGGCACGGCCGGCGGCAACGGGAAAAATTTACCGTTCGGACGGCATCGAACCGCGATCGGCAAGCCACGCCCGTTTTCCGCGCGCGCTGTTCGTAGCGCGCGTTTGCCGCTGCCGGCTTAACCGTGCCGCGGACTACGTAATTCGCGACTTTTTGCGCGCGATCGGTTCGGCACAATGGACCATTGCGCGTGGCGGCCTGCCGCTTGCCCGGAACGTCACGCATGCCGCGGGAGAACGGACATGGTGTTGATGGCAGTGGGAGGCGGGGGCGGACCGGTTGACGTGCCGCAGCCGCAGAACGACAACAACCCGACGAACAACAACGGGACGAACAACAACGCCGCCAGTGCCCCGCCGGCTCAGACGCCCGACCAGAAGGCCCTCGCCGCGGCACAGGCCGAGACGCAGCGCCTGCTTCAGCTCGCGCAGGCGGAGATGGCGACGCTCAAGCGCCTGAACGACCAGGGCGCGTCGCAAGCCGACCTCGACAACCAGGTCAAGAAGGCCGAATCCGCGTGGGGCGCGGTGCAGGTGGCCGTCGAAAACCAGATGCGCGTGGCCGCCGACGGCGGCGGCGACACGAACAAAGCGATCGCGGGCGTCGCATCGGATCTGCGCAACGCGACGCCGAACGATCCCGTGCTCGGCGAAGTCCTCGACGACGCGCAGAAGACCGTCTCGGCGGAATCGGCGCCGCAGCGCGCGACCAACGAAAAGGCCTTCCAGCTTGCGCAGGTCGCGCAGCAGGACCAGGACGCGAATACCGACTTGCAGCAGTACAACGCGTTGCCGGGCGGGATCCGGCGCGACGACCCCGATACCGGCGCGCAGTTGCGTCAGGCGGCCAGCACGGCCGATGCCAACTCCAACACCGCCTACACGGCGCTGACGAACGCATTGCGTCACGAATACAGCGTGTCGGCCGCTACGCTGCGCCTGAACGACGCGAAGGCCGACTATGCGGCGTGGCAGAAGGAGCCCGGCGGATTGCGCCGCGCCGACGAGTCCGACATCACGCAGGAAATGTCGCAGGCGCAGAGCCAGTACGACAAGGTGGTGACGGGCAGTGACGACACCGCGCTGACCTACGTGACGCCCGACGAGCAAAACCAGGCCGTCGCGTCCGTGAAGCAGAACCACGACGGCATGTGGTACACCGGCCTCGTCGACGTATTCGGCGAGCAAAGCCAGCTCACGCGTACGATCGCGACGATCAATCCCGACGATCCGTCGCTGACGCCGCAGATGAAGCAGCTCGCGCAGTCGGATCCGGTCAGCTTCGCGCTGATGCAGGACACGGGCCAGACCGTCGATCCGAACGACCCGAAGCTGTCGAAGCAGGAACAGGCGCTGGCCGCGCAGAATCCGCTCGCGGAGGCGTTCGTCAAGCTGACGGGCGTGCCGGTGAACCCGGCGGGCCTGAGCGAGGCGGACGCCAAGGCACTGAACGCACAGATCGACCAGGCGGGTGGCGTGTTTGCGTATGCGATGGCGCACGTCGACAAGAACTCGCCCGCGTACCAGAAGATCCAGACGCTGCTCGCGGCGGCACCCGACGTGCGGCTGCAGTACACGAAGCAGCAGGTCGACCAGCTGATGCATGATCCGGGCAGCAATCCCGGCGCCGCGCTGCAGGTGCTGAAGACCAACATGGACGCGTCGTTCTCGCTGGACGAGCGCCAGACACTGTGGACGCAGGCCGGCCAGCCGCATTTCGACGCGAAGTTCATCCATTCGCAGATCGATCCGCTGATGCAGAAACCCGATGCGGATGCAACGGATCAGGCGAGCATGCGTGCGCGTTACGACGACACGATGAACGCCGACAAGGCCGGCAAGTGGATGCAGGACATCCTGAACAACGCGCCGCCCGAGTTCGCGGGCGTCGTGCTCGACACCGTCGAGAAGGATTTCAACAACAAGTGGATGCAGACGAACACGGGCACGCCGCAGCCATACGGGCAGGGCACCGAGTTCTTCAAGGGGCTCAGCAAGGCGGTCGGGCTGGCCGACCAGCAGCCGACCGCGAACGGCGTGCCCGTGCAGCGCGAGGACGACGTCGCGAACTGGCTGCTCGACGACAAGAGCAACGCGAAGGCGGTGATCTACACGCTGCGCGGCAGCGACCCGGGCTACGGTTTCGACAGCGTGCGCGTGGCGCTGTCGTCCGGTGTCGATTCGTCGCTGTCGAAGGCGCTGCTGTCGAAGATGCAGGGCAACGACCGGTTCAGCGGAAACTTCGCGGTCGACTTCCAGCTGCGTTACCAGCAAGGGACGCAGAACGCGCAGAACAAGCAGAACAGTCAGGCCGCAACGGCCAGCTACAACCTGTTCAAGTCCAATCCGGACCAGCAGCTGCAGGCGTATTTCAACGACTTCCAGAAGAACTTCGACGGCCAGTCGCGCACGTTCACGGTCGGTTCCGACCAGCTCACGAACTTCGTCGGCGCAGGGCTCGGGATTCAGCCGGACGACCCGGGCGCGGTGCCGACCGACCGGAACGACGTGCCGTCGATGGCAACGCTCGAGCAGTTGATCGTCAGCAACGGGCAGTTGCAGAACGGTACGGCCGTGAACAGCCAGTCGTTGTATGCGAAGAATTCGGCCGCGACGCAGATGATCCAGACCGTCGTCGACCAGATCCGCAAGGTCGGCGGCGATCACGCGGTCGTGTCGCTGGTGCCGATCTACTACGTGTCGAAGGGGACCGGCACAGCGCCGAGCGCGCTGTTCAAGGTGCAGGTCGCGGGGCATCCGGACCAGTACCAGCTGATCGACGATCGCGGCTGGAAATACGACAGCGTCGACAACTACCAGCACAACAATGCGCTGTCCGACGACGGCCAGCTGTACGTGCCGAAGAGCTTGACGACCGATTCCGCCACCGGCGGTTTCTCGCAATACCAGTCGATCGACGCGCACAAGACCGAGTGGTACCAGCACGTCGAACACTACCTGGAAATCGGCACGGGCATTCTCGCGGCGGCCGGCGGTGTCGTGCTGGTCGCGAGCGGGATCGGCGCGCCGGTCGGCGGCGCGCTGCTCGGCGCCGCATGGACGACCGTCGGCGTGGGGATGGCGGTCGGCGTGCCGACCGCGATCGCCGACCTGAAGAACCTGAGCGATCACGGCCAGTCGATCGGCTTCGGCAATGCGCAGGCGCGCGGCGACTGGATCAGCCTGATCGGCAGCGGCACGGGCATGGCGGGCGGCGGGCTCGGCGTGGCGGCGAAGTCGCTCGCCGAAGCGTCGTCGCTGCTGCGCACGACCGGGCAGGTATCCGACATGATCACGCTCGCATCGCGTGGCGAGGGTGTCACGGCCGAGGCGGCCGGTGTCGGCCGTTTGACGCAGGGGGCCGATGCGTTCCAGACACTCGCGCAGATGACCGGCCGCACGGCCGGCGTGTTCAACGTGACCGGCGGCGCGATCGGCGGTTACCAGATGCTCGACCAGGGTGTGTCGCTGGTGAAGAACTGGGACGCGATGTCCGACTCCGATCGCGCACAGCAGTTGCTGAACCTCGGGATCGGCGTTGCGCAGATGGGCCTCGGCTCGCACACGCTGATGGAGCGGCCGATCCGCGCGATCACGAAGACGCCCGAGCCGCCGTCGGCACCGAGGCCGGTCGCGGTCGACGTCGCGAACTCGATGCTCGCCAACGGGCTCGCGAACCAGCGTCTCGCGGTCGGCGAGATCGGCAACCCGTGGCAACACGCGGAGGAGCAGGCGAACAGTTTCGGCGAATCGGCCGACGATGGCGAACCGGTGTCGCCGGCCGACGCGGGGCTGCGGTCGCGATTCTCCGCGTGGCTGCGGGCGCGCCGCACGCAGGGCACACCGGAAGAAGGCGACGCGATCCCGTTGCGGCTGGCGCCCGACACGGAGGCCATCGACGGCGAACCGACGCCGGCGATCGCGCATGCGCTGGCCGCCGACGAAGCGCCGCCGGCCGAGGCCGGCACGCCGGCAACGACGGGACACCCTGCGTCGTGGGAAATTCCCGCGCGGGCGGCGGCCGATCCGGACGTGCTGCGCACCGTGGTCGGATCGGTTCTCGCCGGCGGCAACCGTCTCGAAGACATCGAATACTACGTGTACGCGCTGGAGGACACCGAAGGCAACGTGCGCAACCCGGAGGCGGACGGACTGCCCGCGACCGACCGCGGCAACCTGTCGGACGACATCCGCGCGGCGAACGCGGACGAACGGCGCGCGGCCGCGGGCGACGATGCGGCGGCACGCGCGGCCGCGGCGGCCGAAGAGGACGGCACGATCGGCGTGACGCGATATGCGTCGTACCACGACGCGATGATGGTCGCGCTCGGCGGGACGGTGGCGGGCCGCTACCAGGTCGCGCTGGTCGACACCACGAGGCTCGCTGCGGACGGCACGGTGCCGCCCGAAGCGATGGTCGGCCATGTCGGGTTCGACAATGCCGGCAAGGCGCTGACCCTGTCGATGAACGATACGTACGATCGCACGCTGCGTGTGGTGTATCCGCGCGGATTCGATCCGGCCAAGCCGTTGATCCGCTTCGAGGACGGCAAGCGCATCGACGTGGTCAACGCGCTGGGCGGCATGCACGAAACGCAGTGGGGCGCGTATCCGCGCCGCGAAGCCGACCTCGCGATCTATTCGAACCACCCGTCGCAGCCCGAGAACCGGCTGCCGGCGGGCGAGCGGCCGTTGATGCCGGTGCCGCCCGGCTACTTCGCCGTGTACGCGCACGCGTGGTCCGATGCGTTGGCGAGCGCGACCGGCAAGCCGATGAGCGCCGACGACGTGGCCGCGATGGTGCGCCAGAGCGGCTGGGACGGCAAATCGCCGGTGATCCTTTATGCCTGCGGCTCGGGCACGCGCGTGACGTCGTTCGCGCAACTGCTGGCGAACGTGCTGGGGGTGGATGTGTACGGCTCGAGCGGCTTCGTCGTGTGGCGTTCGCCGCGCTATCGCAGCGACGGCCCCGATTCCGGCTATACGGCCGGCATCGAGCTGGAACCCGGCGCCCCCAGTTACGCGGGGAAGCCCGACCACTCGGTGCAGCATGCGCCGCGCACCTACCGGTTCTCGCCGGCTTTGGCGGTCATCGATCAAGGCGCGCATGCGGTCGACTGGAGCACCGTGGCGCCGCGCCCGGTTTCGAACCGCTGGGGCGGCCGCGACGCGTCGGGGCAGTCACGCGTGCCGCTCGGCGTGTACGTGTGGCGCGTACTGACGAATCGCGGGGCGATCGTCAATCCACGCAGCGGCCGCTCGGCGAGTGCGCTCGAGATGACGTACGCGCTGGAGGAGCTGGCGTGGAAGGGCTACACGCCGGGCGTGCCGGTTGCGCTGGAGGGGCCGCACAGCGGCGCCGATCCCGAGTTGCTGCAGGAATTCGCGGACCTGATCCAGGCGCCGGTATTCGGCCGGCTCGGCAACGACGACGCGGCCGGGTGGCGGCGCGCGATCCCCGATCCGGGCCGCCGGCTCGCGCGTTTCCAGATCGAACCGGACGTGAACGGCAAGTTCTCGCCGGGCCGTGCGCAGCCGGTTCGCGTCAATCCGCTGGAGTTGCGGCCGGTGCCGGGTTCGAGCGTCGTGAACCTGCTCGGCCATGCGACCGCGCGGCAATTCCTGAAGGTGTCGGGTTTCGACATCGCCGAATCGCACGGCACGCGGCCGCGCGACGTGAGCTGGGACAGTTCGAGCGCCGTCACGCAAGACGGCACCACGATGTCGCCGAGGGAATTCGCACGCAAGCTGCTCGAGGATCCCGCCTATACCGAAGGCAACGGCGTGCTGCTGACGGGGTGTTATCTGGGCTCCGGCGGCTACCCGTTCGCGCAGGAACTGGCATACGAGCTGCAGGTGCCCGTGATCGCGTCGATCGCGTCCAACTCGGTGCGCGGCACCGGGGCGCTCTACCTGTATCCGAACGGCGACGACATCGTCGTGCCGGCGCACGACCCCGACGTGTCGACGCGGCTCTACCTGCATATCCCGGAGGCACCCGACGCGAGCGAACCGCCGATGGTGTTCGCGCGACGCGGCGAGCCCGTGCCGAACGCGGCCGCGCATGGCGACGCGCCGGTCGAACCGGTGCGCCCGATCGAAGCGCAGATCGATCCGGAAGCGGACAGCGGGCGGCGCGGCAACGCCGGTGCGCAACGCGATGCCGGGCAGCCGGTGTCGCCGCCGCGCGGGCCCGCGCATCCGCGTCTCGGCGCCGAGCCGGACGCGGGCGAGCCGCCTGTTTATGTGCCGACGCCGATCGATGTGCCGACCCCGATCGTCGAGGTCGGGCCCGGGCAGATCTTCACGGCGGACGAATGGGCGGCGCGCGCCGAGCGGGCCGTCGCGGACGAGGCCGACGACGGCCTGTCCGGCATCCCGCAGAAGACTTATCCGAAGAACAGCCGGGTCTATACGGATCGCAGGATCGTCGACGGCGGCGTCGTCACGACGACGATCCACGGCCAGTCGATCCTGCAGACGGGATTCGACGACGTGACCGGCGTCGACGCGACGCAGCACCCCGAATTCCTGCGCCCGGCCGACACGCTGCTGATGCCGCCCAGCGACCCGCTGCATGCGATCGGCGCGCGCGCGCTGATGTCGCCGCCCGGCCATCACGTGGTGTTAGGACACGGGATGTCGGCCGACGCGATGCTGGGCCCCGAAGGCCGGCCGCTCACGCCGGACGAGGTGGCCGCGCGCGTCGCGCCGCATCTCGAACCGGGGCAGGACGTGACGCTGTACTCGTGCTTCGGCGGGTCGACCAAGCACGATCCGTTGCGGGTCGCGCCTGGCCAGGTGAAGGCCGCGAGTACGACGTTTGCCGCCACGCTCGCACAGCGTCTGTCCGAGCTCACGGGCCGGCCGACGACGGTGTGGGCGCCGCCGGACATCCTGCTCGTGCAGCCCGACGGTTCGGCGGCCGTGCGCGGGACGCGGCCGACCGGCCAGGTCGACAAGGATCGCCTGGCGATGCAGAGCTTCCGCGGCGACCCGACGCGCGCGGGACGCCCGGCGCTCCCCGCCGGGTCGGGCGCCGAGCCTTCGTCGGCCACCGCGTACACGGCGGCCCCGCCGATGCGCGAGGCGCCGGTGCGTCCGACGGTGCCGCGCGTGGCCGATCCGACCTTTGCCGATCCCGGCTACGACTTCACCGCGATTCCGGACGGTACGTTCGAATCGGTCACGCTCGACCATCCGTTCCGCAGCGCGCTGACCGATCGGCCGGGCGTGATCGGCGACACCGCGCGCGTCACGCGCGCCGGCGGCACCGTGAGCCAGCGCTGGCCGAGCTATTTCCTCGACGAACCGCAGCCGACCCGCGTGATCGACGGCGTGATGCAGGCGTTCGACGAAGCAGGCCTGACCAACCTGCGCGTCGAATTCGTCACGCACGACGGCAGTATCGTGCTCGGCAGCGGCACAGATTTCGGCGCGCTCGATCCCGAGGACGGCTGGTTCCGCTTCAGCGGCACGGTGCCCGACGCGACGGCCGAGGCAACGCACGCGCCGGGCCACGCGATGCCCGATGCACAGCGCGCGTTGCCGGAAGGCACGCGGGTGGTCGCGCACGATGATCTCGGCCCGGCACTCGATGCGGAGCATACCGGGCCGCGCCATCACGCGTACGTGCCGGCCGATGCGCTGCCGGACGCAACCGCGTTCGCGCAGGGTGACCTGACGGCGCAGGAACGCGTCGCGGCCCAGGCGGCCGCGAACCTGGCCGCCGTCGAGGCCGCCGCGCCGGCCGACGTCGTGCTGTTGTCGGCGCTCGGCCACGATCCGGCACGCGCGCTGCGCATCACGACGCCCGGCGGCGAGCTGTTCAAGCCGGCCGGCGTCGACATGTATGTCGTGCGAACCCGTGACGCGGCTACCGGCAATGTGTCGTACCGGCTCGCCGGCGTCGATGGTTCCGGATTGCCGGAAGGCTATGCGGCCGTGCATGCCGCCGGATTGCGCGCGGTCGGCTCGGTCGGCGGCCGCCCGGTCTGGCCGATGCTCGGCGGAGCGGACCCGGCCACCGGCCGCCTCGCGGGCACCGCCGGCGACCCGTCCGGCGCGGCGACGCCCGCCACCGTCTCCGGTCATGCGGGTGCACCTGCCACACCGCAGAGTGCCGCGGTGGCTGAAGCGGCCGAATCCCAGGCGCGTGCCGCCGCATGGCTCGACAGCGTCGGCCAGCGCACGCTCAAACGCGTCGACGGCCGGCACGCGCCGACGCTCGACGGCCTGGCGCGCCAGCTCGGATCCAACGCGCACGTGCTGATCACGGCGCATACCGTGCCGCCCGCCGACGGCGTCGAACACGCGCTGCCGGCGGTCGTCGCGGTACTCGAAACCGATGCGTACGGCACGCTCGGCCCGGCGCGGATGCTGAACGGCAAACGCGTGCAGCAGACGCTTCAAAAGGCGCTGGAGCAAGCCGCCGGCCACGGGCGCCGCGCGCGGCGCCAGTACGATTTCTATGTATCGCCGGTCGCGCACGACGAACTGGTGCAGCTCGGCGGCCCGTCGAAGATCGAGACGCCGGACGGCAAGACGTCGTGGCCCGTGAAGGGGGCGGCCGGCACGATCGATCCCGTGCTCGCCGCCGACGTGTCGAAGCTGCAGGACGCGCCGGCCTTCAAGCGGCCGCGCCAGGCGGTGCGCGCGGTCGAAGGTGAGCGCCGCTGGATTCACGTGGTCGAGGACGAGACGGGCAAGGTGCTTGGCTACGCACAGCGCAACACGAACCACGAATGGAAGTACGTCGAGAAGGCGCCGCTCGGCGATACCGAGATTCCCGAGCAGAACCTGCGGACGGTGTTCCGGCGACGGCGCCGCGGCGGCATTCCGGTCGGCCGCTCGCCGCGCCGCGGTATCCGGTTCGTGGTCAGCGACGTCAGGCCCGAGGTCGTCGATCGCATCGGCGGGTTCCGGCCGGCGAAGGACGCCGCTGCCACCGACAAGAAACCGTTGCGCTCGGCCGGCGACATGTTCCAGTCGATCGTGCCGGTCCGCAAGCCGCTGGCAGCCGCGGAACAGGGCGGCGGCACGAACGCGGCGCCGCGGCCGCCGGTCGATCCGCACCTGTTGCCGTCGGACAAGTCCACGCTCAACGCGGTCGACTTCAGCGGCAACGGCGTGTCGCACCTGTTGACCGCGATCCGCAACGGCTCGCTGGACGGCGGGCGTCACGTGATCTACGTGTTCAAGACGGACCAGGCGGTGGCCGAGGCGCTCGACAGTCCGCTCGGCGCGATCGCGGTGCGCAACGGCGAGATGCGCTGGTTCGACGAGATCAAGCACGCGGGCAACCAGAACAAGCCGGGCATCCCGCTCGACGAAATGCCGATCGGTACCGATCGCTTCGGCGCGGACGTGCATTTCCTGCTCACGCAGTTGCAGCCGCGCGACTTCCTGAACAGTGCGCGGCCGACGCGCGTCGCGGCGCTCGAGGCGCGTGAGAAAGCGCTCAAGGAGCAAGTGTCCGACGCGCAGGCGCGCGGCCAGCAGTCGGCCGCTTTCCGCGCGCTGGCGGCCCGCCTCCAGCACGGCTACAACGACGTGCTCGGCGAATTGCGGCGCGTGGGGAGCAGTGGTCCGGCGCCCGAGCCGCTGTCGATCGAACCGTACCAGCCGGGGTTGCCGTCGGCCACGGTTGTCGAGTTCAGCCTGCGCAACGGCGCGGCGAAGTCCGACGATTATTTCCCGACCCACGACCAGGTCGAGGCGTACAACAAGCAGGCGCAGCGGCCCGGCAACGTGAATCTCGTGCTGAAGGGCGACCCGCAGGCCGTGATGGTCGACGTCGGCATGTGGCGCACGCTGAACAACAAGCTGTATGTCGCGCGCGACGTGTCGACGTCGGCATCGCGATTCCTGCCGGTCAACGGCAAGCTGCGCCCGCACACGCGCCGCGTCGGCGCGGCGACCGTCGCCGACAAGCGGGTCCGGCAATTCTTCACGCGCTCGGACCCGCAGTTGCAGGATCGGATGGTGCCGATGGCGCGTTCGTACTCGTTGAGCGACGATCCTGCGCTGATGGGCGCGCAGGTCGAACGGTACGGCGGCGTGACGCCGGTCGTCACGCTCGTGATCGACCCGCATTCGCTCGCGGCGGCGCTCGGCAAGGCGCACGATCCGGATTTCCTGCGCGCGGTGAAGGCACTCGGCGACCAGAAGAACGCGACGTTCGACGGCGAGAACGGAATGATTCATCCCGCGCCGGGCTCGAAAGGAAAAGCGCTCGCGCTCGACGATCTCGACCATCTGCACCGCTGGCTCGACGAGGCGGCGCGCACGGGTTTCGCGATCCGGCTCGAGACGGCGCCGTCGCGCGCGCTCGTGTCCGGTGTCGACTACCGGTTCCAGTCGGGCACCAACGACACGTATCACGACTATGTGCGGGTCGTCACGGCGCTCGAACGCTGGTCGAACGCGCATCCCGACACGGTCGCGCCGAACGTGATGGTCACGTTCCACGGCTGGGACACGGTGCCGGAATCGGTGCCGGGCGCGGGGCACGAGAAGCTGTTGCGCGCGGTGCTCGAGCGCAAGGGGCTCGAATGGGTCCACATGGGGCTGTCGTACGGCACGCACGGCGCCGACTTCATCGGCAACCAGGAGCTCACCAGCGCGCTCGCGAAGCTGATCGTCGACAACCGCAAGCGGCCCGACGTGATCAACCGCCTGCACGGCGCCGATGCGTTGACGCGCGTGTTCGAACGTGTCGACCGGAAGACGCTGGCGAATCAACATCAGTTGCTGTTCGCGGAGGTCGAGCGGCTCGGCGCCGCGCAAGGGATGACACCCGCCGAAATCGCCGGGTTGCGCCAAAAAATCTACGAAGGCAACACGACGGTGTGGCTGAACCAGGCGCGCAAGGCGACGATCGAGCATGCGACGAAGCAGTGGGAGGCCGACGGCAACAAGCCGCGCTTCCCCACGGACAAGGGCGCGCGCACGTTCGGCGGGCGCTGGCTGGAGCAATACGGCAGCAGCGTGCCCAAACGGGTGAAGACGCGCGCGCAGCCGGCCGCGGCGGACCCGCTCGACTACTGGCGTGCGGTCGTGCGCGATCCCGCGCTGCTCAACGACGGCACGAAGCCGATCGGTACGAGCCGCCGGGAGGCCGCGCAACTCGCGAAGGTCGATATTCCCGACGCGCAGCGCGCACAGGCGGAGTTGCATGCGCTGCGGGTGCACAACGAGCCGATCGGCGTCAACCGGCCGCCCACGTCGTGGTGGCGGCGGGCCGGCGGCGACCTCGGAGCGGCGGCCGTGACCGGCGCCGCCGGGGCCGGCGTGCTCGTTACGGTCGGCAAGGAACCGGTACGTACCGCGACGAATTCCTTTTACGCGGGGCTGCGGGTCGGCCGCGTGTTCCAGGCGCTGCATCACGGTGCGGTCGCCAGCCTGAAGAACGGTGATCCGCGCGTGTTCGACCGGGTCGTCGACCGGCTCGTGCGCGGGTTGCAGACGCAACTGAAGGTGAACGGCTTCGACGTGGCGGGGCGCGGCGCGCAACTGGAGCAGATCGCGTACGAAGGCAAGGCCAAGGCTGCGCAGCTGCGCGGGCTCAACGACGACGGCCAGCTGTCGTTCGACGACACGGTCATGCATACGAAGGCGATCGCCGCCGACATGCTCTCGCAGATGCAGGGCGTGGTGGGCGGGACGTCGCTGAAGCTGCTGCACCACGGCAGCCCGCGGCACTCGGTCGGCCGGATCGGCCGCGTGCTTTCGCTGGGCGGTTACGGCGTCGCGATCAAGTTGAACGTGGACAAGGTGAGAGCGACAGGCGACTTGCTGGCCGGCGGACAGGCCCTGGGCGGAATGTTCGGCGCCGCGTATACCGGCATCGTCTACCGGGGCAGCCTGCGCGGCATGAATGCCGACAATCGCAGCCAGCTCGCGCGTACCCTGAGCGCGACCGGCGATTACGTGACCTCGGCAATGAGCATCGCGGGCGGCATTCATACCGCGATGACGAGCGATCCGTACACCGGCACGCTGACGACGATGTCGGGCTTGCTGCTCGGTGCCGGGCGCCTGCATTCGCATTTCCCGAACGCGACGCCGTGGCTGGCGCGCTTGCCGACCGGCATCGCGCTCGCGCCGGTGGCGATCTTCGGCATCACGCAAGGGATCAGCCTGATTACGTCGGTGACGGCGTCGCACGACAAGCACAAGCCACCCGGTTCATCGACGAATCATCTGGGCCCGAGCAACGGGATGCCGACGCCGGGCGCGTCGCTTGCGCCGTCGCCAGGGGCGACGACGGCGCCGGTTCAGCCGAGCGCGTCGGCGACGCCGTCGCAACCGAACGCATCCGCGACACCGTCGCAACCGGCGCAGCCTCCGTCGAGTTCGGCAAGCGCCACGCCGCTGACGGTGAATGTGGCCCCGGGAGATTCGTTGTGGACGATCGCCGAACGTCACGAAGGATCGCTGCTTGCCGCGGCCCACGTGCCGGCCGATCAACAGCAGCAGATGTCGGACGGTCAGCGGATCAACGTCGCGCTCAACGAGATCCTGCAACTCAACCGGAATCTGGCGAACGATCCGGGCGCGATCAGTCCTGGGCAGCAGGTCGTGGTTGGGTGAGGGTGGGCGAGTGGGGCCCGCGGTTCGGCGGTGGCCGGGCGTTCGGGCCGCCGCCGTGCCGCAGCGCATGGCGGTGCCGTCGTCACCGAAGCAGGCAATGGTCCGAACGTGACCGGCCTTGTCGATGTGGCGGCTTTTGCGCCCGATGCCGATAGCTTCGTGAAGATATGCAAGACCGGCATATTCGAAAGACTTCGCGCAGGATCTGACGCGAACGGAGAAGGGGCTGATCGTCGGCATGAGCGAGATTGAGCGGCCCGCCAAATTGTGCGAATCTGTATCGCAGACTTCGGCGTTCAACCTTCTCTACTGGCCCGGTACGGGAGACAACCATGGCCCTCGATCGAAGCGCGAGTCCGGAACGGACCGCTTTCGTGTTTGCCGGCGGGGGCAGCCTCGGTGCGATCGAGGTGGGCATGCTGCGCGAACTGCTCAATCACGGTGAACGGCCTGACTTCGTGGTCGGCGCGTCCGCTGGTGCGATCAACGCCGCGTATTTCGCCGGGCAGCCCGACGGCGACGGCGTCGCGAAGCTCGAAGCGCTGTGGTGCAGCATCCGCCGGCGCGACATCATGCCGTTTTCGATGCTCGGCCTGTTAAGGACGGTTCTGCAGAACCGCGCACACCTCGTCGAGGCGACCGCGCTGCGCATGCTGCTGGAACGGCATCTGCGGTATCGATACGTGGAGCGCGCATCGCTGCCGCTGCACGTCGTCGCGACCGACATGCTCAGCGGCAACGAAATCGTGCTGTCGTCGGGCTCCGTCGTCGACGCCGTGCTCGCCAGCGCGGCGATCCCGGGCGTGTTTCCGCCGGTGCGGATCGACGATCGACTGATGGTCGATGGCGGCGTCGCGAACAATACGCCGATCTCGATAGCCGTCGCGCGGGGCGCGACGCGCATCGTCGTGCTGCCGGCCGGCTTTGCGTGCGCGTTGCGCAAGCCACCGGGAAGCGCAATCGCGCAGGCGATGCATGCGCTGACGCTCGTGATCGCGCGCCAACTCGTGCGCGATCTGGAGTTCTACGAAAGTCGCGCCACGATCTGCGTCGTGCCGCCCCTATGTCCGCTCGACGTCTCGCCGTACGACTACACCCGGTGCAAGGCGTTGATCGAACTCGCGGCCGAGCGGACCCGCGCGTGGCTCGGCGATGGCGGCCTCGAACAGCGGTTCATTCCGGGGGCGTTGCACGAGCACACGCACTAGGCGGAGCGTCCGACCAGCGATGTCGGTGCGTAGCGCCTGCCCGGTCATACCGCCTGCATCGGCCTTCAAGGAATCAGTACGATTTTTCCGCTGACCTTGGATTTCGCGAGCTCGAACGACATGAGCGCTTCCGACAACGGCAACCGATGGGAGATCAGTCGAGCGAGACGTGCCTCATTGGCGATCACGAAATCGACCACGTTCCGCCAGGTCCGGCGCGTGGCTCGATAGGTACCGCGAATCTGGTGGCGCATCCGGACGAAGCGCGCGCCGTCGAAGGTGACGCCGTTTGCGTGAATTCCGCACAGCACCATTACGCCGGACGCGCGCAGGACGCTGAGACCGCTGTCGACGGCCGACTGGACGCCGGCTGCGTCGATCACGATGTCGAACGCATCGGTGCCGACCAGTGCGGCGGCGTCGCGCGGCGACTGCCGCTTGAGGTCGACGGTTCGCTCGATTCCGAGTGCGCGCATGCCGGCAAGCCGCTGCTCGTCGTCGTAGCCAGCAACGACGACCTGCGCGCCACGCTGCTCGGTGAGCAGCGCGATAGCCTGGCCGATGCTGCCGGGGCCCAGCACGAGCACCTTGTCGCCCGCGCGCGTGTCGCCGGTTTCCACAGCGCTCAGGGCGATCGACAGCGGTTCGCACAGCGCCGCGATCGACAGGTCGAAGCCGTCGGGCAACGGCAGGCAGTTACGGGCCGGTACTTTCACGAATTTCGTGAATGCGCCGTCGCGCAGCATGCCGATGCCTCGTCGGTCCTGACAGTCGTCGGGCCGACCGGCCGCGCAGTGCCTGCAGACGTTGCACTCGACCGACGGAATCACGACCACGCGCTGTCCGAGCGGAAGCGTGCGGGCGTCTCGTCCGTGTGCGACCACGACGCCGGCGAACTCGTGGCCGATCGTCACCGGCATCGCGGGCGTCACGAAGTCATACCCTCCCGACCAGTCGTAGATGTGCAAGTCGCTGCCGCACACACCGGCGGCGCCGACTTCGACGATCACGTCGTCGGCCGCGTCGATCGTCGGCGACGGGACGTCGCGCCATTCGAGACCGAACGCGGGCGCAGTCTTTTGCAATGCTTTCACTCGTTATCCTTGGTTCCAGTGCGGGGGAAAGAAGCGCGGCGAGCCGGCGATCCACGCGGATTTCACGCGGTATAGCACAGATCGTAGATGCCCGACGACATGATTCGGTCGGTGCCGTACGCGCCAGCCAGCTGCGCCTCCACGTCGGACAGTCGCGCCAGAAGCGACGATTCGCGCGCCGCCTCGAGCAGCAGCACGTAGCCAGGCGGCGTACCCATCTGCCACGCGTCGAAGATGGGCGCCGCGTTGTCGATGCGTTCTCCGAAATGCACGGCGGTAACGCCGTCGAGCGAACGGCATGCGAGGCCGAGCGCGCGGCCTCGCGAGATGTCGTCGTCCGGTGCATCGCCGGATGCGATGCGCACGCATGCGAGCACGCCGCCGACGCCGTGGCCCGAACTGTAGTGAGTCCGGCATACCGCCCGGACGACGTTGCGGAACGACGGCCGCATGGCGCGGGACCAGGCAGTAGGATGGCTGACGAGCGACAGGTAGTCGCGCGATTCGAAGACGGCAGCCTCGGTCACGTCGTACAGCGTGAAATAGTGCAGCGCACCGGAGCTTGCACGATAGCGGCGCCCGGAAAGGAAGCCGGGCACGCCGACGCGTTGCGGCACGTGTTCGACGGTGTGCCAGAGATCGTAGTCCGCTTCGCGCACGCCTTCGATGTCGTTCCAGAGGGCGAGAAACGCCGAGCCTCTCAAGGTCATGAGTCAGGATTTCCGTTGATTCGCGATGTTGAAGGACAGGTCGCCGCTCGGATCCGCGTCGCGCTGGCGCATGGCACTCATGCACAGCGCCGCTATCAGCATCGGGACGCAGGTCGCGGCGAACAGCGTGGCATACGGCAGGCCGGTGGCGAGCAGGTAACCGCCGAGCGCGGAGCCCAGCATCGAGCCGACGCGGCCGACGCCGGTCGCCCATGCGACACCCGTCGCGCGCACGGCCGTCGGGTAGAACTCGGCAGCGAGGCCGTTGATGCCGACTTGCGACCCGCTGATGCAGAAGCCGGCGAGAAACACGATCGGCGCGAGGAGCGCGGGTGTTGCGTAGACCCGGCCAACCGTGAAGATCAGCACGCACGCCGCCGTGTAGGCGAGCGCGAGCACCCGGTGCGGCGGGAAGCGGTCCATCGCCTGGCCGAGGAGCAAGCCGCCGCAGGTGCCGCCGACCGACCACAGCGCGGTCGTGAGCGACGCCGCGCGCATCGAACCGCCGGCCGTGGTGAGGATCGTCGGCAGCCAGTTCGCCATCAGGAACAGGACCATCAGGCCCATGAAGAACGTGGTCCACAGCAACATGGTGCCGCGGGCACAGGCGGGCGACAGCAGTTGCCGTACCGACGCGCGTGTGACTTCCCGCTCGGTGGCGACGAACACCACGTCGTCGCCGGGCGCGGCATCGCCGTGGCTGCCGGCAATGTGGCGGGCCAGCGCACGCAGCTCGGGCTGGGCATCGGGGCGGCGCAGCGCGAGAAAGCGCATCGACTCGGGGAGCCCGAACCACAGTGCCGGCAACAGGGCGATAGGCACCGCGCCGCCTATCACCAGCATCGCGTGCCAGCCGAAACGGGTGATGACCTGCGACGCAATCACGCCGCCCAACGCGGAGCCGAGCGAGTTGCCGCACAGCATGATCGTGATGATCGACAACCGGCGGCGCTCGGGGGCATATTCGGCGGTCAGCGTCGCGGCGGTCGGTGTCGCACCGCCGATGCCCATTCCGCAAACGAAGCGCAGCACGGACAAACCGAACACATCGCCGATCAGGAGCGTCGCGAGCGTCGAGACGCCGAAGAATGCGACCGACGCGAGCAGCACCGGACGCCGGCCCCAGCGGTCAGCCAGCGGCCCGAAAATCAGTGAGCCGACCATCATCCCGACGAGCCCCGACACGAACACGGGGGATAGCTCGGCGATCGAAAGGCCCCACTCGCGGCGGACCGACGGCGCGATATAGGCAGCGAGCCCGATGTCGATGCCGTCGATCGCGACGATCAGCAGACACAACACGACGACGCGGATTTGCAGCGCCGACAGCGGATGGGTATCGATGAAGCGCTGGACGTCCCGGCTGGCGGGGTGCTGGACTGCGGTTGCGCTGGCGGGTGTGCTCATCTCGTTCTCCAGATAGGCGGTGCGCGAAGGATCAGAACAGGTGCCGCAGGCCGATGCGCAGCGCCAGCTGGTTGCTGTTGCTCGACGGCGCGAGCCCGAGCAGGTCGGGGACAGCGTGCTGTCCGGTCGAATCGGTGCCGCTCGCATGAGCCCACACGCCGATCGCGTAGAGGTACGTGCTTTTCGAAAGGAAGTAGGCGGCGCCCAGGTCGACCGCCTGGTAGGTCGCATGCGGCGCGGCGCCGTACTGGTAGCCGACGCCGGCCATCGTTGCCGGGGTAAACCGGAACTGGTAGTTGATCTGGTAGCTGTTGAACGCCGCGTTCGGTTGCACGGCCGGGTTCGCGAGGGTGCGAACGATGTCCTGGAACCGCACGTTGGTATAAAGCACCGTGACTTCCGAGCGGCCGAACGCGTAGCCGGCGCCCGCGCCGGCGACCTGCTGGGTGCCCGCCGTCGTATAGGCGGAGTAGATCGGGTTCGTGACGGGGAGCGCATACGCCGCGCCGGCGGTTGGAGCCGTGCTCGCCCAAAACACCGATGTCGCAGGCGTCGACATGTTCATGTAGGCTGCCGCGACGGTCAGCCCGCCGCGCACGTACGAAGCGCCGAAGCCGTAGCCGCGGTTCGTCGCGAAATGGCCGGCGACGCCGCCCAGGCTATACATCGTGCTGAAGCGCAAACCGCGATAGTCGTTGCTGTTGAACTTGATTACGTTGCTGATCTTGTTGTAATTCCACGAAGCATCGAGATCGCCCAGCGTCGCACCGAGTCCGCCCGCGAACAACGTATCGGTGCCGAGCGGGCCGAGATAGTCGTTGGTCAGCGTGTACTGCCTGCCGAGCAGCACGGTGCCCCAACCGCCGCTCAGGCCGACATACGCCTGCCTGCCGAACAGGGTGTTCGCCGGCTGCTCGCTGCCGTCCTCGATGCTGAAGCCGGACTCGAGCACGAACACGGTCCTGAGTCCACCGCCGAGATCCTCGATACCCTGCAGTCCGAACTTGTCGCCAGCGCGTCCGCCGCTGGACGCCTGGTACGCCGACGCGCCTTTCTGGTTGTTGGTATAGGTCAGGGCGGCGTCCACGGCGCCGTAGAGCGTCACGCTGCTCTGCGCATGGGCGAGCGTGCACGCCATGACCGGCATGCATGCCAGGAATCGTTTCACGGTTGTCTCCTTGTTCCGCTGCCGAGCGGTTGTTGTCGTACGCATCGTCGAATGCGTCAGCCGGATTGTCGCGAGCATTGCGTGGCCCACCAAGCGGCAAACCGGAAAAAGTCGCTGGCAGGAAAGTGCGAGATGCCGGCCGTCGCTATGCGCGCCTGTACTTCATGACGCACACCCACGGTAATGCGATGAGATTGATCGCCAGCAGCAACTGGAAGTCGGTCTGGTACGCAGCGAATGCGGCGTCGGGCCACGCGCGGGTGGCGAGATTCGCTTCGGTGAAGCGGGTGAGCAGCGATTGCATCAATGCGACACCGGCACTGCTGCCGACGTTGCGCGCCAGCGCGAAGATCGCCGCGCCGTCCGCGCGCAATCCGGCATCCAGCGTCGCGAACGTCGTCGCGTTGAGCGGCGCGAAGATGAGCCCGAGCCCGACGCCGAGTATCGTGCCGGACACGATGATCGACACGGCCGAGACGGGACGCTCCAGCAGGCAGAGCTCGAGCAGCGCAATTGATGCAATGAGGAAGCCGCCCGCCATCAGGCGCCGCGGATCGATGCGCTTGATGACCGCGCCCGCCGCGAGCATCGCGGCGAGCGTGCCGACGCCGGTCGGTGCCATCAGCAGGCCGGTCGCGACGATCGAGTATTGCTCGACGTGCACGAGCAACTGCGGCAGCAGCGCACGCGTGGCAAACAGCACGACGCCGACGATCGCGGTGAAGCACAGGCCCGTGACGTAGTTGCGGTCGGCCAGGAGGCGCCGTTCGAAGAACCCGCCTGTCGGCGTGCGCATCACGTGCCGCACGAACAGCCCGAACGCGACGACGGCGATCGCGGTGGCCGCGACGATGCGGGGCGCTCCGAACCATCCGGCTTGCTGGCCGGTATCCAATACCGTCTGCAGAAACCCGACCGCCGCAGACAATGTGACGAAACCGACGACATCGAACGGTCTCGCATGGACCCGGGAGGTGCGACCGATCCATGCCGCGACGCCGGCAAACGCAAGCAGCCCGACCGGCACGTTCACATAGAACACCCAGCGCCACCCTTGCCACTGGCCGACGAGCCCGCCGACCACCGGGCCGAGAATGGGCCCGAGCATCACGCCGGCACCCCAATGCGACAGTGCGCGCGCGTGGTTTTCCTGCGGATTGATGTCGAGGATGAGCGCTTGCGACAACGGAATCAGCGCGGCGCCGAATACGCCTTGCGCAATGCGAGCCCACACCAGCAACGTGAGCGTCGTCGCGGCACCGCACCAGACCGACGCGCCCGTGAAGCCGGCAATCGACAGCAGATAGAGTGTCTTGCGTCCGAGCCGCGCGGCGAGCCAGCCGACGAGCGGCGTGGCGATCGCCGTGGCGACGACGTAGGACGTCAGCACCAGCACGACCGCGTCCTGCGAGACGCCCAGGCTGCGCTGGATCTGCGGCAGCGCGACGTTGGCGATCGTGCTGTCGAGCCCGGTCAGGATCGTCGCCAGCATGATCGAGCCGGTCGCGATGTGTTTCGAGACACCCTCGAGCGGCCGCGCGGCGGCAATCCCGACGTCGGCCATCTAGTCCGCCGCGACGCCGGTCGCCGGCAGTGCTCCGCGCAGCAGCGCGACGATCGTATCGATCACGTTGGCGTCCGTCGCGCCCCCCGTTGCGACGATGAAATCCGCCGCGGACCGGTAAGCCGGCAGGCGCTCGTCGTACAGACGTGCGAACGAGGCGTCGGGATCCGCGGCATCGACGAACGCCGGCAGACGCCCGCAAAACCAGCGCCGGCGGATCGTCTCGCGTGGCGTATCGAGCAGCACGAGCGGGCCCAGCTGGCGCAACCGGGCGACATTGGCGAGGGAAAGCGCGGTCGCGCCCGTCGTCGCGAGCACGGCCGGACGCTCGGGCGCGTCGTCGCCGAAGGCGCACAGTTCGTCGAGCGAGGCGCCTTCCAGGTGCGCGAAATGCGCGGCGCCGTGCCGCTCGAAGATCTCGTGCGCCGCGAGCCGTTCGCCGCTCGCTGCCTCGTGCCGCTGCTCGAGCACGCGGTCGAGATCCGCGCACCGACCCTGCAGGCGCGCGGCCAGCAGCGGCCCGTAGGTGCTCTTGCCGCACGACTTGAAGCCGATCAGGACGACGGTGGAAACGCTCATACGTACTGCTCCCCGTATGCGACGACATGCGTGCATTCGATCGTCAGCTCGCGCACCGACGCGGCCGGCGACAGCGACAGCAGATACCGCACGGTCCGATAGACGTCGTCCGCGGGAATCTTGTCGTCGTCGGGCAGCCACGTCTGGCGGGCGCTCTGATCCGTGTGCACGTAGCTCGGACACAGCGTCGTGACCTTGACGCCGTCGCGTGCGAGCTCCTGGTACAACGCGTCGCCGTATGCGCGCAGCGCGGCCTTGCTGGCTGCGTAGCCCCCGTTACCGGCCTTCGGCAGCAGCGCGGAGCGCGATGCGACATTGACGATGTGGCCGCTGCGCGAGCGCCGCATGAACGGTGCGACGGCGCGAATCACGTTGAGCGCGCCGAGCAGATTGGTGTCGATCAGCTCGCGCGCGTCGGCGTCGCTCAATGCGGCGGTACCGCGTCGGACGATGCCGGCGCCGTTGAACAGCAGGTCGATCCGGCCGGTGCACGCATGCACGGCCCGGATCGCGTCGGCGACCGCGGTTTCGTCGCCAACGTCGAGCGCATGCACGATCGGCGGCGCGGCGCCGGACGCCACGATGTCGGTGGCGACGGAATCGAGCGCCGCCGGGGTGCGCGCGACGAGCGCCACCGTATAGCCATCAGCGGCCAGGCCGCGCGCCACGGCGCGGCCGATGCCGCGGCTCGCGCCGGTCACGAGCGCGACGGGGCGATCCGCATCGGATTGCTGGGTCATGGGCGATCCTCGTTAGGTCGGGGCGAATCCGCAGGTCGCTTACGCCGCGCGCAACATGCCGCGCATCCGGATGATTTCGCGGAACAGCTCCGGGTGCGGTTCGAACACCTCGCGACCATGCAGCCAGTAGTTGTTGTTCAGGAACATCATCGAACCGACCGGAATCGTCAGGTACTCGACCGCCGGGTCCGATTCGATCGACTCGACGAACTCGCGCAGGTACGCAGCGTCTTCCAGCGTCGTCGGATGGATGAACTGGTCGGCGAAACGGACACACAGCTCGTCGTGCCAGTCGAAGAAGATCGGCCGGTCCATCGGCTGGCTGCGTACGTTGTTGCCCCATTGCTGCTGACGCGGATCGTTGGACGGCGGCAACGCGATCAGGAACGGCTTGCGGCCCTGCGGCGCGTCCGCGAAGCGTCGCAGGTCGCGCCAGTCGTCGAGGTGCAGCAGCCGGTTCCGGCCGCCCTTGACGTGACGCTCGACGGTCTTGCCGAATACCAGCCAGTCGGTGGTCGGGCTCGGCGACGCCGCGCCGTCGGTATGCAGCCCGAAGGTGCGGTACGGCTGGAACAGGTTGCTGCTCTGTGGCGTCACGTCCTTGCTCTGCACCGGCAGGCGCGCGTAGAACTTGCCCGACAGCACGTCGTTGTCGGGCGTGCCGATCGCATGCGCAAGCGCGGTCGTGAAACGAATCAGGTCTTCGTCGTTCGTGGTGGCCTCGGCGATATCCAGCACGAAGCCGCCACTGCGGCGCGCGACGATCAGCGCACGGAGCGTGTCGATCAGCGACGTCCCCCAGATCCGCTGGACCGATTCGGTCAACGTGAAACGGCTGTACGGCACATATTCGAGCGAACGCGTCGTGATGTGCGCGGTGTCGTCGAGAAACTGCCGGACGTCGTCGCACTGCAGTGCGACCCGGGGCAGACGTTGCGATTCCGGGTGGGGGACAACCCGGTGCGGCGCCACGCTGGCGCGTGCGCGGTCGGACGTGATCGGAGCGGATTCGGTATGCGGATTCATCGGCAGGCCCTCTCGTTTTGTGTCAGTTGTCGGTATCCGTCGCCCACGCACCTTGCCGGGTGAGCAGGTCGAAGTTCTGTGCGCGGTGGCGCAGCAGATGATCGAGCAGCACGATGGCCACCATGGCCTCGGCGATCGGTGTCGCGCGAATGCCGACGCAAGGGTCGTGGCGGCCGTGCGTCGAGATCACGGCCGACTGTCCTTCGATGTCCACCGTGTTTGCCTCGAGGTGCAGGCTCGCGGTCGGTTTGAGCGCGATGCTCGCGAGGATGTCCTGTCCCGACGAGATGCCGCCGAGAATGCCGCCGGCATGGTTGCTGCTGAACCCGTCCGGCGTGATTTCGTCACGATTCTCGGTGCCGTGCTGTTCGATCGACGCGAACCCCGAGCCGATCTCCACGCCCTTGACGGCGCTGATGCTCATCAACGCATGCGCGAGATCGGCGTCCAGCCGGTCGAAGATCGGCTCGCCAAGGCCGACGGGTACGCCTGACGCGATAACGTTGACGCGCGCGCCGATCGAGTCCCCGGCCTTCGTGAGCGCAGCCATGAAGGTTTCGATCTCGTCGATCCGATCCGGATCGGGGCAGAAATACACGTTGTTGTCCGCATGATCGAGATCGACCGTACGCATCCGGATCGGGCCGATCTGCGCGAGATAGCCGCGCACGCGAATACCGTGGCGATCGGCCAGATATTTCTTGGCGATCGCACCGGCGGCGACGCGCACGACCGTTTCGCGCGCGGACGAGCGACCGCCGCCGCGATGCTCGCGCAGCCCGTATTTCTTGTAGTAGGTATAGTCGGCATGGCCGGGCCGGAACAGGTGGCGGATCGAGTCGTAATCCTTCGAGCGCTGGTTCATGTTCTCGATGCGCAGGCCGATCGGCGTGCCGGTCGTCACGCCGTCGAGCACGCCGGACATGATCCTGACCGCATCGTCTTCCTGGCGCTGGCTGACGAAGCGAGAGCGGCCGGTCTTGCGCCGCTCGATGTCCGGCATCAGGTCCGCCTCGCTGATCCGCAATCCGGGCGGGCAGCCGTCGATGATGCAGCCGATGCTGTCGCCGTGGCTTTCGCCATAGGTTGTGACGGAAAAATTCTTGCCGATCGTATTGCCTGACACGATGTACTCCCGGAGATTTACAAGATGATGCTGACCATGCCATGCGGGGTCAGCGTTTCGTGATCGAGCACGGCGGCGCGGCGCCGGATGCGCAGGATGCCGTCGCAGTCGACGAGCTGGTGCCGGTAGTGACCGACGAAGGTGTGCATGCCGCCATGCCGGAAGCGCCGGATCGTGAAGTTCGATTGCACGTCGATCGTCGCGTCGCGCCGGTCGACGAGCATCACGTTGGTGATCTCGCGCCGGGTCCTCGACGCAGGATGCTCGGCCCATGCGCGACCGCCGAGCAGCAGGTCGACCCGGTATGCGAGCCGGTGCCGGTCGTCGTGGATCAACGTCAGGTCGCTGTCGGGCTGCGGAGCAGGGTGATCGGTCGTCGGGACCAGATAGACTGCGTCGTCCGTGAACAGGTCGAGCCATTCACGCAGTTGCCAGCGGTCGAGCAGGTCGGCTTCGCGATAGAGGAACTGCCGCAGCCGGAGGTCGAGCGACAGCTCCGCGAGCATCGGCTCAGGGATCGCTGCATTCATCGCGTGCCTCCTGCCGCCGCGTCGCGCGGATCGGTCGCCGCGACGCGGCGGCGCCACTCGCGCCAGAAGATGCGGTTCTGGTATTCGTCGGTATGGAGCGGCACGTCGCGCGCCACGCCGCGCGACAGGTCGTTCCAGCGGATCTCGGGTGCGGCGTACGCGCGCTGGCATGATTCCAGGATCTCGACGTCGTCCGGCGTGCCGAAGCCGCCCGGGCCGACGAAAGTCAGCAGCGAATCGAGTCGCAGCTTGCGCGCCTCCGGCGCCTCGCCCTTCGGCGCCAGTGCCCAAAGCTGAATCGCGATCCGGTCGACGGCCACGGGTTCGAACGTGCGCAGGGTGACGGCCATGTTGTCGTTGACGATCAGGTTCGGGAAGATGAACAGGCCGCGATTGGTTTCGCACATGTCGCGCGCTTTGCGCTCGCCGTACTTTTCGTAGAGCGACGCACGCAACGCGTCGAGACGCGGGCGATGCGATTCGGGAAACGCAGGTGCCCACCACGCGATCGGCCGCCCGCCCGACGGCGGCGAACTCTTCGCGACCGCGTGCCCGCCGCCGAGATGGACGACTTCGCCGGTGCGCCGAAACGCGTTCTCCTGCGTGCCTTCCCCGCTCAGGAAATCGAGGTAGCGCCTGTGTGCGAACGGCAGGTGATAGAGGTCGGTGCTGTTGTCCGCGAGCACCTTCCAGTTGATCTGCATGCTGTGCAGGTACGAGCCGTGCACGACCTCCCAGCCGCCGTCGAGCTGGTCGCATATCAGGTCGAGGTAATAGCGCGCGTCGCCGAGATAGTCGGCGAGCGGCTCCGCATCGGCCGAGAAGTTCAGGAAATAGAAGTCGCGGTACGAGTCGACGCGGCCGGCCGGCATCAGGCCCAGTTCGTCGCGACGGAATTCGCCGGTATAGGCGTCCGCGCCCGGCAGGCCAACCAGTTCGCCCGTGTTCGCATAGGTCCAGCCGTGATAGGGACACTGGAAACGCGCCTGATTGCCGCGCGCGGCCGGGCAGACCTGGGTGCCGCGGTGTCGGCAGGCGTTGAGGTGGGCACGAATGGTGCCGGCCTCGTCACGAACCACGATGATCGGCCGGCCGGCGATACTACGCGTGACGAAGTCGTTCGCACGCGGCAGCTCGGACGCATGGCCGAGATACAGCCAGCAGGTCGAGAAGATCGTTTCACGTTCCCGGCGGAACAAGGCCTCATCGGTGAATGCTGCGCGATCGACGCGGAACAGGGCCCGTTCGGGGGCATCGATCAGATATTCATCGGGTACTCGCACGCATGCCTCGCTTGTCTGGCGTCATGGTTGCTCTTCCCGGACGGAGACGACACGCGGCGTCCGGCCTGCCGAGTTCAAAGACTCGGATGGCGCTGCTGGATATGCTGCACGCGCGACACCAGATGGTCCGTCAAGCGCGCGAGCAGCAAGGACTTGTTGTGATGTGAAGGGCGCTGGATCTTGATCCAGAGATCCGGCAGTTCGTACAGGCCGAGAATCTCGACCAGTTCGCCTTTCTGGAGGCTTGCCTGCGCGCGATAGCGCGGAAGGATCGCGATGCCCAGCCCGCTGACGGCCGCGCAATGCATCGCCTCGATATCGTTGCTGTGGAACTGACCGTTCACGCTGACGTCGATGTTGCCCGCCTGCGCGCTCTTGAACATCCAGACACGCGCGGGCTCGACATACGAGTACAACAGGCAGCGATGATTCTGCAGGTCGCTCGGATGAATCGGTTCGCCCATCCGTTCGAGATATGACGGCGCCGCGCACACGATCCTGCGGAACGGGCAGAGCGGCAGTTCGTCGACGCCGTCGAACGACGTCGGCAAGCCGGTGATCACCATGTCGAGATTCTCGGTCAACGGATTGACAGGCCGGTTCGTCAGTTGAAGATCGATATTGATCTTCGGATGTTCGAGCAGGAATTCATTCAGCACTTCTCCGATGAAATGCACGGTGAACGAAATCGGCGCCTTGATCCGCAGACTGCCGGACAATTCGCGCGTGCCGTGCGCCGTTATATTGACGATGCGTTCGTATGAACTCAGGAATTCGCGTGCCAGCGGAATCATCTCGCGGCCCGTCGCGGTCAGTTCGAGGCGCCGCGTGCTTCTCACGAATAGCAGTTCGCCGACTTCCTCTTCGACCGCGCCGATTCGCTTCGTAATCACCGATGCGGACACACTCAGGCGACGTGCGGCACTCGAGAAACTGCCTGATTCGACTACAGCGAGAAACGCCCGAAAGTTTTCTACTGAGTTCATTTGGCCATCCTACACACGGGATTTCGTATTTATCGAGAAAAGTGACTTTCCGTAAACAGCGTAAATATATTCGCCTCGGACGATTTTGACGCGCACCGTTCTGGCAATGAATGGCCTTGGGCGCAGGGTGGGGGCGATTCGATGCGATTCGGAATGATTCGACGCGAAACCGGTCAGGCAAACAAGGACCGAGACGAACAGTGATAATCCCGTCAGGCCCGATGGCATTCAGGGAATGAAACGAGTTCCTTTCAATTTCATAACATTTTCGGATGCGCAGAAGCAGATTTCTTCCGCGTCCGATGCGTCGGTATGCTAGGCTCACCCGTCGCGCGACACCACCTGAATAAACCAAATTGCAATCGGTTCGATCGGCGAATCTGACTTGCTCAGCCAAGATGCTTGATCGCACGCGCGAAACCCAGAGCAACGGACTTACCCGCTTTCGGCGGCTCGGCCGGGTCCGTAGAGTCGAATTTCGTGATGTGTTGAAGAGGTTGGCTAATGAACGTTACGCTCCGACAACTGAGGGCATTCGTTGCGGTCGCTCGTACCGGAAGCTTTACCCTTGCAGCCGGAAATCTTTCCGTGACGCAATCGGCGCTTAGCGGTCTTATCAAGGAACTGGAAGAAGTAATCGGCTTGAAAGTCGTCGATCGCAAGGCGCGCCGTGTCCGTCTTTCGGATGTCGGTGCCGATATTTATCCGCTGATCGAGAAGATACTGGGGGAACTCGATACCGTAACGGCCGACCTCCTGAACCGTAAAAATCTGAGAACGGGAACGGTTCGTGTCGCTGCGCCCCAGTTGCTGTCGTCCACCGTGTTGCCTGCCGCCATTTCCGCGTTTGGCAAAAAGTATCCGGGCATCCATGTCCAGGTCGCCGACTGCATGGTGGACAACGTGACTGCGCATGTCGTTGCACGGGAGGTGGATTTCGGGATCGGTCCCGAGCGCGAGACGCACTGCGACATCGATGCCGCTTTCCTGTTCGAGCAACCGTTCATCGCGGTGCTTCCGCCCGGGCACGTCCTCGAGCAGCAAGCGAAGCTCCGCTGGGAAGACCTCGCGCCATTGCCGTTCATTTCGCTGCGCGGGCAGTTCACCGAGAACCTGTCCTGCGACCTTCGGGCGACGCACGATTTCAACCTGTCGCCGTCCAGCGAAGTGGCGTTCATGTCCACCGCGTTGTCGATGGTGAACGCCGGCCTCGGCGTGACCGCCTGCCTGTCGTACGCACGATCGCTTGTTTCACTGTACGGGCTGCAGGTGCGTCCGCTGATCGATCCTGTCATTACGCGCGCGTTCTACATCTTCACGCACAGCGGGAGATCGCTGTCGCCGGCCGCGCAGGCGTTCCACGATTTCCTTCTCCAGCACCTTCAGCAATCGACCGATACGTTCTGAACATCCGGCGCGAGGCCGACCCCGCCGCCGGTCGACCGGCGATCAGGCGGCTTCAGTTGTCCGTGCGCTGGCGGCGCCTCCACCGGCGCGCCGCACCATTCGGCGCACACGGGCAGCGGACCCGTCAGACGCCGGCTGCATTCGTCTCCGCGAAGTGGTGGCCTTCGATTTCACGGATCGATTTCCAGTCGGAGACCAACTGGTCGAACTGCGTATCGAACAGCGCCACGGTGCCGAGCGCAGTCTGGAGGTCCGTCGTGACGCTGAGCTTGTCGCCCGCCTTGACCCACCGCTTCACACCGACACACGACGGAAGCTGTTCGATCGATGCCCACGGGAAATCGGCGCTCATCACCCCGGCTCGTGGAGACACGAGCAGAACGTGGCCGCAAAAGCCGCTGAAGCGTGGCGGTTCGTCGAGTGTCTGCTTGAACAGCACCGGATTCAAAAACGCCTCGACCGTTGCCGAGACGTGATTCCGTCCGGTTACCGCGGTCGTGAGCCGCGGGTCCAGACTGCCGTGCAGACGCGAGTTCAGCTCGACGATGACCGGCCCGTCGGCAGTGACGATCAACTCCATGTGCGACGGGCCGTAGTGCAGGCCGACGGCATCGAGCACCTTGAACGCGTATGCGATCAACTCGCGAAAGCGGGGCGCCGTGTGGTCGACCACGAGCATTTTTTCCAGTCGCGGCGAATGACCGCGATCGCGTTCGACTTCCCACACGCTGATCACCTTGTGCCGACCGTCGAAGGAGACCGCGTCGACGATGTATTCCTGTCCCTCGCTGTACGACTGCACCAGGATGTCATCCTGGACTTCGCCGTAGTACGACGTGCTTGCCTGGATGCAGCGGGCGGCTTCTTCGACCTGCGCGAGCGTCCGGCAGATTTTCACGCCGCTGACGCCTGCGCCGCGCGTCGGCTTGACGACGACCGGCAGGCGCCCTAAGGTTCGCGCCCAGTCGACGATTTCTTGCGCCGAACGCGCCTGAAACTGCTGTGGCGTGTGCACGCCGGCCCGCTTCAGTGCCTCGATCTGTTCGAACTTGTCGCGCCGTGCGCTGGCCAGCTCGACCGGGTTGCGCAGCGGAACGTCCAGCGCTTCGGCCAGCCATGACGCAAGCTCGATGCCGCTGCCGCCACCCGGCAGCACGACGCTGATGTCGAGATCGCGCAACTGGTCGGCTGTTTCCCTAACATCGCCGCGATGCACGACGTTGCGTACGTAGTCGCCCGGATTGATCTGCGCCTTCAGCCGGTCGGGAAGCGATTCGCTGCTGAGGATGTGGACGCACTTCACCCCGTACGAGCGGAACGCGGGGGCGAGATGCACGCTGGTCGATGCGCCGTCGACGATGGCAACCGTGTCAATCAATGGTTTTTGCATGGAAGGCTCTCTCTGCTTCGGGTTGAAAGGGACTGCGCAGGTACAGATAGGCGCGACGCTGGCGACTCGTCAGCCGCTGCGGGCCATAGCTGATGTGGAGGTCGCCGTTCTTCAGTTCGCCGGGCTGCGAGTAATCCCAGGGCACGGGATCGCTGTCGAGAAGGAAATCGACGCGGGCGAACGCGCCCGGCGCGAACAGTTCGGGCACGACGACGCGTTTGCCTTCCAGCTTGTCGAGCAGGCGGTCGATCGTGTTGAAGCCGTATGCATCTCGCACGATGTCGCAAATGAAGCTTCCCGCGATGCGCGGGTTGATCTCGACGATGTGTGGTCGACCGTCGCTGACGATGCAGTCGAGATGCACCGGCCCCCATGTCAGGCCGGAACGTACGACGGCCTCCGTGCCGCAGTCGATCAGGCGTCGCAGCGACGGCGCGTCGAGGTCGAGTTCGGACGTATAGCCGCGCTCCAGGAAGCCGTCGCCATACCGTTTCAGCTTGCGCAGTGCACCGACGTATCGACCGTCGAAATACTCGACACAGTATTCGCTGCCGGCAAGGTAGGTCTCGATGATGACTTCGTCGCCGGAGTCGACTCGGGCTTCGGCACGGGCATTGCGGGACAGCGAGGCCAGGTGGTCCAGCACGTCGTGCCGGTTGTCGCAGCGCCTCACGCCGTACCCGGCCGTGCCGCCGACCGGCTTGATCACGACCGGAAAACAAAGGTCGTCCAGTTTCCAATGACATGCCGGCAGGTCGGACAGCTTGACGACGATGCATTCGGCGCTCGGTATGCCGCAGTCGGCCAGCAAGGCCTTTTGTTGCGCTTTCGACGCGGCCCGCACCACGCACGGTGCATCGGGGCCCGGGAGCCCCAGCGTATTCGCAACCGTGGCGGCCACGGCCGCATAGGCGTCGTTGGTGGTCGTGACGCGCAGCAGGCGGTCCGGATCGGCGTAGTGCTTGCGAATCCATGTGGCAATGACGTCGGCGTCCCGGGCCATGCAGACGATGTCGACGTGCGCGGGAAACACGCCTTGCAACGCGTCGTCCGGGCCGCCGATCACCGTGACGTCCAGGTTTCGGTCGAGTGCCGCACGAACCAGGGCAAGGCTGCTGCCCGTCTTGCGGGTGCCGATTACGATCAGGCGCGACATGAGGATTACCTCTGGGCAAGGGAGTCAAAGAAAGAGCGCGGCCAGCAGCGCGCTCACAAGACGCAGGCAGGTGGATACGTCGAACGAGACGGCCGCGCCGGCGGCGATCTGCGTCGGTGCGCCGGCCAGCAGCGTTCCGACCAGCGCGACGCCGAGTGCACTGCCGACCTGGCGCGATGCGCTGAAGATGGCCGACGCGGTGGCGGCGCGCGCTGGTTCGACGCTCGCGAGAATCGACGAGGTGAGCGCCGGCGTACTCATGCCCGTGCCGAGGGCGAGGAGGAGCAGCGCAGGCAAAATCTGCAGGTAGGGCGTTCCGTCGTCGATCCCGTGCAGCAGCGCGAAGCTGACAGCCGACATGATGTTGCCGAGGATGACCGGCGTGCGCCGCGAGAAGCGTTTGGCAAGATGCGCGCTGGTCAGGTTCGCCAGCATGATGGCGGTGAAGGGCAGTAGCGCCAGGCCCGTCTCGGTCGGGGTATAGCCCCTGGCGCGTTGAAAGTAGATGCTCAGTACGAAAATCAGTGCGTAGAACGTCAGATTCGTGATGATTCCGAGGATGACCGACACCGAGAGCACGCGGTTCCGGAAGAGGCGCAGGGGAATCATCGGCGCGGCAACGCGTGCCTCATTGGCGATGAACGCGCCTGTCGCGACCGCCGCGATTGCAAAGCCGGAAAGCACATCCGTTGCAAGCCAGCCCGCCACGCCGGCCTCGATCACGGCGTGCGTCAGAAAGACCAGTGCGACGATGGCCAGCAACTGACCGCCGATGTCCAGCCGTTGCGCAGGCAGGCGGACCGTTTCGGCCACGTGGCGACGCGTGGTCAGCAGGCCGATTGCACAGATCGGGAGATTGACGAAGAAGATCCACCGCCAGCCCAGGCTGCTGGTCAGCACGCCGCCGACAACCGGGCCGATCGCGCTTACGACGCCGCCGATGGCGGTCCACCAGCCGACGGCATGTGCACGCGCTTCCGAATCGCCGGCGCAGGCATGGGAAAGGAGCGAGAGCGAGGCGGGCAGGATCAAGGCGGCGCCGATTCCCTGCGCGGCGCGCGACAGGACGAGGGCCGCGATCGACGGCGCGGCCGCACACGCGAGCGACGCCAGCGCGAACAGGACGAGCCCGACACTGAACACGCGGCGACTGCCGAAACGATCCCCGATCGCGCCGGCGGGCAGCAGCAACGCCGCAAAGGCGATGGTGTAGGCATCCACGATCCACTGGAGCCCCTGTACACCGGTGCTGAATCCCGCACCGATGGTCGGCATCGCGACGTTCACGATCGTCACGTCGAGTTGCACGACGACAAACCCGAAGCTCGTCGCAGCGAGCGTCAGGCCCATTCCGTTCGCGTTGCCTGCGGTGGGTTGCCTGGTGACCGTATTCATTGTCGGGACTTTCCTTGACGCATTCGTTCGTGTGGGAAAACCTGCCGCTTGCCACGCTCGCGGCTCGCGGCGCGGCGACGCGTCAAGGCTGGTAGTCGGGCTGGGCAGCTGGCGCCGAATCCAGAAAAGCCGGCATCGTCATGCACGTATCGAAAATCTCGGTCGAGATCGGAAAGCTGGCGAAGTCGCATCCCATTCGCAGCGCATTGGTGATCTGCGGAACGAGACAGCATTCGGCCAGCGTCGGTTCATCTCCGAAACAGAGTGCGCCGCGACGATGCTTGCGCAGCAGGCTCTCGACGGCGACGAATCCTTCGTGCACCCAATGCCGGTACCACTGCGCTTTCTGCGCGTCGGTCGCATTGAAGGTCCGGCCCAGATACTTGAGTATCCGCATGTTGTTCACGGGATGGATGTCGCATGCAATGGCATACGACAGTTCCAGGGTCCTCGCCCGCGCGACAGGATCCTCCGGCAGCAGTCGTGGTTCCGGAACGGTCTGGTCGAGCCAGTCGATGATGGCGATCGACTGGTGAAGGGTAAAGTCGTCCTGGACCAGCAACGGGACGCCGCCGGCAGGATTCAGCGCCAGATAATCGGCGGACCCGTTCTCATTTGCCCGGAGATTGACGGGCAAATATTGATAGTCGATACCTTTGAGGCGCATCGCTATGCGTACGCGGTAGGAGGTCGAACTGTTGAAGTAGTTGTGCAGTTGCATGCTCGGCAGTTAGATGGTGAGACTGAGAGCCCGAGAATCGGGGCTTTCATCGGTCGCGGCTTCCTGCGCGGTTGCGTCGAGCTGCGTTGCCAGGGCTGCGGCAATGCGCTCGGCCTGGCGCGAGATCATGTCCAGCGAATCGACATAGAAATAGGTGCCGCTCGTAACGTGACCGAGCGCACGAATGTTCGGGTCGATCGATCCGGTGCGGGATACGAGCGCACCGCTTTCGAAGTCGACCTTGATCCCGCCTCTTGCGTCCCGCTCGGCGATGCCGGACTCGAGAAGTGACCAGATCAGCGCCGAATCGTCTTGTGTGTCGACGCAGGCCGCCGTTCCCGTGGCGTTGACCACCATGTCGTATCGCTGTTTCGCGCCGTCGCGCCGCGTCATCTCGATCCGGCCGCACGCGGTCGGGGCGAAGGCCGCCGGCCCGGACAGGATCCGAAGCTGGTCCGCCTGCATCATCGCCTGCAGGCGGGTGGCGTTCTGAAGCGGGATCGGCGTGCGAATCGACATCCAGCGTCTCGAGAAACGGGCCAGAAAGAGATGCTGCGACGCTTCGTCGAGCGCATGCCAGAGATCGTGCACGAGCCCGTTCAGCGCGCGGAATACCGGCGCCCATGGCCGGATCTCGCCCGCGCTCCTGATTTGCGCGTCGAGATGCGCGTCGGCCGGACCGCATTCCGCGCCAAACAGGACTTTCCAGCTGACGCCGACAGCGCGCAGCTCCCGCCGGAACAGCCGGAACATCGTCCGCAAGCCGATCTTGGCGGTCCCGCCGCCGGTCATCCGTGCCAGTGCCTGCCCGGTCAGGTGCCGAAGGGTATGGGACGGGTAGCTCTTTCCCTTGACGTACGGCAGCAGCCCGCGTTTCGAAAGCATATCGATGCGCCCGCGATATCCGACTGCCTGAAGGCTGACCGCAACGTCGATCGCGGTCAGGCTCGCGCCGAGGATGCAGATCGACGCGACGGACCGCAGCTTCCCGAGATGCTCGCTGACCGGGTAGGCGAAGTGAAGGTAGCGATCGTGGCCCGCGAGCCCGTAGTAATCCTTCGGGTTGGTGTGACCGGTCGCCAGGACGATGTGCGTGGCAGGCCAGCTTCCGGATTCGGTATGCACGCACGGGACCGAACGGCGATCGATCGCGGTGACCGTTTCGTGAATCACCCGCACGGATATTCCTCGACTGGCCGCGACGCGCTGGATTTCGAGGAAAGCGTCGTGCAGGAATCGTCCGAACAGCCGCCGCGCCACATAGGTATCGGGAAAGCCGTCGCCGGTGGCCTCGCGTATCTCGCGCGAGTAACAGGCTTTCCACAGCATCCAACGGGAAAACAATGTGGTGTCGGTCGGGGAGATCGACATCGCATCCGCAATGCGGTTCAGGACAAGCGCCTCACCGTCCTCCTGATACGCAAGGCCCGGCCCGACAGCAGGTTTCTTCTCGAATACGAGAATGTCGAGCGGGCTTGCTCGACGGTCGACGCAATGCGGAATCAGCTGATGCAACAGGGAAACACACGCCGCGCCGCCACCGACGATCGCCACGCTTGCGACCGCTGCGTTAGTTGAAGTTGTCACGTCGTATTCCTGATTTTTTTCGATCACGAAAGAGGGGGCGACGACGCCTGGACCGCACGCGCCGGCGTCACCGGTTGCGTGCGGACATCGGATCAGGCCCGGCGTCGCATGGCGGCCGATCAGGCCGCGGCGGTCGTGTGTGGGCCGGGGTGCGTGTCGGCCTTGCCGAGCGAGCTCGGATCGAACACGCGGGCCAGCGTTCGGTCGAAAACCCGGTAGTTCCAGAGATTCGGCGCGAGAAAGATGCGCTGCACCCAGCGATTTGCGCGGCCATTTTCGTCGAACGTCGGCGAGAACCGGTCGCGGGAATGCAGCGCGAAGCGATTGTTGATGTAAACCAGTCGGCCGGGCGTGATCTTCACGCCGACGGACACGGATCTGACGGCCTGATAGAAATTCTCCAGTGCCGTGCGTGCGTTCGCATTCACCGGAAGCACCATGTCGGGATAGAACGCGACCGTGACGCGAGGCGCCTCCGCGGGGCCGGATACGATCGAGCACAGTTCGGTATTGTCTTGCGGGCCGGACGCGGTGCCGCGCCAGCGATAGGGCACGCGGATGATGAAATGCCGTTCCCTGAGGTAGCGGATGTCGGAGTCGTCGAGCAACGCCAGCGCCTTTCTTGCATCCGACAGGTGCGTTTCAGGTTCTCCGTCGCCGGATTGCCGACGAATGCCCAGCAGGATCAGCGCGATCGGCGAAGTGTCGCCGTAGGGCATGTGCGCCTGGGCGGCGTTCTCAGTATGAAAATCGAGTTCGACCAGTGAGCCCAGCCCCGTGTAATCGCGTGCAGTGTGCAGATGCGGCGTCAGGTTGTTGATGAGTTCGCGGCCCTCGTGATAGATCGAATACGGCTCCGCAATCACCGCACCGATGGCGGACAGGATATTTTCGCTGAGTACGCCCGCCTTGAAGGTCGCACCTGTTTCATGAAACGAGGGGCTCCCCGTGATGCCGCCGTCGATGGGGAGATTGTCAACGACGAGGTAGGGCGCGTGCGACCCGCTGGATTCCTTCAACGTCTCGAGAAGGGCGATCAGCCTGTCCGGGAAGCGTGAGTAAACGGCCTTTCTCAGTGTGGCCAGATATTCGACGCCACCGCCGGGATCGTACTCGATCCCTTCCAGGGCGGCGCGAACCGACGCGGCCTCCGAATCGTCAAGTTTTACAAACGCTTCATCGTTTTCGTGAATCTTAGAAGCCATGCAGCCCTCCGGATTATTCTATATTTTAAGGATTACAGAATAAAAAGATTGGAACCGTGTTGACGAGATACCTGAAGTCATGCTGGAAAAGCGGGCGATAAAGCGGCCGGCCGTTTGCCGCGCATCTGCGCGTGCTACGGGCCGCGCTCCCTGCTTGCCGGGCCGGCTCGTCCGGCCCCCGGACGGCCCGGCATCATGCCCGTGTGCTGGCGACGCGGGCGCTGCCGCCGCGCGTAATCGTCAAGATGACGATTGCACCGGCCAGACCCATGATTGCCGTCGGCATCATGGCCAGGTTCGTGCTGCCGGTCTTGTCGAGGATGATGCCGTACACGTTGACCATCAGTCCTCCCGCCAGTGTTCCAACGGCGTTGATGCCCGCGAGCCCGACGGCCGCGACGCGTGGCGTCAGTAACTCGAGCGACAATGCCCAGAAGGGGGCCTTGAACGAGTAGGCGCCGATCAGCACGCAGGACAGTAGCGCGAGAATTGCGCCGAGGTTGCCGGCCAGGCCGGCGAAGCCGAAACCGACGGCGATCAGGAGCAGCGGCGCACAGGTATGCCACCTGCGCTCACTCGTGCGGTCGGAGCGCCATCCCCAGATCACCATCAGAACGGACGCGATGCCGTATGGAATCGAGTTGAGCATGCCCGTTTCCAGATTCGTGAGGCCGTGTGACTTGATCAGTTGCGGCTGCCACACGCCCAGTACACTGCCGGCCGCCAATGCCGCCGCGCACGCCAGCGTCAGGCCCCAGACATGCCGGTTGCGCAGCAATTGCCACGCCGAGACTTCGGCGATCGGGCGGGCCGTGTTGCGCTCGGCCTGCAGACGCGACGCAAGCCATTCCTTTTCGGCAGATGTCAGCCACGATGCGTGCTCGGGGCGATCCGTGAGCAGAAACAGGCAGACGAAACCGAAGCCGAACACCGGAAGCCCCTCTGCGATGAATAGCCAGTGCCACCCGCGCAGGCCGTGCAGGCCGTCGAGCGAAAGAAGCCACCCTGAAATCTGCGAACCGAAGAACCCGGACAACGGGATCGCCACCATAAACAGCGCAATCACACGGGCCCGGTAGGCCGCAGGTAGCCAGAACGTGAGGTAGAGCAGCACACCGGGGAAGAAGCCTGCCTCGGCCGCGCCGAGCACGAATCGGGCGATACCATACGACACCGGCCCCGTGACCAGCGCCATCGCCGTCGCGATCAAACCCCAGCTGATCATGATGCGTGCCAGCCAGATTCGGGCGCCGAATTTCTGGAGGAGGATGTTGCTGGGTACTTCGAACAGGAAATATGCGATGAAAAACAGGCTGCTTCCCCAGCCGAAGGCCGACCTGGACAACCCGAGATCCTGGTTCATCTGCAGTGCGGCAAGGCCAACGTTGTTGCGGTCGAGTATCGCAAACACGTAACAGACGGTCAGGAACGGGACAATGCGCCAGATAAATTTTCTTGTGACGCTTTGCTCGATCGGGTGAGTGCCGTTCGTCATCTCCGCCATGTTTCCTTATTGTGTGTAGTGGCTTCCAGGCCGCGTGCGTGACTCCGCATCGAGCAAGGATTGGGGGCATGCTGATCGATCGGCACGTCGAGCGGACATCCGGCGCCCGTCCTGCTTACCGTTCGTGTGCTTCGAGTTGGCATTCTCGGGGAGCGATTTCGATCGAGCAAACGGTCTTTTCTGATAGTTCCATGGGATTCTCTTATGCTATCGAACGGTACTGATTCAACCCGGCTCGGTTGGGGACGAGCACGACGGGTTGCCGGTTATCGGACCACCTTGGTGGTTTCTATGCCTTGGTTTCCTGAACGTGCAGGGTGCTTGCGTTTGTGCCGCTGCTATCGGTCTGGATCAGCTCGCCCAGACAAGCACGCCGCGCCCGCGGCTGGTAAATCTTCGGCGGATGCTCTTTGCGCGGAATCCATAGTCTCGCGTCTTGCATCCAGCGCCGCACCGTTTCCTTGGCCAGTCTGATGCAGTGGCACTCGTACAGCTTCTCGCAGGCCGGCGTCGACCCGAAATCGGCGTAGCGCTCCCGCACGAGCGCTATCGTCTGTGTGCGCAAATCGATCGGTAGCGCCCGATTGCTTGGCATCCCGCGTTTGACCGATACCAGACCCGCCACGCCGACTGGGCTTCAAACCCGTCTCGACGACCGCCTGGATTTGAGTCGGTCAAGTTGGCTAGAACACGACATCAGGATATGGCTGCCACAAGCAAAATGTAATGAATCCTGGTACTTGGGGCGCCGCGTTGAAAAGTCCTTCCGGAGAACGTTCGCGGGAGCCCGCCTATTGGCTCGGGGCGAGCGGGCGTGTCATGGCAAGAAGCGAGTCGACGAATGCCGCGCGCTGCGCCGGGTCCAGCGGACGCAGTCCGCACACCTCGTCGAACCACAGACCTTTCACGGCAAAGCGGATGATATGGGCGGTGCGCTCGGGCAACTGGTCGCGGCTCAGCAATTCCGCCCAGCGGGTCGCGATGATGTACGTGCGCGTCCAGGCGCCCGGCTGGCGTAATCGCTGGCGTCGACCGGCACCCGTTCGCTCAGGTATGGCTGTCGTCGCCCGGGGCTGGTAGATCCCGGGTGGGCACTGTCGGGCCTGGATTTTCCGGACAGTGCCGAGCGTTGGTGCTCGGCCCAATGAAGTCTGGAGCCTGGACATTGTCGCCGACCAGTTGGCCGACGCTATCCCCGATGATTTGCCCGCTATCGACTCGGCGTCATTTCCCCGCCATGCGTCGGAGATCCACCAGCCTGTCGAATGTCTCTCCGTCCAGCAGGCCAAGCTCGATCGCTGCCTCGCGCGGCGCGATTCTGCGTCCGGTGGCATGGCGGGTGATGGAGGCTGCCTTGTCGTATCCCAGCACCGGATTCAGGGCGGTTACGGCGAGCAAGGGGCTCTGCAGATCGCGCGCGAGTCGTTCCGTGGCCGGCCGGAGGCCGGGAATGAGGCGAGTGGCCGCAACGTTGGCACAGTCCGCCAGCAGTCGGATCGACTGCAGGACGTTGTAGATCAGCACCGGCTTCGCCACATTCAGCTCAAAGCTGCCGGACGCTGCGGCCATCGTCGCCGTCACATGGTTGCCTGCCACCTGCATGGCGGCCTGCACCATGACCTCCGCGATGGTCGGATTGCGTTTGCCGGGCATGATGGAGGAGGTGAGCCCATCGTCCGGCAGCAGCAATTCGCCAAGGCCGGCGTTCGGACCGGAACCCATCCAGCGCAGGTCATTGGCGATCTTGGTGAGCGACGCGGCGATCACGTTAAGCACACCAGAGAGTTCGAGCAATGCGTCGTGTGCGGCCATGCCCTCGACTTTGCAAGGATTCGGACGGAATGCCAGGCCGCTCAGGCGGCTCGCTTCCTCACAGAACGCCTGGTCGAAGCCGGGCGGGGCGTTCAGGCCGGTTCCCGCCGCCGTACCGCCCTGCGGCAGGACGAGCAGGCGGGGCATCGTGTCGCACAGGCGTGCCAGCGCATTGTCGATCTGCGCGGTGAAGCCGTCGAAGGCGCGGCCGAGCGTGGTGGGGACCGCGTCCATCAGGTGGGTGCGGGCGATCTTCAGCACGTCGGCAAAGGCGCCGGCGCGTTCGTGCAGGCTGTCGCGCAGCCGGCCGAGCGCCGGGACCAGTCGGTCTTCCAGTTCGATGGCAGCGGTGATGTGCATGACCGACGGAAAACTGTCGTTTGACGATTGCGACGCGTTCACGTGGTCGTTCGGGTGGACGGGCGACTTGGTGCCCAGAGGCTGCCCCAGCCGTTCGTTGGCGCGGTTCGCGATCACCTCGTTGGTGTTCATGTTGGTCTGTGTGCCCGAACCGGTCTGCCAGATGGACAGCGGGAAGTGTTCATCGAATCGGCCGCCGCGCAGCTCCCCCGCGGCCGCGATGATGGCTGCACCGAGCGACGCGTCAAGCACGCCGCACCGCATGTTGGCGTGGGCGGCGGCCATCTTGTGCAGGCCGAACGCATGGACGAGGCAGTCCGGGAAGCGTTCCTCCCCGACTGCGAACACGGCCAGCGCGCGCTGCGTCTGGGCACCCCAATAGCGGTCGGCGGGTATGTCGGCAGGGCCGAACGCGTCATTCTCGGTGCGGTACGTTGTCATGTTGAATCCAGCGAAGGTTGTTCAGTTCAGGCGGCCGTCGTGCGCTGCAGCGGGGTGCGGGACGCAGACGGATCGGCCGCATGGGTAGCGCCGCCCGGCAGAACGCCGTCGTCAAGCGCGGTGTCGGCCGCGGCCGGGTCGGGATAGCGCTCGGGATAAAGGTGGCGCTTTGCGGTCTCGGCATCGAACGTGCCCGACCACTTGGCCACGACCACCGTCGCCACGCTGTTGCCGATGGTGTTGCAGGTCGAGATGGCCATGGACAGGAAGCGGTAGACACCGAAGATCACGGCCAGCCCTTCCACCGGCAGCACCCCGGTCGACGTCACGGTCGCGGCAAACACCACGAACGAGCCGCCGGATACCGTGGCCGCGCCTTTCGACGTCAGCAGCATCAATACCAGGATGCCGAGCTGGTGGTCCGGTGTCAGTGGCACCCCGTACGCATGGGAGATGAACATCACGCCCATCGCCATGAAGATGGACGTGCCGTCGAGGTTGAACGCGTAGCCGGTAGGCAGCACCAGACCGACGGTCTGCTTGGCGCAGCCCAGCCGCTGGAGCTTGATCAGCAGACGCGGCAGTGCACTTTCCGACGAGGCCGTGCCGAGCACGATCAGGATCTCGTCCTTGATATACCGCAGGAAGCGCCACAGGCTGAAGCCCGCCACCTTCGCGACGATGCCGAGCACGACGGCGATGAACAGCGCCACCACCGCGTAGAAGCTCAGGACGAATTGCGCCAGTGCGACCAGTACCGCTGCGCCGTTGATACCCACCGAATAGGCCACCGCGCCGAAGGTGCCGATCGGCGCCAGCTTCATCACGAGATTGATGAAGGAGAACAGCACTTCGGAGAGGGTGTCGAGGCCATGGTTGATCGTCGCGCGACGCGTCTCCGGAATGGCCAGGATCCCGATGCCGACCATGACCGCCAGCACCACGACCTGCAGTAGTTCGCCCCTGGAAAATGCGCCGACGAAGTTGTCGGGCACGATGTGCATCATGAATTCGGGGAAGCCCTGCGGTGCCACCGCCTTTGACGCCGGCGCGACGGCGCTGCCCGTGACGTGGGCCATCCCCTTGCCGATCTCCAGCAGGTTGCCTGCGAGCATGCCGACCATCAGCGCGACGGTCGAAATTACCTCGAAGTAGAGGATCGACCGCCAGCCTACGCGCCCGGCGCTCTTCACGTCGCCCGCCGAGGCGATACCGTGCACGATGGTCAGGAAGACGAGGGGCGCCACGCCGACCTTGATGAGCGACAGGAACAGGTCTCCCAGCAGCTTCAGCTTCACGGCCAAGGTCGGGAACACGAAGCCGACGCCGATGCCGAGCAGCAGCGAGACGAGCACCTGCATGCCGAGCTTGCGATACCAGGGACGCCGTGGGGAGGCCGGCGGCGCGGTGGGTGGAACTGCAGGGGTCTGGATGGTCGGGTCTTGCATGATGTCTACCTCCACCGGGGCCTGTGTTCAGGCCACCTTGTTCGAGAGTTCGATGGCGCGATCCACCATCTGCGGGGCGAGGCCGAGATAGTTGACCGGGTCGCACAAGCGCTCGACGGCGGCCCGGTCGAGATGCTTCGTGACGATCGGCAGGGCGCAGAGCGCGTCGGCCAGCGTGCCGCCGGTTTCGTTCACGGTGCGGCAGGCGTCGTACACCACGTCGTGCGCTTGCTGGCGGCCGATGTGCGGCGCCATGCCCATCATCACGGCCTCGGCCACGATCAGGCCGTTGGAGATATCGAGGTTGTGTCGCATGCGGGCGGTGTCGACGATGAGCCCGCCCAGCGCGAATTTCGCCTGGTGCAGCGCGCCCGAGGTCAGGATGAAACTCTCCGGAATGGCAATCCACTCGGCGTGCCATGGGCCGGTGGCGCGCTCGAAGTCCTGCACCATTGCATCGACCATCAACCCGGCGTGCTGGCGCACGGCCTTGGCGGCTGCCAGCATCAGTTCACTGGAAATGGGGTTGCGCTTCTGCGGCATCGTGCTGCTGGCGCCGCGCCCTTTCACGAAGGGCTCGTAGACTTCCGCGAACTCGGTCGAGGCCATGATCATGATGTCGAGTGCGATCTTGCCGAGCGAGCCGGTGACAAGCGCGAGCAGGTTGACCGCTTCGGCGAAACCATCACGTGCCACATGCCAGGTGGTGGCCGGCACGCCCAGGCCCAGCTCTTCGGCCAGCGCCTGCTGGATCGCAAAACCCTTCTCGCCAACCGATGCCAGGGTGCCGGCCGCGCCGGCGAATTCCACCACCGCCACGCGGGGGCGCAGTTCGGCGATACGCTGCTGGTGCCGGTCGAACATCGCCAGCCAGATCGCGGTCTTGTAGCCGAAGGTCACCGGTAGCGCCTGTTGCAGGTGAGTGCGGCCGGCCATCGGGGTATTGCGGTGCTTCGTCGACAAATCTGCGAGAATGCCGCGCAGTTCGCGAATGTCGGCGTCGATGCTGTCGAGCGCGTCGCGCACCTGGAGGGCGACGGCGGTGTCCATGATGTCCTGCGTGGTCGCCCCCCAGTGCACGTAGCGACCTGCTTCGCCGCACATCGTCACAAGCTGGTGTACCAGCGGCAGGATCGGATAGCCGACGATGTCGGTTTCCTCGCGCATATGGTCGAAGTCGATTCGCTCGATGCGCGATTCGCTCGCGATGACCTCGGCGGCTTCGTTCGGGATCGTGCCGACGCGTGCCTCAGCCTTCGCCAGCGCGATTTCGACGTCGATGTAGCGCTGCACGAGCGCACCGTCGGAGAAGATCTGACGCATCTTCTTCGTGCCAAAAGCATCTCGGAAGAGCGCGGAGTCGACGACGGTGCTGGCGGCGGGGATGGCGTTGAGGGGCATGGTGCTACCTTGTGATGGGAAGTCGGGTTGGCTAATATGTTCGAACAAGTCGCATTAGATATGTTCGAACATGTTTGGCAAATCCGGGTTTACCCAATTCGAATGGAACGTGATGTTGTCGAACCAGATGAGCAAAACCAACGCGGCGGAGATCGCCAGGCAACTTCTTGACGGGATCGCCAGCGGGCGCTTCCCGGTCGGCACTCTGCTTCCCACGGAATTCGAGTTGTGCGAGCAGTTCAACGCGAGCCGGTACACGATCCGCGCCGTGCTGCAGGAATTGCAGGACCAGGGACTTGTGTCGCGCCGCAAGAACGTGGGTACGCGGGTGGAGGCATCGAGTCCCCAGGCCAGGTTTCGGCCGACGCTTGCCTCGGTGGACGATCTCGTCCAGTTCGGCGTCGAGCATTCGCGCCACGTGCAATCGGTGGGAACGGTCAAGGTAAAAGGAGATCTGGCGCGAGAGATCGGCTGCGCGGAGGGGACGCCTTTACTGCGAATTTCCAGTATCCGTCTGGAGGAGGGCCGGGCCGACGCCCCGATGGCCTGGACGGATATTTATATCGATCCGGCATACACGGACGTCGGCGAGATGGTGCGCAAATCGACGGAGCTCGTCAGCGCCCTGATCGAATCGCGCTATGGCCGCCAGATCGCGGAGATCGAGCAGGACGTACGCGCGTCGACCCTGACGGATGAACGCGTAGGAAAGGGGCTCAGGCTTGAGCGTGGTGCAGCCGTGTTGAGGATTTCGCGCCGCTATCTGGATGCCACCGGTGAAGCATTTGAGTTTTCCGTGACGGTGCACCGTGCGGACAGCTTTTCGTTGTCGATGCGGCTGAAGCGATCGACGAGGTAGGTGTTGGGGCTCGTCGGAATCGTTAAGGCCGGCGCATGGTTCTCGAACCAGCGGTGGTCGCTGCCGTCGATCTGAATCAGTTCGCCCAGGCACGCGCGGCGATTCCGCGGCTGGTAGACCTTCGGCGGGCGCTGTTTGCGCGGAATCCACAGGCCGGAAGCCATCATCAGCGTACGAACCGTTTCGACGGCCAGATCAATGCCATGACATTCGCGCAGCTTCTCGCACGCCAGCGTCGGCCCAAAATCGGCGTAGCGCTCTCGGATCAGCGCCAGCGCCCGTTGAGCCTTGCCAGCAGGCAACTGATGATTGCTTGGGCGCCCACGCTTGCCCGACACCAGTCCCGCCACGCCGGCCGCGCGATAGCGCAACACGAGGCGCTCAACCTGCCGCACGCTCAATCTCAGCCGGTCGGCTGCCTGGCCGGGCTTGAGCCGGCACTCGGCCACCGCCTCAATGACCTTCAGCCGATCCACTTCATGCATCGTCATCGTGATCGTCCCAGTCGCGTTCATTGCCGGCGCTCCCTGTGGGGTGTCGGCGATCAACCTACAGGCCAAAACGCGACATTTTTATTTAGCGGAAACGCGACATCTGAACTTGGGACCTACACCAAATGTCATACCCGGATTCAGATGTCGTAGCGCCAGCTAAATACAGATGTCGCATGTTTCATCGGCTTTCTCGTCATTCAGCGTCGAAGGAACAAGCCTGAAGTAGCAGGGCGCTTACGCTCGATCAGCGGGCCTTGGTTGTCCGCCGCGGCCCGTTTCTGTTTCTGCTTGATGTGTTCGAGACGCGATCTGCAAGATGGCCGCCTCGACGTCTGTTTCCGTGAACGCACGCTGTTTCTTGACGTCTGGAGCCGATACCTTGGCCCGTACCGGCAGTCCCCGATTGGTGCGTGACGGAGAACCGGAGATCCGCCGATTGTCGCGCTGCGCCTGCATCGCTTCCGCCACTTGCAGCGCGTGACTCAAGCGCTTGTGTTCGACGATCGCGCCTTGATCGACCTCCGCCAGCTTGTCGTACAGGCGGCATGGCAATGCCTCGCCATCTGCCCGGATTTCGATCCGACCATCCGGGTACTCCCAGACGTCGATGTAGCGATGAATCAGCTTCCGGTTCTCAAGCGTATCCTCCAGCAGATACAGCACTCGGTCGTACAGCACCGTCAGCGACTTCGAGACCCGGCGCGTTTCGCGCCAGGTCATCAACCGGTCCAGATTCTCGTCGTTTCGCAGCGGCCGGTGCGCATTGAAGTCGCTGCGCGGCGGCTTCGCGAAGCGCGCGTTATACATGGCGATGAAGGAGGGCGCATAAGCGTTGGCGTCGGCCACCGTGTTGATGCCGCGCAATCTCAACTCCTTGACCAGCCGATCCTGCAGCGTCAGGTGCGCTCGCTCGACACGTCCCTTGGCCGAGCTGCTGTTCGCGCAGAACGTGTCGATGTTCAGCTCATACATGGCCCGACCAAACTGCGTCACGCTGCTGCCGGTCTTGCTGGCCTTCGGGCTGCGGAACACGCTGTACTTATCGCTGTAGAACGCTACTGGCTTGCCGTAGTGCTCCAGATACGCCCGCGTTGCCTCGAAGTAGCTAAAGGTCGATTCGGTTGCCGTGAAGTGCAGATGCATCAGCCGGCTCGTCGCGTCGTCGACGTACACCAGCAGCGTGCAGGCCGGCGCCCGCTCCTCAAACCATCGATGATCGCTGCCGTCGATCTGCACCAGTTCGCCCAGGCATGCCCGGCGCGCTCGCGGCTGGTAGACCTTGGGCGGTCGTTGCCGGCGCGGAATCCAGAGCCCAGCGTCCGTCATCAGCTTCCTGACCGTTTCCTTCGACAACTGCAGCCCGTGACATTCCCACAGCTTCTCGCAGGCCAGCGTCGGGCCAAAATCGGTGTAGCGCTCGCGAATTAGGCTCAAGGCTCGATGAGCCAGATCCTCGGGCAGTTGATGGTTGCTCACGTGGCCACGACGCTGCGAAACCAGTCCGGCCGGGCCAGCAGCACGATACCGGGCGACCAGTCGTTCAATCTGTCGTCGACTGATCCCGAGCCGTTCTGCGGCTCGCCAAGGCATCAGACGCTGCTCGACGATGGCTTCCACGACCTTGAGACGATCCAGCTCACGCATGCTCATGGTGATCAGTCCAGGATGGCCCACGATGCGCTCCGGCAGTCCAAATCGCCGCCAGCATGCGCTCAACCCCTCGAACTACGACATTTCAACTTTGCCCAGATGCGACATTACAATTTTGCTCCCACACACAAATTATCGATAATTCACGTTATGTAAAATCATTCGAACCACTTATGAGATGGAGAACACTCCCATGGAACCTTCCGGCATATTTGCACCCGGTGTCAACCTGCTATCCGTTCTCGGCTGTGGGGTTCTCACCATCGCTGTCGCAACAGGTCTTACCCATCTTGTCGGCAGCATCAACAGAACCGCAGGGATCTTCGCTGAGATAGTCGGCCTGTTCGGCGGCCTCGCGATCATGTTGCAGCTCCTTCTCTGAGTGCCTTGTGGTACAGACATCTCGTATTGACATCTTTGCTTTGCTCTACGGCCAACGCATGCCTACTCGCTGCCGCCAACTACTCACGTCGAGCCCGTCCGATAGCATCGCATTGCTCTCGTCGTACAAGTCCTACTCTACGGTACTGATCGGTCGCTTACGTTCAATGGCTGCGTACGAGATCAGCGGGGTAGTACGGATTGTCACAAAAGCTGGCATCGTCGATTCCGAATAATTTCACCACCAGCGCCGCTTCGAAACACCAGTAGCCAAAGTAGCCAACGTCTTCACCGTGATGATTTTCGTACCAGGCTGCCTGGGAACTACCTTCGTACCAACCGTCAAGAAACGTCTTTACGAATTTTTCTTGCTGCTCTTGAGAACAGGCATCTAATGCTTGAAGTAAGTTCCCATATTGCGCCGGAAACTTTAATTTTCCGCCCACAGTCCGCTCTTCGCCGAGCTGGACTGCCAGGCGATCGATAAGGGCATCTTGACCTGCATTGCCTATCAGCGCGAGTACTTGGTGAACATGCGCCCTTTCCATGCCCAGGCAGACAGCAAGAGACAGCCACCAAAACCAGTCGATATAGTTATCGAAAGATAGACGTTCGTATATGACACGTGCAGGTTGTTCTTCAGGAGGCAGAGCATCGCAAAATTTCAGAATCTGTTCACGGGCTGTCAGTAATAAGACCATGTCGTCATGTAAATCGGCCAGGTCATCTCCGCGCGAATATCTCATGATTACCCGACGCAATATTCCGTCGGACTGTTGATAAGACGTAATCACTCTTCCATAAGGCGAAACAATGGCACCGGAATCCAGCCGGACCTGGGTTTCCCTCATTTGCACCGCATCAAACCCAATCCAATGATCAAAATACTCGTTCGCCTTGCGCTTGTCACGAAGCATAATCTACAATCCCTCAAAATTTCGGAATGGTCGAGCTGCGGATAACATCACCATTCGCGTCAATAAGTGTTTTTTTTATTCTGCCTGATCTGTCAACATCAAGTAGCCACTTCTCCACTTTACCATCCTGCATTGCCTTTTTAATCGCCGCAACCTCTTTGCCATCTTTCACAGCCTTATTTAATCGTTTATCAACCCATACATCATCCATCTGATTCGTGCGGTCGGCGAGATTTTTTTTAAGCGGGGCTCCTTCGAATTTCACCTCGGTTATTATATAATTAGGTGGAGGGTGCGGATTCTTGTAGACGCCATCAATTCCTGTTTCTCCAGGTTGGTAGGGTTCATCGGTTTTGCCAAGTGGTTCGTAGTCCTTGACCTTCATTCGCTCGTTGGCGGTATATTCGGCAAATGCGGCATTCCTGTGTTTTTCGATGGTTTCATTTGCGCTGGCGATTATTTTCTTTTGTCTTTCTTTTTCATTTTCAATTATTTTTAATCTATTTAAATATTCTGAGCCTCGCAGGGGGTAAACACTCCCGAACCCGTCATCGTACTCTTTGCTGCTATAATATTTCTTGAGTTCTTCGCCCTCCTTTTTAAGCAATTCTGAAATTCTCTCCTTTGCAATTTCAGCATTTTCTTTCTGTCTTCTTTCCCAGTCTGCCCTGAGGTCCTGATCTTGCGAATCCGCTGACTCGTCCTCGTGCTGTTCAGACGGATTGTCCTCGTTTTTCGGCGTTGCTTCCTGGTCCGAACCTGATTCCGAACAATTCTCCGGGCATGCATCGCCATGAATTGGGCACGTCGTCAACCCCAATACGTCCACGTAGACCAGCGGATTTGCTCCATATGCATATAAATTCACGCCACCCGATTGACCCGCTGGATCCGATTGCAAGTAGCGCGCCATCGCCGGTCGATATGATCTGAATCGGTTGTAATGCAGCGCTGTTTCGACATCGAAATAATGTCCAGGCCATCGAAGTGCGTAACCCACGCTGTTTCCTGCTGCAACCAGAACCGCTCCGTAGGGGTCGATATCCTCCGCCATCCACACTTTCCGGCGCTCGGCGTCCTCGATCCATTCCGGTACACCGACCTGATTGCAAAAAACAAAGTACGCTTGGCCCAATTCCGGTAGCGCATCTGCATACGGATAATCTATGAACATGAATGGCAGATACGCGCTCTGGCTCGCATAGACGTAGATCCGCAACTGCCCGCCAGGTCCCAATTCCGCCGCCAGCCGATCTCCGTCCCAGTAGAACTCGGTGCGGATCTTGCCCATCGTCTTGGTGACGCGCCTGCAAAGTCCGTCGTACTCCGCCTCCCAGACTTCGTCCCGATCGCTCCAACGCACCTTCACCAGCAGGTCCATGCTGTCGTAGTGCCAAGTCGTGCGCCGGCCATCTTCGGCGGTTTCCTCGGCCAGGTGGTTGCGATCGTTGTAGTAAAATGCGCCGTGCGATGCCGTCGCAAGGCGGTTGCCGTCTGTATAGCGCATCCACTGACACGTCGGCGCCGACAACAGGTTGCCGCTGCGATCGTACTCGAAGCGTCGCACGGGCCATCCGTCGTGGCTCTCGCCGATCAAGCGATGTGCGTCGTCGTAGAGATATTCCGTGGTGCCCGTTGTGTTAGCGATCACACGCCGCAGTTCGCCCATCGCGCTGTACTGATACGCAACACGGTGGCATTCTTTTGGACGCCCCTCAGGCCACACGAGTCGACCGACGCATCGACCGTGCGCATCGAACCGGCACAACACATTGGCACCATTGCCGAGGCGCAGCAAAATCTGACCATCGGAGGAGCGCTGGAGTCGGTGAGTACCTCCGACTGGAGCGTGGATGAGCACTTCACCATCGGCCTCGGCTTCGTAGCGCACCGTGAAGCGCCCGAAGTATGTCGTGCTGCGTAGCCGTCCGTCGCCATATACGTGCTCGATGCCGCGTCCGTCGCGCTTCTCCCCGGTGCGGCGGCCGTGTGCGTCATAAGTGCGCGTGACGTCGAACTTGTCCGTCGACGCTTTTGTAAAATTCCCGCGACGGTCGTACTCGTAGGTGTGCGTTTCACCGCTCGCTAGGATGCGCTTACTGTGCAGGCCGCTTTCGCCCACCTCGAAGCGCAACAGCAAGATTCCTGCCCCATCGCGCTTTTCGATTAGCCGGTCGCCCGCATCGTACGCGTAGGTCTCGCGTACCACGCCATGCCGTATAACGCTCGTAATGCGCCCCTTGTAGTCATACGCGTACGCGCTTTCGTTGCCATTCGCATCGACGATAGCCGTGATCTCTTGTTTGGGTGAATACCGGTATCGGACAACGTTGCCCAGCGGATCGGTCTCGCTCTCGCGCAGGTTCCACGATGCGATGCGGTACCGGTACTCGCGTCCGTCTTTGTCGCAGACTTGAACAATATTTCCGGCAGCATCGCGTCGGAATTGCTCAACTCCCCCTTGTTCGTCTGTACGAGCAACTACCTGCCCGCTGGCATCATGTTGTTCGCTGGGAGAAAATGCGGGCTGCTGAAATAGCGATTCCGCAACTTTCTGTATTTCTGGGGGAAGCAGAACCATATCTGTCAGCTCTGTAGGCTTGACCTCTCCCCATTGCAGACCAAGCGGCGTAACCGGTACGGTATGCGCCAATGGGTTCGGCAAGACAGGGGCTTCGTCTCTCGTCGGCCAGCGATTTCCCCATCGGTCCGTGCGTCCCGTGTTATGCCCTCGCTCGTCATAGAGCCAGCGCATGACGCGTCCGCCTGAATCGATCTCGTGAAGGATTCGACCGTCGTCGCCGGTGACGCGCTCGTTCACTCCGCCATACGGATCGACGATGCGTGTCACCGTGCGCGCCTGGTCGTACAGGAATGTCCATTTGCCGCCATCGGCACGCGTCACCACGGTGCGACCCGGCTGATAGTCGAGCGACACATGCCACAGCCCGTCCTGGCCCATGCTCTCGATGCAGCGGTCCTGGCTGTCGTATTGGTAAGAGAATGAGTAACCGTTTGCGTCCGTTTCCCGGACCATCCGACGCCGGCCGTCATACCCATGCGACATCACCGCGCCGAGGGGATTGGTAAACGCCACCAGACATCCGGTCGTGTCGTAACGGTAGTGGACGATACGTTTCACCTCCCCCTGCGGGTCCGTGAGGTAAAGCTCAACGATATGACCGCGGTCATCGTAGCCAAAGTCGATCAGTTGCCGACGAAGGTCGCGGCCTTCCTCTTGGGTGATGCGCATAAGTGCGCCGTTACGCGCATATTCCAGCGTGCTCTCGACGCCGTCCCGGATATGGTTCACAAGCCTGGCTGTGCGGTCAGCTTCGCTCGCACGCTCGAAAAACATGTCCCCGAGCCGACCGTGGCGGAGCACGAAGCGACGCCCGTCGTGCTGCTCCAGTTCATAGCCGGCGAAGACGCCTTGATAACGGCCGGCTGCATTCCGGCGAATCGGATATTCCCGGTTGAGGCTATCCACGTATATCGCCTGCGTGCGCAGCAGACGCAACTCGTGCAGAAAGCAATGCCGGAACCCGAAGCCAAGCTCTCCACCCTGCTCACTCCAGCCGCTGCAGTAGTAGCGCTCCCACTTGAAAGCGGGCGCCGAGTGCGCCTCGTAGTCGACAAACTCGTTTTCCGCGGTGCCTCTGACCACATCGACCGGATGTCCATCCTTGCAAGGACTGGCTTCCTTTTGCCTGTTCGTTATTTTGGTCTTGACCTTCTTCCCGATCCCATGCTTCGCCCCATGCCACATCATCTGCGAGTCCGGCAGCGGAAACCCGCCGATCAGCACCGTCGGATCACCCATGAGCAGCGTGCCCATACTTGGCTCGATACCGGGATCCTTGCCCATCAGATTGCTGAGCATCATGAACGCGAGATCCGCGGCAGTCTGCGCGGCCGTCATCGCGGCGGCCGCGATCTCTCCTTGCCATGCATCGTCAGCGGCAGTCGCCGCCCCTGACGCAGGCCCAACCGCCGCGTTACCAACCGACCACGCCTTACCTGCCCTCCCCAGCAACTTCGCCCGGCCAGACACCTGCGCTGCCTCGCTCGCCACCTCTTCGCTTTTCTCGGCAGCACTCGCCGCTTCACCGCCCGACTTCCCCACATGCCCCATCGGATTGCAATGCCGCGTGATGTCGATTCCCATGCGTGCCGCACGCATCCCGCCGATGAACGTATTGCTCGAGCCTGTCTGAATGTCGAAGTAAGGCGTCAGCCCGCCACAGGTAGGAGCGAAGCCGATATCCAGCACCCGGGCTGCAGGAATCCCGCCGATCAAAACACTCAAACAACCGCTGCCGATCGTCGTGCCAACGCTAGGCAGCGGAAAGCCGTTGCTCGGAGGATGACCGTGCGCATGTGGCGTGCCGAGGTGAGGAACGCCGATAGTGGCTGCCGGCATCCCCGGCATCTTGTCGAGCAGCGGGATCTGCGCGATGCCGGTGTTGAGCAACTGCGACGGCATGCCCTGCAAGGATGCAAGCGAATTTACCGCCTCGCTGACATGATGGAGCGTGCTCCCTTTCGACGAGAACGTTTCCTTGAACGGATCGAGAGTCGACTTGACCGTACCGAGCAGCGAATCGCACGCGGTGTCCGCTTTGGTTTCCGATTGCGTCGTGTGACTTTCGGACGAATCGGACGCACGCGTAAAACGAGGTTCGGATTCGCTCATTGCCTTGCCCGTTCATATCCGGCCATTGCCTCGCGCGCAGCTGCCGTAGCCGTTCCACGTAGGCGAGCCATGTATAGCGGATCCTTCTCCAGCTCGTACGCTCTCGCCTCCGTTTTCAGGCCGGCGTCTCCGTAAAGCGACACAAGTCGATCAAGGATGGCGATGCGTTGTCGTTCGCAGCCAAACTGCTCGCATAGCCCCTTCGCGGCGATCCAGCTTTTCGCGGCTTCCGCTGCCTGGCCACATGCCAGCAGGGCGACACCGCCTTTCTCCATCGCCTCGATCTTCGTATGTACGAGCATCAGCCTGCCGGCGGCGCCGCTCGCCAGATCGAAATAGGTCGCCGCCTTCGCATGCTCGCCGAGCGTGTTGCAACAGCCACCTGTCGCCATCAGCGCATTGAGCACGACCAGCAGATTCCGGCCGTCGAGCGCTGCCGGCAGCGCTCGCACGTACCAGTCCTTTGCATCGCGTGGCGATCCGTGGCGCAGTGCCACGTCACCCAAGCCGTGCAACGCGACTGCACAACCCGTTGAATCCTTCCGTTCCGCATGAAATGAGAAGAGCGCGTAATACTTGCGCTGTGCGTCGGGCAGCCTGCCGTGCGCAAGGTCGATACCGGCGATCTGCATCAACGCACCCATGCGCTGTTCGATCGGATGCGCCGCGTCGTTCGCGATGTCGACCAGATTCCGGGTTGCCTTTTCTGACGAGAAATCGACAAGAAGAATCAACACGTGCTCTGCTTTTTTCTCGCGAGCGAGCGGAATCAGGCAAGGATGCTTCCGGTCGTCGCGGATGCAGAACCGATGCCCTTCCATCCAGTCTTCAAAGCCGTTCAGTGCCAGACATTGCAGCACCAACTTCGCGAAGCCGCCAAAGTCGCCCATCGGTGACGGCAACCATGCCCAAACGACTTTCACACGTTCCGGAACCAGCGTGTGCACGTGAGCGATAGCGTCACGCAATCGCTGCACAGGCGAGCGCCTTTGATCGGTACAAGTCAGAGGCAACGGCGGCCAGCCTTTTTCACCGCGCTCGACGCGTGCATTGCTTTCGTCGTCGATTTGACGAGCAAGCGCCGCCATGCATGTCTGCAAATACGCGTCGACCGAGTCGCACGGAAACGGAAAGATCAGGAAAATCGCGTCGCCGACACGCTCGTCGAGCGATTGCATCATCTTCAGCACGGGCACGATGTCGTTGTCGGTTGCTTCGAGTAGCAACGTGGGATCGTCAGGCTGATCGATGAACGCCTCAAGCGACGATTCGATGGTGGCGAATTCGCGGTGCATGTCGTCGGGCCGCCGTTTCAGTTCAAGCGAACGTATCGGCTGCGCACCACGGTGTCCGCTTCGGTCCGGATGTCGACACCGCCCCGCCCACCTTCCAGTTCGAGTGTCTGCGCACTCAGTCTCAGCTTACCGGCGACTTCGATGTTCACGTTCCGGTTCAGCAGCGTCACGACCGGTCCGTCCGGCGATGCGCGCACCTGCAGCAACGGAGTGCCCGCCGCATCGGCGATCTGCACGCATTTGTCGGCTTCAAGCGAAAGCGCTACGGCAGGCTCGACAATCGGCTCGACCGGCTCGCCATTTCCCTTCCGCTTCAGCATTCCGGCGATCAGCGGTTCGGGCCAGTTCACCGGCGATTGCAGCAGCACACGATCGCCGATACCGGGTTTCACACCGTCCACGCATTCGAGCCAGCGTTCGCACGTTTTACCGTCTTGCCCCGACCACTTCACGCGAATGAGTCCCATCGCATCGGGATGATGCGTATCGGTCACTTCGCCGATCAATGTCGATGATTCGTGGTGTTCCGCAGACGGAGTGCGATCCGGCGTCAAATCGCTGGCGAACAGCCGACGCAGCGCATCGACCGTTTCCGCTTCGAGCGTTTCATTGACCGTCATCTGATCCGATTCGTTTTCCATCGAACGTCTCCCATGCTTCGAATGCAATCGGGCAGCCGGCAGCCCGCCGGTCGAAATCAATTGATGTGGGCGATCGTTCCCTGGATCGTCACGCCCGAACCGTCGAGCGTGACTGAACCGCCGCCGGTTGCCAGAACAATCTTTGTCGCATTGACATTGACGTTGCAGCTGTCCTTGCCGTTGTCGATATTCACCGTCGGTGCCTGAAGATTGGCCGTCGACTTGCCGGAAAGATTGAGATCGTTCTCGCCGTAAATCGTCACGCCCGGTGCATAGCCTGCAATGTTGACGCCCTTGCCGTATCCGGCGATGACCACACCGCCATCCTGGCCGCTGATCCCGACACCGGTATCGCTTGCGGTTCCGCCGATGGAGACGCCGATGTTGTCCTTGTTGATCGACACGCCGCTCTTTCCTGCACCCATGTCGATGTATTTGCCGGCTGCCAGTGAAGCGACTTTGTTGACGTCCACGGAATGGTCTCCGGCATTGACCTTTGTCACATACGACCCGGTGCCAACGACATGCGTGCTGTTCCCTTCGACAAAGACATCATGCGTGCCGGCGACCACCGCGAGGTTGTGATTGCCCTTCGTCACCGTATGCGAGCTATTGCCGTCAACGGTCACGCTGCGATTCCCGGTCACCCCATGCGTCTCATTCCCCCCGATCTGCGCAGCCTTGTGCTGCTTGATATTCACCGTCTCGTTCTGCCCCACACTCCGTTGCCGATTGTTCTTCACCTGCATCGTTTCGTCGTTCCCGACCGTATGCATATGGTTGTTCCCGACCGACAGCGAGTGATCGGCCTCCGTCTCCGCATCGAAATTCCTTTCCGCGTGCATCCACAGCTGTTCCGCGCCCTTCTTGTCCTCGAACCGGAACGCATTCGCATGCTCGGTCGTCCCACCCGGTGATGATCTCGACAGCATCCCGCTCTGCGTCGCACTCCCCGGCAAGCCCCAAGGCGGCATCTTCTCGCCGTTATAAACACGCCCGGTCACGATCGGCTCATCCGGGTCACCATTCAGGAAATCGACCACGACCTCGTCGCCCACACGCGGAATTTGCACGCCACCGAACCCACCGCCAGCCCAAGGATTCGACACCCGCACCCAGCACGACGAATCCTGATTACTCTGCCCGTACCGATCCCACCGGAACTGCAGCTTCACGCGCCCGTATTGATCGGTCCAGATTTCCTCACCGGGCGGCCCGACGACGGTGGCCGTCTGCGGCCCGTTGGTCCGTGGCCTCGGCGTCTCACGTGGCGACCGATAAGGCAAGCTTGACGGTTGCACGAGCATCATCGTCTGATGCACGACAGCCTCCGCGCCTTGATCGCTCGCATACGCGTTCTCCTGGAATCGGTACTGGCATCGCACGATCAGGTACTCGCGGTTCTGGTCGGCACGCGGGCAATGCGCAAGCGTGAACAGATAACCAGGCGCCGCCCCGCGCACATCGGTATCGGCGTTCGCGCGCTCATGTTCGGCCTGCTGTTCCTCGAGCCGCACGCGGCTGTAGTGCGCACCGGGCGCGTCGTCGCGATATCCACCGGGCCATTCGAACGACGCGAAGCTGTCGTGATCGTGGCCGCGCGGATCGACCTTCTGCGAAGAAAGATCGGCGCGCGGCTTCGTGTAGTCGTAGTCGGTGGTCTGGTGCTTGCCGACGCTCACCTCCTGCGCGGGCAGCCAGCCGTCGATGTGTTCCTCGTCGGCGATCGCGGTGCGGTCGCGCGCGATGTACGGAATCGTCTCGTAACCGGGCAGCGCGGTGTGCGACGACATCGCGTCGCTCAGCATCAGCGTATGCGTGTCCTCGGCGTGCCGGAACCAGTAATAGATGCCCTCGAACTCCATCAGCCGCGACACGAACGCGGCATCGGTCTCGTTGTACTGCACGCAAAACTCGCGCGGCACATACGATTCGACGAGGTGGTTCTCGATCGGAAAGCCGTACGTCGACAGCACCTCCTGCACGATCTCGGGCACGGTCTTGTTCTGGAAGATCCGGCAGTCGGAGCGTCGCGTCGCGAGCCACAGCCACGGGCGCACGACCAGTTCGTAGCCGTAGTACCGCTCGGCACGCCGGCCGGCAAGCGATGCGCGCGCAACGATCCCGTTGAGGTAGCGCGTCGACTGGTCCTGCTGTTCGATCCGCACCGTCACGGGCTTGCCGAGCATGTCCTTCAGCGACAGGCTGTGGCTGTCGGCGAGCGCCTCGATCCGGAATTCGAACAGCCGGCCGAGTTCGTCGCCGCCGTCGAGCGTGTGGAATTTCAGGTCGTCGCCGTGCGGGCTGTCGAGTGTGAAGACGCGATTCACGCCGCTCCCTCCTCGTCGAACCGGTAAGCGAATTCGCCGCCGGCCGCGCTCACCTCGATCGACGTCAACGCGCGCCCTTCGAGCGTGGCCTGCAGGATCGCGCGGCTGATGCGCGGCATCACGGTATGCGTGAGGATCGCGTCGACCATCCGGCCGCCGGATTCGATGGTCCGGCAACGCTCGACGATCAGCGCGGTCGCCGCGTCGGTGCAACGCAGCCGGATGCCGTGATGTGCGTCGATCCGCTTCTCGATCCGCCGCACCTGAAGTGCGACGATGCGCGCGAGCGTCGCGTCGGTGAGCGGGTAATACGGCACGACGGTCAGCCGGCCGAGCAGCGCGGCCGGAAACACGTCGAGCAGCGGCGCGCGCAACGCATCGGCAAGCGTCTGCACGCCGGGCAGACGGTCGGGATCGCGGCACAGCTGCATCACGCGATCGGCGCCGACGTTCGACGTCAGCAGGATCACGGTGTGCCGGAAATCGATGTCGCGGCCCTCGCCGTCCTCCATCCAGCCCTTGTCGAACACCTGGAAGAAAATCTCGTGCACGTCGCGGTGCGCCTTCTCGATCTCGTCGAGCAGCACGACGCTGTATGGCCGGCGGCGCACGGCCTCGGTCAGCACCCCGCCCTGGCCGTAACCGACATAACCGGGCGGCGCGCCCTTCAGCGTCGAGACGGTATGCGCCTCCTGGAACTCGCTCATGTTGATCGTGATCGCGTTGTGCTCGCCGCCGTACAGCGTGTCGGCCAGCGCGAGCGCGGTCTCGGTCTTGCCGACGCCGGACGGGCCGCACAGCAGGAACACGCCGTGCGGCTTGGTCGGATCGTCGAGCTTCGCGCGTGCGGTCTGGATCCGCTCGGCGATCAGTTCGACCGCATGCCGCTGGCCGACGACGCGTTCGCCGAGCGTATCGGCGAGCTTCAGCACCGCCTGTGTTTCGTCGCGCACCATCCGGCCGAGCGGAATGCCGGTCCAGTCGGCGACGACGGCCGCCACCGCATGCGTGTCGACGGCGGGCAGCACGAGCGGCGCATCGCCCTGCACGTCGGCCAGCGCCTGCTGCGCGGCGGCGAGGCGCGCCTGGATATCGGTGCGCGTGGCGGCGTCGAGTTCGTGCGACGGATCGTCGTCGAGCAGCGTGGCTCGGGATTCGACGATCGCCGCCAATGCATTGCGTTCGGTTTGCCAACGCGCGTCGAGTTGGTCGAGCGCGGCCTGCGCGTCCGAAATGTCGGTGTCGATCGCGTCGCGCCGCGCGGCATCGCCGGTGCCGAGCGCGCACTCGCGGCCGATCCGCTCCTGCTCGACGCGCAGGCTGTCGATGCGGCGGCGCGCATCCTCGATCGGCGCGGGCACCGCGTGCTGGCTGACGGCAACGCGCGCACAGGCCGTATCGAGCAGGCTGATCGCCTTGTCCGGCAACTGCCGGGCGGGGATGTAGCGATGCGACAGCGTGACGGCGGCCTGCAGCGCGTCGTCGAGCACGAGCACGCGGTGATGGGCTTCGAGCTTCGCGGCGAGGCCGCGCAGCATCGTCAGCGCGGCCGTCTCTTCCGGCTCGTGAACGTGGACCAGTTGGAAGCGCCGCGTTAGCGCGGGGTCTTTCTCGATGTACTGCTTGTACTCGGACCACGTGGTCGCGCCGATCGTGCGCAGCAGGCCGCGCGCGAGCGCGGGCTTCAGCAGGTTCGCGGCGTCGCCGGTGCCGGCCGCCCCGCCCGCGCCGACGAGCGTATGCACTTCGTCGATGAACAGGATCGCCGGCCGCTCGGACGACATCGCTTCGTCGATGACGCCCCGCAGCCGGCTTTCGAACTCGCCCTTCACGCTCGCGCCGGCCTGCAGCAGCCCGATGTCGAGCAGGTACAGCGCGACGTCGCGCAGCGACGGCGGCACGTCGCCGGCCGCGATCCGCAGCGCGAAACCTTCCGCGACAGCCGTCTTGCCGACGCCGGCCTCGCCGACCAGCAGCGGGTTGTTCTGCCGGCGCCGCAGCAGGATGTCGACGATCTGGCGGATCTCGGCGTCGCGACCGACGACCGGGTCGATCTCGCCGGCCCGCGCGCGGGCGGTCAGGTCGACGGCAAAGCGCGCGAGCGCCGAGCCATCGGCGGCCGCTGCTCCGCGTACGGCCGCGTCACCTCCCGTGATGGCAGATCCAGCCGATTGCGCCTCCGGCGAACCGTCGACGATCGATTCGAGTTGATCTGCGAGCACATCCGGCACGATGCGCTCGAATTCGCGCGTGATCGCCACCAGCACGTTGCGCAACTGCGGCGTCTTCAGGATCGCGAGCAGCAGCACCGCACCGCGAATGCGGGTCGCGTCGTATTTCAGCGTGGCATAAACCCACGCGCGTTCGACCGAGTCGTCGATATGCACGGACAGGTCCGACACCGATCCCGCGCCGCGCGGCAGCCGGTCGAGCGCCGCGACGAGCCCGCGGTCGATGGTCGCCGCATCGATCTCGAAGTGGCGCAGCACGCGCTGCAGGTCGCCGTCGGGCCGCTGCAGCATCTGCTTGAACCAGTGCGCGAGTTCGACATACGGATTGCCGCGCAGCCGGCAGAATCCGGTCGCCTGCTCGAGCGTCTCGTAGAGGAACGGATTCAGTTTTCCGAACAGGTTGACGCGGCCGATATCGGACATGACGGTTCCCGGTTAGGCGGTTTCGCGATGAAGGGCCGTGGCGCCGCCCCGCACGTCGTAGCGGACGACGAGGTCGCGCGCGGGGCCCGGTTCGAGCCGCTGCCCGAGCCACGCGGTGCGACCGATACCCTGCGGTTTGCCGAGCGCGATGGCGGGCACCGCGTCGGCCGCCAGTTCGAGCTGCACGTCCCAGTCGAACTCGATGCCGACGTATTCGCGCACCCATAACGCGAGCTGCCGCGCGTGCGGCCCACCCGGCAGGAAACGGCGGTACGCATCGAGCGAGAGCGGGCCGAGCACGATCCGGAAGCGCGACTGTGCATCGCGTACCGCGACGCCGAGCGCGACGGCGCCGACGCGCAACGTCGGCCGTGTCGCGCGGATCGTGCAGCGCTGCGAGCGCTCGATCGCGACCCATTGCGGCACGTGCTCGACGATGCGCGCCTCGACGCCGAAATGCCGGCGCAGGATCTGCACGAGCCCTTCCGGGTTGCGCGTGTGCCGCACGAGATGGCCCGCATGGAAATAACGCGCATGCGGCGCGAGCGTGTCGCCATCGGCACCCGTACCGGCACCGGCGTGCACGGCCGGCCTGTCGCCGTTCGCCGTGCGCCCGATCAGGCTCGCGACATAACCGTCGAACCGTGCGCGCTCCGGACGATCGAGGCTCACCGTCGGCTGCGCATCGGCCCACGCGCGGTAGAACAGCAGGATCAGCCGGTGATGAAACAGGTCCGCGAACGCGGCGAACGTCGGGTCGTCGTGCTGGGCCGCGCGCTCGTGCGCGTATTCGGTCAGATGCGTCGGCAGCGGCCCGTTCGGCCCGAACAGCCCGAAACCGTGGATCGCGATGCGCGGCGGCGCGGCGCCGTTCTCGTACACGCCGGCCAGCATCGACGCCGCGAACGCGAGCGACGGCTGCTGCCCGAGCCGCACCGCTTCGTCGCGCGGCCGCGCGGCATGGCCGAGCGGTGCGTGCCCTGGCGACAGCGCGTCGAGCCAGCGCAGCGCCTGGAACAGGTCATAACCGTGCGGCGCGGCCCGCAACCGCGCCCACCATGCGTCGCGGCGGGCGGTTTCGGTGGCCGGCGGCGCGCCGGGAGACGTGTCACGCTTCATATCGCGGGCCGCCTGCCGATGCGCGCCGGCCAGTGCGCGAGCGTGCCGCGCTGTACGCTGGTCAGCACGCATTCGGCGAACGCGTTGATCGATACGTGACGCGCGAAGAACTGTTCGAGCACCGCGCCGAGCAGGAACGGACTGTCGCCGGAGAACGCATGGTCGTCGACAGTCACGTTGACCTGCACGCCGCGCCCGAACATCAGCGGCCCGGACGCCGGTAGCAGCCGGAATACGGGCGAGAACGCGACGCGCTGCACGCCGTCGATCTGCCGGCGCATCGCGGCGTCGGCCGGATCGGCGTGCAGGCCGAGCAGTTCGCGCAGCGCATGCGCGCCCTCGTCGTCGTCGAGATCGGTCAGCGTGTGCCGCGCGAGCCCGAGATGGCGAATCAGCCGCCACGCGGTTTGCGCATCGGCGATCGGCGGGCGTGGCCGCGACGGGCCGCGAATCGCGACGATGCGCTCGACGGGCGCCGATACGCGCAGCGTGAACGTGTTCGCGTCGCCGGGCGGCTGCAGCAGCACGAGATCGCGATTGGTGCACAGCGTGTCGGCGGACAGATAGCGCATCGTCTCGTCGTACGGCGCGCACTGGCTGTCGACGAGCGACACGTAGGTCTCGCTGCCGACATAACCGGTGCGCGTGCCGTTTGCGCGTGCCTGCGCGGACACCAGCCGCGGCTCGCGCCGCACCGTGTAGTACGCGCCGTGATTACCGTTATCGCCCGCGAACGACGCGTGAAACGGCCTGAATTCGCGCGACTGGCCGTCGTCGCGCTGCTCGCTCGCGAGCCGTTGCACCGCATAGACTTCATGGTCGAGCGGCCGGCTGCGATCGACGACGACATGATGTTCGCGCGCGCCCGGCTGTAGCGGAATGCGGTCGGCGCGGCGTGCAAACAGGTTCACGGCCGGCGTGCAGTTCAGCGCGAGATGGCGTGCATCGACGGCCGCTTCGAGCGCCGCATCGTGACGGTCGAACAGCACGGTCAGCTCGCACTCGTCGCCGGTCGCACGCGCCAGCGCGGCGCGCAACCCGCCGATGCTGAAGAACAGGAAGCGCGCCGGAAACGCGAAATACTCGCGCAACAGCCGGTAACCGTGGAAGCTGCGGCCGTCATCGGGGAGGATCGCTTGTGCCGGATCGAAACCCTCGTGGACGATCTCATCGGCGTCGAGCGTATGCAGCCAGCGCGGCGGCTGCCCCGGGTCGTGGCACACGGCGCCGAGCGCATGCGCGGCGATCAGTTCGAGCAGATGCAGCGCGTCGCGCTCGGGGCCGGCGAGATGGAACGTCAGCCGGTCGAGCGGCAATTGCGAGAGCCTGGCGCCGCCGCGCGCCTTCAGCCGGATGCGCAGCGCGCCGCGGACGTCCTGGCGCGCCGCGACGGCGCCGCGCGGCAGCCATGACGGCGCGCCGGTGACGGTCGCATCGGTCAGTTCGAGCGGCCACAGCGTCAGGTCGTGCGCGGTGCGGAATTCGCACGCGGTCTGCTCGGACGCGGCCGGCCGCGCGCGCAGCGCGGTGCCGGCCGGCAGCCGCCAGCCCTGCGCGAGGCTGCCTTCGTTCATCATCGGCGCGAACCGCACGATCGCCATCGACGGCAACGGCGCGATATAGCCGGGATACACGGCGTCGAGCAGCGCCTGCGTGAAGCGCGGGAATTCGGCGTCCATCTTCAGCTGCACGCGCGCGGTGAGGAAGCTGAAGCCTTCGAGCAGTCGTTCGACGTAGGGGTCGGGCGGTCCCGATTCGTGCAGCCGCAGCCGCGCGGCGACCTTCGGGAACTGTTGCGCGAATTCGCCGCCGAGCTCGCGCAGGTACGCGAGTTCGCGGTTGTAGTAGTCGAGCAGGCGCGTATCCATCGCGTCAGGCTCCCGCCACGGATTGCAGCGACATCGCGCCCGTCTCGAGATCGAGGTCGGAGCGCAGCACGAATTCGAGCGGATGCGGGATCGACCACAGCGTGCCGCGGATCTCGAACAGCAGCACGTTGTGGCGCCGTTCGCCGGCCCGGCCGCCCGGCGCGTCGAGCACGCTGCGGACCTCGACGCTGTCGGGTGCGATGCGCGGCTCGAAACGGACGATCGCGTCGCGGATCGACGCCTCGACCGACATCCGCTCGACGCCCGACATCGGTTTGCCGACGAGCGGCCGCATGCCATAGTTGAGCACCGACGCCTGCGCATGCGCGAACGCCGACCAGTCGACGAAGCCGTCCTCGGCGTTGCGCGTGTTGAGCAGCCACGCGAGATCGCGCAGCACGGCCGCACGCAGCCGCTCGGTGCCGATCCATTGCGCGCCGGGTGCTTCGGCCGTGCGCTGCGGCGCATCGTCGGTGAGCCGGTCGAGCAGCGCGGGCTGCAGCCGGTCGCGCAGGCTGCCCTCCCGGCCGTCGCGGGTTCGCGGGTCGTCCATGGTCGTCTCCGTGCGGGTTCGACCCGTCACATCTCGGTGTTTTCCTTGATGTTCCAGCCGACCGTCACCTCGGCGCCCTTGCCGCCGTTGTCGTTCTGCTGCCAGTACTGCTTCTTCACCTTCGCGGCCTGGAAGCCGTAGTGCATCATCAGCCGGTCGGCGACGTCGCCCGGGTCGATACCCGCGACCTGCGCGGACGTGACGAGCACTTCCTGCAGCGTCACGCGCATGAATTCGACTTGCGTGCCGCCTGTCTTGCACGCCGAAATCTCGACCGAAGAAAGATGCTTGCCGTTCGCGCAGTTCTTGATGATCGCGGGCGCGCCCTTGTCCATGTACGCGGCGACGACGAGATCGTTGAAGCTCGCCTTGCCCGCGTTGCCACCGCTGCCGCTTGCCATCGCGCCTGGCTGGCTCGCGCCCCACGTGAACGACTGGATGTCGGTCCAGCCCTTGTGCTGCGCGTCGGCCGATTCGCCGGTCACGCCGTCCACCTTCATAAACATTGCCACGCCCATTGCCGTCTCCGTTTCGGTGCGATGTCAGGTTGAATGCCGGTTGCCGTTCACTCGTTTGCCGCCTTCGCGGTCGGCAGCCGCGAGATGAGCCGCAGCGACACGGTGAGCCCTTCGAGCTGGTAGTGCGGTCTCAGGAAGAATTTCGACGTGTAGTAGCCGGGGTTGTCCTCGACCTCGTCGACGACCACCTGCGCGGCCGCGAGCGGTTTGCGCGCCTTGGTTTCCTGCGACGAGTTCACGGGGTCGCCGTCGACGTAGTTCATGATCCAGTCGTTCAGCCAGCGCTCCATGTCGTCGCGTTCGCGGAACGAGCCGATCTTGTCGCGCACGATGCACTTCAGGTAATGCGCGAAGCGGCAGCACGCGAACAGGTACGGCAGGCGGCCGGACAGCCGCGCGTTCGCGGTCGCGTCGGGATCGTGATACTCGGCCGGCTGATACAGCGACTGCGCGCCGATGAACGCCGCGAAATCCGAGTTCTTCCGGTGCACGAACGGCATGAAGCCGTTCTTCGCGAGCTCGGCCTCGCGGCGGTCGCTGATCGCGATCTCGGTCGGGCATTTCTGGTCGACGCCGCCGTCGTCGGTCGGGAACGTATGGCTCGGCAGCCCTTCGACCGCCCCGCCCGATTCGACGCCGCGGATCGACGAACACCACCCGTACTGCTTGAACGAGCGGTTGATGTTCGCGGCCATCGCGTAGGCCGAATTCGCCCACGTATAACGGTCGTGGTTCGCGGCGTCGGTGTCTTCCTCGAAGTCGAATTCGTCGACCGGGTTGGTGCGCGCGCCATACGGCAGCCGCGCGAGAAAACGCGGCATCGCGAGGCCGACGTAGCGCGAATCCTCCGACTGCCGCAGGCTGCGCCACGCCGCGTATTCGGTGTTCTGGAAGATCTTCGTCAGGTCGCGCGGGTTCGACAGCTCCTGCCACGAATCCATCTGCATCAGCTCCGGCGACGCGCCGGCGATGAACGGCGCGTGCGCGGCCGCCGCGATCTTCGACAGCTCGCCGAGCATCTCGACGTCGGGCGGGCTGTGGTTGAAATGGAAATCGCCGACCAGGCAGCCGAACGGTTCGCCGCCGAACTGCCCGTATTCTTCCTCGTAGATCTTGCGGAACAGCGGGCTCTGGTCCCACGCGACGCCCTTGTAGCGCTTCAGCATCCGCGCGACCTCGTTGCGCGACGCGGGCAGCGCCTTGATCTTCAGCAGCTCGTCGGTCTCGGTGTGTGTGACGAGGTAATGCAGGCCGCGCCAGGCGCCCTCGAGCGTCTGGAACTCGTCGTGATGGAGGATCTGGTTGATCTGCTCGGACAGCTTCCGGTCGATCTCCGCGATGATCTGCTTCACGCTGCCGTACGCGTCGGTCGTCATGCCGACCGTATGTTCGAGCGCCTGCTGCGCAAGCGTGCGGACCGCGCGCTCGACCGACTCGCGTGCCTCGGCGGTCTTCGGCTTGAATTCCTTTTGCAGCAGCGCGGCGAATTCGTCGTGCGCGACGGCCGGCTGCGCGGCGTCACGCGCGTCGGCGCGGGATTGGACGGGGTCATTCATCGCGGGCCTCCGGTTGGGTCGAGTCGCGGCGCTGCGCCGGCTCGGGCGGTTCGCGCACGAGCGTCTTCAGCAGGTCGGGATCGTTGATCGCGCGCTCGATCAGCTGTTCGGCGCCGTGCTTGCCGTCCATGTACGACAGCAGGTTCGACAGCTCGGTGCGCGCTTCCAGCAGCCGGCGCAGCGCGTCGACGTTGCGCGCGATCGCGGCCGGCGAGAAATCGTCGATCTGCTCGAACGTCATGTCGACGTTGAGCATCCCTTCGCCCGTCAGCGTGTTCGGCACCTGGAACGCGACACGCGGCGCGACCGACTTCATCCGCTCGTCGAAGTTGTCGACGTCGATCTCGAGAAACTTGCGCTCGGGCAGGTCCGGCAGCGGCTCGGCACGCTTGCCCGCCAGGTCCGAAATCACGCCCATCACGAACGGCAGCTGCACCTTGCGCTCGGCGCCGTAGGTCTCGACGTCGTACTCGATCTGCACGCGCGGCGCCCGATTGCGCGCGATGAACTTCTGTCCGCTGCCTGCCGCCTTGGTTCTGTCCGTCATCGTCTACTCCTTCGCATCGATCAGGTTACGCAGTCCGTGGTCGCCGCCGGTGTGGCGGCCCCTTTCGTTCGTTTGGTTCGTTTCATTCGCTTCGCTCGCCGCTCAGCAGGTCCAGCTTCGGCAAACTCTCCGGCGCGAGATCGCGGATGATTTCGTAGAAGTCGAGCGCGAGCAGCCGCTGTGCGCGCCGCAGCAGCAGCGGCGCCGGATGGCTCGGCTCGTGCAGTTCGAAATAGCGGCACATCTTGTCGAGGCCGAGCCGCACGTCGTCGCGGCTCGTGACGTCGGCATCGCGCCACGCATGGCCGTTCGGTATCGCCGCCGGCGCGGGTTGTGCGCCACCCGCCTGCAACGCGTCGCCGGATGCCGCCTGCAGCGCGGACACCGCGCCGTCCGGCGCACCCGGTCGCGGCTCGGGCCGCGGCACCTCGCGCACGATCCGCTGCAACGCCTTCTCCGCATCGCCTTCATCGGGCGCCCATTCACGGCCGAGCTTGTCCGTCACGCACACGCGGATCGCATCCAGCGCGTGCAACGTGGCGCGCGCCGCGTCGAGCGGTGTCGTACCGTCGTCGCGCGCGGCCGACAGCGCGGCGACCAGGCTGTCGCGGCTGCCTGCCACGGAGCTGCCCGCTTCGTCGCGGCCGTCGAGCAGCCGCTCGGCGTCGCGTACGCTCGGGCCGCCGTCGAACAGCGGCTGGCGGCGCGCCGCACGCGCGCAGTCGTGCGCGCCGGCCACATCGGCGAGCGCGTTCATCCGGGGCGTCGGGTCGGGTTCGCCGTCCGCGTCGAGCCGCGGATGCAGGTCGTCCCACCGGCGCTCGAGCAGGTTCGCGACGACCGCGAGCGCGTCCGCATAGCCGGGAACGCCGTGCTGCTCGGTCCAGCTGCGCGCGAGATACGCGACGACGCGCAGGTCCTTCGTGCGCGCGGACAGCGCAAGCGCGAGCCGCTCGACCGCGCGCCAGTCGGGCGCCTCGGCCGGGATCACGGTGTCGCCGTACTGCTGCTCGGCGCGCGGCGTCGCACGCTCCTGCAATTGCAGGAACTCGGCGTCGTATTCGAGGTTCGCGCCGCACGGTGCATCGGGCGCGACGTCCGCGAGCAGCCCGTCGATCAGGTCGGCGCGCGGCGTTGCCCACGGTACGCCGCGCGACCCGGGAGCAAACGCGGCGGCGGCCAGCGCCGCCTGGCTGATGTCATTCGAATGCATAGTCGATGTTGATCGGTTTGCTGCCGAAATCGACCGCCAGCGTGCGGCGCATCGGCGGCAGCGAGCCGTTGCGGATCTCGATCTGGTACACGCCCGGCGTCAGCGATACCGAGCGCAGCGGCGGGCTCGCGCCGCGCCGTGCGCCGTTCACGTAGACGTCGCCCCACGGCCGCACGCTGAAGCGCACCTGGACGGTTTCCTGCGTCTTCGGCGGACGTGGCTCGGCAGGCAGCACGTTCACGGCAGCGATGGTCGTGTCGGTTTCCGGTGGTGGCGGCGGATTCGGCGCCGGGGCTGGCGTCGTGGTCGACCGCGCGGCGACTTCCGACGGCGGCACATTGACGACGCGCTCCGACGCGTCGAGGCTACCGGCCGGCGCGATGGTCGAACGGGAGCCGGCTTGCGACGGGGCCGGGTTCGTGACGGTGGTCGCGACCTGCGGCGCGGCGGCAGCGGCTTCGACGGCTGGCGTGCTGGCCGGTGCGGCGGCGACGGGCGGCGGCGGAACCTGTTCCGACGATCCGGCCGGCAGGCTCGACGGCGGCACGACGGTCGGCGTTGGTCCGCGCTGGGCCAGCGCGGCGTCCGGCGCGCTCGCGGGCAATGACGTGCCGGCCAGCGGCTGGCTCGCGCCGGGTGACGCCTCGTCGGCGACGCGGGCGGGACGCGACAGATAGGTCGCGGCGAGCCCGATGGCGATCAACGCGACGAGTGCGCTACCGACGTAGACGGGAATGCGGCGGTTGCGTGCGGGGCCGGGTCGAATGCCGGACGGTGTGGATGCGCCGCCCGACGATGATGCCGATGCGGCGGGATGCGGCGCGGTCGCGCTGGCAGCACCGGCATTCGGGCTCGTATTCCCGGCATCCGCTGCACCACGCTTTCCGATGTCGGCGTCGGCGCTTGCCGATCGCGTACCGGCCGCGGATGGTTCCTTTGCGCGCTCGCTTTCACTGCTGCCGGGTCCAACGGACCCGACCGGCTGCGCCGCACGCACTGCCGACGCTGCCATCGTTCCCGCAGCCGCAAGCGCGGCGCCTTGCGCGGCCGCCGTCGATGCCGATGGCGCACCGGACACCGCAGACGAAACAGATGCGGTCTCCGCCGGCACCGACACATCGTCCGCCCGCCCGGGTCGCGACGACTGCACGTCCGACGTAGCCCTACCCTCGCCGATAGCTGCCGCAGCACCAGCCGACGCGGTGCCGGCCGCTGGGGAAGCATCGCCCTTCCCGTCCCCGCCGCTGCCCGCATCGCCCACCGGCACGACCGCCGCGCCATATCCCCCACCCGTCCGGTCGAAATCCCGCAATCCGAGTTCCGCCGCGAACGCCGCGACCGATTCCGGCCGATCCGGAATCCGCAACTGCAGCGCATGATCGACCGCCGCGAGGAACGCCGGGCTGTACACCTCGCCGGCCGGCAACTCGCGCGATGCGAGCGGCCGGTACGTATCCTTGATGCTGCGCACGACGGCCGCGGGCGGCAGTTCGCCGGTAATCATCGCGTGCATCACCGCGCCGAGTGCATAGAGATCGGTCCACGGCCCCTGGCTGAACGCGGGGTCGTCGGTGTACTGCTCGATCGGCGCGTAACCGGGCTTGATCATCATCGCGCCGTCGTCGACGAGATCGCCGATCCGTTTGCGCGCTGCACCGAAGTCGAGCAGGATCGCGCTGCCGTTCGGGCGGATCAGCACGTTGTCGAGCGCGACGTCGCGATGGAAGCACTGCGCGCGATGCAGCGTGTCGAGCGCGCCGAGCAGCGCGGCGACGATGTTACGCAACTGCGTCTCGCTGATCCGCATGCCGCCGTCGAGCAGTTGCTTGAGCGTGCGCCCTTCGTAGAACGGCATCACCATGTATGCGGTGCCGTGGCTTTCCCAGAAGTGCAGGACCTTGACGAGCCCCGGATGGTCGAATTGCGCGAGCAGGCGCGCTTCGTTGAGGAACGCGCCGCGCCCCGCGTCGAACGCTTGCGCGAACCGCTCGGAACGCAGCGACACCGTGTAATCGCCGCCGCGCGTCGCGAGCATCGACGGCATGTACTCCTTGATCGCGACCGCGCGCCGCAACGTGCGGTCGAACGCGCGATAGACGATCCCGAAACCACCGATCCCCAGCACCTCGTCGAGCTGCAGTTCGCCCAGGCGATGGCCGAGCGGCAGCGGCCGCACCGTGAATTCGGATGCGTCGCCGCGTGTCGCGGTGTCGTGCTCGTTGTCTCTCGATCCTGGGTCCTTCATCTCCACCACCTCTCGAAACCGCGTCCTTTCTGCTTGTCGCTCACGCCGCGCCAGGCGGCCCGCTAACCTCCGCCGAACAGCGTCAGGAACAGCGCGTTGTCGGGCGTGCCCGTATGTGCGTGCGTGCGCAGCGGCGATCCGTCGGCACGGTTGGTCCACCAGAAGCTGGTGCCGCCGTGCGGATCGAAATAACCGGACAGCCCCGGCCACGCGGCCGGCGCCGGCAGCGCCGGCAGCGCCGCCGGCAAACCGTCGACGATGTCCGCGAGCGTGCCGCCGCCCGGCGCGAGCCGCACGCGTTCGAGCGTCTGCTCGAGATGGCCCGGCGCGCGCGCATGGCGGATCGCGTCGAGCAGCGCATGGCCGACCTGCCAGTAGAACGCGTCGGCGGCGTCGGGTAGCCCGTTCCAGTAATCGGCCGCGCGCATCGGCAGCGTGACGATCACCGGGTAGTAGCGCCCCACGCGGTCGCAGCTCGGCGCGAGGCAGCCCGGCTGCACGCACGACGCGCCGGCGCCTGCCGGGATCAGGAAATTCCAGACCGGCGCGACCGTGTAGTGGCGCTCGATCTCGTCCGCGCCGCGCTGGCGCATCGCGGCCATCCCTTGCAGGAGCCAGCGTTCCCACCAGAGCGCGAGCGCATGCGGCAGCCGGCTGTTCACGAAGTCGCCGGCACCGGGAATCTTCCCGTACCAGGCCGGCGCGTCGCCATCGGCGCGCGCGAGCGGCGGTGTCGGGCTCATGGCTTCGGAGGGCATGTAAAGGACTCCATCTGGGGCAGCCTGAACGGATTGCGGACACTGCCCGCATTCACCTGCAGCACGATCGGTTTGCCGTCGACCGTGAAGCGCGCAATCATCTGGTCCGAGCCGCGCCCGGCCGACACGCCCGCGCGGTCGAACAGCCGGTGCAGCGCCCACGGCCCGTCGGTCGTGAAGCCGTCGGTCGTACCGGCCTGCCCCGACACCTGCAGCCGCACCTGGTTGCTGCCGCGCGGGCCCGGCCAGTCCACCGCGCTCTGCACGAGCGGGCCGTGCGCGTAACGGACGATCTGCCCGTCGACGTCGAGCACCATCTCCGTGATCGACGGGTCCATTTCGAGCGGCTGGATCTGCACCTTCAACTGCGCGGTGCGCGCTGCGCCGCCGAAATAGACGTCGCGGATCACCGCGGCCTTCTCGAACGACGCAAGCATCTCGGCCGCCGACGGATCGGCATCGGCATTACGGTTCGCGAAGCGCCACGGGTGCGACGTCGTATCGACGATCGACTGCAGGTTCTTCTGGAAGAAATCGTCCATCAGCCCGCCCGGCGCGAACATCTGCGCGAAGTCCGCCGGCGCGACGTCGCGCGACGATCCGCGCGCGAACGGATAATGGCCCGCGATCGCCTGCCGGCAGAAATCGCCGACGTTCGCGCCGGCGCGCTGCATGACGCTGCGCTGCTCGACGGTCGCGACGCTGCCGTTCGCGACGTTCGACAGGTCGTCGAGTACTTCGCGGAATGGCGTCGGCAGGCGGCCGGCCTGCGCACGCAGCCGCGCGGGCGCGTCGGACGGCGGCGGTTGCGCGCCGCTGCGAAGCGCGTCGTCGGTGGCCGTCAGGTAGGTGTACAGCGCGTCGATCGATTTCAGCACCGCGTCGAACGCCTGCGCCTGGTCGCCGCTGCCCGGTGCGAACGTGCGAAGCCCGGCGAAGTGGCTGTCGATCACCTGCTCGGCGCTCGCGGGCGCCGCCGCGGACGGATTCGCGTCGCTGGCCTGGCCCGCGAAGATCTGCGACAGCGAGCTGCGTGCCTCGTCGACCTTGTCCTGCGCACGCGACGCGAGATTGCGCGCCCCACCCGGCGCATCGCCGAGCGCGGTGTCGCGCGCGAGCGCGACCATCAGCCGCGTGAGCGGCGAATCGGCCGACGACAGCGCGCGCGCGACCTGGATGCTCTGCGCGAGCGTCGCGGTGCGCTGCAGCTTGATGTCCGCGAGATAGTCGTCCCAGATCTTCAGGTAGTCGTTCAGGTAAAGCTGGCGGATGTCGCGCGCCCAGGCGGCCGCGTCGTTCGGCCCGGGGATCTCGGACAATCCAAGGTTCAGCACCCACACTTCCTCGCGCCCGTACGCATCGACCTCGCCGGCCAGGCGCGGCGCGAACACGTTGCGATAGCCGTTGCGCGTATAAAGGCCCGGCACGCCTTCCGACAGCGGCTTGCCGCTCTGTCGCCGGAACACCAGCGACGCGTCGGGGCCGACCGCGCGCGCGACGCTGAAGTCGAACGCGGACGTCGCCGGGCGCAACGTGCGCGTGAGCTGCCGATACAGCCGCTGCGAGAACGGCACCTGCCGCAGCCGGTCGCGCACGTCGGCCACGAGCCGCTCGTTCATCGGATACGGCGACACCGCGACGCGGCTGCCGAACAGCGCGGCGAGATGCGCGCGCAGCGCCGAACGTTCGGCCGGCGAGAAATCGGGCGGTAGCGCGCGCTCCACTTCCAGATCGACGACGGCCTGCACGAACGCGGGATCGTAGTGCGCGCTGTCGTACAGCATCAGGTACGCCTTCAGCGCCGCATACGCGTATTCGGTCTCGTCGGGCCGCGCGTCGCGCAGCGCGGCCTCCATCCGGCTCGCGGCGATCGGCAGCAGCACGTCGTCGAGCGCGCGCCGGTACACGGCGTCGACGGCCTCGTCGATCTTCTCGCCCTGGAACAGCCCCCACCGATACGCCAGCGGCGGATGCGACAAGTCGACGCCGCCCGCGTTCGCGAGGCTGCCGAGCGCGTCGAGCAGGGGCAGCAACCGGGCGATGTCGGTCGCGTCGGAGAACTTCGCGCCTGCGATCTGCGCATCGACGGCCGGCACGCGCGCGGCGATCTGGTCGAGATACGCGCGGTTGTTCGAATAGCTGCGCAGCCACGCGACCAGCACGGCCACGCATACCAGCGCGAGCAGCGCGTAGCCGGCGATCTGCAACACGCGCCGCTTCTGATGCCAGCGCAGGTCGCTGCCGGCCAGCGCCGCTTCGCGGAAGATATGTTCCTGCAACAACGACTTCAGGAAGAAGCTGCGCCCGGTCGAGCCGACCTGCGCGACCGGCGGCACGCCTTCGATCTTCAGGAAGCGCTTGATGCCGCTCATCACGCGATCGAACGCGGTGCCTTCCTGCGTGCCGCTCGTCAGGTAGACGCCGCGCAGCATCGGCATCGGCTCGAAGCTCGAGACGGAAAACACTTCGGCGACGAACTGGCCGAGCATGTCCTGCAGGTCGGCGATCTGCTGCGGCAGCAGGTACGTCATCTCGCGCTGGCGCGCATCGGTCTGCGCGGCCAGCAGTTCGGGCAGCCCGTCGTTGAGCCGCTGGTGCAGCAGCCGGTATTCGCGGTCGAAGGCCGCGCGCAGGTCGAAGCCGGGCGCCTCGCTCTGCGCGAGCGGGAACGTGAAGCCCCACACTTGCGCGCATTCCGCGCGGCCGTAGTTGCCGAAATACTCGGCGAAGCCCGCGAGCAGGTCGGCCTTTGTCACGAGCAGGTACACGGGAAAGCGGATGCCGAGCTGCGCGCGCAGCTCGAGCAGCCGCTTGCGCAGCACCATCGCGTGCTGCGTGCGTTCGATTTCCGATGCGCCGAGCAGGTCGGCGACGCTGATCGTCAGCATCGCGCCGTTCAGCGGCTGGCGCGTGCGGTACTTCTTCAGCAAATCGACGAAGCCCTTCCACTCGGCTTCGTCGAGCGCGCGGTTGCCCTCGTGCGTCGTATAACGGCCGGCCGTGTCGATCAGCACTGCGTCGTTCGTGAACCACCAGTCGCAGTGGCGCGTGCCGCCCACGCCGCGAATCGCCGCGCGGCCGAACTGCTCGGCGAGCGGAAAGCTGAGCCCGGAATTCACGAGCGCGGTCGTCTTGCCCGAGCCCGGCGCGCCGATGAACACGTACCACGGCAACTGATACAGATATTGGCGCGACATCCGGTCGAACCAGCGCGGCAGGCCCTTGCGCACCGTGTCGGCCTGCCCGAAGCGGACTTTCTTCAGCAGTGTCGCGGCTTCGTCGAAGCGGCTGCGCAGTTCGTCGAGCTGCGCCTTCGCCGGATCGTCGGTGGTCGCTGGCCCCGGCACGGCCTCGCGAAGCTGGTTCAGCAGTTGCGCGTTGAGGCGGCCGGCGCGCCAGCTGCGCCACGCAACGCGCGCGCCCCACGCGGCGAACAGCACCGCGATCGTCAGCCCGCGTGCCCAGCCGCTTTCGAGCGGCCGGATTTCGGCGAACGCGAACAGCGGGCCCGCGAGCCACACGAAGCACGCGAGCACGACGAGACCGGCGAAGGTCCAGATCTCCCGCGACGGCAACGGCCGGACGAAACGCGCGACAGCCTGGTTCATGTCAGTTCGCCCCCTGCGTCGCGCCGACGGCGGCGCTGCCGGGCGCCGGCAGCAGCGTGATCTCGACGCGCCGGTTCAGCGCGCGGTTCGCGGGCGTATCGTTCGGCGCGACCGGATCGAGCGTGCCGCGCCCTTCCGCCGCGAGCCGCTCCGGATGGTCGAGCCGCGCGGCGATCATGCTGCGCACGGCTTCCGCGCGTTCGCGCGACAGATCCCAGTTCGACGCGAAACGCGCCGTATGCACGGGCGTGTCGTCGGTATAGCCGGTCACGCGCACATTGCCGGGCACCTTGTTCAGCGCGTCGGCGACCCGCGCCAGCACCGGCGCGTAACGGTCGATCACCGATGTCGAGCCGGACTTGAACAGCCCGTCGCCGCGCAGCACGATCACGCTGCGATCGGCGTCGTCGCGTACCGACACGAGGCCCGCCGCGATCTCGGGTTCCAGGAACCTGGCGATGCGTGGCGCCGGCGCCGGGCGCGGCGGTGCCTGCGCGGGTTGCAGTTTCGGCACATGCAGCGCGTCGATCGACGCGAACAGTCGATCCGAATGCCCGGCGAGCGCGATGCGCAGCCCGACAAACACGCCGAAGCCGATCAGCAGCGCGAGCGCCACGCACATCCACAGCGGCACGACGAAACGGCGCGCGACGTCGCGGGTGACGACGTCGCGCCAGTGCGGCGACAGCGCGGGTTCGAATTCGCCGCGCACCGAGCGGATCGTCAGCGCGAGCTGGTGGCGCAGCGCATCGAGTTGCGCGTGGCCGTTGTCCAGCACGCGATAACGGCCCTCGAAGCCGAGCGCGAGACAGAAGTACAGCAGCTCGAGCAGGTCGAGATGCTGGCGTGGCTGCTGCGACAGGCGTTCGAGCAGGTGGAAGAACTTCTCGCCGCCCCAGGTTTCGTTGTGGAACGACACGAGCAGGCTGTGCGACGACCACACGCTGCCGCCCCACGGCGTCAGCGCGGCCGCCTCGTCGAGCGCCGTGCACAGGCAGTAGCGCGCACCGATGATCGCCTCGGACGGCACGCCGGCTTCCTGCGCACGCGCCTCGAACTGGCGGATTTCGACGACGAGATGCTCGCGCAGCCACGCCGGATTCGGATGATGGACGGTCGAGCGGATCTGCGGCACCAGGTTGAGCAGCGGGTTCGCGGCCGCGACGAGCGGGTTCGTGCCGCTCGCGGCCCAGCGGCCGGGCCGCGGCTGCGTGGCGGTCGGCCCGGCCGGACCCACCGCGCCCGCCGTGGCGGCCGGATGCATGCCGCCCGGATTCGGCGGCACGAATCCGCCGGCGCCGGCGGAGATCGAATCGGAGGAAGAATTCATCGCGATGCCCGCCCTCACCCGCGTATCGCCCAGAACTCCATCGAGAGCCCCGGGAATTCGCCGGCGAAATGAAAAGCGAGACCGCCCGAGCGCGCCAGTTGCTTCCACAGGTCGCTGCCCTTGTCGATCTCGAAGTACGTATGACCCGCGTGATACGGGATCTGCCGCGGCGCAACCGGCAACTGGCGCATCGTGATGCCCGGCAGCTGCAGCTGCACGAGATCGCGGATCCGCTCGACGGGCCCGAGCTTCGCCTGCGCGGGAAAGCGGGTGCGCAGGCTGTCGGCCGGCACGTCGGCGCGTACCGCGAGCACGAAGCCGGCCGTGTCGCGCAGCGCCGGGTCGGCGAGCGTCGCGACGCGGATGCCGTTACCCGCATCGCGCAGTTCGATCTGGATCGCGTTCTGTTCGAGCACCGTCGACAGCGATCGGCGCAGTTCCGTCATCAGTTCCGCGAAGCTTGTGCGCAGGTCGTCGTGCACGTAGACCGCGAGCGACTGCGGGCGCCGGCCGGCCGCCGTGAACGTGCTCAGGTCGCACGCGAGCTTCAGCCAGTCGCAGAACAGCGCTTCCGGATGCGTCGAAACGTGCTGCTGCGCATGCCAGGTCAGCGCGAGATAGCGGTTCACGAGCTGCAGCAGCAGGAAATCCGCGACTTCCGACACGCCGCCGCGCCCGGGTTCCGACAGCCGTTCCGCGAGCGCCTCGCTGCGTTGCGTGAGCAGCCCGTGCAGTTCGCGCGCATACGCCAGCAACACGGCATCGCGCTGCGCGACGAGCCGCGGCGGGATGTAGCCGTCGTCGACGAGCAGCCGCGCGTCGGTGCGCCGCTCGACGATCCGCGCGACGCCGAGCGCGTGCCAGTCGCCGGTCAGCTCGGCTTCGAGCATCAGCCGCACGTTCAGGCGCCCCGTTTGCAGCAGCGCGGGGCCGAGCGCGACGGCGTTCGCGTCGGCCACTTCGTATTCGCGCACGACGTAGCGCGCGACGTCCGCATTTCCGTTTGCGCCATTTCCACCGTTTCCGCCGTTAGTGGCGCCCGCGCCGAACGACACTTCCTCGCCGCCGCCGCGCCACAACGGCAGCGCGAGCACGACGAGCTGGTCTTTCGCGTCGGCCGGCACGTCAAGCGGCTCGGGGAGATCGTCCGGATGTGCCAGGTCGAACGGCGTGCCGTCGCGCATCACGCCCGATGCGGCGCGCAGCGCGACCTTGCCGAGCGCGAGCTGCTCGCGATCGATTTCCAGCGCGTCGAAGCCCCAGTAGAAGCCTTGCAGCGGCAGGCAGCGCAGCGCGACGTAGCGTTCCCAGTGCCGTTCGAGCTGCTGGAAATGCTGCGGCCGCAGGAACATCCCTTCGGTCCACACCACGCGCTGGCGGAGTGCCGCGACCGGCGTCGCGGACATTGTCGGTTCGGTCATGGGCGCCCCCGCGTGTCGTTCAGCGCGATGCCGCCGTTCCTGATCGCGATCGACAGCTTCAGCTCGCCCGGCGACGTCTGCCAGAACTTGTAGAGATTGAGCTGCTTCGCGCGCGGCAGCGGCACCGTCAGCCGCCAGCGATTCTTTTCGAGCACGCGGTATTCGGCGACGACGCCGATCGCGCCGGCCTCGACATTGCCGCGATAGTGCAGCGTGCGCGAGTCGCCGGGCCGCAGGATCACGCGGTCGGTGCCGAGCAGGTCCGCGCCGAGCACGTTCTCGGGCTTGTCCTGCAGCGAGAAGAAATCCGCGCTGTCGAATGCCGATGCCGCGCGCAGCTGGAACACCTTCAGCACGATCGGCGACGGTTTGCGGTTCATGTCAGGGTTGACGTCGGGCGCCACGTCGACCGTGATCGCATACGGCACCGCCGCGGCGTGCTCCGTCGCGCCGCACCCCGGAAGCAGCAACACGCATCCCCATACGATGAGACTGCTCGACCGCCATTGCATATTCCACCCTCGCCACCCAATAGCCATTCGCCGATCCTGGACTACGGAACCGGATGGTCTGATCAAAAAAGGGACAATTAATTGACCGGTAATTGTGTAACTCGAATATCCTTCCATTGCAATTTGTGCCGGCAAATCGTTTTTGTAAAAAGCCGGGTCAAATCATCCGTGGTTTGTAAAAGTGAATTTGGTGAGATGACAGGTAATTTGATTGAGTTCGTTCATTTAACAGAAAAAATTAATCCGACCAGTTCGCCATGGCGGCCCGGTTCTATTGCGTGGACACCCGTCGGATGGGCTCGGGGCGCAAGCCGGCCGGCCGCCGGGCAAGGGACGCCCGCGACGTTGATGGTGTGCCAGGCTATTCGTTTTGCGCGAACGGACGAACCATTTTTTCGTGCATTGACGAGCGCCGACAAAACAACTGACGAATCCGAAAAACACAGCGAACTATAGGTTCGTTTTTTTGGATTCACAAGCACTGAAATTCGTAGTGATTTTCCATTTAATTGGAATCGGATCGTCTAAATGAAACAAAACGTAACAGCAACGGCGATGCCGATGATTGGCACTAGAATCCAACAGCGCTTGTGTGCCACCTTCCAATTACGCGAATTCTTAATTTCAATAATGACAGGCCGTTCATTGCTCGTTGTTTTGCTCGGCGCGTTGTGGCTGGGGGCCGGCGGGTGCAGCACGTCCCCGCCGCAGTCGGCCGCACGCACGACGGTCGACAGCGCGCGCGCCGCGTACGACAGCGGCGACTACGGGCGCACGATCGCGTTGCTGAGCCATGCGAAGGAGATCGACGGCGCCGACATCAACACGCAGGTCGCCGCGCACAAGCTCCTCGCATTCAGCTATTGCGTGACGAACCGCGTCGCGCAGTGCCGCGCCGAGTTCTCGAGGATTCTCGACCTCAACCCGCGCTTCGACTTGTCCGCTGCCGAGAAGGGCCATCCGATCTGGGGGCCCGCGTTCGAATACGCGCGCCGCAGACATGCGTCGTCATCCTGAACGAACCGGTCGACACGCGCGCGCTTCATCTACAGAGCGACGTATGACATGCAACTGATCGTGATCGAACATGCCGGCGAGCCGGTCGAAAACGACTCCTACGACGCCGTCGTGTTTCATCCGCCGGGCGGCACCATCGGCCGGGCCAGCGACAACCATCTGGTGCTGCGCGACGACACCCGGCAGATATCGCGGCTGCAGGCACTGCTGCAGGTCGGCGACGACGCGTGCCTGCTGAAGAACCTGAGCAGCGTCTCGACGATCGAGGTGAATCGCGAGCCGGTCGGTTACGCGCAGGAGCGCCCGCTCAATACCGGCGACATCATCCGTATCGGGCCTTACGTGCTGCGGGCGGAGCGCGACGATGGCAGCGACGCGCCGGTCATCGACATGGCGCCCGATGCCGGTGTGCACGTCGACAGGCGGGGCGCGCCGGAAGCCGCCGCGCAACCGTCGCGCGCGCCCTCGCCTTCGCGCGACGATGCGAAAGGCGCCGGCAACCGGCTGTGGGGGCTGCTCCAGGATCGTCTCGCCCCGCGTGGCAAGGTGGCGGATGCCGGTACACGACCGGGCGGTCCCGCACGCGCGGACGCCGCGCAGCCTGCGCACCGCGCCGCGTCGGCCGAATCGCCCGCGCCGTCGCAGCGCGACCTGAATCAGTTGTCGACCGATCCGCTCGACCTGTTCGCGCAGTCGTCGGGCGATATCGGCGGCACGTCGGGTACCGCGTCGTCGGCCGCTCGCGGCGATGCGGATCGCGATACGCCGTCCGCGACGCAGGCCGATCACGCGCCCGAGTGGACGCAGCACGTGCGCGTGCAGCCGGCGGCCGCACATGCCGATACGCGGCCGGCTGACGAACCGGTGCCGCATGCGACGCGCGCACCGGCACCGCCGACGCCCGACGAGTTGCTGAATGCGTTTTTCGAAGGCGCCGGGCTCGATACGGCCGCCGAATCGCATCAGTGGTCGGCCGAGCAGCTCTATATCGCGGGCCAGTTGCTGGCGCTGTTCGCGAACGGCACGGTCGAGCTGCTGTCGTCGCGCAGCATCCTGAAGCGCGAGGTGAAGGCGCACATGACGATGCTGCTCGATCGCGAGAACAACCCGCTGAAGCTGCTGCCCGACGGCGGCGCCGTGCTGCGGCAGATGTTCGGACTGCCGCTGCCGGGCTTCATGTCGCCGCAGAGTGCGGTCAGCGATGCGTTCCAGGATCTGCACGCGCACCAGATCGGCATGGTCGCCGGCATGCGCGCTGCGCTGATGGACCTGCTGACGCGCTTTTCGCCGCAACGGCTGCGCGAGCGCGACGATGCGATGCGCTGGTACGAGAAACGCGTACCCGCGCTATACAAGGCGCGGATGTGGGATCGCTACGCGGCGACCCATCGCGATACGGTGTTTGCGATCGAAGACGATTTCGCGTCGGTGTTCGGCAAGGCGTTTCTTGCCGCGTACGACGCGGAGGTGGAGAGTTATCGGGGGAGCGGCCGGCATTGAAGGGGCCGATGCCGGCCGCGTCGCATGGATCGCGCGACGAACGTCAGACCAGCGGCGGATGAACCGCCTGCTTCAAGCCGCTCGAGTAGTGCTTGTAGTCCCAGGCCACGCTATCGCCGGGTTGCAGTGTGTAGACCGCACACGAGACGTCGGGCATCTGGCCGTTGACGAAATACACCCACCAGTAGCCGTTGCCGCCCTGGTTGGCCTCTACGCCACCCAAGGCCGTAATGAACAGGCTCGCGCCTGAACCCTGCCATTGCGGGCTGAGAGCGGGCGACACGCCGTCGGCCGTCAGCAGATCGAATACGGTTGTCACGCCGGGGGCAATCGCGATGCGGTCGTTCGCTTGCCACGGCGGATTGTGAAATTCTGAACCCCAATCGACGAATTGATTCGCTACCGAGCTGGCCATGGAGATATCTCCGTAGTGGTGGTGAATGCCTGAACTGCGCCCCTCTGCTCTTTTTCGTGGTTTGTTGAAAGCGCCAGGTTCTGACCTGGGTGTCGGAAAGCTGTATCGATCATTTGCTGATCGCTCAATTCAAGCCGATCGCCGAATCACAGGCAGACTGTTTCAATTAAATGACGTCGCTCGGTGATTGTTGCAAATTCTGTTGGCATGATTTCCGTTTCGAATGGCGCATTTTCCGTTTTTCTATTACAGGCGCCTTTGCCGTCCGTGAAATCCTGATATTCGTATTGGTCAGAGAATAGGCGATGGACCGCCCCCTCGCAATGCCAGTCACTCGACTGGTCCGGGTTCGCTTCACCGCGGACGTCGATCGTCACGACAAACAAGGGAAAACTGAGCTGGTTTTCGAGAACCTGTCCGCATTTTGGTAGGCGACGCAATTGAAGAGATTATGACGCAATCGTCATTTCTCCATTACGCGCGCCTTGCCGTCCTTTAAATCCCGATATTCGTATCGATCAGGGAATAGCCAATGGACCGGCGGCCCGTCATATCGCTCGCGCGTGACTAACGCACAGCGCCCCTCCGCTCCCCGGGCAAGTCACAACAGCTCGCCCCGCACGTCCCTTCCTCCTGTGTCCTTCACCCCATGACGTCGGGCAGCGCTTTCGGCCCATAGGCCGCCTGCGTGCGCCTGCTTGTCGTTGACGCATGCCCGCTCGTGGGCCCTCTCCCATCCACGAAATCACTGGAGCCCGTTCATGGATATCGATCGTAACCCTATCGGCGGCACCCTGCGGATCGCCGCATGTTCGTTTGCCGCCGCACTTTCTTTCGCCACGCAGGCGCAGGGGGCGACCGCCTGCTATGCCGTCGACATGCGCGGATCGCCGCTCTACGTGACGTCGGATGTGTTGCGCGACGCCGCGCTCAAGGTCGCGAACGCGCGAGTCGACGCCGCCGGGAATACGGCGTTGACGCCGGTAACGCCCCCGCCCGACCCGAAACGTTGCGACGGGGCGAACGATCGCCTTCCTGCGGAGGGTCCCGGCACCGGCAACTACTTCGGCAATGTCGTGAGCCCGTTGAAGTTCCTGCGTCTCGCGGCGTATCAATGCTCGGGAGCAGGAAGCCAGAGTCAGTTCTTCTCGATGAACCAGGCCATTTATTATCGTCAGTGTGGAGGCGGGCAATACTCGAACTACATTCACTTCTGGGGACGCGCGAACGGGAACGCGAGCACGTGTTTCGCCAGCGACTACCCGACGATGTTTGCCAAGGCCACCAAAGACAGGACGCAGGCGGACCTGCTCAACGCGATGAAGACGGTTTACTCGGGCGGCCTGAGCGGAGCCGCCGCGAACGATCAGGCGCTCGGCAACGCGATGGCGGCGATCCTGATCGCCGAAAGCAATCGCGACTACCTGGTCAACCTCGAGAACTACATGCTGATGGACCTGGCCGGTGTGAAGAAGGCCACGCCGGAGCAAATCATCGGGGGCCACTGCGTGCCGAATGCCGGGTCCTGCCAGAACCGCGGCCAGTCACAGAACGGCAAGCACCCGATCGCGTGGGGCGGAGCGCAGGAAACCATGATGGTGAACGGCTGGGGCCAGGGGGCAGGTGCCAATAGCGCCTTCGGCAGGATATTCGAAGGCAACCTGTCGGCCGAGTGGGCAGTCGCGAAAGGAAAGGCCGCTAGCGCGAAGGTCGCCGAATGCGGCAAGGTTCCGCGAACCTACGGAGATCTGAACCCCGACCAGCAGAAGGCAGTGAAAGGCGTCTTTGAAGGCATTCTGCCGGCCCGCTGAGGTTCGCCGTCGGTCAATGCGTCAGGAAAACGCCGCCGCCCCCATACGCGGAAGCGGCGGCCTCACTACGCTCGACCTGTCGTCAAACCGCCATCACCGTCACCGACTTCGTGACGAGGTACGGCTCGAGCGCTTCCGGCCCGCCTTCCGACCCGTAGCCCGAATCCTTCACGCCGCCGAACGGCATTTCCGGCCACGGCGTTGCCGGCTGGTTGATCCACAGCATCCCCACTTCGAGGCGCTGCGTGAGCAGGTGCACGTTCGCGAACGAACGCGTGAACGCATAACCGGCCAGACCGAACGGCAAACGATTCGCTTCCGCGATCGCATCCTCGAGCTTGTCGAAGCCGCGAATCGCCGCAACCGGGCCGAACGGTTCGTTGTTGAACACGTCGGCCTCGAGCGGCACGTTCGCGATCACGGTCGGCGCGAAGAAGTTGCCTTCCGAGCCGATCCGCTCGCCGCCGGTTTCGATGCTCGCACCGACCTTGCGCGCGTTGTCGACGACCGATGCCATCGCGGTGAGGCGGCGCGGGTTCGCGAGCGCGCCCAGCGACGTGCCTTCTTCGAGGCCGTTGCCGACCTTCAGCCCTTCGGCGTGCTTGACCAGCGCGCGCGTGAATTCGTCGCGGATGCTGTTGTGCACGAGGAAGCGCGTCGGCGAAATGCAGACCTGCCCCGCGTTGCGGAACTTCGCGCCGCCGGCGGCTTTCACCGCGAGCGCGACATCGGCGTCCTCGGCGACGATCACCGGCGCGTGCCCGCCCAGCTCCATCGTTGCGCGCTTCATGTGCTGGCCCGCGAGCGCGGCGAGCTGCTTGCCGACCGGCGTCGAACCCGTGAACGTGACCTTGCGGATCACCGGGTGCGGGATCAGGTACGACGAGATTTCAGCCGGATCGCCGTACACGAGGCCGATCACACCGGCCGGCACGCCCGCGTCGACGAACGCGCGCAGCAGCGCGGCCGGCGATGCCGGGGTTTCTTCCGGCGCCTTCACGAGGAACGAACAGCCGGTCGCGAGCGCGGCGCTCAGCTTGCGCACGACCTGGTTGACCGGGAAATTCCACGGCGTGAACGCCGCGACCGGGCCGACCGGCTCCTTCACGACGGTCTGCTGCGCGCCGAGGTTGCGCGGCGGCACGATCCGGCCGTACACGCGGCGGCCTTCGTCCGCAAACCATTCGATGATGTCGGCCGCCGACAGCATTTCGACGCGCGCTTCGGTGAGCGGCTTGCCCTGTTCCTGCGTCATCAGCTGCGCGATCGCGTCGGCGCGTTCGCGCACCAGCGCGGCCGCCTTGCGCATCGTCGCCGCGCGCTCGTGCGCGGGCACCTTGCGCCACGCCTCGAAGCCGCGTTGCGCGGCGGCGAGCGCGCGGTCGAGATCGGCGATGCCCGCGTGGGCTACCTTGCCGATTACCTTGCCGGTCGCCGGGTTCACGACGTCGATCGTCTTGCCGCTCGCGGCGTCGACCCACTCGCCGTCGATCAGCAGTTGCGTATCCGTATAAGTCACGTTAGCCATCCAGACACCCCTACATTGCGTCGATAAAACGCGCGCTGCCGCTCATGGCCGCGCGCCGGTTGACAGAAAGAGCAAAGCCGCCGGGGCAGACAGGCACCCGGTGGCACCGACGGCAGGCATGCCGGCCCGCCGCCGTTCCGCATGGGGCCGCGCTCAGCGCGCGGCCGCCGTCGCCTTGCGGAGTTTCGCGACGTCCGCCGCCTGCACGGGCGGCGCGCCGTTGTTCCAGCCGGCGCGCATGAACGTCAGCACGTCGGCGATCTGCCGGTCGTTCAACTGGTTCGAGAACGCCGGCATCGGATACGCGGACGGCACGCCATCGATCACGAGCGTGTCGCTGCCGTTCAGCGTCACGTTGATCAGCGACGATGCATCGGTCTCGAGCACGTTCGGATTGCCGGCGAGCGGCGCGAGCAGCGGCGCGTAACCGCGCCCGTCCACGCCGTGGCAATGCAGGCAGTAAGCGTTATACACCTTCGCGCCCGGATCGGCCGCCGGCCGGCCCAGCACCACCTGCGTCGCCTTCGGATCATAGCTGTACGGCGGCGCGCCCGTGCCGCCCGCGGCCGGCAGCGATTTCAGGTAGCGGGAAATCGCCGCCAGATCGTCGTCGTTCAGCGCCTGCGTGCTGTGGTTGATCACGCTCACCATCGAGCCGAACGCGGTCGCATGGCGGTTCGCGCCGGTCTTCAGGAACTGCGCGACGTCGGCCTCGTTCCAGCGGCCGAGCCCCGTGTTGGGCTCGCCGGTCAGGTTCGACGCGAACCAGTTGTCGATCGGCGCACCCGACAGGAACGCCGCGCCGCCTTCGTCGAGCGCCTTCTCCTGGAAGCCGACGCCGCGCGGCGTGTGGCACGACCCGCAGTGCCCGAGCCCCTGCACGAGATACGCGCCGCGGTTCCACATCGCGTCCTTGGCCGGCTTGTCGGCGTACGGCGTCGTGTCGAGGAACACCGCGTTCCACAGCGCGAGCGGCCAGCGCATGTCGAGCGGCCACGGGATGTCGGACGGCCGGTTCGCCTGCTTCACCGGTTCGACGCCGTGCATGAAGTACGCGTACAGCGCCTTCACGTCGTCGTCCTTCAGCTTCGCGTACGACGGATACGGCATCGCCGGGTACAGGTGATGGCCGTCTTTCGCGACGCCCGCGCGCAGCGCGCCCGCGAACTCGGCCTCCGTGTAGCCGCCGATGCCCGTGTCCGGATCGGGCGTGATGTTGGTCGTGTAGATCGCGCCCATCGGCGTGACCATCTTCAGGCCGCCGGCGAACGGCGTGCCGTGCGGTGCGGTGTGGCACGCGACGCAGTCGCCGGCTTTCGCGAGATACGCACCGCGCGCGACGAGCGCGCTGTCGGCCGGCGCCGTCGACGCGGCGTGCGCGGCCGTGCCGGCCAGCAATGCGGACAGCGCGAGCAGCGATGCGCCGAGCGCGTTCAGGGTGAGGTTTCGCATGATCGTGCCTCCCTCAAGCCGTCTTCAACTGGTTGCCGACCGGCAGCTTGCGCAGCCGCGTGCCGGTTGCCGCGAAGATCGCGTTCGACAGCGCCGCCGCGGTCGCGGCCGTGCCCGGTTCGCCGATCCCGCCCGGTGCTTCGCCGCTCTTCACGAGATGGACCTCGATCGGCGGCGTCTCGTTGATCCGCAGCATCCGGTAATCGGTGAAGTTGTTCTGCACGACGCGCCCGTCCTCGATCGTGATCTCGCCATACAGCGCGCCCGTGATCCCGAAGATGATGCCGCCCTGCACCTGCGCCTCGATCGTGTTCGGATTGACGACCATCCCGCAGTCGACCGCGCACACGACGCGCTTGACCTGCACCTCGCCGTCGTCCACCGCGACGTCGATGACGATCGAGAAGAAGCTGCCGAACGCGTGCATCACCGACACGCCGCGCCCTTGCCCCTTCGGCAGCGACGGGCCCCAGCCGGCCGCCTTGGTCGCGACGTCGAGCACGTTGAGCGCGCGCGGCGTCTTGCCGAGCAATGAACGGCGGTACTGCACGGGGTCGGTCTTGGTCTGCGCCGCCAGCTCGTCGATGAAACTCTCGACGACGAAGGTGCTGCGCGTCGGCCCGACGCCGCGCCAGAACGCGGTCGGTACGTGGCGCGGCTCCTGCCGCACGTAATCGATCAACTGGTTCGGCAGGTCGTACGGCAGGTCGGTGGCGACCTCGACCGCGTCGGGATCGACGCCGTCCTTGAACGCGGGCGGCGCGAAGCGCGCGAGGATCGACGAACCGACGATCCGGTGCTGCCACGCGACCGGCTTGCCGTTCGCGTCGAGGCCGGCCGAGATCCGGTCGTAGTAGTAAGGCCGGTACATGTCGTGCTGGATGTCTTCCTCGCGCGTCCAGATGACCTTCACGGGCGCGTTGACCTGTTTGGCGATCTTCACGGCCTGGCCGATCATGTCCGTTTCAAGCCGCCGACCGAAGCCGCCGCCGAGCAGGTGGTTGTGCACGACGATCTTGTCCGGCGGAAAGCTCGTGAGCCGCTGCACGGTGTCGACCGCCCGCGTCGGCACCTGCGTGCCGACCCAGATCTCGCAGCCGTCGCTGCGCACGTGCACCGTGCAGTTCACGGGTTCCATCGTTGCGTGTGCAAGGAACGGCTGTTCGTAGACGGCGTCGATGCGGGTTTTGGCACCCGCGAACGCCTTGCCGACGTCGCCGTCCTTGCGTGCGACCGCGCCCTTGCCGTTCGCCGCGGCCTGCGCGAGATCGGCGACGATGTCCTTCGTCGATACCTTCGCGTCCGCGCCTTCGTTCCACTTCACGACGAGCGCCGACGCGCCGCGCTTCGCGGCCCACGTGTGATCGCCGACCACCGCGACCGCGTTGTCGACGCGCACGACCTGGCGCACGCCGGGGATCTTCTTCGCGGCGGTGTCGTCGACGCTCGCGACCGTGCCGCCGAACACCGGGCTGTTCACGATCACCGCGTACAGCATGCCGGGCACGCGCACGTCGAGGCCGAACTGCGCGGTGCCGTCGACCTTCTCCGGCGAATCGAGCCGCTTCGCGGGCGTGCCGATCAGCTTGAAATCTTCCGGCTTCTTCAGCGCGACGTCCTTCGGCACCGGCAGCTTCGCGGCTGCGTCGGCCAGCTGGCCGTACGACGCGCGCCGGCCGCTCGGCGGATGCTGCACCTCGCCGTTCGCGGCGCGGCAGGTTCCCGGATCGACGTTCCATTGCTTCGCGGCCGCCGCGACCAGCAGCGTGCGCGCGGTCGCGCCCGCGCGGCGCAGCGGCTCCCACGCGTAACGCACCGATGTCGAGCCGCCGGTGAGCTGGCCGCCCAGCAGCGGATCGAGAAACAGCTTTTCGTTCGGCGGCGCGTGATCGAGCGTCACGCTCGACAGCGGCACTTCGAGTTCCTCGGCGATCAGCATCGGCAGTGCCGTATAGACACCCTGCCCCATCTCGACCTTCGGCATCACCAGCGTGACCTTGCCGGCGCGGTCGATCTGCACGAACGCGTTCGGCGCGAACACGCCGGCGCGCGCGGTTTCATCGCCGTCGCCGCCGATCACCGACCGGCGCGTGTCGTCGCCCGCGGCCGGCAGGCTGAAGCCGAGCAGCAAGCCGCCGCCCGCCGCCGCGCCGAGCGACACGCCGAACTTGAGAAACGAACGGCGCGACACGCCCGCGCCGGCCCGACCTGCTTCGATGAGTCCTCGAGACATGTCAGGCTCCCTTCGCGGCTTGTTTGACCGCCGCGCGAATCCGGTTGTACGTGCCGCAGCGGCAGATGTTGCCGGCCATGGCCGCATCGATGTCGGCGTCGCTCGGATTCGGGTTCGACGCGATCAGCGCGGTGGCCGCCATCACCTGCCCCGACTGGCAGTAGCCGCACTGGACGACGTCGAGCTCGCGCCACGCCTGCTGGACCTTGTGGCCGGCCGGCGTCGCGCCGACGGCTTCGATCGTCGTGATCTTGCGGCCCGCGACGGCCGCGACCGGCAGCACGCACGAGCGCGCGGCGACGCCGTCGAGATGCACGGTGCACGCGCCGCATTGCGCGATTCCGCAGCCGAACTTCGTGCCGGTGAGGCCGACGACGTCGCGCAGCACCCAGAGCAAGGGCATGTCGTCGGGGGCGTCGACCGTGCGGGTTTCGCCGTTGATGTTGAGGGTGACCATACAGCCTCCGGGGCCGGTGTATTGGGGAAACGGCGCGAACGGCACGCCGTGCGGGGTCGTCATTGTCATCGCCGTCGCGCGGTGCGCCACGGGTGCCGCGCGGCCCGGGTGGGGCGAGCCGCGGCGGTGGTCCTGCGGTTGTTACTCGGCCACGTCGAGGCCCGACAGCACCTTGATGACCGGCGGGGCCGTGAACCAGTCAGCCGACTTCGCGCGGAATTCACCGAAATACGGGCTGGCGAGGTGCGCGTCGAATGCGGCCTGATCGTCGTAGATCTCGTACAGGTGCAGGTTCGGCGAGCCGTCCTGCTCGCGGAACAGGTCGTAGCGCCGGTTGCCCGGTTCGGTGCGCGTCTTGACGACCATGCTGCGCAGTTCGGCCTCGGCTGCCTGCGCGTGTTCGGGTTTCACGAACAGCGAAGCAATCACGTGAAGCGCCATCTTGTTACTCCTTTCGAAACGGGATCGAGCATGCCACAAGCCGGCGTCGCGTGACGCCAGCGTGCAGCCGCATGCAGTTGCCGTGCGGTGGTATCAGGCCAGTTCGTCCGGACCCACGCGCACGACGACCTTGCCGAAGTTCTTGCCGGCGAGCAGGCCGATCAGCGCGTCCGGCGCGTCGGCGAGGTCGGGGACGACATCTTCCAGCGTCTTCACCTTGCCCTGCGCGACCCACTCGCTCATCTCCTTCATGAACGGCGCATAACCGGTCGCATAGTGATCGAGGATGATGAAACCCTGGATCCGGATGCGTTTGCGCAGGATCGTGCCCATCAGTGCCGGCACGCGGTCGCGGCCGCTCGCCACGGCCGTGTCGTCGTATGCCGAGTCGTTGTAATGCGCGATGATCCCGCACACGGGCACGCGCGCGTGCTCGTTGAGCAGCGACCAGACCGCGTCGAACACGGCCCCGCCGACGTTCTCGAAATAGACGTCGATGCCGTTCGGGCACGCGTCCTTCAGCTTGGCGGCAAAGGCCGGATCGCGGTGGTCGACGCAGGCGTCGAAGCCGAACGTTTCAGTGACGTACGCGCACTTGTCGGCGCCGCCCGCGATGCCGATCACGCGGCAGCCCTTCAGCTTCGCGATCTGGCCGACCACCGCGCCGACCGCGCCGCTCGCCCCCGCGACGACCACGGTTTCGCCGGCCTTCGGCTCGCCGATCTTCAGCAGCCCCGTATAGGCGGTGAAGCCCGGCATGCCGAGCACGCCGAGCGCGTACGACGGATGCGCGAAGTCGCGGCCGAGCGGAATCAGGTCACGACCGTCGGACAACGCATAGTCCTGCCAGCCGGCGCCCGCGACGACGAGGTCGCCTTCGCGGAACGCGGGCAGGTTCGACGACACGACACGGCTGATCGTGCCGCCCACCATCACGCCGCCGAGCTCGACCGGCGGCGCATAGGACGGCGCGTCGCTCATCCGGCCGCGCATGTACGGGTCGAGCGACAACCAGACCGTGCGCAGCAGCACCTGGCCGGCGCCGGGCGTCGGCACGTCGCCGGACTCGGTGCGGAAATCGTTCGGCGTCGGCGCGCCGACCGGGCGCGAATTCAGGATGATCTGGCGATTTGCGGTCTTGCTTTGCGGCATGTGAGCCTCCGTCAACAGGAATAAACGTGCTTCGTGGGCACGATCGGATCAGGGGTGGACCAGCAGAAGATGCGCGCCGGCGGCAGCGTCGGCGGTCAGGCCGTTGCGGTCGCATGCGTGCGGTTGGAATGATCGGGACAGCGTAACGCGGAGCAAGGCGTTCGTCATGCGTGATTGAGTAGACCAGTCGTCTAGAATCAGGGTAAAAACAAGGCGCGCTGATGCGCGCCCGGCTTACGACTGCGCGCCGTCATGCGCGGCCGGCGGCAGGTTCAGCATGCGCCGCGTTTCGGCCATCGCTCTTTCGAGCGGCTTGCGGTTGCGGTGAATCTTTTCCAGCAGCGTCGCGCCGAGCCACAGCTCGTAAAGGATTGCGGCCGTGTACGACGGATCGTCGACCGCGCTCAGCGAGCCGTCGGCCAGCCCGGCCTCGATGCCGCCCGCGAGCCGCTCGATGATCTGGCTCGTACCGTTCCGCAGCACCGCGCGCATCGCTTCCGACAGGTCCGACACTTCCGCGCCGAGCTTCACCGCCAGACACTTGCCCTCCGGATCGTCCGCGCACTGCGTGTGCAGCCAGTTGCCCCAGTACGTCATCAGGCGCTCGGCGCCCGTGCCGGCCTGATGCTTGAGCAGGTTGTCGAGATGCGCGAGATAACCTTCGAAATACGATTCGAGCAGCGCTTCGCCGAATGCCTCTTTCGAGCCGAAGTAATGGTAGAACGAGCCCTTCGGGATGCCCGCCGCAGCGAGAATCTCGTTCAGACCGACCCCCGAAAACCCCTTGTGGAGCATGATCGGCTTCGCGATATTCAGGATGTGCTGGCGAACTTCCGCGCCTGAAGATGCATTCATGATGGCGTATGGTAGCAACGATTAGACCGGTCGTCTAGTAACGTCCAACCGGCATGTTTAGCGGCACTTTACCCGATCCCTGCCGCGCGCCCAATGCCCGGCCGGCTTTCTCCGTCACCTGCTCCCGCATAACCGCGTGCCGGCGTCACACGAACGACTCGGTTTCGTCGCGGGCGTTTCATCGATCTCCCGCATAAATACGCGCGGCGCATCTGCCGGCGAGCGCGAAACCGCGGCCGGCATTGCACACGTGTGCAATGCGCCGGACTGTCGTTGCCTCCTCCCGAACCCGTGACCAGGAACGCCCAGGACCGCTTCGAAACCCGAACGCCCGTCCGCGCCGAACCGCCGGCGCTTCATCCAGCGCGGCGCCGCGCTGACCCTGTCGCCGCTCGTCGGCACGCTGGCCGCCTGCGGCGGCGACGGCAGCACGACGTCCGCATCGTCGTTCGCCGCCGCCGGCGCGGCGGATGCGTCCGCGCGCAGCTACGGCATCGCCGATCGCTCGATCACGATCAACGTCGTCAATGCGATCCCGTCGACGACGCTCGCGTTCGGCAACGCGGCGAGCCAGAGCGGCTCGTTGCCGCAGGCGTCGCAAGCGCTGGTTGCAACCGGGCAATCGACCGCCGTCAGCGCGTCGAACAGCTGGGGCGATTGCACGGGATCGTTCAACCTCGGCGGCGGTGATGCATCGTTCTCGATCTCGTATACGCATCCGTTCGGATCGCAACCGACCACCGTCAGCGTGACGCCGTCGGCCGGCTACGTGTCGGGCGCGGACGCCGCCACGTTTCCCGGCCACGACTCGGTCGCGAATCTCAACCTGTATCGCGGCGTCGCGACCGCGAACGGCGCCTGGGTCGTCCCGCTCGCGCAGCTCGCGACGCCGCCGACCAACAACTGCCAGGATTTCGCGAACAGCATGTTCGGCAGCAACGTGCGCACGGCCGCGGCGATCCAGTCCGCCTACCAGAGCACCGGCCCGCTCGGCTACGTGCCGCCGGCCGACTTCACCGGCGGTCAGCTTGCGGGTTTCGTTGCGCAATGGGTGCAGCGCTGGCAGAACGGCGCGTCGTATGGCGTGCTGCCCGGCGCCGATGCGCAGCTCGTCGATGCGCTGAAGCAATATGTCTCCACGGCATCGAGCGCCGGCCCGTTGACGATGTGGGTACCGCAGATCGCGTGGCAGGCCGGCTCCGATCCGGCCGTGTTCGCGTTGACAGGCTATCGCGCGTTTCCGTTCGTCGACGCGCAAGGCAACTGGATCGCGGACACGCTGTCCGCGTTCCTGACGCTGCTGGCGGCCGGTTCGCACCTCGTCGCGATCAGCGCGACGAGCGACCTGCCGGCGGGCGTCACGATGCAGGCGTTCGACAGTTTCATGGGGGCGAGCGGGCTGACGACGTCGACGGATATCGGCAATTCGCACTACGCGTCGGTCGTGAATACGACGGGCCGTTATTACCTGAGTGTCGGCAGCGATTTCGCGCCGACGAACTGCGGGCTGATCCTGTCGTTCCTGTACGGACGCACGGTGAACAACCTGCTCGCGGGCGCCGGCACGTACAACACGTTCATCCAGCTCGAAGGCTGGCAAGCCGGTGGTTCGCGTCACAACGCCGACTACGCAACGTATCAGCAGACGCTGTGGAACATCTCGACGTACGGCGCGTCCGCGTACAGCGAGAAGCGTGCGACGTCGATCTTCCTCGCACCGGCCGGCTGGACGCCGCAGATCTATCAGACGACGCGGATGATGCCGTACGTCGGCGCCTACGCGCAGTCGAACGGCACGCCGCAGGGCTGGCTGAACACGTCGCTTGTGACGATTCCGGCGGACGCGCCGCCGCTGCCGTCGAAGTATGTGCTGAGCTGAGTTGAATGGGCAGGCAGGCGTTTCGGGTGCGGGGCCTCTCGCCTGTTTCGCTGCTTGCCTGCCTCGGTGTGCGTCGGGCGTGCGCCGTCGTCGGCTGCTGGTTTCGCCGTCAACGCGCCGCGTCGTCGGCACGCTTTCGCGTGCGCGTTCTTCGCTCGTCTCGTTGCGCGGCCGGCGCCGTCTTGGCGCCGCGTAGCGGGGCCCGGCGCGCGAGCACCGTCATCTCCCGCCTCAGCGCATCGAGCTCCTTGCCGCGCGCCGCATCGGTCGCCTGCGCGCCGTCGAGTTGCCCCTGAAGGACACCGCATCGATGCAGCGCGTCGCCGAGTTGCGCTTGCAGCGCGGCGATGTCTTTGCGGTGCTGCGCATCGCGTTGTTCGGCGCGCGATGCCGTGGCATCGAGTTCCTTTTGCAGCCGCGCGGCCGCGAGCCGCTCGCGATCGATCTCCTGAAGCGCCCGCTTCTCCGAGGCGCGCAAGCGTTCCTCGGCCCGGCCCGCGTCGTCACGCAGCCGGTCGAGCTGGGTGGTGAAATCCGCACGAGCCTGCACGAGTGCGCGATCGCCTTCCGTGTTGTCGGCCTTCAGGCGTTCGATATCCGATTGCAGCGCGCGCCGTGACGCGTCGTCCGCCGCCCTCACCTGCTCCAGTTCCTGAATGCGCACCTGCGCGGTCAGCAGTGCGGCCGTGCGTTGTTCCAGCGCGGTTTCGGTACGGCCGAGTTCGGCCTGCAGCGCGGCGACTTCCGCGTTCGCCGCCGCCCGCTCGGCTTCGACTTCCGCGCGCAGTGCGTCGAGCGCGGAGGCCGCTTCGGTGCTTGACCGACTCCACAACGTCGCGACCAGCTCGCCGGCTGCCGCCTGCAGATCGGCCGGCAGGTCGGGATGCTCGATACGGACGCGACTCTTTTCCCGCAGTTCGGCCCAGAACTCCCCGAGGACGGCCGTCGGTGTGCTCATGCTCCCCTTGCGAACGAGCTGGTACAGGCGGTTCGCGGTGGGCGTGATGCCGAAACGGAAGAACAGCAGCGCGCAGGCTTCGCGATACAGCTCGCGGGTTTTCGGGAAGTCGGCCTTGAGGCGCTCGATTTCGGCGGTCAGGCGGGGTTCGTCGGCAGCGAGATCGGACATGGCGGGTTTCGTCGGTGATTTCATCAATAATATAACGTAAACCGTTAAATATCCAATCATCGCGGTCTAATGATTTGACATTATTTCTATAATGTTGAGATAGAAGGATGCCGGTGCGGCGCGCGGAATCTCGGCTGTTCTTGTGCACGACCTTGTAACCGCCTCCCCTCGTGAGGGATCGGGCGGCATGACCCAAGCGTTACCCAGTCGGGCTCGGCGGCTTCACGGCGCGCTCTTGGGTGTGGATCGGGAGGTGGATCGGCGGTTTGAACACGGTAGCGCTTGCCGGATAACTGGCGACTACGGCATTCACATCCGCGCTGACGGAACGGCGGCGACGGTCGTTGGATCGCTGCAGGCGCAGCATTTCCGCATGCTGGACGGCGGTCAAACACCCTTGGCAAGCGGAATGGCATATCCATCACCGCCGAGCCATCCCCCGTTCAATGTCGCTCGCGGCAGGATCGTTCGAGACGCGATCCCGGAGAGCGAGCAAGGTCGGAAGTGCCCGAGACGATTACGTGCAGCTGAGAAAGTGACGTGACTGGAGACACACCCACGACGGCCACATGTCCGCCGTGGTACTCGATCCGGGAATATTCAGAACCCCGGGAGCGACATCGAATGCGGAACCTGACCGGAGAATGCCGGTACCTTCTCGTGCTCGAGGAGCCAGCGCTTCCGGTCCAGGCCCCACGCATACCCCTTCAGATCGCCGTTGCTTGCGATCACCCGGTGGCACGGCACCACGATCGCGACAGGATTGGCGCCATTGGCTGCGCCAATGTCGATCGCGGCGCGGGGGTCTTCAAAGCCCAGTTCCTTCGCGAGTTTTCCGTATGTCGTCGTCGTGCCCGGCGGAATGCGCCTCAAGGCGCTCCACACGCGCTGCTGCAGATCGGTGCCGACCGTTGCGGTCGGCACCGCGTCGATAGCGGTCAACTCACCCGCAAAATATCGGTCGATGGCACGCTCGATCACTTCCGGCGCCGGGCGGCTCGTGACTTCGGTCACCCCATATCGTTCGCGCAGACCACGATTCAGACGCGTGGCGTGGCTGGCAAACTCGAGTGCGCGAATTGCATCCTGGGTATCGGTGACAAGCAACATGTCACCCATCGGGGTTTCAAGACGACTCTGAAAAAGCTGCATGATTCGCTCCCGATCGAAAGCACGTTACGGTGCACCTACTGTATCTGTATGAAGCCTCAGCCGAACTCCGGCTCTTGCGCTCTCATTCGTGTTCTTCCGCGTGCGTTCCGATGCTACTTCGCGTCGTGGAAAATAACGCCGAGCGTACGCCGCTCGCCGCGGCGCAAGCGGCTCACGCCGTGCCGGAGCACGGCTCGATAGAATCCCCGCGACGACTTTACCGGCCGATGGTTCACCGCAAGAACGACCGCGTCGCCTTGCCGAAGCGGCACCACCTCGGCCCGGCCCGGCTTCTTCGGATCGCTTTCGGTCAACAAGAGCTCGCCGCCGTCGAAATCCCGCCCGGGTTCGTCGAGCAGGAAGATTGCCTGCAACGGGAACACGAACTCGCCGTAAAGATCCTGGTGCAGGCAGCAATAGTCGTTCTCGCGATAGCGCAGAAGCAGTGGCGTCGGCCGGGTCTGCCCTGCGTTGCGACACACGGTCTGGAATTCCGAAAGCGTCGCAGGAAACCGGGTGTCTATCCGCATCAAACCATGCCAGCGGTTCGCAATGGGCGCCAGACGCGAATAAAGCGATTCACGCAGTTGACCGACGATATCGGGCAGCGGTCGCGCGAAATACTTGTATTCGCCGCGGCCGAACGCGTATCGCTCCATCACGATGCGGCTGCGAAAGCGCGCTTCCTGAGGAAAGTAGCCGGCTACCTCGATGCAGAGCGACGGCGCGAGCAGTTTGGGAAGTACCGCGTACCCGTCGTGCGTCAGGTCTCGCTCGAATGCCGCCCAATCGATCGCCGCGATCCTGGCGTCGACCGACGTGTCGGCTGATTCCTCGTCGACATCCACAGGATCGGCGTCGAACAACAGCGTTGCCTGTCGGGTCATGCGTGCGACTCCTTGGTGCGTGTTTTATTTGAATGCGATGCCGTGGCCGCCTTCCACGCCGTGTACTTTTCCGGCAGGCAGACTGCGCACGGACGATAGCCGGCCGCTACAGCGGTCGCTTCGTCTTGAAAGAACACGCGATGTTTGACGTATTCGCCACGCGCGATTGCCCGCAGCGCGGACCGGCAATCGAGCCGGCCGTAGATACGGTTGCGTCGATGCCCGCCGAGTGTGCCCGGCACGTCGCTGTCGTACGGCTTGCCGTCTCGGCCGATCAGTTTGAATTGCCTGGATGGCGTCACGTTCGCTGTCTTCCAGCTCGTCAACGGGCATTGTGAAACGACAGCTCGACGCCAAGTCGCTCACCGCCGCGAACGCGGCTGATCGCATGCTTGAGATTGACGCGGTAGTAGCCCTTGGTCCCCTTGAAGGGGCGCTGCGCGGTGCTGATGATCGCGGCATCCCCCAGCGTGAGCGGCACAACCATCGGGCGCGACTGCATGCGCGGGCGCTGCTCGGTGAGCACACATTCCCCACCCGTGAAGTCCTTTCCGGCTTCACTCAGCAGCACGACGACCTGCATCGGAAAAACGTGCTCGCCATCGCTGCTCTGATGCAGCGCCAGATGATCGCCGGCGCCGAGTCGGTTCAGATGAGACAGGGGTTGGCTTTGCCCGTCATCGCTGTTACGCCGCAGGAATGCGTTCAATTCCAATGGATATCGATACTCGACACCCAGGATCTCGTTCCAGCGATTGGCGATGGGGGCAAGATCTCGATACAGCGCGGCACGCCAGGACGCCAGCGGCTCCGGCAGTTGCGCACCGAAGCGCAAGATTTCCCCGCGCCCCAACTCGAGCGAATCGAGCGACACGCGGCGCCCCACCCCGTCCTCGCTGATCTGGCGTGCGAGTTCACGGGCCTCGTCGCGATCGAATGCACCGGGCAGCAGCGCGTATCCGTCGGAATCGAGTTGCGCGCCGATGTCGATCCAGTCCGGCGCGGCGCAGCTGATGGCAGTTTCGGTCATGTTGAAAGTCATGTTGGGGTTTGAGTTCGGCGCGCTCGAGATTGGGCTTCGCGTCGCAGGCGCTCGCGTTTGCGGTCGACGCCTCGTCGGTATGAAAAGGAATACCTCGAATTTACATGCGACAGCCCCGAGCCGAACTCCATTTCTTGCGGTAGTACTCGCGTACCGCGATGCGATTCACCAACCGGGAAATCGTGCGATCAACCTGATCCAGATCGTCAGGCAACCGGCGTCGTGCATGTAGCGCAATGCCTCGCTCGCGCGCCACGTGCACGGTACCCGTCGTAACCAAATGGAATCGGCTCCGGACCGGTACATCCACACGATCGTCGCCGCCATCATTTGTTGCTCCGGGGCCATCGCGCGAAAACCGGCCCGCCACGCGGCCATTTCTGCCGGATGGTGTTCCCCGGATCGCTCGTCGTAGGCAGCCGGGCAGATACCCCGATGGAAGTCCCCCTGGCTGCTGGAACAGAACAGCCGCGACAGTCTCAATTCGGTGATCGCCTGCTTCAGGACGGTGAGGAAGTGGGCCGGTGTTCTCATCGCTCTGACGTGCGTTTCGCCGGCCAACGCCTCCAGCGACAGCGCCGCGTGTTCGTCGAGATCCAGCGATCGAGCAACCAGCCGGTCCAATCGCGTTTCGTCCATCGGCGTCGGAATTTGAGCCTGTGCGTGCAGCACGTGCAGGATCGCCTCTACGTCGCTGTCAGTCTTTTCGCACTCGGTGATGAATTGAGAATCGATGTTCAACACTTCCGGTCTTTGACTTTGTGAACGGGTAATCGCATCCGCTACGTGTGCGATTCGCTTTCTCGTCGAGAACGATATCGGTTGGAGGCGAATGATTCGATCCGTTTCTTGCTGCCTAATTTTCCCGTATCGACGCCGTGAAAGCGGACGACGATTCGTTGAATGGAACGACAAGAAACGAATAGAAGTGCGCATGTTCGATCGCTATCGTTCGTTCCGAGCGGAGCCACTCCGTCTCTCTATCAACCGAGATCACCAAGGAGTCGAACATGTCGAAGGAAGACGATAACAAGGCAGTCGTCGGTCGCTGGTTCACGAATTTCTGGGGCGAGAAATGCGACCTCCGCATCGTCGACGAAATTGCGGCGCCGGACATGCTGCTGAAGTACTCGCTTCATGAGCCGCGCCGTGGCCGTGAGGATATCAAGGCATTCATGATCGACTTCCGCGCGGCTTTCCCGGATCTCAACTTCTGGGGTGTCACCGATCTGATCGCCGAAGGCGACTACGTGGTCGGTCAGTGGGAAGGTGGCGGCACGCACACGGGCCCGGCCTTCAGCGACTTCCTGATCGGGTCGCTGCCTGCCTCGACCGGCCGGCGGATGCACTTCACCGGGACCACGGTCCTTCGCCTGAAGGATGGCCTGATCGTCGAAGAGCTCGGCCTCGATGACGGTGTGACGGCACTCACGCAACTCGAGCTGATCAAGAAAGCCTGAGCGCGGACACGGTCGGTTCACCGGTCGGATATTGGCCGTAGCAAACCACGAGCACGGATCGGCTCAAGCCGATTCGTGCATTTTTAATGCGCGAATGGTAACGGGAGTGCGCTGACCCATCCGTCATCTCCGCCCCGACCCGCCCTCTCGGCAAACGCCGCTGCAATCGCCGCAAAGGCCGTGACCATTGAGCGCTCATGCCGGGCATGCTTGCCGCCGCCGCCCGGGATGTCGTGCGCCGCGTTGCAGGACGGTGCACCGGAATCGGGCCCGGTCCGAGCCGCGTCCGCCGCTTGTCATTTACCTGCCACCGTCGACCGGTAGCGTTCGGGGCTGACCCACGCTATCGACAGACGAATCCGCCATGCAGCGCACGTCGCGCGCCACGCCCCACGTTTATGCGGCCACGTCCCGCGCCCTCGCCGTCAGCCTCGCGATCAACCTGCTGCTGCTCGCCGTCGAGACGGTCGCGGCGTGGTCCGCGCATTCGTCGGGCTTGCTTGCGGACGTCGCGCACGCGGCGATCGATCTCGCGGCCGATGCGCTGATCCTCGTCGCGTGCCGGCTCGACGCGCGCCTGCCGCCGGATCGGCGCCCGACCTACGAACCGCTCGCGCTCGCCGGCCTCGGCGCGTTGCTCGCCGCGACGGGCGCGCAGATGATCTGGCACGCGATGACCCGGTTCGATACGCCGCCGGTCGTGCAGCCGGTCGCGACGACGCTCGCGCTGGTCGCCGTGACGCTCGCCGGCAAGGCCGCGCTGTCGTACTGGATGCTGCGCAAGGCGCGCGAAACGGGTTCGGCGCTGCTCGAGGCGAGCGGCTGGCATGTTCGTACCGATGCGTTGTCGTCGTTGCTGGCGGCGCTTGCGATGAGCGCGGCGCTGGTCGGTTTCGGCCGTCTCGACGACGTGGCCGCGCTTGCGATCGGCGCACTCGTGATCCGCACGGGCGTTGGGTTCATCCGGCGCGGCTGCGCGCAGTGGCCTGCGCTGGCGGAGTGGGCGAACCGTTCGACGCGCGGGTCGTGAACGCGGGCGACATCGTCGGGCATTGCGCCGACGTGTGAACCCTTCCAATACCCACTATCGGTGATCGGCCGGGCGGAATGACAAAGAGGCTCGCGTCGTGCGAGCCTCTTTTGCGTGATGTCGTCATCGGCCCCCATGCCGATGAATCGCCAGACGAATGCGCCCGGTTCCGATGGTGTTCGGTATCGGCCGCCGCTTACCCGAGCGGCACCACACTCCCGAGCAGGATCCGCACGAGCGTCGCCTGGCGCGTGACGCCTGTCTTCGAGAAGATCGCACGCAGGTGCGTGCGCGCCGTGTTCTTGCTGATCCCCGATTCGTCCGCCGCTTCCTCGAGCGTCAGCCCGTTCGTCAGCAGCAGCGCGAGCGACGTCTCGGCGGGCGTCAGGTCGAACAGCTTGCGGATGATTTCCTGCGCGCCCTGCGGCTTGCGGTCGGGGTCGCGCAGGAACAGCGTGACGGCCGGCCGCCGCTTGTTGTCCTCCGACCAGTCGGACAGCAGCACCGTGCGCACCAGCAACCCGAGGCGCGGCTTGTCGAAGCTGCGCGTGATCGGCATCGCCTCGACCGTCGCCGCGGCCGTGCCGTGGTGCCCCATCACCGCGTGGCGGATCAGCCGCTTCAACGTGCGGTTCTCCTGCGCGTCGGTAGCCTCGATCGTGCCGCGCGCAATCGTCAGACCGTTGTTCTGCTTGAGGATCTCGTCGGCGACGCTGTTCATGTCGATGATCGTGCCGTTCTCGTCGAGCGCGATCGTGCCGACCTGCATCCGGTCGATCGCGTTCGCATAGATCGACCGTTCGACCTCGGCCGAGTCGAGCCGCGAATGCAGTTCGATCGCACGCTTCAGGTGCGGCAGCAGCAGCGCGCAGATCGCCTTGTCGCGCGCGGAGAACTGCTTCGACGCATGGTTGCGGCACACGCGGAACCGGCACTCGACGCCCGATGGCGTGCGCAGGTCCGCGCCGAGGATATAACGCACGTCCTGCGGCTTCAGGAACTGCTTGTACAGCTCGCTCGACAGCCAGCCCGTGTCGCCGAACACGTCGTCGACCGTCACCACGCGATCGGCCGGCAGGCCGACGAACGGGTCGAGGGAATAGTAGTAATCGTTGTAGGCCGCCTGGCCGTCGCCGGGGACGACCGGGCCGAATTCCGATGCGTGCACGGACAGCGGCGCGCGGCGGTCGCTCGCGGCCGCACGCAGGATCAGCGTCACGTAGTTCGCCTGCAGCCAGCGGCGGACGAGTTCGAGCGCACCGGCCCACGGCGGCGTCTCCAGTGGCCCCTGGTAGATGCGTGCCATCAGCTCGCTGAAATCCGCGACGCCGACATCGGCCTCGTCACTTGTTGCCTGGCTCTCTTGCGGAGCCCATCTCGTCTCCATCAGCACGCTCCATCCTCCATACGACATGTTTCCAGTGCGACTCGATCTCGCAACCATGATTAGGACGCGTCTAAATTCCGGCGTCATCGGGGGGATTCACTGAATAGTGAGAATTGGCCATCCGGGCGGGCGAACCATCGTCCAATCGGATGATGTGGCGCACTGCCCGCTGCGCTGGAATGCCCGACAGGCCGTGCCGGCAAGCGTCCGGCCCGGACTCAGGGAAAACCGCGACACGGGTTTACCTGATTCAGACCGCATCCGATTCAGACAGGAGTTCCCATGCCGCTCGACCCTCAGGCGCAGGCGCTGCTCGCCGCGTTTGCCCAAGCACCCGCGATCGATTTCGCCCAGCTCACCGTTCCCGCCTACCGTGCGAGCCTCGCCGCGGGCGGCGCCTTCGCGCCCGGCGACGCCGTCGCCGCCGAGGAGGACTGGCAGATTCCCGCCTCGGGCCGGCAGTTGTCCGCGCGGCTGTATCGGCCCGAGGCCGACGGGCCGTTGCCGCTGACCGTGTTCTTCCACGGCGGCGGCTTCGTGTCGTGCGGCATCGATTCGCACGCGAACCTGTGCCGCAGCCTCGCGGCACGTGCGCGCACGCTCGTGCTGTCGGTCGACTACCGGCTCGCGCCCGAGGCGCACTTCCCGGCGGCCGCGCACGACGCGTGCGATGCCGTGCGCTGGGCCGCCGCCAGTGCGCGCGATCTCGGCGCGCGCCCCGGCGCGGTGGCCGTGGCCGGCGACAGTGCCGGAGGCAATCTCGCGGCGGTCGCCGCGCTGCAGTTGCGCGGCTCGGGCATCGGCATCGCGCATCAGTTGCTGCTGTATCCGGTCGTCGATTGCGCGACCGAGCATCCGTCGTATGAATCGCTCGGCGACGGTTATTTCCTGACGGCGGAGATGATGCGCTGGTTCAAGCACCATTATTTCGACGCCGGTGCCGATCGCGCGTCGCCGCTCGCGAGCCCGCTCGCCGCGCCGGACGTCGCGGGCGCGGCACCGGCGACGATCGTCAGCGCCGAATTCGATCCGCTGCGCGACGAGGCCGAAGCGTATGCGCTGCGGCTCGCGCAGGCCGGCACGCCGGTGACGCTCGTGCGCTGGCCCGGCCAGTTGCATGGTTTCGCGAGCATGCTCGGCGCCGTCGATGCGGCCGATCGCGTGCTGACGTTCGGCGCCGACGCGCTGCGCCGCGCATTCGACGCGACGGAGGCACAATGACGCTCGCCGGCACGCTGGAGATCGTCGACGAGCTTCGTGCGGGGCGGATGGTCCTGCTCGTCGACGAAGAGGATCGCGAGAACGAAGGCGATCTCGTGATCGCGGCCGATCACGTGACGCCCGACGCGATCAATTTCATGGCGCGCTTCGGGCGCGGGCTGATCTGCCTGACGCTGACCGCCGAACGCTGCGAGCAACTGCGGCTGCCGCCGATGGCCGATCACAACGGCACGCCGTTCGGCACCGCGTTCACCGTCAGCATCGAGGCGGCCGAAGGCGTGACGACCGGCATTTCGGCGGCCGACCGTGCGCATACGATCCGCGCGGCGGTCCGAGCGGGCGCCCGCCCCGACGATCTGGTGCAGCCCGGCCACGTGTTCCCGATCGCCGCGCGCCCGGGCGGCGTGCTGGTGCGCGCGGGGCACACCGAGGCTGGCTGCGATCTCGCGGCGCTCGCCGGGCTTACGCCCGCGTCGGTGATCTGCGAGGTGATGAACGACGACGGCACGATGGCGCGGCTGCCCGAGCTGAAGGCGTTCGCCGCGCTTCACGGGCTGAAGATCGGCACGATCGCCGACCTGATCCACTACCGCCGCGAGCACGAATCGCTCGTCGAACGCATTGGCGAGCGGCCGCTGCATACGCCGTGGGGACAGTTCCGCGCGATCGAGTATCGCGATACCGTGCACGGCGCGCCGCATCTCGCGCTCGTGCGCGGCGAACCCGATCCGGCGACGCCCGTGCTGACGCGCGTGCACGAATGCCATTCGCTGCTCGACCTGCTCGACGCGGAGCCGTCCGCGCATTCGTGGCCGCTGCACGCCGCGCTGCAGCGGATCGATGCGGCCGGCTGCGGCGTTGCGGTGCTGCTCGACTGCGACATGCGCGGCGACGCGATGCGGATGCCGGCCGCCAATGCGCGGCGCGACGGGCGCGTGACGGGGATCGGGTCGCAGATCCTGCGCGACGTCGGCGTGCGGCGGCTGAACGTGCTGTCGAGCCCGTTCCGGCTGCCGGCGCTGTCGGGGCACGATCTGGAGATCATGGCGTTCATTCCGCTCGGGGACGACGATCCGGAAAGCGCGCGGGGTGCGCACGCGAACCCGCTGCGGGCGGCTTGATGTTCGGATGACGGGCGGGCGTCGTGTGCGGCGCTCGCAGGCAGGATGGCCGGCCGGTTTTTCGCGTAACAGGCTATCGTTTGTTTTTGTTGGATACAGTCTCGGATTTGTATTTTGACGATACATACCATAGACTGTATTTTCAGATTACAAACGATCGCCTGTCATCTCGCGGAGCGCCCGATGGCCTTTCCTGTCCAGACCCTGACCCAGTTGCGCCCGATACTCGTCGGCTTCCGGAAATCCGCGGGGCTCACGCAGGCGCAATTGGCCGCCCGCCTGGGCGTCACGCAGCAATCCTATGCGCAGCTCGAAGCCAACCCGGCGGCGGTCAGCATCGAACGGCTTTTCAAGGTGCTGAACACGCTCGGCGTTCGCATGACTCTCGATCTGGGCGCGCAGGATGAATCGGTGGAATCGGTTGAACCCCAGGCCGAGGCCGATGCCGGGCCGGCGGCTCGCAAGCCGGCCGCGAAAAAGCGCATGCCGGACCCGGCGCGCGGCGCCACGGCGGCAACAGCCGCCAAAACCAAAACCACGACCGGCGCCGCGCGGAAGCGGCCGGCGACGGCAACGCCGGGCAAGCCGCGGGTCTCGAAACGGGAGGACTGGTGACGATGGCTACGCGCGTCCGTCACGACCGCCTCGACCTGTGGATGAACGGCATTCCGGTCGGCTACTGGGAAGTCCGGCGCGGCGTCGAGCGTCTCGTCTACCTGCCGGGCTGGCTCGACGATCGCCAGGGGCGGCCGCTTTCGCTGTCGCTGCCCTTCACGCCCGGCAACCAGCCGCACCAGGGCGCGATCGTCGCCGACTACTTCGACAACCTGCTGCCGGACAGCGAGCCGATCCGCCGCCGTATCGCTCAGCGCTACCGGCTCGGATCGACGGCGCCGTTCGAACTGCTCGCGTCGATCGGGCGCGATTGCGTGGGCGCGATCCAGATGCTGCCGCCCGGCGAGACGCCCGTCGATCTCGAGGCGATCGACGGCGTGATGCTCGACGACGCGGCCGTCGCCGACGTGCTGCGCCACGCGACCGCCGCGCCGCTGCCCGGCCACGCAGAGCCGGAAGGCGACCTGCGCCTGTCGATCGCCGGCGCGCAGGAAAAGACCGCGTTGCTGCGCCAGCGGAACCGCTGGTTGCGGCCGTCGGGCAGCACACCGACCACGCACATCTTCAAGCTGCCGCTCGGGCGTGTCGGGAACATGCAGGCCGACATGCGGACGTCCGTCGAGAACGAATGGCTGTGCTCGAAGCTCGTCGCGGCGTATGGCCTGCCGGTCGCGCCGTGCGAGATCGGCCGGTTCGACGACCAGAAGGCACTGATCGTCGAGCGCTTCGACCGGCGTCCTTCGCGAGACGGCACGTGGATCCTGCGGCTGCCGCAGGAGGACATGTGCCAGGCGACCGGCACGCCGTCGGGCGCGAAATACGAATCCGACGGCGGCCCCGGCATCGAGACGATCATGGGCATCCTCGCGAATTCGGCCGAAGCCGCGCACGACCGGATGAACTTCTTCGTCGCGCAGCTCGTGTTCTGGGTGCTCGCGGCGATCGACGGCCATGCGAAGAACTTCAGCATCGCGCACCTGCCCGGCAACACATACCGCAGCACGCCGCTGTACGACGTGCTGTCCGCGCATCCGATCATCGGCACGCGCCGCAACCAGCTGCCGCCGCGCCGCGCGCGGCTCGCGATGGCCGTGAGCGGGAAGAACCGGCACTACGTGATCGGCGAGATCCAGCCGCGTCACTGGATCGCGCAGGGCCGGCGCGTCGGCCTGACCGAAGACGACGTGCGCGCCGCGATGGCGGCCGTCGCCGCGCGCACGGAACCCGCGATTGCCGAAGTCGCTGCGCGGATCCCGGCGGATTTTCCGGCGGACGTGGCGGACGCGATCTTCGACGGCATGCGTCGGCAGAGCCGCAAGCTCGGGGCTGGCGATTCCGCGTGACGTTTCGGCGGGTTCGGTTTCAGTTTCAGTGCGTCGTCTCGGGGCTTTGGCCGGGTTGCGGTGCTCTGACGCGTTGAATCGACGGTTCTTCCGGGTCGGACCGGGGCATGCGCCGCGACGCCGAGATCGGACGCTGCCGACGATTCATCCTTGCGAACAGCGAAGCTACGCTTGCGCGGGAATTTCAGACGGTTCTGCATGAAAGTCTCGTCCACCCGGACGATGCGCGCCCGTACCACCGCCGCACAATGATCGCCGTGCCCATTCCCGACGCCCGCGCCCTCATGGATTCAGCCGACCTCACGACCGCGTTCAGCCCGCTGCAGATCGGCCCGCTGACGCTGCGCAACCGCCTGATCAAATCCGCCACCAACGAAGGCATGACGCCGAACGGCGTGCCGTCGAGCGCGCTCGTCCGTTTTCACGAGCGCATTGCCGAAGGCGGTGCCGCGCTGACGACCGTCGCGTACTGCGCGATCAGCGACGACGGCCGCACGTTCGTCGACCAGGCGCAACTCGATGTGCCGACGGTCCGGCAATTCCGCGCACTGACCGACGCCGTCCATCGCCACGGCGCGGCCGCATCCGCGCAGATCACGCATGGCGGCTGCTTCACGTTCCTGCCTTCGTTGTCGACGAAACGCCCGTTGAGCGCATCGGGCGGCTTCAACAAGGTCGGCGTGATGAGCGGCCGCTTCCTGAAGCAAGCGATGACGCGCGACCAGATGTCGGCGGTCGCCGACGAATTCGCGCAGGCGGCGCGGCATGCGCGCGACGCCGGCTTCGATGCAGTCGAGATCCACATGGGGCACGGTTATTTGCTGAGCCAGTTCCTGTCCCCGCTGTACAACCGCCGCCGCGATGCGTACGGCGGCGACGCGGCGCGGCGCGCGGCGTTCCCGGTCGAGGTGCTGCGTCGCGTGCTCGATGCGGTGGGCCGCGATCTCGCCGTGGTCTGCAAGATCGGCGTGACCGAGGGCGTGCGCGGCGGCGGAACGGCCGACGACGCGTGCGAAATCGCGCGGCGGCTCGAAGCCGAAGGCGCACACCTGCTCGTGCTGAGCGGCGGGATGAACGTCGAATCGGTGTGGCAGCTGTTCGGCAGTCCGCTGCCCGGCGACGCGCGTGCGAACGCCGACAACGCGATCGTGCGCGCCGCGATGGCGCTGCAGAAGCTCACCGAGCCGAAGATGGGCGCGTTTCGCGAGATGTATTTCCTCGAACATTCGCGCAAGGTGCGCGCAGCGGTCCGGATGCCGCTCGCCTATCTCGGCGGCGTGCGTTCGCGCGAAAACGTCGAACTGGCGATGCGCGAAGGATTCGACGCGGTCGCGCTCGCCCGGGCACTGGTGTTCGAGCCGGGTTTCGTCAACGACCTGCGTGACGGCCGGCTCGCGCAGTCAGGCTGCACGTCGTGCAACCGCTGTGTCGTGTCGATGTACACGCCGGGCGGCACGGCGTGCGTGTTGCGCGAACCGAACGATCCCGCGCCGAATCGGGTGCCGGCAGCCGGCGCGTGAGGTTTGATGTATGACGCGTGACGCGTGATGCGGGCGCCGTGGCCGATCAGCCCGCGTCGCGCGCGCGGGCGAGCGCTGCGAGGTTCCCTTCCCCGAACCCGTGGTGCCCCTTGCGCTGCACGATCTCGAAGAAGATCTCGCCGGGCCGGCGCTTGACGAAGGTCTGGAAGAACAGGCGCGGCACGCCGTCGCTGCCGATCTCGCCGTCGACCAGCACCGCGCGGCGGCGCAGCGCGTCGAGATCGACGCCGTGCCCCGGCAGCCGCGCATCGACGTCGTCGTAATAGCGTGCGGGTGGCTCGATGAATTCGACGCCGTTCGCGCGCAGCGCATCGACGCAGGACAGGATGTCGTCGGTGGCGAGCGCGACGTGCTGCACGCCCTCGCCCGGATGGTCGGGCAGATACGCGTGCATCAGCTCGGTGCGCCGCGTGCCTTCCTCGTAGACCGGAATCCGCACCGCGCCGCACGGCGACACCATCACGCGCGAATCCTCCGACACATGCCAGTGCGCGTCGATTTCATGGATCTCGCGAAAGTGCAGCAGATCGTGGTAGAAATCCAGCCACTCCCGCATGCGCCCCGCGCCGACCGTTTGCGTGAAATGGTCGACCTGCTGCAGGCCGACGCCCACGCAGTCGAGATCGGTATGCGCGGTCGCGATGTCGATCGGCCGGAAATCGATGTCGAAGATCGAGATGTCGCCGACGCCGCCAAGCTGGCCGTCCTTCCCGCGCCAGCGATCGACGAAATAGAGATGCGAATCGCCGATGCCCTGGATCGCCGGGATCTTCAGCTCGCCGACGCCGACCCGCTCGCCCTCGAACGCCCACGCGCCGAGCTCGATCGCACGCTCGAACGCGCGTCGTGCGCTGGCCACGCGCAGCCCGATCGCGCAGACGCCCATCCCGTACTCCTCCGCGTAGCGCGCGGCGAACGATTCGGGCTCGGCGTTGATCAGGAAATGCATCTGCCCTTGCCGGTACAGCGTGACGTTCTTGCTGACATGCCGCGCGATCGCCTTGAACCCGAGCTGCTCGAAGCGTTGCGCGAGCGCTTCCGGCACAGGCGCCGCGAATTCGACGAATTCGAGGCCGGCCATCCCGAGCGGATTGGCGGCCGGATCGGCGACGGGCGGCGTATCGCTGGACAGGGGGTGGGAATTGCCGGGCATTCCAGTCTCCGGGGGCATGCGGTCCGTGGGGATGACGCCCGTTGCGTGCGGCATGCGCGGCCGATGTGGCGGCCGGGCCTCCGCCCCGAACGGGCGAGTTTTCGATGCTGCAGATTTTAACCAAATCGTTCACGGCGGCACACCCTGGCCGAACGGGATATCGTCGCACCGCCTAGTGCAAACCCGGAAAGCGTTCGATAATCGCACGGACTTGAACGATAATCGCGCACTTTGTCCGATTGGCCAATTGCCGCCGTACGGCGCGCGCCCTATTCTCCGTTCACCCATCGACTTCAATGCAGCATCGGACGCGGCGCCGCCACGATCAACGATGCGCCGTACCAGGAGACACCGCAATGACCCCAACCTTCGACACCCTCGACGCCGCCGCCGGCGCCCGCGCGCGCAGCCAGGCCCGCAAGGCCGCGATCGGCAGCTTCGTCGGTGCTGTCGTCGACTGGTACGACTTCCTGCTGTACGGGATCGTCGCCGCGCTGGTATTCAATTCCGAGTTCTTCCCGAAAGTCAGCCCGACGATGGGCACGCTCGCGGCGTTCGCGACGTTCGGCGTCGGCTTCCTGTTCCGGCCGCTCGGCGGCGTCGTGTTCGGCCACTACGGCGACCGGCTCGGCCGCAAGCGGATGCTCGTGCTGACCGTGATGCTGATGGGGCTGTCGACCGTCGCGATCGGCCTGCTGCCGGCATTCTCGACGATCGGCTGGTGGGCGCCGGTGCTGCTGGTGCTGATGCGCGCGGTCCAGGGTTTCGCGGTCGGCGGCGAATGGGGCGGCGCGGCGCTGATGGCCGTCGAAAGCGCACCGAAGCAAAAGAAGGCGTTCTACAGCAGCGGCGTGCAGGTCGGCTACGGTGTCGGGCTCGTGCTGGCCACGGGCATCGTGTCGATCCTGAGCCACACGCTCGGCGAGGCCGCGTTCAAGTCGTGGGGCTGGCGCCTGCCGTTCGTGTTCAGCATCGTGCTCGTGCTGATCGGGCTGTGGGTGCGCAAGAACATGGACGAGTCGCAGGAGTTCGTCGAGAAGGTCGAACACGGCAACCGCAAGCTGCGCCTGCCGGTGCTGGAAGCGCTGACGCGCCATCCGAAGGCGTTCCTGCTGATCATCGCGCTGCGGCTCGCCGAACTGTTCACGATGTATATCGTCACCGCGTTCGCGCTCAGCTATTCGACGACGAACCTCGGCATGTCGCGCGACCTGTTCCTGAACATCGGGCTGCTGGTCGGCGCGGTGAGCTGCGTGACGATCCCGTGCTTCGCGTGGCTGGCCGACCGCTACGGCCTGCGCCGCATCTACCTGATCGGCGCGCTGATCGGGCTCGCGTCCGCGGTGCCGTTCTTCGTCGCGCTCGAGGCGCGGTCGATCGCGTGGATCGTGATCTTCTCGATCCTGCTCGCGAATGCCGCGCACGACATGGTCGTGAGCGTCCAGCAGCCGCTGTTCACCGAGCTGTTCGGCGCCGAATACCGCTACAGCGGTGCGGGCGTCGGCTACCAGTTCGCGAGCGTCGTCGGCGGCGGCTTCACGCCGTTCATCGCGGTCGGTCTCGTCAGCGTGGCTGGTGGCTCGTGGCACCTCGTCGCCGGCTATCTCGCGGTGGGTTGCCTGATCTCGCTGGTGGTCGCCTCGCGGATGCGGGCGGCGCAGTGACGACCTGACCGGATGGCTGGCCCGACTCGCGGCCGGCCATCTCTCCGCACGTCGGCCGGCGGCCGCACATCCGCATCGCGGGCGCGACGTCAAACACTGTCAGTTACGCGCGCCAATCCCCCATTTCCCCTCTGAACATTCCACGCCGCCCGCCGACCAATGGCATCATATGGGCCTACGTCAGTCACCGATACGCCCCCATATCATGTCGAATCTCATCGTCCACGGCGGCACTCCGCTGCGCGGGGACATCAAGCCGTCCGCGAACAAGAACGCCGTCCTGCCGATTCTGTGCGCCACCCTGTTGACCGATCAGCCGCTGCGCCTCATCGGCGTGCCGGACATCACCGATGTGCGCAAGATCCTCGACATCTTCCGCACGCTCGGCAGCGACGTGTCGGTCGACTTCACGACGGGTCTGCTCGAGCTCCACCATCGCAACACGAAGTTCGATCCGGCTGTCCACCGCCTGCCCGAGGCGATGCGCTCGTCGATCATGCTGATTCCGCCGCTGCTCGCGCGCTTCGGCGTCGCGCGTCTCGAGAACGACGTGAAAGGCTGCACGCTCGGCGTGCGCGAGATCGATCCGCACGTCGAGGTGTTCGAGCGTTTCGGCGCGCACATCGAGCGCACGTCCGATTCGCTGATCGTCCGCACCGACGGCCCGCTGACGGCCAACGATCACTGGTTCGACTACGCGTCGGTGACGACCACCGAGAACTTCGCGCTGTGCGCGACGACGGCGAGCGGCACGTCGACGCTGATGAACGCGGCGTCCGAGCCGCACGTGCAGGAGTTCTGCCAGTTCCTCTCGATGATCGGCGTCACGATCGAGGGCATCGGCACGTCGCGACTCTGCGTGACGGGCGGCGGCAAGCTCGGCGGCGGCGAGTTCCGCTTCGCCGAGGATTTCCACGAGATCGCGACGTTCCTCGCGCTCGGCGCGATCACGGGCGGCGACATCACGGTGCGCAACTCGTCGCCCGAGCATTTCCCGCTGATCGACCGCACGTTCGCGAAGTTCGGCGTGAACGTCACGCACCGCGACGGCTGGTCGCGCGCGGAGCGCGACGGCCCGCTGCGCGTGCGCCGGCCGTTCACGCAGAACATCCTTACCAAGGTCGAAGCCGCGCCGTGGCCGTACCTGCCGGTCGACCTGCTGCCGATCTTCATCGCGCTCGGCGTGCGCGCGGAAGGCAGCGCGATGTTCTGGAACAAGGTCTACGACGGCGCGCTCGGCTGGTCCGGCGAACTGTCGAAGTTCGGCGCGCACGTGCTGCTGTCCGATCCGCACCGGCTGATCACGTTCGGCGGGCTGCAACTGACGCCGGCGCGCGTCGAGAGCCCGTACATCATCCGCGTCGCGATCGCGCTGCTGATGGTGGCCGCGAGCATCGAAGGCCGCTCGGAAATCATGAATGCGCTGCCGATCCGCCGCGCGCATCCGCACTTCGTCGAGAACCTGCGCTCGGTCGGCGCGAACGTCGAGTGGACGAGCAGCGAGTAAGACCCTGACGGGTGCGGCGCGCGTGACGCGGGCGCCGCACTCACCCGGCGGCTTCGACAAGCCGCCGGCCAACTCCTCTGGCGTTACTCGCCTGCCCCGCAGTCGGCTATGAGCACCAGGAAATCGACGCGCGTCGCCCAGACTGATCGCGGTGTGCCTGCCGGTAGCGCGCCCGGAACTCTCGACGTTCAGGCGAACGGATTTCGCAGCACCGGACCGCCTTCCACGCGCAGGCCGTCGTGCATGTCCTCGGTGTACAGGGTCTCGCAGCCCTCGAGCGACGCGGCAGCGACGATGCACGCGTCATAGAAGGACAAGCCATGCCGCTCGGCCAGCCTTCGCGCCAGGTCATGCGTATCGATCGTGACCGGTACGACATGGCACAAGCTCTTGATCGGCTCCAGAAACTGCCCGACGTCGCTCCACGGCATCCGCAGTTTTCGGCTGCAAACGCTGGCGACTTCGTTCAGTACCTGGACGCTGATGGTGGGCCGCCGCAGGAACAGCGACTCCGCCCGATTCGCCTTGGTTTCGTCCTCGGACAGCAAATAAAGCACGACATTGCTGTCGACGAACGATTTCGCCGACTCAACCCCGCTCATTCGCATCGTCCCGGCTGAACTTGAAATCGGCGGGCAGCTTGCCCCTGAATTTCCGCAACCGTTGCAGAAGCTCATCGGCCCTCGGCTTGCGACTGACGGCAAAAACGCGCGGACCATCGACCACGATTTCGATATCGTCCCCTTCGCGGAGCTCCAGTGCATCAACGACACTGGCGGGAAGGCGGACGGCCAGGCTATTGCCCCACTTTGCCACTTGCATACGCACCTCCTTGGATATACATGGTCGATTGTATATCTTCCGTATCTCACCTGCAAAATCGGGGCGTCACGCACGCATCGGAAGCCGCCGCCGGTCGGATCGCGCGATAATCGCCCAATTCCGCGCGATCACCGCCCGCAATCGCTCAGTTCCCGACGCTCCCGACGATGAAAAAGCCCGAACTCGACCGACGCGACTGGATTGCCGGCCTCGAAAAAGGCCTGATGATCCTGGAAGCCTTCGACAGCCAGCACGCGCGCATGACGCCCACGCAGGCCGCCGCGCGCACCGGTCTCACGCGCACGGCCGCGCGGCGCTACCTGCTGACGCTCGAATCGCTCGGCTACGTGTACACCGACGGCAAGCTGTACGGCCTCACGCCACGCGTGCTGCGGGTCGGCTGGTCGTACTTCGATTCGGCGCGCCTGCCGCGCACCGTTCAGCCCTATCTGCAGCAACTGAGCGCGTCGCTAAACGAATCGGCATACGTGAGCGTGCTTGACGGATGGGAACTGGTGTTCATCGCGCGCAACGGCGTGTCGCGCGTGATGACGACCGGCTTCGTGCTCGGCGCGCGCGTGCCGGCGCCGCTCACGTCGCCGGGCGTCGTGCTGCTCGCCCATCATCCTGATCGCGAAGCCGTGCGCGCATGGCTCGACGACACCGAACTGCCGCCGTTCACGCCGCACACGATCACCAACAAGGCGCGCCTGCTCGAACAGGTCGACCACGCGCGCGACGCGGGTTTCGCGGCGATCGAACAGCAATTGCAGGTCGGCGTGCGCGGGATCGCGGTGCCGCTGAAGAACCGTCACGGCGAAGTGGTCGCCGCGCTGAGCACGAACATGCCGATCGGCACGGAGACGACCGATGCCGCCGTGCGGCGCGTGCTGCCGCACCTGCAGGAAGCCGCGCTCGCGATGCTCAACGTGTTGTAGGAACCTGCGAAGACGGTGCATCCGCACGGCGGAAGCGATTGCGCGGCTTCAACTTCACCCTTACCCGATCCGCCACCAGCGCGGCAGCAGATCGCGCACTTCGCGGCGCCGGTAACGGTCGTCGATCAGATGCACGACACCTTCGTCGTGCTCGGTGCGGATCACGCGCCCGGCCGCCTGCACGACCTTCTGCAGCCCCGGATACAGGTACATGTAGTCGTAGCCGTTGCCGAAGCGCGCGTCCATCGCGCGCCGCATCTGCTCGTTGACGTCGTTGACCTGCGGCAGCCCGAGCGTCGCGATGAATGCGCCGATCAGCCGCTCGCCGACCAGGTCCACGCCTTCCGAGAACGCGCCGCCCAGCACCGCGAAACCGACGCCGCGCCCGCCCGCATCGAAGCGCGCGAGAAACGCGTCGCGTTCGCTTTCCGCCATGCCGGGCGCCTGCGCCCACACGGGCACGTCCGGATGGCGCGTCTGCATCAGCGCGACCACCCGCCCCAGGTAGTCGAAGCTGCTCAGGAACCCGAGGTAGTTGCCGGGCCGCGTCGCATACTGCGCGGCGATCAGGTCCGCGATCGGTTCGAGCGAGCGGTCGCGGTCGCGCCAGCGCGTCGACACGTGGCTCGCGACACGCACCGTCAGTTGCTCGGCGCGGAACGGCCCGTCGACGTCGAGCCAGCCCGTATCGCCGGGCAACCCGAGCGTGTCGCGGTAGAAATGGAACGGGCTCAGCGTTCCGGAGAACAGCACGGTCGCGCGCGCGGCTTCGTAGCGCGGCGCAAGAAACGCGGCCGGGATCACGTTGCGCACGCACAGCGTCGACTGGACGCGGTGCCGGCGGCGCGCCGACGCGACGCCGTCGAGCGCCGGCTGGCGCGGCATCGGTTCGCCTTGCAGCGTCGCGTCGAAGATCGACGCACTGTCGAATGCGTCGGCGAGCACGCCGAACTGGATCGCCTCGAAATGAAACCGCAGCAGCGCGTCGCCGTTCGCGCGCGGCGCGTCGGTCAGGTGTTCGCCGATCGCCGCGACGAGGTTCTGCACGGCCGACACGATCGGGCCCGGAACGTCCGGATACGCGGCATAGCGCTCGGCCTGCGCGCGATTGACCGTGCCCCACGCGCGGGCGAGCCGGTCGAAGGCCTTGCGCAGCGCGGCGGGCGCGGCTTCGCGCGCGGCCGCGAACGCGAACGGATCGAGCGACGCGCTGTACATCTTGCGCGCGCGATCGAGCAGGTTGTGCGCCTCGTCGACGAGCACGCCGACGCGCCACTGATTCTGCTGCGCGAGCGTGTGCAGCATCGCGCTGCCGTCGTAGTAGTAGTTGTAGTCGCCGATCACCATGTCCGACCAGCGCGCGAGCTCCTGCGCGAGGTAGTACGGGCAGACGTCGTGCGCGAGCGCGGCAGCACGCACCGTGTCGCGATCGAGCAGCCCGGCGCCGATCGCCGCGTCGCGCGCGGCCGGCAGCCGGTCGTAGAAGCCTTGCGCGAGCGGGCACGATTCGCCGTGGCACGCTTTGTCCGGATGCTCGCACGCCTTGTCGCGCGCGACGAGCTCCAGCACGCGCAGCGGCAGCGCGGGCGTGCCGGCGCCGAGCGTCGTCGCCGCTTCGAGCGCGAGCGCGCGGCCGGGCGTCTTCGCGGTCAGGAAGAACACGTGGTCGAGCTCGCCCTCGCCGCACGCCTTCAGCAGCGGGAACACGGTGCCGAGCGTCTTGCCGATGCCGGTCGGCGCCTGCGCCATCAGGCAGCGCTCGTCGCGCGCGGCACGATAGACGGACACCGCCAGCTCGCGCTGGCCGCTGCGGAACTGCCCGTGCGGAAACGCGAGCGCGCGCAGTGCGGCATCGCGCGCGGCGCGATGGGCCGTCTCGCGCTCGGCCCAGCCGACGAAACATGCGCATTGCTCGGCGAAGAACGCCGCGAGCGTGCTCGCGTCCAGCTTTTCCGTCAGCACGGTCTCGCGCTCGGACACGATGTCGAAATACACAAGCGCGACGTCGATTTCGGCGAGACCACGCGCGTCGCACATCAGGTGCGCGTAGACCTTCGCCTGCGCCCAGTGCAGCGCGCGGTGGTTGGCCGGCATCGCGTCGAGGCTGCCGCGATAGGTCTTGATTTCCTCGAGGCGGTTCGACACGGGATCGTAGCCGTCCGCGCGACCGCGCACGGTGAGCGTGCCCCACGTGCCCGTCAGCGCGATCTCGGTTTCGTAGCGCGCGCCGCGATTCGACGTGACCGCGCCGTGGCCGGCGATGCCTTCGAGCGCGGTCGGCGCGGGTGTGAAGCGCAGGTCGAGATCGCCGCGCCGCGCGGTGAACTCGCACATCGCCCGCACCGCGACGACGTAACTCATGCGGACAGTCCCGCCGCTTCGGCCTGCGCGACGCCCGCGCCGGCCCACTCGACATCGACGACGCGCACCGGAATGCCATGTGCGACGCAATACGCGAGCCAGCGCGTCTGGTTGTCCTGCAGCCGGTCGCCGGGGCCTTTCACTTCGATCAGCTCGTAGCGGCGCTCGCCGGGCCAGAAGCGCACGAGATCGGGCAGCCCCGAGCGGTTGCTGCGGATGTCCGCGAGCAGGCGCGTGAACCACAGCCGCAAGTGCTCGGGCGGCAGGCAGTCGAGCGCCTCGTCGAGCAGTTCGTCGGTCAGCACGCCCCAGAACACGAACGGCGACTGCAGCCCCGCCTTCGTCGCGAAATGCCGGCGGATCGTATCGCGATATGCACCCGAATCGAGTTGCGCGAAGCATGCGGCGAACGCGTCCGCACGGCGCGCAGCGAAATCTGGCGCATGCAGGTCGGCCGGGCCGCGCTGGAACGGATGGAAAAACGCGCCGGGCACGGCCGCGAACACGGGCTCCCAGCACAGCAGCCCGAACAGCGAATTGATCAGCGTGTTCTCGACGTAATGGACCGGCGAAGCCGGCTGCGCGAGATGGTCGCGCACCGCGAACTCGACGCTGACGAACGCATCGGGACGCGCAAGCACGAGCGTCTCGCGCGGCACGTCCGCCGCGGCGGACGCACGTTCGACGCGCTGGCCCAGGCGGCGCTGCAGGCGTGGCAGCATGCGCTCGACGCGCTGGCGCTCCTCGTCGCTCTCGAAGCCGCCGCGCGCATCGAGCGCCAGCGCGAGCGCGTCGTCGTCGCGCCCGCAGCGCTCGAGCACGCGGATGCGCCGATGGCGGCTGCCGGGCCACGCGCTGCGCGCGTACGCGTCGAGCGCGGCGGTCCAGTCCGCCCGACGCTCGCACGTCTGCCCGAGCGCGAACAACAGCTTCGCGCGACGCGTCGCGAGCCACGGCTGCGCGCAGTCCACTGCATCGATCGCGCGCACCAGGTCGTCGAACGGCAGATCCTCCGGCCAAACGTCGAGTGCGTCGCGGCACATGTTCAGCGCGAGATACGCATCGACGTCGCCACGCTGCTGGAATGCGCGCGACGACGGCGCGATCGGCACGCTTTCGTACTGGAACACGCCGAGATCGGCGAGCACGAACTCGCTCCAGTCCTGATGGAGATTGCCGAAGAACATCAGGCGCAGCCGGTCGCACAGCGCGCCGACCATCACGCGCAGCACGACGTCGCCGGCCTGCGCGCACCATGCGTCGAGCGGTTGCGCGACGTCGTGCGCGGGCCGCAGCCGTTCGAGCCATTCGGGCTTGCGCTCGCCCGCATGCGCGGCGAGCGACGGGAAGATGCGCAGCAGATCGGCCTTGGTCGACAGCGCGAACAGTTCGTCGAGCGTCAGTGCGGGTGCCGGATCGACCCAGCCGAGTTCGATTAGCGGCGCGGCCGCATCGAGCGCGCAGCCGATTTCGTCGTATACGAGCTTGCTGGCACGGAAGTCGGACCCGTTGCGCATCAGCATCCGCACGAGGAGCGCACGGGACGCCTGCGGCAGCGTCGCGAAATGCCGGACGAACGCGTGCTCGTGCGCGTCGAACAGGTCGTCGTAACGCGCGCCGAGCCAGGCCAGCGCGCGTTCGAAATTGGTCAGGTAGTAAAACGCCGGGGGCGTCGGCGAAACAGGCGTCACGGAGTTTGATCACTGTACATTTGTACAGGTCGGAATCATATCAAATGTGACGCTGCCCGGCCCCGGTCAGAACTGGTAATTCACCGACATGTCGAACACGCCGTTGGTCGACTGCTGCGTGATCGGGCTGCGCGCCGCGCGGCCGACGAGCTGTTCGATCGCGCCGTCGATCGTGACGAACCAGTGCTTGTTCACGAACCAGGCCATCGTCACGCCCGCGCCGACCGACTTGATCCCCGCGCCCGACGAATAGGCAGGCAGCCCCGAACGCGCGGCGGCGCCCTGGTTCACGCCGAACCAGCTGTTCATGTAGCGCGAATCGGCGAACGACACGGTCGGCCCCGCGAACCAGAAGAAATGCTCGTTGCTGCCCGGCAGCGGCATGTACGCGGAGAAATCGCCGACCCAGCCGTTCGAGCCGCCGATGCTGCGCCGGATATCCGCACGCAGCACGAGCGGAAATTCCTTCGAGATCACGTAATCGGCCGCCAGTTTCATCACCGGCGCCGCGTTGATGTTGTCGAGGCCGTTCAGGTGCTCGGTATCGTCGGCCGAACGACGCCCGAGGTCGTAACCGACGGACAGGCTTACGCGCCAGTTCGGCCCGCGCAGCACGTTCGCGCCGAGCCCCTCGCCCGTCGACAGGAAGAACAGGTCGCGATAGCGGATGTCGAGATTCGGGCCGCCCAACACGCGATAACGGTCGGAGCCCGCATAGCGCGGCTGCAGCGTCATCGCGGCGCCCACGCTGATATCCCAGGTGGAAATGTTCGGGTCGTACAGTTTCTCGAGCGGCACGCCCGCCGAGTATTGCCACTCGCCGAGCGGCGAAGGCGTCTGCGCCGACGCGTCGCGGGCGCCGGCCGCGGCGAGCGCCGCGCAGGCCGACAGGCCGGATACGAACCGGCGTGCGCCGGGTGACAGCAACGGGCAATCAACAGTCATCACGGCGGTCTCCGTCGGTTGCGCGAAACGAACCTGAGGGAAAGCGCGTCGCGCCTCCTCGGCGGCACCAATTGGCAGCCTGCGGCGCGAACGTAGCATGCGCTGAATTAACGAACATCCTACGCGACGCGCGCGCAGACGCAAAGCGCCCGCTGTGCACGGGCACCTTGCCGTACTTCGGAACGAACCGGTAACGCGTGATGGAATCGGAGGCGTTCGACGTGATAGTCGCGAATTCGCCGCCGCAACCGTTCGCGTCGTAACGTATCCTTTTCGTGGATGGATGCATCACGATGTCCTCTCCGTTTCAGCGGCGCGCAGGCATCGAGCGGCCGATGCCGGGCAGGCACGGCGCTCGCGCGCTGCATCACCGACAAGGAGGTTCGACCATGAACGTTCACGTCCCCGGCCGCCGCGACGCCGTGTCACCGGCTGCCGGACTGTTCCGGCTCGCCACGTCGCGCCCGCCACCCGAAGACAAGACGGAAGAACGAATCGACGAAGGGCTCGAGGAGTCGTTTCCGGCCAGCGACCCGCCCGCCGTCGGCGGCGCGACCCGTATCGACCCCGCCAAGCCGGCTGACAAGCACGAACGTCGCGCGCCGCACGTCCCGCCCCCGCCCCGCGATCAGGGCTGACGGCGGTACCCGGCCCGTACAGCGTTTCATCGCGGCGACGCTGTGCCACTTCGACGGCAACGAGCCGCGCGACGAAGGCGCTTGGGATCAACGCTCTGCAACCGGCTTGCGTCGATTCGCGACAACGGCCGCTCCTGACCGGCGCGGCCGCGTCCTGCGCGGGTCGCGTCACGCGACCTTGAACCGCCCGACCGTGGTCGCCAGCGCGTTTGCCTGCGATTGCAGCGCGGTCGCGGCGGCGGTCGACTGTTCGACGAGCGCCGCGTTCTGCTGCACCATTTCGTCGAGCTGCGTGACCGCGCGATTCACCTCCTGGATGCCGCGCGTCTGTTCGTTCGCCGCGTGCGTGATCTCGGAGATGATCGTCGTCACGTTCGACACGTTGGAGACGATCTCGCGCATCGTGTCGCCGGCCTGGCGCACCTGCCCGGACCCGGCCGACACGCTCGCGACCGTCGATTCGACCAGCACCTTCACTTCGCGCGCGGCCTGCGCGCTGCGTTGCGCGAGGCTGCGCACTTCTTGTGCGACGACCGCGAAACCGCGACCCTGCTCGCCCGCGCGCGCCGCTTCGACGGCCGCGTTCAGCGCGAGGATGTTGGTCTGGAACGCAATGCCGTCGATCACGCCGATGATGTCGCCGATCCGGCCCGACGCCTCCTCGATCTTCTCCATCGTCGCGACGACGTCCGACACGACCACGCCGCCGTGCGACGCGATCCGCGACGCGGCCGCCGCGCGTTCGTCGGCCTGACCGGCCGCCGCGGCCGACTGGCCGACCGTCGCGGTGATCTCTTCCATCGACGCAGCCGTTTCCTCGAGGCTCGCCGCCGCCGATTCGGTGCGCGACGACAAATCCTGGTTGCCTGCCGCGATCTCGTTCGCGGCCGTGCGCACCGATTCGCTCGCGTCGCGGATCTGGCGCATCACGTCGTTCAGCTTGTCGACGAAGCTGTTGAACGAGCGCGCGATGTCGGCGACTTCGTCGCGGCCATCGGCCGGCAGGCGCTGCGTCAGGTCGCCGGCGCCCGAGCCGATCGCGGCCATCGCCTGGCGCACCTGCGACAGGCGGCGGAACGCGGTCGCGGTGATCGCGCCGATGATCAGCGACGCGACGCCGACGATCACGACCAGCGTGATCAGCGACGCGGTCAGCAGCGAGCGCATTCCGGCCGTCGCTTCGGCTTTGTCGAGCAGCACCAGCGCATACCAGTCGGTGCCTGGCACGGGCCGTGCGCGCACCAGCTTCGCTTCGCCGCCGACGCTCACCTCGACGGGCGCATTCGCCGCCGCGACCGACGCGGCACCCATCGCGCCGAGCTCGGGCGACACGTCGGCGACCGCCTTCAGCGTGAGCTTCGGGTCCGGGTGCGCGACGATGTGGCCGTTGCTGTCGATCAACATCCCGAAGCTCGCCGGCGTCGGGCGGATCGATTTCACGTTGGCGATCACGCTGTCCATCGCGACGTCCGCGGCGACGACGCCCTTCAGCGAGCCGTCGCGCAGAATCGGCACCGCGAACGTGACCACGAGGTTGCCCGTGCCGGCGTCGACGTAAGGCGGCGTGACGACCGGTTTGCCGGCCTGCGCGGCCTGCTTGTACCACGGGCGGCCGGTCGGGTCGTAGTCGGGCGGAATGCCGGTCGGGTCGGAGAAGCGGAACGCCTTGTCGGCATAGCCCGCGTAGACGTTCGTGAAGCCGCCGGCCGCGGCCATCTGCTTGAACACCGGCAGCGGATCGGGCGCCAGCGCGGCATCCTGCAGCGATGCGATCATCCGGCTCCGGGTGGCGACCCAGTCGGCGATCCCGACCACGTGGCCGCTCGCGACGGAGGTCAGGTTGCGGTCGATCGCGTCGTCGTTGTACGAGTGTGCAATGAAATAGTTGATCAGCGTGGTGGCGACGAGCGCGAATACGACGATGGCGACGCACGCGGCGAGGATGCGGGCGCGGATGGACGAGAGCATGGCAACGACTCGGTAAGGGAGCGCGAACGCCCGGTGGACGAATTCACCGGGTAAACGGCAATCGCGCCACATACTTGAGGCCGTTGTGACAATTCAGTGAAACGTATGACGAAAGGCGCCGACGACTGTCGGCATATCGTCAGGATGGTTGCGCCCGGCTGACGCCCCGCGCGAAGGCTGCCGAGCGCGGCAACCTGCGTGCGGGAAGCACCGGCGTTTCGGGGCGGCCGGTTCGTCGTCGGCCGCCTGCATGAAGGTCGAGCGGGATCCGGCCGCGGCGCGGCGACGGAACGGGTAACGCCCACGGCGTCAGCCGCGGCGAGCGCCCGTCACAGACGATGGCTCGGGCGTGGATCGGATTCCGTGGGCGGCGCACCGGCCGGCGTGTCGTTGTCGACGAGATCGCCCTGCTGGCGCATGCGTTCGCGCAGGTGCCGGATCGCGAACACATGGATGTAGTCGTGCACGCGCGCGCCGGACGACAACACGCGCACTTCGTCGTCGAGCATCGCGCGCAACTGATCCGCGTCGATCGCACGCTGTTCGGCGGCTTCCTTGAGTGAATCGAGCAAATTGTCCTTGGACATCGACGGACTCCTGACGGTCGAGGAACGAAAAGATGACGGTACCGGAAGCTTAAAGACTGGACGGCCGCGCGGCGTGCGATGCGCCGGCGTGTATTTGCGCGCGATCAACGGCACGTTGCGTGCCGCCGTGCCGATCCGTCCCCGGACCGGCCGCGCATGGTTCGCGGCGCAAACTGCCCGCGAACGAGACTGGAAACCCTGCCACGCCACCCCGGGGCGCGGCACCGGCTGACGGGCGAGCGGTGGAACGCCGCGCGACGCCGATTCAGTGGGGAACTTAGACTGGCCGAAATCATGCGTCAAGCGACGTCCGACGCACGCCGTTCATTCGTCGGAACGAATGCGCCGGGTCGCCGCCGCACCGGCCGATCGGCCGCCGCGCGTGTCAGCGGATTCCGATACGCGCCGCGCAATACCTGACAGCGACTTCAGCGCGCGCCGCTTGGCAGCGCGCTCTCGACGCACGATACTGGCTACATGAACGAAACGTTCATACCGGGTCATCGCTCAGCCGGCCGTCGAGCCGGCATGCGGGGTCCGGCGCAGGAGACCAACCATGAAAAAACATCGCAATATTCCGGGCCGGGACGGCCAGCGGCGCGCGACGTGCAACGCGCGTGCCCTGCCCGCCCGGGCCGAGTCGGACGGCAACCGCCCGGCCGACGATCTCGACACCTTGCTCGCGCTCGCACGAGAAGCCGGGCTGCTCGTCACGCTGGACGGGCAGATCGGCCGCGAAAAATACCAGAGCGTCGCGGGATCGCTACTCTCGCTGCAACGGTTCGCCGCCGCACTTCGCGCGCGGGCCGCAGCCGACGCGCCGGCCGTTTCGGAGCCTCGCCGCAAGGCGCGCCCCGGCTGGCCGCACGCGAACCGTCTGCGCAACCGTACGTGCAGCGTGTGTGCGCCGCTGCATGCCATGCGTCAACACCCGCGTGTCCGCCGTGGCGCCGCCCGTCGGCACGACCTGCGGTCGATTCCTCGCATCACTTGAGCGTGCAGGCAGCCAGCACGGCACGAGGCCGTGTCATGGCTGCATCCCGCACTCTCCTCTGCAACGCCTGCCACGTGCCGCGCACGGACGGCAGCGCCACACACGCCGCGCAACTCGGCGGCATGCACAACGATTCCTGCGAAGAAAGAAAGCTGACGGGGCCAACAACATAAATGGGGAAAGCGGACGGGGTGACTTGCACCCCGCCCGTCCTCCAAGGCAGCCGGTGGCTGCCTACCCTCGTGCCAGAGAGTTCTCGGTCGGATGACGCGCCATTCGATGCATGGCACGGCTCCGGAAGTGATGTGATCGCTGCTCGCGCTCATGCGTGGCTGTCGTTACGCATGCACGACAGACCGACTGCGTCGCCGGATGTTCCGTCAATGTCTCACGCGATAAACACGCCATTTCTGACGCAAGTCAACTCAAGCCCGCTTTGCGCTCGACACCGCGCGATTCACTCGTCCCCGCGCACGAGCAGCACCGGCACTTGCGCGAGGTGCGCAACACGGCGCGCGACGCTGCCGATCAGCCAGGCGGCGAGGCCGCGCCGGCCATGCGTGCCGACCACCAGCAGCTCCGCACGCCAGTGCACGGCGTCGCGCATCAGCGCATGGGCCACGTCGTCGCTCGTCGGGCGGGTCTCGACGACGCCGCGCTTGGTCGGGTTCCCGGTCGCATGAAACAGCGGGCCGATCTTCGCGAGCGCATCCTCGCCCTCCGCGCGGTACGCATCCTCGAGCGCGCGCACCGGCACGATATCGGTCAGACGAACCGCGCGATCGATCACGTACGCTGCGTACAGCAACGTCGTCGGCGCCGCGAAGCCGAGCCCGACGCGCACTGCGTGCAGCGACGGTTCGCTGCCGTCGACCGCGAACATCAGCCGCTGCAGCGTGCCGTCCGACGGTCGCGCATAGGTGGCCGGCACGATCAGCAGCGCACAGCGCGCGCGCGTCGTCAGCGTGTCCGACACCGCGCCTTCGACGAGCCTCAGCAGCCCGTGATGCGGATTCGCGCCGACCATCAGCACGTCCGCGTGCCACGCCGATGTGTCGTTCACCAACGCATCGGCGACCGAGCCGCCCGTGACCGACGTATCGACGATGGTCTGCTCGACTTCGATACCGCTGTCGGCGAACAGCGCCGCGATTCGCGCGTTGATGGCGTGCGCGTCTCCGATCATGTCCTCGCGCGCGGACGTCAGCAGCGCGTCGATGCGCGGGATGTCGGGCAGCACGAGACGCGGATTGTCGATTGCGCAGATGATGCGCAACCGCATGCCGGGACGCAGCAGCGTGCGCGCATAGCGCGCGGCGGACAGCGATTCGGGCGTCGGATCGACGGCCAGCGCGATCCGCGCGAGTGTCGGGATGGACTGGGCAGGCTGCATGGCGAAGGCCTCCGTGCGTGCGCGTCGCCGCGGAACGATGACGGGAACTTCGCGCGGAAGCGGCGCGCGGCGGCCGGACAGCCGCCGCGGTCGCAGGGATCGGCGGGTAGCCACGCGAAGCGCGGACAAGCGATTTGTTCAGCATAGGACGTCCGGCCCGCGCACGCATGATCGCGATCAACGATCGCGCGGCCCCTGCCCGCGCCGCTTACGACTTAGTCGCCACCGATGCCGCCGGCCGGTTCGCGTAGAACAGCGCATACGCGATGCCGAGCAGCACGATCCATACCGGCCCGATCACGAGCGCGATGCGCGTATCGGGCGTGAATGCCATCAGCACGACGACCAGCGCGAGAAACCCGAGCGCAACGTACGAACCGAGCGGATAGAACGGCACGCGGATCGGCAGGCGCGCGATCTTGTCGGCCGACAGCGTGCGGCGAAAGCGCATCTGCGCGATCAGGATCACGCACCATGTCCAGATCGCGCCGAACGTCGACACCGACGTGAGCCACGTGAACACGTGCTGCGGCGCGAGATAGTTGAGCAGCACGCCGATCAGCAGCAGCGCGACTGACACGATCACGCCGTACACCGGCACGCCGTTGCGGTTCACGCGGCCGAGCTTGCTGGGCGCCTGGCCCTGCTGCGCGAGGTTGTAGAGCATCCGCGCGGTGCTGAACAGGCCGCTGTTGCACGACGACAGCGCCGCGGTCAACACGACGAAGTTGATGATGCCGGCGGCGGCCGGAATGCCGAGCCGCGAGAACGTCATCACGAACGGGCTGCCCTGCGTGCCGATCTGGTCCCACGGATAGAGCGACATGATCACGAACAGCGCGCCGATGTAGAAAATCAGCACGCGCCAGAACACCGAGTTCACGGCCTTCGTCAGCGATTTCTCCGGGTTGCGTGCCTCGCCGGCCGTGAGACCGAGCATCTCGACGCCGAGATACGCGAACATCACGATCGGCAGCGCGCCGATCACGCCGCCGATGCCGTTCGGCATGAAACCGCCGTGCGCCCACAGGTTCGAGATGCCGGTCGCGACACCGCCGTTACCGATGCCGAACGCGATCATCAGCCCGCCGCCGATGATCATCAGCACGATCGTGACGATCTTGATCAGCGCGAACCAGAACTCGAATTCGCCGTACAGCTTGACCGCGATGAAGTTCACCGAGCCCATCGCCATCAGCGCCGCGAGCGCCCAGATCCAGTTCGGTATGCTCGGGAACCACATGTGCATATAGACGCCGACCGCCGTGATTTCTGCCATGCAGGTGACGATCCACACGAACCAGTAGGTCCAGCCGGTCAGGTAGCCGGCGAGTGGGCCGAGGTAGTCGCGCGCGTAGCGGCTGAACGCGCCGGCGACCGGATTGGTGATCGCCATCTCGCCGAGCGCGCGCATGATCAGGAAGATTGCGATGCCGCCCAGCAGGTAGGTCAGCAGGATGGCCGGGCCGGCCGTGCGGATCGCGGTGGCCGAGCCGAGGAACAGGCCGACGCCGATCGTCGCGCCGAGCGCCATCAGGTTGATGTGCCGTTCTTCCAGCCCGCGGTGCAACTGGTCTTCTGGTTGTTTCAAGTTCGTCTCCTGGCAGCCGCGTGCGGGCCGCCATCATTGTGTCGATGTCAATGCGCGACCGTTCATGCCGATACTGGCAGCCGAAAACGAAATAATCCCCGCCGTCGATTTCCAAATGAGAAACGACTCGGATGTTGCGTCAATCCGATGGGAATCGCCGCGGATTATCCATATTTTCCGGAACAATCCGGAAAACGGATCGGGCCTTTCACGGAATACACCCGTGCGGCCCGTGCGACGCGGCTGTGCGCGTGACGGACGGCAACGGGATCAATCGTTTTCGGCGCGAACGAATGCGCGTCGAATGTGTGCAATCAAGCACACGCAATATGCAGGCGGGATTATAAGAATGATCAGACGTTTCACGCCAGCCGATTTTCGTAAAAATCGCACCGGGTGAAACGGATGGGGGAATTGAAATGCGCGCGACATCGCGCGCGCATTTATTTGGACAGCGTCGCGCGCACCGTATATTCGCCTTCGAGCGCCCCGTGTTCGGGACGCACGAAATAACGCGACGCATCGAGGTCGGCCGGCAGCGGCTCGACCGGGAAGCCGTGCTTCTCCCACGCATCGAGGCCGCCCTTCAGCGCCCGGATGTTGTGGATCATCTTCTTGCGCTGCATCTTCGCGATCAGGCGCTTGGCCGTGGCCTCGTTCGGGCACACGCAATAGACAACGATCGGCCGCTTCAGCAATTCCGGGTCGAGCAGGTCCGGCGAATCGAGATCGACCGGCACCGCGCCGGCGATCCGGTACGGCTCGCGCTCGCGAATCGCTTTCGGTCGTGCGTCGAAGATCAGTGGCGGCTCGTCCGACGTCATCATCTCGACCAGCTGCGGCGGCGAGATGCGCACCTGGGCGAGATAACGGCGGAACTGCACGCGACGCACCCAGCGGTACAGCAGGAACGTGATGAAGATCGCGAGGAACGCGTCGAGGATCGTGCCGCCGCTCGCGCGCACCCACAGCACGAACTGCACGATCTGGTCGTGAATGGCCGCGCCGCCGATCAGCCAGAACGCGGCCCACAGCGACGCGCCGGCCAGATCCCAGAACAGGAACACGCCGATGCCTATCGCGGTCGTGCCGAGCAGCGGCGCCGACACGAGGCCGAGGCCCGGCAGGAATTTGGACAGCACGAGCAGCGGCGCGCCGTATCTTTCGAATACGTTACGCGCGAAGCGCAGCGTCGTGTCGAGCGACAGCGAGAAGCGCACGAGGCCGTTCAGCAGGCGCCGGCCGCGCGTACGGCCCATGAAGAACCACAGCGAATCGGCGAGCATCGTCGCGCCGATCGCCGCCGCGAACATGCTGGTCCACGACGCCTGCCCCATTGCCGCCATCGTGCCGCCGAGAATCAGCATCGGCACGGCCGGCACCGGCACGCCGAGCTGCGTGATCAACACGCTCGCGAACACGGCCCAAGGGCCGAGCGACGATGGAATTGCAATCGGAAAGTGCCACACGGCGGCGCTCCTGGAAGACATGCGGGCCGTGCGACCGGGGGCGTCGGGACGGCTGCGCAACGGCCGCCGCGGCACGTCCGCAGCCGACCTTGTGCATGACGGGCATTCTAAACGGGTTTGGCCATAATCGCGCGGAACACACGCCGTCCGCGCGGGCTTCGGGCCGCTGCCTGCGCCGCTGTCGCGCTCACGCGTCCGGACGCGGCGCGAGCTGGGCGACGTGTTCCGCGTAGTCGGGAAACGCGGCGGCCAGCGTAGCCGGATCCGCCAGCTCGAATTCCGCGAACTCGAACCCCGGCGCAACCGTGCAGCCGACAAGCGCGACGTGCTCCGGCAACGCGCAGCGCGCGCCGAACCAGCATCCGGCCGGCACGACCGCCTGGAACACGGTGCCCGGATGCGTGAGCGGGTTGCCGAGCCGGTGGATCGTCAGCCCGTCGCGCTCGTCGAGCACCCACACTTCGATCGGATCGCCCGCGTAGAAATGCCAGACCTCGTCGGAACGGATCCGGTGCCACGACGAATAGGCGCCGTCGCACAGCAGGTAGTAGATCGCGGTCGACGCGGCGCGCGGCGCGCCGTCGGCCGGCCGCACGACGGCATCGGTCGCGCGGTAGGTTTCGCGGAAATAGCCGCCCTCGGGGTGCGGCTGCAGATTGAACTGGCGAATCAGGTCGGCGGCGGAAATCGGCATGGCGGATGACGTCGGTAAGGTAAGGAACCGGGCATCCGGCGTACGGCCCCGTTCATCGCGGATGCGACCGGGTCGGCTACTGACGGATGCCGCGGCGTCGATCGCCGCGGCCATGCACGCGGCGAAGAAGCGGACACCGGTCGATGCTGCCAGAACTGCGTGTCGGGATGCAACCGCGGGTGCGCAAAAACGCCCATGCGTGCGCATCCGGGGCGCCCTCATCCCGACGACGCATGCGTCGAACGCGACAGGCGCACTCGCGCGCGGTGCGCCGATCGGCGCGTCGCGCGTTTCATCACGCAGACATCCGGCGAACGCGAGCGGCAGTCCCCTGCCCGCGATCGCTGATGCGTCAGCGCCTCACCGCGTGCATCACGCGGCCGTCGGCGCGGCCGGCTCGTCGTGCCGCACCAGCAGCACGGGCCGGTCGGCCGCGCGCAGCAGCGATTCCGCGACGCTGCCGAGCAGCAGCCGGCGCAGCCCGTGCCGCCCGCTCGTGCCCATCACGATCAGGTCGGCGTCGGCTTCAGCCGCCGTGCGCATCAGCACCGTGGCGACGTCCTCGCCGTATGCGTCGAGCGCGCGCACGGAGCCCTGCACGTGCTGCTGCTCGAGCACCGCTTTCGCAGCGTCGAGCACCGGCGTCGCGGCAGCGGTGGCGGCCGCATCGCCATCGCGCTCGGCCGCGAAGCCCGCATCGACGTCGACGAGCTGCGGCCGATGCTCGACAACGTACGCGCAAGTGACCTCGCCACCGGACGCCGCTGCGATCCGGATCGCCTCGTTCAGCGCGAGACGCGCGCTCGGGCTGCCGTCGAGCCCGACGAAAATCCGCTTGTACATGGTCCGTCCCTCCGACCGGACACGCGTCGCGCGCTGCGCAACGGCGGCCCGTTACCGCAAGCCGACCCGGTGCCGACTTGCCTGCCGAACAGTCTGCTCCACGTGCCGACGCGCCTCTTGATGCGCGTCAAGCGCGGCCGGCACGCCCGCTGCTCCGCACCGCTTGCCGCATTTTCAGCTGACCCCATTACATAAAAAGTGTAAAACGCGCACAATTTCATCTTGAAAACAGACGTTGCACGCAGCCGGTGCGAGTTTTGCCCGGTTTTGCCGCGCTGCCCGAGTACCAAGGGCTGCCCCGACAACCGAATGACCATCGAATGACCGCCAGTGGAACCCCGACGCGTGATGCCCGAGGGCCCACGCGCCTCCAGATCATGTTACGCCAGCCGCTCGCGGCCGGCGTCGTTGCGCTGTGCGCCGGCGCGGTGCTGTCGCTCGGCGTCGCCCTGCTGGTGCGCGAGCAGTGGCAAGGCGCCGTCCGTACACGCTTCGAACGCCGCACGACGCACGTGACCGCGATGCTGCGCCACGAACTGCAGTCCGGCGTCGCCGTGCTCGAAGGCGCGCGCGGCGTGTTCAATCTCGTCCCGGACATGACGTCCGAGCAATGGCGCCGTTATGCGGAGACGCTCGATCTCGACAGCGGCCGCTCGCCGGTCCGGCAGATCGGCTATGTCCCGCTGCCGCCCGCGACGCGTAGCGCCCTCGCCGGCGCGAGACCGATGCCGGCGGGCGCGTTCGCGGCCGCGACGCTCAGCGCGCCCGCATCGAGTTCGTCGGTCGTACGCTTCGGCACGTCCGACGCCGCGCCGCTGGCGCGCGCGCTGCAGTCCGGCGACATCGCGCTCGGCGTCCACTCGGCCGACGACGACACATCCCGCGACGCGCGCACCCTCACGCTGTTCCTGCCCGTGACCACCTCGCCGCACGCGGCCGCCACACCGTCCGGCACGCGCGAAGCCGGCGCCGACGGGGTGCTGTTCGCGGCGCTGAGCCCGCGGCGCCTGGTCGAGCGCGCGCTCGACGCGGAACGCGGGATCGACCTGTGGATGACCGCCGGCGGCGATCGGCGCGCGATCGTCAGCGTCGAGACGACGACCGACGAGGCCTCGACGTCGCCCGACCTGTTGCGGCGCACCGAGGAACTGAATTTCGGCGGCACCGTGCTGACGCTCGCCTATTCCGCGGACGGCCGCCCGAGCGCGACCGGCGCGCAGCGCGCGGCCGGCACCGTGCTCGCCGCGGGGCTGATCGCGTCGTTCGCGTTCGCGGCGCTCGTCCATGCGCTGGTGCGCGGCCGGTCCGGCGCCGCGGCGGATGCCGGCGCGAGCAGCCGCGGCATCCTCAACGAGGCGCGGATGATGGGCATCATCCGCTCGTCGATGGAAGCGATCATCACGATCGACGAGAAGCAGACGGTCGTGATCTTCAATCCGATGGCCGAGCAGGTGTTCGGCGTGTCCGCGATGGAGGCGATCGGCGCACCGCTGTCGCGCTTCATCCCCGAACGGTTCCGCGCCGCGCACGCGAAGCACGTCGACCAGTTCGGCGTGACGGGCGTTTCCGAGCGGCAGATGGGCCGCCAGCGCGTGCTGTTCGGGCTGCGCGCCAACGGCGAGGAATTTCCGATCGAGGCATCGATCTCGCAGATCCGCGATGCGTCGGGCAAGCTCTACACGGTGATGCTGCGCGACATCACCGAGCGGCTGCGTGCCGAGAACGCGCTGAAGCGGTCGCGCGAGGAATTGCGCGAACTGTCGGCGAACCTGCAGAACGTGCGGGAGGAAGAAAAAACCCGCATCGCGCGCGAACTGCATGACGATCTCGGCCAGCAACTGACCGCGCTGAAGATGGACCTGTCGGTCGTCGAGCAGCAGTTGCGCGTGCCCGGCCGCGCACAACCCGACGAGGACGTGCAGTCGCACCTGCAAGGCATGCGGCGGCTGATCGACGCGACGGTCGCATCGGTTCGGCGCATCGCGGCCGACCTGCGGCCCGTGATGCTCGACGATCTCGGCCTCGTGCCCGCGATCGAATGGCTCGCGAACGATTTCACGAACCGCTACGGGATCGATGTCGAGCGTCACGTCGAAACCGGCGGCCTCACCTTTACCAGCGCGGGCGCAACCACGCTGTTCCGCATCGTTCAGGAAGCGCTGACGAACGTCGCGCGCCATGCGGATGCGACGCGCGTCGCGCTGCGGCTCGACGTCGAGGAAGGCTTCTGCGTGTTACGCGTCGCGGACAACGGCCGCGGCGCGGCGCCCGGCGGTCCGGCCCACGAGGACAAATCGTTCGGCCTGATCGGCATTCGCGAACGCGCACACATGCTGGGCGGCACCGTGACGATCGACACCGCGCTCGCGCGCGGTTTCTCGATTACCGTGTCGTTTCCGCTCAGTACCGTTCAACAGGAATCGCTTATCTCATGATCAAGGTGCTCATCGCCGACGACCACACGCTCGTACGTGACGGTCTACGACACATCCTCCAGAACGCCACCGGATTCGAGGTGGCCGGAGAAGCCTGCGACGGCCCGTCGACGATCGCGCTCGTGCGTTCGACGCCCGCGCAGGTGCTCGTGCTCGACCTGTCGATGCCGGGCCGCAACGGCGTCGAACTGATCAAGCAGATCAAGGACGAGAAGCCCGCGCTGCGCGTGCTCGTGCTGACGATGCATGCGGAACAGCAATACGCGGTGCGCGCGTTCCGTGCGGGTGCGTCGGGCTATCTGACGAAGGAAAGCGCGAGCGCCGAGCTGGTCGGCGCGGTGACCAAGGTGGCGTCGGGCGGCGTCTACGTGAGCCTCGCGATGGCGGAGCAGTTCGCGCAGAGCCTGAACGAGCCGGCCGAGACGTTGCCGCACCAGCGGCTGTCCGACCGCGAATTCGACGTGTTCCGGCGGATCGCCGCCGGCCAGACGCTGACCGAGATCGCGCAGGCGCTGTGCGTGAGCGCGAAGACGGTCAGCACCTACAAGACGCGGATCCTGGAAAAGATGCAGATGCCGCACGAAGCCGCGCTGGTGCGTTACGCGATGCGGCACAAGCTGCTCGACGAAACGGACGACGTGTAACGGACGATGCCCAGCAGCGGATCGCTGGATTGACCGGCCGCGACATTCGGCCGGTTGCACCGAGCGCGCCCGTTACTTGGCAGGCACCGGACACGCGAGGTCGCCTTCCTCGCAGGACAGATAACCCTTCAGCGTTTCGGTGCGCGCCTTCGTCAGATCGTCGAGGCAGGTCGACACGACCATCGGATACACGCTGCCGCCCTCGGCGTTCGCGCTGGAGAAATTGCATTCGGCATCGCGGTACGCGATCCACGCGCGCTGCGCATTCACCAGTTTGTCGGCAAGCGGCCGTGCATCGCGCAGGCGCGCGGTGACGGCCTGGTAGGCCCGGTTCAACTCCCCGTCGGATTTCTTGTACGCGCGGTCGGCACATGCCGTCATCGCCGCCTGATCCGTCGCGTCCGCACAATTCGTCTGCGCATGGGCGACGTTCGCCGCCAGTGCCAGCGAGCACAGCAGACCGGTCAAGACACGCATGGATGCTCCTTGTTGTTCGTTGAGGTCGTGGAACCCGGTGCGGAGCCTGACGCCCCAGCCGCGCCTCGGCGCGCGGCGACACCGTCCGCGATGCTAGCGCACGCGCGATCGCTTGTCAGCCGGCATCATGCGCGCGCCGGCTTGCATATCGTTCACGCACGCCTACACTGGGAAAATCGATACGCCGCATCAGGCCCGTGCTATCGCATCCATCCCGTCTCCGCTTCCGCGCATTCCTCTGCGCATTTCGCGTTCGTGCCGCCGAGCGGGCGTGACGTTTGTTTCGTCAGCCGGTTTCCTCCGTCCTGCGCCACGCGCAATCGCCGTCGCTCTCTGGAGGAAATCATGAGCTATCACCTGGAAGGCCGTCTGCTCGAGGTCTGCAACTGTCGCGTACTGTGCCCGTGCTGGATCGGCGAGGATCCTGATTTCGGCGTGTGCGACACCATCGTCGCCTGGCATGTGGACAAGGGCACGGTCGACGGCGTCGACGTCGGCGGCAACACGATCGCCGCGGTGTGCCGCGTGCCGGGCAATATCCTGCAAGGCAACTGGACAGCCGCGATTTTTGTCAGCGACACGGCGTCCGAAGCGCAGGAGCAGGCGCTGCTCAAGGTCTACACAGGGCAAGCCGGCGGCCCGATCGCCGAGCTCGCGAAACTGATCGGTACGGTCGTGTCGATCGAGCGCGCACCGATCCGATTCGACGTCGAGGGCGCACGCGGCACACTGTCGATCGGCACCGACTACCACGCGGAACTCGAGCCGTACCTCGGCCCGAGCGGTGCACAGACGACGCTGACCGACACCGTCTTCTCGACCGTGCCCGGCGCCCCCGTGTTCGTCGGCAAAGCGCCCGTCTATCGATCGAAGAATGCGGCGATCGGCATCGACGTCGATCTGAAGAATCACAACGCGTTGCAGAGCACGTTCCTGTTCGACGCGTGAATCGCGGTCGCACGGAAACAGCCATGGCAGCGTCGCTGCACCGGCGCCTGTTTCCGCTTGTGCTCACGAGCCTCGTTGCATTCGCGTGGGTCACGTTGTGGGCGTGGACGCGCAGTCCGTACGGGCGTTATCTCGAGCACGGCGACGGCGACGCCTCCGCACCGTTCAGCGTGCTTTGTCGCGCGCTGCCGGGTGGCGCGCTATGGCTGCCGGCCGTGCTCGACGCGGCCGCCTGGACGCTGATGATTCTCGCGATGATGCTGCCGACGACGCTGTCGCTGTTCGACGCGTTCGCCCGCGTCGTCGCGAGCCGCCCCGACCAGACGCGCCTGCTCGCGCTCGTCGGCGTCGGCTACGTCGCCGCGTGGAGCGGCTTCGGCCTTGTCGCGCACGGCCTGCATGCCCTTGTGCTGACAGGCGTTGCGCACGTGCCGGCACTCGCGTGGCGCGGCTGGTTGATCGGCGCGGCCGTGTTCGCGCTCGCCGGCGCATTTCAGTTCAGCAGCCTGAAGGAACGCTGCCTGGACCGTTGCCGCACCCCTTTCAGTTTCGTGATCAGCCACTGGCGCGGTCGCGCGCCGCTGCGGCACGCGTTCGCGCTGGGCGCAAGCCACGGGCTCTTCTGCGTCGGGTGCTGCTGGGCGCTGATGCTGCTGATGTTCGTCGTCGGCGCCGGCAGTCTCGGCTGGATGCTGTCGCTCGCCGCGCTGATGTCCCTTGAAAAGAACGCGGCGTGGGGACGGCAACTCACGGCGCCGCTCGGCGCCGCGCTGTTCGGTGTGGCGGTGCTGATCGTCGCGAACCACGCGTGAGGCCCGCGATGCGCCCGCCCGCCTCCGTATTTGCGCTGCACCTACGGCCGGGCGTGCGGGTCGTCGCGCTGACGTCCGTCGCGATGCTCGCATTCGCGTCGAATTCGCTGCTGTGCCGGCTCGCGCTGCAGGCTGGGCGGATCGATGCGGCCAGCTTCGGCAGCGTGCGACTCGTGGCGGGCGCGCTCGTGCTCGCGATCATCGTGCGCACGAGTGCGCGACGGCCCGCGCCACCCGCGGACTGGCCCGCGGCGGCGATGCTGTTCGCCTATGTCGCATGCTTCTCGTTCGCGTATCTGACCGTCAGTGCGGCAACCGGCGCGCTGATCCTGTTCGGCGCGGTGCAACTGACGATGTTCGCGTGGGGATGGCGCGCCGGCGAACGGTTCGCCCCGGCGGGCTGGGCCGGCTTCGGCGTCGCGCTCGGCGGGCTGCTGTATCTCGTGTCGCCGGGGCTCGCGGCGCCGACGCCGCAAGGCGCCGCGCTGATGACCGTCGCCGGCGTTGCATGGGGTATCTATTCGATTCGCGGCCGCAAGCCTGCCGATCCGGTCGCGGCGACCGCCGGCAACTTCCTGCGTGCCGCACCGCTGGCGCTCGCGCTGAGCGCCGTGCTCGCCGCCCGCATCCACCTGACGCCGGCCGGCGTCGCGCTTGCCGTGCTTTCCGGTGCGCTCACATCAGGCCTCGGCTACGTCGTCTGGTATGCCGCGCTGCGGCACCTCACGGCCATGCGCGCCGCGGCGATCCAGTTGTCCGTGCCGCCGCTTGCCGCGTGCGGTGCCGTGCTGTTGCTGTCGGAACAGCCGACCTGGCGGCTTGCGCTTGCATCGGTCGCCATCCTCGGTGGCGTCGCGGCCGTGCTCGCGACCCGTGCCCGTCACGCGAGCACCGCGCGGTGACGCCAGGCAGGTGCACCACGTACACCCCGGCTCATTCGGGCGTGCAGAAACAAGCGTGTCATCTTCGGCGCGCTGCTCACGCGCGCCGCAAGATGTCCGCGACGGATTCGGCTGACGGCAATTCGTAGGTCCGCCAGATCAGCGCGCCAGCCCGGTCGACTATCTGGACCTGCGTGCTGTGATTGTCGAGCCCCGTGAGTCCGCCGCCAAACAACGCCTGCAATACGTCGACATCCTTCAGCTCCGGCGCGGCCGCGATCCAGCCCGGCCTCGCGTCAAAGCGTGCGAGCCACGCGCGCATCCGCGCGGGCGTGTCCTCGAGCGGACTGATGCTGAGCGACAGCAATTGCACGTCGGGGTGCCCGCGCGGCCCCAGCAATCCTTGCACGCGCTGGAACACGGCGCCCTGGATAGGACAGGTCGACGAACAACCGGTGAAAAATAGCTGCAATGCCGTCACCCGGCCGTTCAGCAGCGCGCGCAAACGGGTCGCGCGGCCGTCTGCCGTGTGTACCGGTACGTCCGGCACCGGTACCGGCGGCGTGACGCGCCCGCCGTGATAGCCGACGATCGGGACGGCGGGCGCCGAGCCGGGTCGCAGCGCCGCCAGCGCGAGCGCCGCCGTCAGCCACGCGCGCCGCCGACGGGCGTGCTCGTCCAGCGCACTCATGCCCCGCCTCCGTTCAAATATCGCCAGAGCGCCGTGCAGTCGCGTTCATTGAGCGTGTAGCGCGGCATCTCGACGTTGACGAGGACATAGGCCGGATCGAGGCCGGTGCGCAGCAGCGCGCAGAAGGCGTCGCGATCGTAGCGCGTCAGCGGGCCGCCGCGCCGGCCGCGCGGCGCAGTCAGCCAGTCGTGCGTGAGACGCGGCGCAAGCGAGTTCGGCACGGCTGGCCCCGCGCCCGCCGCATGGCAATTCGCGCAGCGCACCACGGGCGGCGGCAGGCTGTCCGGATGCGTCGACAGCCGCCCTTGCAGCGGCGCGGCGCCGTCGAAGAGTGCCTGACCGCGCGCGAGAGCGTCGCCGGCCGCGACGGCGCTCCCGCCGTACATCGCCGTGGCGACGCACGCGCCTGCCAGCCGCGCCGCCACGCGCCGCCCGAATCGGGGATGCGGTGTCACGAGATCTGCAACGACGTCGACACGCTCGGCACGCCGTTCGCGTCGAGCGCGAACAGCATGTAATAGCCGGGCAGCACCACGCCGGCATCCGACGGGATCGCGAGCCGGTACGATGTCCCGCTCGCATTGACGATGGACAGCGGAATGCGGCGCTGATCGTTGTTCGTCGTGTGCGTCACCGACGACAGGCGCATCAGCACGAATGACGCGACCGGACCGCGCGTCGCGACCTCGATCGATGCGCCGCGACTCGTCGCCGAAGGCGCGCTTGCGATTGCGGGGCGCGCGGCCGGCGAGCCATCGGCATTGAGCAGATAGGGCGGCGTGAGGATCTCCGCGTTCAGGTGATTGTTCACGCAACCGGTGCCGCACTGCCCGCCGCCGCCCGCGAACACGCGGCCGTCCGGCAGCAGGATCGCCGTGCTGTGATAGGTGCGCGGCGTCTGCATCGGCTTCAGCAGATTGAAGCGCTGGGTCTTCGGGTTCCAGATCTCCGGAACCATGATCGCCGTCGTGTCGGTGAACGGCATCGGCAGGCTCTGGCCGCCGATCATCACGATGCTGCCGTCCGGCAGAATGACGCTGTTCGCGAACGCGCGCTGGTAGGTCATCCCGTTCAGGCGTTGCACCGTGACCGGCTGGTTCGGTCCTCGCGTGATGTCGATCTGATAGACCGCATTCGATGCATAACTCGACGCGCTGCCGTTCTGCTGGTACGACTTCGCGCCACCGGCCTTCAGGATCTTGCCGATGTCGTATAGCGACGCCGTGCCGTTGATGCTGTAAGGATCGGCGCCGCGCGTGCCGGCGGACTGGATCGTGCCGCTGCCGTTGGTCGAGATCCAGTTCATCTGCGCACTCGGGCCGGCGTGGAACACGCTGCCGTTGCTCTGCGCGAACAGCCACAGGTGGTTATCGCCCCGATAGATGCCTTGCGGATCCGGACCCACGACGCCGGTTTCCGGCACGCCGGACAGCACCGTCCAGTTGGCGCCGTTCCAGACTTCCGCGCTTTTGCCACCCTGGCCGCCGCTCCACGAGCCGCCAAGCGTCAGCACCGAGCCATTCGACAGCAGTGTGTCGCCCTGATAGCCGCGCGGAATGTTCATCGTCGCCGATGCGCTCCACGTGTTGCTGTTCCAGTCGTACAGCGTCGTCTTCGGACTGCTGTCGCCGCCGTTCACGAGCAACCTGCCGTCGGACAGCAACGCCGTGCCCGGGCAGAACATGTCAGAGCCCGCGGACGTCTCCAGGAATTGCGTCGCCCGGTTCGTCGCGGGGTCGAACAGCGCTGTCTGCGTCTGCGTAGCCGTGTTGCCGACGTCGTTCTGGAAGCTGAAGGTCTGGTCCGCCGACCACATCACGAGCTTGCCGTTCGGCACGTTCGCAATGCCGATCGGATTGACCGGCAGCGGGATGACGGGACTCCACGCCGACGGCAGCGTAACCGGGAAACTCTGCGGCAGGCCAAGCGTGAACTGGTCGTTCAGCGCGGTCGCACCCTGGCACGGGTACTGGACCAGCGCAGCGCCGTCCGTGAGCGCGCCGCCGCTCACGTTCGCACACATGCCGCTCGCGACCGACACCAGCCGGTAGTTCGAGCCTGACGCGGCAGCGACGGTCCACTGGTCGTTCGTTTGCGCATCGCTTTGGCACGGATACTGGATCAACGGCGTGCCGCTCCCTCCCGTGCCGCCCGACACGTTCAGGCACTGCCCGGTGCGCTGGGACACGACGTGATAGCCACTGCCGGCCGGCAGCAGCGACCAGCCCGCGTTGCTCTGGGTCGAGCACGCGCCCTGCACGATCGCGGCGCCCGCATTGGTCGAATTGCCGCTGACCGTCAGACAACGGCCGCTGCTCGCTGACACGATGTTGGAGAATGCGGCGACCGGAAGATACAGGTTGAACTGGTCGTTCAGCGCGGTCGCGCCCTGGCACGGATACTGGATCAACTGTGCGCCCGATGCGCGCGAGCCGCCGTTGACGTTCAGGCACATGCCGCTCGAGACCGACACGATCCGGTAGCTTGCGCCGACGGCCGTGATGGTCCACTGGTCGTTGGTCAGGGTGTCGCCCTGGCACGAATACTGGATAAGCGGCGTGCCGCTGGCACGCGAGCCGCCCGGCACGTTCAGGCACAGGCCGCTGCCCTGCAACACGATGTGATAATTCGCGCCGACAGGCACGAACGACCACGTCGTGTTGCCCTGTCCCGCGCACGAGACCTGCACGACGCCCGCGCCGGAGGCGGCCGAGTTGCCCGCGATCGCGACGCACTGCCCGCTGTCCGCCGACACGATGTCGGAATAAGACGCCGTGACGGCCGCCGCGGCGCTCGACGGCAGCCACGCAACGAAAATCGACATGCACACGCACAAAAACGCCTGTCGCCAGGCAAGCCCAGACACTTGCATGATCCCCCCGTGGTCCCGTTTTAATTTCCGGTCGTATTAAAACGTCGAATCCCTGGATCGGGATGTACGGTGGGCCACTCAATGGGGACGACGCAAAAAAGCCCGCACTCGTCACGAGTGCGGGCTTTTCGATACTACTTTGGCCGCGGCCCCGAAGGCCGCTATCCGGCCACCGGCTTAGTGGCCGAAGAACACCGACGAACGATCGGTTGCGGCCGGCACGACCACGCGCTGACCCGATTGCGACGTCGCGGCGGCGTTCGCGCCGTAGCCCGTCGCGTCAGCTTGCGCGCCGGTCTGCGCAGCGGCGATCTTTGCCTGTGCAGCCTGGATGTTTTCCGGGTAGTTCATCCAGTCGTTCGGGTTGTAGCCGGCCTTTTCGAGCTGGACCAGCTCGGCGCGCACTTCCGCGCGGGTCAGCGGCTGCTGGTTCGATTGGGCGAACGAGACGACCGGTGCGGCCACCAGGGCGGCCAGTGCAACTGCCTTGATCAGCGATTTCATGATGCGTTACCTCCAGGATTGTTTTATCAGGCGCTTCGGACTCGGAGTCGTTGCGCATGAGTAGAAGTCTAGGAGGCGCGACTATCAGGGTAAATACTTAAATCGCAAATTCACTGTTGACGGAAATCGTACAATTCCAGCGGAATAGATTCATTCATCAGATGATTGTCGGTATTCATGTACTGAATGTCGCGATACGGCATCCGGCGTGCGCCCACCACGCGTCAGCGCGGGTGATCGGTGTGCGTCGACGCCATCAACCTGTCGAACAGCAGCGCCTTCAGGCGGATCAGATTGTCTGCGCCGGTTTCGCCCAACGCCGCGTGATGAAGCGTCAGCGCCGGCGCGGCCGGGTCCGCATGCACGGCCCGCACGGTGCCGTCGAGTGCCAGTTGCTCGACGCGGTCGTCCATCGCGTACGGAAGCTGCACGCGTATCGGCTCGCCGGTTGCGGCGATCGTCCGGTCGACGGCAATCGACAGCCCGCTCAGGCTGATGTCGTGCACCAATCCGATGGCTTCCTCCCCATCGGCGCCTCCTGTACAGCAGGCCGCGATCCGCACCGGCACGCGCGGCTCCGCGCGCGTGCGCAACCGGTCGACGAAGCCGGGCGGCGACAGGATCATGAAGCGCGTGGCGCCCGACGCCTGCACCGACTCGACCGTCGCGCCGAAGCGGGACACCGCGGCCCGGCCGATCGCCACCGCCTCGACGTCGTCGCCACGCGCGAATTCGAGCACAACTGCCGGCAGCGGCTCGACGAACAGCGCGCCCGATGCGGCGACGCCGATCAGCCGGCAGCGCTGCAGTGTGCGGGTCGTGCCGACCCGGCGGCGGATGCCGATCGCGGCGCCTGCCGACAACCCCATGCGCGTGGCCGGCGGCACCTCGCCATGCACGGGCGGATCGGTGTCGGTGGCGTCGCGCCGGCGGACGGGCCGGAAATGGTCGAACAGGAAAGCATGCTGCGCGGGATCGCGCAGGGTCGTGCCGGCCGGCAGCAGCGCGGCGCCGTCGGCATCGTAGAGATCGAAGCCGAGCGGGACGCCGGCAGCGAGATCGTCACGCGCGAGCGCGACGTAGTCGGTGGGAAGTCGCATCGGAAAGGCGCGGAGCGACCGCGCGATCTGTCGTGACAACTTGATTACGGCAGCATCGCGCGAAATCTGAACGGCTCCGTTACTGCGAAGCGCCAGTCGGGCCAGTCGCGTCGGGCGCGACCGGCACCGGCGGCTGGGCCGGCGTGGCCGAAGGGGCTGCGGTTGGTGCGCTGCCCCCGTTCGTCGTACTGGCACCCGCCGGCGGCTGCGCGGGCTCCTGTTGCGATGCGCCGGCCGACAGCGCGGCGGCCGATGCGGCCACTTCGGACGCCGGTATCCATTCCTCGACGATGCCGCCGGACGCCGCTTCGGACGCCGATGCCGCCGACGCGCCCGATGCCTCGCTTTCGTCGGCCTCGGGCGGGCGCTCGATACGCTGCGTCCTGACGGATGCGGGTGCCTTCTGGGGCTCGGGCCTGAACCACGTATCGAACAGGTCGGTCACGCGCTCGCGCAGCGACGCGAACCAGCCGGGCGACGGTTCGGTATCGAATTTCGCCTTCGTGTCGACGATCCGGGCGCGCTGCGCGCGCTGGAAGAAATCGCCGACGATCGGCAGCGCGCTGTGCGCGCCCTGCCCCCAGTAATCGCTGCGCAGCGTCACGCGGCCGTCGTCGAAACCGACCCACGCACCCGCGACGAGGCCGGGCTGCATCAGGATGAACCAGCCGTCCGCGTTGTCCTGCGTCGTGCCCGTCTTGCCGGCCACGTCGCCACGGATCCCGAAGCGCGTGCGAATGCTGCCGCCGGTGCCGCGGGTCACCACATCGCGCATCACGCCGAGCAGCACCTTGTCGGTTTCGGCGTCGAGCGCGCGCTCGGGCGGCGCCGGCGCGTATTCGGCGAGCACGTCGCCCTGGCGGTTCTCGATGCGCGTCACCATCTGCGGCTCGACATACAGCCCGCCGTTTGCGATCGTCGCGTACGACGCGACCATTTCCTTCAGCGTGACCGGGCTCGTGCCGAGAGCGAGCGACGGCACGCGTTCGAGCGGGCTTTCGCGCACGCCCATGTCGCGCGCGAGCCGCGCGACGGCCGCGGGCCCGACCTTCTCCATCACCTGCGCGGTGATCCGGTTGCGCGACAGCGCGACCGCGTCGCGCAGCGTCATCGGCTTGCCGGTCGGCGGCACGTCGTCGTTCGGCCGCCAGATCTCGCCGCCCTTCAACGGGATCTCGACCGGCTGGTCGATGAACGTGTCGTCCGGCTTCATCCCGTTCGCGAACGCGACGCCATAGACGAACGGCTTGAACGTCGAGCCCGGCTGGCGGCGCGCCTGCGCGACGTGATCGAACGGCTCGCGGGTAAAGTCGCGGCTGCCCACCCACGCGCGGATCTGCCCGTCGCGCGGATCGATCGCGAGGAAGCCGGCCTGCACGTCGGTCTTCGTCTTGCACAGTGCGCGCAAGAAGCCGCGGTCGGCCGCGAGCAGCTTCATCGCGGCCGCGTCGTCCTTGCCGGCGTCCTGCGCGGCCTTGTACTCGGGCGACTCGCGCATGAAGGTGCGGAACACCTCGTTGTCGGTGCCGCAGCCATCGCGGCCGCTCCACGCGTTGTTCGCGATGCCCTGCAGCTGATTGCCCTGCAGCGTGAGCGCCTGCGTCGCCATCTGCTGCAGCCGCGAGTCGATCGTCGTGCGCACGATCAACCCGTCCGAATAGATGTTGTAGTCGTTGCGGTCGGCCCACGCGATCAGCCATTTGCGCAACTGCTGCGCGAAATGCGGCGCGGGCCCCGGCGGCTCCTTCTGGCGCTCGAAATCGATGCGCAGCGGCCGGCGCTGTAGTTGCGCGAACTGCGCGGGCGACAGCTTGCCGTACTTCACCATCTGGCCGAGCACCGTGTTGCGCCGCTGCAGCGCGCGCTCGGGGTTCAGCACCGGGTTGTAGTAACTGTTGCCCTTCAGCATCCCGACGAGCGTCGCACTGTCGAGCACGTCGAGCTCGTCGGCCGACTTGTCGAAATAGGTGCGCGCGGCCATCTCGACGCCGTACGCGTTGTACAGGAACGGCACCGTGTTCAGGTAGGTCTCGAGGATCTGGTCCTTGCTGTAGACGGCCTCGATCTTCAGCGCGGTGATCGCCTCCTTCACCTTGCGCGTGAGCGTCGGCGCGCGGCCGATCTCGTCCGGATACAGGTTGCGCGCGAGCTGCTGCGTGATCGTCGAGCCGCCCTGGCGATCGCCCGAGAACGTATGCAGCGCGGCCGACGCCGTGCGCTTCCAGTCGAGGCCGTGATGCTCGTAGAAGCGATGGTCCTCGGTCGCGATCAGCGCGTCGACCATGTGCGGCGAGATCTGCTTGAGCGGCACCCACTCGCGGTTCGACGGCTTGAATTCGGCCAGCAGCTTGCCGTCGGCGGACAGCACCTGCGCGGGCTGGTCGACGCGTGCCTTGCGGATGTCGCCGATGCCCGGCGTGAACGGGATGAGCACCACCACGTACAGCGCGAACAGCGACGGCACGGCGGCGGCCGTGAGCAGCACGCCGCGGCGCGTCGGATGACGGAGGTGGTGCCACGCGGTGGCGGCGAGAGGCTTGACCCTCGCGGCGGCGGCAACCGCGACGGGTTGGGCGCGCGCGACCCATCTGGCACAGAAGTCACGCACTGACGACACGTTTCGGCGATTCACGCGGGTGGGGGTTCGGCTGAAAAGGGTGCATCGTACCAAAACTCGCGCGGCCCGCCGGCCGGTGGCCGATTTGCGGCGGTCCACACGCAAAAAAGGCGCGTGCCCCGCAACGGTAACGACGCGCCAAACCTGGTACAACAACCGGGAAGCCGCGCGACGGCGGCCGATCGGCGCCGATGCTCAGCGCACGAGAAAACCGTAGGTCAGCGGATCGCGTTCGTCGACGATCCAGTTCGCGAACCCGCAGATATGCGCACTGCCCTCCACTTCCGGGATCACGGCCGGGATGTCGCCGACCGTCGTTTCGCGCAGCACGCGCCCCTTGAAGACCGTGCCGACGATCGATTCGTTGACGAGCGTGTCGCCGGCCGCGAGCAGCCCGCGCTGGTACAGCTGCGCGACGCGGCCGCCGGTGCCGGAGCCCGTCGGCGAGCGGTCGACCTCGCGATCCGCGAACACGCAGCAGTTCGCCTGCGTCGAGCCCGGATGACGCGGCGCGTTCGCGATGATCGTGCCGTAGATATGGTTGATTTCCGGAATTTCCGGATGCACGACCGGGTACTTCGCGTTCGCCGCCACCTTCACTTCCGCGCCGAAGCGAATCAGCCTTTCCACCGCGGACTCGCGCACCGGCAGGTCGAACGGCGCGCCGTCCACATAGAAGTAGAACGCGCCGCCATATGCGATATCGCCGGTCACGGTGCCGAACGACGGCGTGTCGACCGACACGTCGCGCCGCCAGATGAACGATGGCACGTTGACGAAGCGCACGGGCCCCGCATGTTCGCCGTCCCATTTGACGAAGGCCTCGATGAAGCCGCACGGCGCGTCGATGCCGACCCGCGTTTCCGGTACCGTGCGCTGCACCCAGCCGAGCTCGACGGCCGCGGTCGACAGCGCGATCACGCCGTGCCCGCAGTGGTCGCTGTAGCCTTCGTTGTGCACGAAGATCACGCCGAAATCGGCGTTCGGCGACACGGGTTCGGTCAGGTAGCCGCCGTACATGTCGGCGTGGCCGCGCGGTTCGAACATCAGCGCGCGGCGGATTTCGTCGGCGTTCTCCTTGAGCCACGCGCGACGCTGGACGATCGTGTCGCCCGGCAGGCGCGGCAGCCCGCTCGTGACGATGCGGAACGCTTCGCCGCCCGTATGGACTTCGACGGTGGAAAGGGATCGGGAAATTTTCATGGTCGATCGAATACGTGGAAACGAAGGACGGCAGTCCGACCGCCGTCCGGTGGCAGGCCGGTTATTTCGCGTACGGTTCCGGCAGGCCGTTGCGGATCACGTAGACGGTCGTCGGCGCGCCCTTCAGGTCGCCGTTCGCGTCGAACGAATAGGTGCCCGCGACACCCGCATAGTTCGACTTCGCGAGTTGCGCGGTCAGCTTCGCCTTGTCGGTGGTCGTGCCGGCCTTGACCATCGCGTCGGCGAGCAGCTTCATGCCGTCGTAGTAGTTGACGCCGTAGACCTGCGTATCCGTGTGATAGGTGTCGTGGTACTTCTTCAGGAATTCGCGCCCGGCCGGCGTCTTCTCAAGCGCGACGCCGCCCTGCGCGCAGTAGACGATCGATGCCGCTTCGCCTGCGACCTTGCCCATGTCCGCCGAGCAGATGCCGTCGCCGCCGAGCAGCTTCGCGCGCAGCCCGCGCTGCTTCATCTGCTTGGCCATCGGCGCGCCCTGCGCCGCATAGCCGCCGAAGAAGATCACGTCGGGGTTGCTGGCCTTGATCTTGGTGAGAATGCCGAGGAAATCGGTGGCCGACGAACTCGTGAATTCCTGGTCGACGATCTTGATCCCGTTCGCCTTCGCGACGCTCATGAACTGCTCGGCGACGCCCTGCCCGTACGCGGTGCGATCGTCGATGACGGCGGCGGTTTTCGCGTTCAGCGTCTTCGCGGCGAAGGTGCCCATCGTACCGCCGAGCTGCTCGTCGCTCGCGCCGATCCGGAAGATGTTCTTGAAGCCCTGCTTCGTGAGTGCCGGATTCGACGCAACCGGCAGCATCGGCACGCCGGCAGTCGAATACACGCGCGACGCCGGGATCGCGACGCCCGAGTTGTACGGCCCGAGCACCGCGACGACGCCCTTGTCGACGAGGTTCTGCGCGACCTGCACGCCCGCCTTCGGGTCGGCCTGGTCGTCGTCGGATACCAGTTTGAACGTGACGGTCTTGCCGGCGACCTTCACGCCGGCCTTGTTGAGCTCGTCGACGGCGAGCCGCGCGCCGTTTTCATTGTCCTTGCCGTTCGCGGCCTGCGGGCCGGTCAGCGGCGCCGAATGGCCGATCATCACGACTTCCTGCGCGTGCGCGGAAGTCAGCGCACCGGCGGCGACAGCCACCGAGAGCGCGGTAATGAAGTGTCGCATGATGTCTCCTGATTGGTTTTGTGTGAAACCAATGTAGGACATGCGTGGTCACATCGCAAGCAATATCAAAATATTTTTCGTATATTTGGTCATATTTCATACCAGAACGAAGGTGCGTGCGTCACTTCGGCGTGATGTCGCGCCGTACGCGGCGGATGTGCTGCTCGACATAGAACGCGGCCGCATCAGCGTCGCCGGACACGATCGCCTCGTAGATCAGCCGGTGTTCGGACACATAGAGCCGGATCCGGCCCGCGTCGTAGATGCCGTCGTCCTTCAGCCGCTTCCAGAGCGGCTGGTCCATCGTCTTCGCGACTTCGTCCGCGATCTTCACGATCAGCGCGTCGCCGGTCATCAGCGCGAGCTGCCGGTGGAACAGCCGGTCGCTCTCGTTCCACAGCGCGCGCTGGTGCGGATCGTCGACGTCGGTGATGGTTTCCATCTGAGCCAGATAACGCTCGGCACCGGGGTCGGCCCGCCCGTGCGTGGCCGCGAGGCGCGCGATCGCGGGCTCCAGGATCAGCCGCACGTCGAGCGTCGACGTCGGGCTGAAGTCGGCCTCGGACGCCGCGTGCATGTCGCCGCGCTGCGCGAGCACGTCGAGCGGCGACGCGACGACATACGTGCCCGAATTGCGCTTCGTGTAAACGAGCCCTTCGTTCTGCAGCGCGCCGAGCGCTTCGCGCACGGCCGGCCGGCCGACCTGGAACAGCCCCGCGAGCTCGCGTTCGGACGGCAACCGCGAATCGGCCGCATAGCGTCCCGCACGGATCTCGTCGCGGATCTTCTCGGCAACCTGCTCGTAGATCTGCAGCGGCCTGAAACCGCCTTCGAGTGATTCGGGACGCGCGGACATCATCGTGTGGCTCCTGCCCGGTCGCGGGCGTGGATTTGGAATGGGTTCGCACTATACCGGAGCAGCACCGGTACCGATGCCATGCGACCCTTCTGGACAGATATTAGAACCAAAAGCGGCGTGATGCTTTATTTTCTGGCTTGCGGGTGCGCCAGCAAGTGGTATAGATTCGATCCACACTGCCCTGTGTCGCGGTATCCGGCAGCTCCGTGGCGGGCGCGGCATGCGCCCGTCGTCCACGCTCACCGACGCATACGACGTACACGATGACCGCCCTTTCCCCGATTCCCGTTTTCGATGCGGCCGACACGGCCGCGCTGCTCGACTACCCGGCGCTGCTGGCCACGCTCAGGCAGGCCGTCGCCGAGTACGCGGCGGGCGAGATCGTCAGCCCCGAACGCCTGGTCGTGCCGCTGCAGGCCGGCGGCGTGATGTTGTCGATGCCGTCGAGCGCACATGACCTCGCGTCCCACAAGCTCGTGAATGTGTGCCCCGGCAACGGCGCGCGCGGGCTGCCGACGATCCTCGGTCAGGTCACCGCATACGACGCGACCACGGGCGAGATGCGCTTCGCGCTCGACGGCCCGACGGTCACCGGCCGCCGCACGGCGGCCATTACCGCGCTTGGCATCGACGCGCTGCATGGCGCCGCGCCGCACGACATCCTGCTGATCGGCACCGGCAAGCAGGCGGCCAATCACGCGGAGGCGCTCGCGGCGATCTTTCCCGAAGCGCGCCTTCACGTGCGCGGCACGACCGCCGACAGCGCGGCGGCGTTCTGCGCCGCACACCGCGCGCAGGCGCCGCGGCTCGTGCCGCTCGACGGCGATGCGATTCCCGATGCGATCGATGTCGTCGTCACGCTGACGACGAGCCGCACGCCCGTCTACCGCGAAGCCGCGCGCGAAGGCCGGCTCGTGGTCGGCGTCGGCGCGTTCACAGCGGATGCGGCCGAAATCGACGCGAACACGGTGCGCGGCAGCCGGCTCGTCGTCGACGATCCGGCCGGCGCACGCCACGAGGCCGGCGACCTGATCGTCGCGCAGGTCGACTGGCAGGATGTCGCATCGCTCGCCGACGTGCTGAACGGCACGTTCACCCGTGGCGGGCCGCTGCTGTTCAAGAGCGTCGGCTGTGCCGCGTGGGATCTGGCTGCGTGCCGCACGGCGCGCGATGCACTGGACGCGCGCCAGGCCGGCTGACCCGGCGGCGCAGCCCGCCGGCCGCGCATGCGGCATCGCAACATCGGAGCCGCTCCGGCGGTTTCCCGTACGCGTTGTAGGAAACGCCCTACAACGCGTCGAAGCGGCCTACACAAAGTTCCAATTCGGCCGATTTCATTTTTCGCGGCGCAACACGATACTGCCGGCATGAATGCCAGCCTGTCACCCGCCGCGCTCAGGGTGTTTCTCGTCGATCACGCCGTCGCCGTCCGGCAGCGGATCGCGCTGCTCGTCGGCGCGATCCGCGGCGTTGCCGTCGTGGGTGAAGCGGAAGACGGCCAGGACGCGTGGACGCATATACGCAGCAGTCACGCGGACGTGGTGATCGTCGACCTGCGGCTCGCGGACGGCAGCGGTCTCGACCTGATCGGGATGCTGTCGAAGGCCGCGCCGCGCGTCGTCACGATCGTGCTGACGAATCACTCGGCGCCGGCATTCAGAGAGGCATGCGCGACGGCGGGAGCCGACTACTTCTTCGACAAGACCGTCGAATTCGACGCCGCATGCCGTGTCATCGAATCCCTGGTGCACGCTCGCGCGCACCACCCCTGACGAGCCGGAGCGACTCATGTCCACCGCCACCGCCTGCGCCGCCGACGTACCCGTCGCGCCCCGCCCGATGATTCCGCTTCGCGCGGTCGCGCGCGCCGACGCCGCCAAACATCCCGCCGCGCGCTGCTCGGTCTGCGCAATGCGCTCGATGTGCCTGCCGCCGCACCTGACGGCGGCCGATTTCGGCCGGCTCGACGCGATCATCTGCACGACGCGCCAGGTTCGCCAGGGCGACGCGCTGTTCCGCACCGACGATCCGTTCCAGAGCATCTATGCGGTGCGTGCGGGTTCGTTCAAGACGGTGATGATGCATCGCGATGGCCGCGAGCACGTGACGGGCTTCCAGATCGCCGGTGAAACGCTCGGGATGGACGGCATCGGCGGCGGCCAGCACTGCTGCGACGCGATCGCGCTGGAAGACAGCGTCGTGTGCATCATCCCGTTCGGCGCGCTCGAAACGGCGTGCCGCGAGATGAAGCCGATGCAGCATTTCCTCTACCAGATGCTGAGCAGCGAGATCGTCCGCGAATCGAGCCAGATGCTGCTGCTCGGCACGATGTCGGCGGAACAGCGGGTCGCGCATTTCCTGCTGAACCTGTCGTCGCGTTTCGAGGCGCGCGGTTATTCGGCAACGGAATTCAACCTGCGGATGACACGCGAGGAAATCGGTTGTTATCTCGGGATGAAGCTCGAGACCGTCAGCCGGATGTTCTCGCGGTTCCATCGCGACGCACTGGTCGAAACGCGCGGCAAGCGCGTGCGCATCATCGACGCGCAAGCGCTCGCACGGGTCTGACGCACGACGCAGGGCCGCCCGCACGGTGCGCCATGCGTCACCGTGCCGTGTCCCCGGTCGCCGCATCGCGCAGCGCCACGCTTTCACCGCCCGCCTGCCATGCGATCAGCGCCTGCTCGGCCTGCGCGAAAGCGCGGCGCAGCGCGTCGTCCACGTCGTCGCCGACGCACGGCGGCAGCGGCCTGAGCGCCGCGTCGTGCATCACCAGGTCGAGCCGCACGTCGAACGTGCGTGCGCCATCGTCCGCGCCGCGCGATTCGATCGCGAGGTGACAGCCGTCGATCAGCGCGCGGAACCGTTCGAGCCGCACCAGCTGCGCGCCGGCTTCGGCTTCGATCGCGGCGGCGCCCGCGAATCCCCGGCAGGCAATCTGCATGCCCACGCCCATGTCGTATCTCCTGACGTGCCGCCCGCTCGTCGACCGCCTTGCATGTGCCGCCCGCACTGACATGCGGCGGCACGCGTTTCCCGTGGCGTGGCGCGAATTCTTCGTTCGCTGCCTGGCCGAGTGTCCGCCCGCGCCTGTGTCGGCGCGGGACCGTTCATACGTTGAATACCTGCGACGACTTCATTTCAATCCACGTCATTCCGGCCCGCAGCCCTTCGATCATCGCTTCGCGCTCGGTCGGATACGCATGACTGTGCTCGAAAGTATGATGAAAGCGCGCGGCGCCGCTGCCGTGCTCGACCGACACGCGGCAGCGGAATTCGCCCGATTCGCATGGGCGCGTCTCGACTTCGACCGACCAGTCGCGTTCGTGAATGTTCCCCTGCAGTGTCATGCACCCTCCTGCGTATCAGTCTTCGAGCCGGAAGTGGCCGCTGTGCAGCAGCACCGGCCGGCCGCCGATTTCCTCGAGCATCCGTCGCGCCATCGCCTCGATCGCCGACCGGTGTCCTTCGAACGCGGCCAGCAGGTCGCGTTCGAGCAGCGACGGTGCGCCGAAATGGTCTTCCAGTGCCTCGGCCGTGATCGCGCACTGCACGCAACGTCCGTCGACCAGCGCCGAAAACGCAACGACCAGGTCGCGTGCGCAATATTCGGGCGGTTCTGGCGGGAAGGTAATCTGCATCTGTCCGCCTGTCATCGTCGTGATCACTCCATGACGAGAGCATAGTGGCGCGCGCGACCGCGCGCTTGACCCACATCAACCGGTTCGCTGCGCCGCACGATCGCGGCGCGGCCGTGCGACGCCGCGTCAGCCCGCGCCGGGTTCGATCGCCGCGCCGCGCTCCGCGAGCAGCTCGCGCAGCACGCTGCGGTGGCAACGGTTTTCGTCGTCGCAGTAGCAGCCGATCGAAAGCGCGGTGGTGGCCGACAGCGCCGCCAGCAGGTCCAGCACCTTCGCCGGATCGCCATGCGCCATTTCCGCGCGGAAATGACGCTTGAACGCACGCCATTCGGCGTCGGTTTCGGCGGCCTGTGCCTGCGCGACGAGCTCGGGGCTCGGCGACAGCGTCGGCAGCCATACATCATAGTAGTTGCGCGACGCGAATTCCGCCTTCGGCACGCCACGCGGCGGCCGCCGCACGGTCCCGATCCGCAGGCCCTCGCCGGCCGCGCGCGGCGTCCCGAGCTGAATGATCCGGATACCCATGTCGCCCCTCTGTCTCGCGTCCGATTCCGTGATCGTACCCCCGCGCCCGCGCTCGCGTCAGCCGGGTGGCACACATAGCGGCCACACAATAAAAAAACCGGCTGCCCCACGAAGGGAGACAGCCGGTTCGGCCTGCATCGCGGCGCGCCGCGTTCAGACGCCGCTTTTCAGCACCTTGCCGATCGCGTCCGCGACGATGCCGACGTTCGAGTCGTTCAGGCCCGCCACGCACATCCGGCCCGAACGCAGGATGTACACGCCGTGCACTTCGCGCAGCGCGTCGACCTGCGATTCGGTCAGGCCCGTGTACGTGAACATCCCGCGTTGCTTCACGTAGCGCGTGAGCGCTTCGCCGCTGACGTGGTCGCGCAGGCCGTCGTGGATCGACTGGCGCATCCGCGCAATGCGGCGGCACATCGCCGACAGTTCCTCTTCCCACTGCTTGCGCAGCGCGGGCGTGCCGAGCACGGCCGCCACGACCTTCGCGCCGTAGGTTTGCGGGTTGCTGTAGTTCGAGCGCACGGCGCCGGCCAGCTGGCCGAGCACGCGCTCGGCCGCGGCCGCGTCTTCGCAGACGACGCTCAGCCCGCCCACGCGCTCGCCGTACAGCGAGAAGTTCTTCGAGAACGAGTTCGCGACGAGCGCCGGCACGCCACGGCGGGCCAGCTCGCGCACCGCGAACGCATCCGCGTCGAGGCCCGCGCCGAAGCCCTGGTACGCCATGTCGACGAACGGCAGCAGCCCGCGCGCCTCGATCACGTCGATCAGCTTCTCCCACTGGCCTTCGTCGAGGTCGACGCCGGTCGGGTTATGGCAGCACGCGTGCAGCAGCACGACGCTGCGCGCCGGCAGCGCGTCGATCGCCGCGAGCATCGCGTCGAACTTCAGGCCGCCCGTCGCCTCGTCGTAGTACGGATACGTGTTCACCGTGAAGCCGGCGCGCTCGAAGATGAAGCGGTGGTTTTCCCAGCTCGGATCGCTGAGCCACACCTGCGCGTCCGGGAAATAGCGCTTCAGGAAATCGGCACCTACCTTCAGCGCGCCCGAACCGCCGAGCGTCTGCAGGGTCGCGATGCGGCCGGCCGCGCGGGCCGGGTGATCGGCGCCGAACACGAGCGCCTGCACGGCGTCGCGATACGCAGCCAGGCCGACCATCGGCAGGTACGGCTTCGGGCCACTTTCGCGCTGCAGCGCGGTTTCGGCCTCGCGCACGGCGCCCATCACCGGAATCCGGCCTTCGGCGTCGAAATAGATCCCGATGCTCAGGTTGACCTTCTGGTCGCGCGGATCTTTCTGGAAGTTCTCGTTGAGCGTCAGGATCGGATCGCCCGGGTACGCGTCGATGTGTTCGAACATGGCTTGAGTCTGTCTCGTTTGGAAGAATGGTCGGGGCTGTCCTGCGTCAGCGTGCGGACGCGCCGTCGCGCATCGCATAGCCTGCATTCTTCTGACGGAAGCGATACCCGATCGCAAGCACCGCGAGCCATACCGGGATCAGGTACACCGACAGGCGGAGATCCGGCGTCAGGTACATCACGACGAGAATGCCGGCCATGAATGCCAGGCACAGGTAATTCGTGAAAGGATAGCCCAGACTGCGGAAGGAAGTCTCCTCCCCGGCTGCACGCTTGGCCTGGCGGAACTTCAGGTGGATCAGGCTGATCATCGCCCAGTTGATGATCAGCGCCGACACGACGAGGCCCATCAGCACCTCGAACGCCTTGCCCGGCATGAAGTAGTTGACCAGCACGCACAGGCCGGTCGCGAGCGCCGACGCGCCGAGCGCGGCGAGCGGAATGCCGCGCTTGTTCACCGAGCACAGCACCTTCGGCGCGTTGCCCTGCTGCGCGAGGCCGAACAGCATCCGGCTGTTGCAGTACACGCCGCTGTTGTAGACCGACAGCGCGGCCGTCAGCACGACGACGTTCAGCACGTTCGCGACCACGTTGCTGCTCAACGCATGGAAGATCAGCACGAACGGGCTGCCGCCGCTGACGACCTTCTCCCACGGATACAGCGACAGCAGCACGGCGAGTGCGCCGATGTAGAAAATCAGGATGCGGTAGATGACCTGGTTGGTCGCACGCGGGATGCTGCGCTTCGGATCGTCGGCCTCGGCCGCCGTGATGCCGACGAGTTCGAGCCCGCCGAACGAGAACATGATCGCGGCCATCGACATCACGAGGCCCGACACGCCGTTCGGGAAGAAACCGCCGTGCTGCCACAGGTTCCTGACGCTGGCTTCCGGCCCGGCATGGCCGCTCGCGAGCAGCCAGCCGCCGAAGCCGATCATCCCGACGATCGCCGCGACCTTGATGATCGAGAACCAGAATTCGGTCTCGCCGTACGACTTCACGCTGGTCAGGTTGATCAGGTTGATGACGCCGAAGAACACGAGCGCCGACACCCAGGTCGGCACGCCCGGCCACCAGTACTGCACGTAGATCCCGACGGCCGACAGCTCGGCCATGCTGACGAGGATGTACAGCACCCAGTAGTTCCAGCCGGACAGGAAGCCCGTGAAGTGGCCGAAGTACTTGTTGGCGAAGTAGCTGAACGAACCCGCGACAGGCTCGTCGACGACCATCTCGCCAAGCTGGCGCATGATGAAGAACGCGACGATGCCGGCCACCGCATAACCGAGCAGCACGGACGGGCCGGCCATCTTGATGGTCTGCGCGATGCCGAGGAACAGCCCCGTGCCGAGCGCGCCACCGAGCGCAATCAGCTGGATGTGCCGGTTCTTCAGCCCGCGCTTCAGGCCGTCGCTCTCGTTTCCAGAAACCATGTCTTCTCCACTCTGTCCGCCTCCGCCTGAAGCGGTGCGGCGCGCCTCGGTGTGCCGGGCGCTGTTTTACTGTGTCGGTGGCCGTTCGTGGAGCCACCGGGTTGGGGACTGCAATCTTCGCGTGGCGGCGCCCGATTCGCGTCGGCGTGCCCGGCAGACTTGCCGCCCGCGCCGCATTGCTGCGGCCGCACACGAAAATCCGGGGTCAGTTTAGCGTCGCGACCGCGAAATCGGGTTTCGTAACCCGTTCATGCAAACCCTACATTATGAGATAAGATTGCATCCAGGAGACAAAAGAGGAAACAAAATGCCAGAACCGGCTCTCGACCGCATCGACCGCCATCTGCTTTCGATCCTGCAGGAGAACGGCCGCGCGTCGAACCTCGAACTCGCGAAGGCCGTCGGCCTGTCGCCCGCGCAGACGCTGCGGCGCCACCGGCGGCTGGAAGAAATCGGCGCGATCCGCCGCTACGAAACCCGGCTCTGCCCCGACACGCTCGGCTTCGGCGTCACCGCATTCGTGCACGTGACGATGGAACGCGGGCATATCCGCGACCTGTCGAAGTTCCAGAAACTGGTGTCCGATCTCGCGCAGATCCAGGAATGTTTCTCGGTGACGGGCGATATCGACTACGTGCTGAAGGTCGTCGCGCACGACCTGAAGGGGCTGTCCCGGTTCCTGCTCGAAACGCTGATGCGGATTCCCGGCGTGAGCGGTGTGCATTCGAGCGTGTGCCTCGACGAGATCAAGTGCACGAGCGCGATGCCGGTCGAAAGCTGATGCACCGGGCCGCGCGCCCGGCCCGTTCTGCCCGCGCGTTCAGCGCACCGCTTCGAACGCGCTGATCAGCAGCGCGCCGGCCGCGATCACCGCGCAGCCGGCCGCACGGCGCGGCGTCAGCCGCTCGCCGAGATACACGCGCGCGATCAACGCCGCGAATACCACGCTCGTCTCCCTCAGCGCCGACACGGGGCCCATCGGCGCGCGATCCATCGCCCAGATCACGATGCCGTACGCCAGCGCCGCGAACACGCCGCCGCAGGCGGCCTTGGCCGTCTCGCCGACCTCCTGCGTCAGGCGCAGCGGCCCTGCGCGCAGCCGGTAGTACGCCGCCATCATTCCGCCCGTCAACACGAACATCCACGCGGTATAACCGACCGTGTTGCCGCTCTCCCGCACGCCGATCCCGTCGACCACGCTATACGCGGCGATCGACACGCCGGTCGCGAACGCGGTCGGCAGCACCTGCATCATCCGGTGCTTCGCGCCGCGCCCGCGTTCGAGCCCGATCGCCATGATGCCCGCGCAGATCAGCACGAGCCCGGCTTGCGCGCCGGCGTTCAGGTGCTCGCCCGCGAATGCCGCCGCGCCGAGCGTGACGAGCAGCGGCGCGGTGCCGCGCGCGACCGGGTACGCGACGGTCAGGTCGCCGTGCTCGTACGCACGCACGAGCAGCAGCGTATAGACGACGTGGATCACGGCCGAAGCGACGACACACAGCCAGCTCGCGGGCGTGATCGGCGCGGCGGCCGGCAGGAACAGCAGCGCGAACAGCCCGATTGCGATCTGCAGCACCGTGGCCGAGCGCAGCCGGTCGCCGCTGCTGCGGACCAGTGCATTCCACGATGCATGCAGGAATGCGGCACACAGAACGGCAAACAGAACGGGGATCGGCACGCTGAATACTCGCTGACGGTCGGCAACGCGAAGTCGTCGCCGCAAGGCGTTCATCGTATGAATCCGTCACCCGATTGTCAAAAACAGGGCCCGCGCGGCGGAATGCGCGCACCGGCCGACCGAGCCCTTTCGCCCGCCCCGCATGGCATCCGCGGCAACGGCCGCGCGCGCCGTGGAATGTGTCACTGAGGTGGCGTGCAGTCTGCCCCTTTCCGTTCTCTTTCGCTTGCCGCTGCGCCGTAATGAAATCGATACCGCAGCGCAATCGTTGCGAAATCACTCCGTCCCCATATCTTCATACGCGACTGTTCCAATGCGCGTGCTCTCTCACGAGCTCCGCGCCGAACCGACACGGCGACGGGGCCGCTCTCCACCATCGAAGACCTTACCTGGAGTTTCCCGATGTTCCGTCAAGCCTTGCTTGTCACCGCCTGCGCTGCCGCGGCGCTCGCGCTGTTCGCCTGCGGCGGCAGCGATCCGACGTCGACACCCGCCGTGTCGTCGCAGGACGCGCTGCAGACCGCCACGCCGATCAAGCACGTCGTCGTGATCTATGGTGAAAACATCTCGTTCGACCACTACTTCGGCACCTACCCGAACGCGTCGAACCCGTCGGGCGAACCGGCATTCACCGCCAAGGCCGGCACGCCGACGCCCAATGGCCTGACGGGCACGCTGCTCACCGCGAACCCGAACTTCACGAACACGATCAACGGCACCGACGCCGCGAACCCGTTCCGCCTCGACCGCACGCAGGCCGCGACCGCCGACCAGAACCACGCGTACACGGCCGAGCAGCAAGCCGAGGACAACGGCCTCGCCGACCTGTTCCCGAAATACACCGGCAAGGGCTCGTCCGGCGGCGCCGGCGCGTTCGGCACGAAGGGCCAGGTGATGGGCTACTTCGACGGCAACACCGTGACGGCGCTGTGGAACTACGCGCAGCGCTTCGCGATGAGCGACAACATGTACACGACGTCGTACGGTCCGTCGACGCCGGGCGCGCTGAACGTCGTGTCGGGCCAGACCAACGGGATGCAGATCGTCAAGTCGTCCGCGCAGCCGTCGACGCTCGCGAAGAGCTCGTACTACATCAATGACGGCGCGGGCGGCCTCACGATGATCAACGACGTCGACCCGGGCAACGACGTGTGCTCGAGCACGACCGACCAGGCGTTGATGAGCGGCAAGAACATCGGCGACCTGCTGAACAGCGCGAAGATCTCGTGGGGCGGCTTCATGGGCGGCTTCAACCTGTCGACGACCAACAGCAACGGCACGACGGGCTGCAGCCGCAGCACGGTCGCCACCGCCGTGAACGCCGCGACGTCGGACTACATCCCGCACCACAACTGGTTCCAGTACTACGCGTCGACGTCGAACCCGCAGCACACGCGCCCGAGCTCGGTCGCAGCGATCGGTTCGAGCGTCCAGACCGACGGCAAGACCGCCGAACCCGCGAACCACCAGTACGACACGGACGACTTCTTCGCCGCCGTGAAGGCCGGCAACTTCCCGTCGGTCAGCTACCTGAAGGCACCGGCCGCACAGGATGCGCACGCGGGTTATTCGGATCCGCTCGACGAGCAGGCGTTCGTGACGAAGGTCGTCAACTTCCTGCAGCAGCAGCCGGACTGGCAGAACACGGCCGTGATCGTCACGTATGACGATTCGGACGGCTGGTACGACCACGTGTACACGGCGCCGACCCGCTCGTCGTCGGACCCGGTCGACCAGGTCAACGGCAGCGGCAAGTGCGGCACCGGCGGCACCACCGGCGTGAACGGCTCGACCGTGAACGGCCGCTGCGGCCCGGGCGTGCGGATTCCGCTGATCGTGATCTCGCCGTACGCGAAGCAGAACTACGTCGACCACACGATGATCGACCAGTCGTCCGTCGTGCGCTTCATCGAGGACAACTGGCTCGGCGGCCAGCGCATCGGCGGCGGTTCGTTCGATGCGACGGCAGGCGACCTGCGCGGGCTGTTCGACTTCACGTCGAAGCCGAACACGACGCCGCTGTACCTCGACCCGACGCTCGGCACCGCATTGAGCGCGGCACCGGCGATCTGACCGGCGTGCAGTGACCACAGGCCGGCGCATCACGCGCCGGCCGTTTCCATTTAATGCGCCGCCTCGTGCGGCGCCCGATTTCAGACCGACAGCATGACAGCTCGCCCCGCGTTCCCGTCTCCCGACGCCTCCGGCACCCCCGCGCCGCGCGCCCCTTCCCGCCTGCTGCGCCGCGCGGCGTTCGTGCTCGGCGCGGCCGTGCTCGGCTACGGCGCGTTCGCGATCGCGTTCCCCGCGCAGGTGCCGGCGGCGATCGGCACCGTCGTCGCCGACTGGACGGGCGCGAACCCGCATCCGGTCGTGCTGCAGCGGCCCGCCGCGCAGCCGCTGTCGGCGGTCGCGCAACTCGGGCGCGCGCTGTTCCTCGATCCGTCGCTGTCCGCGTCGGGCAAGCAGTCGTGCGCGTCGTGCCACAGCCCCGATCATGCGTATGGCCCGCCGAATGCGCTCGACGTGCAGCCGGGCGGCCTCGCGATGACGCAGAAGGGCTATCGCCCGCCGCCATCGCTGATGTACCTGTACCGTCAACCGAATTTCAGCATCGGCCCCGATGCCGGTGAAAACGACGCCGCGCCGAGCGTCGCGCAGCAGGCCGCGTCGGCAGCCGGCGTCGTCAAGGCGCAGAAGGTGGCCGGCACGTCGGCCGCGCCGCAGCTCGTGCCGCAGGGCGGGATGTTCTGGGACGGCCGCGCCGATACGCTGCAGCAGCAGGCGTTCGGCCCGCTGTTGAATCCGGTCGAGATGGCGAACGCGAGCATAGACGACGTGGCGCACAAGCTCGCGCAGTCGTCGCACCGCGCGCAGCTCGAGCAGCTGTTCGGCGCGCGCGTGTTCGACAGCCCGCAGCTCGCGGTGTCGGAGGCGATGTTCGCGATCGCGCGTTACCAGGTCGAGGATCCGTCGTTCCATCCGTACAACAGCAAGTACGACCGCTGGCTCGAAGGCCGGGCACGCCTGTCGCAGGCCGAGTTGCGCGGGCTGCGCCTGTTCAACGATCCGGACAAGGCGAATTGCGCGGGCTGTCACCTGTCGAAGCCCGGAAAGGACGGGTTGCCGCCGATGTTCACCGATTACCAGTACGAGGCGCTCGGCGCGCCGCGTAACAAGGAGCTGGCGCAGAACCGCAACCCGGCGTTCTACGACCTCGGCGTGTGCGGGCCGTTCCGCGACGACCTGAAGGACCAGACGCAGTATTGCGCGATGTTCCTCACGCCGACGCTGCGCAACTCGGCGACGCGCCATGTGTTCTTCCACAACGGCGTGTTCCACACGCTCGACCAGGTGATGGCGTTCTACAACGAGCGCAGCATCTCGCCGCAGAAGTTCTATTCACGCGGCGCGGACGGCAAGGTCGACGAGTACGACGACATCCCGCCGAAATATCGCGCGAACGTCGACGTGACCGATGCGCCGTTCGATCGCAAGGCGGGCGACAAACCCGCGATGACGGCGCAGGATATCAAGGATATCGAAGCGTTCCTCGGCACGCTGAACGACGAACCGGTGCGGCACTGAGTGCCGGTTGACCGCCCCGCCGCGTCAGCGGCGCGCGCGGATGCACAGGAAGGCCGGTGCCAGCGACAGCTCCGCATGGAGCCGTTCCGACGCGGCCTTCATCTCCGGCAGCGGCTTCGGTTCGACGAACCGGTCGAGCCGCCAGCCGCCGTCGGCGACCGCGTTCAGGATGTCGGCGAGCGGCCGCCGCCAGGCCTCGACATAGGGCCTCGGCTCGCCGAACCCCGACCAGTGGAAGCCGAAGCGGGACGTGTCGAAATACGTGCCCTCCCCGCGCGTGCGCTCATCCATCCAGTCGCGCATCGGATGCGCCATCGAGAACACGAGCGTTGCACCGGGCCGCGCGACGCGCCGGAATTCGCGCAGCGTCGGCGCGAGATCGCGCACGTAGTCGAGCGCGAGCGAGCACAGCACCTTGTCGACTGACTGGTCGGGCAGCCAGGCGAGCGGCGCCTCCAGATCGCCTTCCACCACGTCGACCGCGAGGCCTGCGCAGCGCGTTCTCGCGAGCGCGACCATCTCCGGCGTGACGTCGAATGCATGCACGGTCGCGCCTTGGTGCGCGAGGTGCTCGCTGCAGATGCCGGGCCCGCAGCCGGCGTCGAGCACCGTCAGGCCGTCGACGTCGCCGAGCAGCGCCATCGTCGCCGGACGTTCATAGAGTGCGTTATGCGCCTTGGTCGGCGCGATGTCCGCATAGCGTTGTGCGAAGCTCGCGTACGCGCGACGGCCGAGGGGATCGTTCGGGTCGGTCATGCGGCATCTGTCTGCGGAATCCGGGAGTGTCGATTCTGCCCGATCGGATCACGGATGGCGACTCGCGGCCACGCCCCGTCAGGAAAGGCTGTCGAGCAGCCGATACCAGGCCACCCCGGCAGCGATATAGAAGCGCTGCAGCCCGTGAAACGGAATCGGCCGGATCGGCGTGGCGCGGAACGGCAGCGGCAGTTGCGCATCGCCCGACAGGTGCGCGGCCAGATGCTTGCCGAGTGTCGTCGCCATCGCGATGCCGCGGCCGTTGTAGCCGAGCGCGATCGTCACGCCCGGCGCGGGCTCGTGCACGTGTGGCATGAAATCCGCGGTGATCGCGACACGCCCCGCCCAACGGTATTCGAACCGGACACCCTTCAATTGCGGATACAGCAGCGTCGTTGCACGCTCGAGATGGCGCCAGTCGCTCGTCGCGCGCGGGTCCGCGAACGGGCCGCGGCCGCCCATCAGCAGGCGGCCGGCCGCGTCGCGGCGAAAGTACAGCAGCAGGCGCCGCGCATCCGACGCGACCTCGCCGCCGGCGAGAATGTCGCGGCCGAGATCCGGCGCGAGCGGCTGCGTCGCGACGATGAAACTGTTCGCGGCGATCACCGACTGGCGCAAGCCGGGCCACAGCCCGTCCGTGTAACCGTTGGTCGCGATCACGACGCGATCGGCCGTCAGCGTCGCACCGCCGGCCGTCGCGATCCGCCAGCGGCCGTCGGCACGCGTCAGCCCGACGGCGCGCGTCAGCCCGTGCACGCCCACCCCGCTCGCCTGTGCGGCACGCACGAGGCCGCGCGTATAGCTGAGCGGCTGCACGCTGCCTGCGCGGCGATCGATCCAGCCGCCCGCGTAGGCGTGCGTGCCGAGCCGCCGCGCGACGTCGTCGCGGCCGAGCACTTCAACCGGTGCACCGCGCGCGGCCCACTGCTGCGCGCGACGCGCGACCGTCTCGAGCATCGCGGCGGTCGGCGCCGGCTGGATCCAGCCGCCGCGACGCGCATCGCAGTCGATCGCATGCCGCGCGATCAGGTCGAACACCGTGTCGGCCGCGCCGCCGGCCACGCAGGCAAGCTGCTCGCCGGCCTCGTCGCCGAACCGGCGGATCAGTTCGTCGGGGTCGTATTTCAGCCCGGGGATTACTTGCCCGCCGTTACGGCCCGACGCACCCCAGCCCGGCTGCGCGCCGTCGATGACGCGCACCTTCACACCGCGTTCAGCGAGGTGGAGCGCGGTCGACAGCCCGGTGAAGCCGGCACCGACGATCGCCACGTCGCACGACGCGGACGCATCGAGCGCGGGAGTGTCGGGTGCCGGCGCGGCCGTCGCCGCCCACAGCGAATCCGGCCACCGGGAGTCGGGCCATGCGGGTACCGCGTTCCTTTCGCTCATGTTCGATCCGGGTTGGCGGCGCCGTCCGACGCCAGCAGACGACGCAGGAATTCCTGCGTGCGGGGATGCGTCGGCTGCGTGAGCACGTCGCGCGCGGGTCCGCTTTCGCAGATGGTGCCGTCGTGCAGGAAGCACACGCGATCCGCCACCTCGCGCGCGAACCCCATCTCGTGCGTGACGACCACCATGGTCATCCCGTCACGCGCGAGCCCGCGCATCACGCCGAGCACTTCGCCGACGAGTTCGGGATCGAGCGCCGACGTCGGCTCGTCGAACAGGATCGCCTGCGGCTCCATCGCGAGCGCGCGTGCGATCGCGACGCGCTGCTGCTGGCCACCCGACAGCTCGGACGGATACGCATTCATCCGGTGCGCGAGCCCGACCTTGTCGAGCAGCGCGCGGGCCTGCTCGCGCGCTTGCGCGGCCGGCACGCGCCGCACGTGCACGGGGCCTTCCATCACGTTCTCGAGCGCCGTGCGGTGCGAAAACAGGTTGAAGCGCTGGAACACCATGCCGACCCGCATCCGCAACTCGTGGATACGCTTCGAATGCGCATCGACCTTCACGCCGTCGATCGTGATCGAGCCTTCGTCGTAGGTTTCGAAGCCGTTGATACAGCGCAGCACGGTCGATTTGCCCGAGCCCGACGGCCCGATCAGGCACACGACTTCGCCCTGCTGCACGTCGAGACTCACGCCCTTCAGCACGGCGTGCTGCTGGAAGCGCTTGTGTATCGAGTCGATCCGGATCATGCGCTTCTCCTCAGCGCGAGCCGCTTGCCGAGCCGGTTCACGCCGAACATCAGCGGCAGGCCGAGCGCGAGATACAGCAGCGCGACGAGCGTATAGACGCTCATGTTCTGGAACGTCGACGACGCGATCAACTGGCCGGCGCGCGTGATCTCCGCGACCGTGATCGTCGACGCGACCGATGAATCCTTCAGCAGCATCACGAGCGTGTTGCCGTACGGCGGCAGCGCGATGCGGAACGCCTGCGGCAGCACCACGCGCCGCATGATCATCGGCCCGCGCATGCCGATCGCGTGCGCGGCCTCGATCTGGCCGCGGTCGATTGCCTCGATGCCGGCGCGGAAGTTTTCCGCCTGGTAGGCCGAATACGCGATGCCGAGGCCGAGCACGCCGGCCTGGAACGCCGACAGTTGCACGCCGAGATCGGGCAGCACGAAGTACATGTAGAACAGCTGCACGATGATCGGCAGCCCGCGGATCACGTTGACGATCGTGCTGCCGGCCGTCGACACGGCGCGATTGGGCGACACCTTCAACAGCGCGAGGACCAGCCCGAGCACCGAGCTGAGCACGAACGCGCATGCCGTGATCTCGATCGTGACCACCGCCCCCTTCAACAGGATCGGCAGGAAATCGATCGCGTTCTGAAAAAACATGAGGTCTCCTATGCGATTGGAAAACGCCACGCCGCAATGGGTGCCCGCGAGATGCGGGCGGTACCGGCCTGGAACCGCGGGCCGGCGCTCAGCTCATGTGCCACTTCTGCAGGATCTGCTGCAGCGTGCCGTCGCTTTTCATCTTGCGGATCGCGCCGTTGAGCTGCTCGAGCGTCGCGGTATCGCCCTTGCGCACGATGAAGCAGACCTGCCCCTTCACGACGCTCTGGTATTCGGGCACGAGCCGCACCTGGCGGTTGACGCCGTGATCGATCTGGTACGCGACGATCGGCTGGTCGGCGAAGCCCGCCTTGATGCGTCCGAGCGCGACGTCGCGCATGATGTCGGCGATCGAATCGTAGGTCCGGACTTCCTTGAAGATGCCTTTCTTGTTGAGCGCGTCGACGAATGCCGTGCCGACCTGCGCGCCGACCACCTGCCCCTTGAAATCGTCCATCGACGTATAGCGGCCCGGGTCGTCCGCCTTCACGATCAGGCCTTCGCCGAACGAATAGACCGTGTCGGAGAAATCGACGACCTGCTGGCGCGCCGGCGTCTTCAGCATCGCGGCCGAGATGATGTCGATCTTCTGCGTGGTCAGCGACGGGATAAGCGCCGAGAACACGGTCTGCTGCACGTCGACGCGAAAACCGGCCGATTTCCCGGCCGCGGAGATCGCGTCGACCATCATCCCCTGGATCGAATTGCTCTTGACGTCGAGAAACGTGAACGGCACGCCGGTGGCCGTCGCGCCAACCTTCAGCGTCGGCTCGGCCGCGGCGGCGCCCGCCGATGCCGCGGAAATGGCGATACAGGTGGCGAAACCGGCGGTCAGTGCGCCGAACCGCTTGATGAACGAAACCATGGTGTCTCCTTCTCGAATAATCCGGTACGCCGGCCAGTCGCCGATCGACATTGCGACGATGACCCGATCTTAAAACGAATCAAAAACATCGCAAATAGATTTTTGTGTATCGATATTCGATACGCTATGATGCGATATCGAATCGATCAAGCCCTCGCTCATGGAAACATCGCCCGATCAGTCAAACGACCTGCTGTTCAACCAGTCGCTGGAGAAAGGGCTGAACGTGCTGCGCGCGTTCAGCGCGAAGCGGCGCACGATGACGCTTGCGGAGGTGGCCGACGCGGCGGGGATGACGAAGAGCTCGGCGCAGCGGATGGTCTATACGCTCGAGAAGCTCGGCTATATCCGCAAGCATCCGGTCACGCGGCGTTACCAGCTCACGCCGCACGTGATGCGGATCGGCTTCAACTACCTCGCGGCCGATACGCTGATCGACGTCGCGAATCCGTTCCTGTCCGAGCTCACGAACCTGACCGGCGAAACCACCAACCTCACCGAGCCGGACGACGACGAGATGGTGTACGTCGCGCGTTTCGTGTCGACGAAGTTCGTGCCGATCCACATGCCGATCGGCAGCCGCATCCCGATGTTCTGCACCGGCAGCGGCCGCGCGTTTCTCAGTGCGCTGCCGCCCGACGATGCACGCGCGCGGCTCGACGGCATGGCGCGCACGCCGCACACGCCGCGCACGGTCACGGCGCTCGACGCGCTCGTCGCGCTGCTCGACAGCGCGCGGCACGAAGGTTATGCCACTAATCAGGAAGAACTGTTCATCGGCGATATGTCGATCGCGGCGCCCGTGCTCGGCAGCCAGGGGCAGCCCGTCGCGGCCGTGCATGTGGTCGCGCCGACGAGCCGCTGGACGTTCGATGACGCGCGCCGCAAGCTCGCGCCGGCCGTGATCGACTGCGCGCGCGGCATCAGCAATTCGATCCGGACGCTCGAATAGCGTCTGCGATCGGGGAACGGAGGCGCCGCTGCATTGCGCAGCGGCGCTTGTCATGATGCGGACGCCAAACCCCACCTGTGTCGCGCCGCGTTCCGTCAGAACAGATACATCCCCGCCACAAACACGACGCCCGAGAACAGCAGCGTCGTCACGCAATACCCCATGATGTCGCGCACGCCGAGCCCGGCGATCGCCAGCGCGGGCAGCGCCCAGAACGGCTGCGCCATGTTGGTCCATGCCTCGCCGTACGCGATCGCCATCGCGGCCTTGCCGAGATCGGCGCCGAGCGCCTGCGCGGCCGGCATCACGAACGGGCCCTGCACGACCCAGTGGCCGCCGCCCGACGGCACCGCGAAATTGATCACGGCCGAGCTCAGGAACGCGAGCAGCGGGAACGTATGCACGTTCGCGATATCGACGAACCACTTCGTGATCACGCCCGCGAGCCCCGAGTGATCCATCAGCGCCTGGATGCCTGCGTAGAACGGGAACTGGATCATAATCCCGGATGCACCGCGCGCCGCGCCGGCCACCGCGCGCGCATAGGCCATCGGCGTACGGTGCAGCAGGATGCCGGCCGCGAGGAACGCGAGGTTCACGGTGTCGATGTCGAGCGCGAGGCCCTTCTGCACGAAACGCAGCACGAGAAACGCCGCGCACAGCGCCGCGACGAAGACCGACAACACGCGGCTCTCTTCCAGCCGTTCCGCAAACGTCGCGTCGGGCCCGAGCTGGCGCTCGACGCTCGGCGGCTCGGCGAGCAGCGCCGGATCGACGCTGACGACGTCGCCGGGCTTCGGCATCATCATGCGCGCGAGAAACGGCAACATCACGATCAGCCCGATCGTGATGAACGCGTTGTAGCCGGTGAAGATCGTGTGCGACACGGGAATCAGCCCGATGGTCTTTTCCATCGGATTGCCCTTCGTGGCCGCGACGAGCGGGACCGAACCCGAGAGCCCGCCGTGCCAGCTCAGGAAGCCCATGTAGGCGGATGCGACGAGCAGGCGGTAATCGCTGCCGGCCACGCGGCGCGCGACTTCGCGTGCGAGCATCGCACCGAGCACGAGGCCGAAGCCCCAGTTGATCGCACAGGCGAGCGCGCCGACGAACGCGACGAGCATCACGCCCTGGCCCGGCGTGCGTGCGGTGCTCGCGAGCGCGACGAGCATGCGCTTGACGGGCGGCGAGCTCGCGAGTGCATGACCCGTGACGAGGATCATCACCATCTGCATCGAGAACGCGAGCAGGTTCCAGAAACCCGAACCCCACATCGTCGTGAGCTGCGCCGGTGTATTCGGCGTGAGGCCGAACGCGAGCGCGAACGTGACGATCGTCAGCAGGATCGCGAAAATCAACGGGTCGGGCAACACGCGGTGAACCACCTGCGTGAAGAAGCGGGAAATGCGCTGAATCAAGTTGTGCTCCTCGTTTCCTGATAGGGACGTCCGCGTGTGTCGTTGTTGGTGGGTACGCGGAAACGCGCGGATTCTTGCACAGAACCGGAGAACGCGCTTTGGAGTGCGCGGCGGCGATCGTGTGGTGGCGCGACCGGGAAAACGGGGACGACAACGGCGACAGGCGACGCGATCGGCGCCGCCTGCGAAGATGACGGATGACCGCGCGTTAGCGGGCTGCCGTCGTAGACATGCTCACTGCCGCAACCGCACTCGCCCGCCCCTCGGCCAGCCGCTGCGCGAACCGGTACGCCACGAGCGACCCTGCCACGGCAAGCAGCATCGGCACGAGGCTGTCGTGATCCGCACGCGTGAATTCGAGCAGCAGCACGACGGCCGTGATCGGCATCTGCATCGACGCGGCGAGAAACGCGGTCGCGCCGACGAGCGCACATCCGCCGATCGACGCGCCCGGCCACACGAGGCTCCACAGCCCGCCGAGCACGACGCCGAGCAGCGCGCCGTTCGCGAGGCCCGGCGTCAGCAGCCCGCCCTCCGCGCCGGCCCGCAGGCTGCCGGCCTCGATCAGCACCTTCAGCACGAGCAGCGCCGCCGCGAGACCGATCGTCAGCGTGCCGTCGAAGCCCAGCGACGCCGGGCCCTTGCCGTTGCCGAGCAGTTGCGGCAACCACATCGCGAGCACGCCGATCACCGCGAAGTTGACGAACGCGAACACCGGCAGCCGCCAGTCCTTCGGCGCGTTCGCCCGCGCACGGGTCGTGAGCCGCACGAAGCCGTACGCGGCGAAACCGAACAACGGCCCGCAGACGATCGACCATGCGACCAGCGGCGTGCTCAGCGCGAAGGCCGGCACCGTGTACTGGTGTTCGTTACCAAGGCCGATCCATGCGACGGCCGCGGCAATTGCCGACGTCACGACCGCGACGATCAGCGCACGCAGTTCGAACGTGCCGAGCAGCACTTCGAGCACGAAGATCGCACCGCCGAGCGGCACGTTATAGACAGCCGCAAGGCCCGCGCCGGCGCCGCACGCGACCATCAGCCGGCAGTCGTCGGGCGTGAGCCCCGCGCGATGCGCAAGCCGCCCGGCGAGCAGCGAGCCGATCTCGCGCGGCGCGACTTCGCGGCCGAGCGGCGAGCCAAGCGCGACGGTCACGATCTGCAGCAGCGCGTGAATCGTCGTGCTGACGAACGGCATCCGCGGATCGGCCGCGCGCACCGCGCGGCGAATGCTGACCAGCGGCCGGCCGTACCGGTAAAGCGCCCACCAGCCGCCGCCGGCAACGATCCCGCAGACGATCAGCACCGCGAGCCGGCGCAGCGGATCGGCACCGGTCACGCCGGTGAGGAAGCTCTCGGTGCCGATCACGTGTGCGACGCTGTAGCCGTACGCAACGTGCTGGATCGCATGCAGCAACAGCGCGAGCAGCATGCCGCCGAGCCCCGCGCCGACACCGGTCAGGATCGTGACGACGGCCACACGCGCGAACGGGCTGGCAGGCGGCGGAGAGGATACGGGAGTGGACGGGAGATCGAGGCGCATGGGGTGGGTGAACGGGGATCGAAAAGACGGCGCGCAACACGCGCGCCGTCGTCAGGACCGCATCGTAGGCCTGAGCCTCTCATGAGACAAACGTATTTTTCGAATCGACTCATGCGTTTTTTGAATACTCAACGGCAGACAGCAGTTGGCCGCGTGATCCGATCGACGAGGATGAATGGCAAGCGTCGATGCACGCACGCGTCGCGCTTCAGGACCAGCCTTCGAACGTCAGGCCGGTTTCGGCAGCCGCTTGCTCGGGCGTCACGTCCCGCACGTGCTGGCCGAACGTCCACACGTGCTGCTCCGGATCGCGTGCGCGATATGTGCGGTCGCCATAGAACTGGTCGGCCGGTTCCTGCAGGATTTCCGCACCGGCCTGCCGCGCGTGTTCGCAATGCGCGTCGACGCCGTCGGCAAGCTGCACGTGCACGCTTTGCGTGTTCCTGCCGCCGATCTCCTGCGGGCTCGCGACAAAATCGGCCCAATGCCCGCCGATCATCACGACACCACCGCGATGGGTGAGCTCCGCATGCGTGACCTGGCCGTCGGCGGTACGGACGACGATCCCGCGCGCGAAGCCGAACGCGCGCTCGAGCCATTCGAGTGCGGCATTCGGATCGCGGTAGTACACGGCGACGCTGATCGGCGGATGGCGGTCGGGCTGGGACATCGTGTGTCTCCGGTCGTGGGCGCGAGCGACTCATTCTCCGCGCGTCGACCGTGCCGATCAACCGCCGCGCCACGCAACGCACATGTTGCAACGGCACGACAGCCGGCCTGCGTCGAACCGATGCCGCCCGTGCGCGATCGCGCAAAAACGGCCGGCGTCGGGCGCGCTCGGCACGTCGTGTCAGTTTTGTGAAGGACTCTTGCCGGATCCGGAAAGGTGCGCTCGCAACGTCAGGCGGTCTTGAGCACGCGGTGCATTCCTATACTTGCGCCGAACTTTTGACCCCGGTCCCACACGCAGGAGCCTTTCCATGAAAAAAACCTTCATCGCCGGCGCATGCACCGCCGCGCTGTTCGCCCCGCTCGCCCACGCGCAAAGCTCGGTCACGCTATACGGCCTGATCGACGCCGGCATCGCGTACACCAACAACGCGGGCGGCGCATCGCTGTGGCGCCTGAGCACCGGCACGATCAACGGCAGCCGCTTCGGCCTGCGCGGCACCGAGGATCTCGGCGGCGGCGTGAAGGCGCTGTTCGTGCTGGAGAACGGCTTCAACGCGAACAACGGTGCACTCGGCCAGGACGGCAAGCTGTTCGGCCGCCATGCGTATGTCGGCCTGAGCGGCAATGGCTACGGCACGCTGACGCTCGGCCGCCAGTACGACACGATGGTCGACTTCGTCGCGCCGCTGTCCGCGACGGCCGGCGACTTCGGCGATGCGGGCTTCGCGCATCCGTTCGATAACGACAACCTGAACCATTCGCTGCGCATCAACAACGCGGTCAAGTACACGAGCGACACGGTCGCAGGCTTCAAGGCCGGCGCGATGTACGCATTCTCCAACTCGACGAACTTCAGCGCCAACCGCGCGTACAGCGTCGCGGCGAGCTACACGAACGGCCCGTTGAAGCTGGCCGGCGCGTACCTGCAGATGAACGGCACGAAGGGCTCGACGAGCGCCAGCCCCGGCGCGACCGATGCGGCCGAGGCGAAGAGCGTGAACCAGGGCGGCTGGTCGATCGGCTCGGACCGCATGCGCACGTACGGCGGCGGCATCAGCTACGTGTTCGGCCCGGCGACCGTCGGCTTCGTCTATACGCGCTCGCAGTACGACAACACGGGTTCGTTCGGCTCCAGCGGCCAGATCGCGTTCAACAACTACGACGTGAACGTGCGCTATGCGGTGACGCCGGCGGTCAGCCTCGGCGCGGCCTACGTGTACACGGACGCCAGCGTGTCGAACCCCGACAGCAAGCACGGTACCGATCCGAAGTGGCACCAGGTCGACCTGCAAGCCGTGTACAAACTGTCGCGTCGCACCGACGTGTACGCGGAGGCGATGTACCAGCATGCGTCGGGACGCGGCTATCAGGCGTTCATCAACGGGTCGGGTGGCGCATCGAGCACACCGAACCAGATCGTCGGCGCGATCGGCATGCGCACGCGGTTCTGATTCGTGTGGCGCAACGTCGCCCGTCGGCTATGAACCCGCGTTCGCAGGCGGGTTCGTTCGCCGCAGTCGTTGCGCCAATGTTGTTCCTTCTGCAAGGCAGCCTGCCTGGAATCGGGGTTTTTACGCGCGCGGGCGCTGCGTAGACTGCCATCGAAGGTCAGGGTCACGCATCGCGCGTCGACCCGGCCACCTACCCCGTACCCAGGAGAACCTCGTGAAATCGCTCGTCGTTACCGCCGCCGCTGCCGTCCTGCTTGCCGCACCGGCCCTGTCGTTCGCCCAGTCGCCGAAGTCGCCCGTCACGCGCGCGCAGGTGCTGCAGGAGCTGATCGATCTCGAGTCGGTGGGCTTCAACCCGGCGCGCGGTGAAGTCGGCAACTATCCGGAGGACATCATGGCGGCACAGGAACGACTTCAGACGAAGCGTCTCGCGGAGCAGAAAGCCGCGCAGGCCGCCTACGGCCCGGCCGGCGAGCCGGCCACCGAATCGGGCGCGGCGGCGAAGCCCGCGCTTTGATGACGTGACGAAGCGCCCCGCCCGCGTGAATGATGTGCCGCGAGCGAGGCGCGAGTCGCCTTTTCTAGAAGAAGAAATCGTTGGTGCGGCAACGCGCCGACGTGCGTCAGGCGGCCTGCGGTTCGCGGTCGATCGCGCTCAGCATCTCGACGTCGCGCGCGATCATCCCCGGCACCTGCGCACGCAGCATCTCGACCCAGGTCCGCACCTTCGCGTCGACGAAGCGGCGCGACGGATACAGCGCATACACGTTCATCTTCTGCAGGATATGCGCGGGCAGCACGCGCACGAGCGTGCCGTCGTGCAGCGCGTCGATCGCCGAGTACAGCGGCAGCATGCCGATCCCGATGCCGTCGCGGATCGCGAGTGCGAGCGATTCGGCCGTATTGGTCTGGACCGGCCCGGCGACATGGATCTGCTCGACGCCTTCGGGCCCTTCGAGCACCCACTCGTGCGTCGGGAACGCCGGCGTGCTAAGCGTCAGGCACGCATGCGCGGCGAGATCCTGCGGACGGGCCGGCACGCCGTGCCGTTTCAGATAGTCGGGCGACGCGCACAGGATGCTGAACGTCGAGCCGAGCAGGTGCGACACGAGTTCCGAATCGGGCAGCGACGACGCGGCCACGACGGCCATGTCGCTCGTGCCGTCGAACAGGTCGGGCATGCGCTGCGACAGCGACAGCTCGATCGACACGTCCGGGAACTGCGCGTGATAACGCGTCAGCGCGGGCAACACATAGTGATGACCGACACTCGCGAAGCTGTGCATGCGCAGCACACCGGCCGGGCGCTCGTGCGCGCAGCTCGCCTCCTCTTCCGCGCGGTCGACGTCGGCGAGGATCTGGCGGCAGCGCCGCAGATAACTTTCGCCGGCCGACGTGAGCGCGAGGCGGCGCGTCGAGCGATTCATCAGACGGGTGCGCAGGCGCGCCTCGAGTTCCGACACCGCGCGCGACATCGCGCCCGTCGTCGAATTCAGCGATTGCGCGGCGGCGGTGAAGCTGCCCGTCTCGACGACGCGCGTAAACACCCGCATGTTTTGTAGCGTATCCATTCCTGTGAGCAACCTGTAGCGGAGCCGCTATTTTCCTCCACGGGATGCGACAGATTGTTACGTCGGCTGCAACTATCGTTTCCCCGCAGCTGCGTTAATACGACGGCGCCGCACTCCTACAATCGGCGCCTCACCAGTCGAACGGACCCGTTCGGACAGGCCGCGGCACCGTGCCGGGCGCCGCACGGGCCCCCTCTTTTCATGAAGCCACAACCTGCGATCGAGCGACCTTCCATCGAACCGGCACGATGGAGGGCATGGCTCGATCCGCTCGGCGACGCGGCGCGCGACTGGGCCGCCAGCGACGGGCTGATCTGGCTGCACCTCGCGAAAACCGTGCTGGCAGCGCTGCTGGCGATGGGCATCGCGATGCGTCTCGAGATGTCGCAGCCGCGCACGGCGATGACGACCGTGTTCGTGCTGATGCAGCCGTTGTCGGGGATGGTGTTCGCGAAGAGCTTCTACCGCGTGCTCGGCACGGCGGCCGGCCTCGTCGCCGCGCTCGCGCTCGGCGGGTTGTTCGCGCAGCAGCCCGAGCTGTACATGGCTGGCCTCACGCTGTGGATCGGCGGCTGCATCGCGCTCGCGGTGCGCAACCGCCACTTCCGTTGGTACGGTTTCGTGCTCGCCGGCTACACGGCCGCGCTGATCGGCTTGCCGGCGGTGATGACGCCGCAGACGCTGTTCCAGTCCGCACTCACGCGCGCCGCGGAAGTCGCGCTGGGCATCGCGTGCTCGGGCGCGGTCAGCGCGCTGATTCTGCCGCTCAGCTCCGCGAAGGCGCTGATGCGCTCGCTGAGTGCGCGCCACACGACGTTCGCGGCCTTCACGGCCGGCGCGCTCGCAGGCGACGTCGCACGCGGCGATTTCGAGCGGCGCTTCGCCGATTTCGTCGACGATATCGTCGGCTTCGAGGCCAACCGCGCATTCGCGTCGTTCGAGGATCCGCACATCCGCGCGCGCAGCCGCCGGCTCGCACGGCTGAACAGCGAGTTCATGAACGCATGTACGCGGTTGCATGCGCTGCACCAGCTCGTCAAGCGCCTACGTGCGAATGGCTCGGACGCGGTGCTCGACGCGCTCGCGCCGCACGTCGACGCACTCGCGCTGCGGTTCGCCGCGCTGCGCGACGAGCGACAGCGCGGCAACGCGCCGGCCACTGGCGCGCTGCTCGAACTGCGCCGCTTTCACAGTGCGCTGCCGAAGGCCGCGCGTGCGTCGCGGCGGAACCTCGAGGACCATGCGGCCGGCGGGCTGCTCGACTTCGATACGGCGATCGAGCTGCTGTACCGCTTCATCGGCGAATATCTCGGCTACGCCGATACCTACGCGTCGCTCGACCAGGACGATCACGCGTTCGAGCGCTCGGTCACGCATTACGCGGTGAAGACCAACTCGTTCTTCGTCGGCTTCGCGTTCCTGCGCACCGTCGTCGCCGTCGGTGCGATGAGCGCGTTCTGGATCGCGTCGGAGTGGCCGAGCGGCTCGCTCGCGGTGATCGCCACCGCGATCGCTTGCGCGCTCAGCTCGACGTCGCCGCGCGCGCCGAAGTTCGTCGCGCAGATGGGCGTCGGCGCGGCATTCGCGACCGCTGTCGGTTACCTGTTCCTGTGCTACGTGTATCCGAACATCGACGGCTTCCCGCTGCTGTGCGCGATGCTCGCGCCGGTGCTGGGCCTCGGCGCGTTTCTGGCGATGCGGCCGGGCCTGTCCGGCTACGGGATCGGCTTCGCGGTGTTCTTCTGCCTGCTCGCGGGCCCCGACAACGCGATCGCGTATACGCCCGAGGTGCTGATCAACAACGGGCTGGCGATCGTCGTCGCGATGCTCGCGTGCTCGCTGGTGTTCGCCGTCGTGTTCCCCACCCACATGCCGTGGCTCACGGGCCGGATCGCGCACGACCTGCGCCGCCAGGTCACGCTTGCGTGCGAAGGCGCGCCGGACGGCCTCGCGCAGCGCTTCCAGTCGAGCACGCACGACCTGATGGCGCAGTTGCGCATGCTGCTCGTGCGGCGCACGCGGCAGCATCGCGACGCGTTGCGCTGGATGCTGTCGACGCTCGAGGTCGGCCACGCGGTCATCGACCTGCGCGACGAACTGCACGCGTTCTGCGCATCGAAACCGCCGCAGACGCTGCGCTGGACCGGTTCGATCGATGCGGTGCTGGACGAACTGCCGCGCTTCTTCGACGATCCGACACCCGGCCATCACGCGCGCACGCTGAAATCGGTGAATCTCGCGATCCGCGCGGCGCAGCACACGCTGCAGGCGTGGTACGCGGTGCCCGACGCGCGCCGAAGCATGCAACGGATCGTCGGCTGCCTGCACTTCATGCGCAGCGCGCTGCTGGACAAGGACGCGCCCTTCAACCGGCACCGGTACTGAACATCGGTGCGCGCGCAACGGGATCCTTGTTCCGATTGGAAATAAGCTCTACAGCCGCGGTGATTAATCTTTAAGCAGTGCGAGCCTATAGTTTCCTCACTGCCAGCGAGACTGGCATCCACCCAGGAGAAACCAAAATGAAGCCGCTGCACCTCGCCCTCGTTGCCCTGTCGCTCACCGCTGCTGTCGCCCACGCGCAGCCGGCACCGGCAGACGTCGCACAGCAACAGGCGAACCGCACCGAAGCCGTCAAGGCCGCCGGCCGCGTCGATCGTGCGCAATCGAAGCAGGAAGACCCGAACACCTGTGTCGGCCCCGTCAGCTTCTGCAACATCTACTTCGGCAGCTGAGCATGACGCCGCGCCGTCACGGCCAGGTCCGCATCGCCCGCATCGACTCCGCGGGCGGGCGGCGTGCCGGTCGATCGCCGCATCGCCGCCCCGCCTCACGCCGCTTCATTTGAAGCGGCGCTTGCCGTTTCAGGCGCCACGCCCCGGCCGCCAGCCCACTTCCCGCAACGCGTCCAGCAAGCGCGCCGGCCCGAGCCCTTCGACCCGCGCCCCGCGCGACTCGACGTTGCCACCCGCGACCAGCGCATTCACGATCGCTTCCTCCACCGCTTCCGCCGCCGCGACGAACAGCGCGGAAATATGGTCATTGTTGACCATCTTCACGCCGGTGGTCGGTGCGCCCTTGCTGCCGTAGTTCGCCGCCGGCAGGCCGTCATTGCCCGTTGCGAACGCAAGGAAGATGTCGCCGCTCGAATCCTCCGTGCCGCCGCCGACGCGCGCGAGCCCGACGCTTGCGCGCTGCGCGAGACGCGTGCACTGGTGCGGCAGCAGCGGCGCGTCGGTCGCGATCGTGACGACGATCGAACCCATGCCGGCCTCGCCTGCCGCGTCGGGCGCGCGGAATGGCGAATGCACATGCCGCAGCACTTCGCCGACCGGGTAGCCGGCCACGCGCAACATGTCGCGCACGCCGTAGTTCGCCTGCACGAGCGCGCCGACGGTCCAGCCGCCCGCGTCGGCCGCGACCACGCGCGACGCGGTGCCGATGCCGCCCTTGAACTCGTGGCAGATCATGCCGGTGCCGCCGCCCACGCCGCCTTCGGCGACCGGCCCCGACTGCGCGGCGGCCAGCGCACGCTGCACGTGCGCGGCGTTTACGTGCTGCCCCCAGATGTCGTTCAGCAGCCCGTCGTAGGTTTCCATCACGACCGGCATGCACCAGTACACGCGGCCGGCCGCCGCTTCACGCTCGTTCGCAACGAGCGCGTCGCGCACCGCGCCGACGCTGTGCGTGTTCGTATAGGCGATCGGCGTCGTCAGCAGGCCCGCCTCGCGGATCCATTCGAGCCCTGTCGCGTCGCCATTGCCGTTCAGCACGTGCACGCCCGCGAAGCACGGCGAATCGTGCGCGGCGCCCGCGCGCGGCTCGATGACGGTGACGCCGGTGCGAATCGATGCGTCGCCGTTCTCGACGTTCAGCGTGCAATGTCCGACCCGCACGCCCGGAACGTCCGTGATCGCGTTGAAGCGGCCCGGTGTGCCGAGTCCGATGCGAATGCCGAGATCCCTCGTGCGCATGATGCAGTTCCTCCAGTCTTTCAATGGTTCGGTGTTTCGGTGCTGCAAGGTGTCGATCCTTCGTTCAGAGCGCGCGGAATGCTTCGCTGTGGCGCGCCCAGACGACATACATCACGAGCGCGGCGACCAGCAGCCCCGCAATGATGATCAGGTCGGTCGGCTTCGTCGCCGTCGCCAGCGTCGTGTAGAGCGTGTACGCGGCGCCCGCCACCGCGACGAGCGGCGTCACGGGCCACAGCGGCATCCGGTAGTGATGTTCGACGTCGCGGCGCACGAACCGGCTCGCGAGCGCGGCCAGCCCGACGACCAGATAGATCAGCAGCAGCAGGTCGACCGTGAACGCGGTCAGCTCGTCCAGGCTCGACACGAACACGAGCCCCGCCGACGGCACCGCGAGCGCGATCGTCGCGAGCCACGGCGATTCCAGGCGCGGATGGATCGTCGAGAATGCACGGTTGCAGGTGCGCGACCAGAGCGCGTGCCGGCCGCTGCTGTACAGCAGGCGACCCATCGTGATCACGATTGCGATGATCGCATTGAACACCGACAGGAAGATCCCGGCGCTGACCACGCGCGACACGGCCGGGTTGCTGAGCGAACGCACGACATAACCGATCGGGTCGGTACTCTTCGTGAGTTCGGTCAGCGACGGCGCGCCGAGCACGATCGCGGTGAGCGGAACCAGTTCGACGACGAGGATCACGAGCAGCGAATAGATCACCGCCTTCGCGACGTTGCGGTTGCCGCCGCGCAGGTCTTCGGCAAGATAGGCGGCGGAGCCGAAGCCGTTGTAGCAGAAGATCGCCGTGCCGATCGCGGGCACGATCGCTGCGAGCGTCGCCGGGACGAGCGCGTTGCCGCTCGCGACGACCGGCGCGATCAACACGTCGGCGCCGCGATGCAGCGCGCCGAAACCGAGCCCCGCGATCAGCATCAGCACGCCGATCTCGACGACCAGGAACGCGCCGGTGATCCATGCGTTGGTCTTGATGTTCAGCATGCCGAGCAGGTAGCTGAGCAGCACGATCGTCAGCGCGACCGACTGGTTGCTGAAATGCGTGCCGAGTGCGTTGTTCAGGTAAGGCGCGGCACCGCTCGCGAGCACGGCCGGGATGAACACGCTGACCGACAGCACCGTGATGAAGGTCAGGTAGCCCGGCAGCGTGCCGAACACGCGCTTGGCCATCACGTACTCGCCGCCCGCGCTGCGGTGCGCGGCGCTGAGCTCCGCATAGCAGAGCGCGAACGCGAGCGCGAGCACGCCGCCGAGCAGGAACGACAGCACGGCGCCGCTGCCGGCCTGCTGGATCGCAAACGGCGCGATCACGAAGATCGAGCTTGCGGGCGTCACGCCCGACACGGTGATCATCACCGCATCGCGCACGCTGAGCGTCTGCGACAGCGCGCGCGGCGCGTCTTCCGTTGCAGGCGCCGCTTGCAGCGTGCCCGTCGATTCCGACATCATCGCCATTTCGTTCTCCTGTGCTGCACTTTTTTGAACGCCCATACTCGGGCCCGACTGATTGCGTGGCAGTCTAGGAAGCCAATTTCAGGACCGCTATTCCCCCTTCGTGTTACGCCTTTCCGGTGGTGGTATGGATCGTCTCTTTTCCGAAATCGCGATGCACCAGGCGCTTGGCCGCGCAATCGATCATCTCGGCCAGCCGCGTTTCTGGCGGTTCCTGGTGCTGCTGCTCAATGAAATGGCGCCATTCGACAATGCGCTCGCGACCGCGGTCGGCCGCGACGGCGTGCCGCTCGTGCTCGACGAATACGACACGGGCGGCACCGACACCGCATCGCCGGTGCCGCTTTACCTGAACGGGTTATATCTGCTCGACCCGTTCCTGCAGGCCGCGCACGACGGGCTCGCCGACGGCTGTTACCGGCTCGAGGAAGTCGCGCCCGACCTGTTCCGGCAGAGCGAGTATTTCCTCAGCTACTTCCGCGATGCGGTCGGCGACGACGAGATCCAGATCCTGGTGCGGCCGACCCCCGACACGCTGCTGTCGCTGTCGCTCGGCGCGGCCGCGCGCTTCGACGTCGAGCCGCTCGGCAAGCTGACGGCCGCGATGCCGTGGGTGCTCGCGACGATCCGGCAGCACTGGCGGCTGGTGGGCGACACCGCGCGCGTGACGCCCGACGCCGATCTCGGCGCACGCGTCGAGCAGGCGCTCGCACGCTTCGGTGCGGGTGTACTGACCGATCGCGAGATGTCGATCGCGAGAATGGTGCTGCGCGGCAATTCGTCGAAGGCGATTGCCGAGCGGCTCGCGATTTCACCGGAAACGGTGAAGGTGCACCGGCGGCATCTTTACGCGAAGCTTGGAATCTCGTCGCAGCCCGAGCTGTTTTCGCGATTCATCCAGGCGCTCGGGGAAGACGCGGCGGGATGAGCGCATCGACACATCGATAAAGACGGATGGCAACGCGTGCGGATTCGTGCAATATCCGTGAATCGCCGCATCCCGTGGTCATCCGTTGAATCACATACGGATGATCCGTCGACAACGAGACTGCCCGGAAACAGGAATCCCGATTCATGTCGCTCATTCCGCTCGTCGGACTTGGCTGGTTGCTTCTGTGCGCCATCAGCGCCGCATCGATCGTGCTCGTGCCACCGCTGGTGCTGGCCGCCTGCCTGATGGGAAAAGATGTCTGGTCGATCCTGACGCGCGGCCGGCTGCAGTTCGCGTTCCTCGCCTACCTGGGTTCCGCGCCGGTGCCGGCGGTCTTCACGTTCCTGCTGGAAGCCGGCGCCACGGCCGGGAGTGCCGGCGGCGTTGCGCCCGATAGCCTGACCGCGTGGAACGAACGGTGTTTTTTCATTTTCGTGGGTGCGGCAGCGCTGAGCGGCCTGCTGTTGCTGCTGCGGCCGAAAGACAGGCAAGCGGCAAACGTCGAGCCGTCACAGACTGCGCCATAGCCGGCGCGCGAACGCCGCGCCATGCCGCCCGCCCGGTTCTCGGGCAGGGGCACGGTCATGCGCAGCGTCCTGCTACCGCCACTTCGTGCCGAGTTGCGCGAGCCCGGCGTTCCGGAGATCGTCCGGCAGCATCACCACGCGGAACTCGCAGTCTGCATTCAACATCAGGAACCACGGCTCCGCGAGCGCCGGGATCTGCGACGGGTCATCCAGATTGACGATCACGACCGCCCCGCGCCCGCCGTTCTGCTCCGTGAAATACACGGCCTCCGGCTTGACCGCTTCGAGTATTCGCGAGATCACGTCGCCGACGCTGCCGTCGCGCACCAGCGTGTTGAACGGCTCGTGAGGGATTCGTATGTTGAGAAGCATGCGCATGACCATCCTCCTTAGGCTCCGCCCGGCTTGGGCCCTTCAAGCATAGGTGCTGCGCGACGCCGCGCCAGCGGCGCCGCAAGCAGTTGCCGGCACGCATTCACATTCCGACGATTCGATGACACCGCGTCGCGCAAACGGCCATCGCCCGCGCGATGCAGGCCGGGTCGAATCGACCGCTCATGCCTCCATCACGCGGAGACCGTATCGGCCGTCAGCCCCGTCGGCGCGATCGCCAGATGCAACGCCCGCTCCGGCCGCAGCGTCACGTTCAGCACCTCGCGCGGCGGCGTCATGCCGGGCGGCACCGACAACACATAACGCTGCAGGATCATTGCGGCCACAACCGTCATCTCCGTCATCGCCAGATGCTGCCCGAGGCACACGCGCGGGCCGGTACCGAACGGCATGTACGCACCGCGCGGCAGCGCCGGCGCATCGTCGGCGAAGCGCTCCGGACGAAACGCATCGGGCTCCGGAAACCATCGCGGATCGCGCTGCATCAGCTGCAGCGGCAGCATGAACAGCGTGCGCGCGGGAAACTGCCATGCGCCCAGCGTGATCGGCCGCGCGGCGCGCCGGCTGATCAGGATCGGCGCGGACGGATACAGCCGCAGCGTTTCGTCGAGCGTCTGCGTCAGGTAGCGCAACGAAGAACGCGTCTCGGCGGACGGCGCGCGACCGCCCAGCACGCGGGACACCTCGTCGCGCGCGGCGGCTTGCATCGCCGGATTCGTGGCCATGCACCATGCCCACCAGGTCAGCGCGCCGGCCGTCGTCTCGTGGCCGGCCAGGAACGCGGTCACGCATTCGTCGTGCACGGCCTGCAGCGGCCATTTCCGCGCATCCGTCCGATGCAGCCGCAACAGGCGCGACAGCAGATCGTCGGGCCACGTATGCTCGGGCCGGTCGAGGCGCACATGCAGTTGCCGGTCGATCAGCTCGTTCAGCACCGCCATCGCCCGCACCTTGGCGCGCTTCCACGGCACCCAGTCCGGCGTGCTTGCCGGCACGTAGAACGCGGCGTTGGCCGCCGCGCTCACCACGCGCACCGCCTCCTCGGCCGCACGCGCATCGTCGCCGATCGTTTCGGAGAACATCGTGCGCATGATCACGTCCATCGCCAGCGACGTCAGCGCGCTTTCGATCGGCCAGTCCGGATCGCGTGCGGGCCACTGCGCGAGCGCATGACCGGCCGTCGACGCAATCGCCGGAACGAACGCCTGAACCGGCTTCGGCATGAAGTTCGGTTGCAGCGCATGCCGCTTGTCGCGCCACGCATCGCCCTCGGCGACCAGCACGCTGTGGCCGTGCACCTGCCCGAATACGCGGATCGCGCGCTCCCAGCGCCCGAGCGCATCGTGTTGCGTGACCAGCAGCTCGCGCACGAGCGCCGGATCGGTCACGACCACCGCGTGCTCGGGCCACACGCGCAAGTGCACGACGTCGCCGTACGCACGCTGCCAGCCGGCCAGCGTGCCGATCAGGTCGCGCGACATCGCGCGCAGCAGCCCCCACCCTGTCAGGCCGGCGCGCGGCCCCGGCGGCCATACGCCGGGCGGGTGAAGCACGGGCGCCGGCGCAGCGGTGCCCGCATGGAATGGACATTGGGAAGAGGTTCGTGTGTTCATGCGACGGATTGTCCGCAGCGGCGAGCCGGCGGTCTTGAACGCAAACGACATCGACACGCATCCGGACGGTCCCTATACTCCGGCGTCATGTTCTCCGGACCGCCATCGATCCCGCTGTCATGCCCCGATCCGCTTGCGCGCGCACCTCGTGTCGCGAGCGGCGGGCGGTCGCCGCATGCGCGGCTGCATCCCGCACCGGCCGCGCTGCAGGGCGCGGTGGTCGCGATCGTCCTGTACGACACGCGCGGCTTCGCGTTGAGCGACGCGCAGCGACTCTCGCACTTTCCGGCCACGCCGCTCGTCTGCGTATCGTGGTACCGCGATCTCGACGCCGGCTTCGTCGAACGCACGGCCGATGGCCCGCAGTGGCGCCCGTTCGGCGCGGCGGCGACGCTGTCGGGCAGCCATTCGGCCCCCACCGTCGCGTGGGCGCCGACGGGCGGGCTGATCGGCATGATCTGTTTCACCGCCGATGCGGCGCGGACGCTGTTCGGCATCGCGCTGCCGGATATCCACGACCGCGTGCTCGACGCACACGCGTGCCTCGGCCACGACTGGCATCCGCTGCTCGATGCACTGATCGGCGCGGATCGCGACGCCGACGTGCTGGCGGCCATCGACCGCCATCTCGCGCCGCGCTGGCAGGCGCTGCGGCCCGCGACGCCGCTGTCGTCGCTGCGCAACGCGGGACGCAGCTGGGTCGAGCGCCTCGCGCTGCAGGCGCGCGAATGGCGCGGTACACACAGCCCGCGTCAGGTCGAACGGCGCATCAAGACCTACAGCGGCCGATCGCTGCGCGAATGGCAGGCGCTCGTCAGGACCGAAAGTGCGTTTTTTGCGGCACGCGACCGGTTCGAAGCCGGTGCCGCGTTCAACTGGGCCACACTGGCGCTGGACGAAGGATTCGCCGACCAGGCGCACCTGAGCCGTGAGGTCAAGCGCATCACGGGCTTCTCGCCGAGCGAATTCACGCAGCGCTTCATCGACGACGAATCGTTCTGGATGTATCGGCTGTGGGTGTGACACGGCGGCGGCCGGGTTCCGAAGCGTCGTCCTGACCTTCATCGATAGTCGAAGCGCACGCGGATCGGCACAGCGCCTGCCGTGTCGCTGAACCTGCCCCGCCGTTACTTGTACTACTCGCTTCGGTTGCCCGTTTCGACCCGCACGGGCATGATGGGCGCGAACAATTCGCCTGCCTGCCGTCCGTTGCCCGTCCGGCTTCCCACGTCACTTCGTCCATGTCACTACGCGCATTCAGAACGCTGGTCGCGATCGCCCGATACCGGACCTTCGCGCGCGCCGGCGAAGCCATCGGGCTCACGCAATCGGCGGTGAGCCTGCAGATCAAGACGCTCGAAAGCGAATACAACGTGCAGTTGTTCGACCGTTCGCGCCGTCAGCCGGTGCTGACCGAGGCCGGCAACATCCTGCTCGCGCAGGCCGAGCAGGTGCTCGCGATGGTCGACCGGATTCCCGATGCGCTCAGCGACGAGAAGAAGCTCGTCGGCCGCCTGCGGATCGGCGCGATCCAGACCGCGCTGTCCGGCCCGTTGCCCGACGCGCTGCTCGCGTTGCGTGATGCGCATCCGTCGCTGCGCGTGCACGTGTCCGCCGGCATGTCGGCCGAGCTGGCGAACCGCGTCGCGGCCGGCGAACTCGATGCGGCCATCACGACGCGCCCCGTGCGCCCGCATCCGGCCGAACTGACGTGGACCACGCTGTACGAGGATCGCTTCTGGCTGCTGGCACCGCCTGACTATGCGGAACGCGACGCGGGCACGCTGCTCGACGCGCTGCCGTTCATCCGCTTCGACGCGCAGGCCTGGGCCGGCCGCATGATCGCCGCCGAACTGCGCCGCATCGGCGTGCGCGTACGCGAGGAGATGGTGCTGGACAGCGCGGAAACGATCGCGCGCATGGTGGCGCGCGGGCTCGGTGCGGCGATCGTCGCGCTCCCCGATGCGACGCTCGCGCGCCTGCCGCCCGTCACGCGCTTGCCGTTCGGCCAGCCGCAGATGGGACGCGCGGTCGTGCTGCTCGAACATCAGTCGCGTCCGGCGGAGCGTTTCGCGCGTGCACTGGCCGCCGAAGTCACCGCGTCATCGATGAGAATTTCTCATTGAACACCCGATAATTAACAATTATTCCTGTTGCTTGCGCGTGTTAACTTGGCGGCATCGTTACTCTTTCGATTGCGTGTCGCCATGTTGCCCGTCGGATGGATTCCCGCCTCGATTAGCCGCACTGCCTGCCGGCCGCTCCGCGCGTTCCGCCCGGCCCGCGTGAAGGTGCGCCGATGATCGGCCCGATCCTGCTCGCGCTGGCGCCGGTCGCGCTGCTGGTCGCATTCGGACATGGCCTGCGCCGCACGGGCTTCATCGCCGAAGCGTTCTGGCCGCAGGCCGAGCGGCTTTGCTACTACGTGCTGCTGCCCGCACTGTTCGCGGACGGCCTCGCGAACGCGCGGCTGCAATCGTTGCCCGTTTTACCGCTCGCGGCAGCGCTGGTCGGTTCGACCGCGCTCGCCGCGGCGCTTCTTCTGCTGGTCCGCCGGTTCGTCCGGGTCGACGGCGCCGGCTTCACGTCGGTGTTCCAGGGCGCCGTGCGCTTCAACAACTATGTCGGCACCGCGCTGGCGGCCGGGCTGTTCGGCGCGCAAGGCATCGCGCTCGCGGCCGTGTGCGTCGCGGCGATCGTCCCGACCGTCAACCTGATGTGCGTGCTGGTCTTCGCGCGCTACGGCGACACGCGGCTCGGTGCGGCGGCGCTTGCGCGGCAGATCCTGTCGAATCCGCTGGTCGTCGCATGCGCGCTCGGGATCGCGATGCAGGCCGGCGGCGTCGCGTTCCCGGCCGCGGTCGAACCGGCCGTGCGCGCGCTCGGCGCCGCATCGATGCCGCTCGGCCTGCTGTGTGTGGGCGCCGCGCTGAAATTCGATGCGGCCCGCGCGTGGCTGCAGCCGGTCTGCGTCGCGTCGGCATTCAAGTTCCTGGCGATGCCGCTCATCACGCTCGCGGCCGGCCGCCTGTTCGGGCTCGGCGATGCGGCACTGACCGTCGCGCTGCTGTTCCAGGCGCTGCCGACCTCGTCGGCGTCGTACATCATGGCGCGCCAGCTCGGTGGCGATGCACCGCTGATGGCCGGCATCACCGCGTTCCAGACGATCGCGGCGGCCCTCGCGATGCCGGTCGTGCTGACAGCGCTCGCGTCGGCCCCCGCGTTTCGCTGACGGCGCCGCACCGGCACCCGACCATCTATCCCCTGAATCAGCCTGCAGGCCAGCCAGCGCGCGGTTCGGCATCGTCAGCCGCGCACGGTCGCGCACGCGTTGCCGCAGGCGCCTTTCGAGAAACCCCGTCTCATGAACGCTCCCGCCCCACCCGCCGGCATCGTCGCCAACCGGCCGAACGCGGCCATCTACGTGAAGCTCACGCTCGTCGCGCTGTTCTGGGGCGGGACGTTCATCGCGGGCCGGATCCTGGCTGCCACGATGTCCGCGACCTCGGCGGCCACCGGCCGCTTCGCGATCGCCGCGCTGCTGCTGGTCGTGCTGACGTGGAAGATCGAAGGCGGGCTGCCGAAGCTGAGCGGCCGCCAGATCGCGACGACCTTCGGACTCGGCGCGACCGGCATCTTTCTGTACAACGTGTGCTTTTTCGCGGCGCTCGCGCGGATGCCGGCCGGTCGCACCGCGCTGTTCGTCGCGCTGAATCCGGTCGCCACCGCCGTGTTGCTGTCGGTCGTCGTGCGCGAACGCCTGTCGCTGTCGCGCTGGGCCGGCATCGCCGTCGCACTGTTCGGCGCGCTGATCGTGATCAGCCGCGGCGAATTGCTGCGCGTGCTGACCGATCTCGGCAACACGTTCGGCGCCGGCGAGCGCTACATGCTGTGCGCGGTATTGAGCTGGGCCGCCTATACCGTGATCGGCCGGCGCGCGCTCGACGGGCTGTCGCCGCTGGCGGCCACGACGTATGCGGCGCTGTGGGGTCTTGGATTGCTGCTCGTCGCGCACCTGTTCGGCTCGCACGCGAGCAGCGGCACGCCGCTGACGTGGCAGGCCGTCGCGTCGATGATCTACCTCGGTGCCATCGGCACGGTGGTCGCGTTCGTCTGGTATTCGCAGGGAATTCGCGAACTCGGGCCGGCCCGCGCCGCCGTGTTCACCAATCTGGTGCCGGTGTTCGGCGTGCTGCTGTCGGTCGCGCTGCTCGGCGAACCGCTGTCGCCGTCGATGCTGGCCGGCGGCGCACTCGTGATCGCGGGCGTCGCGCTGACCAATCGCGCGCGGCGCTGACGCGTTGATCTGCGCGCCGGCCGGGCTCGGGGACGGATGCCGAATCCGGAATCGCGACGGCCTTCGCTGCGCCGTTGCGCGACACCTGCACCCGGCCGATACGCACCCCGTTCTACTCGCAGCCCCGCCAAAAACCGCCTATCGTGAATGTAGCGCCCCGTTTGCCGCCATCCGACCCTGCGTCGCTCGCGCCGGCGGCGACGGCACCGCGTTCCGGCACCATTCATCGCGATCCTGGCGCACGCTCGCCCGTGCGCGCGACCGCGGCCGCCCACCGGACTACCAGGAGGCACACATGAAAGCCGTGTTGTTCGTCAGTTCCGCCCTGCTTGCCATTGCATCTGCTTCAGCCTCGGCCCAAGGCTCGATCACGAAAGTCGAAAACGGCGCGCTCGTCGCCGCGAACGGAATGACCGTCTACGTATTCGACCATGACAAGCCCAACGCCGGCACCAGCGCCTGCTCGGGCCAGTGCGAATCGTTCTGGCCGCCGTACAAGGCCAGCGCGACCGACGTTCCGGCCGGGCCCTACACGATCGTCAAGCGTGACGACGGCAGCCCGCAATGGGCGTACAAGGGCAAGCCGCTGTACTTCTTCTCGAAGGACATGAAACAGGGCGACCGTAACGGCGACAACTTCAAGGACATGTGGCACGTGGCCACGCCGTAAGCGTTCTTCCGCCGACTTCCGCACAATCGGCGCGGACGTAACAAAGCCCGCCCGGATCGTCGATCGGGGCGGGCCTTTGCGCCGTTACGCCAGCTGCGTTGCAGCCGAAATGCGCGTCAGCGGTTCGACGGGAAGCTGAACACCGTCCCTTCGCGCACGCCGGCCGACGGCCAGCGCTGCGTGATCGTCTTGCGCTTCGTGTAGAAGCGCACGGCGTCCGGGCCGTACGCGTGCAGGTCGCCGAACAGCGAACGCTTCCAGCCGCCGAACGAGTGGTACGCAACCGGCACCGGCAGCGGCACGTTGATGCCGACCATGCCGATCTGGATGTTGTCGCTGAAGTAGCGTGCGGCCTCGCCGTCGCGCGTGAACAGGCACGTGCCGTTGCCGTATTCGTGCGCGTCGATCAGCGCCATCGCCTCGTCGAGCGACTTCAGCCGGATCACGCCGAGCACGGGCCCGAAGATCTCGTGCTGATAGATCGGCATGCCGGGCTTCACGTTGTCGAACAGGCACGGGCCGAGGTAGTAACCGCCGTCGTGGCCGTCGACCTTCACGCCGCGGCCGTCGACGACGAGCGTCGCGCCCGCTGCCACACCCGCTTCGACGAAACCCGTCACCTTCTCGAAATGCTGTTGCGTGACGAGCGGGCCCATGTCGACGCCCGCGCCGTTGCCGGGGCCGACCTTCATCTTCTCGATCTCGGCCTTCAGGCCGGCGACGACCTTGTCGCCCGTCTCGTCGCCGATCGCGACGACCAGCGGAATCGCCATGCAGCGCTCGCCGCACGAGCCGTATGCAGCGCCCATCAGCGCGTTCACCGCGTTGCCGATGTCGGCATCCGGCATCACGACCGCGAAGTTCTTCGCGCCGCCGAGCGCCTGCACGCGCTTGCCGTGCGCGCAGCCGGTCGAGTAGATGTATTCGGCGATCGGCGTCGAGCCGACGAAGCTCACGGCCTTCACGCGCGAATCGGTCAGGATCGTGTCGACTGCTTCCTTGTCGCCGTTCACGACGTTCAGCACGCCCGGCGGCAGGCCGGCCTCGACCGCGAGCTCGGCCATGCGCAGCGTCGACGACGGCGTGCGCTCGGACGGCTTCAGCACGAACGTGTTGCCGCACGCGACGGCCATCGGCCACATCCACAGCGGCACCATCACCGGGAAGTTGAACGGCGTGATGCCGGCGACGACGCCAAGCGCCTGGAACTCGCTCCACGAATCGATCGCGGGGCCGACGTTCTTGCTGTGCTCGCCCTTCAGCAGCTCGGGCACGTAGGTCGCGTATTCGACGTTCTCGATCCCGCGCTGCAGTTCGCCCATCGCATCGGCGAGCACCTTGCCGTGCTCGGCCGTGATCAGCGCGCACAGTTCGTCGGCGTGCTCCTCGAGCAGCGTCTTGAAGCGGCTCATCACGCGTGCGCGCTTCAGCGGCGGCGTGTTGCGCCACGCCGGGAACGCGGCCTGCGCGGACGCGATCGCGGCTTCGACGGTCAGCTTGTCGGCGAGCGCGACGCTCTTGTCCGATTCGCCGGTGGCCGGGTCGAACACCGGCTGGACGCGGCTGCCGCCGTCGACGCGCTTGCCGTCGATCAGGTGGCCGAGGGTGGAAGTCACATTGCTGTCGTGTTTCATCGTTCAGGCTCTTTCGTGAATTCGGTTGTCGCTTGGGGCGAGCCGTGGCTCAGTCCACTTCGTTCAGTGCGTCGGACAGCGCGTTGATCAGGTTGTCGATCTCGCGCTTCTCGGCGATGAACGGCGGCGCGAGCTGGATCGTGTCGCCGCCGTAGCGCACGTAGAAGCCCTTCGCCCAGCAGCGCATCGCGATCTCGTACGGGCGCCGTGCCGGTTCGCCCGGCAGCGCCGCGATCGTCAGGCCGGCCGCGAGGCCGTAGTTGCGGATGTCCGTGATGTGACGCTGGCCTTTCAGGCCGTGCACGGCCGCCTCGAAATGCGGCGCGAGCTCGCGCACGCGGCCCACCGCGTCTTCCTTCACCAGCAGGTCGAGCGCCGCGACGCCGGCCGCGCATGCCACCGGATGCGCCGAATACGTGTAGCCGTGCGGGAACTCGAGCATGTACTCGGGGCCGCCTGCCGCCATGAACGTGTCGTAGATTTCCTTGGTCGCGATCACGCCGCCGAGCGGCTGCACGCCGTTCGTCACCTGCTTCGCGAAGTTCATGATGTCCGGCGTCACGCCGAACGCGTCGGCGCCCGTCATCGCGCCGGCACGGCCGAAGCCCGTGATGACTTCATCGAAGATCAGCAGGATGTCGTGCGCGGTACAGATGTCGCGCAGACGCTTCAGATAACCCTTCGGCGGCACGACCACGCCGGCCGAGCCGGAGAACGGCTCGACGATCACGGCCGCGATGTTCGATGCATCGTGCAGCGCGATCAGATCGAGCAGGCGGTCGGCCAGCTCGGCGCCGTGCTCGGGCATCCCGCGCGAGAACTTGTTCTCGGCGAGCTGCGTGTGCGGCAGGAAATCGGCGTCGAGGCCCTGGCCGAACAGCTTGCGGTTCGGCCCGATGCCGCCGACCGAGATGCCGCCGAAGTTCACGCCGTGGTAGCCCTTCTCGCGGCCGATCAGGCGCGTCTTCGTGCCCTTGCCCTTCGCGCGCCAGTAGGCGCGGGCCAGCTTCAGCGACGTGTCGGCCGCTTCCGAACCCGAACCCGTGAAGAACACGTAGTCGAGGCCGGCCGGCGTCAGGTCCTTGATCTTGTTCGCGAGTTCGAACGACTTCGGATGGCCGAACTGGAACGCCGGCGCGTAGTCGAGCTGCGCGACCTGGCGGCTCACGGCCTCGACGATTTCCGTGCGGCCGTGACCGAGGCCCGTGCACCAGAGGCCCGACAGCCCGTCGAAGATCTTGCGGCCTTCGCCATCCGTGTAATACGCGCCCTGACCCGACACGATCATGCGCGGGTCGGCCTTGAACTGGCGGTTGGCCGTGAACGGCATCCAGTGCGCGTCGAGCCATGCGGCGTCGGTGCGGATGGTCGTGTCGTCCTGCTGCGCGGCGGTGGTGATGTCGGTCATGTCGGTCGGCGCGGCGCGCCCCTCCTTCTTGTGATGATGTTGCGCATTGTCGGGAGGCCAATTAGTCTCTTCAATATCGCAATATCAATGTTCACTTGCGCAACTATGCAATCAAAGCAACCGAAGAGCCGCGCGCTGCTCGGGCAGCTCAGCGACATGGATCTCCGCCTGCTGCGAGTCTTCAAGGGCGTCGTGCAGTGCGGCGGGATGGCGGCGGCCGAACTGGAACTGAATATCGGCATCTCGACGATCAGCCGGCACGTGAAGGATCTGGAAACGCGCCTCGGCCTCGTGCTGTGCCGGCGCGGCCGCGCGGGCTTCACGCTGACGGCCGAGGGGCAGACGGTGTACGAGGAGACGTTGCGGCTGCTCGCGTCGATGGAGGCATTTCGCAGCAGGATCGACGGCATTCACGACCGGATGGGCGGAGAATTGCACATCGCGGTGTTCGACAAGACGGCCACCAACGCAAACGCGCGCCTCGGCGACGCGATACGCCAGTTCGCCGACGAGGCGCCGGACGTCGCGCTGAACCTGCACGTCGCATCGATCAACGAGGTCGAGCGCGGGATCATCGACGGCAGCTACCAGGTCGGGATCATTCCCGCGCACCGCAATTCGGGCAGCCTCGTGTATTCGGAACTGTTCGATGAACGGATGCTGCTGTACTGCGGCCGCCAGCATCCGCTCTACGACGCGCCGCACAGCAAGCTCACGTGGACGACGATTCGCAACCACGCGTTCGCGGGGCTCGGCTTCCATTCGCCGAACATGGAACTGAGCCATCGCGCGAAGCTCACGCGCAGCGCGACCGCGTCGGACCAGGAGTCGATCGCGACGCTGATCCTGTCCGGTCGTTATCTCGGCTTCCTGCCCGACCATTACGCGGAAAGTTTCGAAACCAAGGGGCTGATGCAGCCGATCGCGCCGCACCGGTTCAATTACCGGTGCCGGTTCGTGAGCCTGCTGCGGCGCTCGCCACGGCCGTCGCGGGCCGCGCTGCTGTTCCAGTCGTGCCTGGAAGCCGCGCATGCGGCGGCCCGGCCTGCGGCGTAGGCAGCGCACGTGGGGAATCTGGTTCCCTGCGGTGCGCCGGGCGGCATCGCATAACGGACGGGCGCGGCGGCGCCCTTTTACGTCACACGCGTTCGCCCTGGTCAGCCGCGCCGCCTGCGCGCAGCCTGGCCCGGCTGCGCTTCACGAAATGCGTCGCGACGAGCGCGGCCGCAAAGCCGGACGCCGCGCCGACACCGAGCGCCCAGCGCGGGCCGAGATGGTTCGCGACCCAGCCCGCCACCGGCGCGCCGATCGGCGTGCCGCCGAGCGCGACCGCGAGGCGCAGCGCCATCACGCGGCCGCGCATCGCCGGCTCGGTGGATAGCTGCATCAGGCTGTTGGTCGAGTTCATGAAGGTGATCGCGGCGATCCCGGTCAGCACGAGCGCGGCGGCAAACAGCCAGTAGCTCGGCGCCAGCGCGGCGAGCGTGCAGCCGAGCCCGAACAGCGCCGCGCCGAACCACAGATGCCGGAACCGCGGCTGTTCGCGGCGGGCCGCGAGCAGCGCGCCCGTCACGGTGCCGACCGCCATCATCGACGACAGGACACCGAAGCCGCGCGCATCGACGTGGAACACGCTGGCCGCCATCGTCGAGATGAACAGCTGGAAATTGAGCCCGAACGTGCCGATCAGGAACAGCATCACGAGGATTGCCTTCAGGTCATCGCGCCGCCACACATAACGGAACCCGTCGAGCAGCCCGCTGCGCGAGCGGCCCGCCCGTACATTCGCGCGCAGTTCGTCCTCCCGGAGCAGCGACAACGACGCCAGCACCGCGAAGAAGCTGAGCCCGTTGGCGAGGAACGCCCAGCCGGTGCCGATCGACGCGATCAGGAACCCGGCCGCCGCCGGGCCGATCATCCGCGCCGCGTTGAACGACGTCGAATTGAGCGCGACCGCGTTCGCCAGTTCCCGGTCGCCGACCAGTTCCGCGACGAAGGTCTGCCGCACGGGCGCGTCGAACGCCGCTGCGCAGCCGAACAGGAACGCGAAGATGTACACATGCTCGAGCTGCACGACGCCGGTGACCGTCAGCGCGCCGAGCACCAGCGCCAGCACGCCCATCAGCCCCTGCGTCACCATCAGCAGCTTGCGCTGGTCGAAGCGGTCGGCCGCGTAGCCGGTCCACGGCAACAGCAGGAGCTGCGGCCCGAACTGCAGCGCCATCACCGTGCCGACCGCCGATGCGTCGTGATGCGTGAGCTGCGTGAGCACGAGCCAGTCCTGCGCGGTGCGCTGGATCCACGTGCCGATGTTCGATACCAGCGCGCCGATCGCCCACACGCGGTAGTTGAAACTCCGAAGCGAACGGAACACGCCTGCCGCCGGCACGCTCATGGCCGCTCCCGTTCCGGATCGTTGCCGCCGTGCAGCGCGCCGAAGCGTCGTGCCAGGAACAGGCCGAGCGCAAGAATGCCCAGGCCGAGCGCGGCCGCGTCGGCCGTCGCGTTCAGGTCGAACTCGCCGACTCGGCGGACCAGCGCATAGCCGATCACGAGATTGACCATGCCCCACACGACATTGACGGTCGACGACGACAGCCCTCGGCCGGGCGGATTCGCGAACGGCGTCTGGAACGGCTCGCCGCGCAGCCCGCTGACGAGATGCGGCACGGCGTTCGCGAGAAACGCGCCGCCGAAGAAGTACGACACGAGATGGAGCAGGTTCATGTTCTGGTTTTCCTCCCGCCGGGCGGGTCGATGGGGTTACGGGCGGGCCGATTCCTGGAATTCCGCGAGCCGCTGCAGCAGCTTCACCGCCGACGCGAGTTCGGCCTGTTCCCGCGCCGACAACTGCGCGTGCAGCGCGCGGAACAGCCAGTCGTCCTTGGCCGCGCGGTTGGCCTGCAGCACCTTGCGGAAACCGGGCGTGAGCGCGATCAGCGTCTGCCGGCCGTCGGTCGGATCGGGCGCGCCGCTGACGGCGCCCATCGTTTCCAGCGCCGCCACCGTCACGCGCATCGACTGCGGGCGCACGCTTTCGGCGCGGGCAAGCGCCGACACGGTCGCGGGACCGTCGCGGTCGAGCCGCAGCAACACCGATCTCTGGGAAGACGTGAGGTCGTTCGGGCGGGTCTGCTCCCGCATCCGCCGCATCAGCTTGCCGACCGAGATGCGGAGTTCGCCGGCGAGACCGGCCAGGGGGAGCGTTTCGGGGGACGAGGATGGCGTGTTCATGACGCGATGATAGTCCATATACAGAAAAACTGTACAGTTTGACTGTATATATCGATGCGCAGCCGACGCGTGTTCGCAGCGGCCCGAGAATCGGAGACGAACGCGAAACGTCGCGTTCGGCCGCGCGATCCGGCTCTGCGATAATGCGGGCTCCCCATTTCCGCACCATCGCCCGCCATGACGCAGCCGTCCGCCCCGCTTCCCACCGACCTGCCGCCGATCTCGTGCCTGCCCGGCGACGCGCTGCCGTGGCTACCGATGAGCGCCGACCTGCCGGGGCTGGCGATCAAGTACCTGCATATCAACGCGGCCGAGGACACGCTGACCGCGCTACTGAAGATGCCGGCCGGCGGCACGCTGCCGCGCCACCGCCATGACGGCGAGGTGTTCGTCCATACGCTGCAGGGCGCGTGGCGCTACCGCGAATACGACTGGGTCGCGCACGCCGGCTCGACGGTGCTCGAACCGGCCGGCTCGGTGCATACGCCGGAAACGCTCGGTGCGCCTGGTGAGGACGTGATCACGCTGAACGTGATGCGCGGCGATCTCGTGCTGCTCGACGACGACGGCCGCGAAACCGCGCGCGAGAATTGCCGTGTCGCGCTGCTGCGCCAGCGCAAGCATGCGCGCACGGCGCCGGACGACGCCGTGGCGTTCGTGACGCGCTGACGTCAGGGGAGTCGGATCAAGCGATCGGAGCATGCGCGCCCGGCGTCGAAATACCGGGGCCGCGCCGCATCGCCGAACCGGCTTAGACAGCGGACCGCCGGATCAACTGGCGCAGCGACAGCGCGTGCAGCAGGATCGAGGTCGGCACCACGAACGCCGGGGTCAACACATCCGGATAAACGCCGGCACCGATGCTCGGCACATTCGGAACGATCAGTTGGAACCGTCCGGGCGACGTGATCATGCCCAACGTGATCGCGATGGCAAAATCCGCGAGGCCGAAGAGGTTCCACATGATCGCCGCCCTCCGACCCTCGGCCGTGCCGGTCGCGACGGCGATGGCCGCCGGCACGGCGAACACGCCGGTCAGCACGTCGCCGATTCCCGCCGGCAACGCAAACACGCCCGGCATCCCGCCATGCAGCCACGCGGCGAGCGCCCAACCGCCGAATACGCGGTAAAGCTGAAGCGCGACGAGCCACGTCGCCGGCATCGCATCGAGCACCTGCCCGACCCGCCGCGACAACAGCAACAGTGGCGCGCCGATCAGCACCGGCAGAACGATCGCCAACGGCAGCAAAGGCGGCGCGTCCGGCGAGCCCGCGCGGAACGTGCCGTCGATGGCCGCGCTCCACGCGACAGCGAACCAAAGCGTGTACGGAATCATGACCGCAAGCCAGGTCGTGCTGCGTTGGCCCGGCGTCAGGCCGGTGCGTTCGAGGCCGAGCCATAACCCGATCGCGACGACCGCATGGACCGTCAGTTGGTGAGCGGTAGCCGGAACGCCGCTCGCCGGGATGGCCGGCTGCCAGTAGATCAGGCCGAGCCACACGACTGTCAGCGGTACGATCCAGAGCAGGCCGCGCCAGGCAGCGCGCGACGGAACGATACCGGCACGAAAAGGAGCGGTTGTCATCAGCGGGCCTCCACGCGGCTCGGGGTATGCGCGGCGTCGGCCTCGAACACCGCGGTGAGAATGCCGACCCGGCCTTCGACGAGATTGCGTCCCAGGTTCGCGAACAGTTGCGCGAAGTCCGGCCCCAGCACGATGCCGAGATTCGGCGACGGCGGCGGCCCGGACGCGCGCCGTTGGGCGATCCACGCTTTGGCGGCCTCCGTGCCATCTTGCCAGGTCAGCGTGCGGAAACCGGCTGCCTCGATGGCCTCGCGTGTTGCATCGGCCGTCATCAGGAAGCTCGTGGCCGAGGTTCGCGCCCACGGAACGGGATAGTGCAGTTCGCTGCCGTTGGCGACGACGTCGTACGTCGCGAATTTGCCGTCCGGCTTCAGCACGCGCCGGATCTCGCGGTAAAGCCGTGCGCGATCGGCAATGTTCATCGCCACATGCTGCAGCAACACGACATCGAAACAGCCATCGTCGAACGGAAGATCCAGCGCGCTGGCGGTACGAAACGACACTTGCCCGCTCTGCCCGGTGCGCTGCGCGAGATAGCGTGCAGCATCCACGAACGGCTCGCTGAGGTCGATGCCCGTCACCCGGCAGCCACGGGTTGCAGCCAGCACGCGAGCCGGCCCGCCGATGCCCGACCCGACGTCCAGCACCGTCGTGTCGGCCGTGATCCCGACCAGTTCGGCAAGCTCGTCGGTAGCAGCCAGCCCGCGCGTGTGAAACTGGTCTAGGGCATCCAGTTGCCGCGGTGTGAACAGTTGATCCTCCGGTCCAAGCTCCGTGAGTGCGGCTTTCAGCCGCTCGGTCAGGCCGGTCGCGCGATAGTGCTCGCGCACGCCATCCAGTGCATCGTTCATGGTGAGTTCCTCCATGGTTTCGAGCAGATCGTTTCGGGCTTGCGTACCGAGATCGGCGCGATGCCTCGTCTGCATGTGCAGGTGTACCATGGCCGCTGGCGAGCGACTATTCATCACAATGTTGATGGGCCATGAAGCAGAACTTCACAGTCAGGCAAGGCGCGCTCGACGGCGTGGAAGCGTTCCTCAGCGTTGCCCGGCATCGCAGTTTTCGCCGCGCGGCCGCCGAACTCGGCGTGACGCCGTCGGCCGTCAGTCAGGCCGTGCGTGTGCTTGAAGAACGCATTGGCGCCGCACTCTTCATCCGCACCACGCGCAGTGTCGGCCTGACCGAAGCCGGCGAACGATTTCTGTCGCGTGCCAAGCCGGCGTTCGAAGAGCTCGTTGCCGCCGGCGAGGTCGCACGCGATCTCGGCCAGCGGCCCACCGGACTGTTGCGACTTTCGGTGCCGCGCGCGGTGGTGCCGATCCTGCTGGAACCGCTGATTGCCTCCTTCTGCCGCGCGTATCCCGAGATCGAAGTCGAGATTGCCGCGAACGAAGCGTTGGTCGATCTCGCGGCGGAAGGGTTCGACGCCGGCATCCGCCTGGGCCAGTTCGTCGACGCCGACATGGTCGCGGTGCCGTTGACGCCGCCGTTCCGTCTCGCCATCGTCGGCAGTCCGACCTACTTCACCGGCCGAAACCGTCCCGAACGCGTGGACGATCTGCGCGAACATGCGTGCTTGCGATGGCGGAGATCCAGCGGTGCGATCGCGCCGTGGTCATTCAACGACGACAACGATCGCGAGATCGAGGTCGCCGTATCAGGCCCGTTCATCGCGCATGATTTTCCTACCCTGCTGGGTGCGGCAGTCGAAGGTCTGGGCCTTGCGCAGCTACCTGAGCCGATGGTCTCGGAAGCGCTGAAAGCGGGAACCCTGGTGCACGTGCTGGAGCCGTTTGCGCCGGTGAGGCCCGGCGTGTTTCTCTACTATCCGGGCCGCCGGCAGATCATGCCGAAGCTGCGCGCGTTCATCGATCACGTGAAGAACCACCCGCCAGGTCCCGGCAAAGTCGCGGCGCATCTTGCACCGGGGCGCGCAGGACCGAGGAAAAACGGATGATGTTCTCTTGAATGATTGCTATGCGCGATCAGATGTCACGCGTACGCGGGATGACAACCGCCTGGCCGTGCAGTGTGCCGTCGGCGTCGAGTAGTTGCCACAGCGTGGCTTCCTCGATCATGAAGCGCTGGCCTGACTTGGTGACCCGCACGCCCTTGTAGCCCGCCTCGTAGCCGAGCCGCTGTACGCGTGCGAGGAATTGCTCCCGCTCCTCGCGATTCGGGGCCTCAGCTGAAAGTCGGGACGGCAGTCGGGTAATTTCATCCCAGCTATACCCGAACCGGCGCTGCGCAGCCTTGTTGCCGTAAATAAAGAGCGGGTCAGGATCGGTGTTGTGCGCGAGTACCGCAAACGGCGCACGCTCATAGAGCCATTCGGCAGCTTCGACCACGGGCATGGCCTGAGGCACCAGGGGGCGGCCAAGCAGCTGGGCATAGCTGTCGGCAAGGAGCTGATAGAAGGCTGGATTGCTGTGGAGTGGGATCATCTGAGACATCTCGACGGAGATCGTGGGGCCCGTCTGCGCGACTGTGGTGGCGCTCACGATACCGCATCTGCAGGCTAAGGTTCCTTGTTTCCCGGCGTCCGGCGGCGGCAGTGGGCGGTGATTGATCAATCGGCCGGGAAATGATGCGAAGCGGGCATTCCACTGTCCGAGGTATGCAAGCGGTCCTCCAATTCGACGTAAACCGGTCATTCGTCTTGCAAGCTATCGTGGCAGAACCGTCGTGTAATTCCACCCTCGCGCTTGTGTTAGCCATTGATCGTACATCTTTTGGCGATCTACCAGCTTCATGCTCAGCGCTGCCATGGCCATATACTCCAGCACGCGCCAGTTCGCATCGCCCCCCATCCTGAAAGAGGCTTCGATGGCGTCCAACGCCAGTTCGAGTTCGTTGCGCGTCAGGAACTCCTCAAATTCGGCGATCTCATCCGCGCACACGCCTTCGGCAGTTTCCGAGAGGTGGGCTCGCGCATCACGAAGATATTCCGAGGTCTTGCTCCAGTTCGAGTGGAAATCGCGATCAGCCGCCATGTGTGTTCTCTTCCGGTCAGATACACCCAATTGTCAGCAATTTAAACTCAAGTGTCGAATAGCGGATTGTGGCCGAATCCAGCCGGCAACAGCCCTCGCCCCCACCCAAGCCGAGCCGATTCATCCACCTGCCCCTGCCTTAGGCGACTACCGGCCTAACGACCTCCCCGGTCGTCCATACGCGCATCGCGACGCATCGCCTGCGGCGGCACGCCGAACCCGCGCACGAACGCCTCGCGCATATGCCGGCGATCGCGAAAACCATTCTCCTTCGCGATCACGTCGAGCGGATGGCGGCTCTGTTCGATCATTAGCCGCGCCGACTCGAGCCGCAGCCGCTCGATCGCCTTCGCGGGCGACTGCCCCGTTTCGAGCGTAAACACACGACTGAACTGCCGCGGGCTCAGATGAACCGCATCGGCCAGGTCCTCGACCGTCAGCGCGCGGCCGAGGTTCTGCCGCGCGTAGTTCAGCGCGTTCTGGATCCGGTCGGATTTCGGCGCGAGCTCCAGCATTTCCGAATGCTGCGACTGGCCGCCGGCCCGCCGCTGGTGCATCACGAGCTTGTGCGCGACCGAACGCGCGGCTTCCGCGCCGAGATCCTTTTCCACCATCGCGAGCGCGAGGTCGAGGCCGGCCGTCATCCCGGCCGACGTCCAGATCGGACCGTCGACGATGTAGATCCGGTCTTCCTCGACGCGAATCTCCGGATAGTGCCGCTGCATGTCGCGACCGTACGCCCAGTGCGTCGTCGCGCGGCGCTGCGCGAGCAACCCGGCCTCGGCCAGCACGAACGCGCCCGTGCAGATGCCGGCGACCCGCCGCGCGCGCACGTTCGCACGGCGCAGGAACGCGACGACGCCGGCCGGCGCCGGAGCAGTGACCGGATCGTTGACGCCCGCGACGATCCACGTATCGACGTCGAGCCGGCCGCGCAGCGCGCGCGTCGCGACCGACAGCCCGAGCGACGAGCGCACGTCGCCGCCTTCGACCGAATAGTTGTCCATCACGTAGAACGGCTCGCCCGCGCCCAGGTTCGCGTACTCGAACACCGACTGCGCGGCGAGCGCCATGATCTGGAAGCCGTCGCTGATCAGAAAGCCGATTCGGTGCATGTGTGTTCTCCAGTCCCGGGCGGGTCGGTCGGCCCGATGTCCTGAATCATACCCATCTACGTCATTTGTGTCGCGGCGTTCCGAGGCCAGAATGCATTCACGCCATTCGGCTAACTTCATCGAAACGGAGCACATCATGACGCAAACGCATCGCGGTACCGCCCTCATTACCGGCGCCTCGTCGGGCATCGGCGCCCTCTACGCTGACCGGCTCGCGCGCCGCGGCTACGACCTGATCCTGGTCGCGCGCAACCGCGACCGGCTGGCCGCCCTCGCCGAGCGCATCACGAACGACACGCAGCGCAGCGTCGAGATCGTCGACGCGGACCTCAATGACCGCACGGCGCTCGCCGCCGTCGAGGCGAAGCTGAAGCAGGACGCGAGCATCACGCTGCTCGTGAACAACGCGGGTGTCGGCACGCATGCGCCGCTGCTCGACAGCGACGTCGACGCGATGACGCGGATGATCGACCTGAACGTGACCGCGCTCACGCGCCTCACCTATGCGGCGGTGCCCGGCTTCGTCGCACGCGGCCGCGGCGCGGTGATCAACATCTCGTCGATCGTCGCGATCTCGCCGGAAACCTTGAACGGCGTGTACGGCGGCAGCAAGGCGTTCGTGCTCGCGTTCAGCCAGTCGCTGCATCACGAACTCGCCGACAAGGGCGTGCAGGTGCAGGCCGTGCTGCCCGGCGCCACCGCCACCGAGTTCTGGCAGACGGCCGGCCTGCCGGTCGAACACCTGCCGAAGGAAATCGTGATGCCGGCGGCCGACCTGGTCGACGCGGCGCTGGTCGGCTTCGATCGCGGCGAACTCGTGACGATCCCGTCGCTGCAAGCGGGCGACGAATGGGAGGCGTACGAGACCGCGCGCCGCACGATGGCGCCGCACCTGTCGACCGATACGCCGGCACTGCGCTACGCGCCGGCGCGCTGATCGCACCGGAAAACCGGCTGATCGACGGCGGCACGCGCGTCGATCACCGGAACGTGCCGCCGGACGACGCGACGCGCGGCGAATCGGCCGGCGGTCGTCCGGTGTTCGGCGGCACGTTTCCGGGCGCGCGCCGATCGCTTCATTCGTCTGCGGGAAGGCGCCGGCGACGCATGCCGGCCTGCCGCCCGCGGGCCGGGAACGCGGGCCGGATTATTTCCCGGCCAGCGCAAATAGGTCACACAAAAAGCCGATTCCGGTTCGCTTGCCATGCATTCCGCGCAACAGTAAGCTCTACGATTGCAGTTTCCAGAGCAGTCTCATTCGACCGGCGTTCGTCCGATCGCAAGAGCAATCGTCAATCGTACGTTGCGGAATTCGACCATGCGGTTCCGTATGTTCATTACCGAGACCGGCGACGCGCCGGCCTCCGCGCGCGGCTCGGCCGACAGTCAACCGGTGCCGCCCCCCGAACTGGAGACCGTCTGCCGCGTCGCGCGTGCCCATTTCGGCACGACCGGCGCGTTCGTGGCGCGCGCCGAAGCCGGTACGCAACGCGTGCTGGCGGCCGACGGCACGTTGCCCGCCCCGCTTCCCGCCGACTTCTTTCCGTCACACGTCGAACGCGATTCGTCTGCCGACCGACGATACGTCGTGCACGGCGCGAACGGCAGCCTGCAATGCGACGACAGCCCGCCTCACGCGCCGCAGATCGTCGCGGCGTGCGAGCTGGCCGCGCCCGACGGCACCGCACTCGGCACGCTGTGCATCACCCACGACGCCCGCCTGACGCTCGATGCGGCGCAATGCGCGGTGCTGCGCGACCTCGCCACGCTGGCCGAACGCGCGCTCGCCCGTGCCATCGAGGAAGCCGCGTTGCGCGATCGGCTCGGCCGCGTCGAGGAGCACAGCAGGCTGACAACGCTTGCGCTGACCGAAAGCGGCACCGGCGTGTGGGACCGCAACGTGGAAACCGGCGAGATCCATTACTCGCCGGCCTGGAAAGCGATGCTCGGCTACGCGCCGCACGAATTGAGCTGCCGAATCGAGGATGCGTACGAACGGCTGCATCCGGACGATGTCGACGACGTGAAGGCGGCCATGCTCGCGCACTTCGAGCGCCGCACCGACAGCTACGAGGTCGAGCACCGCATCCGCTGCAAGGACGGTACGTACAAATGGATCTGCAGCCGCGGCAAGGTGATCAACCGCGACGACAACGGCCGCGCGCTGCGCATGGTCGGCACGACCACCGACATCACGGCGTTGCGCGAGCTGGCCGTGCGGCTGCGCGATTCGGCCGCGCTCGTCACGGATCTCACCGACCAGGTTCCCGGGCTCGTGTTCCAGTTGCGGCAGGCAGCCGACGGGCGCCGCTACTTTTCCTATGCGAGCGCGGGTATCAGCGACATCTACGAACTGACGCCGGAGCAGATTGCCCGCAACGCGGAGGCGGTCGAGACCCGGATTCATCCGGCCGACCTGGTTGCCTATCGGCAGTCGCTGCATGAATCGTCGCTGCGGCTGACGCCGTGGCGTCTCGAATATCGCGTGCTGCTGCCCGGCCAGGGCCTGCGATGGCGCGAAGGCGATGCGCGTCCGCAACGGATGGCCGACGGCGGCACCGTGTGGCACGGCTTCATCACCGATGCGACCGAGCGCAAGCACATCGAGGCCGAACTGCATCGGATGGCGACGACCGACCATCTGACGCAGCTGTCGAACCGCCATGCGTTCATGCGGCAAAGCGAAGCCGCGCTGCGCGACGTGCGCGCGACCGGCCTGCCCGCCGCGGTGCTGATGCTCGATCTCGATCACTTCAAGGCGCTGAACGACCGCTGGGGCCACCCGCTCGGCGACCGCGCGCTCCGGCATTTCGCGCGGCTGCTGCTCGCGGAAACGCGACCGGAAGCGATCGTCGGGCGTGTCGGCGGCGAGGAATTCGCGATCGTGCTGCCGAGGTCGGACCTCGATACGGCGCTGGCATTTGCGCGGCGCGTGCAGCAACGCACGATGCAGGCGCGGCTGATGCACGAGGATCAGCAGGTCGAGCTGACCGTCAGCATCGGCATCGACGCGATGCGGGAGTCGGACTTCGGCGCGTACCAGCCGCTGTCGCGCGCCGACAAGGCGCTCTACCTCGCGAAGGAGCGCGGCCGCAACCGGATCGAGGTGTATCGGGCGTAGCGGCAGCGCCCGCTTCCGCCTGAAACAGGACGACGGCAACGCGCCCCGGCCTCACCTTCAATGCGGCGCTTCCGCTCTCGAACCCGCGTCGCCACGCGGCACACCCAGCAGCATCGCGACCGCGCACGCGGCCAGCAAGGCGGCGATCATCAGCATCGCCGGATCCATGCTGCCGGTTCGCGTGCGGATCAGCCCGACGAGCCAGGGCGTGATCATTCCGCTCGACACGCCGATACTGCTGATCAGCGCGATCCCGCCTGCCGCGCCGGCGCCCGAGAAATACGCGGACGGCACGGCCCAGAACACCGGATGCGCGGCAAAGATCAGCATTGCAGCGACCGACAGCAGCGCCATCATCGCGACGATGCTCGGCAGGTGCAGCGTCAGCAGCGCGAGCGCCACCGCGCCGCCGAACGCGCACGCGGCGAAGTGCCGGCGCCGTTCGCGCTTGCGATCCGAGCGCCGCGCGATCGCGATCAGGCCAACCGCGCCGATCGCGTTCGGCACGACCGACAGCAGGCTGATCTGCACGACGTCGTGGATGCCGAATTCGCGGATCATCAGCGGCATCCAGAACAGCAGCATCAGCAACGCGGTGGTCAGCGAGAAATAGATGAACGCGAACAGGTACGTGCGCGGCTCGGCCAGCACCTGCCGCAGCGAACGCGGCGCATCCGCGCCCGCACCGGCACGGTCGGCGGCCAGGTCGGCCGCGAGCCGCTGCCGGTCGGCGTCGGACAGCCAGCGCGCGTGTTCGGGACGATCGCACAGCCAGAACCACGCGATCACGCCGAGCAGGATCGCGGGCGCGCCCTCGATCGCGAACATCCATTGCCAGCCGTGCAGCCCGAGCACACCCGACATCCCGCGCATGAGCCAGCCCGACAGCAGCCCGCCGACCATCCCGGCCACCGCGACACCCGCGTAGAAGATCGACAGCACCGACGCACGCCGCCGCGCCGGGTACCAGTACGTCAGGTAGAACACCACGCCCGGAAAGAACCCGGCCTCGAACAACCCGAGCAGGAAGCGCAGCACGTAGAAATGCTTCGCGCTGTCGACGGTGATCATCGCGACCGACACGGCGCCCCACAGGAACATGATCCGCGCGAACGTGCGGCGCGCGCCGAAGCGGCGCAGCAACGCGTTGCTCGGCACCTCGAACAGCACGTAGCCGACGAAGAACAGCACCGCGCCGAGGCTGTACATCGCGTCGGTCAGGCCGAGATCCTGGCGCATCTGCAACTGCGCGAAGCCGATGTTGCTGCGATCGAGGATCGACACGATGTAGCAGATGAACAGGAACGGCACGATCCGCGCGCCGATGCGGCGGTACAGCGCGTCGTCGTCCGTCGAACCGGCGCCGGACGCGACGGCACGCGCGGCGTCCGCTTGAAGAGGGGCTGACATCGATCGTCTCCTCGATGGATTCAGGTACGGGGCGGGCATGTTGCGCCGCTCGCCGCCGCCCGCGGGCAGCGACCGGCCGTGGTTCAGTCGCGCTGCGCGGCTTCGCCCTTCACGCCGAGCATCAGCGCGGCGCCGCTCACGACCAGCAGCGCGGCCAGCAGGTACACGGCCAGATCCATGCTGCCGGTGCGCGTGCGGATCATCCCGATCACCCACGGGCTGACGATGCCGCTCGTGATCCCGATGCTGCTGATCAGCGCGATCCCGGCCGCGGCCGCGTTGCCCGACAGGTAGTGGGTCGGCACGGCCCAGAAGATCGGCAGCGCGGCGAAGATCAGCGTCGCCGCGATCGACAGGCACGCGAGCATCGCCGCGAAGCTGTGCAGGTGCAGCGTCAGCGCCGCGAGCGCGAGCCCGCCGCCGATCGTGCAGCACGCGAAGTGCTTGCGGCGCTCGCCGGTGCGGTCCGAGCGGCGCGCGATCAGGATCAGCCCCACCGCGCCGACCGCGTTCGGCACGACCGTGTAGAGGCTCACGGCCACGACATCGGTCACGCCGAAGTCGCGGATCATCAGCGGCATCCAGAAGTTGAGCGTCAGCGATGCGCAGGTCAGCGAGAAATAGATGAACGCGAACAGGTACACGCGCGGATTCGCGAGCGCGGCCGCGACGCTGCGCCCGTCGTGCGTACTGCCGTGACCGCGACCGTCCGCGCACAGCGCGGCGACCCGCGCCTTTTCATCGGACGTGAGCCACGCGGCGTCCTGCGGCCGGTCGACGAGGCACGTGAACGCGACGAACGCGAGCAGGATCGCCGGTGCGCCTTCGATCGCGAACATCCACTGCCAGCCGTGCAGCCCGAGCACGCCGCTCATGTCGCGCATGATCCAGCCCGACATCAGGCCGCCGAGCACGCCGGCTACCGCGACGCCCGCGAAGAACACCGAGATCGCCGCCGCGCGCCGGTTCGCCGGGAACCAGTAGGTCAGATACAGCACGATGCCGGGAAAGAAGCCGGCTTCGAACACGCCGAGCAGGAAACGCATCACGTAGAAATGCGACGGCTGCGACACGAACATCATGCCCGTCGACGCGATGCCCCACAGCAGCATGATCCGCGTGAACGTGCGGCGTGCGCCGAAGCGTGCGAGCAGCATGTTGCTCGGCACTTCGCAGAACACGTAACCGACGTAGAACACCGCGGCGCCGAGGCCGTACATCGCATCGCTGAAGCCGAGATCGTGCTTCATCTGCAACTGCGCGAAGCCGATGTTGATGCGGTCGAGGAACGACACGACGTAGCAGAGGAACAGGAACGGGACGATCCGCCACGCGATCTTGCGGAACAGCAGCGCGTCGCCGGATTCGGACGTCGATGAGGATACCGAAACGCTCGCGTGTGCGATCGTCGCTTCGGCGGGAAGCGATTGGGGCATGTCTCTCTCCAAACGGGCCGCGCGAATCGAGCGCGCAGCAGTCTCCGAGGGCGTGCATGCGCCCTGCTTTCTTGTGAGACCGGATACGGCGGCGGAAACCGCCGCCTTCAGGGAAACGGCGGCACGTTCGCGCGAACGCCCCGCCGCCGTGCGCCGCTCAGTCCTGCAGCGCGGCCCACATGTCCTTGTCGCGCTGCGCGGTCCAGATGCGCGGATGCGTGATGCCGCTCGCTTCGTCGAACGCGCGCGACACGTCGAATGGCAAGCAGTGCTCGTAGATGAACACGTGGCCGAACTTCGGATCCATCGCTTCGCGCGTGAGCGCCATCGACGCCTTCAGGTCGAGATTGCGTTCGACGGCCTTGCGGCCCTGCGCGAGCAGCGTCGTGACGAAATCCTTCGTGTAGTCGAGGCCCTTGTCGACCTCGGCCGGATTCAGCAGCGCGGGGCCGCGGCCCGGCACGAGCTTCTCGGCGCCGAGCGCGCGCAGCGCCTCGAGCGTGGCCGGCCACTGTTCGAGCTGCGCGTCGCCGCAGTAGCACGCGGCGTCGTATTCGACGAGGTCGCCCGAGAACAGCACCTTCTGCGACGGCAGCCAGACGATCGTGTCGCCCTTCGTATGGCCCGAGCCGACGTGCATGATCTTCACTTCGAGCTTGCCGAGGAACAGCGTGATCTCGCGCTCGAACACGAGCGTCGGCCAGGTCAGGCCGGGCACCGTCTCGACGCCGGCGAACAGGCGCGGGAAGCGCTCGATCTCCGACTTCATGTCGGCCTCGCCGCGCTCGACGATCATCTCGTACGTGCCGCGGCTCGCGATCACGTGCTGCGCGCCTTCGTCGAAATACGCGGATGCGCCGAGCACGCGCACCGCGTGGTAATGCGACAGCACCACGTGCTTGATCGGCTTGTCGGTCACGCTGCGGATCTTCGCGATCAGGTCCTGCGCCATCGCGGGCGTCGCGGTCGTGTCGACGATCAGCACGCTGTCGTCGCCGATGATCACGCCCGAGTTCGGGTCGCCTTCGGCGGTGTACGCGTACGCGTTCTCGGACAGCTTCGTCCAGGTGACTTTCTTCTCTTCCAGATCGGCTTGGGAGGCGAATGCTTTGGCCATGTTGCGTTCCGTGGCTGCGAGCCATGTGTTGAGGGGAGTGAGCGGATCATCTTCCCGCATCGATTATTTGTCAATGACAAAGTCGCTTGCTATTGTCTAATACGGGTAAACCTGCGGGCTGGCGCGATAAATGGCGTCGGATACCATGCGGGGTTTCGTCAACGGAAGAATCATCGCGTGCAGAACCACGAAGTCAGCGCAGACGACGCGCCACCCAAGGCGCAGCGCGGGATCCAGAGTGTCGAGGTCGGCGGCCGGCTGCTCGACGCGCTCGCGCGCCGGCGCAAGCCGCTCGGGCTGTCGGAGCTGGCCGCGGCGGCCGACCTGTCGACCGCGCAGGCGCACACCTATCTGGTCAGCCTGACGCGGCTCGCGCTCGTGAAGCGCGACGCGATCACCGGCAACTACGAGCCGGGCCCGTTGTCGCTGCGGCTCGGGCTGATGTCGATCGAGCGCCAGCCGGCCTACCGCGCGGCGCTGCCGCACGCGGTGCGGCTCGCGGAAGCGGTGGGCCTGAGCGTCGCGCTGTCGGTGCCGGGCGCGCTCGGCCCGACGATTGTGCGCATCGAGCACGGCGGTTATCCGCTGCACGTGAACCTGCACGTCGGCTCGGTGATGTCGCTCGACACGACGGCGACCGGCCGCGTCTTCCGCGCGTTCGGCGATCCCGCGCAACTCGATGCGATGGCGGCCAGCCAGGCCGGCGCGGGCGACACGCTCGCAGGCGCCGAAGGCACGCAGCTCGCGCCGGACGCCGACGCGCAACAGGCCGCACTCGACGCGATCCGCGCGCGCGGCATCGAACGCAGCGTCGACCGGCCGAGCCCCGGCGTCAGCGCGATGTGCGTGCCCGTATTCGACGCGCACGGGCGCCTGCAGCTCGCGTTGACGGTAATCGGTTCGACGGGATCGATCGATGTCGACTGGGACGGCCCGATCGCGGCCGCCCTGCGCGAGACGGCGCGACAGGCCACCGCGTCGCTCGGCGCGGAACCTGCCGAACCAGCGCCCGCACTAGAAGCAGCCGCACCACACGTGCCGCCGGCGCTGGCCGACGATGCGAAGGCGCAGCGCGGGATCAATGCGCTCGACAGCACCGGCGAGCTGCTGCTCGCGCTGGTGTCGGCGGGCCGCGCGCTGCCGCTGCGCGATCTCGCGGCGGGGGCCGGCATGCCGGCCGCGAAGGCGTTTCCGCATCTCGTCAGCCTGCAGAAGATCGGCCTGCTGAGCCGCGACGACGCCGGCTGCTTCGACGGCGGCCCGCTCGGGCAGGCGCTCGGCCTGATCGCGATGCAGCGCGTGTCGCCGACGCGCGACGCGGAAGCCGAGATCGTCGCGCTGGCCGGCGCGACCGACATGAGCGTGGCCGCCGCGACGCTCGGGCCGCTCGGCCCGACCGTGATCCGCCTGGAGGAATCGGCGCGGCCGCAGCACGTCAGCCTGCAGGTCGGCACCGTGATGTCGCTCGTCAATACGGCGATCGGCCGGATCTTCGCGGCCGGCATGTCCGACGACGTGCTGGCCGACCTGCTCGCCAACGAGCCCGTGCGTCTCGCGGGCGGTGCCGCCACGCAGGCCGACGACGCATTCCGCGCGCGGCTCGCGGCGATCCGCGCGGCCGGGCTCGATTTCGCGTTCGACGCGCCGGTGCCGGGCATCGGGACGGTCGCCGCACCCGTGTTCGATCACACCGGCAGCATCCGGCTCGTGATCGCGATCATCGGCTCGTCGCGCGGCTTCCCGCGCGGGCCGGACAGCGACCTCGCGCAGACGCTGCTCGCCGCGACGCGGCGGCTGTCGTGGCGGTTCGGGTGGATCGGCCGGTAATCGCCGCGCCGCCTCGCCCCCGTCCTTCCCGCCGCTCGAATCCCCTCTCTTGCTCCACGCGAGGCCGTGCACGCATGGCCTCGTCACGCCTGCACGCGACGAAACGGCGGCCGATATTCATGTTGCGCAGCAGCAACATAAATTGTCAGTAATTCTCATATAACGAAATCGCATTTCACAGGGCGGTGATGTTTCGCTATGATTAGGGTTATCCCTAATTCGCCACCTATATGGGGCTTCGTCATGCAAACGTCTAATGTCTCCGATCGTTCCACCGAATCCGCCGGCTGGCTCGCACGTGTTGGCGAGCTGATTGCAGAAGCTTGGCAACTCCACCTCGATAACTGCGAAGTCATCGCTGAAGCGCACGCGCGTCTGCCGCACTAAGCGGAACGACCGCACGACGACCTGCCTGATCCGCTTGCCCGGACGCGCGCCGCAAGGCCGCTGCGTCCGGCATCGGAGTTGGGCTGGTGTCGTGGTAACAAGCCGGGCTGGTCCCGGTTGAATGCGCTCATCACGTCGGGAGCGCGTTGAGGTCTGTGCCAACGCCGATCGATCTCGGCGCGGTTTTGTCGGCAAGTTGCCCGAGCGGGCCACCGTCATCCCGACGACGCGCAATTGCGTCAGATCATCCCTGACGGAAGATTCATCCGTTTTGCCTGCCCGCGTGCAGTACCCCGCCGGGCACCTTCCGCGCCGGTCGATCGCAGGCCTTCTCCGCGCGATCGCGCAGCCGCATGCGCGATCCGTTCAACGACGGCCGCGCCCCCATCCCCGCCCCCGCCTTCACACCTGAATCGACGGCACGTCCTTCATGCAGCGCAGCGCGAACATCGAGCGGCTGTGACGGATGCTCGAGATCTTGTAGAGCTTTTCGCGCAGGAAACGCTCGTAGCCGGCCGTCCCGTCCACGGCCACCTTGATCCAGTAGTCGTATTCGCCCGACACCAGATAGGCCTCGAGCACTTCGGGCAGCGCCGCCAGTTCCGAGCCGAAACGCGCGAGCGCGTCGTCCTCGTGGCGATCGAGCGTGACTTCGAGGATCACGATGTCCGCGTAGCCGAGCATGCGCTGGTTGACCAGCGCGACATAACCGTCGATGTAGCCGTCGACTTCGAGCTGCCGCGTGCGGTTCCAGCACGCGGTGGTCGACATGCCGATCTGTTCGGCCAGTTCGGCGTTCGACAGGCGCGCATTTTTCTGGAGTGCACCGAGGATCTTGCGGTCCTGATTGTCGAGGGTTTTCGGCGTGCGTTCGCGAGTAGCCATGATGGGAAGAATCTTCTACTGAAAATCGGCATTCTATCTGAACAGGATTCCGGTTTCAGGTCCCTTTTGCCTGAAAACAGGAAGCCTTTTAACCGGCCCGCTTGATACATTTTCACCATGCCTGTTGCCCGGCACGCTCCCCGCGACAACCCCTTCGCACCGGGACGCACGGCCGCAATCACGAGTTGCGGTGCCGGACAAGCAGGCATGCGATTCCCCGCCGCCCGCACGCCTATCCACCGCGTGCGGAGCCGGTGCCTGCTCCCCGTTCTTGCACTTCCCGTCATGTCGTTCAGGCTTTATCTGTCGTTCCTCGCTGCTTCCGCCGTTCTCATCTACGCCCCCGGCCCCGTCAACCTGCTCACGATGAACCAGGCGCTGCGCGCCGGCTGGCGCCGCGCGCTGCCGTGCGTGTGGGGCGGCACGCTCGCCGTACTGCTGCAACTCGCGCTGACCGCGCTGTGCCTGAATTCGCTGGTCCACATCAACGAGCACGCGCTCACCGTGCTGCGCTGGGCCGGCGCCGCGTATCTCGTGTGGCTGGGTGGCAAGCAATGGCTCAGCCGCGCGCCGGCAAGCGCGCCCGCCGCTTCGGCCGAAGCCGGCGCCGGTACCGTCATCGTTGAGCCGGACGCCGATACCGGACGCGCGCTGTTCTGGCGCGGCGTCGCGACGTCGGGCCTCAATCCGAAGACGCTGCTGTTCTTTCCGTCGTTCTTTCCGCAGTTCATCAGCCCGACGGCCAACTGGAGCCTGAACCTCCAGTTCCTGCTGCTCGCCACGACGTTCGCGTTGCTGTTCGCGGGCGGCGTCGCGTCGATGGCGCTGTTCTCGCACCGGTTGAGCCGCGCATTGCAGCGGCCGGCGCGGATGCGCGCGATGAACCGCGTGACGGGTGGCTTGCTCGTCGGGATGGGCGCGATCATGGTCGGCTGGAACTGATCGGCCATCGTGCGGCCGGTACAATCGCGCGATGTCCGAATTGCTCACTTACGGCGGCCTGTTCGCCGTGTCGATGGTCGCCGCGACCCTGTTTCCGCTCCAGTCCGAAGCCGTGCTCGCCGGCCTGCTGCTTGCCGGGCGCGAACCCGTGTGGGCGCTGGTGCTCGTCGCCAGCATCGGCAACGTCGCCGGTTCAGTAATCAACTGGATGCTCGGGCGCGGCATCGAGCACTTCCGCGACCGCCGCTGGTTTCCGGTCAAGCCTTCTGCACTCGCGCGCGCCGAGCGCTGGTATGCGCGCTACGGCCGCTGGTCGCTGCTGCTGAGCTGGGCGCCGGTGATCGGCGATCCGCTGACGATGATCGCCGGTGTGCTGCGCGAACCGCTGCCGACCTTTCTGGCGATCGTCACGATCGCGAAGGTCGGCCGCTACCTGGCCGTCGCGTGGCTCGTCGTGCATTGAGCCGCGCGACGCGCCACGCTTCCTTTATTTCTTGCCGCCCGCCAGGTCGATCGCCTTGTCCGATCCGACCGCATTGCGCAGCTGGAATTTCTGGATCTTGCCGGTCGATGTCTTCGGCAGTTCGCCGAAGCGCACGGCCTTCGGCACCTTGAAGCCCGCAAGCAGTTGCCGGCAGTGCGCGACGATCTCCTCCTCGGTCGCGCTCGCGCCTTCGCGCAGCTCGACGAACGCGCACGGCACCTCGCCCCATTTCGGATCGGGCATCGCGACGACAGCCGCGACCGCAACAGCCGGATGCCGGTACAACGCGTCCTCGACCTCGATGCTCGAGATGTTCTCGCCGCCCGAGATGATGATGTCCTTGCGGCGGTCCTTGATGCGGATGTAGCCGTCCGGCGTCAGCACGCCGAGATCGCCCGTATGGAACCAGCCGCCGTGGAACGCCTCGTCGGTCGCCTTCGGGTTCTTCAGGTAACCCTTCATGCAGATGTTGCCGCGGAACATGATCTCGCCGAGCGTCTCGCCGTCGGCCGGCACCGGCGCCATCGTGTCGGGATCGAGCACCGTCGCGCCCGCTTCGAGGTGATAGCGCACGCCCTGGCGCGCATTGAGCCGCGCGCGCTCTTCATCGGGCAGTGCTTCCCAGTGCGACTGCTGCGCGCACACGGTCGCGGGGCCATAGACCTCGGTCAGCCCGTACACGTGCAGCAGGTCGAAGCCGATCTCCTTCATCTTCGCGATCACGGCCGGCGCCGGCGCCGCGCCCGCGACCATCGCGTGCACCGTGTGGTCGATGCCTTCGCGGAATTCGGCCGGCGCGTTCGCGATCGCGCTCTGCACGATCGGCGCGCCGCAATAGTGCGTGATGCGCTCGCGGCGAATCAGGTCGAACACCGTCTTCGCGTCGAACTTGCGCAGGCACACGTTCACGCCCGCGCGCGCCGCGACGGCCCACGGGAAACACCAGCCGTTGCAGTGGAACATCGGCAGCGTCCACAGATACACCGCGTGCTTCGGCATGTCCCATTCGAGCAGGTTGCTGATCGCCGCCAGATACGCGCCGCGATGGTGGTAGACGACGCCCTTCGGATCGCCGGTCGTGCCGGACGTGTAGTTCAGCGCGATCGCGTCCCACTCGTCGGCCGGCGGCGTCCATGCGTAGTCGGCATCGCCGCCGGCGACGAACGCTTCATAGTCGGTCGCGCCCGCGAAGCGGGCGGGATCGGCCGGCATCGCGTCGGCGACGCTGACGATCTTCAGGCCCGGCACCTCGAGCGCCGCGCGATGCGCGAGCTCCGCGTATTCGGTGTCGACGATCAGCACCTTCGCCTCGCCGTGACGCAGCATGAACAGCACCGACGGCACGTCGAGCCGCGTGTTGATCGTGTTCAGCACGGCGCCGGCCATCGGCACGCCGAAGTGCGCCTCGACCATCGCCGGGATGTTCGGCAGCATCGCCGCGACGGTGTCGCCGCGCCCGACACCGGCCCGTGCAAGCGCACTCGCCAGCTGTTTCGCGCGCATGTAGGTCTCGCCCCACGTGCGCCGCACGTCGCCGTGCACGATCGCGAGGCGCTCGCCATAGACTTCGGCCGTCCGGACCAGAAAGTCGATCGGCGTGAGCGGCACGTAATTGGCGTCGCGGCGGCCGAGCCCGGCCTCGAACATCTGCGTCATGATCCTGTCTCCCGTGTTCTGTCGACCGGCGTGCATGCACCCCGAATCGTTTTGATGTGGTTCAATTGCCGACAGCCTAACGGTCGCTATTGTGGGCCGTCTGTCATCGAAACGACAGAGTGCCCTTCGAGCGCCGCGCGTTATCCCTATTCTCGCAAACCCGCACCCATGCACGACCCTCTCGTTGCGCCGCCCGACGCGGCCGCCTACCCGGCCGACGCGCTTCCCGAACCCGGCCCGATGCCGCCGCTTTCGACGCTGTTCGGCCAGTGCGCGTGGTTCCGCACGCTCGCGCCCGAGCACCAGGCGCTCGTGCTCGCGCAGTCGCGCGTCGAGCAGTGCGAGGCCGGCGACGTGATCGCGCACCGGCTCGCGCCGTCCGAATACTGGATCGGCGTGCATCGCGGGCTGCTGAAGCTCGCGATCTTCAACGTGTCGGGGCGCGGCTGCACGTTTTCCGGCGTGCCGTCGGGCGGCTGGTTCGGCGAAGGCAGCGTGATCAAGCGCGAACTGCGCAAGTACGAGGTCGTCGCGATCCAGCGCTCGACCGTGCTGTTCGTGCCGGTCGACACGTTCCATGCGCTGCTCGACACGAGCCTGCCGTTCACGCGCTTCGTGATCCACCAGTTGAACAACCGGATGGGCGAGTTCATCGCGTCGATCCAGAACAGCCGGCTGCTCGACGTCGATGCGCGCGTCGCGCAGTCGCTCGCGCAGCTCTTCAACCCCGACCTGTATCCGGACACCGGCCCGTCGCTGTCGATCTCGCAGGAGGAACTGGGGATGCTCGTCGGCGTGTCGCGGCAGCGGATCAATCAGGCGCTGCAGCAACTCGAGAAGCGCGGCGTGCTGCGGCTCGCGTACAACCAGATCGAAGTCGTCGATCTGGGTGCGCTCGCGCGGGTCGGGATGGAGCAGATTTGAGCGGCGCGCGATGAGCGAAACCGTCGCCGGTTGAAACGCGCGCATGCATTTCGTCTTAGCAATCGGCCGACGACGCGCGCGCGGCAACCTGACAATTCCGCCAGTTTCGCGCCAGTAACCCGTTCAGCCCCAACGCCTATCATTCGGGTTCCCTTCACCGACGCCTGATCACCGCCTGTCCCGCTGCCTCCATGTGGATCGTCAATCTCGCGCTCAGGCGCCCCTACACGTTCATCGTAATGGCCATCATGATCGTGCTGGCCACCCCGCTTGCGCTGATGCGCACGCCCGTCGACGTGCTGCCCGCGATCAACATTCCCGTGATCAGCGTGATCTGGAATTACAGCGGCTTCTCCGCGACGGAGATGACGAACCGGATCACGGCCGTCCATGAACGGATCCTGACGACGACCGTCAACAACATCCAGCATGTCGAATCGACGTCGCTGCCCGGCATCGCGGTCGTGAAGGTGTTCCTGCAGCCGGGCGCGAACGTGCAGACGGCGATCGCGCAGACGGTGTCGTCCGCGCAGGCGATCGTGCGGCAGATGCCGCAAGGCGCGACGCCGCCGCTCGTGATCACCTATTCCGCGTCGAGCATCCCGGTGATCCAGCTCGGGCTGTCGAGCACGACGCTCAGCGAACAGTCGCTCGCCGACATCGCGCTCAACTTCCTGCGCCCGCAACTGATCACGATTCCGGGCGCGCAGGTGCCGTTCCCGTACGGCGGCCGCACGCGCGTGGTCGCGATTGACCTCGATCCGCAGGCCTTGCTCGCGAAGGGCCTCACACCGGCCGACATCGTCAACGCGGTCAACGCGCAGAACCTCGTGCTGCCGACCGGCACCGCGAAGATGGGCCAGACCGAATACCGGATCGACACGAACGCGTCGGCCGACACGGTCGCCGACATCAACAACCTGCCGATCCAGACCGTCAACGGCGCGACGACCTACCTGCGCGAGGTCGCGGCGGTACGCGACGGCTTCGCGCCGCAGACCAACGTCGTGCGCCAGAACGGCCAGCGCGGCGTGCTCGTGTCGATCCTGAAGAGCGGCGACGCGTCGACGCTCAAGGTCGTGTCGGACCTGAAGGCGCTGCTGCCGAAGGTGATCCCGACGCTGCCCGAAGGGCTCACGATCACGCCGCTGTTCGACCAGTCGGTGTTCGTCAACGCGGCCGTGCAAGGCGTGATCCACGAGGCGCTGATCGCCGCCGTGCTGACCGCGATGATGATCCTGCTGTTCCTCGGCAACTGGCGCAGCACGCTGATCATCGCGATCTCGATCCCGCTGTCGATCTTCACGTCGCTGATCGCGCTGTCCGCGCTCGGCGAGACCATCAACATCATGACGCTCGGCGGGCTCGCGCTCGCGGTCGGGATCCTGGTCGACGACGCGACCGTCACGATCGAGAACATCGAGCGGCACCTGCATCTCGGCACCAACCTGCACGAGGCGATCCTCGAAGGCGCCGGCGAGATCGCGGTGCCCGCGTTCGTGTCGACGCTGTGCATCTGCATCGTGTTCGTGCCGATGTTCTTCCTGACGGGTGTCGCGCGCTTCCTGTTCGTGCCGCTCGCCGAAGCGGTCGTGTTCGCGATGCTCGCGTCGTACGTGCTGTCGCGTACGCTGGTGCCGACGCTCGCGATGCTGCTGTTCCGCCCGCAGCAGGCCAGCACCGGCCCCGACCACGCGACGTCGCGTTTCGCGCGCATCCATCACGCGTTCAACAACGCGTTCGAGCGGCTGCGCGCGTGGTATATCGTGCTGCTCAGCATGCTGCTGGTGCGCCGCCGCTTCTACGCGATGTGCTTCCTCGGCTTCTGCGTGCTGTCGACGGGCCTCGTATTCGTGCTCGGCCGCGACTTCTTCCCGAACGCCGATTCCGGCAACATCCGGCTGCACATGCGCGCGCCGACCGGCTACCGGATCGAGGAAACCGCGCGCCTCGCCGACCAGGTCGAACGCGTGATCCGCGAAGCCGTGCCGCCCGACGAGCTCGGTGCGATCGTCGACAACCTCGGCCTGCCGGTGAGCGGCATCAACCTGTCGTACAGCAACGCCGGCACGATCGGCACGCTCGACGGCGAGCTGCTGATCGCGCTGAAGCCGGGCCACCGCGCGACCCAGCACTATGTGCAGACGCTGCGCACGCTGCTGCCCGAACGCTTCCCGGGCGTCGAGTTCTTCTTCCAGCCGTCGGACATCATCACGCAGATCCTGAACTTCGGTCAGCCGGCCGCCATCGACGTGCAGGTGCTCGGCAACGATCTCGCGAGTAACATGACAATCGCAAGCAGCCTGATGAAAAAGGTCAGGCAAATCCCCGGCGCCGTCGACGTGCACGTACTGCAACGCAACGACGAGCCGACCCTGCTGGCCGACATGGACCGCACGCGCATGCAGCAGCTCAATCTCTCCGCGCAGAACGTCGCGCAGAACATGCTGATCTCGCTGTCCGGCAGTTCGCAGACGACGCCGTCGTTCTGGATCAACCCGCGCACCGGCGTCCAGTACCCGCTGCAGATCCAGACCCCGCAATACAACATCTCGTCGGTCGACGACCTGCTCGGCACGCCGATCTCGGCGAGCGGCCGCACGGGCGCGCCGCTGCAACTGCTCGGCAACCTGGTGCAGATGCGCAGCGGCGCGAACCCGGCCGTGATCACGCACTACAACATCCGCCCGGCGATCGACCTGTACGTGAGCGTCGAGGGCCGCGACCTCGGTTCGGTCGCGGGCGAGATCGACCGCATCGTGTCCGACGCGCGCGCGACGCTGCCGCGCGGCACCGAGCTGACGATGCGCGGCCAGATCGAGACGATGCGCACGTCGTATATCGGCCTCGGCGCGGGTGTCGCGATGGCGATCGTGCTCGTGTACCTGCTGATCGTCGTCAATTTCCAGTCGTGGCTCGACCCGCTGATCATCATCAGCGCGATGCCGGCCGCGCTCGCCGGTATCGCGTGGATGCTGTTCATCACCGGCACGCACCTGAGCGTGCCCGCGCTGACGGGCGCGATCATGACGGTCGGTGTCGCGACCGCGAACAGCATTCTGGTCGTGTCGTTCGCGCGCCAGCGCCTCGCGGCCGGCGCGCCGCCGCTCACGGCCGCGCTGGAGGCCGGCGCGACGCGGATCCGGCCGGTGCTGATGACGGCGCTCGCGATGATCATCGGGATGGTGCCGATGGCGCTCGGTCTCGGCGAAGGCGCCGAGCAGAACGCGCCGCTCGGCCGCGCGGTGATCGGCGGGCTGCTGTTCGCGACCGTTTCGACGTTGTTGTTCGTGCCGCTCGTGTTCGGCGGTGTGCATTCGCGGCTGGCCCGACGGCGCGCGCGCCAGGCCGGACACTGACTTTCGCCTATAGACCCGGTTGAATTGGTTGAATTCATGGAAGAGAAACATCACAGCTCCGTCGGCATCCAGGTGGACGAACACGGCATGCACCTGCCGACGCGCACGTCGGTGTCGCGGCGCGGACGGATCGTCCTGATCGTGATCGGCGTGCTGCTGGCCGCCGGCGCCGCGCGCACGATCGTCGTCAACGTGCTGAACCGCAACCGGCTCGACGCGGTCGCGGAGCAGAACACGCGCCAGTACGTGAACGTCGTGCATCCGGTCGACGCGGCGACCGGCGGCAAGCTGACGCTGCCCGGCACGCTGCGCGGCTTCGTCGAGGCGCCGATCTACGCGCGCGCCAGCGGCTACGTGCTGCGCTGGCAGGCCGACATCGGCGCGCACGTGAAGCAGGGGCAAGTGCTCGCCGAACTCGACACGCCCGAACTGAACCAGGAACTCGCGCAGGCCACCGCGCAGCGCCAGCAGGCGCAGGCGACGCTTGCGCTCGCGAAGACGTCGTTCGACCGCGCGCAGCAGTTGCGCCAGCGCGATGCCGTCTCGCAGCAGGAACTCGACGATCGGCAAGGCGCGTTCAACCAGGGCACCGCGAACCTCGCCGCGGCCGATGCGAACATGCGCCGGCTCACCGAGCTGAAAGGCTTCCAGCGGATCGTCGCGCCGATCGACGGGATCGTCACGCAGCGCAACGTCGACGTCGGCGATCTCGTCAGTTCCGGTAACGCGGGCCGCTCGCTGTTCACGGTCGTGCAGGCCGACCGGCTGCGCCTCTACGTGCAGGTGCCGCAGGCCTATGCGCAGCAGGTGAAGGTCGGCCAGCACGTGAGCGTCGCGCAGACCGAGCTGCCGGGCCAGACCTTCGACGGCACGATCACGCGCACGTCCGAGGCGATCGACGTCGCGACGCGCTCGCTGCAGATCGAGATCACGCTGCCGAACCCGGACGGCCGGCTGCTGCCCGGCGCGTACGTGCAGGCGACGCTGCCGATGACGCCGATCGGCCGCCTGCAGGTTCCGGCCAACACGTTGCTGTTCCGTGCCGAAGGCCCGACGGTCGCGACCGTCGACGCGAACGGCCAGGTCCGCCTGCCACAGGTGACGATCGTGCGCACGATCGTCACCGGTTGCCGGCGGACCTGGCCGTTCGCGTCGACGGTCGCGACCGTCGACGCGAACGGCCAGGTCCGCCTGAAACAGGTGACGATCGTGCGCACGATCGGCCAGACGCTCGAAGTCGACGGGCCGCTCACGCCGAACGACCGGCTCGTCGCGAACCCGGGCGACGCGCTCGCCAATGGCGACCAGGTCATCGTGTCGGCGCCGGCAGCGAAACCCGCCTCCGGCGCGGCGGGAGCGAAGTCGTGATCGCGACACGCGTTCGCGTGCGGCCCGCGGCGCTCGCCGCCGTCGTGGCGGCCACCGCCCTCGCCGCCTGCACGGTCGGCCCTGACTACCAGCGCCCGGCCGTCGATACGCCGGCCACGTGGCGGCTCGACCCGGCCGACGCGTACTGGCATCCGGCCGCGCCGGCCCGCGCGCCGCTCGATCCGGCGTGGTGGACCGCGTTCGGCGATCCGCAGCTCGACGCGCTCGAAACCGATGCGCTGCGCAACAACCAGAACCTCAAGGCCGTCGCCGCGCGCTACGACCAGGCGAAGGCGACGCTCGCGTCGGTCGCGTCCGCGCAATATCCGGCGGTCGGCCTGAACGCGAGCGGCCAGCGCTTCAAGATCTCCGCCGACCGGCCGCAGACCAACTACGCGACAGTCAACGCGTCGACCGTGCAGAACGACATCCAGGTCGGCGCGAGCGTCAGCTACGAGCTCGACCTGTTCGGCCGCGTGCGGCGCAGCGTCGAATCCGCGCAGGCGAGCACCGAGCAGGCCCACGACGATTTCGTGAACGCGCGCCTCGTGCTGACCGCCGATCTCGCGTCGAGCTATTTCGCGCTGCGCGAGCTCGACACCGAGATCGACGTCGTCAAGCGTTCGATCGACCTGCAGCAGAAGGCGCTCGACTACGTGGACGCGCGCCATGAACTCGGCGCGGTGTCGGGCCTCGACCTGCTGCAGCAGCGCGCCCAGCTCGACGCGACGCGCACGCAGGCGCAGTTGCTGCTCCAACAGCGCGCGCAGGTCGAAACCGCGATCGCGACGCTGGTCGGCACGCCGGCCCCCGCATTCTCGCTGCCGCCGCGCGTGGTGCCGATCAACGCGCCCGCGCTGCCGACCGGCATGCCGAGCGACCTGCTGCAGCGGCGGCCCGACGTCGCGTCGGCCGAGCGCGCGATGGCCGCCGCGAACGCGCAGATCGGCGTCGCGCGCGCCGCGTATTTCCCGCGCATCATGCTGTCGCCGGACCTCGGCTGGGATGCGACGCGCTTCGCGGGCCTGTTCACCGTACCGGCGCTGCTGTGGTCGGTCGGCGCGTCGGTCAGCCAGCCGCTGTTCGAAGGCGGCAAGCTGAAGGCCGGTGTCGATTTCGCGCAGGCCGGTTATACGGCCGCGCAGGCCAGCTACCGGCAGACCGTGCTCACCGCGTTCCAGGAGGTGCAGAATGCGGTGACGGGCCTGTCGGTGCTGGCCGAAGCCGCGCAGCAGGCGTCGGCGGCCGTCGACGACGCGCGCAAGCTCGTGTCGCTCGCGCAGGATCGCTACGCGGGCGGCCTGACGCCGTTCATCGACGTGCTGACGGCCCAGCAGCAACTGCTGACGAGCGAGCGCCAGGCCGTGCAGATCCAGGGCCAGCGCGCGGCGCTCGTCGTTTTTCTCGCGAAGGCGCTCGGCGGCGGCTGGGACGGCGATGCGACGCACGGCCCCGCACCGTCCGACGTCGCGACGGCGGGCCCGCAGCGCACCGCGGGCGTCGGCCCTTAACCCGGTTACGCGGACACACAATATGAAAGTGCTGATCGTCGAAGACGAACCGAAAGTCGTCGAATACCTGAAGAGCGGCCTGACCGAGGAAGGCTGGGTCGTCGATACCGCGCTCGACGGCGAGGACGGCGCGTGGAAAGCCGTCGAATTCGACTACGACGTGGTCGTGCTCGACGTGATGCTGCCGAAGCTCGACGGCTTCGGCGTGCTGCGCGCGTTGCGCGCGCAAAAGCAGACGCCCGTCATCATGCTGACCGCCCGCGACCGTGTCGACGATCGCGTGCGCGGGCTGCGCGGCGGCGCCGACGACTATCTGACCAAGCCTTTCTCGTTCCTCGAGCTGATCGAACGGCTGCGCGCGCTGACGCGCCGTGCCCGCGTGCAGGAATCGACGCTGATCTCGATCGGCGACCTGCGCGTCGACCTGATCGGCCGCCGCGCGACCCGCGACGGCACGCGGCTCGACCTGACCGCGCAGGAATTCCAGCTGCTCGGCGTGCTCGCGCGGCGCAGCGGCGAGGTGCTGTCGAAGACGACGATCGCCGAACTCGTGTGGGACGTGAACTTCGACAGCAACGCGAACGTCGTCGAGACGGCGATCAAGCGCCTTCGCGCGAAACTCGACGGCCCGTTCGCGGAGAAGCTGCTGCACACGATCCGCGGCATGGGCTACGTGCTCGAGGCGCGCGAGGAAGGCGACGCCGAGAGGCAGGCATGAAACGCTCGATCGTCCTGCGGCTCTCCGCGATGTTCGGCATCGTGTCGCTGCTCGTGTTCACGCTGGTCGGCTGCGGGCTGTTCGTGATGATGGAGCGCCAGTTGTTCGCGGAGCTGCGCGCGACGCTCGACACGCGCGCCAAGGTCGCCGAACTGATCGTGTCGCATGCCACCACGGCCGCGCGCGGGCGCCTGCTGCAAGAGAAGCTCAGCGATTTCGAACCGCCCGATGGCTCGACGCACTACCAGATCGTCAGTCCCGATCCCGCCTTCCGCTTCGGCAACCCCGTGAACGGCGTACCCATCGAGCCGCCGAACGGCTCGTTCCAGCGCTACGCGCTGAACGACAGCAGCTACGACGTGATGACGAAAACCGTCACCGTAGCCGGCAGCGGCGAGCGGCCGACACTGCAGCTGGTCGTCGCCAGTTCGTGCGAGCGCACGCAGCGGATGCTGCGCCGCTTCGGCTGGACCCTCGCCGTGCTGATCGCGACGGCCACCGTCATCACGCTGCTGCTGAGCCGCGCGGTCGCGCGCTTCGGGCTCGCGCCGCTCGACCGGCTGTCGCAGGATGCGGCAACCGTGAGCGCCACGAACCGCCGCCAGCGGCTACAGACCGACGCGCTGCCGGCCGAACTGCGCGACCTCGCCGCGGCGTTCAACGGCGCGCTCGACCGCATCCAGCAAACCTACGCGCGGCTCGAGGCATTCAACGCGGACGTCGCGCACGAGCTGCGCACGCCGGTCAGCATCCTGATCGGCCAGACCCAGGTCGCGTTGACGAGCCGCGACCGCTCGGTCGACCGGATGCGCCAAACGCTGCAGTCGAACCTCGAGGAGTTCGAGCGGCTGCGCGTGATCATCAACGACATGCTGTTCCTGTCGCGCAGCGACCGCGGTGAACGCGCGACCGACCTGAAGGACGTGTCGCTCGCCGACGAGGTGCGGCGCATGCTCGACTTCCTCGAAATCCCGCTCGATGAGGCGCAACTGCACGCCGAACTGCACGGCGATGCGCGCGCGGCCGTCGATCCGTCGCTGTTCCGCCGCGCGATGACGAACCTGCTGATCAACGCGATCCAGCATTCGGCGCCCGGCGCGACGCTGAACGTGACGATCACGCGCCGCGACGCGCTCGTCGAAATGGCCGTCGCGAACCCCGGCGAACCGATCGATCCCGCCCAGCGCTCGCACGTGTTCGAGCGCTTCTACCGGCTCGAGGAAGCGCGCGCGAACAGCAAGGAGAACCACGGGCTCGGGCTGTCGATCGTCAAGGCCGTGGCCGAGATGCACGGCGGTGGCGTGTTCGTCGCATGCTCGGGCGGCGTCAATACGTTCGGCTTCTCGGTATCGACCCAACCTTGCGCGGGCGGCCCGCTGCGCCCGGCCGATGCCAACGGCCCCGCCGATACGCACGACGCGCAACCGGCGCATACGCCGCGCGCATTGCACTGACGGCGGCCGCGCGCCGCCGAGGGCAGTTTTCTTCAATACGGACCGGTTCGGCTTCCGTAGTCTCGATGCGACTTTCGACATTTCGCATGGAGACATCCAATGAGCATGCTGGTTTCGATGGCCGCGTTCGCGCTCGCCTCGTCGATCACCCCCGGTCCCGTCAACATCGTCGCGCTCAGCGCGGGCGCGCGCCACGGGCTCGGCGCGAGCCTGCGCTATGCGGCCGGCGCGACGCTCGGTTTCGTCGCGCTGTTCCTGCTGATCGGCCTCGGCCTGCACGCGGCGCTCGCGCGCTGGCCCGTGCTGACGACCGCCACGCAGTGGTCGGGGATCGCGTTCCTGCTGTATATGGCGCTGCGGCTCGCGCTCGATGACGGCCGGCTGTCGGCCGACCCGGACGTGGCCGGCCCGACGGCGGCGGCCGGCGCGGCGATGCAGTGGCTGAACCCGAAGGCGTGGCTCGCGTGCGTGGCCGCGATGGGTGCGTATGCGGCCGATGGCGACCGCACGCAGGTCTGGTTATTCGCCGCGCTGTATCTGGTGATCTGTTTCGCGTCGATCGCGTGCTGGGCGTATGCGGGCGCATCGCTGCGGCACCGGCTTGCGAATGCGCGGCGCATGCGTTTGTTCAACCGGTTGATGGCGCTGCTGCTCGCGGGCAGCGCGCTGTTTCTGCTCGACGTGTAGCCGCGCGCCCGTTCAACTCATCGCGCTGCGGTACTGCCCGGGCGTCGCGGCCGCGATCCGCCGGAACGCGCGCTGGAAATGCGCCTGGTCCGCAAAACCCGCGTCGAGCGCGACGTCGGCGATCGGCCGGCCGCGGCGCAGCTCGGTGCGGCCGTACTGCACGCGACGATCGATCAGGAATGCATGCGGCGTCATGCCGTAGCGCGCGTTGAATGCGCGGATCAGATACGACGGCGAAAGGTCGGCCGCCGCGCAGATCGCATCGAGCGTGACGCCCTCGCGGCAATTCGCGGCGATGTAGTCGGCCGCGCGCGCGAGCTTTGCGTTGTCGTCCCCGGGCCGCGGGTCGGACAGCTCGCGATCGAGCGCGCCGTGCAGCGCGGTGAAGAATTCGACCGCCGCGCTCTCCTTGCCGAGCGGATCGATCGCGGACGACACGAGCGTGCGATAGAAGCCGCCAAATTGCGTGAACAGGTCGCGCCGTTCCGTCAACTTCGGCGAAAACCCGTGGAAATCGCCATTCGGATCCCGGCCCAGCGAATGCTGCAGCCGCGCGAGCCATGGCACGTCGACGTAGACCATCCGGTACGCCCACGCGTCGGGACCGTACGGATTGCACGCGTGCACCTGTTCCGGATCGATGATCACGAGCACGCCGCGCCCGACGTGTTCGTTCGTCGCGCCGTTCACGTAGGTGCTCGTGCCGCCGACGATCGCGCCCACCGAAAACGTGTCGTGCGTGTGCTTCGCGTAGCAGATCGAACGCCCGTCATCGACGGTGCGCGCCTCGATGAACGGCAGCGCGGCATCGCGCCAGAACGGCGACGGTACGGCGGATCGGTTGGCGGTACGGCTCACGCGGCGGGCTCCCGGTTCGGACGGCGAACGCTCACCGTACAAGACTGTGCGGGCCGATGCAACCGGCACTTTGCAGCTTCGATACCGGATCGCGCGGTTTGACCTAAGCTTTGAATTCCGCTCGCCGCGGCATGCGCGGCGGTTCCTGTTCACTCCTCTCCCGTCACCCACATGCACATCGATCTGAAAGGCAAGACCGCGGTTGTCACCGCCTCCACCGCCGGCATCGGGCTCGCCATCGCCGAAGGCCTCGCGCACGCAGGCGCACGCGTCGTCGTCAACGGCCGCAGCGACGCGTCGGTGCAGTCCGCGCTCGCGCACCTGCGCACCGCCGTGCCCGGCGCGAGCGTCGACGGCGTCGCCGCCGACCTGTCCGATGCCACTGGCGTCGCGCGCATCACGGAGCACACGCCTGATGCCGACATCCTCGTCAACAACGCGGGTATCTACGGCCTGAAGGCGTTCTTCGACATCGACGACGCCGAATGGGAGCATTACTTCCAGACGAACGTGATGTCGGGCGTGCGCCTCGCGCGGCATTACCTGAAAGGGATGATCGAACGCAACGCCGGGCGCGTCGTGTTCATTTCGTCGGAATCGGGCCTGAACATCCCGGTCGACATGATTCACTACGGCTTCACGAAAACCGCGCAACTGTCGATCGCGCGCGGCCTCGCGAAGCTCGCGGCCGGCACGAACGTGACCGTCAACTCGGTGCTACCGGGGCCGACGATGTCGGACGGCGTGCGGGCGCTGCTGAAGGAAACGGCCGACGAATCCGGCCGCAGCGTCGAAGACGTGGCCGTGGATTTCGTGCGCAACCATCGCGCGAGCTCGATCATCCAGCGGCCCGCGACGCCCGAGGAGGTCGCGAACCTGGTGGTGTACGTGTGCTCGCCGCAGGCTTCGGCGACAACCGGCGCGGCGCTGCGCGTTGACGGCGGCGTGGTCGACACGATCGCGTGACCGCGTGATGCGGCCGGCGGCGGCCGTACTGACTAACTGCCGTTGCCCGACTGCAGCTTGCCGTTGCGGTCGGCGTCCATGCAGGTATCGAAGCCGTGTTGCGTGACGACGCCGGCCCGGTCGAACACGACGAAATAAGTCCGGTGATCGTTGCCGTGTTCGATGAAGTAGTTGTAGCAGACGCCGCTGCCGTTGCGGACCATCCAGACGCTGCGCGGGTTGCCGCCGGCGCGGACGATGTCGGCGCGGGTCGCGCCATGCCGCGACGCGGCCCTTGCCAGCGGCGTGCGCGAATACGAAAACGGCAGCCACGAGTCGAACCACGCGCAGCCATGCAACATCAGGCAGCTGGCGGCCAGGGACAGCGTCGCTGCGGGACGGGACATCGTAATCAATCGCATGCTTGGGGAAATCTGCTGCGCCGTGCCGGCGCGATCGAAAACCTCATGCTACTCGACCTTTGGGTCCGGATCGAAAAGAAATGTAGAGATCCGCATCCGAATCGCTGGTTTCCACGCACGTTGCATGCCCCGGCGCAAGCCCGAGCGTTGCCGACCGTTGCGGCCGGCGGATGCTTGCCCGCGCATCCATGCCGCTGCGCCGATGCGTCAAACCGGCGCAACGGCGTGCATCGTCACGCGATCCATTCGACCCACAGCACCGTCAGCACCGTCATCAGTGCGGGGCCGACGAACAGCCCGATCAGGCCGAACGTCTCGGCGCCGCCGAGGATGCCGAACAGCACGAGCAGGAACGGCAGCCGCGCCGAGTTGCCGATCAGCACCGGCCGCACGAAATGCTCGGCGACGAACACGACGACGAAACCGAGCACGGCCACCACGACGGCCCACACGGTCGCGCCCTGCACGAACAGCCAGAGCGCCGCGCCACAGAACACGATCGGCGCGCAGAACGGCAGCATTGCGGCGACCGCCGTCACGAGGCCGAGCAGCGCCGCATGCGGGACGCCCGCAAGCGCATAGGCGATGCCGAGCAGCGCGCCCTCGCCGAGCCCGACGACGACGAGCCCCGTCACCGTACCGAACACGGCCGCGACCATCCGCTCGATCAGTTCCGCGCCGTTGCGCCCGAATACGCGCCGCGCGCCCTGCAGCAATGCGCCCGACAACTTGTGGCCCGCGCGCAGGATCACGAACAGCGTGACGAGCATGAAGCCGAATTCGAGCAGCGCATGCGCGAGCTTCGTGCCGAATTGCCGGCCGTACGCGAGGAATTTCTCGCTGTTGACGCCGTGCATCGCGCTGGACGCATGCAGCGGATGGCCGAGATTGGCCTGCCACCATTCGGTGATCTGCGCGGCGCCGTAAGGCAGCCGACCGACCACTTCCGGCAGCGGAATGCCGTTGTCCTGAATCGAGTGCAGCCACTCGCGCAGGTCGTGCGCCTGCGCAACCGCCTCGGTCGCCGCGATGGCGACCGGCAGCACGACGAGCAGCGAGATCGCCGCCGTGATGACGAGCGCGATGACCGTCGGCCGGTCGCGGAACAGCCGGTGCGACTCGAAGCGCTTCAGCAGCGGCCACATCGCGATGGCGCTCACGCAGGCCCACGCGATGGCGGGAATGAAGTCGCGGATCACCCACAGCGCGAGCACCAGCAGCGCCGCATACAGCACGGCGCGGGCGATCTGCTGCCCGCGCGGTCGCGCGGCGGGATCGTGAGACGACGGGACATGGACGCCCATGGCACCTCTGTCGAAATGGAAAAAATGGCGGTTCGCGCAAGCCACCGGCCTGCGCGAACCGCCATTCTATCCATCGGCGCCGGATCGGCGGCGCGTTATCTCACCCGCTCAGGCCACCTTGTCGGCGATCCGGTAACGTTCGAGCCAGTGTGCGTACGGCGCGGGCAGCGTCCACGACGGGCGCTCGACGCCGAGCTGCTTCGCCGCGTAGTACGGCCAGTGCGGATCGGCGAGATGCGCGCGGCCGACCATCACGAGATCGAGTTGCTGTTCGGCGACGACGCGGTTCGCCAGTTGCGGCGTGTCGATCCCCCACGCGGACGACACCGGCAGCCCGGCCTCGCGGCGCACGCGCTCGGCGATCGGCGCGAGGAACGCCGGGCCCCACGGAATCCGTGCGTCGGGCGTCGAGAAGCCGACCGACACGCTAAGCATGTCGAGCCCTGCCTGCTTCATCCGCTGCGTGAGCGCGATCGATTCGGTGAGCGTCTCGTCGTCGCGGCCGTCGTATTCGATCACGCCCAGGCGCGCGGTCAGCGGCAGATGTTCGGGCCATACCTTGCGGACCGCCGCGAGCGTGTCGACGAGGAAGCGGCCGCGATTCTCGGCCGAACCGCCGTATTCGTCGTCGCGCTGGTTCGAATGCACCGAGAAGAAGCTCTGGCCGAGATAGCCGTGCGCGAAGTGCAGTTCGAGCCATTCGAAGCCCAGGTCACGCGCGCGCTTCGCCGATGCGACGAAGTCGGCCTGCACGCGGGCGATGTCGTCGTGCGTCATTTCACGCGGCACCTTCGGCAGATGCGCGCCGAACGGCACGGCCGACGGCGCGATGGTCTGCCAGCCGCGCGGATCGCCTTCGGCGATATGGTCGTCGCCTTCCCACGGACGGTTCGCGCTCGCCTTGCGGCCCGCGTGCGCGATCTGGATGCCGGGCACCGAGCCGGCCGCCTTGATCGCCGCGACCGATGGCGCGAACGCTTCGGCCTGCGCATCGTTCCACAGTCCCGCGCAGCCCGGCGTGATGCGCCCTTCCGGCGACACGGCCGTCGCCTCCGCGATCACGAGGCCCGCGCCGCCGCGCGCGATGCTCGCCAGATGCACGTGATGCCAGTCGTTGACGACGCCGTCTTCGGCGACGTACTGGCACATCGGCGGCACCGCGATGCGGTTGCGCAGCGTGACATCCTTGAGTTTGAACGGTTCGAACAGGGCAGACATCCACGACTCCTTTGCTTGGTTCTGCAAAACGACTGGGAACGCGCCGTGCGGCGTGCACGGCGGAACGATTCGGGCCGTCGGCGGGCAGATCGCGCCCGGCGACGGATACGGAACGGCGCCGGCCCGGCCGGCGCCATGTGCTTGCGTGCTTACTGGCGGCCGAGCTTCGCGAGCAGTGCCTCGGCGGCAGGTTCCGACGACGCGGGGTTCTGCCCGGTGATCAGCAGCCCGTCGGTGACGACATGCGGCGCCCAGTCGGCGCTGCGCTCGAATTCCGCGCCGTTGGTCTTCAGCATGTCCTCGACGAGGAACGGCACCACTTCCGTCAATTCGACGGCCGCTTCCTCGCTGTTGGTAAAGCCCGTCGCACGCTTGCCGCGCACGACCGATTCGCCGGTCTTCGGGTTCTTCACGTGGCGCAGCACGCCCGGTGCGTGGCAGACGGCCGCGACCGGCTTGCCGGCCGCGAGCGCATGCTCGATCAGGCGGATCGAATGCAGATCCTCCGCGAGATCCCACAACGGGCCGTGGCCGCCCGGGTAGAACACGGCGTCGTAGTCGTCCACCGACACGTCGGCCAGCTTGTGCGTCGAAGCGAGTTCGGCCTTGGCCGCCGCATCGGCTTCGAAACGGCGCGTCGCGTCGGTCTGCGACGCCGGATCGCTGCTTTTCGGGTCGAGCGGCGGCTGGCCGCCCTTCGGCGACGCGAGCGTCAGCTCGACGCCCGCATCCTTGAACGTGTAGTACGACGCGGCCAGTTCCTCGAGCCAGAAGCCGGTCTTCTTGCCGGTGTCGCCGAGCGTGTCGTGCGAGGTCAGGACAACCAGAATCTTCATGATCGGATACTCCTTCGAAAGTGGACGGGAACGGGGCCGTCGGCGCGGCCGCCTGGATCGAGCAGACGGCGTGCCGATCACGCAGGCACCTGACGGTTAGTCAGCTGTCGCGCGCCGACGTGCGGCGGACGTCGCCGAAAATCCGTTTCCGCCTATTAGACCAGTCGTCTATAAATCGGCTTAAAAAAAAGCATGACGGCCAAGCGATACCGATGGACTCAAGGGCAACGCCTTCAGCATTCCAGCCGCATGTGGCAATTTCGCGTCCGCGATGTGAGTGCCGTCGCATTCATGAAGCCGGATCATATCGCCGAATTAGACCGGTCGTCTAGTAGACACCCACTCGACCCTGCCGCCCGCATGGGTTTCACAGCACGACCGGGCGAGCGGCCCAATCGCCACCCGCCCGGCCCGCACCTGGCCCCAATCGCTCCGGCTACCGGCCGGTCACGTCGTCGCCCCGCTAACCTTCGGCGCTCAGAGCAACCCCATCCCGCCCGACGCGATGATTTCCGCGCCGACGATGAACGCGGACTCCGGCGCACTGAGGTGCAGCACCGTCGACGCGATTTCATCCGGCGTGCCGAACCGGCCGATCGGGACAAGGCCCTTGATCTTGTCGGCCGTCGCATCGAGCGTCGCCGCATCGAGCCCGAGCTTGCCGTACAGCGGCGTCTGCACCGGCCCCGGGCTCACGACGTTCACGCGCACGCCGTGCGGCAGCAATTCCGTCGACAGCGTCTTCGCGAACGAATTGACGGCCGCCTTGCTCGCCGCGTAGACCGACGAGCCGGGCATCCCGATATGCGCGTTGATCGAGCCGTTGATCACGATCGACGCGCCGCGGTTCAGCAGCGGCACCAGCGACTGGATCTGGAAATACGCGCCCTTCACGTTGGTGTTGAACACGAGGTCCCACATGGCCTCGTCGCTGTCGGCGAACGGCGCGAGTTTCGCGACGCCCGCGTTGATGAACACGGCGTCGAGCCGCACGCCGGCCGTCGCGATCGCGTCCGCCAGCGCGCGGGCCGACGCGACGCTGCCGGCCTCGTTGCGGATCGCGAGCGCGCCTTCGCCGAGCGTCTGCCGTGCGGTCTCGAGCGTCTGCGCGTCGCGCCCGGTGATGATGACCCGCGCGCCTTCGGCCGCGAATGCGCGGGCGGCCGCCAGGCCGATACCGCTGTTGCCGCCCGTGACGAGGACCGTTTTTCCTTCGAAGCGTTGCATGATGTTCTCCTGTGAACCGGTGAGTTGACCGTGAACACAGGATGCGCGCGGCACCCTGCGTTGCCGTACGACGCGCGCGGCGAACATGTTCGAAATCGTCGAACGTGTTCGAGCGGGTGCCGCGCCCGCCTTGCTCCGTCTCAGCCGGCCACGTCGATCCCGTCGAGCAGGCGCTGCGCGAGTCTCGGCTCGCGCAATTGCTCCAGCCACCATTGCAGCGCGCGGCCGTCGCGGTCGCCGCGCCACGCGACATACAGCAGGTTCGGTTCGCGCGGATCGGCCGTCCGTTTCTCGACGAGTTCGCCGCGCGCGAGCAGCGAGGCCACGCGCCGGCGCGGCACCCAGCCGACGCCGAGCCCGTCGCGCTGCGCGAGGATCTTCGCGCGCATCGACGGCACCGCGAGCAGGGCCTGCCCGCCGAGCAGGCCGTAAGCGCGGCCGGCCGCGCCCCGCGACGAATCGGCGACGACGACCGCGCGATGCGCGCCGATCGCGTCCCGCGTCAGCACGTCGTCCGCGGAGGCCAGCGGATGGCGCGGCGACACCGCGAACACCCACTCCATCCCGCCCAGTTCGAACCACTTGAAGCCCTGAATCGCCGGCGGCTCGTTGGTCGCACCGACCACCAGGTCCGCGCGACCGTCGCGCAGCGCTTCCCAGGTGCCGCCGAGCACTTCGTGCGTGAAGCGCAGCGACACGCCCGAGTCGAGCGCGTCGAACGCGCGGACCACCGGCAACAGCGTGTCGAACTCCAGCACTTCGTCGCTGACGATCGACAGCCGGTCCTCCCAGCCGCTCGCGACCTGCCGCACGCGCTGCGTCAGCCGCGCGACGTCCAGCGCCAGCCGCGACGCCTCGTCGGCCAGCAATTGCCCGGCCGGCGTGAGCTGCAGCCGGTAGCCGCGCCGGTCGAACAGCAGCGCATCGAAACGCGTTTCGAGTTGGCGCGCCGCGTGCGACACCGTCGACGGCGCCTTGCCGAGCCGCGCGGCGGCGCGCGACAGGCTGCCGGTGGCGAGGATCGCGTCGAGCAGCGCAAGTTCGTCTTCGGACAGCATGGGGACGCTCCGGTTTGGGGTTGTCGTGGATCGTAAGGCAGCGGCGGGCCGCGGTCCAATCGGGCGACGGGGCTGCGGCGTCGGTCGATGCCGGTGACGGTAGCATGCCGACTTCCGGTATGCTGATCGAAGCAAAATCACCCCAATCGAGGTAACCACTGCGATGGACATCGCGATCCGCATCGAAGGCCGTCACGACCTGTCCGGGCAAATCTTCCGGCAACTGCGCACCGCGATCGTCGACGGGCGTCTCGAAGGCGGCGCGCGGCTGCCGTCGACGCGCGATCTCGCGAAACAGCTCGGCGTATCGCGCAAGACGACGCTCGATGCGTTCGAGCGCCTCGTCGCCGAGGGTTACCTGAATACACGTGCCGGCGACGGCACGTTCGTCGCCGACGGCCTCGCGCGCGTGCCGCATGCCGCCGCGATGTCGGCGCCGTCGCTCGTCGAGGACACCCCGCGCATCGACGCGGTCGACGCACGCGCGCTATGGAACGAGCTGCCCGACGCACTCGCGATGCCCGCGCCGCAGGATTCGCCCGGCTTCGACTTCCGCGGCGGCGTGACCGACAAGACGCTGTTTCCGTTCGACGCGTGGCGGCGCTGCCTGCACCACGCGCTGCGCCAGCAGGCGCGCGGCCCCGGCCAGTACCACGACCCGGCCGGCGACCCGCAGCTGCGCGGCGCGATCGCGCGCTACGTCGCGTTCAGCCGCGCGGTGGCGTGCAGCTGGGACGACGTGCTCGTCACGCACGGCGCGCAACAGGCGCTCGACCTGCTCGCGCGCGTCGTCGTGCGGCCCGGCGACGTCGTCGCGGTCGAGGATCCCGGCTATCCGCCCGCGCGCGCCGCATTCGCGTCACTCGGCGCGACGGTGATCGGCGTGCCGGTCGACGCGCACGGCCTCGTCACGGAACGGCTGCCCGACGATGCGCGCCTCGTCTACGTGACGCCGTCGCATCAGTTCCCGCTCGGGATGCCGATGACGCTGGAGCGGCGCATCGCGCTGCTCGAATGGGCGCAGCGCCGCCGCGCGCTGATCATCGAGGACGACTACGACGGCGAATTCCGCTTCGAAGGCCGGCCGGTGGAATCGCTGAAGAGCCTCGACCGCACGGGCCTCGTCGCGTACGTCGGCACGTTCTCGAAGACGATCTTTCCCGACCTGCGGATCGGTTATGCGATTCCGCCGCGCGCGCTGCGCGGCGCGCTGGCCAAGGCAAAACAGATCGTCGACTGGCACACCTGCGCGCTGACGCAGGCGGCGCTCGCGCGCTTCATGCTCGAAGGCGATTTCGCGCGGCACCTGAAGCGCGTGCAGAAGCACTACGACGCGCGCCGCAAGATGCTGATCGCGCATCTGCGCGGCGCGCTCGCGCCGTGGTTCGACCCGATCGTGCCGACCGCCGGCATCCACCTCGCCGCGCACCTGAAGCCGGGAATCGACGAAGCGGCGCTGGTTCGCGCGGCGCGCGCGCAGAACATCGGCCTGTACGGAATTTCGGGGTTCCATGTCGGCGTGCCGGTCCGTGCGGGGCTGCTGTTCGGCTATGGCGGGATCGACGCGCTGCGCATCGACACGGCGCTCGCGAAGCTGGCCGGATTGCTGGGTTCGGGCAATCTCGGCGACTCGGCACTGGTTACCTGAATTTCCATGAAATTGGTCATTCAAGCAGGCCAATACACGTCTTAAAGTGGGTCCTGTCGCGCCACCCGGCGCACCAACCGAACAAGGACCTGCCATGCAACAGCGCCTGAACTTCTATACCGCCAGCCCGAATGCGATGAAGGTGATGCGCAACGCCGAGGAATTCCTCGCGAAGAGCTCGATCGAGAAGCCGCTCGCCGAACTCGTCCGCCTGCGCGCGTCGCAGATCAACGGCTGCGCGTTCTGCGTCGACATGCACACGACCGACGCGCGCAAGGGCGGCGAAACCGACCGCCGTCTCGCAACCGTCGTCGCGTGGCGCGAAACGCCGTTCTTCACCGAGCGCGAACGTGCCGCGCTGGAGTGGACCGAGGCGCTGACGCTGGTCGCCAGCAATCACGTGCCCGACGCCGTCTGGGAAGCCGTGAAGCCGCATTTCAGCGACGAGGAGCTGTTCGACCTGTCGATGCTGATCGCGACGATCAACTCGTGGAACCGCTTCGCGATCGCGTTCCGCAAGATGCCCGAGTAAGGAGACGACGATGATCCGCTCCATGCTCCATCGAGCCGCCCTGTGTGCGGGGCTCGTGCTGACCGCCGCGCTGCCGGCCGCCGCCCATGCGCACGACGCCGGCGACAACGTGCACGCGATCATGCGGCAGACCGTGCCCGAAGCGCCTGGCAAGTTCGCCGTCGTCGCGACCGTCGACTATGCGCCCGGCCAGGCATCCGAAGCACACAAGCACCTCGGCTCGGTGTTCGCGGTCGTGTCGAAAGGCGAAGTGCTGTCGCAGGTGAACGGCGGCCCGCTGCGCCGCTACCGCGCCGGCGAAGGCTGGTACGAAGCACCTGGCTCGCGCCACCAGGTATCGCGCAACGCGAGCGCGACCGAACCCGCGCAGCTCGTCGTGTTCGGGCTGACCGGCGAACACGAGCCGCTGAAATCGCCGATCGATCAGTAACCCCGCTCCGGGGCGCGTGCCATGTCCGGCCCGCGCCCCGCTTCGCGACCGGCTTCCCCGCCGGTTTCGCCGATTCCCTCTGTTTCTCGTTAATCACTCCCTACACGCCCCCCTCTGCACCCTGCCCGCCGCCCCATCGCGTCCCCGCTTGTCTGCGCCGCCATTCGACGCTCGCCTGATCCCGATCAAGGACGGCGAAAACCCTTCCTTGAAATTAACTAACTCATCAATTAGCGTCGATTTCATGAACGCGAAATCCACCGTCGCCAAGCCGCGCGGGCGCCGCCCGTCGGTAAGCGATTTCGACCTGCGCGACCACATGCTCGACGTCGCAACGCAGTTGTTCGCCGAGCGCGGCATCGCCGCGACGACGGTCGCGCAGATCGCTTCCGCCGCCGGCGTCACGTCGGCGATGGTCCACTACTACTTCACGAACCGCGAACAGCTGCTCGACGCGATCGTCGAGGAACGGATCGCGCAGGCCATCGCGTTCGTGTGGCGGCCGACCGAGCCGCAGATCGACAACGATCCGTTCGCGCTCGTCGCCGAACTCGTCGACCGCTTCTTCGACGTCACGCACCGCATGCCGTGGCTGCCGTCGATCTGGCTGCGCGAGATCATCCACGAAGGCGGGCTGCTGCGTGAGCGGATGGTCCGGCGCATTCCGCTCGAGCATGTCGGGCGTTTCGCCGAACGCATCCGCGGCGCGCAGCAGGCCGGCACGCTGAACCCCGCGCTCGAACCCGCGTTCCTGTTCCATTCGATCATCGCGCTCGTGATGCTGCCGCTCGCGACCGCGAAGCTGTGGCAAAGCGCGCGCGGCCTGCCGCCGATCGACCGCGACGTGCTGCACCGGCACGTCCGCGCGCTGCTCGGTTCCGGCCTGCAGCCGCCGGCCGCCGCGCCGCGGAGTCGGTCATGAACGCCACCCGCGCGTTGCCGCTCGTACTGGCCGCCGCCGTCGCGCTGCTCGCCGGTTGCGGACGGTCGACGGACCACGCCACGACCTACCAGGGTTATGTCGAAGGCGAATTCGTGTACCTGTCGTCGTCGCAATCGGGCACGCTGACGCAGTTATCGGTCGAACGCGGCCAGGCCGTCGCCGCCGGCACGCCGGCGTTCTCGCTCGAAGCCGCCAGCGAAACGGACGCGCTGCTGCAGGCGCAACATCAGCTCGCGGCGGCACGCGCGCAGCTTGCCGACCTGCAGACCGGCAAGCGCCCGCCGGAAGTCGCGGTCACGCAGGCGCAGCTCGCCCAGGCCACCGCGCAGGCCGCGCGGGCCGCCGCGCAGCTCGCGCGCGACGAACGCCAGTACGCGGCCGGCGGCCTGTCGAAGCAGCAACTCGACGATTCGCGCACGTCCGCGCAGACCACCGCCGCGCAGGCGCGCGAGCTGCACAACCAGGTCGACGTCGCGCGCCTGCCGGGCCGCGCGCAGCAGCTCGCCGCGCAAGCCGCACAGGTCGACGCCGCGCAGGCGGCGGTGGCCGCCGCGCAATGGAAGCTCGACCAGAAGCGCGTCGCCGCACCCGCCGCCGGGCGCGTGTACGACACGCTGTACCGCGTCGGCGAATGGGTGCAGGCGGGCAATCCGGTCGTGCAGATGCTGCCGCCGCAAAACCTGAAGGTGCGCTTCTTCGTGCCGGAAGCCGCCATCGCATCGCTCGCGCCGGGGCGCACGGTCGAGATCCGCTGCGACGGCTGCGCGGCCGACGTGCCCGCGCGCATCACCTACGTGTCGAGCGAGGCCGAATACACGCCGCCCGTGATCTACAGCAACGAGAGCCGGACCAAGCTCGTGTTCATGATCGAGGCGCGCCCGGCCGTTGCCGACGCGCCGAAGCTGCATCCGGGCCAGCCCGTCGCCGTGAGGATGCAATGAACGCGCCGGCCGCTCCGTACGCAATCGACGTCGATCGCCTGAACAAGCGTTTCGGCGACAAGCACGTCGTGAAGGACGTGTCGCTGCGCGTCGCGCGCGGCGAGATCTTCGGCTTTCTCGGGCCGAACGGCAGCGGCAAGACGACGTCGATCCGGATGATGTGCGGCCTGCTCACGCCCGACTCGGGCAGCGGCACCTGCCTCGGCTACGACATCGTGCGCGACAGCGCGCAGATCAAGCGGCGCGTCGGCTACATGACGCAGCGCTTCTCGTACTGGGAAGACCTGTCGATCCGCGAGAACCTCGATTTCGTCGCACGCGTGTACGGGATGCCCGACCGCAAGGCGGCCGTCGCGCGCGCGCTCGACGGGCTCGGCCTCGCGAGCCGTGCGGACCAGCTCACGGGCGCGCTGTCGGGCGGCTGGAAGCAGCGCCTCGCGCTAGCCGCCTGCATGCTGCACGAGCCGGAACTGCTGCTGCTCGACGAGCCGACCGCCGGCGTCGACCCGGCCGCGCGCCGCGACTTCTGGGAGGAACTGCACCGGCTGGCCGCACAAGGGATTTCGGTGCTCGTCAGCACGCATTACATGGACGAGGCCGAGCGCTGCCACAAACTCGCGTATATCGCGTACGGCGAACTGCTCGCGCAGGGCACGTCGGCGGAGATCGTCGCGTCGCAGGGGCTGTCGACCCGCTCGATCACCGGCGAGCGCCTGACCGAACTGTCCGCGCGGCTGCACGCGATGCCGGGTGTCGACCAGACGGTCGTGTTCGGCTCGGCGCTGCACGTGAGCGGCCGCGACCGCGCGCTGCTCGACGCGACGCTCGCGCAGGTCGCGGCGCGGGCCGACGGGAATGGCGCACTGCAGGTCGCGCCGATCGACACCGGGCTCGAGGATGTCTTCATCTACATGATGGGCCGCGCCTCCGGGCCGCCCGGGGGAGCGTCGTCATGAGCGCGTGGGCGGGCCTGCGCGAATCGTTCTCGGTCGCGCGCTGGTGGAGCATCGTGCTGAAGGAATTCCTGCAGCTTCGCCGCGACCGCGTGACGTTCGCGATGATCGTCGGCGTGCCGATCATCCAGCTCGCGCTGTTCGGCTTCGCGATCAACACCGATCCGAAGCACCTGCCGACCGCGGTGATCGTCGCCGATTCGAGCCCGTTCGCGCGCAGTTTCATCGCCGCGATGCGCAATTCCGCGTACTTCGACATCGTCGAGACGCTGCCCGACGAGGCGGCCGGCCGGCATGCGCTCGCCCGCGGCGACGTGCAGTTCGTGCTGAGCGTGCCGGCCGATTTCTCGCGGCGGCTGCTGCGCGGCGAGCGTCCATCGCTGCTCGTCGAAGCGGACGCGACCGATCCCGTCGCGACCGCGTCGGCGATCGGCGCGCTGCCGGGCCTCGTGCAGCCCGTCGCGGACAAGGACCTGACGGGGCCGCTCGCGCACCTGAACGGCCGCCCGGCCGCGTTCGACGTCGTGCTGCACCGGCTGTACAACCCCGAAGGCATCACGCAGTACAACGTCGTGCCGGGCCTGATGGGCGTGATCCTGACGATGACGATGGTGATGATGACGGGCCTCGCGATCACGCGCGAACGCGAGCGCGGCACGATGGAGAACCTGCTCGCGACGCCCGTGCGGCCGCTCGAGGTGATGACGGGCAAGATCGTCCCGTATGTGTTCATCGGGCTGATCCAGGTGTCGATCATTCTCGCGGCCGCCCGGTTCGTGTTCGACGTACCGTTCGTCGGCGGTGTGTTCGCGATCTACCTGTCCGCGCTGCTGTTCATCGCCGCGAACCTGACGGTCGGCATCACGCTGTCGTCGCTCGCGCAGAACCAGTTGCAGGCGATGCAGCTCGCGGTGTTCTATTTCCTGCCGAACATCCTGCTGTCGGGCTTCATGTTCCCGTTCGCCGGGATGCCGAAGTGGGCGCAGTTCGTCGGCAACCTGCTGCCGCTCACCTACTTCAACCGCCTCGTGCGCGGCATCCTGCTGAAGGGCAACGGCTGGGCCGACCTGTGGCCGTCCGTGTGGCCGGTCGCGCTGTTCACCGTGGTCGTGATGGGCGTCGCGCTGCGCTTTTACCGGCGCACGCTCGATTAGGCGACACGCAATGAAACCGGCTTCGTATCGCGCCCTCATCGCTGCCCGCGGCTTGACGTTGGCCGCTGCCGTGCTGCTCGTCACCGGATGCGCGGTCGGGCCGGATTTCCGCACGCCCGATGCGCCGGCCACGCAGCACTACACGCGCGGCGAACCACCCGCGACGACGGCCGCCACCGCCGGTCCGGCTGGCGAAGCGCAGACGTTCGCATCCGCCGCGCACACACCGCAACGCTGGTGGACGCAGTTCGGCTCCGACCCGTTGAACCGGCTCGTCGACACCGCGTGGCAAAACAGCCCGACGCTCGCCGAAGCCCGCGCGCGGCTCGACGAAGCGCGACAGAACCATGCGGCCGAAGCCGGCGCGACGATGCTGCCACGCGTCGACGCGAACCTGTCCGCCACGCGCGAGCAAATCGACACCACCGCGTTCGGGTTGCCGGCCAACGTGCCGAATCCGGGGCCGTTCACGCTGTATGACGCGTCGGTGAGCGTGTCGTACGTGCTCGACGTGTTCGGCGGCAACCGGCGCGCACTCGAAGCGTTGCGCGCGCAGGTCGACTATCAGGCATTCACGCTCGACGCCGCGCGCCTGACGCTCGCGGGCAACGTCGTCGCCACGGCGATCCTGCGCGCGTCGCTCGCGCAGCAGGTCGCGCTGACGCGGCAGCTCGTCGACGCGCAGGCGCGGCAGTTGCGCATCGTCGAAGCGCGCTTCGCGGCGGGCGGTGTATCGCAAGCCGACGTCCATGCGCAACGCGCGCTGCTCGCGCAGACGCAGGCCTCGCTGCCGCCGCTCGCGGCTCGCCTCGCGCAGGCCGACCACCGGCTTGCGATCCTGCTCGGCGCGCCGCCGTCCGACGCCGTGCTGCCCGATCTCGCGCTCGATGCGCTCGCGCTGCCGCGCACGCTGCCCGTCGCGCTGCCGTCGACGCTGGCCCGCGAACGGCCCGACATCCGTGCGGCGGAAGCCATGCTGCACCAGGCGAGCGCGAACGTCGGCGTGGCCACCGCGAACCTGTATCCGCGTTTTTCGATTACGGCGGGGATCGGCTCGGAGCGCACACGCGTCGCGGATATCGTGAGCGGGCTCAATGTCTGGAATGTCGGCCTCGGCCTGACGCAGCCGCTCTTTCACGGCGGCGAGCTGCGCGCGAAGAAACGCGCGGCCGAAGCGGCATACGATGCCGCGTTCGCGAGTTACCGGGAAACCGTGCTGCAGGCGTTGCAGCAAGTGGCCGACGCGATGCGCGCGGTCGAGCACGACGCGGCCGAACTGCAGGCGAGAGAGAGCGCCGCGCGGGAAGCCGCGGCAAGCAACACGATTGCCGGCGACCGTTACGCGGCGGGCGGGATCAGCACGTTCGACCTGCTCGACGCGCAGCGGCAGGCGCTGCAGACGTCGCTCGACCGCACCCGCGCGCAGGCCGACCGGCTTGCCGATACGGCGGCGCTGTTCCAGGCGCTGGCGGGGAGCTGGACGGATGAGACTGCGCAGTGACGGGCAGGACGGCGTCGGTACTGGCCGAACACTGCGCCGCTATGCATCCACCTGTCAGGCTCGACTGCTGTCGCCAGCCGCTTCCATGCAATGCCCGTCGGCGACGGAACCGGCACTGCGCGCTATGCGTACCGCCAATAAAAAAACCGGCCCAAAGGCCGGTTTCTTCATACCGCATGCCGTAAGCGGCGCTCGCGCGCCGCGCGACATCAGAAGCGGTGGATCATGCCGACGCCGAGGCCGATCTGGTTCTGCTTCGAACCTGCGCCCACGCCGTCACCGATCGACGTGGTCGCCGAGATGATCGCGTTGCCCTTGCCGTTCAGCGTGTTGCCGCTCGCGTGCTGCCAAGCTTCAACTGCGTACAGGCCCGTGCGCTTCGACAGGCTGTAGTACTGCGACAGCGTGACCTGGTGGTACTTGGCCGCGCTCGAGATACCGTTCGACTGCGTTGCCGCCGTGTACGAGTAGCCTGCCGCGAAGTCCCACTGAGCGGCTGCCTTCCAGTGCAGCACGGCGCCTGCCGTGTTGAAGATTGCCGTGTTCTTGAAGAACGAACCCGTGCCCGGCGTGTACTGGACGTTCGAGTACGACGCCGAAATGTCCCATGCCGGCGTGAACTGGTAGCCTGCCGTCACAGCGACGCGTTGCTGCGATTGCGCGGTTGCATAACCGTTGTTGATCGACGAAACAGCCGGCTGGTTGCCGTCGCCCGTCGCCGTCAGGCCGTTCTGGACCGTCGAATTCGCGCCCCACACGCCGCCGCCGAGCGTCGCGTTGTTGACCTTCTGGTAGCCGACCGCGATGCCTGCCGGGCCGTTCAGGTACTGGATCGCCGCGCTCCACGTCGAGCCACGGTTCGTCGCGCCTGCGACGCCGCCGAACGAGTACGAACCGCCGACCGTGAAGCCGTAGATCTTCGGCGACATGTAGACGAGCGAGTTGTTCGCGCGGTAGCTGGTATCCAGCGAATCGATATCGCCCGGGTGCGCGCCGTAATAGCCGGTCAGCCAGGTCGTCGGGCTGTACGGCGACAGCAGCGTGTAGTACGCGGTGTACTGGCGGCCGGCCGTCAGCGTACCGTACGTCGCGTTGGTCATACCGACCCATGCCTGACGCGTGAAGATGCCGTTGGTCCACTGCGACGAGCCGTTAGCCGTGTTGACGCCGGCTTCCAACTGGAAAATCGCCTTCGTGCCGCCGCCGAGATCTTCGCTGCCCTTCAGGCCGAAGCGGCTGCCTGCCCACACGCCGGTGGACATCTGCACCTTCGAGTGACCGCCCGTGGTCGCACCGACTGCCGACGAGTTGTTCTGCCAAGCGATACCGTTATCGACGATACCGTACAGGGTCACGCTGCTCTGGGCGTGGGCGGCGGTAGCGGCTGCAAGGCCAGCTGCCGTCATGGCGAAAGCGACGCGCTTTTTCATTGATTCTCCGTCCTCAAAGAATGATTTCTTTTCTGGTGTGGTTTTATGACTGACACATGTGCGAGTACATGCCGGCGCAATTCTGACGGATTACCGATTGTTTCCCAACATGTGCAGTCGGTCATCGTATGATCGACGCAACGCGCGGGTTCACCAAGCGGTTACATAACACCTGAAAACGCTTACGCGACGGGCATTTCCGGCCTTTCCCGGTGAAAACCCTAGCTTTACATTTTTACTGGTGTAACACGACCGTCCGATGTCGTCAGACGCCTTCGGCATAAATTCATCTTACAAATGCGCGATCGAGACCTGACATCCGATTCACGCCGCCGCGCAGGATCGCTGACATTCATGACACCCACATTTCGGGAAACGAAATCATGAAAACGTTTTAGTCCGCACGCGGGAGATCGAACGGGAGCGGCCCGGCGAACGCGGGCCGAAGGGGATGCCGGCGCACCGCGCCGGCGAGATTCAACGCGATGCGGGCTGGACGAGCCGCGCGGTCACCGCATCGGTGAGCGCGGTCATGCGTGCGCGGATCGCCGCGTTCGAGCCGACGAGCGCGAGCGACGACGCCATGATCCGGTAGATGCGCTTTCTCGGCACCTTGGCCGGCTGCGCCGGGTCGAGCCAAGCATCGTGGCCGGCCAGCAGCTCGAGCGTTTCGAGGCCGATCATGATCGGCCACAGGCACGCGAGCCGCAGCCGCACGAAGCGGCGCGGGATCGCGAGCGTGTACAGGCAGGCGTCGCGATACTGGTCGAGCGCGACGCGCAGCAAGTCGACCAGCACGCCGCGCGTGCGCGCCGACGCATCGGGCTGCATCAGGTCGGCGAAGACGAGCCCGTGCGCGGCCAGCACGTCGTCGGGCAGGTAGCAACGGCCGATGCGCAGGTCCTTCGCGCAATCGCGCAGGATGTTGGTCATCTGCAGCGCCTTGCCGAACCGGATGCCCTTCTCGCGCATGTCCGGCAGGTCCCAGTTGCGTGCGGCGCGCGTGTGCGCGCCGGTCATGTCGGTCCAGAACTCGCCCACGCAGCCCGCGACGAGATACGTGTAGCGGTCGAGCAGGTCGCGCGTCGGCAGCGACGCGACCTGCCCCGACTGCTCGTCGGGAAACGTGCGCAGGTCGAATTCCATTCCCGACGTGAGCGTCGCGACGACCTTGCGGATCGACGCGCGGTCCGCGTCGGGCTGCGCGCGCAGCAGCGCGAGCATCGGCTCCATCGAGCCGAGCAGCACATGCTCGTGTGAGTCGGTCTGCATCCGCGTCACGTCCTCGAGCGAACGCGACAGCGCCGCGCCGTCGCCGAGCCGTTCGATCTCGTCGCGCAGGTCGGTCAGCAACGCCGCCCGGCGATCGGGCGCGACCAGTGCCGTGTCGGCGATCGTGTCGGCCGCGCGTGCGAGCAGGTACGCAAGGCCGACCGGGGCGCGCATGCCGTCGGGCAGCACGCGCAGCGTCAGGTAGAAGGAGCGGGAAACGTTCTTCAGCAGCTCGCCGAGCAGATAGGCGGGATCGGTATGGGTCGTCATGGGTCGGAAAAAATCGGCCGGCGCGCGCCTCGGACGCTCAGAGCGCCGGGCGCCCGCGCCGGCCCGCGAGTCGCCGCATCGTCGCGCCAGGCGGGCGTCGGCCCCGGTGCGTCGATGCAAAATTCCCGCAAGTTTAGTGCATCCGGCGCGCGACCTCCCGGCGACGGCCGGATTGCGGTGCGCGCACGGGCGCCGTGCTCCCTTCTACTGCGCGCATCACGTCTCGAACAAAATAGAAAGACACAAGTAATACGTATGTAATTATTCGGTGCGACGATCGCGTCCCGTTCGACTCCGTCCGGTGCGACACGACAGCCGTACCGGCGGAACGACCGCCCTTTTCCGACTCTCGTTTCGAAGGTTCATCGACATGCTCCTCAAGCGCCCGAGCGCCCTGCGCTACGTCCCGTTCGCCTGTGCCGCCGCTTTCCTGCTCGCCGCATGCGGCGGCAACGACGATCTGACGTCCGATCCCACGCAGCCGATCTCCGCGAAAGTCCAGGTGGTCGGCCATCGCGGCGCGAGCGCGCTGCGCCCCGAACACACGCTCGCGTCGTACCGCAAGGCGATCGAGGACGGCGCGGACGTCATCGAGCCCGACCTCGTGTCGACCCGCGACGGCGTGCTCGTCGCGCGCCACGAGAACGAGATCTCGGGCACGACGAACGTGTCGGTACTGCCGCAGTTCGCGAGCCGCAAGGCGACCAAGACGATCGACGGCGCGCAGTTGACGGGCTGGTTCACCGAGGATTTCACGCTGGCCGAGCTGAAGACGCTGCGCGCCCGCGAGCGCATTCCGCAGGTCCGCCCCGCGAACACCGCGTACAACGACCAGTTCGAGATTCCGACGTTCGACGAAATCGTCGCGCTCGCGAAGCAGATGTCCGCGCAGACCGGCCGCACGATCCACCTGTATCCGGAAACCAAGCATCCGACCTACTTCCAGTCGATCAACCTGCCGCTCGAGGACCGCCTCGTCGATGCGCTGCTGAAGGATGCGTACACGTCGCGTACCGCGACCGTCTACATCCAGTCGTTCGAAGTCGCGAACCTGAAGACGATCCGCAACCGGATCAAGTCGAGCCAGCCGAACTGGAAGCTCGTGCAGCTGATGGACGAAGCCGGCCAGCGCCCGTACGACTTCGTGAAGGCGAACGACAAGCGCACCTACGGCGACCTGTCGACGCGCGACGGCATGCGCGAGATCGCGACCTATGCGAACGGCGTCGGCCCGTACAAGACGTCGATCATCGCGGTTGCCGCGGACGGCACGCTGCAGCAGCCGACGCCGTACGTGCGCTACGCGCACGAGGCCGGCCTCGTCGTGCATCCGTACACGTTCCGCCCGGAGAACAACTTCCTGCCGGCGTCGCTGAAGGACGGCGGTACGCCGAGCACGCGCAACACCGCCGGCTCCGTGCGCGAGATCCAGGCCTACCTGCGCGCGGGCATCGACGGCTTCTTCACCGACGATCCGGCCGTCGGCCGCACGGCCGTCGATACGTTCAAGCGCTGATCGCGCGGGACGTGCCGAACATGCGGTAACCGGGCGTGGCGCGCAACGTGCCGCGCCCGGTCGTGCCGCTTCGGTCAGATCACGTTGAAGTGGTGCGTACCGTCCCGCTTCAGCTGGTCGACCAGCCCGTATTCCCAGTCGAGATACGCCTGCATCGCGGCAGCCGCGTTGTCGGTGCCTTCGTACGGGCGCCGGTAGCGATCGACGCGCGGCGACGCGAGGCGCGTCTCGCCGCTTTCGAGCGGCAGCCCAGCGTCGATCCAGGCAGCCGTGCCGCCGGTCAGCACCAAGATGTCGGCCGAAGCCGGCAGCAACGCGCGCGCGTCGTCGGCCGCGAACCGCGCAAGCAGGCTCGATCCGCACGTGAACACGTAGCGCTTCGCGGGCGGGATCGCCGCGAGCGCGTCGCGCAACTGCGCGCGCACGACGAACCATGCGCCCGGGATATGGCGCTTCACGTAGTTCGCGCTGGCCGTCACGTCGACGATCGCCAGTTCGCCGGGCGCGGCTTCCTTCAGCCAGCCCGCGAGCGTCGCGGGCGACACGTCGGTCGCCGCCGGCGTGACCGGCACGTCGCGCGGCGGCTGGCCGCGCTCGCCGAACGCCGCCGCGCCGGCCGGCTCGACGACGCGCACGTCCCAGCCCATCTGCGCGAGCCACGACGCGGTCATGTCCGCGCGCACGCCGTCGTCGTCGGCGAGCACGATCCGCGCGCCGCGCACGGCCGCGTGATGGTCGGTCTCCTGCACGAGCTGGCCGCCCGGCGTGCTCAGGAAGCCCGGCAGGTGGCCGGCCTCGTATTCCTCCGGCGTACGCACGTCGAAGCGGTACAGCGTGCGGCCCGGCTCGTCGAGCGCGGCGACGTCCGCGAGCGCGATGCGCGGCACGCCCGCACGTTCGGCCACGGCGCGCGCGGCCTGGCGCGCAGCGGCGCGCTGTGCCGCGTCGATCTCGTCCGGAAAGCGGCGCGCGGCGCCACGCTCGAGCGTCTGGCCGGCGAGCGTCCAGCCGATCGTGCCGTTACGCAGTGCCGCGACCGGGTTCGGCAGCCCCGCGTTGACGAGCGACTGCGTGCCGATGATGCTGCGCGTGCGGCCCGCGCAGTTGACGACCACCTGCGTCGCCGGGTTCGGCGCGAGCGCGCGCACGCGCAGCACGAGTTCCGCGCCCGGCACGCTCGTCGAGGTCGGGATGTTCATCGTCTGGTATTCGTCGAAACGGCGCGCGTCGACGATCACGACATCGGCCTTCGCGTCGATCAGCGCCTGCACTTCCTGTGCGGACAGCGACGGCGTATGCCGCTCGGCCTCGACCCATTCGCCGAACGACTTGCTCGGCACGTTCACGTCGATGAACAGTTCGCCGCCCGCGGCCACCCAGCCCGCGAGGCCGCCGTCGAGCAGCCGCACGTCGGTATAACCGAGCTGTGCAAGCTTCGCGGCTGCGCGCGGCGCGAGATCCTCGCCGCCCGCTTCGCCGAACACGACGATCGGCGTGTCGCGGCGCGGAATCCGCGCCCACGCGTCGAGTTCGAGTTTCGACAGCGGAAAGTTGGCGGCCCACAGCGGGTGGCCCTGCGCGTACGGATCTTCCTCGCGTACGTCGATCAGCGCGATCTCGTCGCGGGCAAGCAGGCGCGCGCGCACGTCCTGGTACGACGCGACGGGAAAGCGGGAGGTGGAATCGGCGGATTGCGTCACGATGTCTCTGTCTGATTCGGTTGAAGTCGGTGAAGAAAACTAAACGGATGAATCTTGGGCCTGCCGGCGCGCGCCCGCAACGGACCGCGCCAGCGGGCCCGGCGTCAGGCGTTCGAATAACCCGACACGAACGGCTTCACGGTGCCGTCGTCCAGGAACACCGCGCGCTCGACCTTGCCGATGTTCGCGCCGTACACGTGGATGCTGATCGATACGCGATCAGCGAATGCGTTGGTCACGCGATGGACGTCGCCGATGCGCGGCGACACGGCCTCGACCTGCCCCGGTTCCAGCCGCACGGCTTCGCCGAACGGCACGGGCTTCCCCGCTTTGCCGAACCGGTACGGCTGCGAGAACTCGCCGCCGCGCAGCATCCCGATCAGCCCCCACACCGTGTGGTTATGGATCGGTGTCGTCTGGCCGGGCCCCCACACGAAGCTGACGACCGAGAACCGCTCGTCCGGGTCGAGATGCAGCAGGTACTGCCGATAGCGTGCCGGATCGGGCTCGGCAAATGCGTCGGGCAACCAGTCGTCGTGTGAGACGAGCGCGGCGAGCAGCGCACCGCCCTCGTCGAGAATGCGCGCCTCGTTCGCGCCGGACGCGAGCAGCGCGCCCAACGCGTCGACGAACGGACGCAGCGGCGTCTGATGCAACGAAAGCGTACTCATCGACTGGCTCCTCGAATATGATGCCGAATATGATGGATCGTCATGATGCACCCGAAAGACCATGCAGAACAAACATGAAAATTAGCGATATCGACGCTTTTGCAGCGGTCGTCCGCTGCCAGACCCTGAGCCAGGCCGCAGCCGAGCTCGGGATGACGCAGCCCGCGATCACGCGGCGCGTCCAGAATCTCGAGGAAGCGCTCGGCGTGATCCTGCTCGATCGCAACACGAAGCCGCCGCGCCCGACCGATATCGGCCGGCGGGTATTCGAACAGTGTCGCGCAATCCTGCGCGAAGTCGATGCGCTGCGCGAACTGACGGCCGGCGAGCAGCCTCCCGCCGGCGAATTCCGGATCGGGCTCACGCAGGGGCTCGGCGAGCTGATGCTGCCGGCGCTGATCGCGGAACTCGCCGCGCAGTGGCCGGCGCTCGCGACGCAGGTCACGACCGCGTGGGGCGGCATGCTGGTCGAGCGCGTCGCCCGCCGCGAGCTCGATGCGGCGCTCGTGTTCCTCGCGCGCGAGATGGTGCTGCCGGCGCAGGTCGAAGGCGAGCGATTGCTGGCCACGCGGCTCGTCGTCGTCGGCCGCAAGGGCGACTGGCCGCGCCGCGGCTACCGGCTCGCCGATTGCCATGCACGCGGCTGGGTGCTCAATCCCGACGGTTGCGGTTTTCGCGCGGGCTTGCGGCGTGCGCTCGACGCGCAGGGCCTGCCGATGCCGGTCACGCTCGACACCTACGGCCGCGACCTGCAACTGCAGAGCGTCGCGAACGGCTTCGGCGTCGGGCTGATGCCGCTGCCGCTCGTCGAAGGCAGCCCGCTGCGCGACGCGCTCGACATCGTGCCGCTCGCCGATTTCAAGCCGCAGATCGATCTGTGGCTGCTGCGCCGGCACGATGCGACGCGCTTCGACGCGCCGCTCGCGGCCGTTGCCGCACATGCGCGCACCGCGTTCGCGTTGCCCGAACAGACGCACGGCAAGGCTGCGTGACCGTATGGGGCGGTGTCTGCATGGCATCGCCCAGTCTGCCTGCGCGGCAGCCCTGCACCGCTCACGCATCGTTTCGACCGCGTTCGCCCTCGTGGCGTGACGTCCCGCCCGCCTCACCCTTCGTTTCACCCCGGCTCGCCGCTTCGAGCACCTCGCGCCCCGCCGCCACCGCGATCGCATCGTCCTGCGGCGTATGCACGCGGCTGCACAGCACGTCGCGATAGTGGCGCTCGAGCGGGTTGCCGCGGCTCAGCCCGTGATTGCCCGACAGCTTCAGCGCCTGTTCGACCGCGCGGATCGCGTGCTCGGTCACGGTCCGCTTGACGAGGCCGCTGGTCGTGACCGACGGCGCATCGCCCGCGTCGGTGCGCGCGATGTGATCGTCGAGCAGCACGCGGTTCGTATGCAGCCAGCCCTCGATTTCGCCGACCGCCTCCTGCACGCGCGGCAGTGTCGCGAGCGGCGCCCCGAGCCCGCTCGGCGCACGCGTCGTCGCGAATCCGGTCAGCCAGTCGCGCGACGCGCGTGCCACCGCGTCGTACAGGCTGCCGAGCAGCGCGACCATCCATGCCTGCTGGTCGGCCTGTGCGTCGGCATCCGCATGCGTCGCGGCGGACACGGCCCACGCTTGCGGCGCGCGCACGTCGACCGCGTGATCGGCCGGCAGCCGCACGTCGTCGAACACGACCTCGTGGCTGCCCGATGCGCGCAGGCCGAGGTGATTCCAGCTTTCGATCACGCGGATCCGATCGCCATCCGCATCGCGGTCGCGCGGCACGAGAAACACGCCGACACGCGGCTCCGGCTCGTCGGTGCGCGCCCACACGGCCAGCCAGCGCAGCGCCGGAATCCCGGTGCTGTACAGCTTGTGGCCGGACAGCCGCCAGCCGTCGCCGTCGCGGCGCGCGACGGTTTCCGGCAGACCGCCGCGCGACGGCGAACCGAGCGCGGGCTCGACGCGCAGCGCGTTGATCAGCGCGCCGTGCGCGACCGCGCTGTCGAACACCGCGCGCCGCACCGGTGCCGGCCAGCGGTTGTCGGCGCGGCCGAGCGCGCGATGCTGCAGATACGTCATCGTCAGCACCAGCGCGGTCGCCGGATCGGCGCGCGCGACGGCCGCGACGATCCGGCTCGCTTGCGCAAGCGTCGCACCGGCGCCGCCATGCTCGCGCGGCACGACCTGCGCGATCAGCCCCGCGCGATGCAGCCGCGCGAAGTTCTCGTGCGGAAAACGGCCGTCGACGTCGTTGCGGGCCGCATCGGCGGCGAGTTCCGGTGTGAGGCGGTCGAGCAGCGCGTCGACGCGTGCGTCGTCGGCAGCGTCTGTGTCGTCGGTGGGCAGAAGGCGCAGCGAAGGCGGCTGCGGCGACGGCGAGGAAGCGGCAAGGCTGGCGGACATCGAGACGGATTCCCTGGGTAGTGCAAGCGCGGCAATGCCGGCCATGGCGATGATCGATCGGCACGCGACGCGCGGCGCACGACACGGCGCCAACGCGCGCCCGATCGTTCGTGAGCCCACAGCGTATGCGCACCGCGCACCCGCCCAAACCATGCAAATCTGATATTCAAATCGGGATTGATTATTTCCATTCCGCATGATCGCGGCGTTAACCTGCGCTCCATTCCTGCCCGGCCGTGCGCCGGGACGTCCCTGCACCGGAGACCCAGATGAGCGTCGAATTCATCGGCATGATCCAGAGCCAGAAGCAGTCGGAAATCCATCCGGCGTCCGGCCCCGTGGTCGATCCCGACTATGTGCGCGACTTTGCGCGCGCCCACGAAACGGCCGGTTTCGACCGGATCCTCGTGCCGCATCACTCGACCGGCCCGTCGGCGACGCTGACGATCGCGTTCGCGGCGGCCGCGACCGAGCGCATCCACTTCATGCTCGCGCATCGCCCGGGCTTCACCGCGCCGACGCTCGCCGCGCGGCAGATCGCGACGCTCGACCAGTTCAGCCGCGGCCGGCTCGCCGTGCACTTCATCTCCGGCGGCTCGGACAGCGAGCAGCAGCGCGACGGCGATTTCCTCGACCACGACGCGCGTTATGCACGCACCGACGAATACCTCGGCATCCTGCGGCGGATCTGGACCGAAACCCAGCCGTTCGATCACGACGGCGCGCACTACCGGTTCAAGCAGGGCTTTTCGGAAGTGAAGCCGTTCCAGCAGCCGCACGTGCCGATCTATTTCGGCGGCGCATCGGAAGCCGCACTCGCGGTGGCCGGCAAACACGCGGACGTCTATGCACTGTGGGGCGAATCGCTCGACCAGGTGCGCGACCTGACGACACGCGTGCGCGCGGAAGCCGCCCAGCACGGCCGGCAGGTGCGGTTCTCCGTGTCGTTCCGCCCGATCCTCGCCGCGACCGAGGACGAAGCGTGGGCGCGCGCGCACCGCATCCTCGACGAAACGCGCCGGCTGCGCGAAGCGGCCGGCCTCGGCGCCGGCGGCCCGCAACAGAGCGAAGGCGCGCGCCGCCTGCTGGCCGCGGCCGAACGCGGCTCGCGCGTCGACAAGCGGCTGTGGACGGAAATCGCGAAGCTCACCGGCGCTCGCTCGAATTCGACGGCGCTCGTCGGCACGCCCGAACAGGTCGCCGACGCGCTGCTCGACTACTACGACCTCGGCGTGACGACGTTCCTGATCCGCGGCTTCGATCCGCTCGAGGACGCGATCGACTACGGCCGCGAACTGATTCCGCGCGTGCGCAGCGCTGTCGCGGAACGCGACGCGGCACGGCGCGCCGCATGACGCCAACGGAGCGATACGCCATGTCCGCCGTTCTTTCCTCGCCCGTCCGCACCGCATCGGGCCTCGTGCTCGCCGACGCGCCGCGCCAGCATTTCTGGTTCGACCCGCCCGCGCCGCGCATCGACGTCGCCGCCGAACGCCGCCACCGGCAGGAGCGGCTCGCGGCCGCGTTCCGCCTGTTCGCGCGCTTCGGTTTCGCGTCGGGCCTCGCCGGCCACATCACCGCGCGCGATCCGGAGTTGCCCGACCATTTCTGGGTGAATCCGCTCGGCGTGCATTTCTCGCAGATCAAGGTGTCCGATCTGCTGCTCGTCAACGCGCATGGCGAAACCGCGATCGGCACGCGCCCGCTGAACAAGGCCGCGTTCGCGATCCATGCGGCGATTCACGACGCGCATCCGCATATCGTCGCCGCCGCGCATACGCATTCGACCTACGGCAAGGCCTGGTCGACGCTCGGCCGCCCGCTCGATCCGCTCACGCAGGACGCATGCGTGTTCTACGAGGATCACGCGCTGTTCGACGACTTCACGGGGATGGTCGTCGATACCAGCGAAGGCGCGCGGATCGCCGATGCGCTCGCGAAACCGGACGGCACCACGCACAAGGGCGCGATCCTGAAGAACCACGGGATCCTGACGGCCGGCCCGTCGGTCGAGGCCGCCGCATGGTGGTACATCGCGCTCGACAATGCCGCGCACACGCAGTTGCTGGCCGAAGCGGCCGGCACGCCGCAGCCGATCGATCACGCGACCGCGCGCCACACGCACGGCCAGATCGGCGGCCCCGAGGGCGCGCTGCATGCATTCGACAGCCTGTTCGCGCGCGTCGTCGCCGACGAACCCGACCTGCTCGACTGAGCGCCTTTCCGCACGACCGGAGACCCGACCACATGACCCGAACCACCGCACCCGCGCCCACCGATGCGCACGACGACAAACGCCGCAGGCTGCTGCGCGCGGCCGGTGCCGCCGCGCTTGCCGCGCCGGCGATCACGCTCGGCCGCAAGGCCTGGTCCGCGCCGCCGCTGAAGAAACTCACGTTCGCGTGGAACCAGAACGCGTTCTGCCTGACGCCGATCGTCGTCGCGCAGGAACGCGGCTTCTTCGAGAAGAACGGCCTGAAGGTCGAGCTGATCAACTACAGCGGGTCGACCGACCAGTTGCTCGAATCGATCGCGACCGGCAAGGCCGATGCGGCGGTCGGGATGATCCACCGCTGGCTTAAGCCGCTTGAAGCCGGCTTCGACGTGAAGATCGTCGGCAGTTCGCACGGCGGCTGCGTGCGGCTGCTCGGCGCGAAGGCGGCCGGCGTCACGACGCTGCAGGCGCTGAAGGGCAAGACGGTCGGCGTCAGCGATCTCGCCGCGCCCGGCAAGCATTTCTTCTCGATCCTGCTCGCGAAGAACGGCATCGATCCCGAGCGCGACATCACGTGGCGGCAGTACCCGGCCGACCTGCTCGGCGTCGCGGTCGACAAGGGCGAGATTCACGCGATCGCCGACGGCGACCCGAATCTATTCCTGCTCGAAAAGCGCAGCAACGGCGCGTATACGGAACTGGCGACGAACCTGTCCGGCGAATACGCGCGCAAGGTGTGCTGCGTGATCGGCGCGCGCGGCGACCTCGTGCGCAACGACCGGCCGTCGGCTGCCGCGCTCGCGCGCTCGATCGTGCAGGCCACCGAGTACACGCACGACAACCCGAACGAGGCCGCGAAGGTGTTCGCGAAGTATTCGCCGAAGATCAGCCCCGACGATCTGCGCAAGCTCTACGCGACGCTCACCTACACGCATCACCCGACCAACGTCGATCTGCAGCAGGAAATCGCGTTTTATGCGGACGATTTCCGCCGCATCAGCGTGCTGAAGAAAAGCACCGACCCGCAGCGCTTCGCGCAGCAGGTCTATGCGAACGTGCTGGGGTGACGCGATGTCGACGATCGAACAGGCTTCCCCCGCACGCACCGCATCCGCACCGGCCGGCGGCAGCGCCACCGCGTCCGCGCGCGTGGCCTGCACCGCCTGCGAAGCCACGCTCGCCGCCGAAGCCCGCCGCGCACGAACCTGGCCGACCGGCATCGCCGCCGCGCTCGCGTGGGCCGCGCTCGGCGCGCTCACGCAACTGTGGCCGAACCGCATCGTCGGCTTCAGCGACTGGGCGTACACGGACACGTTCGGCGCGGCCGCCTGGTCGATCGGCGCGCTGCTGCTCGCCGCCGCGACGCTCGGCCATCTCGTCCCCGCCACCCGCACGCGCCTCGCACGCGTGCGTCCGGCCGGCCCGTGGCTCGTCGCGCTGCCGCTCGTGCTCGCCGCGTGGGAAATCGTCACCGCGAAAACCGGCTGGCTGCCGACACCGTTCTTCGCGCCGCCGCAGGCGCTGATCGAGGTCTATGTCGACGACTGGCCGCGCCTCTTCGGCAGCGCCGGCAACACGCTGAAACTGCTCGCGCTCGGGTTTGCGTACGGCGTCACGGTCGGCTTCGCGGTGGGCGTGTCGATCGGCTGGTCGCGCCGGATCGGCTACTGGGTGCATCCGGTGCTGCGCGTGCTCGGCCCCGTGCCGGCCACCGCGCTGCTGCCGCTCACGTTCTACTTCTTCCCGTCGAGCTATTCGGCCGCCGCATTCCTGATCGCGCTGTCGACCGGCTTCCCGGTCGCCGTGCTGACGTGGTCCGGCGTCGCGAGCGTCAACCGCCAATACTACGACGTCGCACGCACGCTCGGCGCGAACGCGCGCTTCCTCGTGCTGCGCGTCGCGATTCCGGCCGCGCTGCCGCACGTGTTCGTCGGCATCTTCATGGGGCTGAGCGCGTCGTTCACGGTGCTGGTCGTCGCCGAGATGATGGGCGTCAAGTCGGGGCTCGGCTGGTACCTGAGCTGGGCGCAGGGCTGGGCATCGTACGTGAACATGTATGCGGCGCTGATCGTGATGGCGCTGCTGTTTTCCGGGCTGATCGCGCTGCTGTTCGCGGTGCGCGACCGCGTGCTCGCGTGGCAGAAAGGAACCGTCAAATGGTGAGCACCACCGTACTCGAACCGTCCGTTGCCGCTGCGCCCGCCGCTACGCCCACCATCACGGCGCCGCGCGGCGCGCGCATCGACATCCGCCGCGTCAGCCATGCGTTCGACGGCCCCGGTGGCCCGCTGCCGGTGCTCGACGACGTCACGCTGTCGGTCGCGGCCGGCGAATTCGTCGCGCTGCTCGGCCCGAGCGGCTGCGGGAAATCGACGCTGCTGCGTCTCGTCGCGGGCCTCGACGCCGCGCGGCAAGGCACGATCGCGCAGGACGGCGTGCCGATCGAGCGCCCCGATCCGTCGCGCATCGTCGTGTTCCAGGACCCGACGCTGTACCCGTGGCGACGCGTGCGCGCGAATGTCGCACTCGGCCTTGAAGCGCGCGGCGTGGCGCGTGTCGCGCAGCATCGCGTCGACGATGCGCTGGCGCGCGTCGGGCTGCAGGAATTCTCGAACGTGTTCCCGCATCAGCTATCGGGCGGGATGGCGCAGCGCGTCGCACTTGCCCGCGCGCTCGTCAACGATCCGCGCCTGCTGATCCTCGACGAACCGCTCGGCAAGCTCGATTCGCTGACGCGGCTCACGATGCAGGGCGAACTGACCACGCTGTGGCAACGCGACGGGTTCTCCGCGCTACTCGTCACGCACGACGTCGAGGAAGCGCTGTTCCTCGCGCAGCGCGTGATCGTGTTCGGGCCGCGTCCCGCACGGATCGTCGCCGAATTGCATGTCGACCTGCCCTACCCGCGCCATCGCGGCGACCCGCGCCTCGCGGCACTGCGCCACGACGCGCTGCGGCATCTCGGGCTCGATGCGAGCTGGTAGATGCGGGTTGCCGTTCGACGATCGGCCGCCACGCGGCGGGCGCGCGGCCGATGAACACGCCGCCGTTCGCCGACTGGGCGCTCGTGTTCCTGCAAGGTCTGTATCGCGCGCAACTCGCGTTGGCACGCGTGCTGCACATGCTCGGCCTGACGGGCGACGCCGACGGTCAGGCCGCGTGGCCATGGGCGCACCGCATCGCGCTCGAGACGCTGCGCATCGACGCGGGCCTCACGCGGCAGCTCGCGTTCGCGCTGGCGGCGACCGCGTGTGCCGTCGTGCTCGCGTGCGTCGCGCTCGTTTCGCGCAAGGGGCGTTTCGCGTCGGCGATCGCCGCGCTGGCCGTTGCATGGTTCGCGCCATGGCCGCCGTCGTCGCTGTGGCTCTCGCCTGCCGTGCCGACGAGTTTCCAGCGCGATCCCGCGCCGTTTTCGGTATCGAACGTGGTGCGCGGCGCGCATCTCTACACGCAACACTGCGCGGCCTGCCACGGCGCGGACGGCCGTGGCGAAGGGCCGCTCGCGGCCACGCTCGCGCACTGGCCGCCGACCTTCGCCGGCGCGCTGCTCGCCCGTCGCCTCGACGGCGAACTGTTCTGGCGGGTGCGCCACGGCACGCGCGACGAACACGGTGTGTCGACGATGCCCGGCTTTGCGGCCACGCTCGGCCCGCAAGACACGTGGGCCGTGCTCGACTACCTGAAGGCGCTTTCCGCGGGCAGCGGCGCGCGAGCCGAAGGCGCGTGGCCCGTGCCCGTCCCGCTGCCGGCGCTCGACGTGCGCTGCGGCGACGCCGCGCCCCAATCACTCGAACACTGGCGCGAAGGCCAGCGGGTGCGCATCGTCGCGCTCGCGCCGGGCGCCGCAGCGCCGCCGGAAGACCCGCGCTGGCAGACCCTGCTCGTCACGGCACGCGGCACATCCATGCCGCCCGCAACCGGCACGCGTGCGAACTGCGTCGCGTCGACGCCCGACGCGTGGCTCGCATTCGCGACGATCGCGGGCCTAGCGCCCGATGCGCTCGGCGGCACGCAACTGCTCGCCGATCGTCGCGGCTGGCTGCGGGCACGCGCGTTGCCGGGCAGTGCCGGCTGGTCGGACGCCGACCTGCTGTGCCGCTCGGACGCCGCCGCACGGCCGGCCGCGGCGTCGGCGACCGGCGATCCGCTGACCGCGCTGCTGCTGCGCGTCGACACGGAACCCGTCCGCGACGTGCAGGCCGGACTCCCGCACTGAATTCCCACCCCTTTTCTCCGACCGACCGAACTTCACGATGAATCCGACCCGACGCCATTTCCTCGCGCAAGCGAGCGCCCTCGCCATGATCGCCGCGGCCCCGGCCGCGCTGCGCGCGCAATCGGGCACACGGCCGCTGCTGCGCGCCGGCGACCAGAAAGGCGGGCTGCGCGCGCTGCTCGAAGCGGCCGGCGAACTGAACGGCCTCGCGTACGACATCGCATGGACCGAGTTCCCGGCCGCCGCGCCGCTCGCCGAAGCGCTGAACGCGGCCGCCGTCGACTGCGGGCCGATCGGCGACGCGCCGGTGATCTTCGCGCTTGCGTCGGGCGCGCGCATCAAGGTGATCGGCGCAAACCGTTCCGATCCGTACGGCACGGCCGTGCTCGTGCGGCCCGACGCAGCGCTGAAAAGCGCGGCCGACCTGAAGGGCAAGCGCATCGGCACCACGCGCGGCTCGATCGGCCATTTCGTCACGTTGAAGGCGCTCGACGCGGCCGGCCTGCCGCCCGACGCCGTGTCGTTCCGCTTCCTGCCGCCGGCCGACACGATGCTTGCACTCGCGACCGGATCGATCGACGCGTGGGCGACGTGGGAGCCCTATACCGCGCTCGCCGAAACGAGCGGCCGCGCGCGCGTGCTCGTCAACGGCCGCGGACTGTGGTCGGGCCTCAGCTATGTCGCGGCGACCGATGCGGCGATCGCGTCGAAGCGCGACGTATTGCACGATTTCCTGTTGCGCGTCGTGCGCGCGCAGACGTGGTCGTACCGGCATGTCGACGCGTATTCCGCGGCGCTCGCGCGCATCATCGGCATTCCGCCGGCCGCCGCGAAGCTGCAGTTCGAGCGCCGCAACACGCGCTGGTTGCCAATCGACGCGACCGTGATCGCCGGGCAGCAGCGCACGGCCGACTTCTACCTGAAGGCCGGGCTGCTGCGTCAGCCGCTCGACGTGCGCACGACGTTCGACACCGGCTTCCCGCTCGCGTAACCGGCCAAACTGCTTCGGCCCGATCTGGCACAATCGCGTTTTGACTCTTCACGTCATTCGAAGCCAGCGCCATGCCAGCCATCAGCGAACTTTTCGTCTACCCGATCAAATCCTGCGCCGGCATCGCGCTGACGCGTGCGCAACTGCTCGAAACGGGCCTCGCCTACGACCGCCACTGGCTGATCACCGACCCCGCCGGGCAAATGATCACGCAGCGCACGCACCCGCGCCTCGCGCTGATCCGCACCGCGCTCGACAGCGACGCGCTCGTGCTGAATGCGCCGGGCATGCGCGAGATCCGCACGCCGCTCGACGGCGACGCGTCGCCCGCCACGCCGAAAATGGCCGCGACCGTCTGGCGTGACACCGTCGACGCGATCGACACGGGCGCCGAAACGGCCGCGTGGCTCACCGAATTCCTCGGCACGCCGGCGAAGCTCGCCCGCTTCGGCGCCGACGCGCGCCGCGGCTGCAACCGCAAATGGACCGGCGAGATCGATACGCACACGCAGTTCGCCGACGGCTATCCGCTGCTCGTGATCGGCCAGTCGTCGCTCGACGACCTGAACGCGCGGCTCGCCGCGAAAGGCGCGCCGGCGATTCCGATGAACCGCTTCCGCCCGAACATCGTCGTGTCGGATCTCGATGCGTACGAAGAGGATTTCGTCGAACACCTCGATACCGAAGGCGCGACGCCCGTACGGCTGCGCCTCGTGAAGCTGTGCACGCGCTGCCCGATGCCGACGATCGACCAGGCCACCGCCGCGCCCGATCCGGCATGGCCGCACGAGCCGACCGACACGATGCAGACCTATCGCGCGAATCCGAATTACGAAGACGCGCTGACGTTCGGCATCAATGCGATCGTCGTCGAAGGCGCGGGTGCGTGGCTCGAAATCGGCCAATCGCTCGAAGCGGAGATCGGGTTCGGCGATTAAAAAATCGCGAACCCGCATGAATGGCACAATGCGCTGAATCGGAAGGCGACGCATGCGATCGTTTACCGCAATGCGCCACCGTGTTCGATTTCAAACAATTTGCCGATTGATTTCCGCTGGAATCACAGTTCCGTAATCTTTGCGTCGCTTACCGTGATCTTTTCTTCCGGATTTTGGGGATCGACGCTCGTATAACTGGCCGTTCCGGTTTTCGAACCCTGCGGAATAAGGGAAGACAAATCCAGCACCGGAAACAGTGCCGGCGGGATGCCATGATACTTGTTGACGGGAATGATCCCGCCGACGTAACCATGCACGTGCAGCAAAAGCGACCGTACCAGAAGAGCGGACGCGCTTTCCTCTTCCTTTGACGGGAAGTAGGTATAGTTTCCGCCGATCGTGATTCTGGTCACGTTATTGGGCCGATGAGCCCAGACAATCGTGCCGGAGCCTTGCAGCGAGCCCGACGGATGATCCAGTTCCGGGTGGAATGCGGCGGCAAACTGGATGGTCGGCGCATGCCCCTTTCCTGACGTGACCTGCCCACCGCTGATTCTGAATCGTTTGACGAAAATCTCCGGCAGAACTTCTTCATCGAGTGTCGTGGCCATGGCCTTGCCCTCACTGAATTGTGGAAAATTACGATTCATCCCTGAATTAACGAGATGAAGCCGTATATTGAACGGCTGATTCAGCTTAGGTCGGATAATCGGAATTTGTAGCTGTTATAAATAGCAGCATGTCACGTGAGTATAAAAATACTCAATTCAATTATTGAATATTTAGATTTTATAAAACATCTCGAATGTGCATAATGGCGCAGATAATCACCTGCGCTCCGCATATCCACCGCCTCCCGGGAAACACATGCCGAAATGTGTTTCTAAAGGCTGATCGGCAGCACCACCGTGACGATCAGCCCGCCGCCGCTCGCATCGGCCAGCGCCACCGTGCCCTGGTGCACGCGTGCGATCTCCCGCACGATCGACAGCCCAAGCCCCGTCCCTTCGACCGTCTGCGTCTTGCTGCCGCGATGGAAGCGCTCGAACACCGCGTCGCGCTCGTCGGCCGGAATGCCCGGCCCGTTGTCGATCACGTCGAGCCGTGCATGCTCGCCGTCGCGCGACACGCGCACCGTGATCACCGCACGGTCGCCCGCATAGCGGATCGCGTTGTCGATCAGGTTGCCGATCATCTCGCCGAGCAGGTCGGACTGCCCGTGCACGTCGACGTCGGCCTCGTGTTCGAAGCCGAGATCGATGTCGCGCGCGCGTGCGACGGGCGACCAGTCGAGCGTCACGCTGCGCGCGAGCCGGTGCAGTTCGACCGGTTTGCGCGCGACCGCGTGGCCGCTGTCCGAATCGAGCCGCGACAGCGACAGCAATTGCTGGACGATCTTCGCGGCCTGTCGCACCGCGCCGTTCGCGCGCCGCAGGTGGGCGTTCGCGCGCGGCTGCTCGTCGGGCCGCAGCGCGAGCTCGACGCCGGCCTGCACGGCCGCGAGCGGCGTCTTCAGTTGATGGGCCGCATCCGCGAAGAAGCGGCGCCGCGCGACCTGCATGCGCTGCGTGCGGCCAATGTACTGGTTGATCGAATCGACGAGCGGCGTCAGCTCGCTCGGCATCGCGCCCGTGTCGAGCGGCGTCGTGTCGTCCTCGCTGCGCGCGGCGACCGTCGCCGACAGCCGGTTCAGCGGCCGCAGCCCGCGCCCGACGCCGAGCCATACGATCCCGAGCGCGAGCACGACGAGCAGCCCTTCCTGCAGCAGCGAACCGACCAGTATCTCGCGCGCGAGCGCCTGGCGCGCCTCGATCGTCTCGCCGACCATCACCCATACGATGCGCGACTGTGCGGTCGGCACGTCGTGCACCGGAATGCGCAGCGCGGCCATCCGCAACTGCTCGCCGCGATAGACGACGTCGTAGTAACGCGTGACGAACAGCGCGCCGTCGCCCGCATCGCGCCCCTGCGGCAGCGGCAGGTCCGGATAACCGGTGATCGTGTGGCCGTTGTCTTCGCGGATCAGGTAGTAGATCTTGCCGCCGTCGCTCGATTCGAGCATTTCGAGCGCGAGATACGGCAGGTCGACCTCGATTTCACCGTCGTTGAGCCGCACGCCTTCGCGGATCGACTTCAGCGACGACGACAGCGTGCGGTCGAATGCGACGTGCGCGGCGCTCATCGCGCGCTGGTACGTGAGCCACGAGTCGAGCGCGAGCAGGCCGAGCAGCGGCAGCAGCAGCCACAGCGCAACCTGGGTGCGCAGGTTCGGGCGGGTCACCATGCCTCCCGCCGGGCTGCCCCAAGGAAGGCATGCGCCCCCTTGGGGGGCAGCGAACGAAAGTGAGCGTGGGGGCGGTCACTCATACCGCCTTCGCTTCCAGCAGATATCCCAATCCCCGTAACGTGACGATCGCGATGCCCGTGTTCTCGAGCTTCTTCCTCAGCCGGTACACGTAGATTTCGATCGCGTCGGCGTTGACCGATTCGTCGAGCCCGAAGATCTTCTCCGACAGCGTTTCCTTGTTGATCGCGCGGCCGTTGCGCAGGATCAGCACCTCGAGCACCGAGCGCTCGCGCGGCGTGAGCGACAGCGGTTCGCCCGCGAGGTGGAAACTGCGATCGATACTGTCATACGAAAGCGGCCCGCATTCGACCCGCGAATGCTCGTGGCCGAGGCTGCGCCGGATCAGCGCGCGGGCGCGCGCTTCCAGTTCGGTCAGCTCGAACGGCTTCGCGAGATAGTCGTCGGCGCCGAGATCGAGCCCCTTCACGCGGTCCTCGACCGACCCGTGCGCGGTGAGGATCAGCACCGGCACCGGATTGCGGCGCGCGCGCAGCCGCCGCAGCACCTCCAGCCCGTCGAGCTTCGGCAGCCCGAGATCGAGGATCACCAGCGCGTAATCCTGCGTGCGCAGCACGTGGTCCGCCGCCTCCCCGTCCGCCATGTGATCGACCGCGAAGCGCGCGGCGCTCAGCGCGTCGTTCAGCGACTGGGCCAGGTTCGGGTTGTCTTCGACGAGCAGCACACGCATGGGGAATCCGGTAAGGTCAGCGACAGGCCGCTACATTACATGATCCTTTCCATTTCGACGCCTCGCGGAAACACCTGTTGCACCGCGCCTGCGAACCCGCGCCGCGCGGTCCGGTCGACTGCCGCTCATCGCTCGGGCGCGCGATGGCTCCCTGTCGCGAAGCGCGAACCGTCGGTCACGCGACGCTCACGCAGACCGACGGCCACCGCGACGAACGCGACGCTCGCACCGACCGTGACGGCAATCATCGAGCGGGCGGTGCCATCCGACAGCCACGCCAGCACACCGCCGCACGCGGCCGTGATCGCCATCTGGATAAAGAAGAAGAGCCCGGACGCCGTGCCGGCGATCTTCGTGTACGGCTGCATCACCGCAAACTGGCAGGCCGGAATCGCAATCCCGACGGCAATCATCACGACGAACATCGGCACGACGAGGGCCGCCACCGCCGTGGGGGCGATCGCACCGCCTGCCCACAACACCGCGGCGCCGACCAGATTGATGGCTGCCGCCGCGACGATGACCGCATCGGCTTCCCAGCGGCCGCTGGTCCGCGCGAACAGGCTCGAACCGATCAGGTAGCCGAGCACGGTCAGGCCGAAGATCGCCGCATAGACCGGGCCGGACACGCCCATCTGCCGCTGGAACAGCGTCGACGACTCCGCGATGAACGGATAGTACGTGCAGTAAGCGAAGCTGATCGCCAGCGAATAGCGCAGGAACCGGCGCTCGCGCAGCAGGCCGGCATACGTCCGCAAGAGCCCGCGGCCCGGCACCGGCCGCGCGTCGTATTCGCGGGTCTCGGGCAAATAGCGCAGCACCATCGCCGTCGCGATCAACCCGCCCGCCGCGAGACACGCGAACACCCCGCGCCAGCCGAACCATTCGGCGACCGCGCTGCCGGCCAGCGGCGCAATCACCGGCGACAACGCCATGCCGGCCGAGATACGGCCCAGCATCGTGGCCTGCATCGCGGTCGGAAAGCGCTCGCGCACGATGACGCGCCCGATCACCGTTCCGCTGCAGCCGCCCAGCGCCTGGAAGATGCGTGCGGCGATGATCGCCGGGATGCTCGTCGACAACGCGCAGGCAACGCTCGCGATCGCGTAGACGCACAGGCCGCCGACGAGTACCGGACGGCGTCCGTACCGATCGGACAACGGCCCCGACACCAGCATCGACAACGCATAACCGACCATGTACAGCGTCAGCGTGAGCTGCAACTGGGCATCGGTGCCGTGCAGCGCGTCGGCCATCGCGGGCAGCGACGGCAGGTAGGCATCGATCGTGACCCGCGGCAGGCACACGACAAGCATCAACAGGAACAGCCAGCCCCACTGGGGCAATAAACGCGTCTTCATGCGGTGAGTCCGTCTTCGGTCGGATGGAGGTGGTCGACAGCAATCTAAGGGGAAAGTGATATAAGCTGAAGGACCATTAAATCGAACACCGACTGGACCACTATGCCGCGAGGCAAAGCCGCGATTCCGCTTGATCTGCCGCGCCCTTCCGGGCTGTCGACCGGCAGCCCGCAGTCGAAGCAGGCGTGCATTGCCGACGCGATTCGCGACGCGATCCTGAAGCGCCTGCTACCCGGTGACAGCCCGCTGCCGTCCAGCCGGACGCTTGCCGCGCGCTGGAGCGTCGCACGGGGAACCGTCGAAGCGGCGTACGACCTGCTGTGCTCCGAGGGCTACATTGCGCGCACGCGCGGCTCCGGGTCGCGGGTCTGCGCGATGGTGCCGGACAGCTATCTGCGCGCGGCCGCGCAGCCGCGTCACGGCGGCGCCGATCGCCCCGACACGCCGAGCGCGTCGGCAGGCACGACGGACACGGCCGAGCCGGAACATGGCGTGCGCCCCGGCGTCCCGTTCGTCGCACGGCTCGCCGATCCCGGCCTGCTGCCGATGCAGCAATGGAAGAAGGCGCTCGGCGCGAGCCTGCTTGCCGCGACGGTGAACGACCTCGGGGCGACGCCGTCGCAAGGCGTCGAAAGCCTGCGCGCCGAAATCGCCGCGTACCTGCGGGAATACCGCGGCATTCCGTGCGAAGCCGGCGACATCTTCATCACGACCGGCATCCGGCATTCGATCGATCTCGTCGCGCGAACGGTGCTCGCGCCCGGCTCGACGGTGCTGATGGAAGATCCGGGTTATGCGTCGGCCTGGCAGATTTTCACGATTGCGGGCGCAACCGTGATCGACGTGCCGGTCGATCGGGAAGGGATCGACACGGCGTCGCTGGATCGCCATCCGGATGCGCGCGCGGCCTACGTGACGCCCGCCCATCAGGCACCGCTCGGCGTCACGATGTCGGTGTCGCGCCGGCTCGAACTGCTCGACTGGGCGCAGCGCAACCGGGCATGGATCATCGAGGACGACTACGACGGCGAATTCAGTTACCAGACCGCCCCGCTGCCCGCGCTGAAATCGCTCGACGCATGCGATCGCGTGATCTACTGCGGCTCGTTCAACAAGACGCTGTTCTCGGGGCTGCGCATCGGCTTCATGGTCGTGCCGACGGAACTGCGGCCGATGCTGTCGGCCGTGTGGCACGCGACCGCACGCTCCGTCGGCGTGGCGCCGCAGCTTGCGCTGGCCCGCTTCATCGCGCACGGCGATTTCGCGAAGCACCTGCGCGCCAGCCGCCACGCGTACCGCCAGCGGCGCGACATCGTGCTCGACCAGCTGGCGAAGCACGCCAGCGGGCGGTACACGGTGTCGGGCGAGCACGCGGGATTTCATTTCGTGCTGTGGCTGCCGCCCGGGATGGACGACGCGTCGTACGTCGCGCAGGCGCACGCGGCCGGCGTCACGTTGCAGGCGATCCGCGGATTCTGCCGAAGCGCCGAGCGCGAAGCGGGTGTCGTCGTCGGCTATTCGGCGCTGACGGCCGCGCACGCGCGGCACGGCGGCCGGATCCTCGGAAAGCTGCTGGCGCAATCCGCATAACCGTCTTCGGCATCGTTGCCGCCCCCGTCGGCAACGCACTTCCCGCCCTTTTCAAACCGTGTCGCGCGCCGCGAAAACCGCGGCCGCCGTCGTTTCGACCTCGGGAAATCCATGACACAAAGGACGCGATTGTGAACGGAAATGAAAGCAGGCTGAAAGTGCCTCGCAATTAACATCCGCGTCACTCGAACAACACCGATACGTACTGGAGGAAGACATGTCGTTTGCACCGAAGACCCTCGCCGCCGCGCTGGCGGTCGTTCTGGGCACTGCCGCCGGCAGCGCCGCCGCGCAGGTTCCGGCCGGGTATCCGGGTAACTACCAGGGCGTGATCGACGCCGCGAAGAAGGAAGGCAAGCTGATCGTCTACTCGACGACCGACACGGGCCTCGTGCGTCCGCTGATCAAGGACTTCGAAAGCCTGTACGGCGTGAAGGTCGAGTACAACGACATGAACAGCACCGAGCTGTACAACCGCTACATCAGCGAGAACGCGGCGAGCAGCACCAGCGCCGACGTGCTGTGGAGCTCGGCGATGGACCTGCAGGTCAAGCTCGTCAACGACGGCCTGATGGCGTCCTACGATTCGCCCGAAAGCCCGAACCTGCCGCAATGGTCGCAATACCAGAAGCAGGCGTACGGCACGACCTTCGAGCCGCTCGCGATCGTCTACAACAAGCGCCTGATCCCCGAGAACGAAGTGCCGACGACGCGCGCCGACCTGATCAAGCTGCTCACCACGCAGGGCGACAAGTTCAAGGGCAAGGTCACGACCTACGACATCGAGAAATCGGGTGTCGGCTTCAACTACCTGACGCAGGACGCGCATGTGAACGAGAAGGTCACGTGGGAACTCGTGCGGGCGATCGGCGCGACCGGCCCGAAGCTGCAGTCGAGCACCGGCGCGATGATGGAGCGGATCTCGTCGGGCGAGAACCTGATCGGCTACAACATCATCGGTTCGTATGCCTATGCGAAGGCGAAGAAGGACAAGTCGATCGGTTATGTGTTTCCGAAGGACTACACACAGGTCGTGAGCCGCCTCGCCACCGTGTCGAAGAAGGCGAAGAACCCGAACGCCGCGAAGCTGTGGGTCGACTACCTGCTGTCGAAGCGCGGCCAGACGCTGATCGCGAACCAGGCGAACCTGTACGCGATCCGCGCGGACGTCACGGGCGAAACGTCGGCCGCGAGCCTGTCGAAGGAGCTCGGCGATTCGCTGAAGCCGATCCAGATCGGCACCGGGCTGCTCGTCTATCTCGACCAGTCGAAGCGGCTTGCGTTCCTGAAGCAATGGCAGCAGTCGATCAAGCGCTGATCCGCTGACTGCCGGCCGCCCGCCGCCTCTGGCGCGGGCGGCCCCTTCCCCTTACCGACTTCCTAAAGGCGGCCATCCGGATGGCCGCAGGGGCGAACTCATGCTTTCAACCAGCACACGCGGAACGGCGCCGGCCGTTCCGCCCTCTACCGGCCAGAGCAGCGCGATTCCCGCGCTGCCGGTCAACAGCCTGCAGCCGCTCGCCGGCATGCTGCGCTGGATCGTCGTCGCGGTGCTGACCATCGCGGTCGCGCTGCCGCTTGGCTTCATCCTGTTCCAGAGCCTGTTGTCCGCACCGTTCTTCGATGCGAACAAGACGCTCGGCATCGAAGGCTTCCGCTTCATCTTCAGCGATCCCGACTTCTGGTCGGCCGTGAAGAACTCGTTCATCATCGCCGGCGGGATGCTGTTCATCTCGATCCCGCTCGGCGGCATCCTCGCGTTCCTGATGGTGCGCACCGACCTGCCCGGCCGCCGCTGGCTCGAACCGCTGCTGCTCACGCCCGTGTTCGTGTCGCCGATGGTGCTCGCGTTCGGCTACGTGGTCGCCGCCGGCCCGGTCGGCTTCTACTCGGTGTGGTTCAAGGAACTGTTCGGGGTCGCGAACGTGCCCTGGAACGTGTATTCGATCTTCGCGATCACGGTGATCGTCGGCCTCACTCACGTGCCGCACGTGTACCTGTACTCGTCGGCCGCGCTGCGCAATCTCGGCTCGGACGTCGAGGAAGCCGCCCGCGTGACGGGCGCCCGCCCGTTCCGCGTCGCGCTCGACGTGAGCCTGCCGATGACGATGCCCGCGCTGCTGTTCGCCGGCGTGCTCGTGTTCTTCCTCGGCTTCGAAGTGTTCGGGCTGCCGCTCGTGCTCGGCGATCCGGAAGGCCACCTCGTGCTCGCGACCTACCTGTACAAGCTGACCAACAAGCTCGGCGTGCCGTCGTATCACCTGATGGCCGCGGTCGCCGTGTGCATCGTCGCGATCACGTTCCCGCTCGTGCTGCTGCAGCGCCGCCTGCTGAAGACCGCGAACCGCTTCGTCACCGTGAAGGGCAAGGCCGGCCGCGCGACGGTGCTGCCGCTCGGCGTGTGGCGCTGGGTCGCGCTCGCGATCGTCGCGCTGTGGCTGATGCTGACCGTGATCGTGCCGATCTCGGGCATCGTGTTGCGCGCATTCGTGACCAACTGGGGCGAAGGCGTGGCGCTCGCCGAGGTGCTGACGCTGTCGAACTTCATCGAGCTGTTCGAGCAGGACAACCTCGTGCGCGCGATCGTCAACACGCTCGGCATCGGCGTGATCGGCGGTGCGCTCGCGGTCGGTTTCTACTCGCTCGTCGCGTTCGCGGGCCACCGCCGCCACGACTGGGCGACGAAGCTGCTCGACTACATCGTGCTGCTGCCGCGCGCGGTGCCCGGCCTGCTCGCCGGCCTCGCGTTCCTGTGGATCTTCCTGTTCGTCCCGGGCCTGCGCGAACTGAAGAACTCGATGTGGAGCATCTGGATCGCGTACACGGTCGTGTGGCTCGCGTACGGGATGCGGCTCATCCAGAGCGCGCTGCTGCAGGTCGGCCCCGAGCTCGAGGAAGCCGGCCGCAGCGTCGGCGCGACGCGCAGCCGCGTGTCGCTCGACGTGACGCTGCCGCTCGTGCGTTTCGGCCTGCTCGCCGCGTGGCTCCTGATCTTCATGATCTTCGAGCGCGAATACTCGACGGCCGTCTACCTGCTGTCGCCCGGCACCGAAGTGATCGGCGCGCTGCTCGTGTCGCTGTGGGCGACCGGCGCCGTCGACCAGGTCGCCGCGCTCTCTGTCATCAACATCGCGATGGTCGGCGTCGGACTCGGCGTGGCCCTGCGTTTCGGAGTGAAACTTCATGGATAAGCTCATCGTCGACGACCTGCATCTCAGCTATGGCGTCAATCCGATCCTCAAGGGCGTGTCGTTCGAACTGAAGGCCGGCGAAGTCGTCTGCCTGCTCGGCGCGTCGGGCAGCGGCAAGACCACGCTGCTGCGCGCGGTGGCCGGCCTCGAACAGCCGTCCGAAGGCCGCATCCAGCTCGACGACCGCGTGTTCTTCGACGGCGCGCGGCGCGTCGACCTGCCCGTCGAGCAGCGTTCGCTCGGTCTCGTGTTCCAGTCGTACGCGCTGTGGCCGCACCGCACCGTCGCCGACAACGTCGGCTACGGGCTGAAGCTGCGCCGCGTCGCGCCGGCCGAACAGAAACGCCGCGTGCAGAGCGCGCTCGACCAGCTCGGCCTCGGCCATCTCGCGGAACGCTTTCCGCACCAGCTGTCGGGCGGCCAGCAGCAACGCGTCGCGATCGCACGCGCGCTCGTCTACAACCCGCCGGTGATCCTGCTCGACGAGCCGCTGTCGAACCTCGACGCGAAGCTGCGCGAGGAAGCGCGCGCGTGGCTGCGCGAGCTGATCGTGTCGCTCGGGCTGTCGGCCCTGTGCGTGACGCACGACCAGACTGAAGCGATGGCGATGTCCGACCGCATCCTGCTGCTGCGCAACGGCCGCATCGAGCAGGAAGGCACGCCGGCCGAGCTGTACGGCGCGCCGCGCTCGCTGTACACGGCCGAGTTCATGGGCAGCAACAACCGGATCGACGCACGCGTCGCCGCGATCGACGGCGAATGCGTGACGCTCGCCGGCGACGGCTGGGAAATCCGTGCGATGGCGCGCGACACGTTCGCGCCGGGCCAGGACGCGCAGGCCGTGATCCGTCTCGAACGCGTGCAGGTGACCGACGGCCCGGGCGCGAACCGGCTGCAGGCCGACCTCGTCACGTCGATGTATCTCGGCGACCGCTGGGAATACCTGTTCCATTGCGGCGACATGCGCCTGCGTGCGTTCGGCAACGTGCCGCGCGCGGCCGGCAAGCACTGGATCGAATTCCCGACCAACGACTGCTGGGCGTTCGCGAAAGCGGGCTGACCCGAGCGCGGCGGTCCGCGTGCCGCCGCGCGTGCACCGCGCGCACCCCGCCAGGTGATGACTTGCATGACCGGCGGACGTCTTCGGGCGTCCGCCGCGGGCTGCCGCGCGCCGCATCCGTTTCACCCAACCCACAAGAACCAAGGAGACACCGTCAATGAAGTCACGCACAGAACGTTCGATTCGTACAGTAGTCCTCACGGGCTCGGCCGCCGCGGCCTGCATCGCCGCGCCCGCCGCGCACGCGCAGTCGTCGGTCACGATGTACGGGATCATGGATGCCGGCATCGAATTCGCGAACCATGCGGCGCCGGAGGGCGGCAATTCGGTCAAGCTCAAGTCGGGCAACAAGAACACGTCGCGCTGGGGCCTGCGCGGCGTCGAGGATCTCGGCGGCGGGCTGAAGGCCGTGTTCCGCCTCGAAAGCGGGATCGACCTCGCGAACGGCGCGTCGGACGACGGCCCCGACTCGATCTTCGCGCGCCGCGCGACGGTCGGCCTGAAAGGCAAATGGGGCGAGCTGTCGCTCGGCCGCAACTTCACCGTCACCTACGACTACATGCTGCCGTTCGACCCGATGGGTTACGCGCAGAACTACTCGTGGGCGACATCGTCGATGGCGACGGGCGGCCGCAAGGACGGCATGTTCACGCGCTCGTCGAACGCGGTGCGCTACGACGGCGAATTCAGCGGCTTCAAGTTCGGCGCGCTGTACGGCTTCGGCAACGTGCCGGGCAGCGTGAAGACCAGCTCGAAGTACGACATCGCGCTCGGCTACGAGACCGGCCCGTTCTCGGCGGTGGTCACGTTCGACCGGCAGAACGGCGCGGCCGACAGCGTCACGCCGGCCGACACGGTCAACTACATCCAGGGCATCCACGCAGGCCTGAGCTACGACTTCGGCAACCTGAAGACGATGGCCGGCTACCGCAATTACAAGCGCACGTTCCGCACCACGGCGGCAAACCAGCTGAGCGACATGGCCTGGATCGGCGGGTCGTACCAGTTCACGCCGACGTTCTCGCTGATCGCGGCCGTCTATCACCAGAACGTCAAGGGCGGCACGGATGCCGATCCGACGCTCGTGTCGCTGCGTGCGCAGTACGCGCTGTCGAAGCGCACGGTGCTGTACGCGGCCGGCGCGTTCGCGATCGCGAAGCACGACCAGAAGGTCGGCGTGTCGCGCGACTTCAACGGGTACGGCACGACGCAGGTCGGCGTGACGGCGGGGATTCAGCAGCGGTTCTGAGCCTGACGCGGCGGGCGGCGACGGGCGTCTTTCGCGCGCGGCCGCCCTGCTTTCGCCCCACGCGCGGCGGCATCACGACGGATGACGGCGTGTCGCCGCGCGGCTTGACCGTCGTGCCGTATTCGGCCCGCCGCGGCTCGGTCGCCGTTCACTCGTCCTGCATCGTGAACACCGTGCGCACGAGGCTGTTTGCATCGCCCCAGTGTTCGCCGACCGCCGACAGCGGCACGGTGCGCGTATCGATTGCCAGCCGCGCCGGCCCGGCCGCGTCGAACACGCCGCGCACCGAGTCCAGCAAACGCGGCAGCGATACGCTGCCGATGCCGCTGCCCATCAATTCGATCGCGGTGGCGCGCAGCACCGCACCGGGCAACGACACGTCCGCGCCGCCGATCGAGCCGATCTGCACGAATCGCAGCCGGCGCCCATCGGGCGTCGCCTTCGCGGCGGCAACCAGCAGCGTCTGCGCGCTGGCACCCCACAAGTAGTCGAGCACGACATCCACGCCCGCGCGGAAATGCGGTTCGAGCGCACGCGCCAGATGCGCATCGTCCTGCTGCAGCGACACGACGGCGTCCGCACCCGCGTTCAGCAAGGCGTCCAGCGCAGCCGTATTGCGGCCCGTCGCGATCACTCTTGCAGCACCGAGATGCTTCGCGATCCGCACCGCCAGCCGCCCCGACGTCCCCGTCGCACCGTTGACGATCACCGTCTCGCCCGCGACGAGCCGCGCGCGTTCGGTCAGCGCGGCCCACGACGACATTCCGGGAATCGCGATCGCCGCGGCCGTGACATCGTCGAGCGCGTCTGGCAGCGGCACGCACCGCGCGTCGGGCGCGATCGTGCGCTCGGACATCGCGCCGAACGGCGCGGGCGCACCGAAGAAATAGACGCGCTGCCCGTCGTCGAGGCGGCCGACGCCGTCAACGCCGACGACGAACGGATAGCCTCCGTCCGACGAGTAATGCGTGCCGGACGCACGCGCCTGCGCGATCCGGCTCAGCGCGGACGCCGTCACGTCGATCAGGCTGTGGCCCGGCATCGTGCGCGGCGGTTCGAATTCCATATGAACGGGACGCTCGCCGGCGCCCGTCACGACTGCAGCTTTCATCTTGGCTCCTTGAATCGGGGATCTTGATCGACGGCTCGGGCGGACGTCAGCGTACGGCGAGCCACGCGCGCAGCGCGGGATCGCGTACTTCGAGCACGTCGAACAGTCCGAGCGCGCGCAGTGCCGGCAACGCGTCGAGCGTGTCGGCCTCCGCGCGCGCCCGGTCGGCCGGCGCGGCGTTCGGATCGGTCAGCACACGCGCGTTGACCAGAAACGCGCCGATGGTGCCCTTGCGGATCGTCGTTCCGCCGGCCTCGATCCGGTCGGCATGGTCGGGAAGCATTTGTTCGGCTCGCATCGTGTCGTACTCCGGTTGTCATCGATGGACGCAGTGTAGGCGTGCGAAGCCGGCCAATCTCCGGTATAACAGCCATTCGATACCGCTATCCGGCCATGTCCGATCCACTCCTGCCCGCCCGATTCGTCGTGTCCGACGACGGCCCGTTCGTCGTCGCCGCCGTCCTGTCGCAACGCGACCCGCGTATCACCGCACCGCACGCGCATGCGCGCGGTCAGCTCGTCGGCGCGCTGAGCGGGCTGCTGACGATCGGTCTCGATGACCAGGACTGGGTCGTGCCGGCGATCCACGCGATCTGGATTCCGCCGCATTGCCGGCATTCGCTGCGTTCGTTCGGGCCGATTTCCGGCTGGTCGGCGTTCGTCGCCGAAGCGCGCTGCGCGGCACTGCCGGACACGCCGCGCGCGATTCGCACGTCGCTGCTGCTGCGCGAAGCCGTGCAGCGTGCCGCAAGCTGGGGCGATGCGGAACTGGATGCGGCGCAGACGCGGATCGCCGACGTGATCCTCGATGAAATCGCGTCGTCGGAGGTCGAAGCGCTGGGGCTGGTACGGCCGCAGGACCCGCGGCTGATGAAGATCACCGATGCGCTTGCCGCGGATCTCGCGGACAACCGGCGGCTGGAGGAATGGGCGGAATGGGCCGGCATCAGCGCACGGACGATGAGCCGTCGCTTCGTCGCCGAGACGGGGCTGACGTTCGCGCAGTGGCGTCAGCAGGCGAGGCTGCTGCGTGCGCTGGAGAAAATCGCCGACGGCGTGCCGGTGACGACGATCGCGCTCGATCTCGGGTACGACAACGTGAGCGCGTTCATCGATATGTTCCGGCGAGCATTGGGGACGACGCCGGGGCGCTATATGGAAATCGGGCAGCGCGGAACGCGATAGTCGCGGTCATGCGCAGGCATGAAACCGCACCGCGGAAGGCGGGCGTTCGGCAGACGGCCAGCCGCTGCCGCTTCGTCAATACGTCCCGTCACCCTTCTTCACCGCCTCGCCGCCCTTCCCCTTGAACTGCGCCGCCAACCGCTCCGCGCTTCGCGCCAGCAGCGTCGTATCGACCCCGACCGCGACGAACAACGCGCCCGCTTCCAGATAGCGTCGCGCCGCCGCCTCATCCGCACTCAGAATGCCCGGCGCCTTGCCGGCCGCCTTGATCGTCCGGATCGCGCCATCGATCGCGGCCTGCACGTCCGGGTGCCCCGGATTGCCGAGATGGCCGAGATCGGCGGCCAGGTCGGCCGGCCCGATGAACACGCCATCGACGCCTTCGACCCGCGTTATCGCGTCGATCGCGTCGAGCCCCGCGCGCGTCTCGACCTGCACGAGCACGGCCATCTCGTCGTTCGCGCGATGCAGGTAGTCGCCGACGCGATTCCACCGCGACGCGCGCGCCAGCGCGCTGCCGACGCCGCGAATCCCGTGCGGCGGGTACCGCGTCGCGGCAACGGCCGCGCGCGCTTCGTCTGCGGTCTGCACCATTGGCACGAGCAGCGTCTGCGCACCGAGATCGAGCACCTGCTTGACGATCACCGGATCGTTCCACGGCACGCGCACGACCGGATGCGACGGATACGGCGCAATCGCCTGCAACTGCGCGAGGATCGTCGGCACCGTATTCGGCGCATGCTCGCCGTCGATCAGCAGCCAGTCGAAACCGGCGCCCGCGACCACTTCAGCGCTGTACGGATTCGCAAGCCCGAGCCACAGCCCGACCTGCGCGTCGCCGCGCGCAAGCGCGGCCTTGAAGACGTTCGAAGGAATCTGCATCGCTCGCTCACTCGAAGTAGCACTGAATCGTCCCGAGCGGGCCGTAGTCGACGCTGAACGTGTCGCCCGGCCGCGCCGCGCACGGCCGCGTGAATGAGCCGCCGAGCACGATCTGCCCGGGTTCCAGCGCGACGTCGAAACGCGACAGCCGGTTCGCGAGCCACGCGACGCCGTTCGCCGGATGGTTCAGCACGCCGGCCGCGACGCCCGTTTCCTCGACCACGCCGTTGCGCGACATGATCGCCGCGACCCAGCGCAGGTCGACGTCGTGCGGCTTCACCGGCCGCCCGCCGATCACGACTCCCGCGTTCGCGGCGTTGTCGGCGATCGTGTCGAACACCTTGCGCGGCCGTTTCGTATCGGGGTCGATCGACTGGCTGCGCGCGTCGATGATCTCGAGCGCGGGCACGACGTAATCGACTGCGTCGTACACATCGAAGATCGTGCAGTCCGGGCCCGAGAGCCGCTTGCCGAGCACGAACGCGAGTTCGACCTCGACGCGCGGCACGATGAAGCGACTGGTCGGGATCGTGCCGCCGTCCGCGAAGAACATGTCGTCGAGCAGCGCGCCGTAGTCGGGTTCGTCGATCTGCGACGTGTTCTGCATCGCCTTCGACGTGAGGCCGATCTTGTGTCCCTTCAGCGTGCGGCCTTCCGCGAGCTTGAGGGTCACCCACGCGCGCTGGATCGCATACGCGTCGTCGATCGTGATGTCGGGATGGTCGAGCGAGATCTGGCGGATCTGCGTGCGCTCGCGCTCGGCGTCGTGCAGACGCTGCGCAAGCTGGTCGATGAGGGCGGGTTCGAGCATGGTCGGATCGGGAATGGGGTTCAGCCGGCCCGCTTGTAGCGGGCGTGGATGTTGTTGTGCTTGTACGAGCCGCTTTCGCTGAACTCGGTCAGCTCCATCGACAGCGCGAGGTAGCGTTTCGCGTACAGCTCGGCGAAATGCGCCTTGATCGCGTCGAACAGCGCGTCGCATGCGGCCTTCTTCGTTTCGTCGCTGCGGCCCGAGCCGATCTTCAGCGTCACGTGGACGAACGCGTCGTCCTCCGTGCCGTCGGCGACGCAGTAGTCCTGCAGTTCGATCGCGCGCGAGCGGATGCCGCCCGTCGGGAACACGCCGCCCTGCGCGATCAGCGTTGCATTGATCGTGCGCAGCAGCGCGGGGATGCGCGCGTCCTCGCGGATGTTCGCGGTGTATTCGACGACGATGTGTGGCATGGCTTGATCTCCAGTCGTTGCGGGGCGGCGCCGTTCAGGGCAGCGGGAAGATCGCGTTGATCTGCCCCGTACCCGAACTCGCGAAATAGTCGGTGACGATCTCGACGGGTTTGTCGTAACGATCCCAGCCGAGCAGGCCGAGCAGCATCGCCGTGTCGTGCATGCCGCCTTCGCCGTGGCAATGCGTGTTGTACTCGGGCAGCATCGCGCAGAAGGTCTTGAAATCGCCCTGCTTCCACAGCTCGACCACGCGCAAGTCGACCTGCCGGAAGAATTCGCGGCTGATCTGGTGGATCGATTCCTCGGGGCTGCCGTTGTCGTTGAAGCGGTGCGACAGCGAACCGCTCGCGAGGAACGCGACGTTCGAATCGCTCTTCTCGATCGCCTCGAGCAGCGCCTCGCCGAAGCGCCGGCTTTCGTCGAGCGTGTGCCACATGCACCAGCCGGCGATCGACACGACCTTGAAGTGCTGGTCGCCGTTCATGTAGCGCATCGGCACGAGCGTGCCGTATTCGAGTTCGAGGCTGTCGATCTCGTGCGCACGCGTCGCGACGCCACGTGCGCTGGCCGTCTCGGCGATCAGCCGGCCGAGCGCCGGGTTGCCCGGATATTCGTACTGCATGTCGCGGATGAAATGCGGCAGTTCGTTGCTCGTGTACGTGCCCGCGAAGTGCGCATTGCAGTTCACGTGATAACCCGCGTTGACGAGCCAGTGCACGTCCGACACGACGATCGTGTCGACGCCGAGCGCACGGCAGCGCTCGCCGATCAGTTGATGGCCGCGGATCGCCGCTTCCCGGCAGCCGTGATGCCTGCCGGGCAATTCCGACAGGTACATCGACGGCACGTGCGTGATTTTCGCGGCGAGGGACAGTTTGCCCATCGTTAAGTCTCCGTATCGTTCGTTTTAGCGCCGAAACGACCCGCGCCCGTCACACGCCCCAGCGCGGAATGTGGTGCGAACCCATCGAAATGCACACGTTCTTGATCTCCGCGAACACCTCGAAACTGTACTCGCCGCCCTCGCGCCCGGTACCCGATTCCTTCACGCCGCCGAACGGCTGGCGCAGGTCGCGCACGTTCTGGCTGTTCACGAACACCATCCCGGCCTCGATGCCGCGCGCGAGGCGATGCACCTTGCCGACGTCCTGCGTCCAGATGTACGACGCGAGGCCGTACGACGTGTCGTTCGCGAGCCGCAGCCCTTCTTCCTCGTCCTCGAACGGGATCAGGCACGCAACCGGCCCGAAGATCTCTTCCTGTGCGACGCGCATCCGGTTGTCGACGTCGGCCAGCACGGTCGGACGCACGAAGTTGCCGTTGCGCAGATGGTCGGGCAGGCCCGCCGGCTTGTCCGCGCCGCCCGCGACCACGCGCGCGCCTTCCTGCTCGCCGATGCGGATATAGCCCGTCACCTTCTCCCAGTGCTGGCGCGTGATCATCGCGCCCAGATTCGTGGCCGGATCGGACGGATCGCCGACCACCAGGTTGTTCGCGCGGCGCGCGAACTCCTGCACGAAGCGGTCGTAGATCGTGCGCTGCACGAAGATCCGCGAGCCCGCGGTGCAGCGTTCACCGTTGATCGAGAAGATCGTGAACAGCGACGCGTCGAGCGCGCGGTCGAAATCGGCATCGTCGAAGATCAGCACCGGCGACTTGCCGCCGAGTTCCATCGAATACTTCTTGAGGCCCGCGCGCTCCATGATCCGCTTGCCGGTGACGGTGCCGCCGGTAAACGACACCGCGCGCACGTCCGGATGCCGCACGAGCGCGTCGCCGGCCGTTGCGCCGTAACCCTGCACGACGTTCAGCACGCCGGGCGGAATGCCGGCTTCGAGCGCGAGCCGGCCGAGCTGGTCGGCCGTCAGCGGCGACAGCTCCGACATCTTCAGCACGGCCGTGTTGCCGAGCGCGAGGCACGGTGCCGTCTTCCACGTCGCGGTCATGAACGGCACGTTCCACGGCGACACCAGCGCACACACGCCGACCGGCTGGTAGAGCGTGTAGTTCAGCATCTGGTCGTCGACCGGATAGGTGCGGCCGTTCATCTGCACGCACACTTCGGCGAAGAAGTTGAAATTCTCGGACGCGCGCGGAATCAGCTGCTTGCTCGTCTGCGCGATCGGCAGGCCGGTGTCCTGCGTCTCCAGCGCCGCGAGCATCGGCACGTTCTTCTCGATCAGTTCGCCGAGCTTGCGCATCAGCTTCGCGCGCTCCTTCGCGGGCGTGTTCGCCCATTTCGGGAAGGCTTCCTTCGCCGCGCGCACGGCCGCGTCGACTTCGGCTTCGCCGGCCGACGCGACGTCGGTGATGACATCGCCGGTCGCGGGATTCAGCGTCGTGAAGGTCTCGCGGCTCTCGACTTCGCGGCCGTCGATCCAGTGCTTGATGGTCATGGGTTCTCCTTGGGCGACGGGCTCAGCCGGCGCGATAGTAGTCTGCTTCGCCGACGATCGTGTTGACGAGCCGGCCGATCCCTTCGATTTCGGTCACAACCTCGTCGCCCGGCTGCGTGTCCGCCAGCCCCTCGGGCGTGCCGGTCAGGATCAGGTCGCCCGGCGAGAGCGTCATGAAGCCGCTGATGTGCTCGATCAGCGCCGGCACGTCGAAGATCATGTCGCGCGTGCTGCCGCGCTGCGTCTCCTGCCCGTTCACCGTCGTGCGCAACGTCAGGTCGCCCGGGTCGCCGATCTCGTCGCGGCTGACGAACCACGGCCCGAGCGGCGTGCAGGTGTCGCGGTTCTTCACGCGCAGGTTCGGGCGGTAGTAGTTCTCGAGATAGTCGCGGATCGCGTAGTCGTTCGCGACCGTATAGCCGGCCACGTAGTCGAGCGCCTGCGCGCGGCGCACGTTGCGCGCGGGCCGGCCGATCACGACGGCCAGTTCGCACTCGTAGTGCATGTGGGTGGCATCCGCCGGGCGCACGGTATGCGACCGGTGGCCGACGAACGTGTTCGGCCCCTTCAGGAAGATCAGCGGCTCGCTCGGCGCCTTGAACGCGAGTTCCTTCGCGTGGTCGGCGTAGTTGAGGCCGAGCGCGAACGTCGTGCGCGGCGCGACGGGCGGCAGCCACGCAACCGCCTCCTCGGCCACGACGCGCCCGGTATCGAGGCGGATCGTGCCGTCGCCGGCCGGTTCGGCCGCATGCAGTGCGCCGTTGTAGATGACGCGCGCCGTCTTCATCGTGTTTCCTCCGCAATCAGCGTGTGCCGCAACGTGCCGATGCCGGCGGCGGCGATCTCGACCGTGCTGCCCGCTCGGGCGCGCGGGGCGCCGCCCGCGACGCCGAGCAGCAGCACGTCGCCCGCGTCGAACGACATGAAGGCCGTCACGTCGGCGATCAGGTCGCGCACGGGGCGGATCAGCGTGGCGGTCGAAGCGGATACGACAACCTCGCCGTCGATCCGCACGGTCAGCGCGAGCGCGTCGACATCGGCGAGCGCGGCAGCCGGCACGATGGCGGGACCCAGCGGACAGAAACCGTCACGGCACTTGAAACGTACGGCCGGACGGTAGTAATCGGGATGCGGCACCGACACGTCGCTCGCGAGCGTGAAGCCGTGCACGTAGTCGAGCGCCTGCGCGGCCGGCACGCGGGTGGCGCGCCGGGCGAACACGACGGCCACCGACGCGCCGATCTCCAGCGCGTCGACACCGGCCGGCACGACGACGGCCGCGCCGTCGGCCGCATGCGTGTTGGCCGGCTTGATGTACAGGATCGGCGCCTGCGGCGGGCGGCCATAAGGCGGTGCGTTCACGGCAGCGCCGAGCGCGGCGAGCGCCGCGCGCTCGTTGAGCAGCGCACCGTAGACGGTACCGATGGCGACCGGCAACGGCGGCGCCGCGGCGGTCGTGCAAGACAGCTCCATGCGTCATTCCCCTGCCGCGCGTCGCGGCGCATCGTCAATAGTTAATATCTTAAGTAAACAATCGAGCGCTGGCAACCTCGATTACCCTGATACGCGAAATTCACCACCTTCGGCTGTTAAGATTGATGCGTCCCCGTCCACTGTCCACCCCGATGAACCGTACGCTCGACCATCGCAACCTGGCCATGCTGCTGCTGGAAGCCCGCGAAACGCTGATGGGTTTGTTCCGCCCCATTCTCAAGGAATTCGCGCTGACCGAACAGCAATGGCGGATCATCCGCGTGCTCGACGGCGAACCGGCGCATGCACTCGAAGCGGGACAGATCGCCCGGCGCTGCTGCATCCTGAGCCCGAGCCTCACGGGCGTGCTGGAACGGATGGAGCGCGACGGCCTGATCACGCGCACGCGCGCACAGGAAGATCAGCGCCGGCTGCTGGTCAGCCTGACGCCGCAAAGCAGGAAACTCGTCACGGAAATCGGTCCGCGCATCGACGAGCAATACCGGCAGCTCGAATCGCGCTTCGGCCAGGACGGCCTCGAAGATATCTACCGCGCGCTCGACCGGCTGATCGAACTCGGCGGCAACGCGTGAGGATGACGCCCGTTCCCGTCAGACGCGGGAACGGGCGCCGGTGCAGCGCCGGCGGTCAGTGCACCGCGCCGCGCATCAGCTCGGTTACCGCGACGCCGCGCGACGTGCGCATGCATTCCTCGACGTAATCGATGAACGGCAACGGCTCGAAATCGATTTCATCGCGCACGCGGCGGTTGTCGAACACGCGATCGACCGTCGCGAATTCCCCGCAACGCTGCAGCGCCCGGCCGATCACGCGTTCGAGTGCCGGATCGGGCCGCCCGAGCACATCGCGCACCACAAGCGGCAACTCGGCCGGCGCGCATGCCGCGTAGCGCGGCGCGCCCGTCATCCCCGCCGCCTCGTCCATCGCACGCACGATCTGCGCGACCTGCGGCGCCTCGTCGCCGGCCGACACGTGATAGACGTCGTGCGCGAGCGTCGGCTTGACGGCCAGCAGCATCGTCGCGCGTGCCACGTCGTCCACCGACACGATGTCGATACGCGTCATCGGCCGTGCGGTGAAGCGGCGCGCGGCATGCGCAAGCCGGAACATCCAGAACGAATTCGGCGCGGGCCGCGTGCCGAGCACCGTGTGGCCGACGACGTGCGACGGCCGCACGACCACGAGCGGCAGCCCGAGCGCGCGCAGGCGCTGCTCCGTTTCCGCCTTCGCGTGCAGGTAGTCGGCCGCGAGCACCGCGCCCGGCAGGCCTTCGTCGTCCTGCGCGACGTCGTTCGCCGCGTCGCCCGCCGCCTCTTCCTGCACGATCCCGCCACGGCCCGCATGCGCGTAGGCCGTGCCGACATAGACGAAGCGCTGCAGGCGCGGCGCCCGTGCGAAGCGTTCGGCAAAACGCACCGAATCGGCGATGTCCGACTGCAGGTGTGCGCCGTCGGCCGGCGATGCATGACCCGCGCAGTGAATCACGTGGGTCGCACCGCCGAGACGCGGCGCGTCGGCGCCCTGCCACACATCGCCAAGCGCGCCGACGATCACGTTCGCTTCGGTCAGGCGCGACGCCCAGTACGGCGCGAGCCCCGCGCGCAACGCCGCTTCACGCAGTCGCGCGACGGCGTGGCCGCGGTTCTGCGCACGCACGACGCACACGATACGTTCGAGCAGCCCTGCATTGACGAGCGCCGTCAGCACGGTACTGCCGATGAAGCCGGTTGCGCCGGTCAGCACCAGCCGTCCGACGTTGGCCGCCGCGACCGGTGCGCTGGCCGGCGACACGAGGCTGGTCCGCCAGTTGAGCGACAACGCGGTTTTCCAGATCAGCACGATAGTCTCCTTCGAAGAATCGGCCGGGCGGCGCGGCACCCGCGGTTGCGGGCTGCGCACGGCTCACCGGCCGGGCCGGGGCTAACGCGCGCCCTGGCAGTCCCGATCGGGCGTGCGGCCCGCGATCGCGTCGATCGCGTCTCTGGCACGAGGCGGCGGCAGCCGCCGAGGACGGGCGTCCGCGGCACAGGATCGGGAAGCTCCCAGTGTGGGGCCCGACCGTATGCAAGTCTGTCCCGAAAGTTTCGTGAAAGTGTGCCGATTTGTACGCGATTGTCTGAGTGTGTCGTTCCGGCTGCGCCGTCAGAACACTGACACATCCGTTCGGGCGGCATTCGGGCTGTGCCGTGTCGCATCGGCTGGCGCGGTTTCGGCGGCCGGCCGCACGCGACAGATCGACGCGCCCCACGGCCATGTCATCGCATGTCTCGAACGTCGGCCATGCGGGCGTCGATACCACGATCGCCGGTGTCGCCTGCGATTGCGCGCGCCGCCGGAATAACCATGAATCGTCAGACGTCGTTTCATCCGAAACCGAAATAGACTCAATACGGATTTATTGCGGATTATCACTTGCGTTTCACACCAGTCTATCTAGACTGTTCAAGTCAAAACGGTCGAATACGTCAATTTCTTGGGAGACGATCCTATGCGCCTCACTATTCGGATTAATGGCAGCGAATCAGCAACCCGGCAATCGTTCGCGGTACTGTGGGTCGATACCGACGAGGGGCTGTGGTCGCGCGAGGCACATCAGGGCATGGATCTTCCGACCTGGGGCAAGGTCCGCGATGTCGAGGGCGCAATGGCGCTCTGCGCGGCCGACGGCGGGAATGCCGTATGCCAGCTGAAGGGCCTGTCGTTCGGTGCGACGCAGCGCGAACAGGGCCCTGCCGTGCTCGCCGGCGATCACGCCGGTGCATGGCGGCTGCAGGCCGTCGATCGTTGCACGACCCAGCCGGAATACCGGGAATTTATTTCCGTCGCGCGATAGCAATATTGACCTGAATCGTCTGCGGTTTTCGGGTTTATTCCAGGCTCACCGATATTCATTTCGATATTCAGTATTAACAGCGCCTCATTTTGGGGCGCTTTTTATTTTCTGCACCAAATAAATAATCGGCGACCGGGCAATTGATCGAGTACAAGCGACGTTCGCGATCGACCTGACCTGGATATCCTGCCCCCGGATCGACACACCGCCGATCGCCCGTCTTTCAACGTCTGCCGCGCGGCGAAATTCCGCTTCCGCCCGCCTTTCCCGCCCTCTTTTCCGCACGCCGCCGAATGGCCGCCGAACGCTCTTTCTCGGGGCCGGAACACACTTTCCCCACACGACGTTTACTCCTTTATTACAATTGCTTTATTCAGACTGACTTGCCGCCGCCCGGCGGCCCGACCCGGCCATTGCATGAGCGTAAAAAAGAAGACCCACCCCGCCGATCCGTACGCGGCCGCAACCAAGAATCCGATGCTCGCGTCGCGCCTGCCGATGTGGCGCTCGAAGCTGATCGTGATCGTGGTGTTCCTCGCGTTCGCCGCACTGATCGGGCGCGCTTTCTGGGTGCAGGTCGCCAACCAGGATTTCTACGTCGGCCAGGGCCAGAAGCGCTACCAGCGCACGATCGAGCTCGGCGCGATGCGCGGGGGCATCGTCGACCGCAACGGCGCGATGCTCGCGGTCAGCCTGTCGACCTATGAAATCTGGGCGAACCCGAAACAGGTCGCCGATACCGACTACCCGCAGATCGCGAAGCTGCTCGACATGCCGCTCGTCGAAGTGAAACGGCGCCTCGGCAACGACAAGTCGTTCGTGCTGCTCAAGCGGCAGGTCGACGCGGACACCGCGGGCCGGCTCGACAAGCTCGCGATCGACGGCGTCACGCAGATCGCCGATTCGAAGCGCTTCTACCCGGAAGGCGAATCGGCCGCGCACGTGGTCGGCTTCACCAACGTCGAGGACAAAGGCCAGGAAGGCGTCGAACTCGCGGCGAATGCACGCCTGTCGGGCACGTCGGGGCAGCGCGAAGTGATCCGCGACCGGCTCGGCCGCATCGTGTCGGACACGCGCCCGCTCGTGCCCGCGCAGCACGGCGCGACGATCGAGCTGACGATCGACCGCCGGATCCAGCAGCTCGCGTTCAGCCAGCTCAAGGCGGCCGTGGTCGAAAACAACGCGGTGGCCGGCAGCGTCGTCGTGCTCGACGCGCAGAACGGCGAGATCCTCGCGCTCGCGAACTACCCGACCTTCGACCCGAACGACCGTGCACGCCTCACCGGCCAGCAGTTGCGCAACCGCGCGGTGATCGACACGTTCGAACCCGGCTCGACGATCAAGCCGCTCGTCGTCGCGCTGTCGATCGACGAACGCAAGGTCACGCCGAACACGATCATCAACACGTCGCCGGGCACCTACAAGATCGGTCCGGCCGTGATCCACGACACGTCGAACCACGGGTCGCTGACGGTGTCGCAGGCGCTGCAGAAGTCGAGCAACATCGCGCTCGCGAAGCTCGCGCTGAACCTGCCCGCCGAGACGATCTGGAACAAGTACCAGGAATACGGGATCGGCCGCGCACCGGAACTGACGTTCCCGGGCGTCGCGTCGGGCCGGCTGCGCGGCTACAAGCGCTGGCGGCCGATCGAGCAGGCGACGATGGCGTACGGCTACGGCCTGTCGATGTCGCTGCTGCAGATCGCGCAGACCTACACGGCCTACGCGGGCGACGGCACGCTGCACCCGGTGTCGCTGCTGAAGAACGGCACCGACCAGCAGACGATCGACGCGCATCGCGGCCACCGCGTGACGACGCCGCAAACGGCCGCGTCGATCCGCTCGATGCTCGAGATGGCGGTCGGCGAAGGCGGCACCGGGCGCCGCGCGCGCGTCGACGGCTACCGGATCGGCGGCAAGACCGGTACCGCGCGCAAGCAGGTCGGCGCGACCTATGCGAAGGGCAAGTACCGCGCGCTGTTCGCGGGGATGGCGCCGATGAGCAACCCGCGCCTGATCGTCGCGGTGATGATCGACGAGCCGCGCGGCAAGGGCTACTACGGCGGCACGGTGGCCGGCCCGGTGTTCGCGTCGGTCACGAGCGGCTCGCTGCAGTTGCTCGGCGTGCCGCCCGATGCGCCGGTCGAGCCGGAGAAGCCGCAGCCGGCCAAGGCGGTTGCACCGCAAAAGACGGTCGCGGCGCCGAAGGCGGCGGCTCAACCGAAAACGGCTGCCGCGCAGAAAGCCGCCGTGCCGGTCAAGACCGCCGCGCAGGCCGGCACGGCCGCCGTGCAGGCGAAGGCGGCGGCAAGCTGAAACCGCCACGCGGGCGATGCCGCACGCCCCACACCCCCATCTCGCTTTCATCCCACTTACTAGGAACACACCGCATTATTTGAGCGTTCCCGCCGCGTCCTCCTACAATTTTTTCGCGCCGCGGGCGGCCTTGCCCGCGCGCCCGACTACAACAATGGAGTGAGACGCATGCGATTCCACTGGAAAACGCTCGTGCTGGCCACCGCGAGCCTCACGCTGTTTGGCGGTGCCCCGGCCCGCGCCGCCGATGCCGCCGACGTGAAAATCGGCTTCCTCGTCAAACAGCCGGACGATCCGTGGTTCCAGGACGAATGGCGCTTCGCCGAGCAGGCGGCGAAGGAAAAACACTTCACGCTGATCAAGATCGCGACGCCGAGCGGCGAAAAGGTGTCGACCGCGCTCGACAGCCTCGCCGCACAGAAGGCACAGGGCGTGATCATCTGCGCGCCCGACGTGAAGCTCGGCCCCGGCATCGCGGCAAAAACGAAACGCGCGGGGCTCAAGCTGATGTCGGTCGACGACCAGCTCGTCGACGGCCACGGCGCGCCGCTGCAGGGTGTGCCGCACATGGGCATCTCCGCGTACAAGATCGGCCAGCAGGTCGGCCAGGCCATCGCGGACGAGACGAAGCGGCGCGGCTGGAATCCGGCCGAGGTCGGCATCATCCGGCTCGCTTACGACCAGTTGCCGACCGCGCGCGAGCGCACGACCGGCGCGGTCGATGCGCTCAAGGCCGCCGGCTTTCCGGCCGCGAACGTGATCGACGCGCCCGAGATGACGGCCGACACCGAAGGCGCGTTCAATGCGGCGAACATTGCGCTCACCAAGCATGCGAACTTCAAGCGCTGGGTGGCGTTCGGCTCGAACGACGACACGACGGTCGGCGCGGTGCGCGCCGCCGAGGGGCGCGGCATCGGCGCGGACGCGATGGTCGCGGTCGGCATCAACGGCAGCCAGGTCGCGCTCAACGAGTTCGCGAAGCCGAAGCCGACGGGCTTCTACGGTTCGATTCTGCTGAATCCGCGCCAGCACGGCTACCAGACGAGCCTCAACATGTACGACTGGATCACGAAGAACCAGGCGCCGCCGCCGCTCGTGCTGACGTCCGGCACGCTGATCACGCGCGACAACGAGAAGCAGGCGCGCGCCGCGCTCGGTCTGTGAGACTGCACCAGGAGCCGACATGACACGTACCACCCTCGTGACGGGCGCCGCCGGCGGCATCGGCCAGGCGCTGTGCCGCACCTTCCTCGCGGCCGGCGACCGCGTGCTCGCGCTCGATCGCGACCGCGCGGCGCTCGACCACTTCATCGACACGCTCGCCGACGCGCACGCGACACCGATCGTCGACGACCTGACCGACGCGGCGCGGCTGCATTCGATGCTCGAATCGCATCCGGAAGTCGACGTGCTGGTCGCGAACGCAGGCACGGCCGCGTCGACCACGCTGCGCGATACGACGCCCGCCAGCTGGCGCACCGATCTCGATGCGAACCTGACGGCCACCTACGTGAGCGTCGAAGCCGTGTTGTCCGGCATGCGTGCGCGCCGGCGCGGCGCGATCGCGATCATCGGTTCGGTGAACGGCGTGCATGCGCTCGGGCATCCGGTGTACAGCGCCGCGAAGGCCGGGCTGATCAGCTACACGAAATCGCTCGCGATCGAATACGGCCGCGACGGCGTGCGCGCGAACATCGTGCTGCCGGGCACGGTGAAGACGCCCGCGTGGGAAGCGCGCGTGCAGCGCAACCCGCAGGTATTCGAGCAATTGAGGAAGTGGTATCCGCTCGACGATTTCGCGACGCCCGACGACGTCGCGCAGGCCGCGCTGTTCCTGTGCTCGCCGGCCGCGCGGATCATCACCGGCGTCGCGTTGCCCGTCGATGGCGGCCTGCTGGCCGGCAATCGCGTGATGGCGCAGGAACTGACGCTCGAGACGTTTTACTGACCGCCGCGCGGCCCGGTGCGCGGCGCGATGCCGCGCGCCATCTCAATGCGCCGCCGCGACCGGCTTCACCATCCTGCCGAGCACGTGCTCGGTCATCCCGCGCGCGAGTTCGGTCTCGCCCATGAACACGGTGCCGATGCCCTCGCTCGACAGCAGCGCGGCCTCGTCGCCGCTGTTCGTGCACAGCACGACCTCGAGCGTCGGGTTGAGCGTGCGCGAGATCTCGACGATCTGCCGCACGTCGAACACGTCGGGCAGCGTGACGACCAGCATCCCGGCACGCGCGATATGCGCCTGCACGAGCACGATCGGCTCGATCGCGTCGCCCGACACGGCCGCGATACCGTCCGCGCGCAGCTTCTCGACGAGTTCGCGGTTCTGCTCGACGACGACATACGCGATCCCGCGCTCGTCCAGCGCATGCGCGATGCGCGTGCCGACCTTGCCGTAGCCGACGATCACGACCTGCCCGGTGAGGTGCGTCTGCGGCGTCGACATCGGCAGCGCGGCGAGCGGATCGTCGCGCGCCTCGAGCCTGCGCGCGAACGCTGAATGCTTGCGGATCCATGCGAGTGCCGGATCGATCATCGCAAACAGCAGCGTATTCATCGCGATCGAGATCAGCGCGACCGCGAGAATCAGGCTCTGCCCCTCGGCCGACAGCAGCCCGAGCGCACGGCCGAGCCCCGCGAGGATGAACGAGAATTCGCCGATCTGCGCGAGGCCGGCACCGACCGTCAGCGCGGTGTTCAGCGGATAGCGGAACGCGATCACGAGCGCGACTGCCGCGAGCGTCTTGCCGACCAGCACGATCGCCGCGACCTCGATCACGTGCAGCGGCTCGTCGAGCAGCACCTTCGGGTCGAACAGCATCCCGACCGAAATGAAGAACAGCACCGAGAACGCGTCGCGCAGCGGCAGCGTCTCGTCGGCCGCGCGCCGGCTGAATTCCGACTCGCGCATCATCATCCCGGCGAAGAACGCGCCGAGCGCGAACGACACGTCGAACAGCTTCGCCGCGCCGAACGCGATGCCGACCGCGGCCGCGATCATGCACAGCGTGAACAGCTCGCGCGAGCCCGTGCGCGCGACGAGCCACAAAATCCGCGGAAACACGCGCTTGCCGACCACGAGCATCAGCGCGATGAATGCCGCGACCTTCAGCATCGTGACGCCGAGCGTGCCCCAGATGCTGCCGCCGGCCACATGCGCGTCGCCGGGCGGCGTGCCGCCGAGCAGCCCCGCGACGGGCGGCAGCAGCACCAGCACGAGGACCATCACGAGATCCTCGACGACGAGCCAGCCCACCGCGATGCGCCCGTTGACCGTCTCGACGAGCCCGCGCCCTTCGAGCGCGCGCAGCAGCACGACCGTGCTCGCGACCGACAGCGCGAGCCCGAACACCAGCGCCGCACCGACGCTCCAGCCCCACGTGAGCGCGAGCCCGCCGCCGAGCAGCGTCGCGACGGTAATCTGCACGACGGCGCCCGGCAGCGCGATCTTGCGCACCGCGAGCAGGTCGCCGAGCGAGAAATGCAGGCCGACGCCGAACATCAGCAGCATCACGCCGACTTCGGCGAGCTGCTGCGCGAGCGAAAGATCGCCGACGAAACCGGGCGTGCCGGGGCCGATCACGATCCCGGCGAGCAGATAGCCGACGAGCGGCGGCATTTTCAGCAGCGACGCGAAGTAACCGAAGATCATCGCGAGACCGAAACCGGCCGCGAGCAACGCAATCAGGCTGACGTCATGAGGCATCCCCCCTCCCAAGTTCTTGTAACTATTTAGTAAGGTTCAAGAATGGAAGGATAAGGGATGAGGCGGAACAATGGCGCGCCGCCGCGAAAATTTCACGTGGCGGCGCGGCTTGGCGGGGTGCAACCCCGGCGAAACGCAAGGCGCCGCGCGAGCGCGCAGGCGCGTTGAAACGGCCCGGACAAGCGGGGCTAACGCCCCGCCGCTCCCGTCAGCGCGATGCTTGCGGGAACCGTGCGCCCGGCGGCGGTTCGGGCCGGGTCGACGGGACGCTCTTGCGCACCTTCGCGACCTGCGCGGCCGTCACCGGCGCGCCCGTGTTGCCCCAGCTCGTGCGCACGAAGTTCGACACGTCCGCGACTTCCTGGTCCGACAGGCGCCAGCCGAGCGGCGGCATCGTGAAGGTCGACGGCGCGGTGCGCGTGCCCTGCAGCGCGCTGCCTTCCAGCACGACGTGGATCAGCGACGTCGGATCCTCGCCCTGCACGACCGGGTTGCCGGCCAGCGCCGGGAACACGCGCGTGTAGCCGTGGCCGTCGCTGCGGTGGCAGGCCATGCAGTTGTCGCGATAGACGGCCGCGCCCGGCTTGCTCGCGTCGCCGGTCTGCAGCGCCTTCGCGGCGGCCGCGTCGTACACGTGCGCTTGCTCGCCCTGCGCGTGCGGCGGCAGCGTCTTCAGATAACGCGCGATCGCGTTCAGGTCGTCGTCGGTCATGTGCTGCATGCTGTGGCCGACCACGTCCGTCATCCCGCCGAACGCGGCCGTGCGCAGCGTGCGGCCCGTCTTCAGGAACTGCACGATCTCGGTGTCCGTCCACGTGCCGAGCCCCGTGCGCGGCTCGCCGCGCAGGCTCGTCGGCACCCAGCCGTCGATCGCCGCGCCGCCGGCCAGGAAGTCCGGGCCGTCCGCGTCGGTCAGCCCGCGCTCCTGCATCGTCGGCGCGCGCGGCGTGTGACACGCGCCGCAGTGACCGAGACCCTGTACGAGATACGCGCCGCGCGCGACTACCGGGTCGGTGTACGGCGCCGCGTCGAACGGCTTCGGCGACGGTGCGAACATCTTGCGCCAGATCCCGAGCGGCCAGCGCATCGACAGCGGCCACACGATGTCGACCGCGCGGTTCTCGTGCTCGACCGGCGCGACGCCGTGCATGAAGTACGCGTACAGCGCCTTCATGTCGTCGTCGGTGAGGCGCGCATAGGACGGGAACGGCATGGCCGGATACATCGTGTCGCCGTTCTTGCGCACGCCCTCGCGCACCGCGCGAGTGAAGTCGTCGACCGTCCAGCCGCCGAGGCCCGTTTTCGGGTCCGGCGTGATGTTCGTCGAATAGATGCCGCCGATCGGCGTGTCGAACTTCAGCCCGCCGGCGAACGGCTTGCCGCCGGTCGCGGTGTGGCACGCGATGCAGTCGCCCGCGCGTGCGAGATATTCGCCGCGCTTGACGAGGTTCGCATCGGCGGATTGGGCCGCGGGCGCGGCCGCCGCGCCGGAAGCCGCCGCGGGCGCAGCCGCCGGCTGGGCGAATGCCGCCGTGCCCGCGAGACCGAACGCGGCCCAGGCCGCACCGGCCGCCAGCGCGCGTCGCACCGGCGAAAGGCGACGCGCGGCGTCGTGGTTCATCGTCCTCTTCATACGGTCACCAGCGGGGCGGGATTTTTCAGGTATTGCTCGCGGATCGCGCGTGCCGACCAGTAGGCCAGCGCCGCGATGATCCCGGTCGGGTTGTAGCCGATGCCCTGCGGCAGCGCCGAGGCGCCCATCACGAACACGTTGTGCACGTCCCAGCACTGCAGGTAACGGTTCAGCACGCTCGTCTTCGGGTCGGTGCCCATCACCGCGCCGCCGACGAGGTGGGTCGTCTGGTACGCACGCGAATCGAAGTGCTTGCCGAACTCGCGCGTCGATACGCCGATCGACTTCGGCCCCATCGCCTCCGCGATCTTCTTCATCTGCCCGGTCACGTACTGCGCCATCCTGATGTCGTTGTCCTTCCAGTCGAAGGTCATCCGCAACAGCGGCTGGCCGTACGAATCGCGATAGGTCGGATCGAGGTCGAGATAGACGTCGCGGTACGACATGTTCGAGCCGTGCGCGTCCATCGAGATCGTGTGTGCGTAGTAGTCCTTCACGGATTTCTTCCACGCCGAGCCCCACTGCGGCGTGCCGGCCGGCGTCGCGATGCCGCTGATCGGCTTCACGCCGGCCTGGTTCACCCACAGCGGCGAGCCGCCGACGAAGCCGAGCGGGCCGTGGTCGAAGTTGTCCGCGTTGAAGTCGTCCACCGCGACGCCGTTGCCGCCGGCGCCGATGAACGGATTCGTGTAGGTGTCCTTGTCGAAGAACGCCTTGATCGTCGACAGGTTCTGGTACGCGAAATTGCGGCCGACCACGCCTTCGCCCGAGATCGGGTCGTACGGCTTGCCGATGCCCGACAGCAGCAGCAGGTGCACGTTGTGATACTGGAACGCGGCCACGATCACGAGATCGGCCGGCTGGTGCACTTCACGCCCGGCCGGGTCGACGTACGTCACGCCCGTCGCGCGTTTCTTCGTGTCGTCGAGGTCGACGCGCAGCACGTGGCACTTCGAGCGCAGCTCGAAGTTCGGCGCCTGCTTCAGCGCGGGCAGGATGTTCAGGTTCGGCGACGCCTTCGAATACATGTAGCACGCGTAGCCGCTGCAGTAACCGCAGAAGTTGCACGGGCCCATCTGCACGCCGTACGGGTTCGTGTACGGGCCGGACGTGTTCGCCGACGGCAACCGGTACGGGTGCAGCCCGAGCGACCGGGCCGCATCGAAGAAGCGCTGCGCCGAATACGTATTGAGCTGCGCGGGCAGCGGGAAATTGTCGCTGCGGTTCGCCTCGAACACGTTGCCGTCGCCGACCACCTTGCCGCCGACCTTGTACGCCTGCCCCGACGTGCCGAACACCTTCTCGGCGAAATCGAAATGCGGCTCGAGCTCGTCGTAGCTGACGCCCGTGTCCTGGATCGTCATCCCCGCGGGGATGAACTTCTTGCCGTAGCGCTCTTCGTAGTGGCTGCGCAGGCGCAACTCTTCCGGCGTGATCCGGAAATGCACGCCCGACCAGTGCAGCCCCGCGCCACCCACGCCCTCGCCCGGCAGGAACGCGGCGAGCTGCCGGTACGGCAGCGCGGTGTCCTGCACGCCGTGGCGGATCGACACGGTCGTCTTCGACAGGTCGAGGAACAGCTTCTTGCGGATGTTGTAGGTCAGCTCGTCGATCGTGTTCGGATACGCGCCGTCCGGATAGGTGTCGCGATATTCGCCGCGCTCGAGCGCGACGACCTTCAGGCCCGCTTCGGTCAGTTCCTTCGCGAGAATCGCGCCGGTCCAGCCGAAGCCGACGATCACCGCATCGACATGCGGTTTTTTATCTGCGGCCATCAGCTGCGCTCCCCGTTGATCGAGACGGGGCCGTACGGATAGGCCTTGCCGTTCTGGTTGACGAAATCCATGAAGTCCGCGCGCGCGCCCGGAAAACCGATCATCTTCCACGCGGCCATGTCGTGATTGCCGCCATGCACCGGATCGCAGAAGTAGCCTTCGCGCGTGTTCTGCAGCAACTGGCCGAAGAACACCTCGGGCGGCACGTCGTCGATCTGCGCGCCGCCCTTCTCCAGCGCGCCGAGCACCGTGTCGCGCGTCGGCGCGTCGAGCTCCGCGAACACCTTGCCGTGGGCCTTCTCGCAATAGCGGTTGACGGCCGCGATGCCGAGCCGGTAGATGTCGCGCGGCACGAGCTTCAGCTGGTAACCGAGCTCGGGCACGCCCTGCTGGAACGGCCCCTGCATGTACCACGTCGCGCCCTGTGCATACGGCGTCTCCATCTGGCGGTCGATGAATTCGGGCACGCCCGATTCGAGCGCGCCGGGGCCTTCGGCGTCGGCCGGGATCAGCCGGTCGACGGCGGCCTGGACGAACGCCCATTCCTTCGCATCGAAGAAGGTCGGCTTGTACGGGGCGCGTTCGGCGCCGACCGATGCGGCGGGCGCGCTGCCGGCCGTCGTCGCGGACTGCGACGACGAGCGCAGGTCGCAGCCGGCAACCGACGCGATCGGCACGAGCGCGACCGACGTGCGCAGGAAACGGCGGCGCGAGTTGGGTTTGTCAGATGGCGTGGACATGGTCGGATGTTGATCGTTGGGGATCGGGGGCCGGACGCGCGCATTCCGCGTGCGGCGTGTCCGGCACGGCAGCCATGCCGCACGCGGCCGGCCGTCCTGTTCTTTCGGATGCTGCGAACAACCTCGATGCAGCCGCGTGCGCGCCGGGTTCCGGAGGCGCTGCGCGGATCGACCTCTACGTGGGTCTTATCGTCGGACAAATACCAGCCATCGGCCCGCATCTGCCCGCCATCGCCATGACCCTGATTCAACTTAGACGCCACGTTTGCCGACGGCAAGCGCAACGTGCACGACCCTCTTTCGGGTCCGGCGACGCGTGGCGCGAATTATAAATGGAACCGGTTCCATTACTAGGTGGCTCAATGCAATTCAATGCATCGAAAACTGCAACAATTGAAAAATCCGGGATGTGGAATGCGCAAGGACGGCGCGATGACAGGCCGAACCGCCCGCCGGGCAGACGATTGTTCTGCGTCGGGCCGGGCCAATGACTGTCTCTTTCCAGCCACGCTGGCGCAACGCGACGGTGCCGGTTTGCAACGCGGTCTGGTAGCCTCCGCGTCTCATGAATACACAGAACAACAAATCGCTGGCGCCCGACGCGACCAGTATCAGCAAAACCCTCAGCTACCTGCTGCGCCACGCACCGCAGACCATCGGCCTGCAACTCGACCCGGAAGGCTGGGCCGACATCGGCGAGCTGATCGCCGGCGTCGCCCGCGACGGGCGCAGCCTCGATCGCGCAACGATTGAAACCGTCTGCGCGACCAGCGACAAGCAGCGCTTCGCCCTCTCCGACGACGGTCAACGCATCCGCGCGGTACAAGGCCATTCGACATCCGCCGTGCAACGCCGGTATCCGGCCGCGCAGCCGCCCGAGCGCCTCTATCACGGCACCGCGACGCGCTTTCTGGATTCGATTCGTGCGCAAGGGCTGAAGCCCGGCGCCCGACATCACGTGCATCTGTCGCCAGACATCGGGACGGCACTGGCCGTCGGTACGCGCTACGGCGTACCCGTGATTCTCGAGATCGATGCGCAGCGCATGCAGCGGCAAGGCCACACGTTCTTCGTCGCCGAAAACGGCGTATGGCTGACCGATGCGGTGCCGGCCGAATGCCTCACACCGATCGATCCGCCTGCGTGCTGAGCCGCACGCCGCTCACCACGGCCAGAACATCGACGCGATGGACAGCGCGAGGGCCGCGCAAAGCGGCGAGTAGTACAGCGTGTCCATCCGCGCGAAACGCGACCCGCGAATCCGCTTGAAGAAGCCGACGTAGCGGAAGTCGCCGACGGCCCGCACCGCGAAGATCAATGCGAGCGCAACGACCGCGAACGCGATCGTGCCGGGATACGGGTTCCGCCCGAACCAGCCGGCTCGCATGGCGACCATGCATGCGCCGGCCAGCAGCGCCGCCGCGACGGCGAGCGTGCCGACGGCGGTCGGCCGCAGCAGCGGCTCGCCGTCCTGTTCCGGAATGGCCGCACGCTTGCCCAGCCGCCCGCCGAACGCCCAGTAGACGTGAACGAGCGCAATCGCGCAAAGCGTCGGCACGCTGAAATACGCACCGGTCATGTCGGTAAATGTCCTCGTCTCGATGTGTCGTTGTTCTGCCGGAACGGTTCCGGCACGCGGCCCCGGCCCGCGACACGCATGACGATACCGAAACCCGACAACGCGTGCATTGCGACGTCCGGTCGCAACCCGCGGCCGCGCATGTTGCGATGCAGTGCGACTGCATCGTCACGCCGGCCGGCCGCTTGACTTCCCTCCGCGCACTACTACGCTGTTATTCCAGTACTGCGGCCCGCACGCCCCTGCGCCAGCGGCCGCACGTGCATCGTCCGCCGCGCCGCGTGGATGCACGACAACGATAACGAAGGCCATGGAGGTGACTCATGCTGATCGGTGTGCCGAAGGAGATCAAGAACCACGAATACCGCGTCGGCCTCACGCCGGCCAGCGCACACGAACTCACGCGCCACGGCCATTCCGTGCTCGTGCAGCGCGGCGCGGGTACGGCGATCGGCCTGCTCGACAACGACTACACGGCCGCGGGCGCGTCGCTGTGCGACGGCGCCGACGAAGTCTTCGCGCGCGCCGACATGATCGTCAAGGTCAAGGAGCCGCAGCCGGTCGAATGCGCGATGCTGCGGCGCGGCCAGATCCTCTACACGTACCTGCATCTCGCGCCCGATCCCGATCAGGCGGCCGCGCTCGTGAAATCCGGCGCCGTCTGCATCGCATACGAAACCGTGACGGGCCCCGGCGGCGGCCTGCCGCTGCTTGCGCCGATGAGCGAGGTGGCCGGACGCATGTCGATCCAGGTCGCGGCGACCCATCTCGAAAGCCCGCGCGGCGGCCGCGGCCTGCTGATGGCCGGCGTGCCCGGCGTGCCGGCCGCGCATGTCGTCGTGCTCGGCGCGGGCGTGGTCGGCACCGGCGCACTGCAGATGGCGGTCGGTCTCGGCGCGCGCGTGACCGTGCTCGACACGAACGTGAACCGGTTGCGCCAGCTCGACCTGGTCTTCGCGAACCGGATCACGACCGTCTGCTCGAACGCGCACACGATCGACGAAGCCGTACGCGATGCCGACGTCGTGATCGGCGCCGTGCTCGTGCCGGGCGCATCGGCGCCGCGGCTCGTCACGCGCGACATGATCGCGACGATGCGCACGGGGGCCGTCGTCGTCGACGTCGCGATCGACCAGGGCGGATGCTTCGAGACTTCGCACGCGACGACGCACGCGGACCCGACCTTCGTCGTCGACGGCGTCGTGCACTACTGCGTCGCGAACATGCCCGGCGCGGTCGCGCGCACGTCGACCTTCGCGCTGAACAACGCGACGCTTGGGGCTGCGCTCGCGCTCGCCGACAAGGGCTGGAAGCAGGCGATGACCGACGATCCGCATCTGCGCGCGGGCCTGAACGTCTGCGACGGACACATCACGTACGAAGCGGTCGCGCAGGCGCTCGGCCTGCCTTATGTCCCGGCGGCCGGCGTGCTGGCCTGACCTGAACGCACGGCTGGCGGCACGCGCTGCCAGCCGCCTTCACGCACCCTTCGAGCGGCTGCGCTTCGACGCGCCGCCCGCCCCCATCGTGCGCGCCAGCAGCGGCCGCAGTTGCGCGAGCGTGCGCGTGTTCAGCACGTCCTGCCGCGTAAGCCAGCCGCGTCGCGCCTGATCGACCCCGTACGCGAGATTGTCGAGTTCATCCGCGCTGCACGCATCCGAACCGATCGCCACCGGCACCCCGGCCTTCGCGGCCTCGCGGCACCAGATGTCCGGCAGGTCGAGCCGGCGCGGCTGCGCATCGAGTTCGACGAAGCAGCCGCGCGCCGCGGCCTGTGCGATCACACGCGGCAGGTCGAGTTCGCATGCGTCGCGCTCGCCGAGCATGCGGCCGGTCGGGTGCGCGAGCATCGTGAAATGCGGATGGTCCATCGCGCGCAGCATGCGCTCGGTCTGCGCGTCGCGCGACAGGTCGAAGCCGTCGCGTACCGCGCCGACCACGAGATCGAGCCGGCCGAGCATCGCATCGGGCACGTCGAGGCTGCCGTCTTCGCGAATGCCGGCCTCCACGCCCTTGAGCAGCACGAAATCGTCGAACGACGCATTGACGCGATCGATCTCGTCGAGCTGCCGCGCGAGCCATTCGAACGCGTTGCGGCCGCCGCCGGTAGGCGGCGTCCGGTCGGTGACGGCCAGATACGCGAGCCCGCGTGCGCGCGCCGCATCGGCCATCGCGCGCAGGCTGTCGCGGCCGGCCGACGCGTCGGTATGCGCATGCAGGTCGCCGCGGACGTGCTTGCGCTCGACCAGCACCGGCAGCGTGCCGGCGCGCGACGCGTCGATCTCGCCACGATCCTCGCGCAGTTCGGGCGGTACCTCGTGCAGCCCGATTGCTTCGTAGACCGATGCCTCCGTCGCGCCGGCAATCCGTTCGTCGCCGCGAAACACGCCGTATTCGTTGATCTTCAGCCCGCCGGCCTGCGCGATCCTGCGCAGCGTGATGTTGTGCGCCTTCGATCCCGTGAAGTAGACGAGCGCCGCGCCGAACGCATCGGCATCGACGACGCGCAGGTCAACCTGCAACCCGTTGACGAGCACGACGCTCGAGCGCGTCTTGCCGTGTGCGAGCACGCGCGCCACGTCGCCGTAGCCGACGAATGCGTCGGCGACGGCGACCGGATCGCGTGAGGTAACGAGGATGTCGAGATCGCCGACCGTCTCGCGGCGACGGCGAAAACTGCCGGCCGGCACGGCCTTGCCGACGCCTGCAACCGCGCGCAGCCGTTCGAGCAACGGCATCAGCGCGTGCGCGGCATCCGGCAGCAGGAAACGTTGCGGATCGCGCAAGCGCTCGTCGATCGCGTCGAGCAGGTGCGCTTCGGTTCTCGCGCCGAAACCCGGCAGCTCGCGCACGTGCCCGCTCTTCGCTTCGGTGCGCAGCTGTTCGAGCGAATCGACGTGCAGCGCGTCATGCAACGCTTTCACGCGCTTCGCGCCGAGCCCCGGCACCTCGAGCAGTTCGACGATCGCGCCCGGCAGCGCATGGCGCAGCGTTTGCTGCAGTTCGCAGGTGCCGGTCGCGGCGATCTCGCGCAGCTTCGACGCGAGGTCGGGCCCGATCGACGGAATCTTCCCGAGATCGTCGCCGTTCGCGACCATCGCCGGAATATCGCGCCCGTAGTCGGCGATCGTCCGCGCGGCATTGCGGTACGCACGCACGCGGAACGGATTGGCGCCCTGGATCTCGAGCATGTCGGCGATCTCGGCGAACACGGCCGCGCACTCGGCATTGCGGATCGGCATGATCGGCGTGGCTCCCCTCCACGTGGATGACACCGTGCGCGTGCGCGACGGCATCTGCCTGCCCGGCGCCGCATGTCGACGCCGCCGGGCGCCCGTTCGTCATCGTACGCCGACCGCGCAGCACGTGCAGCGCGCAGGCGGCCGTCACGTCAAAGCGATGCGCGTGGTGTCGTGGCGTACCGTCGTTCGTAGATCGACTGGCAATGCGTGCAGCGTTCGGCGGTCGGACGCGCGAGCAGGCGCGCGTAGGCGACTTGTGCATCGCAGTCGATGCATTCGCCGTAGCTGCCGTCGCGCATCCGCTGCTGCGCGCGACCGACGGCACGCAGTTCGGTCAGCTTCATGCCGATCAGTGCATGGTCGACGTCGACGAACAGGTCCGCGTTTGCCTCGTCGCCCTCGTCCGGCGCCGCGCCGGCAAGGTCCGCATAGGATTCCGACGCGCGCTGGTCTTCGCTCGTGCGGATTTCCGCACGCAACGTCAACTCGCTCTCGTTCAGGCGCTGTTGCAGCGTCCGCCGTTGTTGTTGGTCGAGCGCCATGGCCATCTCTCCTGTTCCGGGTTCCGCGCGGAAATGCGGCGCGCGGTGTCGCGCCGGTGTGCGGCGGGCATGGCAAGACCGGCGCCGCCGCGCCCGGATGCACGCCCGGACACGTGAAGCGCCGAACGCATTCGATGCAGGATAAACCCATTGAACACGTGTGTGTTGACGGGAATCAGCGGGCCGTCGACGCGCGCGACACGCTCGCGGAAACTGGGGACCGACGCGAAATCGCCACGCTCGATGTGTGCCGGGAAGCCCGGTGGCGCAACTGCAGTGCAGCAATTCGCTGCGCCACCGCAGGCTTCCTTCGACACACTCGTACCGCCGCCAACCCGTTCGTTGGCGGCTTTTCACACGACGCACCACTTCCTGGATGATTCGCAATCCTCAGAAAGCATTCCGCCCGGTGAAACCGCGCACGACCGTCAACAGGATGATCTTCATGTCGAACCAGAAGCTCCAGTTCTGCATGTAGAAGAGATCGAACTTCACGCGCGCTTCCATCGCCTCGACCTTGCGCGTCTCGCCGCGATAGCCGTTCACCTGCGCCCACCCGGTGATGCCGGGCCGCACGCGGTAGCGGTACATGTAGCTGTCGATCAGTTGCCGATAGAAGTCATCGTGCTCGATCGCGTGCGGACGCGGGCCGACGACCGACATCTGCCCGAACAGCACGTTGAAGAACTGCGGCAGCTCGTCGAGCGACGTGCGCCGCAGGAACGCGCCGACGGACGTGATCCGCGAATCGTTGCGCGACGCCTGCCGCACGACGCCCGGCTGCGCGCGATGCACGCGCATCGTCCTGAACTTCAGGATGTTGAACTCGCGGCCGTCGACGCCCTTGCGGCGCTGCCTGAACAGCACGGGCCCCGGCGACGACAGCTTGACCGCGATCGCCAGCATCGACAGCAGCGGCAGCAACGGAATCAGCACGCCGACCGCGAACAGCCGGTCGAACGCGAACTTCGCCCACAGCTCCGGCGCGGAGCGCGGCGTGGTCGCGAGATTGATCGCCGGCATGCCGAGCACGTCGGTCGCGGAGCGATCGATCACTGCCATCCGCCGCACGTCGGGCAACAGCCGCAATTCGACGAATTCGTCGCGCAACTCGCGCACGATGCGCTGAATCCGCCACTCGTGCGACATCGGCAGCGTGAGCCACACCTCGTCAATCTCGCCGCCGCGAATCAGGTCGCGCAAGGTGTTCCAGTCGTCGATCACGGGCACGCCGCCGATGCCGCCCGCGGCGGCCTGTGCGTCGTCGTCGAATACGCACGCCGCCACGAAAGGGCCATTCGGCGCAAGCTGCATCCGTTCGATCGCCACGCGTCCGTACGCCGTTGCGCCGACGACGGCGACGCGGCGCTGCCGCGCGCGCGGGTCGTCACGCGTCAGCGCGAGTGCCAGCAGCACCGCGCGGCCGAGCAGCAGCGCCGCGTCGCCGGCCAGCACCGTGCGCACGATCCAGCGGGTCGTGACCGTGCCGCCGCGGTTCATGATCCACATCGTGCCGGCCACCGTGAGCACGCTCGCGCAGACGACGGCAACCATCGTCTGCGTCAGCGCGTGCACGCCGCCCTGCGCCGCCATGCCGCCGCGCACGGTGCGCAGGTAGCGCGGCAGCAGCGCCGCGGTCAGCACGCACAGCAGCGCAATCGCGCCGCGCTGCGCGTCGGACAGCTCGCGCCAGGCAAGGCCCGACGCCGCCTGCGCTGCAAGCGCGCCGGCCAGCACGAGCACGACGTCGGCCGCCGCGATCGCGGCACGCCGCATCGCATTCGTTCCACCGGACATCGACTGCATCGTCACGCACCATGTGCCGGGAATCCGCAACGTACCTCCGGCAGGCGGGGGCGAACCGGCGTCGGCCTCGTATTCCCGCGCGTGCCGAGCAACCGGCGATAGTCGGCGCGAATCAGGTCGTAGCATTCGCATGCGTGATGTTCGAGACCGTCGCGGTCGAGCACCGTGATGCGGCCGCGGCGCTGCCGGATCAGCCCGGCTTCCTGCAGGCTGCCGGCCGCTTCCGTCACACCCTCGCGCCGCACGCCGAGCATGTTCGCGATGGTTTGCTGCGTGACGGCCAGCTCGTCGCCGTCGATACGGTCGTGCGCCAGCAGCAGCCAGCGGCTGAGCTGCTCGCTGACCGAGTGATGCCGGTTGCACAGCGCGCTGCGCGAAATCTGCGCCATCGTCGCCTGGCAGTAGTTGAGCAGCAGCCGGTAGGTCGCCGGCGAGCGCTCGAATTCGGTGCGCATCACGCAACTCGGCACGCGATACGCCATCCCGCCGATGCGGACCTCGATCCGGCTCGACGCCGCGGCGCCGCCGACCAGCGTCGCGAGCCCGACCACGCCCTCGCGGCCGACCACCGCCACCTCGACCATCGCACCGTCCTCCATCAGGTGCTGCACCGACATCATCGCCGTCGTCGGGAAATGCATGTGACGCGCCGGCTCGCCGACCCGGTCAAGCATGCCGGCCTTGATCCTGACCAGTTCGAGGTGTGGTGCGATGGCGCGGATGCTGTCCTCCGGGAGGGCATCGAGGATGGCATTCGCCGAGTAGCTCGAGTGAAGATGAAGCATGTCTGTATCCTTTTATTGTCCGTGCAGCCTGCAGCCGCGTGCACGGAACTCGTTATCGCGATGCGCGCCCGGACGTTGACAGTGGTTGCGGCCCACAACCCTGAATCCGATTGACCATTGGCTTGTTGCCGTTGGATTGAATCGACCGTCCCGTTTCGACACGCCAGCCCGAATAAGCGATTTACGTGCCAATACCCGCCCATCCTTAATATATGAATCACGTCCGATTTAGATCGATCGAATTAGCCGTCTAAAAGCAAAAAAAGCGTCTCATTTCCGGACACTCTTCCGTGCGACGGACACTCTTCCGTGCAAAGGACCCGGCTCGCCATTCGACTGATCAAATCGCGCACGTCGTGCTGGAGCAGTCGCTTCGGAGCCTGCGAGGCTTATCGTTCAAATACTTACAGCCGATTTTCAATTGTTTCCGTGATGTGCTGGGCGGCGCTCCGCAGCGACCCCACGCCTCAGACACACGTTTGAAACTGTCTCAAATTTGAATCTGCACACTAACTCCCGGATCTGTACGCCATCGCACACATCGCACGCAAGCCATTGATCCATATGACCAATTTTTCATTGCTCGAGCATTTGTCAAATAGTGTTCAATGTGCGCCCGGCACTTTTCGCTGCACGATGCGCTGCGTCGCGCGATTGATTCCCGTTCGACATCGAATGGTTCGCCGGCCTGTCATTCCGTTTCCGGATGATTAATTTCGCGGAAATGAATCATTAAATCCATATAACGTTTGCGCTCAATCCCAATCGTCAAACTTTGTGAGATGACGCAAGGTGCAATTGTTTTAATTCAATTGCGTGTTAGCCTTTTCGCCAGAATCGTCATTTTATTTTCGATGAACACAAGTCCGCACGATCGTGCGAAATCCCGTTTTACGGGGTATCGCCGCGACGACGCGCGACCGCCACCCTACGAGGATGTGCCGTGACTCTCCAGGCCCTTGACGCCGTCGCGCACGCGAACGGCATGATCGAGCTTTCCCACAGCTTCGATGCCAACCGGTTTCTCGCGGCCATCGATCGGGACGAGCTCGCCACGCTGGTCCCCCACCTTCAACTCGTCCATCTGAAATCGGGGCAAGTGCTCTGCGAACCCGGCGAGATGCTGGCCGCGGTCTACCTGCCCGTCACGACGGCGATTTCGCTGCAGTACGTGTCGTCCGGCGGCATGACGCTGGAGGTCGCCGAAATCGGCAGCGAGAGCGTGGTCTGCGACGACGTGATTGGCGGCAGCGGCCGGATGCCCTGCCGTGCGGTCGCCTGCCGCGACGGCTTCGTCTACCGGCTCGACCGGCGTGTATTCGCCGCCGCATTCGATGCGTCGCCGGTGATCCGCCATCTGGTGTTCGTCTGCGTGCGGCTGCTGATGGCGCAGGTATCGCAGATCACGTTCTGCAGCCGTCATCACGTGCTCAAACATCAGTTATGCAGATGGTTCCTGCTGGCGTATGACCGGACGCGCAGCATCGAGATCCAGGTGACGCACAGCATGCTGGCGCAGATGCTCGGCGTGCGGCGGGAAACGGTGACGGATGCCGCCGGCGAAATCCAGAAGCTCGGCCTGATCCGGCAATACCGGAGCTCGATCGAGCTGGCCGACCTCGACGGCCTCGAAAAAATGTCGTGCGGCTGCCGCGCGATCGTGCGCGACGAGATGAAGCGCATCCTGTCGGCCGATTCGGGCGTGCCGGCCGCGGCGCGCGTCTGATCGGTGTGCCCGATCGGCGCGACGCTGCGGCGCCGGCTGAATCAGGGTTAGCTGATTGTAGGGTGGCGAACAGAACGCCGTGCCTGCCAATGGTCTACTGATGCCGGACTGCCGGGGGGATGTCAGCGCATAGCGCGCGTCTGCCCGAGCGGACGACACCACGCACGCCGGAGCAGCACGTGAAAAACGAAATCAGAACCATCCTCAGGCACGTCGCCCATCTCGAAGCCGCGATCGATTCGATCGGCGACGGGGACGACCTCTACGAAGCGGGCCTCTCCTCGCTCGATACGATCCAGCTGATGCTCGCGATCGAAAAGCAGTTCAACATCGAGATTCCCGACGAGATGCTGAACCGCAACCTGTTCCGCAGCATCGATGCGCTCGCGGACACGATCGCCACACTCCAACGCACCGAGCATTCCGCATGAGCGGGCTGCTTCCCGAACTCGCGGCCGACAGCGACGCGCATCGGCTCGACGAGGCCGCGCACGCCGTTGCGCAGATCGCCACGCAGCACGCGGATGCGGTCGATCGCGACGCGCGCTGCCCCGTCGAGGCGATCGAGGCGATGCGCGCACGCCGGCTCCTGAGCGCGATGGTGCCGACCCATCTGGGCGGCGCCGGCGCATCGCTGGCCGACGTCGCATCCGCCTGCTCGATCCTCGGCCAGGCCTGTGCATCGTCGGCGATGGTGTTCGCGATGCACCAGATCCAGGTCGCCTGCATCGTCAACCACGCCGTCGACCAGGGCTGGCACAAGCTGTTCCTGCAGCAGCTCGTGCGCCACCAGTGGCTGCTCGCGTCGGCGACGTCGGAAGACGGCGTCGGCGGCAACCTGCGCGCGAGCCAGTGCGCGCTCGAAACCGACGGCGGCGAGTTCCGGCTGCGCAAATCCGCGCCGACGATCTCGTACGGCGACTACGCGGACGGCATCCTGGCCACCGCGCGACGCGACGCCGACGCGCCGCCTTCCGAACAGGTACTCGTCACGCTGCTGCGCGACGGTTATACGCTCACGCGCCGCGGCGAATGGGACACGCTCGGCATGCGCGGCACGTGCAGCAACGGCTTCGCGCTCGATGCGCAAGGCGCCACCGTCCAGTGCCTGCCCGTGCCGTTCGCGAAGATCGCCGAGGAAACGATGGTGCCGGTCTCGCACATCCTGTGGGCCGCGGTATGGATCGGCGTGGCCGGCGACGCGTTCCACCGCGCGCACCAGTTCTTCCGCGCGCAGGCACGCCAGACCGACGGCGCGCCGTCGCCCGCGGCGCGGCGCATCGCCGAATCGCTCGCGCTGATGCAGGCGATGCAGACCCGCGTCGACCACGTGCTGCACCTTTATGCGAACGCGTCGGCCCGTTCGTGGTCGGCCGGCATGGCCTGGGCCGCCGAGATCAACACGCTGAAGACCTACGTGTCGGCGACCGCGCTGGAAGTCGCGCACCAAGCGATGATGATCTGCGGGATGGCCGGTTACAAGCAAGGCACGCCGTTCAGCATCGGCCGCCATATTCGCGACCTGTACGCGGCGCCGCTGATGATCAGCAACGACCGCATTGCCGCCAACACCGCGAGCCTGCTGCTCGCGCTGCGTCCTGCGACGCTGGAGAAACATACGTGAACGATCGCCTCGCCGTGCCTTCCGCCGCCTCCGCTCCCGCCGATGCACCGCTCGACCGCGCGGGCGTCAACCCGCTGCGCGATGCGCTGATCGATGCGGGCCTGCTGGTCTCGACCGGCATCCAGGGCCTGTTCGGCCGCAGCGAACGATTCGAGCGCGTCGTGGAAGCGCTCGACGCGTTCGTCACGCGCGTCGGCGCCGACCAGCAGGCCGAAGTGCTGCGCTTTCCGCCGGCGATGAGCCGCCTGGAGTTCGAGCGCAGCGAGTACATGAAGAGCTTTCCGCAGCTCGCGGGCAGCGTGCATGCGTTCTGCGGCGACGAGCATCAGCACCAGCGCCTGCTGCAGTGCCTCGATCGCGGCGACGACTGGACCGAAAACCAGAAGCCGACCTACGTCGTGATGACGCCGGCCGCGTGCTACCCCGTCTATCCGGTCGTCGCGCGCGCGGGTGCGCTGCCCGGCGACGGCCGGATCGTCGACGTGTTCTCGTACTGCTTCCGCCACGAGCCGTCGCTCGACCCGACCCGCATGCAGCTGTTCCGGATGCGCGAGTTCGTGCGGATCGGTACGCCCGAGCAGATCGTCGCGTTCCGCGAGACCTGGATCGAACGCGGCACGCGGATGATCGAGGCGCTGCGCCTGCCGAACGCGATCGATCTCGCAAACGACCCGTTCTTCGGGCGCGGCGGCAAGATCGTCGCGAACAGCCAGCGCGAGCAGAACCTGAAGTTCGAGCTGCTGATCCCGATCGAGCACGACGACCGCCAGACCGCGTGCCTGAGCTTCAACTACCACATGGACCATTTCGGCCTGCTGTGGGACATCCGCACCGCGACGGGCGACGTCGCGCATACGGGCTGCGTCGGTTTCGGCCTCGAACGGCTCACGCTCGCGCTGTTCCGCCATCACGGCTTCGACCTCGACGCATGGCCGCGTGAAGTCCGCGACGTGCTGTGGGGCACGCGATGAGGTTCGTGTCCCGCGACGGCGAAGACGCGTCGTTCGAGGATGTGCGCCACCGCGCGCGCCACTACCGGCCGCACCCGCTGCACAGTCAGGAGATGGTCTGGAAGCAGACCAACTGCTACGTCGACATGTGGCTCGAAGTGCTCCGGTGGTGGGGGTTCAATCCGTACGCGGCGCTGCCGTTTACGATCGCGCTCGATTTCGAGGGCGACCAGTTCACGTTCTTCAAGTTTCCCCACGACGAACTGGAGCGGCTCTACGGCGTCGTCGTGCAGGAACACTCGATCTACGAACCGCTCGACCAGCACATCGAAACGCAGGTCGCGCGCGGTCACCTGATGATCGTCGAGGTCGACGCGTGGTTCCTGCCCGACACGCGCGGCAGCAGCTATCGCACGCAACACACGAAGACGACGATCGGCATCGATGCGATCGACCGCGACAAGCACCAGATCGGCTATTTCCACAACAGCGGCTATTACGTGGCCGAGGATTTCGACTACAACGGGCTCGTCGGCGACAGCTCGACGATGACGCTGCCGCCGTACGTCGAATGCGCGAAGCGGCGTTTTGCGCCGCTCGACGAGCGCGCGCTCTGCGAAGCGTCGCTCGGCGCGCTGCAGCGTCACTTGCGGCGCCTGCCGGTCGTCAATCCGATCGCGGCCTTCCGGCGGCAGTTGCAGACCGATGCGCGCACGCTCGCCGATTCGCCGCTCGAGCGCTTCCATGCGTACTCGTTCAATTCGGTGCGGCAGCTCGGCGCGAATTTCGAACTGTTCGGCCATTACGCGCGCTGGCTGCAGGCCAGCGGCTGCGTCGGGCCGTTCGCCGAGATCCGCGCCGCATGCGAGCGCATCGCGTCCGAAGCGATGGTGCTGGAATTCCGGCTCGCGCGCGCCTGCGCGCGCGGCAAGGAAGAGCGCGGCGATTCGACGCTCGAAGCGATCGAGACCGCGTATGCCGACCTCGTCGCCTGCGCGCGGCAGATCGGCGCGCCGCTTCGGAACATGACGCCCGTGCGCAGCGATGCGGCGCCCGTGCCGGTCATGCGGTGACGCGCGCGCGTGCCCTGCCCGCATGGTCGATGCTGGCAACGGCCGCGGGCGCCGCGCAGGCACCGCGCGACCTCCCGGCCGCCGGCGACGGCTGGATCGCGGCGCCCGTGCCCGGCACGGTCGCGCAGGCGCTCGCGCTCGCCGGGCGGCTCGACGAAGCCGGGACGCTCGACGAACGCGACCACTGGTACCGGATCGAGCTGCGCGGACGCGGGCCGCGCGTGCTGCGCTTTCACGGCCTCGCGACGCTCGCGCAAGCATGGCTCGACGACACGCCGCTCCTCAGCTCCGACAGCATGTTCGTCGCGCACGACGTTACCGTGTCGCTCGACGGCACGCACCGGCTGATCCTCTGCTTCCGCGCACTCGCCCCGCACCTGCGTGACACGCGCGCGCCGCGCCGTGCGCGCTGGCGCACGCGGCTCGCGGAGCCGGCGGCGCTGCGCACGGTCCGCACCTCGCTGTTCGGACACATGCCCGGGTGGTTTCCGCCGTACGTGCCGGCGGGCCCGTGGCGGCCCGTCGACGTGCTCGATCCGGCCGCCGGGCCCGTTCTGGTCGATTGCGACCTGCATGCGCGCATCGAAGGTGACACGGGCTGGCTCGACGCGGAGCTGACGTTCTCCGCGCCGCTGCCCGATACGCTCGCGGCGCGGCTGTCGTGCGGTGAACACCACGCGACGCTCGAAGGCGCCGGCGCCGACCGGCTGCGCGCGAGCGTCGCGGTACCCAACGTGCGCCGCTGGTGGCCGCATACGCACGGCGAGCCGGCACTCTACGAGATCGCGCTGCACATCGGCGACGAGCGGCGGCCGCTCGGCTCGACCGGCTTTCGCACGATCGAGGTCGACGCCGGCGCCGACGGCAAGGGCTTCGGGCTGCGCATCAACGGCGTGCCGGTGTTCGCGCGCGGCGCGTGCTGGAGCAGCGCCGCACCGCTCGCGCTGCACGCGGACGACGCGACCTACGGCCGCCTGCTCGGGCTCGCGCGCGACGCCGGCTTCAACATGATCCGCGTCGGCGGCACGATGACCTACGAGGCCGACGCCTTCCACGCGTGGTGCGACCGGCTCGGGCTGCTGGTCTGGCAGGATTTCATGTTCGCGAACTTCGACTACGCGCTCGACGATCCCGGCTTCGCGAACAACATCGACCGTGAAGCCCGGCAGTTCCTCGCGCGTCACGGCGCGTCGCCGTCGCTCGCGGTGCTGTGCGGCGGCAGCGAGATCGCGCAACAGGCCGCGATGTCGGGGCTCGGGCCGAAGCAGCGCTTCGTCGAGCTGACCGCCGAGCGGCTGGCCGGCCTGGCGGCCGCGCGCCGCCCCGACGTCCCGTACGTGCCCGATTCGCCCGACGGCGGCGTGCTGCCGTTCATGCCGCGCGAACGCGTGTCGCACTACTACGGCGTCGGCGCGTACCTGCGCCCGCTCGACGACGCGCGCCGTGCCGACGTGCGCTTCGCGAGCGAATGCCTCGCGTTCGCGAACGTGCCGTGCGACGCGACGCTCGCCGAGCTCGGCTGGCCCGGCGTGCACGAGCCGCGCTGGAAGGCGGCCGTGCCGCGCGACCCCGGCACGTCGTGGGATTTCGACGACATCCGCGACCACTATCTGCAGACGCTCTATGACGTCGCACCCGACCGGCTGCGTCGCGAGGATCCGGCGCGCTACTTCGAGCTGTCGCGCGCGGTGATCGCGGACCTGATGCGCGAGACGTTTTCCGAATGGCGGCGCACCGGCTCGCGCTGCGCCGGCGCGCTCGTGTGGCAGTTCCAGGACGTGATGCCGGGCGCCGGATGGGGCGTGATCGACGCCGCGCACCGGCCGAAATCGGCGTGGTATGCGCTGCGCCAGGTGCTGCAGCCGGTGCAGGTGCTGCTCGTCGACGAAGGTCTGAACGGGCTCGACGTCCACGTGGTCAACGAGCACCCGGCGCCGCTGTCGGCGGCGCTCGAGCTGGTCGCGCTGCGCGACGGCCGCACGCCGGTCGCGCGGGCCGGCTGCCCGGTGCGGATCGCCGCACACGACGCGGTGCGGATCGGCTCGGCCGAGCTGCTCGGCCGCTTCTTCGACTGGACCTATGCGTACCGCTTCGGGCCGTGCGAACACGACACCGTCGTCGCGACGCTGCGCGCCGACGACGGCACGCTGCTGTCGCAGGCGTTCCATTTCCCGTCCCGCACGCATTCGGCCGTGCTGGCACGCCGCGAACTCGGGATCGAGGCGTGCGTATCGCGTAGCGGCGACACGTGGCACGTCGACATCGACACGCGACACGTCGCGCGCCACGTGCAGATCGACGCGCCGGGCTTCATGCCGCGCGACGACTGGTTCCATCTCGCGCCCGGCACGCCGGCGCGGGTCGCGCTCGTTCCGCTGGAAATTGCAGGGGATGCCGGGAAGCATCCGGCCGCCGCCGATGTGCCGCCCGTTGTCGAAATCCGCGCCGTGAACGCCGCGCGAACGGTGCGCGCCACGCAGGCCGGTTGACGCGACGCTCGCGGCCGCCGCGAGCGTCGCCAGTCCAATCTCAGTCGGACGAGCCCGTGCCGCGCGGCCGCTCGATCCCGTACGCCTCCATCCAGCGATACAGCGTCGCGCGCGACACGCCGAGCTCGCGCGCCGAAGCCGCGACACGCCCGCGCGTGCGCAGCAACGCGGTTTCGATCGCCTCGCGCTCGATCGACTTGCGGATGTCGGCCACCGACGGCGACGCCGCGTCGAGACAGTATTCGAGTTCGAGGTCCTGCGCGGTGATCAGGCGCCCTTCCGTCATCACGACCGCACGGCGCACGCGATTGATCAGCTCGCGGACATTGCCGGGCCAGTCGTGCTTGTACAGGGCCGTGATCGCATCCGTCGAGAAGCCGCGCACGCGATGGCGCGCGTCGCCGCGGAAGCGTTCGAGCATGTGATGCGCGAGCAGTTCGATGTCCTTGCCGCGCGCGCGCAGCGGCGGCTGGTCGATGCGCATCACGCACAGACGGTGGAACAAGTCCGCGCGAAAGCGCCCTTCCTCCATCGCGCCGCGCAGGTCGACGTGCGTCGCCGACACGATCCGGACGTCGACCGGCACCGGATCGCTGCCGCCGAGGCGATGAATCGAGCGTTCCTGCAGAAAGCGCAGCAGGCTCGCCTGGCTCTCGTGCGGCAGGTCGCCGATCTCGTCGAGCAGCAGCGTGCCGCCGTTCGCGGCCTCGACATAACCGATCTTGCGCGCGTTCGCGCCGGTAAACGCGCCGCGCTCGTAACCGAACAGCTCCGATTGCAGCAGGTGTGGCGGAATCGCGCCGCAGTTCACCGCGACGAACGGGCCGTTGCGCCGCTCCGAATGACGATGGATCGCGACCGCCGTCAGTTCCTTGCCGGTTCCGGTTTCTCCGAACACGAACACCGGTGCGTCGGTGCGCGCGAAACGCCGCACCGTATCGAACAGCCGCAGCATCGCGCTGCAGGTGCCGACGATGCCTTTCTCTTCCGATTCGAGCTGTTCACGATCCCGCGCGAACAGGCATTCCATGCCGTACGCATGGCCGACCGTATCGGCGATCCGCTGGTGCGACGCGGGCAACGTGACGTAGTCGAAACAATAGTCGCGCAACAGCGCGCGCACGTTCGGCGACGCGGTCTGGCCGACGTCGATGAGCGCGACCCAGACGACATCGCGCATCGACGCGCAGGTCGACGCGATGCTGCCGATCGCATCGGCATGACCGCCGCTCAGGTCGAGGATGCCGCAGGTGATTTCACCGGACGTGTCGCGCAACTCGCTCGCCTGCGCGACGATCGAGACTTTCCAGTCCCGTCGCGCCAGTTCCTTTCGCAGCATGACGGACGGCGACTGCGTCCAGTAAATCAGCGGACGCTGCCCGTTACCGCTCCCCGCGCCGGCGCTCTTATCGCGCGTTATTGGCATATTCATAACGAACCATCACTTTCTCCACTCCGCGAACCGTTCGCGTGCGCTGCGGCCGGCGGCGCATGGCCGCCTGTCCGCGCCGCGTTTCCGCAGCTTTGGCGAAGATCGAAACTGCACACGGCGAGAGCCCCCGGAGGTCGAGCCGGATGTTATCCGGCCTCGTTGTCATCGAACTCGAACGGAACGCGCGGCTGCGGAAGCCACGACGTTCCGGCTTTGATGCGACCCGCCGTCAGGCGGGGCACGTCGGCAAACGGAAATTCCGTCCGCATGTGCGTCGCGTCGTACACGACAGTCGCGCCCGATGCTGAACCGAATGGCGGCCAACCCGCTTCCGGAATGACCGCCTCATTACATCCGCTCCTGAATTTACACCCCGCTTCAAGATGGTCGTGTTACCAAAAGATAATCCTGATTCAGCCGGTTACGCTAGCGGTCGCCCCGTACTTTGTGCCTTTGACCACTGAGATTTGATTATCTCTAACCATTCCCGTCAATCAGTGGCAAATACTACTTTTCCGCAAGATTGGCGCCGTCGATTGCCCGCGAATTCCACCGAAATCCCCGAAAAAGGCCGGCACCGCATTCCATGCATCGCATAATCGCGCGTGCCGCCGCACGGCCATGGCGCGTCGCGACGGCGCGCGGCCCGCTCTTCCGTTACACGTCGTAATCAACCATGTCGCGGCGCGCGTCACGTTCATGGTGCCGACGCACCACGGGATGCGCGCTTCTCGTGCACGCCATTCTCCGGCGAACCGCCGTTGCCAGGCGCGAAATCGGTGGGGGTTGCACTCGCTCCCCGCAGTGCAGCATGACCGTCCGGCACGCATGCAAAGGCACGCTGCCGTCACCGGATTGGCCGCCCCGCTTGAACCCACGCGCAAACAACGGTGCATCGCCGCGGCCCGCCGGGATGGATCAATTATGAAAAGGCACCTGCACCGGCGGTGTGTGCTACCGCACATTGCAGCGTTCCCGGGGCCCGCGCGCGGCCACGCCGCCCCCTGCCTCCCGCGCGAATCCCGAGCGTGAGTACGCTTTCGAACAGACCGGTGCACGGCGTATCCGGATGATGAAGATCGTCGCATCGCACGGAACGATCGCGTCCGTGCGATGCGGCGTGCCGAAGGCATCACGCGAGGACCGCATCATGGAATGGCATTGTTGTGAATTCGAACATCTGAGCGCCGTGGATCTCTATGCAATCCTGCGCGCGCGCAGCGCCGTGCTGGTGGTCGAGGACGCGCATACGCATCTCGACATCGACGGTAAAGACGCAGACGCGCTGCATGTCTATGCGAGCGTGCACAACGGCGACACGACGGAAGTCGCCGCCTACGCACGCATCCTGCCGGGCGACGACATCGATCCGGATGTCGTGATCGACAAGGTGTTGACGAGCGAGAGCTGCCGCGACGACGACACGCTCGAGCGGCTGATCGGGCGCGCGCTCACCGCCGCGCAGGCCGCGTGGCCGGACGCCGCGGTGCGTACGCACGTACCCGCGCCGCGCCAGGCGTTCTACAAGCGCTTCGGATTCCGCAAGGCCTATGGCCCGTATCTCGAACAGGGCGCGCCGTTCGTCGGCCTGATCCGGTCGGCCGACCGCGCCGCCGGCGCGCTGCGCAATCTGCTGTCCCGGGCCGTTTCGGCGCCGCGGTCGCGCCACGATGAATCGCGCGCCGACGGTCGTGCGCTCAACCGGCTGCCCGCCGATACCGGAGTCACCCGATGACCCGCACCCTTCGCCCGGTTCCCGAACCCGATCTGCCGCGCATCCTGCCGGTGATCCTCGCCGGCGGCTCCGGCACGCGGCTGTGGCCGCTGTCGCGCGAGCAGTTCCCGAAGCAGCTGATCGAGCTGGTCTCGAACGAATCGCCGCTGTCGGCAACGGCACGCCGCCTGAACGGTATCGAGAACGCGTCGCTCGGCGACACGCTGCTGCTGGTCTGCGGCGAGCAGCATCGCGTCATGAGCGCCGCGCAGGTGCTGGGCCGCGCGGCGCCCGCCCGCATCCTGCTGGAACCGGCCGCGCGCAACACCGCGCCCGCGCTGACGCTTGCGGCGCTCGACGCGAGCGCGCTCGCGGACGATCCCGTACTCGCGGTGATGCCGGCCGATCACGTGATCGCCGATGTCGGTGCGTTCCAGGACGCCATCGCGCGCGCGGCGCGTTACGCGCAGGAAGGCGCGATCGTCACGCTCGGCGTACTCCCGCGCCGCGCGGAAACGGGCTACGGCTACATCCAGGTCGGCGAACCGCGCACCGGTCGCCACGGCGGCCAGGGGGGTTATGCGATCGGGCGCTTCGTCGAGAAACCCGATGCGACGCTCGCCGAGCGCTACCTGCACTCGGGCGATTACTGGTGGAACAGCGGGATTTTCGTCACGCGCGCATCGGTCTGGCTGAAGGCGATCGGCGCGCTCGCGCCGGACATCCTCGCGGCCTGCGAGACCGCATGGCGCGCGGGCGTCGCCGAGGATCCGTTCTTCCGGATCGATGCGGCGGCCTTCGACGCGTGCCCGTCGGACTCGATCGACTACGCGGTGATGGAACGCCTCGGGGAGCACGGTGAACTCGGCATCGAAGGCATCGTAGTGCCGCTCGCGGCCGGCTGGTCGGACGTCGGCACCTGGGATGCGATCTGGGAAATCATGCCGAAGGACGATCACGGCAACGTCGCGCGCGGCCCGATCGTGTTCGAGGACACGCAGGACAGCTTCGTGCGCTCGGAGGGGCGCCTCATCGCATGCGTCGGGATGAAGGACGTCGTCGTGATCGAGACGCCCGATGCGGTGCTGGTCGCGAACAAGCACGACGTGCAGCGCGTGAAGAACATCGTCGCGCGCCTGAAGACCGACCGCCGCCCGCAGGCGAGCGAGCACCGCAAGGTGCAGCGGCCGTGGGGCCATTACGATTCGATCGATCTCGGCGAGCGCTTCCAGGTGAAACGGATCGTCGTCGAGCCCGGCATGCGGCTGTCGCTGCAGATGCACTATCACCGCGCCGAGCACTGGATCGTCGTGCGCGGCACCGCGAAGGTGACGCGCGGCGCCGAGACGTTCCTGCTGTGCGAAAACGAATCGACGTACATCGCGGTCGGCGAAGTGCATCGACTCGAGAATCCCGGCCGGATCCCGCTCGAGATCATCGAGGTGCAGTCGGGCAACTATCTCGGCGAGGACGATATCGTCCGCTTCGACGATCAATACGGCCGGCCGACGTGCGCGCCGGCGGAACTCGAAGCGGCGATGGCGGTGCCGATCGCCCGATCGACGGCAGACGACGTGCGATAGCCGCGAATCAGCGCACGACGATGGCCGCGGAAACGACGTTCTGGATGAACGGCTTGCCGACCGCCTTGATGAAATACGTGCCCGCCCGCGTCTCCGGCAGCGCAATGCTTGTCGCGTCGGACGGATAGCGTCCGACCAGCCTGAACGACGACGGACCCAGCTGCTCGTAGAGCTCCAGGTGATCGACGGTGTCCGGATGAGTGATCCGGACGGTCACGCTCGCGCCCAACGGCTGCGCGTCGATCTCGGTACAACTCGCAATGCCGGTTTCGAGCGCACTCCCCTCCTCGTAGTCGTTCCACGTAATCAGCTGAACGAACGGAAGCTGCTGCCGCGCGCTGTAGCGCTCGTTGATGCTCCTGAACGTGTCGAGCCAGGTGCGGCCGCACGCAGGCGCGAGAAAGCGCGGCGCCGAGGCACCCCACGACGCCTTCTTGTCGTCGAACCCGCTCCACACGCCGCCGACCGTGATCATCCCCGGCGGCTGGTTCCGGCCAATGTTGTAGAAGCGCTCGCGATACAGCAGATCGTGCCGCGTGCCGGCCGGTTGCGGCGTGGCCCACGACGACGGCTGCGCCCAGACATACGCCCCCATGCTGTACGGCAGATCGAAACCCGGCGCAAGCGTATGGATCCAGTAGATGTTCGGGTACGCGGCATGAATGCGCGCCCAGTCTGCCTTCCCGACCGCATCCATCCCGAACTCGGACACGACCGGATGGCCTTCGTAACGCAGATACTGAGTCGACGTGAAGTATTCGCGGCTGATGTACGCGAGGTTGTTCAGGATCGTTTCGGTCAGGTCGCACCCGTGACACGCATTGAACTTGAAGCTGCCGCTGTCGATCATGATCGAGAACGTCATCCCGGGAAACTTCGCCAGTTCGGGCATGGATGCCTGCCACGCGGTGTCGACGAAATGGCCCTGCCCGTACCAGTCGACGATCACGCCGTCGATCCCGCGCGACTGCATGTCGGCGAAGGTGCGATAGGCCTGGCGAGGATCGTCGGATCGGTAACCGACGTCCACGCCGCGCGGGTCGGGGCCCCACCACGGCAGGTAGTGGGCCAGCACCCGGGTCGTGCTGCCCGGATACAGCAACGTATGCACATCGATCTTCGAAACCGAAGACGTGCCGGCGAGCAGCCCGTTCGATGAACCCTTGAAATCGCGGCTGCCGGACGTATTGGCGGGCGCGATCGTCGCCACCCGCTCTTCGCCGTAGCCATGCCCCGCCGACAGGGCCAATGCGCCGAGCACGGCCACCACGTTGCGTCGAAGTGCCCGCATGACGCTCCTCTTCCTAGACGTTCCGTTGCCCGTCAATGCCCATCCACGACGCGAGCTGCTCCGCGTAGTGCGACGGCGTGTATGCCGAACAATCGTAATGTCGATCATCGGTACGCAGGTGACGGTTCAACTCATCGAGTGCGCTCGTCAGGCCGGCCGGCGAATTCCGGTACAGGATCTTGTTGCCGATTTCGCTGCCGAACGTCGACAGGCTGCCGATCTCGTGCGCGAGAACCGGCAGCCCCAGCGTCGCCGCCTCGACCAGCACGAGCGGCGCGTTCTCGGCCCAGACGGACGGCAACACCAACGCATCATGTGCGCGCAGTGCGTGAAACAGCTCGCTGTGGTCAAGCCGCCCGGCAAAGCGCAGCCTTTGCGCCTGAACCAGATCCTGGTGGTGCGTTTCGAGTTGCGCGCGCATCGCCCCGTCGCCGTAAAGCGTCAGGCTGCCGATACGATGAAAACCGGTCTGGCGCGCCAGTTCGATGAACTCGTGAATGCCCTTTTCCGCATCGAGGCGCCCCACATAGGCGAGATCGAACCGCTCACGATGACACACGCGCGGCGGAAACGGCTCCGCCAGCGTGCTCACCGGGTTCGGCAGCAATGCGCTTCGCGTGATGCCGCGCTGCGCCAGTGCGGTGCGCATATACGGGCTCGGGCACAGGAACAGGTCGAATACGTGTTGCGGGTTGCAATAGGCGTACACCGCATGCCAGTGCAACTTCTTCACCGTGTCGTGAATACGCCCTCGAGGGCTCGCAAGCCTGAACAGTCGCGTCGGCTTCGACAGCGCATCGACCGGCACCGGCACCGGACGCCCGTTGCGATAGGCCAGCAGATTCGGGTTGTAAAAGACCAGGTGGTAGTCGTGGCACGTGAGATACGTACGGAATCCCTGCTCGCGGCGGTAACGCGCGAGTACCGGCAGGATCGATTGCGTCAGCAGGTTGTGATAGTTGTGCACGAGCACGCGATGCGGGCGCACCTCGTCGAGCAGCGCCGCCAGGGCGTTCGCCGCGGCGCGGTTCCAGCCGCGCGTGAACGAGCCTTCGCCCGGCGGGAAATTCGTCTCGTCGAACGAGTACACGTCGACGTCCGGAATCTTTCGCAGCATTTCGATGGAGGTCCGGTAGACCTCTTCCGCGCCACCCTTTCGCGCGTAGTCATTGATCACGACAATGCGCGTCGCTTCCGCGCGGAAGCCAACCGACGGGAAGCGATTCAATTGAACTTCCCTGACGCGGGTTGAAACATTCGATATCGCGGCACACCGCCGCCTTCATCAATCGCCACTATCCTCTCCCACTCCATGCAGTCCATTCCATTCACGTCGGCGACACGAGGTCGCCACTTTCAGCCGCAACGCTTCCGCGCCCGGTCAGTTTCGAACCGGATCATGCGCCGCGTTGACCGGATGATTGCCGGCCGGCAGATCGCCGCGTGGCCGCGACGCGGTCAGGCGGTGCGCAAGCCGGACACAGGGCGCCTCGCAATACCGGTAGCTTGCGTACGACAACGCAATCAACGGCGCAACGGGCACGATCATGTAGACGCCCAGCGGCCACCCGGTCCATTGATAACGCTCGCACAGCCAGTAAAACCCGAACAGCGGGATCGCATGAAACAGGTAGATCGAGTAGCTGACTTCGCCCAGCTTCGCGAACGACCGCGCGCGGATTTTCAATACCGTCGCCATCGCCGCGAATATCGCGATGCCGATCACGTAAGCCAGCGACGACGGCAGATGAACCAGGTTGTGATGTCGCCAATCGTTGACGGCGCCAATCAGCGCGACGCCGACGATCATCGCCGCCAGCAGGCCAACCACGGATCGGTACGTCAGCGTGATTCCGGCATGCTCGCCGCGCCCCCATCTCACACGCAACACGTCGAGCGGATGGTCGTACGCCAGACGAAAACAGGCACCCCAGAACATGATCGCGAGGTGATACGGCATGGCCTTGTACTGGCCCAATGCATTCTCGGGAATGATGTGCAACCCGAGGGTGATCACGAATACCGTGCAGAGTGCGATGCAGACGAGCGCGAGATCGCGCATCCGGTGCAGCCCGCCCCACCAGAACAACACGAGACACAGCGCGTAGAAATACAGTTCCGTTTCGAGCGTCCAGTAATGCCCCATGACCGGCTCCTGCCCGAACGCGGTCGGAATCATCGTTGCGTTGGCAACGAGCAGCGACAGGCTTACCGGTTTTCCGAACAACGTCCAGAACACGAGGCAGCCGACCGGAATGGACAACCAGAACGCCGGATACAACCGCAGGAAGCGACGGATCAGGAAGCGCTGTGTGCCTTGTCCACGGGCGCCGCGGAGGCTGCTCGGAATCAGCAAGCCGCTGATGCCGAAGAACACCACCACGCCGATCCGCCCGAAATTGACGGAGCGCTGCAGCGTGTCGAGCCACTGTTGGGTGCCCGCCAGCGCGACGAACCGCTCGGCGTAGTGTGTCCAGATGACGAGCAGGACCGCGACGGCGCGCATCGCGTCGATATGATCCAGACGTCCGGAGCTTTTCGAGTTCATCGTTGGGGGCGTGTAGTGGGCAGGCAGCGTGGCCGAGGACAGGCGAGTTACCGTATCACCGCCTCCGCTCGCCGACTGTGCGACATCTGACATAGCCCTCCCGTGCCGTCGGGCAGCAAAGAGGCCGGCGCGCGTGGTAAAACCGGCGCCGGCCTCGCGTCACGCGGGCGATCCAGCCTTGACGATCCTGCCGAGCGGCGCGCGGCGGGAATCGAGACCCTTGACGAATTCGCTGCACAACCCGATCACCTGTTCGGCCGCATGCGAACTGAACAGACTGTGATCGAGGTCGTCGAGCACGACCGTGCGCGCGCCCGAGAAGCGCGACAGCCGCTTTCCGCGCGGGCCGAAATACATCGTCATCAGGTCCAGGCTGCTGTCGTATGCGCCGCAGACGAACAGCGTGCTCACCTCCTTGCGCTGCAGCGTGCGCAGGATTTCATGAGGATCGACCGGTATCGTCTGCGCGCACGACCATCCGGCGATCCGGTGACGCCACGCGCCAATTCGAACCGCCGCAAGCGTCGCCATGCGCTTCAGGACGAGCCGGACGAACGGCATGATCTTTCGATCGCCGCACAGCACCTGCTTCCATTTCTTCAACTCGAAGAACGACGACCGGTAACCGGCGATCGAATTGGGTCGATGCCTGCGCAGCGCGTCGGTCGGCATGTCGTCGGGCATATGGAAACTCTGCAGGTTCACCGAGATGACACCCGACAGCGCGCGCCCCACGAGCGCCGCACGCAACGCACTGTACGCCCCCGAGCAGATGCCGAAGGACACGACATGGCGATACCCTTGCTCCTTCAACCAGTGGGCAGCCGTCGCGACGTCCTCGACGACGGTACTCGAATAGACCGGCGCACGGGCGCCGCTCCCGGAGACACTATCGCCGATCCCGCGTCCGTCGAACCGCAACGATGCGATGCCGCGGCGCGCCAGTTCCCGGGCAATGCGCACCGATAGCCGACTGTCGCCGACATGCGCGCTGGCCGACGTGTTCGTGATCAGCAGAACCGGGCCACGATCGCGCATGGCCGGCGGCAGGCACAGGATGCCGAACAAGCCCGCAACGCCGAACCTGACCGGCTGTTCGCAGGCTTCCGGCGTCCGGAGCATCAGGCCGGCATCCCAGTCCGCTTTCAACGCGACGCCCGGCGACGGCGCCTGCCCGGCCGCCCTGGCCGCGATCCAGTCGACCACGGCGTCGAATACACGCGTCGGCATGCTCGAGAACGTCGTTTCCTGCATGAACGCGGCGTAGCCTTCGAACGACCTTGACTCGACTTCACCGCCCAGCGCTTCCAGCTTCTGTTTCAGCGCTTCGCTGCTGCCGACATTCACGTCGACGATCAGCGTGTCCGGCGCCGGCGCGCGTACGCTGTCCTTCAACGCATCGACCGCGTCGAACGCGTTGAGCCGCGCACGAAACACCGGACTGTAGACCTGCCCGAGCACGTTGAATGGTGCGTCTTTCGGCTGGGCCTCACGCAAGGGCGCCGGCAACTGGTCGAGCCAGATATTGCGCATGATCGACAACTCGCGCACGTAGCTGCGCCCGCTCGCCACCGGCGCCAGCAGCACGAGCGCATCCACGTCGCATTGACTCGCCGCGACCAGCGCGAATGCCGCGCCCAGCCGCAGGCCGCACAGCGTGACCCGGGCGACGCCCGTTTCTTCGCGAAGCCGCGCGATGGCCGCGCGCACATCGTCGACGGCCGTCTCGAACTGGTCGCTCGCGCCATCGGCCCCGTCGGAATCGCCCGTCCCGCGGTAATCGAAACGCAGCACCGGAATCCCGCTGGCGGACAGGCGGTCCGCCAGGCTCCGCATGCCGCCGTGACTCCAGACGGATTCGTGCCCGTAAGCGTTGCACAGGACGACACCCCTCGTCCCTTCGCCCGGATGCAACCATCCGAACCGCCCGCCAAATATGATCGGTCTCATTTTTAATTAGATATCGGTGAAGAATGGGATATGGCGTCCTTCGGCCGAGCGGTTGAATCGATCGGCCGAAGGACGGCAAGTCGCTCGCGGAAGGCTCTCCCCTTTCCGGTTATCACGCATCCCCATGCGAGGGTCCGGAAGCCGGCCATCCGCGAACCGTTCAGATCACGACGTCGAGGCCCTCCTTTCGACTGCGCCAGCTTTCCGGTTGGATCGGGCGCGGCGCGCTGCCCGGCCCGTCACGACGGGCTGCCCGGCGTGGGCGCGATCACGTCGCGCCAGCGCCGATCGAATACCGACATGCTGAAGTGCTGCTCGCAATAGGCGGCGAATCGCGTCGCCGCTTCGACGACACGCACCAGATCCGCGGACGGTTCGGCGACGAACCGCTCCAGTCGCGCTTCGCTCATCGCCAGCGCGTCGTCGTGGAATCCGAGGCCCTCGTACGCGGCTTCGTTTCCGACCGGCACGCACCCGTACGAAATGGCTTCCAGCACCTTCGATTTGATGCCGCCGCGAAGAAACGCGGGACACAGCGCGATGGAGGATCCGGTATAGACGTCCGCCTGCGTTGGCGCGAATCCGGCGAATTCGACGTTCGGAACGGGATCGTAGCGACCGGTCATGCGCCCGAAGATCACCAGCGGCGTGGCCGGCCTGACGCGTGCCCACAATGCCACCAGGTACTCGATCGCGAGCCGGTTCTGCAACTGCCGGTCCGAACCGATAAACACGAACCGGAACGGCGCCGCCGGATGACGCACCGGTTTCAGCGCATTCATCGGCGGCGCGATCACATGCGTCTTCACGGCTTCGTCGTCGGTGAGCGACATCCTCAACGCATGCGCGTCTTCCGCGGAAACGAGCGTGACGGCATTCGACGACCCGATCGCCGCGCGTTCCTGCCGCTTGAGCGCGAACGCTTCATAACCCAGGAACGCGTTGCGGATCATCCTCGCGTTGGCGAGCCTGACGAACGGCCCCGGAATCGACTTTTCCAGATACCCGGCCGACAGCGGAAAATCCTGCTCGCGCAGGATGTTCGCGCGGCGCGACATGAGATCGTCGAAATCCACGACGATCCGGCATGCGGGCACGTTGCGCCGAACCAGGATCGCGTAATCCACCAGCCGGATGCCGTCGAAATAGATCACGTCCGGCTTGAACGCATCGACGGCGCGCAACAGCGCCGTCCGCTTGCCCGGGTGCGAGAACATCGCCACCTGAAGCGCGCACGGTGCGCCGCGCAACACGCTCCATCCGACGCGCACCGCCGCGCCGATCTTCGCGCGCAAGCCACCATCCTCGAACACGGACCGAATCTTGAATTCGGCCACTTCCGTCTGGTCGCCAAGCGCCTTCCGGATGAAGCTCAGCGTACGCTCCCGCCCGTTCGTCACTTCCTGCGGAATGTCCCGCGTCATCACCATCAGCACTCGACTCTTCACGAGCGGCCCCTCCATCGATCCGAAACTCTCTTCATTCCATTCACTGCATGCGAATCCCGGCGCTCGCGTTCGGCCGGTTGCCGGTGCGGCGAACCACGGGCCGCCCGGAAGCGGTTCGTCACGAGCGCTCCCGGTTGTACGCAAGATTCCCGAGAACGATGCACCAGAAGACGACGAGCGATACGGCGATGCCCGTCGACGGCGCATACATCACCAGCGAGCGCGGCATGACGAACGGCGCGGCGACGATGGCCGCGACGATCAGCACCTGCTTGATCATGATGAGCCGGTAACGGCGCACGGCCAGCAGCCACGTGCTCAGCCCCGCATCGACGAACGTGGCGATCGAGCATCCGGTCGCGTAGATCATGATCGGCACACCCTGGACGAACGCGGGCCCGTAGATCATCAGGAACACTTTCTGGCCGATGAAATAGCTGCCCACCCACGCGACACAGCCGACCAGGCCGAGATACAGGCCGAGCTTGAATGCCTTCGCACGCACGAGCGACTCGGTCCGCGCCGCAAAGACCATGCTCGGCGCCAATGCCAGCGCCAGCGTCGTTCCGACCGAATTCCACTGCTCGACCAGCGAGGCCGCCGACGCGTAGATGCCGAGATCCGCCTTGGAGACCAGCACGCCGAGCAGCAGCCGGTCCATCCGCAAGACCAGGACACTGGCCGCGATGGCCGGCCAGATCCTCAGCCCGCGCACGACCAGCGCTTTCGTCACGGCTGCGTTGCCGCGAAACGATTTGGGCGACTTCAGCGCCAGCGAGCGATAACGACTGAACGGCGCGACTGCGGCCACGCATGCCTCGAGCGGCCACGCGAACGCGGCCACGATCACGCCCATCGACGCGTGGGCCGCGACGTACAGCCACAGCACCCGGACACAGCTTGCATAGGCTCTCGCCCGCGTGATGACCCACGGCTTGGATTCGGCATAGGCCATCAGCGAGCCGAGCGCGATCGGCTCCACGATCAACGCGAAGGCCGCGATCAACGTGAGCTCGGACACGCTCGACGGGCGCATGACGATCACCACGATGCCCATGAACAGCAGCATGACGGCCAGCGTCAGCGTGAGCCGCAAGCGAAACGCGCGGTAGACGACCATGTGCCGCAAACGAGGGTGCTTGCCGAGGATCGGCTGGATCACCTGCGCGCCGAAGATCAGCGCGACGCTGCCGATCACATAGGCAAGCGACAACGCGAACTGCAATTCACCGAACAGGCGCGCGCCGTAGATGTTCGCGAACAGGTGATTGCTCGCGATCGCGGCGAGTGCCCCGATGATCTTTTCGCACACCACGCCCGCGAACGACGAAAACAGAAGCCTGACGAACGCGTTCAAGATAGCCCCGTCCGCGTCGCATCGGCGTTCGAGCGCCTCGCGTCGATGCAAACCCACCAGATCAGCGCGATCAGCAAGTAGAAGAGCGTGCGCGCCCCGAACAGGGTCCAGTAGTCGCCTTGCTGGATCGAGTAGGTTGCGTAGGCAAAGATCTTCGTGGTCAGCCACAGCATCACGACACCGCCGCGCATCGCGACCTGAATCAGCATCGCGCTCACCGCACCGTATATCACGCCCGTCAATGCAACGAAGAGCGCGCCGCCCGCATAACCGAACCAGTAGACCGGCACCGCCATGTTTCCCATCGTGAACGTGACGTCGTCGAACACGTAGGCCTTCAGGATCTCCGGCGTGCCGTACGACAGCATCAGGTCGCGCAAGCCGCTCACCGGCGCATCGCTGAAGAACGTCGGTTCCGTGAAGGAGCCGAGCGATGCCGCGAAACGCCCGAACGCCGCCATCCCGCCGAGCGCCGGCGCGCCGAACAGATGCGCGTCGCCGTCCACCACGTACCACGCCTGCCCCTGCTCGAGAAAACGCGACATCACCGTTTCGGCGACATCCAGCCCCTGCCCCTTGTACGCGTAGAACAAGGATACGCTGCCGATCACGAGCGCGACGGCCGAGCCGATCCCCAGATAGCGCATCACCGGTTTGCCGTTCATCGCCTGAATCGCGATGAGCGGAGTCAGGACGGTCATGCACACATGCAATACGGCCATGAACTGCTCGCCGTGCAACGCCTCGAGCACCAGATCGGCGACCATCATGAAGATGGACACCCATCGCACGGTCTTGTTCGAACTCGTGCAGAAGGTACTGAGCAGCACGGCAACGAAGGTCTGGTTGTTCAGGAACAGGTTGAACAGCGTACTGTTCGACGCGTCGTTGCGCAGCGCGTAGCGGTTGACGCCGCTCAGCACCGAGAAGCCGCCCGTCAAGCCCGCCAGCACGCCCGTGGCGAGGATCGCGGCGACCAGCCCCAGGCCGAGTACGACGCTGATCGGCTGGAGCGTCATCCGCGCGCGGATCGGCTCGTGCGCGGTACGCACCTTCAGAAACCGGTTGAACCCGAACTGTGCGCACGCAACGAAAATCACATAGAACGACAGCAACCGGCTGAATGCGCCGTTCGCGACGCCGAAGATGTCCGTTTCCCGGAGAAACCCGCCGGATTCGATCCCCACGCCGGCCACGAAAGCGGTCAACCCGATCACCAGCGTGTAAAGCATCGACACGGCGAACACCGGGCGCGCGACGATCAGCGCGATCACCCCCGCCACTGCCAACAGCAACGTACAGGTCGCACTCGGTTCCATCGCGCCGAGCGCCGGCAGCATCGCGTTGATCGTCAACGCGAGCAGGAACAGCGTCGCGACGGTCAGCCCCAATACCGCTTCGGCCCTGCCGTCGGCTCGAATCGTTCGCATCACCGCCTCTTTCACGCTTCGGCCCGGCTTGCGCGCGAGCCGTCATGCACGGCACGGTCGAGCACGTCGTGCAGCTGCGCGCTGACCGCGCGAGACGAAAAACGCTGTGCGTTCGCCCGCCCGTCGCTCACCAGTCTCGCGCGGAGTGTCGGGTCGCCCGCGACGCGATCGATCTGCCGGCCCCATTCGGCGGCATCCATCGCATCGGCCACGGCCACGAACGAATCCCCCATCGTGTAGCGATACACCGGCAGATCCGATGCGACGACCGGCACGCCGACGAACTGCGCCTCGATCACCGTGCGGCCGAAACCTTCGTGCAGCGTCGGCGACACATACAGGTCCGACGCCTGGAAGAAATAACCGAGATCGTCGTCGTCGACGTTCTCGACGAAATGGGCGACGATTCCCGCCTGCGCGGCGATGGCCCGGCACTCGTCGCGGTTGGCCTGGTTTTGCGCACTGCCCACGCGCAGCACCACGACGTCCTTGCGCCCGAGCGACGCCAGCGCGCGAAACAGCGTCGCGTTGTTCTTGCGCGTTTCATCCGAGCCGACGTTCAGCACGACCAGCGCTTCGCCGATCCGGATGCCGAAGCGCGCCAGCAGCGCCGCGCGTGCCTGTTCGCGCACGCCGGCGTCGATCGGCGCATAACGATCGTCGAACGCATTGGGGACGACCTGCAGCCGGTCGGCCTGAATGTGCAGATCCGCCAGCGCCTCTTGCGCCGTCACCTCCGACGGCGCGAGCACCACGTCTGCCGTCGCGATCAGCGACTGCGTCAACCGCATATACGCGTTCTTCAGCTTCTCGACCACGCCGCGCACCTGCCCGGGACGCTGCACGTGATGAAGCACGATGCCGACCCGCCCGCCGACCCACTGGATCAGCGGAATCATGAAGGCCAGGTCCTCCTGGTACAGCATCACGAAGTGCCCCGCGCGCGCCGCCGACACCGCGCGCAGCGGATACAGCACGAACTGCGTCCAGTAGCGCCGCAACGAACGCGGCGCGGCCGGAATGTCGATCGGCTCGACGTCGAACCCCGCAAATGCCGGGATGAAATCGATACATTTGAGGCTGTATCGCATCACGCCATTCCAGCTCACCGGCCGCGGCCCGAGAAACCACACGACCCGCACCGCTTGCGACGCACGTCGCAGTCCATCCTTGCTTGCCATCGAATCACCCATGCGATGCGCTCCTCGCCCACGCGATCACGTGCGTGCCGCGGCGAAGCCGGCACCGATTCGACGAACGCCATGCAACGGCGACGGCTCGAAGCCGTTGAACACCAGCCCGTCGACGCGCACGCCGACCTTGCGCAGGCTCTCGAGCGCATCCGTCATGCCGGCCGAACTGGCCGAACCCTGGCGCGCCACCAGCAGCGTCATGTCGGAGATGCGCGACAACGCGGCGATATCGCCCACCGGCAGCGCCGACGGCGCATCCACGACGATCATGTCGTACCGGCCTCGCAACGACGCGGCCAGCTTGTCGAGTCGAGCCATGTTGAACAGGTTGCGCGTCGACGTGCCCTGCTTTCCGGCAGACAGTGCATCGAGGTGTTCGGTCGCGCGGGTGATCGCCTCCTCGGTCGGCAGCGAACCCTTCAACACCTCGGACAGCCCCTTCGTCGCGGTCACCGGAAAGTAGCGATGCAGCCCCGGTGCGCGCACGTTGGCGTCCACGATCACCGTCTTGAGCCCCCTCTCGGAGAACAGGTAGGCGAGATTGGCGGCAATCATCGACTTGCCCTGCGCGGGCGCCGCGGACGACACCAGCACGATCTTCGCGTCGCCGCCATAGGCGGCCAGCCGGTGCCGCAACGTCAGCGCGAGGCTGTCCATCGCATCGGCCAGCGGCACGTCGGCCGGCTCCTTCGTCGCGATGAAGGCCGGCGTGCGGTGCGCATCCGCGTCCATCTGGCGTCGCGAATTCGGCAGGATGCCCAGCATCGGAATACCGAGCGCCGCTTCCAGGTCGTGCGGATCGCGAATGCGCCCCGACAGCAATGCACGGCCCTGCGCGGCCAGGAAGCCCAGCATCAGCCCGATCACGGCACCGGCCAGGATCGCGATCAGGCGCTTCGGTCGGACCGGCTTGTCGCTGACGACCGCCTTGTCGACGATCGATGCGTTGCCGACTGTCCCGGCTTCCGCGATCTGCAACTGCTGCGTGTTGTTCAGCAGCCCGACATAGAGCTGATTGTTGACCTCGACGTCGCGCGCCAGGCGCAAGTACGTCTGTTGTTGCGACGGCAGGCGCGCCGCCTTGTCCTTCAGCACGGCGGCCTGCTTGTCGAGTTCCTTCAGCTTGTTGGACGCCGCGACGACCTGCGGTTGCCCCGGAACGTATTTCGACAACAGGTCCTGGTATTCGAGCTTGGTCTCGAGCCGCGATTTGTCGACGAACGCGAGCTGTTCGACCAGCAGCCGGACGTCGCCCTGCGCATCGATCGAACCCTGCTGATTGCGGAACGCGTTCAACGCCTGCTCGGCTTGTTGCAGCCGGGCCTTGACGATCGGCATTTGCGCGTTGAGGAACGCGAGGCTGCGCTCGGCATCGTCGGCGCGGCGTCTCGCGTTGAAGCTCAGATAGGCCGCGGCGATCGCATTGAGCATGCGGGCGGCGAAGATCGGATCGGCATCCTCGAAACTCAGTTGCATGATGCCCGACTGCCGTTTCGTCTCGGTCACGCCCAGTTTCTTCAGGATCGCGTCAACGCGAACGTCGGTGGCCACGCGCCGCACGCGGAATTCCGCGCCGGGGCGCGCGATGATCCGCGCCACGTCGACCTGATAACCGTTGCTCGCGCTCGGCACGCCGACCACCCCGCTCAGCACTTCCTGACCGTTACGGTCCTTCAGCTGAAACCGGTTGTCGTCGAGATAAGCGAACTCCAGCGCCTTGCCGATCTGCGCGGACGGAACCTCGAACGTCCTGAATTCAAGACGCTCGCCGCCCCACGCCCACGACGACATCCCGAGCGGCGGCTCGGCGAGGCCATTCGCGTCTTTCGACAGGAACGCGCCGACGAGACTGCCGACGAGCGGGAAGTGGTTCTCGACCGACACCTCGGCCTGGGCAGCCGTCGCGTTGATCGCTTCCATCACGACCGAGCGCGAACGGACGATGTCGATTTCGCCGACCACGGCCGAATTCTGAATATCCAGTGCCTTCGAGATCGACGACAGCGAACCCAGCGCGCTGGCCTTGTTTTCCTCGATCTGGATCAGCGTGTCGGCCGAATACACCGGCGTTGCCGCGATCGCATAGACGATCGCCAGCAGCAGGCATGCCGCGACGACGGCTGCGAAGAGGCGCCCGTTGTCGAGCACGTTCTCCACCAAGTCGATCGGCGACAACCGCGTCACATGCCGGGAAACAGGTTTCGTTTCGTGTTGGTGCCCGGTCAATGCAGGTCGGTCCATCTTCATGCTGAACTCCAGAATTGAAGAGCCGGCTGGCTTCGCCGCTTTACGCGCGTTGTTGTTCACATTCATTTCTTTGAAAATCCGGCTGAAAACCCATCAGTGCCGACCGGGGATCCACCGCGCCGGAAACCTGAATTCCCCGGATGTTTCCGCTCGAATCGGCGCAACGGCCGGCAAGCCGTTATCGAGGCATCGTTCGTTTCATTCCGGCATGCGATCGCCGATCCTGCCGCCACGCCTAAACACGCGCGGCTGCGATTCCGGTCTCTTCCAGCGCCGCGCCGATGTCGGACAGCCGCGTCACGACGTCGATGCCTGATTCGGTTTCCGCGCGACCGGGCCGGTCGCCGACGAACAGGAAACGACGCCCCACGCCGGCGCGGGCGCCGGCATCGAGATCGGATGGCTTGTCGCCGACCAGGATCGATGCGGACATATCGAGGCCGAGATCCCGCTGTGCGTCGTTCAGCATCCCGGGCTCCGGTTTCCTGCACGCGCATGCTTGCCGGTAGCGGCCCATACCGGCCACCGGGTGATGCGGGCAGAAATAGACGCGGTCGATTCTCGCGCCGCGCTCCTCGAAACTGCGGCGCATCCAGTTCATGAACGCGACGAACTGCGACTCCGAAAAATACCCGCGGCCGATCCCGGCCTGATTCGTCACGACAACCACCTTGTGGCCGGTCGCATTGGCCAGCCGCACGAGATCGAAAATCCCGTCGACGAACACGCAGTCCTGCTGCCGGTGGACGTAGCCGTAGTCGACGTTGATCACGCCGTCGCGATCCAGAAAAAGGGCTTTACGCTTCACTGGTCCCGGTCTCCAGCATCAGCGGAATGACGGTTTGCGCACGCGCATAATCCGCCGGCACCCCGATATCGATGAACTCCGTCACCTCGGGGAACACGCGGATGTCGAGCGCGGTGACCTGTTCGCCCAGGAAATCCTGTTCGAACGAGAATTTCGCCGGGAGATCGAAGCCGAGCAGCGTGCGCGCATTGACGACATACGTGCCCGCGTTGATGTAGCCCTGTCCCGGACGCTTCTCGCGGAACGCCGACAACCGCCGCGACGCCGCATCGAAATCGAGCGTGCCGTAGCGTGAAGCATCGTCGACCTGCGCCGCCGCCACGACGAGATCGGGGCCCGTCGCGCGATAGAACGCCGACAACGACCGCAGATCCAGATTCGACAACGTATCGCCATTCATCACGATCATGTCGGGCGCACCGTGGGCCTTCATCGCGTGAACGATCGCGCCGCCGGTGCCGAGCGGCTCGTCTTCCTCGATCACCGAAATCGCGAGCCCGAAGTCGCGGGACGTCACGAGTTCCTTGATCGGGCCGCTGCCGTAGCCGAGCGACAGCACCACGTCCGTCACGCCCTGCTGCAGGAGCCCTCTGAGCATCCAGCACAGAAACGGCTCGCCATCGATCGACGCGAGCGCCTTCGGCATCGCGTCGCCCAACACCGGGCGCAGCCGCGTGCCGAGGCCGCCCGCCAGGATCAGGCATGGCAACATCGCGCTCATCCGAAGATCCGCTCTTCGACGATGCCGCAAATGATGTGGCCGCACACGAGATGCCCTTCCTGGATCTTCGGGGTCGACGCGGACGGAATCTCGATGCTGATGTCGGCACGCTGACGCATCTCGGCGGCACCAGGCCCGTTGCCGGTGAAGCCGACCGAAAACATGCCGGCCGCCTTCGCCACTTCGAGCGCACGGAGAATGTTCGGCGAACGCCCGGACGTCGAATAGGCCCAGAAGATGTCGCCGGGACGCCCCGTCGCCTGAATCTGGCGTTCGAACAGCTTCTCGTAGCCGTAGTCGTTGCCGATCGCGGTCATGACCGAGCTGTCCACGGTCAGCGCAAAGGCCGCGAGCCCCGGCCGGTCGAAGTTGAAACGGCTGACGAATTCGCCGGCGATATGCTGTGCATCCGCCGCGCTGCCGCCATTGCCCGCGAGCAGGATCTTGTTGCCCGTGCGCAGCGCCGCCGTCACCCGATCCGCCACCTGCTCGATCCGCGCCAGTTGCTCGCGGTCGGACACGAGCGCCGTCAAAACCGACAGCGTCTGGCGAATTTCGCTCTCTACTCCGATCGTCATTGATTCTTTCTCCACGACTGCGCGCCGATATCCGTGAACGTGCAGTTGAGCACCTGGCCGTTGATTCCTTTGTACGTATCCAGCGCACGCATCACGGCCGACCGTTCGACCGGATCGACGAAGAACATCATGAAACCGCCGCCGCCGGCGCCGGACACCTTGCCGGCCTTCGCGCCGGCGCGGACCGCGACCTTGTACAGGTCGTCGATCATCGAGTTCGAGATGTTCTTCGCCATCCGCTTCTTCGATTCCCATGCGTCGCGCATCGACGCGGCGAACGCATCGAAATCGGCGCGCAGCACGGCCTCTTTCATCCGGATGGCTTCGTCCTTCACTTCGTGCAGCGCGGCCAGCGAATCGACGACGCCTTCCGTCACGTTGCTGCTCTGTTCCTTGATGATGTTGGCCGACTCGCGCGAGACGCCGGTGTAGTACAGCACCAACGACGCCTCCATCTCGGCCTTGATTTCCTGCTTGATCCGCAACGGATTGACGATCACGCGGTCGCCGTAGAACTCCATGAAGTTCAGCCCGCCGAAGGTCGCCGCGTACTGATCCTGCTTGCCGCCGGCCAGCCCGAGATCCTCTCGTTCGATGTCGTGCGCGAGGTGCGCGATGTCGTATTCGCCGAGCGGCAACGACAGCAGTTCGCAGAACGCCCGGACCAGCGCGACGACGATCGTCGACGACGATCCGAGCCCCGATCCCGGCGGTGCTTCGGAGCACGTCGTGATCGTGACGGCCAACGGGTGACCGCCGTGAAAATCCCTGACGATCCGGTTGTAGACGCCGACGTGCAACCCGAGCCCGTTCTGCACCTCGAGCACCGGCGCCACAGAGCCGATCCAGCGCGTGTCGGTATCGGCCGCTACCAGCTCGACCTTCGCGTCGTCGCGCGGCGCGATCGATGCATACGCGAATTTTTCGATCGTCACATTGAGCGCCAGACCGCCGAACCGGTCCGAATAAGGCGGCACATCCGTTCCGCCGCCGCCCAAACCCAACCGCAAAGGAGCCCTCGAACGGGCAATGAAGCGTGTCATGAAATTTCTCGCAGGCAATGAGTCGGAAGCCGGCGCGATGCCGTGCCCGACCCGCACATTCGTCGTTCACGCCGGGCCGCTCGCCTGACGCATCGCGCCGGGCACCGGTGCCGGAACACGAATGCGCATGACCAGGAAGCTGCTGCCTTGCCGCCGGGAATGCGCGACCATGTTCGTTGGCGCAACTATGCGATAGATGCGCAACACGCTGCGTGCGATGGCTTACATTAAGCCGTCTCCGCGAAATGGAAGCGGCCAACCTGCGTTACGCTCTGTTCGCGATCGGCAATCGCGACGTGCGAATCGGCATCGAAATCGCCGCCACGTCCCCGGCCGGGCATGCAAACGTCAATCCGTCATTGCCGATTTTTGACAATCGATTCCGGAAACGACGCCGCCATGAAGAACGGATCGATTGCCGTGGATTTGAATGCCATCGAGGAGCGTCATGACGATGTGAAGAGCGAATCGGGCTCGCGACAGCCGGCCCGAATTCGATCCGGATACCGTATCAAATGAACGGCCGCCGAAGCGTTGCGGCGACGACTGCGCCGGGTAGTCGTTGTTTCGCAATCTGCAGGCAAGCAGCCCGATACGCCGACACCGACGTGACGACCCGAATTTCCCGATTCAACGATGCTGGATAAAAAAATGAACAACGATCGACCGTTCGATGCCGTGACGCCGGATCACCATCGCACTGCCATGCGCCGCGTGTGCACGGCCCTCTCCTTCGCGACCGTCGCGATGCTTTCCGCGTGCACGTTGGTGCCGGGGCAGCACATGAGCTCGACCGCGTTGCCGGTCACGACCGCCGACAACGGCGACGTGACCAGCGACATGCAGGTGCCGGTCAAGCAGATCGACCTGACGCAGATCGAGCGGATCCGGGCCGAACAGAAAAACGCGCCCGCGACGTCCCTCCCGCCGAACCTGTTCGCGAAGCCGGACATCTACCGGATCGGCGCCGGCGACGTGCTGCAGATCACGGTATGGGATCACCCGGAATTCGCCACGGCCGCGGGGCAACCGGTGCAGAACACGAAGGCCGCGGATGCCGCGCCCGGTTTCGTCGTCGACAACAACGGCAACGTGCAGTTTCCGTACGTCCCGCGCCCGATCCGCGCGGTCGGGAAAACCGCCGCGCAGATTCAGCACGAGGTCACGACCGAACTCAGCAAGGTATTCGTCAAGCCGCAGGTCACCGTTCGCGTGGCGTCGTTCCGCGCCACCCAGGTCTATATCGACGGCGAAGTGCGCAACCCGGGCGCACAGGCGATCAACGACATTCCGATGACGCTGATCGAAGCCGTCAGTCGCGCGGGCGGCTTTGCGCCGACCGCGGATCAAAGCCGCGTCACGATCACCCGCAATGGCACGATCTATCCGCTGAACGTCGCGCGGATGATGAAGACGGGGAAGAATCCGGCCGACATCATGCTGAAGCCCGGCGACATGCTGCATGTCGGCGCGCGCGACGACAATCCCGTGTACGTGATGGGCGAAGTCGTCAGGCCGCAAGCCGTTGCACCGCTACGCGACGGTTCGCTCACGCTGAGCGAGGCGCTCACGCAGGCCGGCCAGCTCAACCAGCAGACCTCGAATGCGAAGCAGGTGTTCGTGCTGCGCAAGGACGCCGACAGCGCGCCCGTCATCTATCACCTCGACATGGAGTCGCCGGTTTCGATGCTGCTCGCGAACCAGTTCCCGCTGGCATCGAAGGACATCGTCTATGTCGACAACACCGGGCTCGTCCGCGCGAGCCGCGTGCTGAACCTGCTGTTGCCGGCGATCAGCGCGGGCTTGACCGGCGCACTCGTCACCAAGTAACGCTCCACATGCCGGCCGGGTCGCGCGGGTCTCCGCGCACCCGGCCCGGTTCGATGCGCACGCAACGAGCCGCACCGCCTTCATCGGCGCAATCCCCGCGCAAACGCCCGTCCGCAGGTACTTCTTACTCCGCTCCGCCACCGCAATCGGGAACGATGACCGTCTTTTCATCGCGTCTCGCGGCCGCGCCGAATAAAGATCGTACGTATCGGTAGAAACACCGATGCTGTAGTCAAACTACATTCATACCATTAGTCGCTGCAGAGAATCGCTACATCCGATTCGGCAGCGTCGGGCGGCCTGTGCGTCGCCGCCCGCGTTGACCGGTCGAGCCCAACCGGCCGTAACGATTCCCCGCCTGGCCTGGCATGCCGACGCGCAACCACCCTGCATCGCCAGCCGAATGCGTCCGGTGCGAATCCACCGGACGTGCGCAGCTCCAGACATCATTCGAACAACCGGCAATACGATCATGGAGAGCAACATGCGGGACACACTCTGGCCGGCCGTCGTGCTGGCAGCGACCCTCTGCACCAATGCCTACGCAAGCAATGCCGATTTCAACTCGCAGGGCGACGCCACCGATGCGTTCGCGTCGGCCGCCGCGCAACAGCGCGCCGACCGGCTCGTGCGCAAGATGACGCTCGACGAGAAACTGCAGTTCATTCATTCGCAATACGAAATGTCCAAGGTGCCGGGCGGCGGCGCCGGCTACATCCAGGGCGTGCCGCGGCTCGGCATTCCCGATCTCAACATGGTCGACTCCGCGACCGGTTCCGGCAGCACGTCGCAGGCCAGCACGACGTTCCCCGCGACGATTGCCGTCGCCGCGAGCTGGGATCGCCGCCTGTCGTACGACTACGGCAAGCAGGTCGCGATCCAGTTGCGCGCGCAAGGGTTCGGCATGGGCCTCGGCGGCGGCACCAATCTCGCGCGCGAGCCGCGCGGCGGCCGCCTGTTCGAGTATCTCGGCGAGGATCCGCTGCTCGCCGGCGACCTGCTCGCCGAACGCACGCTCGCCACACAGCGGCAGAAAGTCATCGCGACCATCAAGCACTACGCCGGCAACGAACAGGAGCACGGCCGGATGGGCGGCAATACGCAGATCGACGAACGCACGCTGCGCGAGCTGTACCTGCTGCCGTTCGAAATCGCCGCGAAGCGCGGTCGGCCCGGCAGCGTGATGTGCAGCTACAACCGCCTGAACGGCGCGTATGCGTGCGAGAACAACCATCTGCTGAACGACGTGCTGAAGAACGAATGGGGCTTCCAGGGCCAGGTGCAGTCCGACTGGGGCGCCACGCACAGCACCGCCGCCGCGATCAACGCGGGGCTCGACGAGGAAGAAGACGTCGGGACGACCGTGTACCTGACGCCAACGGCCGTCAAGCAGGCCATTGCGAACGGTTCGGTATCGACCTCGCGCCTCGACGACATGGTGCGCCGCAAGCTCGCCGTGATGATCCGCGTGGGCGTGATGGACGATCCGGCCAAGGGCGGCGGCACGATCGATTTCGCGGCCGCGAACGGGTTCGCGCAGGCGGCCTCCGAGCAGTCGATCGTACTGCTGAAGAACGACGGCAACCAGTTGCCGCTCGCCGCGTCCGCGCTGTCGCGTATCGCCGTGATCGGCGGCCATGCGGATGCGGCCGTACTGTCCGGCGGCGGCTCCGGCAACACGCGCGACCCGGTGTCGGGTTCGTTCGCGGGCTGCGGCGGCCTGACGTTCGGATCGTCGACGGGGTGCAGCTGGTGGCGTAATCCGTGGCTGAAGGTCGATGTGCCGATCGTCGCGGCGATCCGCGCGCTCGCGCCGGCCGCGCAGGTCACGTATGCGGGCAACAGCGACCAGCAGTCGCCGTTCCGCGCGTACACGCAGCAGGAGATCGACCAGGCCGCGGCGCTCGCGGGCCGCTCGGATGTCGCGATCGTCGTGGTCGCGCAGCCTGCCGGCGAGGATTTCGGCGACCTGCAGAGCCTGAGCCTCGCGAACCCGTCGAACCAGGATGCGCTCGTCGAAGCCGTCGCACGCGCGAATCCGCATACGATCGTCGTCGTCCAGAGCGGCAATCCGGTGCTGATGCCGTGGAAGGACCAGGTGTCCGCGATCGTCGAGGCGTGGTATCCGGGCGAAGCCGGCGGCAAGGCGATCGCGAACGTGCTGTTCGGCGCGGTCAATCCGTCCGGCAAGCTGCCCGTCACGTTCCCGGCGCGCGATCAGGATTCGCCGACCTGGGGGCAAAACGGCGCGTTCGACAACGATCCCGTCTACGCCGAGAAGCTGAACATGGGCTATCGCTGGTATGACGCGCGCAACATCAAGCCGATGTTCGAATTCGGCTACGGGCTGTCGTATACGCACTTCGCGTATTCGGGGCTGTCGGTGTCGCGGCAATGGGACGGCTCGCTGAGCGTCGCGTTTACCGTGCGCAACGACGGGCGTGTCGCCGGCGCGGAAACGCCGCAGGTCTATCTCGGCGTGCCGTACAAGGATGAGCCGCCGAAGCGGCTGGTCGGCTGGGAGAAGATCCGGCTGAATCCGGGCGAGGCGCGGCATGTGCGCGTCACCGTGTCGCCGCGGATGCAGAGCGTGTGGGATACGTCGCGCAACGGCTGGCGGTTCGTGTCGGGCGGGACGGTGTATGTCGGGGCGTCGTCGCGCGATATCCGGTTGCAGGGTAACTGAGCGTGACGTGAAACGGCCGGGGGCGCCGCACGTATCGTGCGCGGCACCTCCGGCCCTCTAATGGCACGACGGCCGCATCGTATCTCGTGCCATCGGCTTGTGCTGCTGCGTCAGCGGGCTTGCCCGCCCGCTGACGTCCTTTACCGCAACATCAGCGCGAACACCGTCGTCAGCACGGCGATCGCCGCGATCGCCGCCGTTATGCCTGCCAGATGCGCGGCAACCGCCAGGCCGGCGGGCAATCGCGTCGATGGTGCACCGCCCGCGCTGCCGGACCATCGGCCGCGCGCCGCCGGCCGGACCCGCGCGCGCGACGCGAGCCCGGCCATCACGCGCCGCTCCCTTCCAGCGTGTCAAGCAACGGTCTGGCCAGATGCATGACCTGGTACACGGTGCCCGCGCCACCGTCGTCCGGCTCGTGTTCCGATATGAGTATCCGCGTCAGCCGCCAGCGTTGCGGATCGAGGCTGACGGCCGCCGCGACCACGCCCTGCCGCGCGGCCGCTTCACGATTGCGCGCGACCTCCGTTGCAAGCGTCGCATCGAGATCGGCATCCGCCGGAATATCCACGGTTTCCAGACGGGCGAAGCGCCCGGTCGACGCGCTGCCCTTGCGCGCATCGAGCGCAACCTGCACGTCGATCGGCGCGCGTCCGAAGCTGTCCGTCACGACCCGATAGCGGCCGTCCGTCACGAACTCGGCGAACGCGCGGTCGTTGCGCCACAGGTAGAACGACGCGTAGCCGTTTTCCGTCGCGCCGTAGCGGCCGGCCTCGCGCAGCAGGAACCCCTTGAACAGCAGGTCCGGCGTGTCGTCCCACAGCTTGCCGCGCTCGCGGACGCGATTGCGGATGATGTCGAGGTCGTAGTCCGCCGGCAGGCGGTGCACGTAGTACGCAGTCAGCATGGTCGACTCCTGGCGAAAGAAACGGGGAGATTTCGGACGGCTTGAAAACAGCGTAGAAGACCTTGAATCATTTGAAAAGACGATGGCAGAATATTTCAATGATTCAATTCTGAAATGGATGAGTGCGCGATGAAAACACTCGACATCGAAGCCGTGCAGGCGTTCGTGCTGACCGCCGACCTCAAGAGCTTCACGCGGGCCGCCGAGGCGCTGGACACGACGCAGTCCGCGGTGAGCCTGAAGATCAAGCGGCTCGAGGACGGGCTCGGCCGCCGCCTGCTGGAGCGCACGCCGCGACAGGTCCGCCTGTCGGCCGACGGTACCGCGTTCCTGGAACCGGCGCGCGAACTGGTGGCCGCTCACCAGGGGGCGGTCGGCGCGTTCGGCACCGGCCAGCGGCGGCTGGTGATCGGCGTGAGCCACCATGTCGTCGGCGCCGATCTGCCGATGCTGCTGCGGCGCATGAGCGAAGCGGAGCCGGGGCTCGTGCTGGAGATCCGGGTCGCCGCGTCGCGAGACGTGCTCGATGCGTTCGACCGCGGCCAGCTCGACGCCGCCGTCGCGCTGCAGCACGACAGCCGCCGGCTCGACGGCGAAACCATCCTGTCGGAGTCGTTCGGCTGGATGGCGGCGGCCGATTTCGAGTACCATCCGCCGCAACCGCTGCGGCTCGCGACGCAGGCCGAACCCTGCAGCGTGCGCCGCATGGCGGTCGGCGCGCTCGACGAAGCCGGCGTCGCATGGACGGAAGTCTTTGTCGGCGGCGGCGTGGCGACGATCGGCGCGGCGGTGTCCGCGGGGCTGGCCGTCGCGGCGCTCGGGCATCGCGTGGCGCCCGCCGGGACGGTCGACGTCGGTGCGCAATACGGATTGCCGCCGTTGCCGACGCGCGAGGTGGTGCTCTACTCGAGCCAGACCGACGCCCGGGCCAGACAGGCACTGCGCACGTTGGGCGCGGCGCTTCGGTCATCGGTCGGCGTGCGGTGACGGCACGCGCGGCATCGGCGAGCCGGCACGCGCGCCGGACGCCGAACGAAGGCGCGTTCGCGGGACGTTTCGCCGCCCTCCCGCGTCGCACGCGGTATGCTTCGGCACGCGCCGCGCATCCGCCGCGGCCGAGACAGACAACACCCGGAATACCGGCAGGCGACGGCATCGATCGCGCCTGCCCCTGACGATCAACGTGACCTACACCCTATCCGCTCCCCGCACGACCGAACTCGAGATCCGCAAGAGCCGCTTCATCGCGTTCGCGATTCCCGTCGACGACCGCGACGCCGCGATGCAGGTGCTGCAGCGCCTTCGCAACGAGCATCCGGCGGCCACCCACGTGTGCTGGGCGCTGCTGGCGGGCGGCCAGTCGGGCATGTCGGATGACGGCGAGCCGTCGGGCACCGCGGGCCGGCCGATCCTCGAAGTGCTGCGCCATCACGATCTCGACGGCGTGCTGGGCGCGGTCGTGCGTTACTACGGCGGCGTGAAGCTCGGTGCGGGCGGGCTGGTGCGGGCCTATACGGATGCAATCGCGTCGGCGCTGCTCGACGCCGAGCGCGTCGAACGCATTCGCCAGACGCGGCTCGCGATCGAGATCGGCTACCCCGAGGAGGCGCGCGTGCGCCGCTGGGTCGAACAGGCCGGGTATGAACTGGTGGACAGCGCGTACGGAATGACGGTGAAGCTCGTGATCAAGCTGCCGGAGACCGCCGAGGCGAATGCGAGAACCGAGCTGTTCGACCTGACGCAGGGGCGATCGGGGTTCCCGGCGCTGTGAAGCACGGGTAAAGCCTCTCCCCTTCACCGCCCTGCCGATCGCGAGCCGGCAAGCAGCGCGCCGCCCATGCGACGCGCACACCGAATGAATGCCGGCGTCAGTAAGTATCCGGCACGATCATGTTGTCCGGCACCGGACGACGACTGTAATCCTCGTGATGCTCGCGCTGCGGCAGATCGATCGTCGGGCGCGGCACGTCGTGATACGGCACCTGGCCCAGCAGATGGTGGATGCAGTTCAGCCGCGCGCGCTTCTTGTCGACGGCCTGCACGACCCACCACGGCGCCTCGGGAATATGCGTGCGCGCCAGCATCTCTTCCTTCGCGACCGTATAGGCTTCCCAGCGTCGGCGGCTCTCGAGGTCCATCGGGCTCAGCTTCCACTGCTTGAGCGGATCCTCGATCCGGCTCTGGAAGCGCGCCTCCTGTTCATGATCCGTGATCGAGAACCAGTACTTGACGATCTGGATGCCGCTGCGCACCAGCATTTTCTCGAACTCCGGCGCGGACCGGAAAAACTCCTCGTACTCGTCGTCGGTACAGAAATTCATCACGCGCTCGACGCCCGCGCGGTTGTACCAGCTCCGGTCGAACAGCACGATCTCGCCGCCGGCCGGCAGATGCGCGACATAACGCTGGAAGTACCATTGCGTGCGCTCGCGGTTGTTCGGCGCCGGCAACGCGGCCACCCGGCACACCCGCGGGTTCAGGCGCTGCGTGATGCGCTTGATCGCGCCGCCCTTGCCTGCCGCGTCGCGCCCCTCGAAGATCACGACGAGCCGGTGACCGGTGTTCACGACCCAGTCCTGCAGCTTCACGAGCTCGCCCTGCAGCCGGAACAGTTCGCGGAAATACTGCTTGCGCGCCTCGCGACGCTCCTGCGAGAACAGCAGGTCATCGCTGTCGTCGAAGCGGCGGTCGTCGAGCTCCATCTCGAGCTCTTCGTCGTAGGCATCGACCAGGTCTTCCTCGAAGCGGCGCTGGCGCGTCTCCAGCGACTCCATATCGGTGCGGTTGTCGGTCTCGGTGCGGGTATCGTTTTCGCCCATGGGGCCTCCTTCCATCATTGACGCAGCCAAACTCGGCCATTATCTCAGTGTCGCGCGTCAAAATCATGAAAACGGCCGCTTACCCCCTCAGAATCGGAACGAGAACAGCACGCTGGCCAGCACGGGGTTCGCCGAAATGTCGAACGTGTTCGACGCGAGCTGCCGGTTCGGCTGGTCGATGTCCAGCGTAATCTTCGTACGTAACGGGACATACGTGACCATGCCGGTCACCCAGAAGCGGCGCGTGATCTGGTAGCTCGCGCCGACGGTGAAAACCGGCTCCCAGACACTCTTCACCTTGGCCGACACATTGGTCTTCCCGGACAGCAGCAGGTCGCCGCCGGCATCCCAGATCCGCTGGAACAACGCGGGATCGAGCAGCAGCGACTGCAGGCTGCCGATATCCGCGCCCGCCGCGAGCAGCCCACCGAGCGATGCGAGCTTGCGCTGGAACACCGGGTTCAGGTTCGTGTTCGTGAAGCGCGTATAGCTGATGCCAATGCCCGCGAACGGACGGAAACGATCGTCGCGCTCGCCGAGGTAGTACTTGAACACGACGGACCCGAGCCACGCGCGCGTGGTCGCGAGCGGGTTGCTCTGCGTATTCGCGAGATCGATCAGCGGCAGGCGCCCCTGGACGCCGGAAAAAATCCGGTCGAGCGGCAACCCGATGCTGCCGTGCCCGCGCAGCGTCAGCACCGGCGGAATGCCGCCGCCGACTTCGGCCGCCCAGTTCTCGGAGAAAAAGTGAGTGAACGTGAACGCCAACGTGTTGGTATTGCTGAGCGACAGGCTCGAACCCTGGTTCTCGAAGCTGTTCAGCCCGAGCGCATCGGTGTGCGTCGTCACGGGCGTCGATCGGCCGGTCGTCGCGATGAAGTGCCAGCCGAGGCCGACCATGTTGTGATCGTCGCCCATCAGCTGCTCCAGCAACGGCGGCGCCTGCGCGGCCGGCAGATCGGGCAGGCGCGATGGATCGACCGGATGCAGTTCGTACGGCATCCGGTCGGCGTGGACCACGCCGCCGGCCGGGGCGTCGTCCGCCGTTGCATCTTGCGTCGCCGCCGGATTGCAGCCGCCGGCCGCGCCGTTGCCGTCGAAGCCGATACCGTCCGCGCCATCGTCGCGCGCTGCCGCGCATGCGCGCCCCGCTCCGCCGGCACGCTGCCCGAGCGTGATCTTGCGGGCCGTCAGCGGAATGTCAGGCTGCGGCACCTCAGCCGAACCGTCGCGCCCGCCGCGCGCCGGCCCGGCCTCGGTCGCCCAGGCGCTCGCATCGAACCCGTCCGCATCGCCGCCCGGCCAGAAGCCGATCCCGTCGGCGCCGGCCTGCCAGCGGGTCTGCGTGTCGCCATCCGGCTGCGGCGCGCCGTGTGCGGCGGCCGCGCACGCGAACAACGTCGCACCGAGCCAGCGCGACAGCGGACGCACGGATCCCGGCCGCGCGCGGCGGCATTCGTCGCGACGCGTCATCGGCTCAGGCCGGCACGCCGAACAGGCGCTGGCGAATCCGGTACAGCGGCTCGAACAGCCATTCGAGCAGGCTGCGCCGTTCGAGCACGATGTCGGCCTTCAGCATCATCCCGGCCCGCAGCGACAGTGGCCGCCCGTCGAACGACGGCGTGCGATCGGCCAGTTCGACCCAGGTCTTGAAGTAGGTCTGCGGCGCAGCCGAATCGCCCGGCAGGTTCAGTTCCTTCGCCGAGAACGCGACGGGCGAGATCGACAGCACCTTGCCGCGATACGTGCCGAACTTCTCGACCGGATAACTTGCGTACGCAACCTTCACTTCCTGCCCCTTCTTCACGAAGCCGGCCTTCGACGACGGAATGTAGACCTCGGCGATCAGCCCGTCGGCCTTCGCGGGCAGGATCTCGACGACACGCGTGCCCGGCGGGTCGATCACGCCGCCCTGCACGACGTCGAGCCGCACGATCTGCCCGTCGGCCGGCGCGTACAGCACCTGGTTCACGTTCTCGTCGATGTTGTATTCCTTCGCGTTCAGTTCCTCCTGCTTGATCTTCAGTTCCGCGTTCGCGCCGTCGTACTTGCTTTGCATCGTGTCGAGGTCGCCGCGCAGCTTCATCGCGTTCTTCGCCAGCTCGGCGCGGCGCAGCAGCAGGTCCTGGTACGCCTGGCCGGCCTGCAGGTACTGCGTGTTGACCTGGTTGTACTGTTCGAGCGTCACGACCTGTTCGTCGAGCAGCTGCTTCACGCGCGCACGCCGTTCGCCGTACTCGTCGACGATGCGCTTCTGGTCCTGGATCTGCCGGTCGATCAGCGCGCGGCTCTCGCCCTGCGCGGCGATCTGCTGGTTGGTCTGCTGCACCGACGACCGGTATTCGAGGCGCGCCGCGTCGATCTGCTGCGTCACCTCGACACGCTGCCGGTCGAGCGCCGCGCGCATCCCCTGCACGTTGTTCCCCTGGCTGACGAAGCTCGTGTCGCGCGTCACCGCCAGCAGCCGCTGGCCGGCCTTCACCTGCTGGTCCTTGCCGACGTAGATGTCGCGCACGGCCCAGCCCGGCGGCGCACTGACGCCGATCAACCCCGAACGCGGCGTCAGCATCCCCGACACGCTCTCGGTATTCGCGTAGCTCAGTTCGACGAGCGCGGTCACGAACATCGCGAACATCGCCAGCGACAGGTAGCAGAAGAACCGCATCGATACCGGCACGTCGACGACACCGTGGATCACGGTGCCGAAGGTCGTGCCGCGCGCGAGCTTGCGCGACGGCTTCTGTTCTCGGAGAGCGGAGTTCCAGGTCGGCATGGGGCGGGCTCGTCAGGAGCGACGCCGCGCGGCCGCATCGAGCAGCGGCGTCGGCATCAGGTAAGGCGTGAAGTGTTCCCAGAAATGCCACTGCTCGGGCTGGCGCACCAGCGCCTGCTCGAGCCGGTCGACGATGCGCTGATGCGTCGCGCGCACGGGCGACGCGTCGTCGTCCGCGCCGAGCATCGGCGCGAGCGGGCTGGCCGCGAGTTCGGTGAAATGCACCGCGCAGCGATCGCGGAACGGCACGCCCGTCGCATACGCGACGAGCAGCGGAATCCCTTGCTCGACCGCGAGCTTCACACCGCCACCGGCCATCCGCACCCAGCGCCCGCCGAGCCGGCAGCGGTTGGTCTTGCCGAACTTGCCGTGCAGGTCGGAAAACAGCAGGAACACAGGCGCCTCGCGCCGCAGGCTCGTGATCAGCCGCCGCAGGTGCACGCGCTCCTCGATGTCGATGAACTCGACTTCGCCGGCACCGTATTCGGCGACGAGCCGCAGCGCGTCGTCGAAGAACGCGCCGGGCGCATCCCGGTGCAGGATCACCATCAGCTTGCGGTCGTCGGGGATCATGAAGCGCAGCTTCGTGACGAACAGCATCAGGTTGCCGAAGTGCAGCCCCGCGAGCATCAGCGGGCCGCCGCGCGCGAGTGCCGTGCGCAGTTGCGCGTCTCCTTCGCATGCCATCCCGTCGATCATCGCCTTCATCGATTCGAGGCTGTGCGTGCGCAGCTTGAGCCCCGCGAACTCGGCCTCGAACAGCTCGCGCACGATGGTCGCCGACACGTCCCGCACACGCTGCGGGTCGTCGTTCAGGTGCCCGCTCAGCATGTACGCGACCGCGCGTTCGATCGACTCGCGAATGCACGGAAAGCAGCGCAGGCACACGCCCGAGCACCAGCGCATCAGCCGCAGCCCGCGCGCGGGCGACGTGCGCAGCGCGACGGCGCGCACCGCGCGTCGCACCAGGAAAGCGTACGAGAACGGATTGAGCAGGAAGAGTCGCCCGAGCATCACCGCGTCTCCTGGATCGTGCGCCACTCGTCGGTCGCGTCGGTCAAGACGCCGTCCTGCATCCGGTAGATCCGGTCGACCATCGACAGGATCGACGCATCGTGCGTGACGAGCACGATCGTGCACGGCAGCGTCAGCACGTTGCGGCAGATTTCGTGCGTCGTCGCCTGGTCGAGGTTCGACGAGAATTCGTCGAGGATCAGCAGGCGCGGCTCGCAATACAGCGCCCGCGCGATCAGCAGCCGCTGCATCTGGCCGGCCGACAGGAATTTCTGTGTGTCGCCGAGCGGCGTGTCGTAGCGATGATCGAGCCGCTCGATCTCGTCGTGGATGCACGCGAGCTTCGCCGCGTCGAACATCGCGCCAATCCGCGGCGCGGGCGCGAAGTTCGTGATGTTGTCGCGGATCGTCCCGCGAAACAGCTGATCGGACTGCGTGACGGCCGCGAGATGCTTGCGGTACTGCCGCAGGTTCACGTCCGCGAGATCGACGTCGCCGACGAACAGCGTGCCGCGCTCGGGCCGCACGAGCCCGCAGATCAGGTTCAGCAGCGTCGTCTTGCCGCTGCCGGTGCGGCCGACGATCGCGATCTTGCCGCCGGCCGGCACGTCGAGCGCGACGTCGCGCAGGATCGGGCGATTGCCGCCCCGTGGCGTGTACGACAGCGCGCGGATCGACAGCGCGCCGTCGAAACCGTCGACCGGCCGCACGACCGCGTCCGGCGCCGGCTCCTCGGTCTCGGTCTGCAGCACGTCCGCGACGCGATCCATATGCACCTGCAGCACCTTGCGGCGCACGTAGAGCTGGATCGAATCGATGAACTTGTCCGCGAACAGGTTCTTGTACTGGATGAACGCGTAGATCACGCCGATCGTGCTCTGCCCGTGCATCACGAGCCACGCGCCATACGTGACGATCACGAGCTGCTCGACGTGCACGATCCCCTTCGACACCGCGTCGAACAGCAGTTGCAGCCGCTCCTGCTGGCGCATCGCCTGCAGCTTCTGCGTGAACGCGTTGATCCACAGGCTGCTGCGCGCGGTCTCGGCCGACAGCAGCTTGATCGAATGCGCGGAGCGGATGTTCTCGATCAGCAGCGCATCGGCCTCGGCGCCGCGCGTGAGGATCTGCGACATCGCGTCCTGCAGCTGCGGCTGGATCGCGAGCCGGCTGAGCGCGAACAGCACCATCCCGGCGAGGCTGATGCCGGCCAGCACGGGGCTGTAGTACAGCATCAGCACGAGCGTCAGCGTGCAGGTGACGATATTGAGCAGCCCGCCGACCAGGCCGTCGACGAGAAACCGCCCGACCTCCGACACCGACGACACGCGCGAGATCGAATCGCCGGTGTTGTGGAACAGGAAATAGCCGATCGGCAGCCGCGCAAGATGCCCGACCATGTTCGCCGACAGCTGCTGCGACACGATGTTGCGCAGGTAGCTCTTGATGTTGCCGACGAGGTTCGCGTACAGCGTGTCGAACAGGAACACGATCGCGAACAGGATCGTCAGCAGGTACAGGATGTCGACGTCGGTCTTCTTCAGTGCCTCGTCGATCGTCAGTTGCACGTACGACGGGCCGAGCAGCAGCAGGAGCTGCGCGGCGACGCCGCCCGCGATGCCGATCGCGAGGCTCTTGCGAATGCCCGTCAGCCCTTCGAGGTAATCGCGCAGCCGGATCCGGTCGGCCGGCCCCGCATGCGCGAAGCCGATGTCCGGATTCAGTTCGAGCGCATAACCGGTGATGTGCGTGAGCGCCTGCGCGAGCGGCAGCTTCGTCTCGCCGAGCGCGGGATCGACGATGTGCACGCTGCCGTAACCGACCTTCGTCAGCACGACATAGTGGTTCATCCCCCAGTGCAGGATGCACGGCGTCTTGAGCGCGTCGAGCTCGCCCGCGTCGAACTGCAGCCCGCGCGCACGCAGGCCGAGATCGTTCGAGATCTCCATCAGGTCGAAGAACGACAGCCCGGAATCGATCCGCACGGGATAGCGGTTGCGCAGCGTGCGCAACGTCGTTTCGCGCCCGTGCCACGACGCGATCATCGCGAGGCAGGCCAGGCCGCACTCCGTCACCTCGTCCTGCAGGACCGGACGGACTTTACGCGTATTGAAAAGCATGGTCGGGCACCCGGGGCGCGACAACGCGCCGCCCAGGCCTGCCGGTGCGGGCCCGTGGCGGGTCGTGCGCGATACGCATGGGCGCAGCCGGCACGCTGCCGGCTGCGACGGAAGATCGGTGTTGCCGGCCGCTCAGCGCGACGAGCCGAGCGACATCCGGAACTGTTCGACGGCGCGGGTCTGGTACTGGGTCATCAGGCCCTGCAGCGTGGATCCGATCGACTGATTGACGAGATCGACCGTATAGGCGGCCGAATTGGAGTAAAGCGACGCGCCGCCGCGAATCTGGCGGGCCTGGTCTTCCGTGATGTCTCGCATTTTTGTGGCCTTTATATTGTCGGAATGCCTGCAGCCGTCAGCCAATTGAAAATCAATAGCCGTTGACTTTATTACGGGGATAATCCGGCATTCCTGCCTCCTGATAATCGCCCGAACCGAAATGGTGCATTTCGATTCGATTTACTGCGATTGCGGCGATCGATTCTTTTCCTTCTGTTTCGCAGCATTTCACGCGGGGGGCGCCTCCCCGCGCACGGCGGTTACTTGCCGGTGTTATTGAACGTCTTCGGGTTCTGCAGGTAATTGCCGAGGCTCGGCAGGAACTGGCCGAGCGCGGTCACCACCGGCGCGGCGTCAACGGCGAGGCTACCCAGCGAGCTGATCGCACCGCCGCCATGCACATTCCTGACCTGTTCCGTCGTCATGACCTTCATCATTCTCTCCTCGTAAAAAAATAAAGATGATGCAAAGAACCTTCATTGAAAGACAAACGGCTTTTAATCCCTAGCGACTTGTTAATCTAATAATCACTGCGATTACGAGCCGAAATCAGGCTATCATGCGAGCGCATCGGAATTCAATGGAGGACACACTCTTACATGCGCGTTTTCCGATGCGCGGTGGATAGCAGTCATTCACGCTGTTTGAATTTCAATTTCAAAACGTTTAAATCCCGCCGCAATGCGTTGCGGCACGGGCAGGAGACGGAGACGGCCATGTTTGAAACGAGGCGTGCGAATCGCGGATCGGCGGAGCGAGATAAGGGTAATTCCCTATCAAGATTTTCGACTAGGTGGAATCCCCTACTTGCAACCGTAACACTGTTCACTGTAACGATAGTCGGCATGCCTGCGCACGCGCACGCGTTTTGCCTCGACACCGCTTACCAGTACGCGGCCGTGCACGATCCGCGCTACCTGCAGGCGCGCAGCGAATACGACGCGGCCCGGCAGAAATTTCCCGAGGCGCGCGCGCAGATGCTGCCGCAGGCCACCGCGCAGCTCGAATGGGGGCGCTACGGCACGCACGCGAACCTGTTCGGTATCGACGTCAGCGGCTCGAACAACGCCGCCTACGGTGCCGCGCAGGTCACGCAGGCGCTGTTCAACGTGCCCTACCTGTACGACATGCGGCGCGCGACCGAGTACGAGGAATCGTCGAAACAGAAGCTCGAGGTCGCGAAGCAGGACCTGATCCTGCGTGTTGCGAACGCGTGCTTCGACCTGCTGAGCGCGCGCGAGAAGCTGCAGTCGGCCGACGACGAGGTGAACGCGCTCACGCGGCTCGAAAGCGATACGCGACGCATGGCGCAGCTCGGGATGAAGACGATCGGCGACACAGCCGAGATCGAGGCGCGCCGCAGCCTCGCTCAATCCGACGAAGCGCTCGCACAGACCGACGTCGATGCGCGCCGCGCGCGCTACGAGACGCTGCTCGGTTCGACGATCGATTTCTCGCGCTGGCCACGGCTTGCGATGCGTGGGACGTCGCCGCGCATTCCGTCCGGCGACTACGCGCCGCAGGACAACCCCGCGTACCAGCAGGCGTACCGCGACGTCCAGGTCGCGCGGCTCGCCGCGAAGCGCGTCGGCGCGGAGCACCTGCCGACCGTCGACCTGTTCGCGTCGTATTCGCGCGGGCTCAATCCGAACCTGCGCGGGCTCACCGATCGTTCGGACTTCCATCAAAGTGCGTTCGGCGTGCAGGTGACGATCCCGATTTTTTCCGGCGGCAGCGTGTACTACCGGCAGGTCGAAGCCGAGCACGTGACCGAGCAATACCGCAACCGGCTGCGCGAGGTCGAGGAGCAACTGGGCACCGATCATCGCGAGGCGCTGTCCGCGCTCGAATCGGTCGGCACGCGCATCCGCGCGCTGCAGCAGTCGCTGCAGGCCGCACGGCTCGCGTACGACTCGTCGATGAAGGCGCATCAGGTCGGCTATAGCACGACGTACGAAACACTGAACCTGCGGCACGACATCTCGGGCATCCGGCAGAAGCTGTTCGACAGCTATCTCGATGCGCTGAAGCTGCAACTGAAACTGAAAAGCGTGCTCGGCACGCTCGACGAGCAATCGCTGATCGCGGTGGACAGCTTCCTCGAAAGCAACGCGGCGAACGACCGGAGTTGAGTGCGACGCAACGCGCAACGCGTGTACCCGCACGTGCACCACCGGCTCGCGCAGCGGTCGTGACGTGCAGGGGTATACGCGATGTTGCGTCCGAAAAAAACTTTGCATAGAGTGCATCCCATCGATCCGGCGGACAAAGACGTCCCACGATCGTGCGCAGCGCGAGCCCGATAGCCCGCGCTTCGCCGGCCGCACATTCGGCCACCTATCCGCATTCCCGTTATCCGACAGCGTTGTCGGATGAACGGATCGGCAAAGAAGCCCTTGCCTCGCTCGTCGAGGCAAGGGCTTTTTTTTGCGCTTCGAAAACGCACGTCTTCACCCGAACCAGGAGCACACCATGCGTCATGGCGATATTTCCAGCAGCAACGACGCCGTCGGCGTCGCCGTCGTCCAGTACAAGATGCCGCGCCTGCACACGCGCGCCGATGTCATCGCGAACGCACGCGAAATCGCGGAACGCGTGGTCGGCATCAAGCGCGGCCTGCCCGGCATGGACCTCATCGTGTTTCCCGAATATTCGACGCACGGGATCATGTACGACGCGAAGGAGATGTATGACACGGCCTCGACGATTCCCGGCGAGGAAACCGACATCTTCGCGGCCGCGTGCCGCAAGGCGAACGTGTGGGGCGTGTTTTCGCTGACCGGCGAGCGCCACGAGGAACACCCGAACAAGGCGCCGTACAACACGCTCGTGCTGATCAACAACCAGGGCGAAATCGTGCAGAAGTACCGCAAGATCATGCCGTGGGTGCCGGTCGAAGGCTGGTATCCGGGAGATTGCACGTATGTCGCCGACGGGCCGAAGGGGCTCAAGATCAGCCTGATCATCTGCGACGACGGCAACTACCCGGAGATCTGGCGCGACTGCGCGATGCGCGGCGCCGAGCTCGTCGTGCGCTGCCAGGGCTACATGTACCCGGCGAAGGACCAGCAGGTGCTCGTGTCGAAGGCGATGGCGTTCATGAACAACTGCTACGTCGCGGTTGCGAACGCATCCGGGTTCGACGGCGTGTACTCGTATTTCGGCCACTCGGCGATCGTCGGCTTCGACGGCCGCACGCTCGGCGAATGCGGCGAGGAGGAGAACGGCGTGCAGTACGCGGAGCTGTCGGTGAGCCTGATCCGCGACGCGCGCCGCAACATGCAGTCGCAGAACCACCTGTACAAGCTGCTGCATCGCGGCTACACCGGCAAGATCGGTTCCGGCGAATCGCCGAACGGCGTCGCGCAATGCCCGTTCGAGTTCTACGCGAACTGGGTGAACGACCCGGACGGCACGCGCCAGGCCGTCGAACGCCTCACCCGCGCGACGCCCGGCACGCCCGAATGCCCGATCGAGGGCATTCCGTCCGAAGCGCCCGCGCACCGCTGAGCACGCGCCCCACCCGGCCGTTCGCGCCGCGTGCGCGAACGGCTCCGTCTCACTCTGGAGCCCTCATCATGCTCGGTGTCGCTCTCTTCTTCATCGGCGCGGTGCTGGTCGTCAACGGCGTCGCGCTCACCGGCCGCATCGAACCGCGCGACGCGGCCGGCCTGAACCTGCTCGTCGGCTTGCTCGCGCTGCTGATCAATCTCGCCGGCCTCGTGCAGGCCTCGGCGCCGCCGCAGTTTTTCTCGAGCGCGGGCGGCCTGCTGTTCGCGTTCACGTATCTGTATCTCGCCGCGGTCCAGTGGCGCGGCCTGCAAGGCGCGGGTCTCGGCTGGTACTGCCTGTTCGTCGCGATCAGCGCGCTCGTCTATGCGGGCACGTCGCACGACGTGCGCTTCGGTGCGATGTGGCTGCTGTGGTCGAGCCTGTGGTTCCTGTTCTTCGTCGCGCTCGGGCTGAAGCGGACCGTGCGCTTCCTGCCCGGCTACACGATCGCGATCGGCATCGGCACCTGCTGGCTGCCCGGCATGCTGATGATGACGGGGAGGTGGTAATGAGCGCACGCGATACGCCGCTCGCCGCCGATCCGCTCGCCGGACACCGCATCGCCGACGCGCCGTTCTACCAGCCGGCCGGCGCCGAGGCCGACTGGTTCGAGACCGCCTGCCGCCATCACCTGCCGGTCCTGCTGAAAGGGCCGACCGGCTGCGGCAAGACGCGTTTCGTCGAATACATGGCGTGGCGCATGGGCCTGCCGCTGATCCAGGTTGCGTGCAACGACGACACGTCGGCGGCCGACCTGACGGGCCGGCATCTGCTCGATGCCGACGGCACCTACTGGGCCGACGGGCCGCTCACGCTCGCGGCGCGGCATGGCGCGATCTGCTATCTCGACGAGATCGTCGAGGCACGCCCCGACGCAACGGTCGTGATCCACCCGCTGACCGACTCGCGGCGCGTACTGCCGCTCGACCGGCTCGGCGAGGTCGTGCATGCGCATCCGGATTTCCATCTGGTGATCTCGTACAACCCCGGTTATCACGGCGAGCACCGGCGGCTGAAGCCGTCGACGCGGCAACGCTTCGTCGCGATCGACTTCGGTTATCCGGATGCCGCGCACGAGGCCGACGTCGTCGTGCGCGAAAGCGGCGCCGACCGGGAAACCGCGCGCCGCCTCGTCGACCTCGCCCACCGCACACGCGCGCTGGCCGGCAACGGGCTCGACGAAGGCGCATCGACGCGCCTGCTCGTGCACGCGGCCCGGCTGATCGTCGCGGGGCTCGCGCCGCTCGATGCGTGCCGGATCGCGATCAGCGACGCGGCAACCGACGACGCCGACACGCGTGCCGCGTTGCAGACGATGGCCGCCGCGCACTTCGCGACATGAGCGCGCTACAACTTGCCCGCTTCCTGCACGGGATGACCGCGCATGAAACCGACGTGCGGCTCGACGATGCGGCGCTGCGTACGACGCTCGGCCATGCCGCGTTGCGCGTGCCGCGCGCGTTGCCGCCCGATGTACGCATCGCGGCGGCCGCGCACGCGCTCGCGCACTGGCTGCATTCGCCGTCCGGCGAGCCGGTCGATACGCTGACGCCGCTCGGCATCGCCGTCGCCGGGTTGATCGAGGATGCGCGCGTCGAAACGCTGCTCGCACGCACATGGCCGGGGCTCGCGACGTTCTGGGCCCCCGCGTTCGCGCCGATCGACCGTGAAGGGCTCACGTTCGGCCGCCTGTGCGCGCGGCTCGCGAAAGCGCTGTTCGATCCGTCGTATCGCGACGGCAACCCGTGGGTCGACAAGGGCGCACAACTGTTCGCCGCGCAGCGCGACAGGCTCGGCGACTATCGCGCGTTCCGCACGATCGCATCGCGGCTCGCGAACGATCTCGGGCAGATGCGCGTGCGTTTCGAACCCGACGACGGTGCATGGCTGCGCTATCGCGACGACAACGCGTGGTTGTGGGCGCAACCGGCCGGCGCGGCCGAGCACGCGGGCAACGCAGGCGTCGAGATGTCGGCCGCGACCGGTGGCCACAGCGACGAACCCGACGACCCACCGCCGCCGGCGCCGGATGCGCGGCGCTATCCCGAATGGAATTGCCACACGCAGCGCGAGCGCCGCGACTGGACCACGGTCGTCGAACGCGCGCCTGCCACGTCCGCGCCGCCACGTTCGCTTGCCGCGCTGATCGAAGCCGACCGCCGTGCGGCAAAGCGGATGCCGTCCGCGCGTGCGGCGGAACCGATGCGGCGCGTCGGCCGCCAGCTCGACGGCGATGCGCTCGATGTCGATGCGGCGATCGCCGCGCGCATCGCGCACCGTGCCGGGCATGCGCCCGATCCGCGCGTGTTCCGGCGCCGCGTGCCGCACGATGCGCGCGGGCCCGTGCTGATCCTGCTCGATTTGTCCGCGTCGACGGCCGCGCACGTCGCCGCGCTCGAGAAGCGCGCCGCGTTCGTGCTCGGCGACCTGTTCGACCGGCAACGGCGGCGCTGGGCCGTGCACGGCTATACATCAGATGGCCGGCACCGCGTGTACTACGCGCGCTTCAAGGATTTCGGCGACGCATTCGACGCCGGCCGCCGCGCGGCGCTGCTCGCGGCCGACGCCGGGATGAGCACGCGCACGGGCGCGGCATTGCGCCATGCGCTGGCGTTGCTGCGCCGCGAAGCCGCAAACGCGCGGCCCGCCGTGCTGATGATCGGCGACGGCGAAGCCGCCGACATCGACGTGTTCGACCCGCGCTACCTCGTCGAGGATGCGCGCCATGCCGCGCGCCAGGGCCGGCAGGGCGGCGTCGCGATCGCCGGCCTGTCGTTCGGCACACCGCCCGGGTTGTCTACAATACTTGGCATCGGCCCAGGCTGCGTTCACGCGGCGAACGGCGACGCGCTGCCCGCCGTCGTCGCGCACGCGGCCGGGCGGCTGACCGCGTAACGCCCTTACCCGGAACGAACAGGGCAGACTCAGGACGGACACGAATGAACAGTGTGAAGGTTGGCGTATTGTTCTCGCAGAGCGGATGCACGTCGCACCTTGGCCAGAGCCAGTTGCGCGGCACGCTGCAGGCGATCGCCGAAATCAACGAAGCCGGTGGCGCGAACGGCTGCGAGATCGTGCCCGTCGTGCGCGACGCGTGTTCGGACCCTGCCGTCTATGCGCGGCTCGCCGAAGAGCTGATCGCCACCGAACGCGTGAACGTGCTGTTCGGCGCGTATATGTCGAGCAGCCGCAAGGCGCTGATTCCGATCGTCGAGAAGTGGGACAAGCTGCTGTTCTACCCGACCCTCTACGAAGGCTTCGAGTTCTCGCCGAACGTGATCTACACGGGCGCCGCGCCGAACCAGAACAGCGTGCAGCTCGCCGCGTTCATGACCGCGCAGTTCGGCGCGCGCGTGTATCTGGTCGGGTCCGACTACATCTACCCGTACGAGTCGAACCGCATCATGATCGACCTCGTCACGCAGCATCCGGAAGGCCAGATCCTCGGCGAGGTGTACATGCCGCTCGTCGCGTCCGAGCAGGATTTCGCGGCGGTCGTCGCGGATATCCGCGCGAAGGCGCCCGACTTCGTGTTCAGCACGCTCGTCGGCGACAGCACGGCCGCGTTCTACCGCGCCTATGCGCAAGCCGGCCTCGATGCGCGCAAGATGCCGATCGCGAGCCTGACGACGTCCGAGATCGAGCTCGGCCAGATGGGCGCGGCCGCGGCCGGCCACTACACGTCGTCGCCCTATTTCCAGACCATCGATTCGGACGTGAACCGTCGCTGCATCGCGCAGCTCAAGGCGCGCTTCGGCGACGATGCAAGCGCGTCCGCGCCGTGGGAAGCCGCGTATTTCCAGGTCCACCTGTTCGCCAATGCGCTCGCGCGGGCCGGCACCGACCAGCGTGACCGGCTCGTCGAACATCTCGCGGATGCGGAATTCGACGCGCCGCAGGGGCGCGTGAAGATCGACCGGCTCACGCAGCACACCTGCCTCTATCCGCGCATCGGCTGCGCGACGGCCGACGGCAATTTCACGATCGTGCGCGAAGCGACGCGGCGCGTGCATCCCGATCCGTACCTCGTCACGCACTCGCTCGGCGATCGCGTGCACACGCCCGACGAACAGAAGGCGTAACCGACGATGCGCGCCCGCACCCCGATCCGCTCGACGCCTCGCCTGCTCGCCGAACTGCGTTCGCTCCGCGTGATGGTCTACTACCCGGATGACGACAACGGCCTGCTGATCGTCGAGCAGCTGTCGCGTATCGGCTGCCCGAGCGAGCAGCGCTGGCCGCCGCCCGCGACGCTGCCGGAAAGCGTCGATCTCGTGATTCTCGCGGTACGGCCCGACCTGCTGCACCTGTCGATCCCGTGGCTGGAAGACGACGCACGGCCGCCGGTCATCGCCGTCACGACCTACGAAAGCCCGACCATTCTCGAACTGATGCTGCGCATCGACGCGCAGAGCGCGGTCACGACGCCCGTGCGCTCGTTCGGCCTGTTGAGCGCGATGGCGCTCGCGTGCCACCAGAGCCGCCGGCACGAAGAATACCGGCGCCGCATCGCGCAGCTCGAACAGCGCGTGATGTCCGCGCGCACGCTGCAGGAAGCGAAATCGCTGTTGATGCAGCACAACGCGATCAGCGAGGAAGAGGCGTACCAGCAGATCCGCTCGCAGGCGATGGAGCGGCGTATCTCGATCAACCAGCTCGCCGAGCAGATCGTGCACGCGCATGGGTTGCTGAAGCGGTGACACGGCGGCAAACGCGCCGCCGCCGACCATTCACCACTTACGATTGATCTCTCGCGAGAGACCCGACGTAGGCGCACCTCGGACCTTGGTGTTCGCCAAACGTGCTCGATCCTTGTCTTGCAGGTCATCCATACTTATAAAGAACTCCGGCTCTGCATCGACCTTACCCTCCAGAATTCGATGGCAGTGGATCGGTGCTTTTTTTCCATTCGCTGAAAGGTACTGATACGCGATGCGATGCCCTTCAATTAGTTGGGCATCAACACGTTGAGCTCGAGGCGCCCTCGTAAGAAAACGAACGACGACTGCCACATCAAGATCATCAAAATACACGACATCTCTGAACTCAAGCAGCTTTTCATCTGGAATCTTGATTTTCTCGATGACCCTCTCAACACACTCGCCAACCCGCCGCTTCAGAAGACGATCATAGAATTCATCAAAGACCTTTTTAGCAAAGCAGGTGGCCGTGAACGCCATAATTCCACCGAAAATTTCCATTCCGGAAAATGCGGTTATCCGAGGCGTTATTCGAAGGACAGGGTTTCCCTTGAAATATTCTGGCGCAGCCTCCCATCCATCTTCATTCAAGGCGGTTTTCAGCGACCCGATAGCATCGATCGCCACCTCCATAAAATGCGACTGCCCGGCCATACCCAGCGTGTATTTATATTTCTCTTCCATAGTTAACTCTCATCCCCGACAATATTTCAAATTTACGACAGGAATATTTTTTAATCAATTCAACACCAACAAAAAAGCCGCCTGGTATTTTGGCGGCTTCCACCTCAATCGCATGGCCGGTCACTACAACCGACCATTCGCTTATCAATGAATGATCCGCGTCACGCCACGCCCGCGCGGATCGGCCATCGCCTCCGGCGTCTTGCCGTCGATCTTGATGACCTGGATGTCGCCGCTGAAATCCTGCCCCTTCAGCGTATAACCGCGCGCCTCGATCTGCTTCGCGAGTTCGCCTTCGATCGGATGGTACGGCTCCCAGAAGATCGTGTTCGGCGGCAGCAGCTGGTGATGGAAACGCATCGCGCCGACCGCGTCCTTCAACGGCATCTTGAAGTCGTAGATGTTGTTGATCACCTGGAAGATCGACGTGAAGATGCGCGAGCCGCCCGGGGTGCCGATCACGAGCGACACCTTGCCGTCCTTCGTCATGATCGTCGGCGACATCGACGACAGCGGCCGCTTCTTCGGTTCGATCGCGTTCGCGTCGCTGCCGACCACGCCGAACATGTTCGCGACGCCCGGCTTCGCGGAGAAGTCGTCCATCTCGTCGTTCAGCACGATGCCCGTGCCGTCGGCGATCACGCCCGAACCGAAATAGCCGTTGATCGTGTACGTGTTCGACACCGCGTTGCCCCACTTGTCGACGACCGAGAAGTGCGTCGTTTCGGCCTTCTCCGGCATCGTCGTGCCGAGGCCCGGCTGCACGCTCTTCGTGTCCGACGGCTCCTTCGGGTTGACCTCGCCCGCGCGCTTCGCGATATACGCGCCGTCGGTCAGCTGCGCGATCGGTACCTTGTAGAAGTCGGGATCGCCGAGGTACTGCGCACGATCGGCGAACACGCGCTTCTCGATTTCCGCGACGAGGTGGATGTATTGCGGCGAGTTGAGCTTCACGCCCTCGAAGTCCTGCTTGAGGTCGGCCTTCATCTTCAGCAATTGCACGAGGCCGATGCCGCCCGAGCTCGGAGGCGGCGCGGTGATCACGTCATAACCGTTCCACTTCGCCTGCACCGGCTGGCGCCACACCGCACGGTATTGCGCGAGATCCTCGGTGGTGATCAGCCCGTTGCCGTCGCCGGTCTTCATCGAAGCCGCGATCAGCTCGGCCGTCTTGCCCTTGTAGAAACCTTCCGCGCCGTCGTTCGAAATCCGCGTCAGCACGTCGGCGAGATCGGGCTGCTTGAAGTTCACGCCGGCCTTCAGCCCGGAGAAGTGCTTGTCGAAGTTGGTCTTGCCGCCGAACTCCTTCGACGCGTCGACGCCGCGCTGCGCCAGTTGTTCGTCGACGACGAAGCCGTCGCGCGCATAGTGGATCGCCGGCGCGAGCACCTGCTTCCACTTCAGCTTGCCGAAGCGCTTCTGCGCTTCCCACATGCCCGCGACCGTGCCCGGCACGCCGACTGCGCGCGGCCCGTACAGGCTCATGCCCTTGACGACGTTGCCGTCCTTGTCGAGATACATGTCCTTGGTCGCGGCGAGCGGCGCGCGCTCGCGGTAGTCGATGAAGTACGGCTTGCCGTCCTTGTAGATCGTCATGAAGCCGCCGCCGCCGATGTTGCCGGCTTCGGGGTACGTGACGGCGAGCGTGAATGCGATGGCGACGGCCGCGTCGATCGCGTTGCCGCCTTCCTTGAAGATCCGCTCCGCGGCATCCGCGCTGTACTTGTCGGCCACCGCGACCGCGGAGCTCGTCAGCACCGCCGGCTGCGGCCCCTTCGCATAGGCAGGCGCGTTCGGCAGGAACCCGATGCCGGCCACCGTCGCGAGCACGACAGCGGATGATTTGAAGCGATTCAGCGTAGTCATTGCATGTCCCCCATGTGGATCTCGTTCAGGCAGGAAAAACACCTGATCCGCTTATAGCCGCTGGCGCGCCGACGGCCATACGTCGGTTTCGTAGTATAGGGGGACAAAAAGGGTCGAACACGCGGCGCGCCACGAAAGCACGTCGATTGTGTGCGCACGATCACACTGCGGTGCCGAAGCACGCATGCGGATCGGTCGAAATTGCACGCGATGCGCGTCATCGCGCAATGCACAAAACAGAAAGTTGCAAACCTCGCTGCGTGCGATGCAGCACACGCAAAAAATCTGCGAGCGAACCCCCCGCTGCGCGAGCCGATCTGAGAAGATAGCGCCCCGCTTTCGCGCCGCATCATTTTCTTTCGTTCACGCGCCGCTTCACGTTTCTTCGTCTCGCTTCCTATGGCATCACACAATGCGCATCATGCGTCCGGCTTCGCGGCCGGCGTCGCCGCCGCCGTTCTCGTTGCACAAACCGGCGGGACCGGCCCGTGGCACATGGGCCTGCTCGCCGCGTTCGTGGCCGGCATCGCGGGCGGCACCGCGCCCGACTGGCTCGAAGTCGCATGGTGGAGCCGCAAGCGCCGCCTGTGGATCACGCACCGCACCGTCACGCACTGGGGCATCGGCTGGATCGCGCTGCTCGCGCTCGGCTGGCACGGGCTCACCCATCATCCGCATCCGCTGTGGGCCGCGCCGTTGTTCGGCTTCGCGTGCGGCGGCGTGATGCACCTGCTCGCCGACTGGCCGAACCCGCTCGGCGTGCCGTGGATCTGGCGGCGTCACTCGCTCAATCTGTGGAATAGCGGGCATTGCGACCTGATCGTGGTGGCCGCCGCATGGGGCGGCACGCTGTGGCTCGCGCAGTCGCTGTGGACACGCGCGCCGTTGCTCGAACACTGGCTCGGCTGGCTGCATCGCGTGTAGTCGCGGTTCGGCGCGGGACCGAAGGCGGCCCGCGCGTGTCCCGCATGTTCATCACGTCCGTTGAAAGTACCACGCGAGACCTCATCTGAAGTGTCGGCCCGCGTGCCCGGACAGTACGCGATGCCCGGCACGCACGCGCGACGTCTGGCACACTGACGATTCGATTCGCGTGCGATTCGTCCGCGCGCTCGCACCCCATTTCAACGCTCCGATGGACGTCACAGCTACCCGCCCTGCCGCCAGTGCGCTCGACGTGTTCCACCCGGCCGTCGCCGCGTGGTTCCGGCGCACGTTCGCCGCACCGACCGGCGCGCAGGCGCTCGCGTGGCCGCACATCAAGGCCGGCAGGTCGACGCTCGTCGCCGCGCCGACCGGCTCGGGCAAGACGCTCACCGCGTTCCTGTGCGCGATCGACGAGCTGGTGCGCGATGCGCTGTCGCACGACGGCACGCTTCCCGACGCGACGCTCGTCGTCTACGTGTCGCCGCTGAAGGCGCTGTCGAACGACATCCATGTGAACCTCGACGCGCCGCTCGCCGGCATCGCCGAATCGCTCGCGCAACTCGGCCTGCCGGTGCCGGCGATCCGCACCGCCGTGCGCACCGGCGACACGACGCAGGCCGAACGCGCGGCGCTGCGCAAGCGTGCGCCGCACATTCTCGTCACGACGCCCGAATCGCTGTACGTGCTGCTGTCGTCCGAATCGGGGCGACAGATGCTGTCGAACGTGCGCTCGGTGATCGTCGACGAAATCCATGCGCTCGCATCGTCCAAGCGCGGCAGCCATCTCGCGCTGTCGCTCGAACGTCTCGACGCGCTGGCCGGCCGCGCGCTGCCGCGCATCGGGCTGTCGGCCACGCAAAAGCCGATCGACGCCGTGGCGCGCTTCCTGGTCGGCGGCCCGGCCGACGCGCCGCGCGACTGCACGATCGTCGACACCGGCCACACGCGCGAGCGCGACCTCGCGCTCGAACTGCCGAACGTGCCGCTCGAACCCGTGATGGCGACCGACGTGTGGGACCAGATCTACGACCGGATCGCGGGGCTCGCGGCCGCGCATCGCACGACGCTGGTGTTCGTCAACACGCGCCGCACCGCCGAGCGCATGGCGCGCCATCTCGCCGACCGGCTCGGCAAGGAAGCGATCGCCGCGCATCACGGCAGTCTCGCGAAAGAGCACCGCTTCGACGCCGAGCAGCGCCTGAAGCGCGGCGAGCTGAAGCTGCTCGTCGCGACCGCGTCGCTCGAACTCGGCATCGACATCGGCGACGTCGATCTCGTCTGCCAGGTCGGCTCGCCGCGCGGGATCGCACCGTTCCTGCAGCGCGTCGGCCGCTCGGGACACCATGTCGGCGGCGTGCCGAAGGGCCGCCTGTTCCCGCTGTCGCGCGACGAACTCGTCGAATGCGCGGCGCTGCTCGATTGCGTGCAACGCGGCGAGCTCGATGCATTGCGGATTCCCGAAGCGCCGCTCGACGTGCTCGCGCAGCAGATCGTCGCCGAAGTCGCGTGCGCGGAATGGCAGGAGGACGCGCTGTACGCCAGCTTCACGCGCGCGGCGCCGTATGCACGCCTGACGCGCGAGCGTTTCGACGAAGTGATGAAGATGCTCGCCGAAGGTTTCACGAGCCGCCGCGGTGTGCGCGGCGCGTACCTGCATCGCGACGTGGTTGGCGGCACGGTGCGCGGGCGCCGCAACGCGATGATGACCGCGGCCACCTCGGGCGGCACGATCCCCGACATGGCCGACTATGCGGTGCTGCTCGAACCGCAGGGCATCCAGGTCGGCACCGTCAACGAGGATTTCGCGATCGAGAGCCTGGCCGGCGACGTGTTCCAGCTGGGCAACCAGTCGTACCGGATCATTCGCGTGGAAACGGGCCGCGTGCGCGTCGAGGATGCGCAGGGCCAGTCGCCGAACATTCCGTTCTGGCTCGGCGAGGCGCCGGGGCGCAGCGACGAGCTGTCGGCGGCGGTCGGCCGGCTGCGTGCGCGACTCGACGGGTTGTTCGCCGACGGCGACCGGCAAGCCGACACCGGCGGACGCAAGCGCGCAGGCGCTAACGCGGCGAGCAAGACAGCCGCCCAAGCGGGAGCCTCAGCAAGCTCCGCAGAAAGCCGCCTTGCACCGGCGTTGCGCTGGCTCGTCGACGATCTGCACTTGTCGCCCGACGCCGCACACCAGATCGCCGACTACCTGGCCCGTACGCGCGCCGCGCTCGGCGCGCTGCCGACGCAGGACACGCTCGTGATGGAGCGTTTCTTCGACGAATCGGGCGGCACGCAGCTCGTGATCCATTCGCCGTTCGGCAGCCGCATCAACCGCGCCTGGGGGCTCGCGCTGCGCAAGCGCTTCTGCCGCAGTTTCAACTTCGAGCTGCAGGCCGCCGCGACCGACGACGCGATCATCCTGTCGCTGTCGCTCGCGCACAGCTTCGCGCTCGACGAAGTGTGGCGCTACCTGCGTTCGGCCAGCGCCGAGCACGTGCTGGTGCAGGCGCTGCTCGACGCGCCGATGTTCGGCGTGCGCTGGCGCTGGAACGCGACGACCGCGCTCGCGCTACCGCGCTTCACGGGCGGCAAGCGCACCGCGCCGCAACTGCAGCGGATGAAGAGCGAGGATCTGCTCGCGACCGTGTTCCCGGATCAGGTCGCGTGCCTCGAGAACATCGTCGGCGAACGCGAGATTCCGCATCATCCGCTCGTCGACCAGACGCTCGACGACTGCCTGCACGATGCGATGGACACCGACGGCTGGCTCGCGCTGCTGCGCCGGATCGAAAGCGGCGCGATCGAGCTCGTCGCGCGCGACCTGCCCGCGCCGTCGCCGCTCGCGGCCGAGATACTGAACGCGAAACCCTATGCGTTCCTCGACGATGCGCCGCTCGAGGAGCGCCGCACGCAGGCCGTGCAGTCGCGCCGCTGGAGCGATCCCGAATCGGCCGACGATCTCGGCGCGCTCGACGCCGACGCGATCGACGCGGTGCGCGACGAGGCATGGCCGCTCGTGCGCGACGCCGACGAAATGCACGACGCGCTGCTCACGCTCGCGTGCGTCGCCGACAGCGAAGCGCAAGCCCACGAAGGCTGGCCCGACCGGCTCGCGGAACTCGCCGAACGCCGCCGCGCGACGCAACTCGTCGCGCCGGGCGGCGCCGCGCTGTGGGTGCCGGTCGAACGGCTCGTGTGCGTGCGCGCGCTGCATCCCGACGCGCGCACGGCGCCGGCGCTCAAGGTGCCGGCCGCCTGCGCGCAGCCGTGGGATGCGGATGCCGCACTCGTCGACGTGATCCGCGCGCGGCTCACCGGCTTCGGGCCGCTTGCACTCGACGCGATCGCGACACCGCTCGGCCTGCCGGCAGCATCGATCGCGACGGCACTCGCAGCGCTGGAGCGCGAAGGTTATGTGATGCGTGGCCGGTTCACGCCGGGCGCGACGACGGACGAATGGTGCGAACGGCACCTGCTCGCCCGCATTCATCGCTACACGGTGAAGCGGCTGCGCCGCGAGATCGAACCGGTCGAACGCGCCGATTTCATGCGCTTCCTGTTCCACTGGCAACACCTGACGCCCGACACGCGCGGCACCGGCCGCGATGCACTCGCGGCCGTGGTCGAACAGCTCGAAGGCTTCGAGGCCGCGGCAAGCGCGTGGGAAGACGCGCTGCTGCCCGCGCGGCTCACCGACTACATGGCGGGCGGCCTCGACGAGCTGTGCCGCTCGGGCAAGCTCGTGTGGACGCGTATCGGCGCGCCGGCGCGCGCGGCCGGCACGCCCGTGAAGACGACACCGATCGTGCTGCTGCCGCGCCGCCACCTCGCCGCCTGGCACGCGCTGCGCGACCCGGACGCGCAACCGGCACTGTCCGCGCGAGCCTCGCAGGTGCGCGACGCACTCGCCGCGCACGGCGCGATGTTCTTCGATGCGCTGCTCGACGACCTGCACATACTGCCCGTCGAACTCGAACAGGCGCTCGGCGAGCTCGTGTCGGCCGGCCTCGTGAATGCGGACAGCTACGCGGGCCTGCGCGCGCTGCTGAAGCCGGCCGTCAAGCGCAGCGCGACCTATGCGCCGCGCACACGGCGCGGCGGCGCGCTGATCGGCGGGATGGACGACGCCGGCCGCTGGGCGCTCGTGCAGCGCCACACGCCGCCGGACGATGCACCGGCGCCGAAACGCGGCCCGGCCGCGACCGACCCCGACGCGCTCGAACACATCGCGTGGACGCTGCTGCGCCGCTACGGCGTCGTGTTCTGGCGGCTGCTCGAACGCGAGGCCGACTGGCTGCCGAGCTGGCGCGAACTCGTGCGCGTGCTGCAGCGCCTCGAAGCACGCGGCGAGATTCGTGGCGGGCGCTTCGTCGCCGGGCTCGCGGGCGAGCAGTTCGCGCTGCCCGAGGCGATCCCGATCCTGCGCGAGCTGCGGCGGCAACCGGGCGACGGACAGTACGTCTGCGTGACGGGCGCCGACCCGCTGAATCTCGCCGGCACGCTGCTGCCCGGCGACAAGGTGCCGGCGCTGGCCGGCAATCGCGTGCTGTTCCGCGACGGCGTGCCCGTCGCGTCGCTCGTATCGGGTACGTTCCACTACGCGCCCGAACTGTCGCCCGCCGCGCGCGAGGATGCGCGCCTGCGGCTCGCGCGCCACTGCTGACACCGACTGACACGCGGCGCCGCGCAGACTACTGATCGCCGGGCCGCGCTGCCGTCATCGTTCGGGTAGCATCGAACGATTGACCGCGCGGGCTCCCGCGCCCGAACACAACAACACCTCCGGAGACTGCCGCCGATGCCTTCACACGCCGATTCGCCCACCGCCCATCACGCCGGCTCGCTGACGATTTTCCAGGGCGCCGCGCTGTATATCGGCGCGGTGCTCGGCACTGGCGTGATCGCGTTGCCCGCGCTGGCCGCCGAGGTCGCGGGCCCCGCGTCGCTGCTCGCGTGGGCCGCGCTCGTCGTGCTGTCCGGGCCGCTCGCGGCCACCTTCGCCGCACTCGGTGCGCGCTATCCCGACGCGGGCGGCGTATCGACCTACGCGCGGCGCGCATTCGGGCCGAAGGCCGCGGCGATCGTCGGCTGGTGCTTCTACTTCGCGGTGCCGGCCGGCGCGCCGGCTGCCGCGATGTTCGGCGGCGCGTACGTCGCGGCCGTCACGGGCGGCGGGCATACGACGATCATCGTCACGGCCGCCGCGCTGATCGCGACCGTGTCGGCCGCGAATGCATTCGGCGTCACCGTATCGGGCCGCATGCAGCTCGTGTTGTCCGCGCTGCTCGTCACGCTGCTGCTCGCCGCGGTGTTCGCGTCCGCACCGCATGCGCGCACCGCGAACCTGCATCCGTTCGCGCCGCACGGCTGGCTCGCGGTCGGCCAGGCCGCCGCGCTGCTCGTATGGAGCTTCGCGGGCTGGGAGGCGATCACGCATCTCGCCGCCGAATTCCGCCGGCCCGCGCACGACATGCCGCGCTCGGCCGGCATCGCGGTCGTGGTCGTCGGGTTCCTGTATCTGTCGGTCGCCGCCGCGAGCGTGATGGTGCTCGGGCCGTCCGCGGGCGCATCGGGCGCGCCGCTCGGCGAACTGATCGCGGGCGGCATCGGCGGTCACGCGCAGGTGCTGGCCGCCGCGGCCGCGGTGCTGCTCACGCTCGGCACGATGAACGCGTATTTCGCGGGCGCGGCCAAGCTCGGCGCGGCGCTCGGGCGCGACGGCGCGCTGCCCGCGTGGCTCGCGCAAGGCAGCCAGGTCGGCGGCGTCCCGCGCCGCAGCCTCGGCGTGATCGCCGTGCTCGCGGCCGTCGCGCTGGCCGCGACGATCATCTCGGACGTCGGGCCGAAACCGCTCGTACTCGTCACGTCCGGATGCTTCGTGATGGTGTATGGGCTCGGCGCGGCTGCCGCGCTGAAATTGCTGCCGCGCGGCGGCATCGCTTACCGCTGCGCATGGATTTCGCTGGTCGCGGTCGCCGGGCTGTTCCTGACGACCGGATGGTATTTGCTGTGCCCGCTGCTGCTCGCGGGCGGTGCGCTGCTGTATCTGCAGGTGAGCGGATCGCGTAAATGACACGGCGCAGGTGACCCGGCGTATGCGCATGGGCTGATGCCAGCTCATGCGCGGCAACGCGCCGGTGAATCGCAAACCGAATCGCAGGCCGAATCACCCGCCAATTCACCGCGCACATCGCGCGAAAGGTCGCCGCAAACCAACCACGCGCCGATTCGTCACGCCGTCAGGCCGACACCAGTTCGAAGCTGAGCCGTTTGCCGAGCGCGGTGGCCGCGCTCGCGAGCGTCGCCAGCGTGAGGCTCGTGTCGGTTTCGTCGAGCAGCCGGTTGAGCGCGGCACGGCTGGTTTTCATCCGCGCGGCCATCGCGGTTTTCGTGATGTGCTGCGCCTTCATTTCCTGCCCGATCTGCCACGCGATCACGCGCTTGATCGCGGTGGCGGTGGCCGCTTCGAGATTGCCGTCCTCCTCGAGGAAGGCATCGAAGTCGCTGCCGATATGCGGATTGTTCGTGCTCGTCATGTCGTACTCCAGTGCATGGCGTTGCCGGTTGCCCGACCGTCGAAGACGGTACGTTCCGGCACAACCGGGAAATTCAGATGGCGTGCGTCAGCGCTTTCAGCCGCGCGACGGTGACGTCGAGATCGTCCGACGGCGTGGCCCGCGACTGCTTGAAGAAGCCATGCAGCAGGACCATCGTGTCGCCGACGACCGTGAACATCACGCGCGCGCTTCGCCCCGGCAGCATCACGCGGATCTCCCACAGACCCTTCGCCATCTTCCGGACCACCGGCATGCCGAGCGGCCAGCCGAGTTGAACGGTCTTGATCTCTTCGCCGATCAACCTTCGCTCCGCTTGCCCGAGCGCGTTGAGCCATTCGCGCACCGGCTCGTTGCCGCGGGCCGTGCGGAAGAACCGTACGCCAAGCGTCACCTGGATCTGCTGTCTCGCCATCGTCTTGTCACCAATCGTACCAAAAACGATACGATATGCCAAGCACCGCGAGACCGGCTACTGGCCGGATGGCCGATCCGCCCACGCGGAAAGGGAATGAGCCGGGCTTGCTGCCCGGCTCGGCGCGTCAACGATCGCGGCGAGCCGGCTTGCGCGCGGTGCGCTGCGTCCGGTCCCGGCGCGTATCGCCGAACCGCGACCGCGCGATGTCGCGCACGGCATCGATCAGCGTCCGCGCGACCGGCGACGGCTGCGCATCGGTACGCAGGACAAGCCCGACCGGTTCGTCGGTGCCCGCGGACGGCAGCGGCAGGCGCGCCAGCGCACCGGCCGACAGATCATATTCGGCCGCATAGAGCGGCACGAACCACACCGCGTCGTTCTCGAGCGCCAGCGCGCGCGCGACCGATACCGACAGCACCTCGATGAACGAATCCAGCGGCGGCACGCCGCATGCGCCGAGCAGTTGCTCGGCCGACTGGCGGATCAGCGTGCCGAACGGCGGCAGCACGACCGGATACCGCGCGAGCTCGGTGGCCGGCGCTGCGCTCGACAGCAGCGGATGCCCGGCGCGCACCACCGCAACGAGAGGTTCGTTGTACAACTGCTCGAACGCGAGCCCGATCATCCGCTCCGGCTCCGACAGCCGCCCGATCGCGCATTCGATCGCGCCGGCCTTCAGCCGCTCGAGCAGATCCGCGTTCGCGGCCGTCGCGATCCGAACGACGATGCGCGGCCAGCGCTCGGCCAGCGCCTTCATCAGCGCCGGCGCGAGCGATGCCGCGACGGTCGGCAGCATGCCGATTTCCAGCGTCGCGGCGGCGGCCCCGCCCTCGCGCGCGAGCAACCCGACGCCCTGCCGCAGCGCAAGCACGCACGCGTTCGCGTGCGGCATGAACAACTGCGCTTCGCGGGTCGGCTGCGCGCCGTGCCGGCCGCGCTCGAACAGCTTCACGCCGAGGATCGCTTCCAGTTCGGCGATCGTCTTCGAGACGGCCGGCTGCGTGATCGACAGGCTTTCCGCCGCCTTCTGCACGCCGCCCAACTGCGCGACCGCGAGAAAGCACTGCAGGTGCCGGAACTTGACGCGGCCGTCGGCGATACGGTTATTCATAACGGGGAGTTATGCGAGTGCCAGTGAAATGCCATTTTGCATAACTTTCCGGATATCCCCAAGCAATCGGTGATGCGTCACGCGTCGCGCCGCAGCGCCTGGAAACCGGTCGGCTCCCAGATCCGCTTCGCGATCAGCAAGCCCGTCCCGTGCTTCTGCCCGAGCGGCGCGGACGACGACTCCGCATGCAGCGCGGCCGCCTTGCTGCGCAGCCGGCGCAGTTCCAGCTCCAGTTCCGCGGCGGCGGCCTCGGTCAGCATCCCTTGCGAGAACGTCATCGTCTCGCCCGCGCCGTCGAAGCGGCTGTCGAGGAAATCGCCGAGTGCGTGCGCATGGAAATAACGGCGGATCGGCCCGCCCGGCAGCCAGTCGAAATCGCGCGCGACGCGCACGCGTATCCGGTCTCCCGGCAGCAGCGCGACCACGTTCATCCGGTCGAGCATCAGCAGGTACTTCACGCACTCGGCCTTCGTCACGCGATAGGCCGACACGATGTCCTGCACGGTCCAGTAGTTGATCGCGCACACGGCGACGAGCAGCAGTTTTTCGTCCGACACGAGCAGCGCCTCCTGCTGCTCGGTCAGCACGTGCAGCCTCGGCGCCGACGCCGACGCCTCCTGCACGAGCTCGGCCAGCGTATAACCGAGCAACTGCGCGATCTCCGCGACGCGCTCCAGCGTAAAGCGGCCGCTCGCGAACAGCCGCTTCACGCTGGTCTCGGATACGTCGAGTGCGCGCGCAACGTCGCGGTAGGTCATTCCCTGCGCCTTCAACTGGCGCTTCAGCGTTTCGATGAGTTGGGCGGTTTCGGTCATTTTGGTATCGAAAAACGATGCTCGAGGTCGGATATTAGGCTACCTGCGCATGCGGATGAACATTTTTGGATACTTGTCTGCATAATCCGCTCCGTCCTGTCACTCAACGACGGAGCCGAAATGGCCACCCGAACCGAAACCGCCGCTTACGAACCGCAGCACACCGCACCGCGCGATGCACGCGATACGGATCGCACCATGCCGCTCGCCACCGTCCGCACGCTGGCCGCCGGCGCGCATGTCGGGGATCTCGTGTTCATCCGCGTGCCGGCCGGTACGCCGCGCGATGCGGCAGGCGCGACGGGCGCGTGGACCAACCGCTTCGGGATCGTCGTCGATACGTCGGGCGACGAACCCGTGATCGCCGAGCCCGCGCTGGCGTGGACGAAACTCACGCCGCTGTCGCGCTTCGTCTCCCGGACCGACGGCGGACGCATCGCGCTGGCGCGCCGCGTCGCGGCATCGACCACCGACGCGCAGCGCCAGGCCCATGCGACAGCCGAACAGCGGATCGACGCGCTGCTCGGCAGCCGCTTCAACCTGCGGGCGCGGCGCGGGTTCTGCGCGCAGTACGTGAGCGACGTGATCGGTGCCGACCGGGCCGCGACGCCGGCTGCCCTGCTGCGCAGCGGCATGCTGTCGCTCGAATTCGACGGGATCGTGTTCGATCCCGGCCACCCATAACGACCGGCACGCTCGGGGAGACCGCATAACAACAACAAGAACGAAAGACAAAAAAGCAGCGACGGGCTGGCTGGAGGGCCGTGCACGGGGTCGTCACCGACGACGCGAAGCCCGATCGCTTTTTTCCGCCGGACAGGGCATCCTGTCCGGCGGAATTTTCATTGGTGCGCCATACATAACTACCAGTTATGCGTCTCGCGAAAAAAGGTCATTTTGCATAACTTTCCGGATTGGCTACAGTCCTGCCATCCACTTCGCGAAATACCTATCAGGAGACGCCCGATGGATTCCCCCACGATCCTCACGCCGCGCGACTGGCCGTCGCATCCGGCCTATGTCCACCCCGAGTACCGCTCGTCCGTGAAGCGCGGCCCGACCCGCCCGCTGATCCCGCTGAAGGACAAGCTGCGCGACCAGTACGCGCCCGTCTACGGCGCAGAAGATCTCGGCGCGCTCGACCACGACCTGACGAAGAACGCCGTGAAGAACGGCGAGCCGCTCGGCGAACGCATGGTCGTCACGGGCCGCGTGCTCGACGAAGGCGGCAAGCCCGTGCGCAACACGCTCGTCGAGGTATGGCAGGCGAACGCGGCCGGCCGCTACGTGCACAAGGTCGACCAGCACGACGCGCCGCTCGACCCGAACTTCCTCGGCGCCGGGCGCTGCCTGACCGACGACGAAGGCCGCTACCGCTTCCTGACGATCAAGCCCGGCGCGTATCCGTGGGGCAACCATCCGAACGCTTGGCGCCCGAATCACATCCATTTCTCGCTGTTCGGCGATTACTTCGGCTCGCGTCTCGTCACGCAGATGTACTTCCCCGGCGACCCGCTGCTCGCGTACGACCCGATCTTCCAGGGCACGCCCGAGGCCGCGCGCGATCGCCTGATCTCGCGCTTCTCGATGGACATCACCGAAGAAGGCTATGCGCTCGGCTACGAATTCGACATCGTGCTGCGCGGCCGCGACGCTACCCCGATGGAGCGCTGAACCATGACGACGCTGAAGCAAACCCCTTCGCAGACGGTCGGCCCGTACTTCGCCTACGGCCTGTGCCCGCAGCAATACGACTACGACCTGAAGAGCCTGTTCACGCCGACGATCGCCGCGACGCACGCCGACGGCGAGCATGTGCTGCTGGTCGGGCAGGTGTTCGACGGCGACGGCAACGTCGTCGGCGACGCGGTGCTCGAATTCACGCAGGTGGACAGCGCAGGCCACTACCCGGCGTCGCGCGACGACATCGCGAAGTCCGGCTTCACGGGCTTCGCGCGGGTCGGCACCGGCACCGATGCGCAGCAGCGCTTCGTCGTCGAGACGGTGAAGCCGGGCCGCATCACGGCCGACGACGCGCCGCACATCAACGTGACCGTGATGATGCGCGGGATCCTCACCCATGCGTTCACGCGCGTGTACTTCGACGACGAAGCCGCGGCGAACGCGGTCGACCCCGTGCTGAACGCGGTGCCGGCCGAGCGTCGCGCGACGCTCGTCGCGAAACGCGACGCGCAGCCGGGCCGCCCGACCGTCTACCGCTTCGACATCCGCATGCAGGGGCCGGACGAAACGGTGTTCTTCGACGTGTGACGCACGCCGGCGCAGGCCGGTTTCGAATGCCGACACACCGCCGCGTGGCGCGAATCCGACAGGGGGCGCGCCACGCGGCGTTTTTCGTGTTCCGCTGAAATCTTTCGATGCTGCAGCGCATCGCGCCGACGCACGGTTGCCGATGTCCATTGGCCGGGGCTTCTGCCCCCACATCGAACACGCGATTCAAACGCATGCTGCGAGAGCACATGAATCGTCTGAAAAGCACGATTACGTTTGCGCGTTATGCGGCGTATTCTTGGGTATCAAAGACGAGCCGTCAGGATTCAATCGGAAAAAGCAACAATCCCACAAGTCATGCGCGCACCGCCCTTGCTGGCTGTTCGCGCATTTTTTCTGACCGAGTGCCTTTAAACGCGTCTGACCGAATTTGGCAGGCGCGTATTTTTTTGCCTTGCCGCTACGACCGGCGAACGGGCATGACCCGCACCGGCGCCGTTCTCTTTCGGTCAGCGGCGAATCTCCAGATACCGGCTCGGCGTGTCGCCCAGAATGCGGCGAAACGCCGACGTGAACGCGCTGGCGCTCGCGTAGCCGAGATCGAGCGCGACGCGCGTCACCGGCTGCCCGTCGCTCAGGCGGGCAATCGCCGCGAGCATGCATACCTGCTGACGCCATGCGGCAAAACTCACGCCCGTCTGCGCGCGGAACTGCCGCGTGAACGTACGGCGGCTCACGCCCGCGTCGGCGGCCACCTGGTCGAGATCGGCCGCGATCGACGGCGACGCGAACAGGTGCCGGCACACCTTCGCCAGCCGCGCGTCGGCCGGCAGCGGCGCATGCAGCGACAGGCGCGGCATCGTCGCGATTTCCGCGACCAGCAGCGCCATCAGCTTGCCCGCGCGCCCGTCGACGTCGTACAGGGCCGGCAGGTCGATCGCATCGTCGATCAAATGCCGCAGCAGCGCAGACACGCCATACACGCCGCACTGCTCGGGCAGACCCGCCGCCTGCGCGGCGTCGCCCGACACGAACGTGTTGAGCATCGTGACCGGCCCGGTCATCGTCATCTCGTGCCGTACGCCGGCCGGCACCCAGCACGCGCGCTGCGGCGGCACCAGCCAGCGCCCGTGCGGCGTCGACACGCTGATCGTGCCGCGCGACGCGAACGCGAATTGCCCGCGCCCGTGCGCGTGGTCCGGAAACGTCGTGCCCGCCGCATAGTCGTTGGCGGTCACGACCACACTCCGGGGAATGTGTTCGTAGGGATCTAACAGCGTATTTCTCACGGCCCGAATTCCATCATCAATGACCCGATATCGAAGGCGGGTCACCTTCGATCGATCTACGATCCACTCCACCCTTGCGCGACCTGACGGCCGCAGGACCCGACGGCCTGATCGGCCGGATTTCAACACCCTCGGAGCGGACATGCCGAATACGTTTCATCGCGTGGGGGACGGCCCCCACCCCGTTCTCGTGCTGCACGGCTGGTTCGGCGACGCCCACGCCTTCGAACCCATCGAAGCGTGGCTGTCGCGCGAGCACTTCAGCTATGTATTCATGGACTTCCGCGGCTACGGCCGCATGCGCGACGCACGCGGCGACTACACGATCGACGAGATCGCCGCCGACACGCTCGCGCTCGCCGACGCACTCGGCTTCCCGACCTTCAGCCTCGTCGGCCATTCGATGGGCGGCATGGCGATCGAGAAAGTCGCCGTCGTCGCACCTGATCGCGTACGCGCGCTGGTGCCGATCGCACCCGTGCCGTGCGGCGGCCTGCCGTTCGATGCCGAGCGGCGCGCGCTATTCGAGCGCGCCGCCGACCATGTCGCCGATCGCAGGACCATCATCGATCGCAGCACTGGCGGCCGGCTGCCCGCCGCCTGGGTCGAGTGGAAAGCCGCGTATTCGGCCGCCCATTCGTCGCCGCAGGCATTCGGCGCGTACTTCCGCGCGTGGGCCGATACGGATTTCAGCGACGAGATTACGGGTGTGCATCCGGTGAAAGTGCTGATCGGCGAGCACGATCAGGCATTCGATGCGGCGCTGATGGCGCGCACCTACCTGCGGCGCTACCCGCGCGCCAGAGTCGACGTACTGCGCAACGCGGGCCACTATCCGATCAACGAGACGCCGCTCGCGCTGGTCGCGGCGATGGAAGCGTTCCTGCTCGCCTCGACAGCGCATCCCGCCGTCAGCGGCTGACACGCCACGCGCAAGCGGCCTCGTTGCGGCATGTATCACCGCAGCATGAACGACATCGCCGACAGGCTGTTCAGCGTGCGCACCACATGCTCGACCGAAGGCCCGTCGAAACGCAGCGTCACTGCGTCGACACGCTCGAGCGACGGCAGCACGCAGAACAGGTCGGCGAGCGCGGCCGTCTGCACGCGCAGCGTGCACGCAGCCGGTGCGGGCCGATGCGCGCCCGCGCGGCGACCGGACGACAGTGCCTGCATCACCGTTTCGCGCGCGGCGGTCGCGATGCGGGCGCACGACGCGGCGGGCGTGAGCGTATCGCCGCTCGATGCGCCGCCGGCCGTCTTGACCGTCTCGAAACGCGCATCCGGAAACAACGGCTGGGTTTCTTCCGCGAACACGTCGTCGCCCGTCGCCAGCGCGACGTGCGCGCCATATTCACGCGCCAGCGCGCCGTACAGCCCGGCTTCGCCGAGCTCGACGCCGTTCAGCCACACCTGCGTGAACGCGAAGCTGTTGATCGTGTGCGCGAGCACGCCGCGCGTCTGCGACTTCGCGTGATAGCCGATCATGAACACGAGGTCGGGCTGCTGTTCGAGGCCCGCCATCATCCCGAGCGTGCGCGGCTTGCCGAGCACGACGCGCGTGCGCGCATCGAGCCCGTCGGGCAGCAGGTTGCGATAGCCGCCATGCGAATCGTTGATCCAGACGGCCTGCGCGCCACCCGCGAACGCGCCTTCGATCGCCGCGTTCGCTTCCGCGGTCATCCAGCGGCGCGCGCGCTCGTATTCCGGATTGCCGGCGCGCGTCTGCTCGGTGGCGAACACGCCGGCGACGCCTTCGATGTCGGTCGAAATCAGGATCTTCATGAATAGTTGGGACGGTGTACGTTGAGCAGAGGGTCGAGATCGGGCACCGCGTCGCGCAGCGATTGCCGCACGTGGCCGTCGCGGCCGGTCACGGTAACGGCCTGCAGCAGCGCGTCGACGATCGCGCGCTCGACGCTGTCGGCCGCTGCCGCGAACAGCGGATCGAGCATTGAATCGGCCAGCAAAGCCGGTAGCGAAACGTAACGGGCGTCGTGCGCGATCGTGCCGGCGGTCGAGAACGCCAGCGCGATGTCGCCGCTGCCGTGTCCGTAGACGGACCCGGTGCGCGCGAGCCCCGCTGCCGCGCGGCGCGCGAGCCGCGACAGTTGCCGCGCGTCGAGCGGTGCGTCGGTCGCGAGCACCATGATGATCGAGCCCTGCTCGGGCGGCGGCGCCGCAACCGCGGCAGCGGCAGCGGCAGCGGCACGTGCAGCGCGCGCGGCGGCGATCCGCCCGACCGGCACGCCGTCGAGCGTCAGCATCGGCAGCCGGCCGAAATTCGCGAGCACGAGCGCGCCGACCGTATACATGCGGCCGGCCGCCACGGCGACGCGCGACGCCGAACCGATCCCGCCCTTCAGGTCGAAACACGACATCCCGCGCCCGGCGCCCACCGCGCCGCGTGCGATGTCGCGCGATGCCGCACGGCACGCATCGTCGTAATGCGCGGCCGTCACCGCGAACGCCTGGATGTCGTTCAGGTAACCGTCGTTGCACTCGAACACGAGCGGGTTGACGGTCGGCCAGTCGCGGCCGATGGCCGGATTTGCGGCGATCGCCGTGCGGATCTGCGCCTGTGCGACCGCGCCGACACCGAACGTATTGGTCAGCGCGATCGGCGTCTCGAGCGTGCCGAGCTCGTCGACTTGCACGAGCCCGATGCTCTTGCCGAAGCCGTTGATCACGGCTGCGCCGGCCGGCACCTTGCTGCGGTACACGTCGCCCGGATGCGGCTTCACGACCGTGACGCCGGTCTGGACCGGACCGTCGGCGAGCGTGCAATGGCCGACCGTCACACCCGGCACGTCGGCGATCGTGTCACGCGCGCCGGTCGGCAGCACGCCGCCGCGCGACGCGCCGTCGAATCTGCTGCCTGTCGCCATCAACGACGCTCCAGCTTCGGATCGAGCGCGTCGCGCAGCCCATCGCCGAGCAGGTTGAACGCGAGCACGGTCAGGAAGATCGCGACGCTCGGGAAGATCGCGATATGCGGCGCCGTGACCATGTCGGCGCGCGCCTCGTTGAGCATCGCACCCCACTCCGGCGTCGGCGGCTGCGCGCCGAGCCCGAGGAACGACAGGCTCGCGGCCGTGATGATCGACGTGCCGATCCGCATCGTGAAGTAGACGACGACCGACGACACGGTGCCCGGCAGGATGTGCCGCATGATGATCGTCCAGTCCGACGCGCCGATGCTGCGCGCGGCCTCGACATAGGTCATGTGCTTGAGCATCAGCGTGTTGCCGCGCACGAGCCGCGCGAACGCCGGGATGCTGAAGATCGCGACCGCGCAGATCACGTTGACCATCCCGTTGCCGAGGATCGCCACCACGCCGATCGCGAGCAGGATGCCCGGGAACGCGAACAGCACGTCGGCGACGCGCATCGTGATGCGGTCCCACCAGCCTTCGTAGTAGCCGGCGAGCAGCCCGAAGAACGTGCCGATCAGCGCGCCGAGCGCGACCGAGAAGAAACCCGCCGCGAGCGAGATGCGCGTGCCGGCGATGATCCGGCTGAAGATGTCGCGGCCGAGCGAATCGACGCCGAACCAGTGCACGACCGACGGCCCCGCGTTCAGCGCGTCGTAGTCGAAATAGTTCTCCGGATCGAACGGCGCGATGTGCGGGCCGACGAAGGCCAGCACGACGAGCGCCAGCACGAAACCGCCCGCGACGAGCGCGACGGTCTGCTTGCGGAACTTGCGCCAGAATTCGCGCCACGGCGTGCGGATCTCGGTCGCGGCGGCCGGCGCCGCGGTCTGGACAGTCGCGTTCATGCGCGCCTCACTTGAACCGGATGGTCGGGTTGATGACCGCGTACAGCACGTCGACGGTCAGGTTGATCAGGATGAATTCGAGCGAGAACAGCAGCACGATCGCCTGGATCACGGGGTAGTCGCGCATCGTCACCGCATCGACGAGCAGGCGCCCGAGACCCGGCCAGTTGAACACGACCTCGACGACGATCGAGCCGCCGAGCAGGAACCCGAACTGCAGCCCCATCATCGTGACGACCGGAATCATCGCGTTGCGCAGGCAGTGCTTGAGCACGACCATCGGCTCGTGCACGCCCTTCGCACGCGCGGTACGCACGAAATCCTCGTTCAGCACCTCGACGAACGACGCACGCGTGAAGCGCGCCATCACGGCCGCGACCGCCGCGCCGAGCGTCAGCGACGGCAGCACGTAGCTCCGCCACGAGCCGTCCGGCACGACCGGCAGCCAGCCGAGCTTCACCGAGAAGATCTCCATCAGCAGCATGCCGAGCGCGAACGCAGGAAACGAGATGCCCGACACCGCGATCGTCATCCCGAGGCGGTCGGGCCAGCGATTGCGCCACACCGCCGACGCGATCCCGATCGCCATGCCGAACAGCGTCGCCCACACCATGCTGACGAGCGTCAGCAGCAGCGTCGGCATGAAGCGCTCCCCGATCTCGGTCGAGACCGGCCGCTTGCTGCGCGTCGACATGCCGAAATCGCCGTGCGCGATCTTCACGAAGAAGTTCGCGAATTGCGTGGGCATCGGCTTGTCGAGGCCGAGATCCGCGCGCACGAGCGCGACCGTTGCATCGTCGGCTTCGGGCCCGGCCGCGAGCCGCGCCGGATCGCCCGGCAGCAGGTGCACGAACAGGAACACGAGCACCGCGACGATCGCGAGCGTGGGCAGCAGGCCGAACAGGCGTTTGACGAGGAAATTCAGCATGGGGCACCGATCGAATCAGCGCGCCGGCAGCTTCCGCCGCCGGCGCCGCGTGGCGGGCAAACCGCCGTCATTTCAGCGAGATCTCGTCGAAGTTGAACGAGCCGTCCGGCATCACGTACGCGCCTTGCAGCCGCTTGCTGCGCGCATACACGATCTTCTCCTGCACGAGGAAGATCCACGGCGCATCGGCCCAGATCTGCTTCTGCGCGTCGCCGTAGAGCTCGGTCTTCTTCGTGCGGTCGACCGTCTCGAGCGCCTTCGCGAGATCGCCGTCGACCGCGTCGCTCTTGTAGTACGCGGTATTGACGAGCTTCGGCGGCGCCGACGCGCCGGCGAGCAGCGGCGTGATCGCCCAGTTCGCCTCGCCCGTCGACGACGACCAGCCGATGTAGTACATCCGCACCGGCGCCTTCGCCGGATCCGGCGCGCTCTCGACCTTCGCGACACGCTCGCCGGCTTCCAGCGCCTGCACCTGCACCTTCACGCCGACCTGAGCGAGCTGCTGCTGCACGAACTGGATCGCCTTCTGCGACGTCGAGTTGTTATACGCGGACCACAGCGTCGTCTCGAAGCCGTTCGGATAACCGGCTTCCTTCAGCAGCGCGCGCGCCTTCGCCGGGTCGTACGGCCAGGGTCCCAGCTTCGTCGCATAGTCGACGCCCTGCGGCACCACGCCGGTGGACGGCGTCGCGAAACCGGAGAACGCGACCTTCGCGAGCGCTTCCTTGTTCACCGCGTAGTTCAGCGCCTGGCGCACCTTCGGGTTGTCGAACGGCTTTTGCAGCGTATTCAGCGACACGAAGCGCTGCACGATCGACGGCCGCTCGACGACATCCACCTTCGGGTTGCCCTTCAGGTCGGCCGCCTGCTCGAACGGGATGCGGAACGCGAAATCGGCTTCGCCCGTCTTCATCAGCGCCGCGCGCGTGTTGTTGTCGACCACCGGCTTCCAGTCGATCGCGTCGATCTTCGGATAACCCTTCTTCCAGTAGCCGGCGAACTTCTTCACCTTCAGGTCGTCGGTCTGCTTCCACTCGACGAACTCGAACGGCCCGGTACCGACCGGATGCAGCGCGATGTCGCGCCCCCACTTCTTCATCGCGGCCGGCGAGATCATCACGGCCGACGGGTGCGCGAGCGTGTTGATGAACGCCGAGAACGGCTCGTGCAGCGTGACCTTCACCGTATACGGATCGACGACCTCGGTCTTCTCGATCACGCGGAACATGTTGTAGCGCTTCAGGTGGTTCGCGGGATCGGTCACGCGGTCGAAGTTCGCCTTCACGGCCGCCGCGTTGAAATCGGTGCCGTCATGGAATTTCACGCCCTGGCGCAGCTTGATCGTGTAGGTCTTCGCGTCGGCGCTCGCGTCGTAGCTCGTCGCCAGCACGTTGACGAGCTTCATGTCCTTGTCGAAACCGAACAGCCCCTGGTAGAACGACTTGACGACGGCCTGCGACACCGTGTCGTTCGCATCGTACGGGTCCATCGTCGTGAACGTCGAATCCACCGCCATCACCGCGGTCTGCTGCGCGAACGCGGGTACCGCGGCCGACAGCGCGAACGCGCCTGCACCCGCAGCGAGCAGCGCGCGCGGTCGGAACATCGGGAACGAATACGACTTGCTCATCTTGTTGGGCTCCTGTGGATGATTCGGTAACGCGTGGTGGAAATCGCGGCGTGACTGCCCCAGTTCGGGATAAAGCCGCCGTTGTCTCGCTCGTGCGCAGCTGCGGTCCATATGCAACCTCCCGCACGTTCAGTACGCGCCGCCGACGCGATGCGTCGCGACGTAATGATCGGGGCCGACCGCGACCAGCGGCGCAATCACCGGCTCGTCGCCGGCCGCGCGGATCGGGCTCGGGATTTCGTCCGCCGCGAGCTGGCGCGGCGCATGCCGGCGCGCGGGGTCGGCCACGGGCACCGCGCTCATCAGCTTCTTCGTGTACGGATGCTGCGGCGCTTCGAACACCGCGCGGCGCGGGCCGATCTCGACGATCTGGCCGAGATACATCACCGCGACACGATGGCTGATGCGCTCGACGACGGCCATGTCGTGCGAGATGAACAGGTACGCGACGCCGAGCTCGCGCTGCAGGTCGAGCATCAGGTTGACGATCTGCGCCTGCACCGACACGTCGAGCGCCGACACCGACTCGTCGGCGATCACGACCTTCGGGTTCAGTGCGAGCGCGCGCGCGATCGCGATCCGCTGGCGCTGGCCGCCCGAGAATTCGTGCGGATAACGACGCGCGGCCTCGGGCGGCAGGCCGACCTTGTCGAGCAGCCAGTCGACGCGCGCCTGCGCTTCGCGGCCGCTCGCGACGCCGTGCACGAGCAGCGGCTCCATGATCGAGAAGCCAACGGTCAGGCGCGGGTTCAGCGACGCGAACGGATCCTGGAAGATGAACTGGATGTTCCGGCGCAGCGCCTGCAGGTCATGGCCCTTCAGCGCACTGATGTCACGGCCGTCGAATTCGATCGAGCCGCTCTGCGATTCGACGAGGCGCAGCAGCGAGCGGCCGGTGGTCGACTTACCGCAGCCCGACTCGCCGACGAGCGCGAGCGTCTCGCCCGCACGCAGCTCGAAGCTCACGCGCTCGACGGCGTGCACGTATTGCGACACGCGGCCGAACACGCCGCTCTTCACCGGGAAGCGCGTGACGAGATCGCGCACGCGCAGGATCGGCGGCGCCGCGTGATCGACGGGCGGCTGCACGTCGGCATGCGCAACGTCGTTCGCCGCAGGCGCGGGCGCCGCGGCGCCTGTGCCATCCACCTTGAGCAACGGGAATTTCTCGGGCGCGTCGGTACCCTGCATCGAGCCGAGCCGCGGCACGGCCGCGAGCAGCGCGCGCGTGTAGCGATGCGCGGGTGCCGCGAACAGGCGATCGGACTCGCCCTCCTCGACCTTCTCGCCGCGATACATCACGAGCACGCGGTCGGCCACTTCGGCCACCACGCCCATGTCGTGCGTGATGAAGATCACGCCCATGTTCATTTCGTCCTGCAGCCCGCGCACCAGTTGCAGGATCTGCGCCTGGATCGTCACGTCGAGCGCGGTCGTCGGTTCGTCGGCGATCAGCAGCGCGGGCCGGCACGACAGCGCCATCGCGATCATCACGCGCTGCCGCATCCCGCCCGACAACTGGTGCGGATAACGCGCGAACACGCGGCGCGCTTCCGGGATGCGCACGAGATCGAGCAGCCGCAGCGTTTCCGCGCGCGCCTCGGCCGCGCTTTTCGACTGGTGCAGCGCGATCGCCTCGCTGATCTGGTCGCCGACGGTGAACACCGGGTTCAGCGACGTCATCGGCTCCTGGAAGATCATCGCGATGTCCGAGCCGCGGATGCCGCGCATCGTCGAAGCGCTCGCCTGCGCCAGATCGACCAGCGCGCCGCCGCGGCGCCGGAACGCGATGCTGCCGCTCGTGATCGCGCCGCCGCCATGCTCGACGAGCCGCATCAGCGCGAGCGACGTGACCGACTTGCCGGAGCCCGATTCGCCGACGATCGCGAGCGTCTCGCCGCGATCGACGTGAAACGACACGTTGCGCACCGCGTCGAACGTCGCGCCTTCGCGGCGGAACGTGACCGACAGGTCGTCGACGGCCACCACGCGCTGCTCGGGCAGCGTCAGGCCGGACGGGTTACGGCTCGAAGTCATGCGTGTCTCCTCGTACGATCCGGAATCAGGCCGCGTCGTCGCGGTAAATGCCGACGACCGGCGCTTCGCCGACGCGCGCGTAGCCGCGGTACATCCCTTCGGTGTTGAACGGCATCGCGACGTTGCCGTGCGCATCGACCGCGATGAGCCCGCCGCGGCCCGCCAGGCGCGGCAGCTTGTTCATCACGACGTCGTGCGCGGCGTCGGCGAGCGACGCGCCGCGATACGCGATCTGCGCGGCAACATCATGCGCGGTCGCGAGCCGGATGAACATCTCGCCGGTGCCCGTCGACGACACCGCGCAGGTTGCATCGTCCGCATAACAGCCCGCGCCGATGATTGGCGAATCGCCGACACGCCCCGGCTGCTTGTTCGTGATGCCGCCCGTCGACGTCGCCGCCGCGATGTGGCCATTCAGGTCGCACGCGACCGCGCCGACCGTGCCGTGCTTGCGATCCGGATCGAGCGGTTCGGCCGGCTGCGGCTGCGAATTGCCGAACGCGAGCGTCGCCGCATCGTGGTCGAGCATCGGGCCGGCCGCCGCACGCGCCTTGATCCATTGCGCATGACGTGCTTCGGTGTCGAAGTAGCCGGGTTCCGCCAATTCGAGCCCTTGCGCGGCCGCGAACGCATCGGCGCCCGCGCCGGCGAACATCACGTGTTCGCTCGCTTCCATCACGCGCCGTGCGGCGAGCACGGGATTGCGCACGCGCGTCGCGCAGCAGATCGCGCCGGCGCCGAGCGTCGCGCCATCCATGACCGCCGCATCGAGTTCGTGCTTGCCTTCGGCCGTATACACGGCGCCGTGCCCGGCGTTGAACAGCGGGCAATCCTCGAGCATCCGCACCGCGACGGTGACGGCGTCGAGTGCGCTGCCGCCGTCGGCCAGCACCTGCTGCGCGGCCTGCAGGATCGCGGTCAGTTCGGCACGGTACCGGCGTTCGGTGTCGGTATCCATCGCATTGCGCAGGATCGTGCCTGCGCCACCGTGAATCGCGACGATCGCGGATGAAGTCATGATTTTTTCGGACGAGAGGAAGAAGGGTTGGCGGCCGGCAGCGCCGCTTGCGGCTGCACGAGCCACGGCAGCAGGAATTCGGTCATTTCGGCAGCGGACTTCGCGGACCGGTGCGTGCGCAGCGCGACCGCATCGATCAGCGCCTCGATCATCGTGAGCACGGCCGCTTCCGACGTGGCCGCGAAGCGTCGTTCGGCCTTGACGTACAGGTTCAGCGACGCGATCGGCGCAAGCGGCGATTGCGGGCCGTCGGAAATGCCGAGCACTTGCGCACCGCGCGCGGCCGCGCGGCGGGCCAGCTCGATCGTGTCCTTCACGTAGCGCGGAAAGGCGAGTGCGATCACGAGATCGCGCGAGTCGGCCGTATACAGGCGTCGCGCCGCATGCGACGGGCCGCCGAGCAGCGCGAGCGACTGCACGCTGTCGTGGCACACGGACAGCCCGTGCTCCATCAGCCCGGCAAGAAACGCGCTCGACCCCGCGCCGAGGATCAGCACGCGCCGTGCGCCGACGATCGCCTCGACCACGGCCTCGACGTCCGCCGCGTCCAGTTGCACGCGCGTGTTCTCGATGTTCGCGACGGCCTGGTCGAACACCGCGTCGATCCATGCGGCACCGCGCACGCCGGGCTCCTGCTCCTGCGCCGAGCGCAGCCGTTCGACCGGGCCGAGCGTCGCCTCGAAGCCGCGCACGAGCGCCGCGCGCATCGCCGGATAACCGTCGAAGCCCAGCGCCTTCGCGAAACGGTTTGCGGTCGCGATCGATGCATTCACGGCCTGCGCGAGTTCGTCGATGCGCATCGTCGCTGCACGAAACGGATTCGCGAGCACGAACTCGCCCATGCGCCGATGGATCGGCGTCATCAACGGCATCGCCGACGCGATCCGCTCGGCGATCGCGGGTTCGTCGTGACTGGCGTCGTGTGAAACGAGAGGCGTCATGCGAAGGGTCGTTGCAAGGTGGATGAAAATGAATTTACACAATAAGCGATCAAGAAAAAAATAAATTTTCACCGAGGTTGTCGCGCCTCATGCCGCGCCCGCAGATCGCCTGGTCGTCGCACAGCCCCGCCGCACGGGCATCCCGCACGCGACCGCCATGCGTCTCCGCGCGCCGCCGCCACCCGGGCATCGGGAAAACCCCGATCATGTTCGTTCGAATGCAAATTCACGTTGACCGGATTCGAATTCGAACATAGGATGCTCGAAAATGATCAGTCGTCAGATAACATCCCCATCCGACGACCACGGAATGTTCGCTTGAACAGCGTAATTTCGATACAAACCGGTAAAGCCGGCGCCTATTAAGATCGGACATCGTATGAATAAGCCGATAAAGCCGGCCTGACCGGACGGCTTGCATGGATCAGGCGGGTGCGCATGCACGCCCTGCCCAACAGGAGACAGCAGTGAAAACAGTCAAGGCGTTGCGCTGGTGGATCATCGTGCTCGTATGTCTCGGCACAATTCTCAACTACCTCGCACGGAACTCCCTCGCGGTGCTCGCCCCCGAGCTGAAGCAGGTATTCACGATCTCGACGCAGCAGTACTCGTACATCGTCGGCGCATTCCAGATCGGCTACACGATCATGCAGCCCGTGTGCGGGTTCGTCGTCGACCTGATCGGGCTGCGGCTCGGGTTCGCGCTGTTCGCGATGCTGTGGTCGGTGGTCGGCGTCGCGCACGGCTTCGCGTCGGGCTGGCTGTCGCTCGGCATCCTGCGCGGCTTTCTCGGGTTGTTCGAGGCCGCCGCGATCCCGTCGGGCATGAAGGCCGTCGCCGAATGGTTTCCCGATCGCGAGAAATCCGTCGCGGTCGGCTACTTCAACGCGGGCACGTCGCTCGGCGCCGCGATCGCGCCGCCGCTCGTCGTGTTCCTGTCGATGCGGTTCGGCTGGCAGGCCGCGTTCATGGCGACCGGCGCACTCGGGTTCGTGTGGGCCGCGCTGTGGTACTCGCAATACCGGTCGCCCGCCGATCATCCGCGCATCACGCCGCAGGAGCGCGCGCTGATCCGCGACGGCCAGGCGACGATGCCGCCCGTGTCGAAGCGCCGCATTCGCGACGTCGTCACCGCGCGGCGCTTCTGGGCCATCGCGCTGCCGCGCTTCTTCGCCGAACCCGCGTGGCAAACCTTCAGCTTCTGGATTCCGCTGTACCTCGCGACCGAGCGCCACATGCCGCTCACGCAGATCGCGATCTTCGCGTGGATGCCGTTTCTCGCGGCCGACGCCGGCGGCATCGCGGGCGGCTACCTGTCGCCGTATCTCGCGAAACGGTTCAGCCTGCCGCTCATCTGGTCGCGCGTCGCCGGCGTCGCGCTCGGCGCGGTGCTGATGCTCGGGCCGGCGCTGATCGGACTCGTATCGTCGCCGTACACGGCCATCGCGCTGTTCTGCGTCGGCGGCTTCGCACACCAGATGATCTCCGCGCTCGTCAACACGCTGTCGGCCGACGTGTTCGATCCCGAGGAAGTCGGCACCGCGAGCGGCTTCGCCGGGATGGCCGCGTGGATCGGCGGGCTCGGTTTCTCGCTGCTGGTCGGCGCGCTCGCCGACAAGATCGGCTATGCGCCGCTGTTCGCGTGCCTCGGCCTGTTCGACATCATCGGCGTCACGCTGCTCGCGGTGCTGATCCGCGGGCAGTCGAAGCAGGAACGCCTGCTCGCACGGCACGCCTGACATTCGCTCTCACCAGGAATCGCATTCATGACCTCGCTTCTTCATCCGCCCGTGTTCCGCATCGCCGGCCGGCACGCGAACCGCGTGCTGCTCGCATCCGATGCTGGCGCGACCCTCGAGATCTTCGTGCTCGAAGACGACATCGTGCGTGTTCGCGTGCTGCCCGATGCGACGGCACGCAACCCGCGCACGTGGACGATCGCACCCGGCCTCGACGACGTGCCGCTCGACGGGCGCGACCGCCTCGACCTGGACGGCTTCGCGCTGCCCGCCTATGAACTCACCGAAGACGACGACGGCCTGCGCATCGAAACCGCGCGGATCCGGCTCGCGGTGCGCTGGCAAGGCGGCCATTGCACGTGGTCGATGCGCGGCGCGGACGGCACGTGGCGCGTCGCGCTCGCCGACCGCGCGACGCAGGCGTACAACTTCGGCTGGTGGGACGATCGCGCGTATCACTACGTCGCTCGTGACCGCGGCGACAAGGTGTTCGGTCTCGGCGAACGCGCGGGCGACCTGGACCGCACGGGCGCGCGCTTCGAGATGCGCAACATCGACGCGATGGGCTACAGCGCGAAGCACACGGATCCGCTGTACAAGCACATCCCGTTCTACATCACGTGGTCGCCGGACGCGTGCCAGGGGTTCGGGTTGTTCTACGACACGCTGTCGGACTGCGCGTTCGACATGGGCCGAGAGCTCGACAACTATCACGGCCCGTACCGTTATTTCGTCGCCGAGCACGGCGATCTCGACTACTACTTCATTGCGTCGCCCGATACGCCGCTCGCGGCCGCACGGCGCTTCACGTGGCTCACCGGGCGCCCCGCACGCACGCCGAAATGGGGGCTCGGCTACTCGGGCTCGACGATGAGCTACACCGATGCGCCGGACGCGCAGCAGCAGATGAACCAGTTCGTCGAGCAGTGCGACGCGCACGACATCCTGTGCGATTCGTTCCACCTGTCGTCGGGTTATACGTCGATCGGCGCGAAGCGCTACGTGTTCAACTGGAACCGCGACAAGTTTCCCGACGCGAAGGGTTTCGTGAAGCACTATCGCGACCACGGCATCCGCCTGTGCGCGAACATCAAGCCGTGCCTGCTGCGCGACCATCCCGCGTTCGACGATGCCGCCAGGCGCGGGCTGCTGATCCGCTCGGCGTCCGGCGAACCTGCGTGGGTGCAGTTCTGGGACGAGGTCGGCGCGTATCTCGACTTCACGCAGCCGGACGCATACCGCTGGTGGCGCGAGCAGGTCACGTCGGCGCTGCTCGAATACGGGATCGAGTCCACCTGGAACGACAACAACGAATACGAGATCTGGTCGCCCGACGCTATCGCGCACGGCTTCGGCCAGCCGTTCCCCGCGCGTGAGGCGAAGGTGCTGCAGACGATGCTGATGATGCGTGCATCGCGCGAAGCGCAGCGCGCGCATGCGCCGGCGCAGCGGCCGTTCCTCGTGTCGCGCTCCGGCGGCGCCGGCATGCAGCGCTACGTGCAGACCTGGTCCGGCGACAACTATACGTCGTGGGAAACGCTGCGCTACAACCTGAAGATGGGCCTCGGGCTCGCGCTGTCGGGCGTATCGAACATCGGCCACGACATCGGCGGCTTCTCCGGGCCCGCGCCGTCGCCCGAGCTCCTGCTGCGCTGGGTGCAGTTCGGCATCTTCATGCCGCGCTTCAGCATCCATTCGTGGAACGACGACGGCACCGTCAACGAACCGTGGATGTATCCGGAAGTCACCGCGCAGGTCGCGTCGCTGATCAAGCAGCGCTACCGGCTGCTGCCTTACCTCTATCACCTGCTGTGGCTGTCGACGACGCGTTACGAGCCCGTGCTGCGGCCGACCTTCGCCGATTTCCCCGGCGATGCGCGCTGCTACGACGAGTGCGACGACATGATGCTCGGCGACGCGCTGCTGGTCGCGCCGGTCGTCGATCCCGGCCGCACGGAACGCACGGTCTATCTGCCGGCGGGCGCGCGCTGGATGTGCTGCGCGAGCGCGCGGTCGTTCGACGGCGGCGCGAGCGTGACGCTGCCCGCGCCGCTCGACACGCCGGTGATGCTGCTGCGCGAAGGACGCGTGCTGCCGCTGAACGTCGCGGAACAGCATTTCGGCGCACGCGCCGACACGCGCGGCTTCATCGTCGCGCCGCGCATCGAGGATGGCGTGGCGTACGGCGAATGCGTCGAGGACGACGGCGAGACGGAAGCGTGGCGCGACGGCGAATACGGACTGTGGCGGATCGAAACCGGCCGCGAGGCGTCGGGCACGCTCGGCGTGTCGGTCCGCTGGGATGGTCGCCCGGGCCGCCCGGCCGATCGCGTCGAAATCCTGCTGCCCGCGTCGCTGCAAGGCCCGGTCGCCGTGCGCGGCGCACGCGTCGAGCAGGAAGCGCAGGACGGCGCATGGCGCCGCATCGTCGTCGCGCTCGACGACTGATACGTCAAGCACTGCACCGATCAGGCGGGCCGTTCGCGCGGCCCGCCGCCCGCCACAGAGGAGGTCGCCAAGCCTCCCGCCCCGTTGAACTGATGAAGAGATCTGGAGATCGACAATGAAAGTACCCGTCAACCGCTTTGCAATCCTGATTTTATCGGCCGCATCGCTCGGCTCGACCGCCGCCCGCGCACAGAGCAGCGTCACGCTGTACGGTGTCGTCGACGATTCGCTCGCGTACGTGAACAACCAGCAGGGCCACTCGAACATCTACATGCGCGACGGCAACCTGTATGCATCGAAGTTCGGGCTGCGCGGCGACGAGGATCTCGGCGGCGGCACGCATGCGATCTTCGATCTGCAGTCCGGCTTCAACCTGAACACCGGCGCGCAGGCCGCCGCCGGCACGATGTTCAATCGCCAGGCATTCGTCGGCCTGCGCAACGATCACTTCGGCACGGTGACGGCCGGCCGCCAGTACACGCCCTACTTCCTGTTCGTCGGCCCGTACGCGTCGAGCAGCTGGCTGACCGGTGCGACGGGCGCGCATCCGGGCGACATCGACGGCCTCGACACGACGATCCGCGTGAACAACTCGGTCACCTATACGTCGCCGATCTTCGGCGGGCTGAGCGCGAGCGCGATGTACGCATTCGGCGGCATTGCCGGCGCGACCGGCAAGGGCAACACGTTCAGCGCCGCGCTGCGTTACGCGAACGGGCCGATCGGGATCGCGGCCGGCTACCTGCGCATCAACAGCTCGGGCTCGTCCGCGGGCTTCCTGAACCCGGCCACCGCGCCGTCGGGCAGCTTCGCGGTGTCCGTGCTGAACCAGGGCTACCTGACCGCGAAGGCCGTCGAGCAGGTCGCGGCAGCCGGCAACTACACGCTCGGCGACCTGACGATGGGCGTCAATTATTCGAACGTGAAGTACCTGCCCGGCAACGGCTCCGCGTTCACGGACACGGCCGTGTTCAACACCTACGGCGCACTCGCCGCGTACCGCTTCACGCCGGCGTTCTCGGTGGCCGGCGCGTTCGCGTACACGCTCGCGTCGAAAGCGAACGGCGTCCCGAACGCGGCCCGCTACCAGCAGTATTCGCTGAAGGAGTCGTACAGCCTGTCGAAGCGCACGACGCTCTACGCACTGCAGGCGTACACGCATTCGAGCGGACAGACGCTCGGCGCGCAAGGCGCCGGCCACGTCATCGACGCGGCGCCGATCGTCGGCGATTCGCAGCAGCTCACGCCGTCGACGACGCACGGCCAGTTCGTCGGCATGGCCGGGATCGCCGTCACTTTCTGACCCCGCACGGCAGCGCCTTCCGCGCGCTGCCCCGCCCCGGACGATGCGCACTTCACGCGCGCCGTCCGGGCGCCCGCTGTACCCCCGCCGCAGCGCTTTCGTCGTTCCATCCGCTCGCCGCGCGAACCACGCGGGTTTTCTCGATTGCCCCGATACCTTACAATTCGTCAGGTTTATCCCTTCTGCATGCCCCTTCTTGCAGTCCTGACACCGCGGTACACTCGACGCACGCCGTATCAGGGTCCGACGCGCGACGCGCGCGCCGGGCGGCGTCGCGCCTCGTTGCGCCCACAACTGGATGCCCGCCATGCCAGATTCCCGTCCCTCGCCCCGCACGACATTCAAGCCGCAGGTCGTCCTGCCCGCGCTCGCGGTGATCGGTGCGCTGCTCGTCGTGTGCGCGCTGCAACCGAGCGAAGCCGGCGCGCTGTTCTCCGCCGGCCAGCAATGGGTCATCGCGCGCTTCGACTGGTTCTACGTGCTGGCCGTCACCGGCTTCCTCGTGTTTCTCGTGCTGGTCGCCGCGAGCGGCTTCGGCAACATCCGGCTCGGCCCCGACGACGCCGAACCCGAATTCAGCTTCGTGTCGTGGACAGCCATGCTGTTCGCGGCCGGCATGGGCATCGGCCTCATGTATTTCGGCGTCGGCGAGCCGATGCAGCATTTCCTGAAACCGCCGACCGTCGACCCCGGCACGCCCGCCGCCGCGCGCGAAGCGATGCTGATGACCTTCTTCCACTGGGGCTTCCATGCGTGGGCGATCTACGGGCTGATGGGGCTCGTGCTCGCGTACTTCGGCTTTCGCTACAACCTGCCGCTGACGCTGCGCTCGGGGCTGTATCCGGTGCTGCGCGAACGCATCAACGGCTGGATCGGCCACACCGTCGACGCGTTCGCGCTGGTCGGCACCGTCGCCGGCATCGCGACGACGCTCGGCTACGGCGTGATGCAGTTGAGCGCCGGCCTGCATACGGTTGCCGGCTGGGACACGGGCAGCAACGTGTTTCGCATCGGGCTCGTCGCGGTCGTCGTGATCCTGGCGGGCGTGTCGGCCGCGACCGGCCTCGACAAGGGTGTGCGACGGCTGTCCGAGCTGAACCTGCTGCTGGCGTTCCTGCTGCTCGCGTTCGTGGTCGTCGCGGGCCCGACGGCGTTCCTGCTGCGCGCGCTCGGCGACAACATCGGCCAGTACCTGTCGAGCCTCGTCGACCTGTCGTTCCGCACGTACGCATATGCGCCGCCGCGCGAGGAAGGCTGGTTCGGCGGCTGGACGATCCTCTACTGGGCGTGGTGGATCTCGTGGTCGCCGTTCGTCGGCATGTTCATCGCGCGCATCTCGCGCGGCCGCACGATCCGCCAGTTCGTGATCGGCGTGCTGCTCGTGCCGACCGCGTTCAACCTCGTCTGGATGACCGTGTTCGGCAACAGCGCGATCTGGCTCGATACGCACGGCGCGGCCGGCGCGCTCGCGCAGACGGCCACCAACGTCGACGCGCTGCTGTTCCGCTTCTTCGATTTCCTGCCGCTGCCGCAACTGCTGTCGATCGTCGCGATCGTGCTGATCGCGGTGTTCTTTGTCACGTCCGCCGATTCGGGCGCGTTCGTGATCGACCAGATCGCGACGCGCGGCAATGCGCACTCGCCCGTCTGGCAGCGGCTGTTCTGGGCCGCGCTGCTCGGGGTGACCGCCGCGGTGCTGCTCGTCGCGGGCGGTCTCGGCGCGCTGCAAGCAATGACGCTGATCGCCGCGCTGCCGGTCGCCATCATCATGCTCGCGCTCTGCTACGGGCTGTGGCGCGGGCTCGCGGCCGACCGCGCACACTATTCGCAGGACGTCGCGCCCGCGACGACCTTCTGGACCGGCCAGCACTGGCGTCACCGCCTGACGCACATCCTGCGGCAGACGACCGAGGCCGAGGCACGTCAGTTCGTTGCCGAGACGGTCGAGCCGGCGCTGCGCAAGGTCGCCGACGAACTGCGCGCGAGCGGTGTCGATGCGCATGTGCAGCGCGACAGCGACGACGCCGTGCGGCTCACCGTGCCGACCGCCGAACATCGCGATTTCGTGTACGGCGTGCGCGTGACGGTGAAATCCGCGGCCGCGTTCCTGATGCGCGAAGCGGCCGAGCCGGAAGCGGCGCGGGCGCACGTGTACGGGATCGTCACGTTCTTCGAGGACGGGCGGCTCGGCTACGACGTCGAATACCTGCGCGGCGACGAAGTGATCGCCGACGTGCTGCGCCAGTACGAACGCTACGTATCGCTCGCGGGCGACACGCGCACGCATCTGCTGAGCCGCGCGCCGGGACACGCGACGGAGGCCGAATGAACGCGCACGCCGCAGCCTTGACTGCGCCGCGCCGGTCCGGCGCGTTCGACGGAGCCACGCGATGAGCTGGCTCCTGCAAAGCCGCTCCGCCGACATCGTCGCGCTCGGCACGCTCGCCTTGCTTTATCTCGGCGGAGCCGGCATCGCGCTGTGGCGCATCCGGGCCGCGGCGCCGCGCGGCAAGGTCTACTGGGTCGTCTGCATGACGCTGCTGGCAGGTGGCGCCATCGCGATGGGCGGCAACCTGTCGCCCGCGCCGAACAGCGGTGAAATGCCGCCCGGTTTCGCGCTCGGCGTCGAAGCCGTCCTGCTCGGCCTCGCGTTCGTTGCCGGCGGTTGTGCGTGGCCGATGCTGCGCAACCGGCGACGCTGACGCGCGCACGTCGCGCGGCCCGGCTTCATCACGCGCGAACGGCAACGCGCCGGGCGGACCGGCCGCCGCCGCTTCCCTGGTCCGCTTAATCGCAACGCGTTACGCACGCGCCGTCACGAGCCAGCACGCTGCGTCGAAGCGCACGTCCGCGCCGTGGATGTAATGCTCGAACGCCGCGCGCACCGTATCGACCACGCGCCGCCGGGTCGCGTCGTCCGTCTCCAGCAGCGCGAGCCCGACCGGGCCCAGCCGTGAGATGTAGTCGCCCAGCGCCGGCTCGGGCAGCACACATGCCATCTCGACCGGCTCGATCTCGACGTCGGCCCAGCCGCTGTCCGACAGCACCGATGCGATCCGCTGCCGATCGCCGAACGCGAACTGCCCCGGCGCACCGGGTCGTCGCGCGGGCAGGTTCGGCAGCAACGGCGCGGCGGCCCGCTCGGCCGTCGTCATGAACGGGTTGTCGGCCGCGCTGCGCCACGCGACGAACCGCATCTGCGCGTTCGGCCGCGCCGCGTGCCGCAGGTTCGCGAACGCCCGCACCGGATCGTCGAAGAACATCACGCCCAGGCGCGACACGATCAGGTCGACGCTCGCGGGCGCGAACGCATGCGTCTGCACATCCGCGCGCACGAAGCTGGCGCGAAGGCCGCTACGTTCGGCGCGCGCCTGCGCGGCATCGATCATCCTGGCCGAGATATCGATGCCCGTGCATTGCGCCTGCGCGCCGAGCCGGCGCGCGATCGCGAGCGTGACTGCACCCGTGCCGCAGCCGACGTCGAGCACGCTGCGCGCGGACGACGCGGCCGCCGCATCCGCGAGCAGCGTCTCGAACGGCGCGAACATCCGGTCGAGCGACGCCTGCGCATCGACCCAGGCGCGCCCCGACGGGCCGTTCCACAGCGCGGATTGTTCGTCATTGGGCCGGTTGGTTTCCATCGTCGATTCCCCTTCTGGTTCATTGATCATGAACCGGACTGTGCCGCTTCAAGCCGGCTTGAGGTCAAGGCCCCGGCGGCAACCTGCCGCAGCGGTCCCGACCCGGCTACGCGCGCCCGGTCTTTTCATATTTCTTACATTTGCGCTGCGTATCGTTGACGACTTTCCTACGGTGTCTCCCATGCGACGACTCTTCCCGCGCGCACTGCTCGTGCGCTGCGCTCCTCTTGTTGTCCTCGCCGCGCTCTCCGCGTGTTCGAATCACATCGATACGCCGGCCGATCCGGCCAGCGCGTCGGTCAACGTCCAGGCCGCATGGGTCGAGATCGGCGACGCGAACCAGGCGATCGCGCGCGTCATCACGAACTACACGCCCGCGTCGGCCAGCGAGCCGCTGTGTCCGCAACTGACCGTCGACGGCAAGCTGTCGCGCATGACGTTGCGCGCGGGCGCCGCGACCGTGGCCCAGCGGCCGACCGCCAGCGATCCGTCCGACTCGAAGCCGTCGAGCTTCCCGGTGTCCGTCTGCGAGACGACGCTGCCGGCCGACGCGCAGGCGGCGAGCGTCGCGGGCCGCACGCTGCCGCTGCCGAAAGCGCAGCCGCAGCGCATCGCGATCATCGCCGACACGGGCTGCCGGATGAAGAAAGCCGACAACGCGTGGCAGGCATGCAACGACGCGACGGTCTGGCCGCTCGACACGATCGCGGCCAGCGTCGCGAAGCTGTCGCCCGACCTGGTGCTGCACGTCGGCGACTACCACTATCGCGAGAACGCATGCCCGCCGGACATCGCCGGTTGCAAGGACAGCCCGTGGGGCTATGGCTGGGATACGTGGCAGGCCGACCTGTTCCGCCCGGCCGCACCGCTGCTCGCGAAGGCGCCGTGGGTCGTTGTGCGCGGCAACCACGAGGAATGCGCGCGGGCCGGCCAGGGCTGGTTCCGCTTCCTCGATCCGCGCCCGTATTCGGCTGCCCGCTCGTGCGACGATCCCGCCAACGACAACGACGCGAACTACTCCGAGCCGTATGCGGTCTCGCTCGGCAGCGGCTCGCAGGTGATCGTGTTCGACACCGCGAAGGTCGGCCGCACGCCGCTCAAGACGACCGACGCGCAATTCCGCATCTACCAAAAGCAGTTCCAGACGGTGGCATCGCTCGCGTCGAAGGCCGGCATGACGACGACGATCTTCACGAACCATCATCCGATCCTCGCGTTCGCGCCGATCGCCGGCAGCACGCCCGCGCCGGGCAACCTCGCACTGCAGTCCGTGATGTCGAGCCTCAACGCGCAGGCGTACTACCCGCCCGGCGTGCACGTCGCGCTGCACGGGCACGTGCACGACTTCCAGGCGATCAATTTCTCGTCGGGACACCCGGCGACGATCGTGTCCGGCAACGGCGGCGACAACCTCGACGTCGCGCTGCCCGACCCGTTCCCGGCCGGCCTGACGCCCGCACCGGGCGCCGTGATCGAGCGGCTGTCGCACAACAACAGCTTCGGCTTCCTGATCATGGAGCGCAACGCCGCCCCAGCGACGGGCTGGGTGTTCCGCGCGTATTCGGCCGCAGGCAAGCTGCTCGCGTCGTGCAACCAGTCGGGCACGACGCTCGCTTGCGACAAGACGGGGTTCATTGCGCCGTGAGTGACGAGGTTCGATGTGACGGCCGCGTTGCGCGCGGCCGGAAAACGCTGCATGCGCTTGCCGCGGCCGTGCTCGCCGGCCTGGCGCTCGCGGCCCATGCCGCGCCGGCCGATACGGTCCTGCTCCCCGGCGCGCCGCCGTCGCGCGTCGTCGACACGATCGGCAACGGCACGCCGCAGGTGACGGGCAAGATCGACGCGGCCACCGCGCGCTTCGCGCCCGACCCGACACTCGTCGCGCTCGGCCGCCGGATTTTCTTCGACCCGCGGCTGTCCGAGCCGCGCGGCATGTCGTGTGCGGGCTGCCACGATCCGGGCCGCGCATTCGCGCCGACACTGTCGGCCGCCTCGCTCGCGGGGCCCGGCGTGCCTGAGGGCAGCCGGCACGGGCGTTTCAGCCAGCGCAATGCACCGTCCCTGCTCTATGTGCGCTACGTGCCGCGCCGCCACTTCTACCAGGACGACGATGCGCCCGCGCCGTCGCCGTTCGGCGGCCTGTTCAGCGACGGCCGCGCGGATACGCTCGCCGAGCAGATCCGCGGGCCGCTGTTCGATTCGAACGAGATGAACAACCGGTCGCCGGCCGCGCTGCTGCGCAAGGTCAACGCGACCGAGCTCGCGCCCGATCTCGCCGCGCGTTTCGGCGCCCCCGTGCGACGCGATCCCGAACAACTGGTGCACGCGCTGGGTTCGGCCGTCGAAGCCTTTCTGCAGAGCGACGAGATGGCGCCGTTCACGTCGCGCTTCGACGCGTTCCTGCGCACGCGCAAGCCGCTTGCGCCTGCCGAGATGCGCGGCCTCGCGCTGTTCCGCAATCCGGACAAGGGCAACTGCATGACCTGCCATACGCTGTCGGAGACCTCGAGCCGCCCGGAGCGCTCGCTCTTCACCGATTTCGGTTATGACGCGATCGCGGTGCCGCGCAATCGCGCGCTGCCGGCGAACCGCGATCCGCGCCATTTCGACAACGGGCTGTGCGACACCGCGCGGCGGCTGCGCTGGCCCGAGCCGACGCAATGGTGCGGCTACCTGCGCACGCCGGGGCTGCGCAACGTCGCGGTCAAGCAGACGTTCACGCACAACGGCGTGTTCACGACGCTGCGCGATGCGGTCGCGTTCTACAACACGCGCTCGACCGACCCCGGTTTCTGGTACCACGGCGCCACGACGTTCGACGACGTGCCGGCCGCCTATCGCGGCAACATCAACGTCAATTCGACGCCGATGAATCGCCGGCCCGGTACGCCGCCCGCGCTGACCGAAGCGGAAATCGACGACATCGTCGCGTTCCTCGGCACGCTGACCGACGCGCGCTATGCGGGCATCGCCCCGCCTGCTGCTCCCGCCGCGCGGATCACCGGAGCCGCCGTGCCGGCGCGCTGACCCTGGCCGAACGGCCAATCGCACGCGCCCGCTTGCAGTCGACTCATATACTGGTTATATTTACAGTACTGTATTTATGAACAGTGAGGTGCGCGATGGAACATCTGGTCCGTATCGTCAACGACACCGATCGCCAAGTGCTGGCGTGGCTTCGCGCGCAGGCCGGCGATGCCCGCGTCGAGCGCGCGGCGCGCCAGCTCGGGCATACGCGGAAGCCATTCCCGTCCGCCGTATGCCGGTACCTGGGCATGAGCGTGCCGGCTACGCTGCGCCCGGCTACCCAGCCGCGCGCCGCCCGCGATTTCTCGGTCGGTGATCGTTACCTGTCGCTGATCCGCCAGCACCTCGCCACGCACTCGGCCGGCCGCTGACATGGCGGCGTTCGGCGGCCGCGGTGGGTCGGCATGCCGGCGCACACGGGCGAGCCCGGCCGGCAGCCGCCGTGCTTACGCAGCAGCAGCCGCGTCGCGTATGAGGCGCCCGAGCGTTTCGAAAGCCGCCTCGTGCGCCGCATCGAACACGCGCGTGCAGGCGAGCCGGATATAGGCGTCGAAGCGGTCGGAATTCGAGAAGATCGAACCGGGCGCGATCTTGACGCCGTGCGCCAGCGCGGCATCGAACAGCGCATCGGAACGCACACCGTCCGGCAACGCGATCCACAGCAGCATCCCGCCCGGCGGCTGGTTCATCCGGGTTCCGGCCGGGAAATGCCGTGCAATCGCGTCGATCGTCACGTCGCGCTGTACGCGCAACTGCTCGCGGAACCGGTGCAAATGGCGATCGAACGCGCCCGAGCCGACGAATTCGGCCGCAACGGCCTGCAGCAACGCGGCGTTGTGCCGGCTGTGGGCGAACTTCAGCATCTTCACGCGCGCATGCCAGCGCCCCGCGCTCACCCAGCCGAGCCGCATCCCGGGGGCCAGCACCTTGTTGAACGACGGGCAGTAAATCACCGTGCCGTCGCGGTCCCAAGCCTTGACCGGCTTGACCGTCTGCGGCGCTTCGACGAGCTCGCGATAAGGCTCGTCCTCGATCACGGCCACGCCGTGGCGCGAACACAGCGCGACGAGCGTTGCCTTGCGCTCGTCGGGCATCACGCAGCCGAGCGGGTTTTGCAGGTTCGGCACGACGACCACCGCACGAATATCCGGATACGCGGCCAGCGCCACTTCGAGCGCCTCGATCGACAGGCCGGTTGTCGGACTGGCCGGGATTTCGAGCGCGCGCAGGCCCAGGCTTTCGAGCAACTGGATCAAGCCGAAGAAGGCCGGCGATTCGATCGCAATCGTGTCGCCGGGGCGCGCGACCGCACGCAGTGCGAGATTCACGGCGTCGACGCCACCGCTCGTCGACATCACGTCGTCCGGCGACACGGTCACGCCGTACGACAGCGCGCGTTTGGCCATCGCCTGCCGGAATTCGGGCGAACCGCCGACGGGCCCCGCGTCGGTCAGCAATGTGGGCTTGCGACGTAACAACCGGATCGCCAGCGCCTGCAGGCGCTCGGTCGGATACAGCGTGGCCAGTGCGGACGCGCCGCCGAGATTCAACGCATCGGTCGCCGCGTTGGCGCGGTCGATCACGCGCGACACGCGTTCGTGCAGGCCCGCATACGGCGGCTCGACGCTCAGCGGCGGTCCGTCGCTTTCCGGCAGCGTGGCCAGCGCGGCTGACGCGCGGCGCCGCACGAAGTACCCCGAGCGCGGCTTTGCCTCGCACCAGCCCGTATCCTCGAGCCGGCGGAACGCCTGAATCGCGGTCGACAGGCTCACGCCGTGCTGCGCCATGAACGCGCGCACCGACGGCATCCGGTCGCCGGGCGACAGCGTGCCGGCCGTGATGATGCGGCGGTAATGCTCGGCGAGCCGTTCGTAAAGCGGCTCGCCATCCATCGGCAAAAGCGTGCGGGATGCGTCGGTAAAAGGCGTCATGCGGGCCATCGTGCCCGCGCGGCCGAGGGCACGCCAGATACAGATTCGGGGCAAACCCACCGATACAGCGATAAAAAATCGTCGCCTGCACCGCAACAGATTCCCGTCCCCTGAATCTGTCGTGCCCGTGCCCGTTTCCCTAACCTGATTGCACGCTGTCGCCTCGCCGTCGCGGGGCCGCGCAACCGGAAAAGGAATCGCCATGCGGACGCAACATCTCCGGCTCGACGCCGGGCAAAGCCACTTTGCGTGGTTCGACAAGGGCAGCCAGGTGATCGTGCTGGACGGCGCACTCGCGGTGACGCTACGTCACGGTGGGCTCGACTGGCTACCCGACGCGCCGCAGTACGTTCGCCGCGTGCTCGACGAAGGCGAATGCCTGACGTTCGAGACGGCCGGCCACGTGGCGTTATCGGCCGGCGGCGCGGGCGCGGTCAGCACGACGGTCGTGGAACCTGCCAGCCGGCCCGGCGCACTCGCGGCGTGGCGCGCGATCCTGCGCCGGCTGTCCGGGCGGGTGCGTGGCGGCCATCATGCGCGCGAGCAGTCCTGATATCGCCACTTGCTTCGTCACGACGGGCGTCACGCAGCCACCGCGTCATTCAGCGATGTGCGGGCGCGATCCGGTCCGGCCATCCCCATCCGCAGACCTCAACGGCTGCCGCGGTCTGCCCGGCACGCGGCAGCGCCACGCTCACCGTGCGCTCCTGCGCCGCTCGGCCCACTCGAATACCGCCATCCCGGCCAGCATCGCGACGAAGAACACGATCCCCTTGGCCGATCCGAGGCCGATCGACACGATCGCGGGCCCCGGGCAGAACCCGGCGATCCCCCAGCCGATGCCGAACACGGCGCTCCCGGCAACCAGGCGCACGGTGATCGCCCGCAAGGCCGGCAACTGCATCGGCAAGCCGAGCCACGACCGCGTCCGGCGCTTTGCCCAAGCGAACGCGAACACGGCCACGCCCGTCGCGCCGGCCATCACGAACGCGAGTGACGGATCCCAGCGGCCCGCCAGGTCGAGAAAGCCGAGCACCTTCTGCGGATTGGCCATGCCCGACACGATGAGGCCGACGCCGAACAGCAGCCCCGCCAGAAACGCGAATCCTGCCTGCATGTCAGCCTCCCAGCACGTGCCGCCGCACGAATACGGTCACGAAGCCCGCGACCATGAAGACTGCCGTCGCGACCACCGAGCGCAACGCACCGCGCGACATCCCGCACACACCGTGGCCGCTCGTGCATCCGCCTGCGTACCGCGTGCCGATCCCGACCAGCAGCCCGGCCGCCAGCAGGTCGAACCAGCCTGCATCGACCTGCGGCGTCAAGCCGGCTCCGGCGACGCGCATCACCAGCGGTGCGGCGATCAGCCCGGCGACGAACGCGACGCGCCAGTCGCGCTCTCCGGCGCCCGCCGTGAACAGGCCGCCGACGATGCCGCTGATGCCGGCAATCCGGCCGTTGAACGCGACGAGCCACGCGGCCGCGAGCCCGATCAGCACACCGCCGGCCAGCGACAGCCACGGCGTGACATGAAGCGCATCAATCTGCACGTCGTTGCCCCTTCGCGGCCGGGCCGCAGAACTGTTCGTACAGCACGCCCATCACCGCGATCGCGGCCGGGCTGTCGAGCGAATAGTGGATGTTCTTGCCTTCGCGGCGCGTACGGACCAGCGCGTTGTCCCGCAACACGCCAAGTTGCTGCGACAGCGTCGGCTGGCGGATGTCCAGCTTCGTCTCGAGATCGCTCACGCTGCGCTCGCCCTGCGACAGTTCGCACAGCAGCAGCAACCGGTCAGGATTCGACAGCACCTTGAGCAGCGCGCAGGCCGAATCGGCGGCTGCGCGCATCTGGTCGGGCTCGGGCAGCCCGGCGGGAAGATCGTCGTTCATCAGCGCAGGATAACAATTAAATAATAGATATTATATCACTTTATATATCATCGATTCCGGCTGCTTGCCTGACAGCGACCTTGTGCCCTCCTCGGGCCTGTTCAGGTTCGCTCGCCCGCGTCGCTTCGGCGCGAACCACGCCGAGCGCCAGCCTCCTGCCGATGGAGCACCAAAGTCAGCGCGCGGCGTCGATGGTCTCGCGCCTAGACAGCGCGAATCGCGCGGCCGTGGCCGCGGCCGCGGCCGCGACGATCGAGTGCCTGCGCGCCTGTGCGGCGCCTCAGATGGGCGAATGGAAGAAAATGAAGATGGAGTGAATGGCGCAGCCCGGCGCGAACCGGGCCGCTTCGCCGCGACGCGTCACGCGCCGTCGCACGACGCCGCACCGTCCAGCATCAGCGTGCCGACCCGCGCGGGCACGAGTGGTGTGCGCGGCACGAGCGGCGTCCAGCCGAACAACGCCTGCGCGGCCGCACCGCACACGCGGCCCTGGCACGCGCCCATCCCGCAACGCGACTGCAGCTTCGCGGCCGTCCAGCCCGGCTCCCGTGCGACCGCATCGAAACGCACATCCTCGCAACGGCACAGCAGCGTATCGGGCCGCGCGAGCCGGCGGATCGGCTCGCGGATCGCGAAACGCTCGCGTACCGCATCTGCAAAAGCCTGCCAGTGCGCTCGCCGCGCGACGAGCGCAGCCAACGGCGCCGTCTGCCCGGTCGCCGCATAACCGGCAATTTCACCTTCGACCATCGCCAGCTCGCTGCCGCCGACGCCCGTGCACTCGCCGGCTGCGAAGTGCCCGTCGCGGCTCGTGCGCTGGTGCGCATCGACCGCCACGGCGCCGTTCTCGATCCGGCAGCCGAGATGGCTCGGCAGCACGGTGTTCGGCACGAGGCCGAAACCGCACGCGAGCCGGTCGCAATCGACGTCGAACTCGCGATCGCCGTGTCGAATCCGCACGCGTTCGAGCCGCTTGTCGCCGAACGCTTCGACAACATGCGCATCCGGCCGATAGGCAGCCGTCACGAGCTTCGCGGCCTGCGCGAGCTTCGACGGCCAGCGCCACAGCCCCGCGCCGAAGCCGGCCACGTCGCCCCAGGCGGCCTGTTCGAGCACATGCGACACGCGCGCGCCAGCCTGACGGGCCGTCGCCGCGCTCGCCAGCAGCAGCGGCCCGCTGCCCGCGATTACCGTACGCTGCCCGCGCACGTCGAGGCCGTACTTGATCAGCGCCTGCAGGCCACCCGCGCCGGTGACGCCCGGCAGCGTCCAGCCCGGAAACGGCAGCAGCAACTCACGGGCGCCGCAGCAGAGAATCAGCGTCCGGTAGTCGAGCAGCAGCCCGCGTTCGTCGTCCTCGAGCAGCAGCGTGTCCGGCTGGGTTTCGGCGACGATGCGCGTCGCCGCGAGATGCGTGACGTTCGGTTGCCGCAATACGGCGAGACGCTCAGCAGCGGCCGGCGTCGGCGCGGCAGTGGCCGCCTGCCGCCAGATCTGCCCGCCCGCACGCGGGTTGTCGTCGACGATCGCGACCGTCGCGCCGCTCTTTGCGGCGGCCCGCGCGGCCGACAGCCCGGCCGGGCCCGCGCCGACGATCGCGACGTCGACGCTCAGTCGTTCCTGTTTCATCGCGTGCGCTCCACCTGCATCCCGTCGCGGCACAGCGTCTGGCAAGCCAGACGGCGCCGGCCGTCGATCGTCATCCTGCACTCCTGGCAGATGCCCATTCCGCAAAACGGCGCACGCGCCGCACCCGTGCACGACACGCGCGTCGTGTCGTCGCCGCTCGCCGCGACCGCAGCCGCGACGGTCGCGCCGTCGGCCACCGTCAGCACGCGGCCGTCCAGATGAATGATCATGTCAGCGCTCCGGCTACGGGGGACGCGGTCAGGAAGCGTCCCGGCAAATACGGTTCGATCTCGATGGCCGGCCGTGGGCCGGGCAACAGCG